>NZ_PNYA01000016.1 GCF_002879885.1 Trinickia dabaoshanensis
GGCATGGTGCCGGGATGGGCGCCGGGATGGGCGCGGGCATGAGCGGCGCGAAAGGCAATTTCGGCGGTCTATCGGCAAGCCACATGAGCGCGGCGGGACTCAAGAACTCCAATAGCCCGATCTCGGGCGATCGGGACAAAGGCCTCGCTCGCGCAGCCGACCGTTCCGACACACAAGCCGATCGCACGGCCGATAACGACACATCGCGCGCGACCTCGCACCACGTAGGCACGCACACGAAGGCGAAGACACGGCATCACGCGCTGACGCCGAAAACCGAAACGCCCGCCGACGGGACGTAATCCAGATCGCGCTCGTTCAGCACGCGCATCCCACTCCGGTAGGGGGCGACGGTCGTCCCCTACCCCCTCTCTCGTAGAATTCATTCAAGGCCCGGGCGATTGGTCCCGAAGCTGAGTTCCCTGCCCGGTCCCGTACGAGCACGCCGCTTATCCCATGAAATCCCGCGGGTAACGGCAACCGTGCCTATCGCCTCATAGTTCCGCCTCCCGCGCTTACCTACGCTTGTCGTCACGGCAACACGCCCAACGAGCACGACGGCGTTGCCCACCCTTCGCCGCACCGCGACCTTCACGGTATCGGCGCGCTGCAACGGCGCAAGGGCTAGCCATGTTTCCACCGTCAATCAACGCGAGGAAGGGATCGCCATGGATACAAAACAAGCTTCTGTCGTTGCGGGCAACCTGATCGACATCATCAAGCGGGACTTCTATAACGGTGCCGCGTTCACTGCACTGGGCGGCTGCCTTGTCATCGGCGTCGTCAGGTTGGATACCAGCGGCGGGGCTATCAACGCGGTGCCCAATTCGACGCTGGGTATGGACGACCACGGGCACGTGATCATCGACGCAAACGCACGCTTACTTGCCCTCGACGACAACTCGGTCAAGTTCGCGCTCGCCCACGAATTGGGTCATGCCTTCAGCGGAAAGCTGGCGGCGGATCTCGGGTACAGCGGCAAAAGCGCGCTCACCGGAGCACGCACGGAAATCATTGCGGATTTGGGCGCCGCGTATCTGTTGAAGCAATGCGGCGTGGGTTGGGACGACATTTGCGACACGGCGAATCGCGGGGTCGCGGCTGGGATTTTCAATGCGGGCTGGTCCGGCGATCACCCGCCCGGCGCCAAGCGGGCCGAGTGCGTGAAAACTCTCGCGGATTTGATGAAAGCGGGGCATAGCTTCAAAGACGCCATGAACGCGCTGTTGCTCAG
Organism: Trinickia dabaoshanensis; assembly: GCF_002879885.1. Lineage (GTDB taxonomy): Bacteria > Pseudomonadota > Gammaproteobacteria > Burkholderiales > Burkholderiaceae > Trinickia > Trinickia dabaoshanensis. Next base: position 1,235 of record NZ_PNYA01000016.1, read on the forward strand.
CCTCGAAGGGTATGGGCCCGGCCATTGATGCTCGTTGCAATGCAACCTTGGCCATCCTGGTCAATTCATCGATCGACTCGTCGCGAGATCGGATGGCTCAAGGCTATTACGCGTTCAACCGGCACACGGTAGAGCTAGTGCCGGGTTGATTCGGCGATGGGCCGCTTAGCGGATCGGCTCGGGCGTGCCGGCGGCTCCGGCACGCCGCCGATCCGAGACGGCTTATTCAGCCTTCGCGCTGTCAGGCTTTTGTACCGTATCAGCCTTCTGAGCCGTCTGCACCGTTTGCCCGGGCTGCGGCGGTGTTGCCGCTCGAGCCGTTTTCGCTGAGACACCAAGACTCGCCAGCAAATCCGCCTTGAAATCAGGCACCAACGCCATCGCCGCCTCGTCCACGCCTTGGATGGCATGGGGCAGGTCAGAGTTCAGCTCAAGGTACGTCGCATAGCGATAGGAATCGGAGCTGCCGCTATTGAAACGCAACTGGTCGCTAAAGATCCGGTCGAGCGTGTCGCCCTTGTAAAGGGTGATGTACGCGCCGACGTCGCGCGTGTACAGAGAGAACGTACCCGAAGCGTAGTAACCGTCGGAATTTTGAACGACCATGATCGCGTCGGCGCCCTCATAGATGGGTCCCTTCAGCATCTGCGTTCCATCGCGCCGCACAGTCACTCTCGGCATGTCCGCACCTGACAGCTCGATTTCTTTTACGTCGTATCCCGCGTCTTTGAGTTCGGCTTCGAGCGCGTCGACGAACTTCCGGTTGAGCCCGGTGTCGCCCAATTTTTCGGTGACCGTGTCATTGAACGAGGAATGGCTTTTTCCAGCAGTAACGGTGTTCAACGCAGCCGTCGCCAGGATCGTGCCCAGCACGCCGCCGGCCATGATCACGCCCCCGCCGCTCGATGCGCTGACCGCGTGGTAGTAGGTCTTCGTGGGCGCCACTACCGCAATCGATTTGACGGCCGACATTTTCGCCGAATTGTAGGTAGCCCTGGGCGGCGTCGTCGTACATGCAGTCACGAACGCCGCGCAAGCGGCAACAGTTACGAGCTTATTCAGCGATTTCAATTTCGAGGCTCCGGTCTACTTTTTAATGATTGTGGGACCCACTCGATATCGGCCGTCGATCCCAACTCTTTAGGGTTGGGATCGACGATTTGAACGTATTATTTTGCGACTCGCCGTCCGGCGTGCCTAAGTCAGTATGAGCAAACGCAAAAGCCTTTTGAGCCCCGAAGTGCGGCCCGCCCATCTAGCGCGCAAGCCCTTCATCAATAACGAGAGCCATTTGTCCGTCTTCGCGAGCGCGCGCACCTGTGCGAAGGCCTTGGAGAGCGGCGCGATGCGACCCGAGTCGATGGCGTGCCCATAGCCGAGGACCAGATCCAGCGACGCGCGGTGCAACGGGCGCAATTGCGTCGGCCGCAGCAGCGCCAAGTATCGGCGCAGCGCATCTAGGTCGTCCGCCAACGCGGCATCGGCCGCCAAAAATATCAGCGCTTGCGGGCCCGTCGGCATTTTTGCATGCGAAGCCAAAGCAACTTCGTGCGCCGCGTCGAGCATGTCCAGCTCTCGCATGGCCAGCGAAAGATTGTCCAATGCCCACGAGGGGGCGTCGTCGCGGCGCCAATCGTGAAGCCACTCGACCGCCCTCGCATATTGGCCGCACGTAACGAGTGCATAACTCGCCTGTGCCCAACCGCGCAGGTTGGCGCGCAGCGCCTGCGAATAGCGCTCGACGACGATCCACACCAGCCCGCCACGTCCTTCCCGAGCGGCGCATCGAACGAGCGCGATTTTGAAGTGATCGTTCGGATCGGATTCGCCATCCATATAGGGCGACAGGTTATCGGTTTCCTCCGGATTCGACAGGTCGATCTCCTTCTCGATCCAATGGGAGATCGCCGCTTCGCCGGCCCGGCCTGCCTCGAACGCAGTTCGGATCGCGTCGAGCAGCTTGCGCTTGCCCTCGCCTTTTTTGAGCCGCTTCGCCGCTTCGGCGAACAAATCCGACTGCTCGATCGGCACCCGCACGATTTCGGCCAGCGCCTCGTCGAGGGTCGACAGATTTTCGGAGGCGAGCGCATACCGAATCTCGCGCAGCGCGACAGGTGCGCCGGGGAAACGCGCGCGCAATACGCGCAGTACCGGTTCGGCTTCCCGCCAATCGGTATCGAGCAACAGATCCGTCAATGCGAAAGGCGCGAAGGCATAATCGGCGTCGAGCTCCATCGCCGTGCGCAGACTTTGTATGGCCAGTTCCGTTTCGCCCTTCTTCCGATACGCGTGTCCCATATGGCCGTGTGCGATCGCCAAGCCCGGCGCCAAGCGGACCAGTTCACGCGCGGCCGCCATATAGTCGTCCACCTGCGGCGTCGCGTTCAGCCAGTCCACGAGCTCCTGCCACAAGGAAGAATCGGCGCTCTCTTGCTGAAGCAAGGCGCGCATGCTCGCAATCGCTTCGGCGCTCTGCCCGCTTTGCCATAGGATGCGCGGACGATACCGGCGAATGGAGGTAGGGGTATGCGCACCCCATGGCGCGTCCTCGACCGCCTTCATCGCCTCATCGAATGCACGGTGGCGAAGCAGCGCATCCAAGCGCGCGATGTAGACCGTTTGATTCATCGGCTCGATCTGCGCGGCGCGATCGAGTTCCGATAGCGCGTCAGCGAGAGAACGCGCCGTTTCCGCCAGCCGGATTCGGCTTTCGATATCGTAGGGATGCCTCTCGAGTACCTGCTGCGCAACGCGCCGAATCCTATCGGGCTCACACCGCGCCCGCGCATAAGCACCTTGCAGCCGCCACGCTTGCGCGTGCCTGGGCCATTGCAGCAAAGCCGACTCGATCGTCGCGAGCGCCCGTTCGCGCTCGTTCATCTGCCATAGAACCCTCGCGCGCAGCGCCTGGCAGTCGGCGCTTTCGTCGCTGCGCGAAAGCGGCGAGTCGAGCAATGCCAGCGCCGATTCGAGCAGCGCTGGATCGTTCAGCGCCAGGTCGACGTACAGTTGGATCGCCATGCTCCAAGCGGGGCTCAATTGCAGCGTCCGCCGCACGGCGTCGAGCGCATCGTCCGACCTGCCCTGAATCGCCGCCACGCGCGCGCGCTCGTAGTGAAGCCGAGGCGTGAGCGAAAACCGTTCGAGCGCTTCGTCGATCAGCTGCCGTCCCGCCTCGAGCTTGCCCGTGTCGATCAGTTGCAGCACTAGCGCGAGCCAAGTCTGCCATAGCTCCGGCCGCTCGTCGCGCAACGCGCGAAGCCGCGATTCGAGTTCATCGGGCGAGTACGCGAACTTCGCCACGGTTTGGAATAGCAGCGGCGCATCGCCTCGCACTACCTGCTCTCGGAGCTGAGCTTCGATGTACTCGAGCGCCTCGAGCCGCCCCTCGTGAGACGTGCAACTGCGCACCAGCATGTTGAACGCGTAGGCCTGCTCGATCGAGCAGCGCAGAGCATCACGGCATCGCGCCTGTCCGGCCTCGATTTCGTTCGCCGCGAAATGAAGGCTCGCCAAGACGCTATGCGTGCTTGCGTCCTGCGGCGCCTGTTCGAGCGAGCGATTCGCCGCATCCCAAGCCTCGGGCAAACGCTGCTGCCTGCATAGATTGTCGGCCAATTCGCGCCACATATAGGCGTTGCGCTCGTTGAGCGACAGCACGTGCCGCAGAACCGTCTCGCGCTCTTGCAACGCATCGGCGGGCAGCGATCGCAGCAAGAGCGCGTGCATGCCGATCAACGTTCGATGTTTCGCGCAAACGTCGCGCAGGTAGTCGAGCGCAGCGGATCGCCCCTCGCGTTGCGACAGAATATCGACCGCCAGCGTTTGCAAATCGACGCGCACCGGCTCCTGCTCGCAGGCTCGAGCGATCGAGAACCACGCATCGCCCAGGCGCCCCTCGTGCCGTGCGAACAAGGCTTCGACGCGCAGACGATCGGCATGCCGGACTCGCCCCGCCGCTTCGCTCAACGCAGCATGCGCCTTCTCGAGCGCACCGTATTGCAAGTACTTTTGCGCGCAAAACAGGCGCAAGACATCATCCTCGGGCCGACGCAAACGCGCTTGCTCGATGAGTTCGAACGCTTCCGGCGCACGCTCCAGCAACTCGAGCTCTTTGAAACAGGTCATGGCGGGCGCGCTGGACTTCCCGCCTAGGCGCGCCTCGCGCCGGCGGAGCCACTCGATCGCGCGCCCCGATTCACCCAACAAACGACAGGCAGCGCTATAAGCGGCCGCCATATCCTCGGTCGTTTCGCCAAGACAAGAGGCGATCCGATAATGCTCGAGTGCCTCGCGCCGCTCGCCCGACTGCCACAGCACGTCGGCCATCGCGCGCCAGTTCGGCGCGTCCACGGGATTGACGCGCAGTGCGAACGTAAGGTGCGTTTCCGCGCGCTTCGATTCGCGTACATCGTCGAGGCAGACGAAAGCAAGTTGCGCGCGTAACGCGAAGTCGTACGGATAACGGCGCACCGCATGCTCGCAGACTTTCAGCATCTCGGGACGCGTCGCCGCCTGCCCCATCGCTTGCTGCAGTTGCCACAAGAGTTCCGGCCGCTCGCCGAATTGCTCGACGAGCCGCTGCGTGAGCGCCACCGACTGCGCCCCATCGCCGTCGTAGGCGGCGAGGCTGCGCAAGCTCCACAACGTCAACCAATGATCGGGGTCCGTCTGTTGTTGGCGCTGGGCAACCTCGTTCGCCGCATCTCGATCGTGCTGATCGAGCGCAGCCACCACCGCGTAGTGGTCGTTCCATCGATCGGCGTCGGGCAATGCGATGCCTTCCAAACGATGCACTTGGCCGGGCGGGAGAACAACCATCCCTCTCGGCCCATTGGCACGCAGCGACTCGAACAACTCATTCGCGGAAAATTCGGCGTGCACACGATGGGTGGGGTCACGAATCAACAGCGTTCGACGCGCTTCGTCATAGCCGACGACCGCCTGCGTGTGCCCCGAGTTCGTGAAGCGAGTGGTGAGCGCAAACGGCAAACCGGCGTCGACAAGGCGCGTCGCGACCTCCCAATTCACCGTGAATTCCTTGGCCACGAAGCCGTTGCGTTCCGCCCAGGCCCGCTCGCTCGAGGTCGGCGTGCCGTTATAGCAAATTTGCTCGGCGATCTCGACGTGCTCCGCTTCACGCCCCCAGTAATGGCTCAATGCGGCCAACGTGGCGGGCGAACAGGTCATGTGATGCTGGCGCACGAACTCCACGTCGAGCAACACGCGCCGCGGCCGCGCTGCGGCGCCGCGGATGATCGGCTCGAGCCGCTCGGCAATGCCCACGTGGAAGGGATCGCCTAGCTTCTTGCAAAGCGGGATCGCTTCCTCGAAGCGCCCTCTGGCCAGCAGATTCGTCGCGCTCTGCTGGTCGAGCCAGCGGCGCCGCTGAGTATCCGCGAGGGGCGAGAATTCGCGTGCACGCTGCAAGGCGCGCGCGGCATCGTCGAATCTGCTCTGCTCCGTCAAAAATCCCGCGAGCTGCATTTCGACGTCGGCGCTGCGCATGCGCAGCGATGCCTGCTCGAGCAATCCAATCGCTTCTTCGTCTCGAGCTTTCAGCGACAAGAAATGCGCGAGCGCTTGGACCGCGGCTCGATAGTCCGCTGCGAGCGACATTGCCTCGCGCGCCACGTCGATCGCTTCGTCATAGCGGTCCAGGCCCGCCAACCCGTAGGCTTGCTGGACGCGAATCCATGGGTCGTCGGGAACGAGCGAGCGCGCCTGGGCGAACAATCGTTCGGCCGTGTCGGCGTCGCGCAATGCCACCGCCATACTCGCGCGCAATGCATGCCAGTCGGCCGCGCAATCGGCCGGCGCATCCTCCGGAAACCGAATGGACTTGGCCCATTGCCACGCGCGATAGAGGCCTCGCCGCTCGCTGAATCCCCGCAGGTAAGCAACCATCGCCTCAGGGTGATGGGGGTGCGCACGCCACACCAGGAGGTCGATCGCCTTCGCGCGGCGGTCGTTGCCGAGGTGCCGAATGACGCGTGAACGCAGCGTTTGGGCCTCGACGCGCGTTTCGCCCGCCAAGGCGTCCAGCAAAGGAAGCGCGCTGTAGCTGTTGCCGCTGTCCGCTAGTCGTTTGACTTCGTCGAATACGTCGGGCGTTAGGACCGCGCTCATGTCGCCGCTCCCGTTGTACGCGAAGCTGGCGTTGTCATGCAACCCAGAATGCTTTGCGGTAACGCCGGTCCTGGGCGTTTGCTCGTATGCCAGTCTTGGCGATGCGTTTCGAACACGCGGCAATCAGACACCGTATCCCCCGTCTTTCCTCGTTTTTATCGGTTTGCGCGGATCGGACGGATGAAGACAGGACACCGGGGCCCTCGCCGCCGCTTTATATGCCGTCTTTTCCGCCCAGCGACCGAATTAACGGCTTTTGCGCGAAAGACTTTAGGGGATTTTAAGCCGCCAATGCGAACCCACTCGTACAGCGAAATCAGCCCGGCTGCCGATAGACAGCGCAAAGCTTATTCCCATCGGGGTCGCGCAAATAGGCGAGGAAGAGCCCGTTCGCCGCCGAACCGCGCCAGCCCGGCGGCTCCTCCGCCGATTGCCCAGCGTTCGCGACGCCCGCCGCGTGCCATCGCTCGACTTCATCGGTCGATCGGCATGCAAAGCCGATCGTGCCGCCGTTCGCGTGGCAAGCGCTCTGCCCGTCGATCGGCTCGGTCACGAAGAAAACGCCGGTGCTCGTCCGATACACATAGCGCCGGTGCGTGCCCTTATCGTCCATGCGGCCTTCCCCTACTCCGAGCGCCCCCAGCGCGGCATCGTAAAACCGCTTCGCTCGCTCGAGGTCGTTCGTTCCCACCACTACATGACTAAACATCGTTCGATCACTCCTTAAAAAATGACGTTGAACCCCGCATCGCGAGGGCTAATGCGGCACGCTCTCGCGACTGAATGCATCCAGCTCGCGAACGAGACTTCGCGCCGCCAATTCCACTAACGCGCCGCCTTTTTCCCTCGATGCCTGCGCCGGATCGGAGCCCATCCGCCCATCGGCGAAACGAGCGCGAAAGTCGAGCGCTTCGCGGATCGGACCCGTCGGCGCGATGCGCGGGGAATAGCTTGCCGACTTGATGGCGTCGGGAAACGCCCATTGCGTAATGGCGATTTCCGATGGAGTCGCGTGCGAGCCGTGTCCCTCCGGGAACTGCTCGCGCGCCAACTCGGCGACACCTTCGAGGTCCCACCAGTTGCAAAGCTTCAAGGCGAATCCCAACCGCCGCTTCGCGAAACTAGCCTCGGCGTAGATTTCGGAGAACGCTGCTTCGATCGATGCAATATTGCCGCCATGGCCGTTCAAGAACAGGATCTTCTCGAACCCATGAACCGCCAGCGAGCGGACCCAGTCGCCTATCGCGGCGATGAACGTCGAGGGACGCAGCGAAATCGTGCCGGCGAAGCCCAGGTGATGCTGGGCCATGCCGATGTTGAAGGTCGGCGCGACCAGGATGTCGTCGCTCTTGTGCGCTTCGCGCGCGATGATCTCGGGACACAGCCAATCGGTACCGAGCAGACCGGTCGGGCCGTGCTGTTCGTTGGATCCGATCGGGACGACGATCGAGCGGCTGCGTTGCAGGTACTGATCGATTTCCGCCCACGTAGAAAGATGTAAAAGCATTTGAGGTCCTCGGTTTGACTCCACGCACGCCTCATGCGCGGCACGTTGAGTGAATGGAAGCTGCCGGCTGTCCGGCCGACCGCTATTGCGTCGGCAGTCTATTGGAAAAGAGCAACACAGCGCCGCAACATGCCACAGCGGCGACGATCAGTATGCCAACATGAAGACTGCCCGTTGACGTCTTGGCCCATCCGATGATGGCGGGTCCCCAGAATCCGCCCGACAAACCGATCGTATTGATCAGCGCGATTCCGCCCGCGGCCGCATCGCCTTTGATGTACTGAGCGGGAATGGCCCAGAAGACCGTATAAGCCATCCACAACATCGTCGTCACGAGCGTCAGTAAGACGAGCGACGCGACCAAATGACCGTCGACAAAAACGAACAACGACAGCACCAGTGCGGCAAGCGCCGCGGGCACCGAGCTGTGATAACGCCTTTCACCGCGGCTATCTGATCGACGGCCGATGGCGACCATGCCGACCGCCGCCCCGACGTACGGAATGGCCGCGTACCAGCCCAGCACGAGCGTATCGCCGACGCCTTGCGATTTCACGATGGTGGGCAACCAAAAGCTCAAGGCATAGATCGACGCGATGATGCAGAAATACGCGCCAGCCAGCACATAGACCTTCGGATTGCGCAGGACAGCCTTGAACGAATGCCCCGTGTCCGAAGCAGGCGTTGCGAGTTCTGTCTCGATCAAGCGTTTTTCTTCATCGCTGAGCCAGCGGGCTTGCGCGGGCCTATCGGACAACATGAAAAGCGTAAGAATGCCCAGTACGACGCAAGGCGCGCCTTCCGCAAGGAACATCCACTGCCATCCGGCAAGACCGGCCTTGCCGGCGAGCGCGGTCATCAGCCAGGCCGAGACCGGCCCGCCGACGATCCCCCCGATCGGGCCCGCCAGAAAAACGATCGCAATGGCCCTTGCCATGCGCGACGGACCATACCAGCGCGACAGGTAAAAGATCATGCCGGGTGCAAAGCCCGCTTCGAAGATACCGAGTAGAAAGCGCATGCCGTAAAACATCTGCACGTTACGCACGAACAGCATGCAGGCGGACGTGACGCCCCACAGGACGAGGATGCGGCTGAACGTCTTCCTGGCACCGATCCTGGGCAACATCAAATTACTGGGAAGCTCGAAGAGCACATAGCCCACGAAGAAAATGCCCGCCCCCACGCCATACGCGGCATCCGAGAAATGAAGGTCGCTTTGCATCTGCAGCTTTGCGAAGCCCACATTAACGCGGTCCATGTACGCAAACAAATAGCAGATCAATAGAAACGGGAGAATCCGCCAATTGAGTTTGTCGTAGAGCGCGGGAGCGTCGCTCCCGGCGATTGCCGTCTGAATGGATGCCATGCTCGTCTCCTGGTCCGATCTTCTGTTCAACGATTCGTGCGTGAATGTTGGAGATCGCAGGCCGAACGAGCAAGAGCAACTAAGTTCACATTGCGTTGCCCAGCGGGCAACGGCTACGATAGCGCACGGCCCTTCATGCGGCCGGCCCTTCGGAGACGCGCGACATGCGTGAAATCAATCAGCAACGCCTGCGCTATTTTTATGAGGTTTTGACGCACGGCACGATCAGGGGCGCGGCGGACCACCTCAATACTTCCCCATCGGTGATCACTCGGCAGATCAAGTTGTTGGAAGACGAATTGGGCGCGATGCTGTTCGAGCGGCAGGCCCGCGGCGTGACGCCCACCGAGGCCGCCGCGCATTTATTGGAGTTTTGGCGGGGATATCGCTCGCATCAAGAGAAATTCGAGGACCAGCTGCATGCTTTGAAGGGCCTACGGCAAGGACACGTTCAACTGGCTATCAGCGAAGGCTATGCCGATGCCCTCGTGGACGAAGTTCTGACGCCCTTCTGCGCTCGATACCCCGAATTGAGCATCGGCGTACAGAGCCTCGGAGTGGACGATATTCTCAATGAAGTGGCTGAAAGCCGCGCGCATATCGGCCTGGCTTACAACCCGCCACCCCATGAACGCGTGGAATATCGTGCAACATCCTCTCAACCCGTCGTTCTTTTGGTTCGCTCCGGGCATCCGCTGGCGGCTAAAGGACAAGCGGCAACGGTCCAAGATCTGCTGAAATATCCGCTGGCCACGATGCCGCCCACGTTCGGCATCGGGCATGCCGTGAAGATGCTCGAGTTCGCGGAGAACCTCGAGCTGCGTTCCTCGCTCAGCACCAATTCGCTGACAGCACTCAAGCGGATCGTCGCATCGAGCAATTTCGTCACACTCATCGGCGAATTTGCGGCGTACCGCGAAATCGCATCGGGCGAACTGGCTATCGTGCCGATCGATCATCCGTTGTGTCGCGCAACCAAGGCACGGCTGCTCGTCAAAACCAACCGCCCGCTCGTAGCGGCCGCGCAAGAATTGCTCGACTGGATCTTGAGCCGTATGAGCATGTTTGCCGGCGCGAATGGCCAGAAGCAGCGCGGCGACTCGTAGGTCCATTCCCGGAAATCTAGCCGTTACGCTCGCTTCCCGTAGGTTTTTTCCTACAAAGACGCGTGGAAATAGACGCATTCAATTCGTCATATTTTGTTGACCATGGTCAATTTCCGCTTTGCTGCAACCGCACATCATTTTCGTCGGAGCGTTATCCGACACTGGTGTGAGGGAATCATTCGTATGGACTCTTATCGTGAACTCGAACGTGAACTGCGACACATCAAAGCGGCCATTTCCATGCTCGAGACGACGAAGATCTATCTCGCTCCTCCCACCATCGTTGCCGAGCCCGCGTATTGGAGAGCGCGGCTCGAGACCATCCTCGACGGACGGCCAGGCAACGCCAACATTGAAAAGCAGGTGCTCCAATTGATTGCGCGGACGAATCGACTCGGCGCGCCCGAATGACGAACGACCGGTAACGGCACGGCCGACGACTACAGAGCGCGGGCCCGATCCTCGCGCCGATCATTGAAACGCGGCTTGATACAACTTCGGCGTCACGCCGGTTTGCTGTTTGAACACCCGAGTGAAGTGCGACTGATCGGCGAAGCCGGCTCGCGCGCCGACCTCGGCGAGGCTCGTCCCCTCGCGCAGGAGCTGCATCGCCACGCGGACACGCTCCTGCTGCATGAACGCGTGCGGACTCAATCCCGTCTCGCGGACGAAGGCGCGCAACAGCACGAACGGCGTCACTGCGTATTCGTTTGCCAGCGTCGACAAGGTGGGCCGCGCATGCAGATCTTCCAGCAAACGGCCCTTGACAGCCCCCACTAGCGCAGGCTCCCTGCGGACAGCCGGTAAGCTGCCGGCGGAATTCGCATGTCGCGCATGCAGGTTCAACACCGCGCAAGCCAAAGCTTCGCTGCGTTTGAATCGATCGTCATCCACCTCGGAACACCAATTGACACCGTAAAGGTTTCGCGCCAGATCGGCGTCCACGATGAACGGGCTCTTCGGATCGAATCGCTCGCGCCGCTCGATGCCGAGGGCGTCGCAGTACGACGCCAGCGCATGCGGCTGCACGTGCTCGACGCGCATCTTCCAACGTCCCTCACCGGCCGCGGCCCCGGAATGGACCAGACCCGCGTCGATGACGATGACGTCGCCGCGCCGGCACACACGTCGTTGGCCCTTGACCTCGACGCTCACCGCGCCGCCGGTCACAACGGCGAGACAGTGGGTATCGTGCGCATGCGGCGGATACCGGTGCCCGAGAAACTCTCCCTTGAGCATGACCGCATCCATGACGTCCGGGGCGCGCCACAGCTTGATAGAACGAGTCGAGGTTGCGACTTTCATGATGAGACTGACTTCGCAATCGGCCGAAAAACATCATCGTAGCTTTCTAGTTGGGGCATCGATAGACTCGGCTGGTGATCGAGGCTCGTCACGTATTCCAGCCAACGCATCAAGGTGTCCTCTCGCTGATCGCTCGAACAGTAGGGAATGTGCCAGGCGAAGAACGGTTCCAACACTTCGTACCCGACATAGCCCAACGTGCCCTGCAAAAGATGGCGCAACATGCCGCAGGCCAACTCCCCATGAATTCCCTGCGCGCCGAACATGTGCTCGCGCGCCCCCAAACTTACACCAATCGCGGCCCGCTTGCCCGCCATACCGCCGCGGCCGTATATGCGCTTGCCTCCGTACATCGCTCCGGAGAGGAAGCACCGGTCGATCCACCCTTTGATCAGCGCCGGCACCGAGAACCAATAAAGCGGAAAAATCATCAAGAGCGTATCGCTCGCTAACAACGCTTCCACTTCCCGCCGTATATCGGGTGCCAGCGAGTCGTGCCGAAAGGCATGGCGCTGTTCTAGCGCATAAACAAGGTAATCGCCGCTGACTCGATCATCGAAGTCGCTAGCGCGAACCACCGGGTCGAAGTCCAGCGCATAGAGATCCGAAAAGGTCACATCGTCGCCACGCCCCTTCAGCACGCGCAAAGCTTCGTGTGCCATGGACGTACAGAAAGAGCGTGGCTCCGGATGGGCGTGGACGACGTGAATTTTAGCCATGAGATATCGGTTTCCGGTTCATGGTTGGAATGAGCGCGTTCAAATACGAGAGTTCCCCGTCGATGGCATCCCGCGAATTCAGGGTTGCGCCTTCGAGTAACAATCGACGCGTGGCCACGAGAGCGCTCAATGGTTTTGCCGCCAAACCGGCCGCGTACTCGTTCGCAACTGAAAGCACGTCCGCATCTGGCCGCAAGCACGAGACCAAACCGAGCCGAAACGCTTCCTCGGATGAAATCGTGCGGCCGCTCATCAACCAATCGCGTGCGGCCAGGTCTCCAACCCTACGCGCGAGGAGCGAAGTCGCACCGGCTTCCGGAACGATCCCGAGGTCCGTGAAGGGAAAGCGAAACGTCGCGCTCTCCCCTGCGACAATCCAATCGGCATGCAACAACATAGTGGCGCCGAATCCGACAGCGGGCCCACACACAGCGGCAATCAGTGGCTTGGACAGATTCAGCAATGCATCGATGCAACGTACGACCACGCCGTCTGCCGGCTGCGGCCATAAGGCCTCGAACCGCGCGATATCGTGCCCAGAGCAGAAACAATCCGTACTCCCATGCAGCAAAACGCAATGTATTCGCGGATCCTCTTGCGCAAGCGATAGCGCATTCGCCAGTCCGTCGAACAATATCTCGTCCAGCGCATTGCGTTTGGTCGGGCGATCGATGCCGATGGACCAAACCCGGCCATCGAGCGCCGCAGTCATGCCGGCTTCCATCACGCAAACAGCGAAAAACCGCCGACGAGCTTGCCGACCTTCTTCTTGCCGCCCACGATGCCGACCGCCAGGTATCGAAGGGAATCGCCGGGGACGACCCGCACTGCCTCCAAGAACGCCCCGTAGTCGGTGGTCGCTTGGCCTTGTACCGGGAAATCGACGACGTCGCAATGCCCCAAGGATTTCCGGCGCAATTCGATCAGTTCTGTGTCCGTCGCTTTGAGCACCGGAATGCCGATGGGGATCAGACCAGGGTGCTCCGCCCCCTCTTTGTCGAGCAGTTGCGCCCCGACCAAGTGACTGTGACGTTGCCCCAATGTAAAGGCGATCACCGCCGCGGCATTCGACGCCTTGCCGGGCGATAGCGCCGCGTCGACGACGATCACGCAACGCTGCGGCTCCGGAGCCGCTGAAACATCGCTCGATGGGGATACTTCGGTCTGCAAGAACACGGCTCCTCTCCTGAAATAGCGCTCGCTGAAATGAATGCTAGAGCCGCGTCCGACAAAAGTATTGGACGATTTTGCAGCGGCGGCGCCCCAACCACAGATCCAGTTTCGGAACCCGCACGTATATATCTAGGCGTGGTCATCGCTTCTTTCACCGAAACTTGATGACGAACCCCCTATGAAAACAGCGTTACAGCACAGCAATCCTTATTTTTCACCCGGCCCGGGCTGGCTCGTCGCGAGCACTCTGGCGTTCCTCGTCATCGTATTCACCGTGGCGTGGTGGCGCCAACTTCATACGCGCAACGCCGGGATGATTGACCCGGTGTGGGCCGCGTCCCTCGGCTGCGTCGCGCTCATGTACGCATTGTTTGCTTCGGGCGACGCGTCGACCCGTTGGACGATCGGATTAGGCGGATCGATTTGGGCGTTCCGGCTCGGCGCCCACCTATGGCGCCGCAACGCAGGCAAGCCCGAAGACGCTCGCTATAGAAAGTTGCGGGAAACGTGGGGGATGAAAGCGAACAGTCGCATGTTTTGGCTGTTTCAACTTCAGGTCGCCGTTTCCATGATTCTCTCGCTCGAATTTGCGATCCCGGCCTACCGCCTCGACCGCCCCGCGGCACCGCTGCTCGCGGCCGCCTGCACGGTATGGATCGTTTCAGTTGCCGGAGAAGCGCTTGCCGATCGTCAGCTTGCACGATTCGCCGCAGCGCCGGCCAATCGCGGTGAGGTCTGCGAGGTCGGGCTGTGGCGCTACTCGCGCCACCCGAACTACTTTTTCGAATGCCTGCACTGGCTGGCCTACGCGTTGCTCTCGCCAGGTATCCCCTTCGCATGGTTGACGCTGATTCCTCCGCTGCTCATGGCATGGCTCTTAACGAAAGTGTCGGGCCTGCCCATGCTCGAACAGCATCTTGCCGCCACACGGCCAGGCTATGCCTCGTATATGCGCCGTACCAGTGCATTGGTGCCTTGGCCGCCACGACGAGACTAAACGGCACGCCCCGATATCGAGCCATCGCATCGGCGCGATGACCGCGGCTTCATCGCTGAACCCTTAAACCACGACCGCCCCTACGAACGGGGAACCTCGAAGATGTCACAGACCACTACGAACTTGGCGGCATCGCTTCCGAGCGAAGACCCATCGAACGACTTTCTCACCCGTGCCTGCGAAAACGGCTGGTTTCCCGATTGGCTAGTACGCGCCGGCATGCGCAAGTTGATGGCACAACGGTTGGTGGACGAAGGTCATCGCGACGGTGAGTTTTGCGCATCGCGCCTCGCCTCGCTGATCGATGAACTGAGCGCGAGCCCGATCGCAATCGAAACCGACGCCGCCAACGCCCAGCATTACGAACTCCCGCCTTCATTCTTTGCCGCGCATCTTGGCCCGCATCTCAAGTACTCATGCTGTCTCTACGCCGACAGCGGGACCACGCTTGCGCAGGCCGAGGAGGCCATGCTCGCGCTGTACGAGCGACGCGCGGCACTGGCCGACGGACAACGCATCCTCGATCTCGGTTGCGGATGGGGGTCGCTCTCGCTTTGGCTCGCCGCTCGATATCCGAGCGCGGAAATCGTAGCGCTCTCCAACTCTCATGGGCAGCGAGCGTTCATTGAAACGCAGGCTGCCATCCGCAAGCTGGGAAACCTTAGGGTGCTCAACGGAAATGTCGCAAACTTCAGTGCCGATCCACTCGTCGATGGCGGGCGGTTCGACCGCATCGTCTCGATCGAAATGTTCGAGCATATGAAAAACTACAGGGCGTTGCTCGCGCGTATCGCCGGCTGGTTGGAGCCCGACGGAAAGCTTTTCGTGCACCATTTTGCCCATCGCACGCTCGCTTATCACTTCGAGGTCCACGACCGAAGCGACTGGATGTCGAAGTACTTTTTTACCGGTGGAACCATGCCCTCCGAATCGCTGCTGCTCCACTTCCAGGACGACCTGACCGTCAAACGCCACTGGTGGCTGAACGGCACGCACTACGAACGCACGGCAAACGACTGGCTCGCGCGGCTCGACGCGGCAAGGTCGCAGATCATGCCGGTATTGAAGGAGACGTATGGTGCCGTCGATGCGTCGCGCTGGTTCCAACGCTGGCGCATGTTCTACATGGCCGTGGCGGAATTGTTCGGCTTCGCGCAAGGCAACGAATGGGGCGTAGCGCACTACTTACTGGAGAAGCGCTAACCGTGGCCTTCGCAAACCTTCCGTTGCCGAGAGCCGCCGGCATACTGGCGTGCCTAGCATTGTTGGCCATGCCGGCCTGCACTCAGCCGCCGCCCAATCCGAACCCGCGAGCGAATGTGCCGCTTCAGACCGTTCCGGTCGATCTGCCGCGCTACATGGGTCGCTGGTACATCATCGCCAACATTCCCTATTTCGCCGAGCGCGGTTACGTCGGCAGCTACGCTCAATGGTCTCTGCGCCCGGACGGCCAAATCGACGACCGCTTTGCCGGCCACAAGAAGCGCTTCGACGCTCCGCTGACCGAGTACCATTTCGTCGACAAAGTGGTTTCGGGAAGCGGCAACGGCGAATGGCGCGTCCGCTTGTTCTGGCCGATCTACGTGACTCAATTAACGGTTTACGTCGATCCGGACTACCGCTACACGATCCTCGGTTACCCGGATAAGAGTTTGGGATGGATCTTTTCTCGTTCGCCGGACGTAAGCGACGAGGTCTATCGGTCCCTACTCGTTCGGATGGAAGCGATGGGCTACGACACGTCGCGCGTACGCCGCGTGCCTCAGTTGCCATCGCAGTTGGGCAAGCCGGGCTTCGTGTCGCCCGGCTAGCATCGCCAAGTGAGTTGAGCACCGCGATCGTCCGGCGCCAGTTCGAAATGCATCACGTCCGTACGCCCTTCGATAAAGCCCGCCTCGCAATAGGCGAGATAAAGCCGCCACGTGCGAATGAAAATCTCGTCGAAGCCCTGCGCCCGTATAGCGGTTAAATTCGCCTCGAAGTTTTCTCGCCAGCCACGCAACGTGCGGGCGTAGTCGGCGCCGAACGCCAGCGATCGGTGCGCGCGTAGCCCTGCCCCGCGCGCATGCGATATGAAGCGTTCCGCCGAGGGCAACATTCCGCCTGGGAAAATATATTCGCGGATAAAGTCGCTCGACGCACGATACGCGGAGAAGCGTGTCTCGTCGATGGTGATGGTCTGCACGAGCGCACGCGCGCCATCGGATAAACACCGCCGTACGACCGTGAACCATTCGCGCCAGAACGCCTCGCCCACCGCCTCGAACATCTCGATGGACACCACTGCGTCGTAACGCCCAAGGATGTCGCGGTAATCGCGCAACTCGAGGTTGATGAGATCCGTGAGCCCCTCTCGATGCACTCGGGTTCGAGCGTACTCGAGTTGCTCGATCGAAAGCGTGACGCCATCGACATGAATGCCGAGCCGTGCGGCATGCAGCGCAAATCCGCCCCACCCGCACCCGATCTCGAGCACACGCATGCCGGGGCGCAACCGAAGCTGGTCCACGATACGCTGGTACTTGGCGCTTTGAGCCGCCTCGAGCGAGCGGCGCGCGTCGCCTTCGAAGAGCGCACTCGAGTACGTGAACCCAGGGTCCAACCACAATCCATAGAACGCATTGCCGAGATCGTAGTGCGCGTGCACGTTGTGCCGGCTGCCCACCTTCGTGTTGCGATTCATCCAGTGACGCAAGCGATACCACGCGCGAGCCAGCAACCCGCCGACGACCGGTCGCGGCATCGCGTTCTCGTTCAATATCGCCAAACGCAACAGCGCCACTAGATCCTGCGAGTCGAGCCAACCCTCCCGGTAGGCCCGGGCGAACCCGATATCCCCGGCGCGGAGCATCAATGCGCACGCGCGCCAGTCGAGCAAGGCGAGTTGGGCGCCAGGCTGAGCGTGCGCTTGACCGAACAATCGCTGGCCGCCATCCGGCGTATGCACGACCAGGTGTCCAATGCGTAGGCGTTCGAGGAGCGCGAGAAACATCCTGGCCGATGGCGGGATGCCCGGCTGACCCACGCATGTCTGAAATGGCTTCATCGTTGTACCTGCTTTTGCGAAGAGGAAACGGCTTGCAATGAGGCGTCGCCGCGCGAACGCGGCGCCGGTGGATGCTTGCCGTAAAAGGGCACGCCCTTGAGCCATAAGCGCAGGGCTTGCCAATGGATACGTGCAACGACGGCGAGCGTGATCCACGGTTGCCGCGCAACCGCGCGTACCGCGCTCCACGCAGTGAGCGGGGTGTTGCGCAGTGCAATTGAAGTGCGAATCGAAAGCCCTTCGGTATCGAAGTAGTCGATCGCGATGGAGGCCGCGCCTCGCGTTTCCCGCACGCGAAAAACGTATTGGCCTTCAACTCGGCAGAACGGAGAAACATGAAGCGCCTTCGCGCAAACGAGCGGCGTGCCGTCACCGATAGGCGCATCGCCTTCGGCGCGAAGCAGGTAGCGATGCCGCGCGCCGAATGTATTGCGCACTTCCGCAAGCAGCGCGCGCAAGTTGCCGTCGCGGTCGTCGCAAAGCCAAAAGCTCACGGGATTGAATGCGTAGCCGAACACGCGCGGAAAGGTCTGCAACCAGACGCGGCCGTCGCTGGGGAGCCCGGCACGCTCAAGCTGATCGCGTATCCATGCGAGGAGATCGCTGCCGTCGCACGGACCGTAGTCGCGCGGGTCGATACCGAGTAGCCGCCATCTGCCGATACCGAACCACCAGGCCCTTCTCGTTGCCAGGCGACTCAGATCGACACGGACGCAAAACACCGGGTAGACGAAACGGTTGCGCACCGGGCGGACCCGCTCGTGCATCACGCGGCCCAGCATTAAGCGATCCGACGCGTCGCGGCACGCCGAACCCGTCGCGCTCATATCTGCGCCCATGCCGGCTGAACGCCGAACGCCGCCGCTATGCGCAGAGCCGATTTCAAACCGTCCTCGTGAAAGCCATAGCCCGTCCACGCCCCGGCAAACCAGGTATTGCGCCGCCCCTGGATCTCGGGCAGCCGCCGCTGCGCCGCGACGGCGGCGTGGTCGAGTAACGGATGGTCGTAGACCATGCGCGCCAATTCCAGTTCGGGCCTCGGCTCGACGAGCGCGTTCAACGTGACGAGAACCGGACGCGCGAACGGCAGCGGCTGCAGCTTATTGATCAAATAACTGACGCATACCGGCGCATCGCCCTGCCCTTCACGCGCGGCCACATAGTTCCATGCCGACCAAACGCGTTTGCGCCGCGGCAGCAGCGCCGTATCGGTATGCAAGACGGCAACGTTCGGCTGAAAGCGCACGGCACCCAGCAAGCTGCGCTCCATCGCATCGGCATCGTCGAGCAATTTCAGACTCACGGGTGCATGCGTGGCCATGACGACGTGATCGAAGCGCGCCGCATCTCCGGCAACGAATAGATCGATACCGTCGGCTCCTCGCCGAATCCGCTCGACCCGCGCACGGGTACGCACGCAACTGATGCCCGCGGCCAAACGCCGGACGTATTCGCGACCACCTCCGCGAACGGTTCGCCAGCGTGGACGATTGTTGACCTGCAGCAGAGCGTGGTTGATGCAAAAGCGTAAAAACGTAGCGGCCGGAAACCGCAACACATCGGCCGTTGCGCACGACCAAATCGCAGCCGCCATGGGCAGCAGGTAGTGGTTGCGGAACGACTCTCCATAGCGGCCTTCGTGCAGCAAATCCCCCACGCAGTAGCCAATCTTCGTGGCCTCTTGGAGATAGCGGTCCGCCAAACGGTTGAAGCGAACGATGTCGCGCAGCATACCGAGAAAGCTTGGAGAAAGCGCATTGCGCCGCTGAGCGAACAACGTGTTCAAATTGGTTCCGGCCCATTCGAGCCGGCCACCGCCGAGCGATACCGAAAACGACATGTCGCTCTCGTGCGCATCGACCTTCAATTCGTCGAATAGCGCGATCAGGTTCGGATACGTTCGTTCGTTGAACACCAAAAACCCGGTGTCGACAGGATGCTTCACGCCGTCCAATTCGACATCGACGGTATTCGTATGTCCGCCCAGTTTCTCGCCGGCTTCGAATAGCGTGACGTCATAGCGACGCGACAGCAGCCAGGCGGCCGCGAGGCCCGATATACCGGCGCCGACTACGGCGATTTTGCTTCCGGGCCGGTGAGCGGGTGCGATCTCGATCATTCGAAAGCTCTTGGATGGGCGTGAATACGTGAAGCAGTCCGCGGTCGCGTCAAGCCACCGGGGCTTCGATCAGCCGTTTTAGATTGACGAGGCCCAGCCTGATGCGGGCCTTGACCGTACCGAGCGGCATTCCGAGCATGCCCGCGACCTGTGCGTGCGAGCATTCGCGAAGGTAGGCGAGACTGATCGTTTGTCTCTGCGCCGGCGCGAGTCGAGCTAGGCACGTGAGCGCTCGCTTGACGTCCAATGCGATCGCAACGTCCGAGCGATCGTCCAAATCGTCGCCGAGCTCCCAAGCCAACTCGGTTTCGCGCTCGACGCTTGCATGGCGGCGCAATTGGTCGAGCGCTTGGTTACGTACGACACTGAGCATCCACGTGAGCGCCGACGCGCGAGCCGGGTCATAGGTGCCGGCGAAACCCCAGATCTTGACGTAGCTCTCCTGCAGGACTTCTTCGGTCCATTCGCGGCGCCGCAGGATCTTCGATGCGACGTGCGACAGTAACGGCTGCGTCTCCCGATATAACGCGGCAAAGGCAGCGACGTCGTGCCGAGCCACCCGGCTCAACAGTTCCGCGAGCATCGACGCCCGCTGCGTGACGCTCACCGGCTCACGATCGGATCGGCCATCGAGGCCTTCGGTCCCCACTGGCTGCACCTTCATACCGCACCGTGCCCACGCCCCGGCAACAACGTCATGAACTCGCGCCGCAACGCGGGATCGCTCAGAAACGACCCGCGCATGACGCTCGTGACCATCTTCGCGTCGCTCTCTTTGATGCCGCGCCAGTGCATACAGAAGTGATCGGCCTCCATCACGACCGCGAGACCATCGGGTTCGATCCTCCTCTCGAGCAGATCGGCGATTTGCTTCGCCGCCTCCTCTTGAATCTGAGGACGGCTCATTACCCAATTCACGAGCCTGCCGTATTTGGACAGGCCGATAAGATTCGACGACGCATTGGGCATCACCCCAATCCAGATACGGCCAACGATTGGGCACAAGTGATGCGAGCAGGCGCTCCTGACCGACAGCGGGCCGACGATGTTCAGCTCGTTGAGGCGCTCCACGTTCGGGAATTCCGTCACGCGCGGCGGCTGCTCGTAACGTCCCGCGAACACTTCGCGCACGAACATCTTCGCGACGCGCTCGGCTGTCTCGCGCGTGTTGTGGTCGTTCTCGACGTCGATCACCAACGCTTGCAGCACACCGTGAAGCTGCGCTTCGACTTCCTTTTGAAGCAGATCGAGTTCGCCTTCGCGCAGAAAGTCGGCAATGTTGTCGTTGGCGTGAAATCGCACACCCGCGCGAATCAACCGGCGACGGATGCGATGAGAAACCGCCGTCGCGCCGGGCAACCACGCCGCCATCGCCGGGCTGGCCGCACTCGCCGCACTCGCTGGCCCCACAGCCGCATCCGCGTGGTCCGGCGACGGTGCGCATTGCTCGATCACTGATTCCATGCACGTTTCTCCGGGTGAGGGCTGCCACCGCCCAAATTTGACGACATTGTAACGCTTTTTCGTTTCATGTAAAGTATTATGAGCTACTATATCGTTTCATTAAAGCAAGCACAGGCAAAAACGATCGCCTCCGACTCACGCAACCGTTGCATGAAACGCTATAGTGTTACGACTCGCACGACGCAGAACGCGAACGATGCCGACTGGCACGCCGAGCGATCGATCACGGGCGCCGGCGTGGACAAGTCGGCATCCAGCGAAGAGGACACCGTCCAATGAATGAGTCGGGAGGAGACAGGAGCAACAAGCAGCCGCTCTGTAAGCGCTTCGCCGCGTGCGGGCGCGCGATGATTTGGCGATATGCGTGGGCCAAGAATTGGGCCGACGTTCGGCACTGTTCAGGCCGGTGCAGGCGCCGTAGATCGAGGACGCGGCGGTAACCGCGACGTCCGCTCATGCTCGGCGATCGCAAGGGACCGCCGACACGGCGCATTCGGATCGGTGCGGCGTCGGCTCTCGCCGGCGCCCTTTCTCTCACTCCGGCGCGTGAGCGCCCAACACGCGCATCAACGCGGATTCGAGCATGGCTCTAGCGTGGTTCGTGACATCGCCCAGGTGCCGATGCAACGCGGCATCATCGACCGATCGCGACATGCAATCGTTGCTGTAACGCTCGAACGCATCGAGACGCATGATCAGTTCGCCGAGGTGCTGGGGGCACTCGCACTGAACGATCGCCGAGCGCGACATGACGCGCTCCAACTCCACGTCGTCGAAGCGGCGAGGCATGCGCGCGCCGATGACTTCCGCGCTCACCGCCTCCAAAGCCGCACCGCCCGCCAGCAAGTCCGCCGCGAGTTGGCGGCTCTCCACGGCGGTAAGCGGCGCCCGGTATAGCCGCACCCCCGCCAAACGCAACGTCTCGGTAGGCTCGGCATTGCCGAAGGCGTAGGACACTGCCGCAACCCGTGCACGCAGGCGACCTCGCATCTCGAGCACCTGCGCCGCCACATCGCGCGTCAATGCAAGCACGTCGACCACCAGCGCATCGACCGCCTCGCCCCTGTCGGCCGCGGCGCCCGCCTCGCTTAGACTGGCCAGCCCGAGCAAGTCGATGTGTTCGGCGTGCCCCGATTGCGCAACCGGAAGCGCGAGCCACCGCTGCACCGCGGCGCCCACGGCAGCGATCCGGACGACTCGCCCGGTACCGGCATCCTTCGCTCGCGGCGCCGGGGCGACGGTTTCCGTACGCACCTGCAGTAGCGACTCGAGTTGCTCGCGCGGCAGACGCGCGATCGAGCCGATCGCATGGCCCTGCCTGACCAGCGCCTTGAGCAGGACCAGCCGGCGCACGTCTTCTTCCGAGTACAGCCGCTGACCCGCCTCGCTCTTCATGGGACTGATGACGTCGTAGCGCCGCTCCCACATGCGCAGCGTGGTGGGCGGCATCTTGGCCCGCCGCGCAGCCTCGCCACTTCGATAGCGATGCTCGTCGCTCTCCTGCACCTGTGGACCTCGCGGCTCGACTGCCGCACTGGCGGCCTTCTTCTTCATGCGCTTCCTCTTGTCAGTCGGTTTGACGCGAATAGCGAAACGATGTTGTGACGCTTTTCTGATTCACTGTAAGCTCAATCGTACTATAGCAGCGCCCGCTGGGCACCCGCTTTCCGCCAGCGAACGCGCGAACCGAGCCGCGACGAAGCGACGCCCCTGGCGCTTCGCGCCGAAGCATCACGCCGAACCCGGCACGATATCGTTTCACCGGCGCGCCATCGAACGACGCGTACCGGTAAACCTTGTACACTTTCGTTTCATCCCCGCAAGCGCGAAACAATGAGAGATCGCTCACGAGCCCACCCGAGCCAACCGATCGTCGTCTGGTTCCGCGACGATCAACGGCTGACCGACAACCCCGCTTTGGCTCACGCGGCGTCCAGCGGACATGCCGTGGTCTGCGTGTACGTCCACGACCCGGAGCCGCACCACGGCCGGCCGCTCGGCGCAGCCGCTCGGTGGTGGCTGCACGAGTCTTTGCGCGAACTCGACGGCAGCCTGCGATCGCTGGGCGGGGGCCTCGTTTTACTGCGAGGGAACGAACAAGAAACCATCCTAGCGTTCGCGGAAGCAATCGACGCAATCGAGGTCTGCTGGAATCGCCGCTATTCCCCCGCGCAGCGTCAAACCGACGCCGCGATCAAATCGGCGCTCGAAGCAAGGGCCGTTGCGGTATCGACGTTCAACGGGCACCTGCTTCGGGAACCTTGGAAGGTCACCCGGCGGGACGGCGAACCATTCCAGGTGTTCGGTGCCTATTGGCGCGCGGCGCGTCAAGACATCTCTCCCGCGCCCCCTCTTCCCTCGCCCGACGCTCTACTTTTCCATGGCACACCCGAGAGCGCCTGCGCAAACGCGGTAAGCCTCGCCGATTTGAAGCTTCAACCCCATGCACCCGACTGGGCAGCCGGTCTGCGTCAAACATGGAGATGCGGCGAAAGCGGCGCACAGCAAAGGTTGCGGCACTTCCTCGATGGGGAATTCGACGGCTACGCGACGCACCGGGACGAGATGGCGCGCGACGCAACGAGCAAGATGTCGCCTTACCTTCGCTTCGGCAATATATCGGCGCGGCAGGTTTGGTATGCCGCGCTGGCGGCCGCGCAGGCGCAGTCCATCTCCAGCGAGCACCTTCGAAAATTTCAAGACGAACTCGGCTGGCGCGAATTTTCCTACCACCTGCTCTACCATTGCCCTGCGCTGCACGAAGTGAACTTCCGGCCGCAGTTCGACGCCATGCCATGGCGAAACGATCAGCACGCGTTACGCGCATGGCAGCGCGGCCAAACCGGTTATCCGCTCGTTGACGCCGGCATGCGCGAGTTGTGGCTGACAGGTTGGATGCACAATCGCGCACGGATGGTGGCCGCATCGTTTCTCGTCAAGCATCTGCTGATCGACTGGCGGGATGGCGAGTCGTGGTTCTGGGACACGCTCGTCGACGCGGACGAAGCCAATAATCCGGCAGGCTGGCAATGGGTTGCCGGCAGCGGCGCCGACGCGGCACCCTACTTCCGCATTTTCAATCCGGTTCTGCAAGGGCAAAAGTTCGATCCCCAAGGCGAGTACGTACGACGCTGGTTGCCCGAACTCGACCGATTGCCCGCCGCCTCCATCCATGCGCCGTGGCAAACGGCGCCCGGGCAACTCGCGGCCGCCTCCGTCCGATTGGGCGACACCTATCCGCTGCCCATCGTCGCCCATCAACAAGCGCGCCTACGGGCGCTCGAGGCTTTCGAGACGTTGCGCGGACAACGCGGCGAACAAGGCGATCGCTGATCGCCACGACGAGCGCTAGGCTCCAAGTGGAATCGTCAAGGCGCCCTGGCCACCATCGACGCAGAACTGTTGTCCCGTTATCCACGAGGCGTGCGGGCTCAACAAAAAATCGGCCAATGCGGCGGTGTCGTCGCCCGTGCCTAGCCGCCCGAGCGGATTCGCGCGCGACAGACGCGCCACCGCCGGCTCGGAAGCGGTCAAACGGGCCGACATCGCCGAAAGGGTCAACCCGGGATGGATGCAGTTGACGCGTATTCCTCGCCCTGCGTAGGTGGTCGCAGCCGATTGAGCGAGCGCCCCGACAGCCGCTTTCGCGCTGGCGACGGCCTCGTGGTTCGGAAAAGCCGTCCTCGCGGCCACGCTTCCGACGACGATCGAGCCCACGCAATGCGCCATCCCTTCGGGCGGCCCGAAGCGTGCGCTCGAGACGCTACCGGTCACAGCCGAACCACCAGCTTGCTTGCGGAGACGCCCTTGAGATGCCGATCCAGTGCGACGGGAATCTGCTCTAAGCCTTCCCCAACCACACAAGGTTCGGGAGCCGCCACGAAGCGTCCCTCTGCCAGGGCGGCAGGTAGAAAGTCCCGATAGATCATCGGTCCCACTTCGTTCTGCCACAGCGCGCCTCCCCAGATCATTCGCGTCGATATGCCGAGTCGACGCGCGCGCAGTCGCACACTGGCCGTACCGCCCAAGACACGGGCCATCAGAGGCAACAACGTGCGCATCCGTCCTTTACCGAGCGGTACCTCGTCGAATGAAACCGGCGGGCTGGCCATGGCGATGAACCGCCGGCCCTTGCATGCAGCCGCGATCTCAACGCAGGCGGCTGCGGACCCCGCTCCGATCGCCAGCATTCCAGCGACGCGTCGTCCTTGCATCAGCGAGGCCAGTTGCTCGATCGCATCGGGGCTGCGGTAGTCGACCGCCGCACGCGCGCCCAGGCTCATCACGTAATCGAAGTTGTGCACGGACGCCGTTGCGACCACGTCATAGCCAGCCGCCCTCGCCAACTGAATCGCATTGCTACCGACACTCGTCGAGCCACCCCACACCACAACGGTCTCATCCGTCGGCCCGAGGCGCAGTTGCGGGTGTCGCAACGCGAGGAAATCGGACTGAAACAAGCCGCACGCGGCCGTCGACAGTCCCAGAGGCAATACCGCAGCCTCCTCGAACGAAAGCGATGCGGGTATCGGCGCCGTCATATGTTCGAGCAGCACGGTGAATTGCTGGAAAGCGCCCTCCGACGACGCATTTCGTCCTTTTTCCGCGCCTAGGGCATGACCGAGCACACGCTCGCCCACCCGAAAGCGGGTCACGCTCGATCCCACTTCCACCACCTCGCCCGCTACGTCGGACCCCGGCACCACCGGATACTCGAGCCAAGGGAACACGAAATCGCCAATCGCCGGCATCAGCCGATCGACAGGATTCACGGCAACTACGCGGTTGCGCACCACGATCTCGTTGGGCCGAGGGTGCGTGTGGGAGTTCTTTCCCAGCGCGAAAGCGGTTCGTTTTGCGGGTAGCCAGAGGGCAAAATGGTTGTGCACGCAACTTTCTCCTAGGTGCGACCGCGTCGGTTCTAACGCAATGACGCGACTTTAGAGCGTTGCATATAGATGAACAATGCTTTAACGTGCCGAAAACTATCGCAATCGTCCAAAAACAAATGGATGCCTTGTCCGACGCTCTGGCACTTCTGAAACCGATGAGCTATGCCTTTCGCGGCCTCGACGCGGGCGAACGCTGGGCGCTCGGATTCGCGGCCGCTGAAGGCATCAAGTGTTACGTCGTCCACTCCGGCGCTTGTTGGCTCCGCGTCGACGGCATCGATGTCCCAATCCGCCTTCATGCGGGCGATTGCGTACTGCTTGCTCGGGGCCGAGCATTTCGGCTCGACTCCCAATCCGACGTTCCCGCGCTGGACGCCGAACAATTTTTCTCCGAGGTGCCCGCCGGCGAATTGGCGGTGCTGGACGGAGGCGGTTCGTGCTCCGGTGTGGGAGGGTATTTCGACTTCGCAGCCCGGCACGCCGAGCACCTGCTACGAGAACTGCCGCCCGTACTGCACTTCACGAGCGAGGCGGACAAGGCCGCCTTGCGTACGTCGATCGAGCGGCTCATGCGCGAGTTGCGTGAACCTGCGCCAGGTAGCGCATTGATTGCGGAACATGTCGCGCAGACGCTGCTCGTGGATGCGCTGAGGCTGCACCTCTCACACGCGGCAACGACCGGCCCGGGTTGGCTGCTTGCGCTGGCCGATACTCGGATGAATGCGGTCCTGAGTGCAATGCACGCCCGGCCCGGGCACCGATGGACGCTCGAGAGCCTCGCCCGGGAGGGTGGCATGTCGCGCTCTGGCTTTGCCGCTCACTTCAAGGCCAGCGTAGGGATGCCCGCGCTCGAGTATCTGACGCAGTGGCGAATGCTGGTTGCCGCCGACCGGCTGGCCAAAGGCCGTGACACGATATCCGTCGTCGCGCCGGCTGTCGGTTACGAATCGGAAAGCGCGTTCGGCGCTGCTTTCAAGCGAGTCATGGGCTGCGCACCGGGAAAGTACATCCGCGACCTCCGCGATCGGGCATGAAATTCGCCGTAAACGGGACACCAAAGCAATTCGTCTGGTAGGCCGATAACCACCTATTCTCGAGCCGACGGCGCCCACCATTGGCTGGTGCCACGCCGCCGAAATCGGCCAACGACAGAGCTCGACATGAACAAACTTCCATCCTCGTTTGCGTTAATGGCAGCGCGATACGAGCATCGATCGACTGTGTACGCCTCGGTGTTTCAGAACTGAAACAAAACCTGCGTTTCTCGCGGGAAACCGCGGCTCGAATGAGCAGTGGCACCGCGCTCTCCCCCTTGCCGCCGATGCTGGCATGTTGCTCGCATTAGCTGCTCCGGTTTAAGCCCCATTACCTCGTGTTCGCAGGATGGCGAACGACCATTGGACTGGATCGGATCGGACACGACCCGTCGATTGCATCGTCCTGAAAACAGGGGATTCCACAGTGTGCTCACGACCAAGGAGCTTACAAATGGCTGCTCGCTTAGGATTTGCGGTCTATCTCGGCTTGCCCGATTCTCCGCCTGCCATCTCGACACCATCGCTGGAATCCGTCACGCGCTATGTTGCCCGCATGCTGACTGTGTTTGCTGTGTTGGCCGCCGCCGCATCTGCGCCGGCTATCGCTCAAAACCTCACCATCCACGACTTGGGCACGTTGCCGAGCGGGCCCAATAGCTATGCTACCGCCATCAACAATCGTGGCCAGGTTGCCGGCTATTCCAACTACTCCATTGCAACAACCGGGGTCATCCCGTTTAGCCCGCCTCATCGGCAATTTCACGCGTTCGTGGTCGACAAAGGCGTCATGACCGATCTCGGCGCCCTGCCCGGGGGCACCGTCAGCCAGGCTACGGCGATCAACGATCGCGGCCAAATCGTCGGCTTCTCGACCCCGCGCGGACTCGCCGGCCCGCGCCACGCATTCATTTACGACAAAGGGGTCATGACGGATCTGGGTACGTTGGCGGGCGGCCTAGGGAGCCAAGCGTCCGGGATCGACAATCGCGGCCAGATCGTCGGTTTCGCCGATTCCGCCAGTGGGCCGCAGCACGCATTTCTGTTCGAGAACGGGGTCATGAGCGACTTGGGGACCCTGCCCGGGGGCGACACCAGCGAGGCAACGGGGATCAGCAACCGCGGACGGGTTGTCGGTTACTCGAACATCGTGACCGTCGCGCCGTACACCACGCTTGCGTTTTCCTATGGCAACGGAGTCATGAACAACCTCGGAACGCTTCCCGGCGGGACATTCAGTCAAGCGTTGGCCACGAACAACACGGGTGAAATCGTCGGCTACGCGGACGACGCCACCGGAGCACAGCACGCTTTCCTGTATCGACAAGGGCAGATGATCGACCTCGGAACGCTTCCTGGCGGCACGTACAGCGTCGCGATGGGGATCAACGAGCGCGGCGATATCGTTGGCGTCGCGGACAACTCCGGGGCGGCCAACCACGCATTTTTGTATTCGAACGGTGCGATGCACGATCTTGGCACGCTGCCCGGTGGAGTTTTCAGCGAAGCGCTCGGTATCAACGACAAGGGAGACGTGGTTGGAGATGCGCTGACAGCGAACGGTAATTCCCACGCCGTGCTCTGGACGAGATGAATCGCTGTCGCGGCAGCGTTGCGCGACGCGAGGATTGCGCCGGCCATTAACCGGTCGCACGACGAGACTTGCGACCCCACGATGCGGCCCAACGCGTGGACGAACGCGCCGAAGTACGGTAGAGAGCCTGGCCGTTAACCAAACCTTAAGCTGACTGTGTCACCCTCCGGTTCGAACGGCTGTCCGTCATAGCCTTGCAGCCGCCGAAACCGGAGAGGTCCGGATCGCGACGTCCACGATCCGCGCTTGTGCAATTGCCGCTGTGTACGGCCACCGTTGACGGTTGACACATCGCCATTGCGCCTCCTGGATAAAACGAAGCAACGGAGGAATGAGTCATGTCGAAATCGTCGCATGCGCTGCTTTTCACGGCAGCAATTTCACTGGCTTCGTCGCTCGCGCTGGCGAGCGAGCCGACAAAAGTCGTCGTCAAGCTCTCGGACGGAAAAAACGGACACATGTCGCTAACGCTGAGCCCGGCGACTATTCCATCGGGCCCTGTGGAGTTCACCGTCGAGAACGAATCAGGCAATACCGTGCATGAGTTTCTGTTCGCGAAGTGGACCAAAGCCGACGACGCGCTGCCTTACGATCAGAAGACGCAACAAGTGCGGGAAGACGAGGTTAAGGGTTTGCAGGGCATTGAAGACCTTCGCCCGCGCGAGACCGTCACGGCTCAATTCATCCTCGGCAAAGGACGATATGTCGTTTTTTGCAATGAGCCGGGACATTACCACGACGGGATGCAAACCATGTTCGTCGTAGGTGGCGGGAAGGGGTAAGTCTAGCCCGCCACCCGGCGCGTGCGCGGCGAGGAAGGCCTGGCTCGGCCCCAGCACTATCTGCCCGTCCGCCGCGATCGAGACTCAGCACACTCAGCAGCACGATGACGAAGACTTGACCGGACGCCCGGCCTGCTCCGCGCGCGATGATCCGCAACATACCGCGGCTTCGGACACCGCCTCCGTCGACGGCGTCCGGTGCGGCTCGCCGAACGTGGGGATAGCGGACAACGTGTGATAGGACTCCCACGCGATGCCTTGCGGATCGACGGTCCAGTACTTGTCCGACCGGGCATAGCAACACGCCGTACCGGGCTGCGCATCTACTGGCATCGCAGCGCTTTCGAGGCGAGCGTGCATCTCGGCCAATTCCGCCTCGCTCTCCACCTGAATGCCCAAATGGTCGAGCCCCGGCTCGGCACCGCGCTGCGAAATCGCGAAATTGACGCGCGGATCGTCGAGCATCCACTTCGCGTAGTCGGGCTTGCTAACGGTCGGCTCGCTCGCGAAAAGCGCCGAGTAAAAGCGGACGCTGGCGGCCAGGTCCTCGACGGCCAAATGGACGTGCAGACGTTTCATGGTTGTTCCCACAGATTTTGGTTTCGACATTTCCATAATAATCGAAATATCGAACAAATCAAGATCGCCGTGGGCGACGATCAGGGCCCGCCCGCTCACACGTTCGCTATCCAAGGGCGGTGCGCGGGACGCGTATCGTGCTTCAACAACGCCCGCCGAATCGCGCTACGGATCGGAACGAAACAGCGCTCTTGAAAGAGTACGGCCACGATCACCGTGAGGACCAGGTACAGCGGATAGGTAGCCATCGATGGGTCCAGTCCTTTCACGCTTGCCGCGCAGGCGGAAAAATGCGACGCACATCGCCATATGGACTCATGGATGGCCGTCAACTTCAACGCTTTGATAGCCACGGCAAACAGAGCGCCGTGTATGCCGAAGATAGAAAGCGCGGCGTTCCCGAGCCGCGAGACGGTGCGATGCGCACAGCGTGGTACGACGGCATCGGCGCATAGCACAACGAGCGTCAACTCCGCTGGCATCAACGCACCGTTGTGCACGACATAGAGGAAAAAGAGCGGCCCGGTTGCGGTCAGATACGATGCCAGCGCGAACGACACCAAAACGAATCCCGCCGCGACCGCCTTGCGCCAACGAGTGCCGAGCATCCACTTCAAACGTCCGGATGAATAGAGACTGTATAGCAGGATGCCGCTCATGAATTCGGGGATGCGCAGGATGGGGTTGTGCTCCACCGTACCGACGGCGGTCGATCCATACGCCCCGATCAGCACGACCGTAACGGGCGGAACGAGGTACAAAAGCCACACGGCGATGAGCGCGATCGCGCGATGACGCATGGTGGCTAGCCGGGGAGCCAGCACCGGAAAACAGAAATAGAAAAACAGCAGGCAACTCAACGACCAGGACGGCGGGTTGATCGACGAGTAGCGCGCGTACCATACCTGGAGCATCGAAATGTTCAGCAGCCAGTTCAATACCGCCGGTCCGGTACCGAGTTGAACGATCTGCCGATCTTCCCGCCCGAGAGACGGCAGGAAAAACGAATGGAACGACCGGGTGCTCAGCGCCAGCACGAGAACGAATAAAAGCAATCCGATGAAGTGAATCGGATAGATTTCCGACAGCCTTTTGACGAGGAAGTCGCGCGTGCTGCCACGCAACCCGGCGCCTCGCTCGATGTAGACGTGCGTAAGAATGAAACCCGAGAGAATGAAGAAACTACTCGTGGAAAACCCGCCCAGATCGGTAAGCCAGATGAGCGGCAGGTCGCCCGCCTGCGGATACGCGTGAATCGTATGGAACACCATGAGGTAGACGGCGAGCACGAAGCGCATCGCGTCGAGGCCGACGATTGTCTTTCTCACTGCGTTTCCTTTGCTGAGCGTCAGCGCCTGCGGCTCAGTGGATTGTAGGGTCCGGCGCTCTTTCGCATCGTTATGCGGCTACGCGACGGCAAAAGACGTCGCCCGCCTTATCGAAATTCACTTTAGCCCCTGCGGTTGGCGCCCTGCGGCGTGCGTCCGAAATCGTTGCCGTTTTGGCAAGATTGGGCGTGACTAGTCCATGCAGACAATCAACGCCCATTGCTCGTAGAGAGACATCATGCCCGCGAGGTTTGCATGGCATGCGCGGATTCCGACGGCCGGTTGATCGGCGTCAATGCACACTCGCCCCCGGTCCTCTAGCATTTTTCCAAGCCGGAGCAATCGCGCTCCGAATCCGATCGCGCTCGTGCTTAGGTGAAACCATGAGCCACAAAGCGAAAGCCGCGCGGGCACCCGATGCCCGGCGCCGTTCCTCCGACGAGCATTCGCCGACGGTTCACGAAGCGCTCACACAAGACACATACGAACGTCAGCTCCGCGACCTGCAGATCGAACTAGTCAAGCTGCAGCGTCATTTCATCGCTTGCAAAGACAAGATTCTCGTGTTGCTCGAAGGACGGGACGCTGCGGGCAAAGACGGCGCGATCAAACGAATCGTCGAACACCTGAGCCCGCGCGATACGCGCGTGGTTGCGCTCGGGCGGCCGTCCGATAGAGACCTCGGCGCGTGGTACTTCCAGCGATACGTCCCCCACCTTCCGGTTGCCGAAGAACTCGTGCTCTTCAACCGAAGTTGGTATAACCGAGCGGGCGTGGAAAACGTGATGGGATTTTGCACGCCGGAGCAAGTGGAAGAGTTTCTGCAATCGACGCCGCGATTCGAAGGGATGCTGGTCGACTCCGGTATCCGGTTGCTGAAGTACTACCTCGATATTTCACGAAGCGAACAGACGGCACGGCTCGCCGACCGCAAGCGCGATCCTCTCAAGCAGTGGAAAACGAGCCCGATCGACGAGGTTGCGGTGAAACACTGGAAAGCGTATTCGAAGGCGAGAAATGCGATGCTGCTGCGTACGCATACTGCCGACGCACCGTGGCGCATCGTTCTTGGCGATGACAAGAGGCTAGCGCGCCTGAACTTGATACGCGACATTCTTTCGAATTTGGATTACCGCGGCAAAGATCAAGCGCTCGTGCGGCCGGATTCTTCGATTGCGTTCGAGTTCTCGCCGGCCGCTATCGAAAGCGGGTTGCTCGCCAAGTAGTCCGCGCGTGAAGCGACGCAACCGCTGCGCTGACTCATTCCGCCGGCGATGAAATCGATAAACGCGCGCACCTTTCGAGGGACATGATTTCTGCTGGGGTAATAGGCATACAAAGGGAACACTTCGTCGGGCCATTCTGGAAACAAGACCTCGAGCCGTCCATCGTCAACATACTCATCGAGGCCAATATCAATCAGTTGAGCAATCCCGTAGCCGGCCACGCAGGCACCCAGCTTGGTGCCCGCGTCCGTCACCGTCAAGTTACCCCGAACGTCGACGACGATCTTCTGTTTTCCTTTCCAAAACGCCCATTCGAACGGTCTACCCGTTGATGGATCGATGGCCAATATACATTCGTGATTACGCTCGAGCAGTTCGTTCGGATGCTTCGGGCGTCCGCGCCGCGCCAGGTAGGACGGCGCGGCAACCGTCAACACGCGGGCGCTCAGTAATCGGCGGCAAACCAGCGTCGGCAACGAGGGCATCCCGAAGCGCACGGCGAGATCGAATCCCTCGCTCACCAAGTCCGGAAGCTGGGGTCTGGTCTCCAGCTTCAGTTGTAAAGACGGGTTTTCGTTGAGAAATGCGGCCAGCCGCGGCGCCAAAACCAAGCGAGAAAACAAGGCATCGCATGCCACACGCAGCGTTCCGCGGACCGAGGCGCTGCGCTCCGCAGCCTCGGTCGTCGCCTCGTCGATCCCTTGCAGATGCGGTAGCACTCGCATCAGTAGGTCGTGGCCCGATTCCGTGATCTCGACGTGGCGGCTCGTTCGATTCACGAGCCGCGCCCCGAGCCGCTCTTCGAGTCGAGCGACAGCCCTGCTCACAGCCGGCTGCGTCTTTCCTAGCCGCTCAGCGGCACGTCCAAAGCTTTGCGTCTCGGCTACCGCTGCCAGCGCAATCAAACCGCCCACCAGCCCTCCGTCAAGCTCTTCCATCATCGATGCGTTTCCGTCATAGCAGGAATGCCCAATTCGCAGTGGTGCAACGTGGCAAGAGACACCACTATACAGATCACCCAAATTTCATGGAGCGGGAGCAAGAATGAGCCAAACACTCGAAGTGGCATCACTCATCAATGACTATTTCAATCTCGCCTACGATCCGACCAGCCGAAATTTCGACAGCGTCTTTCATTCGCAATGCTTGATTCAATGGCTGCACGACGACGTTTTCCAGTCGATGACGACCAAAGACTATCGAACGCTCATCTACGGACGCCCCAGCCCATTGTCGATGAGAGCACCGCGAGACGAGGGAATCATCGGCATCGATCACATTTGCGCACATCTATCTGCCGCGACCGTCCGCGTCAGAATCGGCAACAAGTCATTCATAGACCATTTGATACTTCACGCAATAGATAAAAAATGGTTAATTACCAATAAAACGTCTTTTATCGTATCTGACCATTCGAACATGCCTGCGGAGAAGGCTTAGCAACCCGAAGACAACGTCCGCCCCATGCGCGTCACCGGCACGCGGATATCCGGTGGCAGAGACAACTCGAAGCGCTCCAGCACCGTGAAGCCCGAGGCGAGGTACAGCGGCTCACCGGGAAGGGTCGCCACGAGCTCCATCGATCGAAACCCTGCCCGCAAGGCCTCTGCGGTGCAGCGGTCCATGAGCAGCCTACCCAGCCCCCGGCGCGCCATCGACGGCTCCACGAAGAACGCACGGATGCGCGCCGGTTCCACGGCAGGATCGAGCAGCGGGTCCGGCCCGGACTTCGCCCTATCCCCGCCGAACAACGTCCGCCGCTTGCTCCATCCGCCGCAAGCCACGGGAGACCCAAGGTGCTCCACCACGAAATAGGTGCCGTCCTCCACGAGTTGGCTATCTACACCGAATACGTGCCGCGTAATGGCCTGCGCCTGCTCGGGCGTGTAGAAGCCGGCGCTCAATGCCACGCCGGAGCGCCGAATGAGCGCCTCGAGAGCCGGCGTGTCCGAAGGGACGGCGAGTCGAAGTTCAAACATGGGCGATGCTCGCGATGGTCGATGGAAGGAACTCGAAGCTTACGCCGGTCCGGGTGGCTTCGGTCGCGTCCATCGACCGGAGCCGCCTGGAACACTTGGCCGACCGCTACCCGCTCGGGAGTATCAAAAGCCGTCACGATCGCGGACAATGATCGCGCGCCGCTGTCCTACTATGGAAAGCCCCCTCCTACGGGGCGAACGTGCGCGACGGAGGCGTCAAATCATGACGGGCGAGTCAACCAATCCCAACGAAGCGACCCACGGCACCCGGCGCCAAATACGCGTCGCGCCCATTCAACCCGTTCCGGCAGCGCCCTCGGACGACGAATCGCCCGAACCGCTCGGTTTGTTTTGGCTGCTCATGCTCGCACTAGCTGTCGGATGCATTACAGGTCTTGGCGCGGTCGTGTTCAGAGCGTTGATCGGATTCGTCCACAACCTGCTTTTTCTTCGCCAAGTCTCGCTTGCGTACGACGCTAGCCATTTCACACCGGCGTCACCCTGGGGAGCACTTGTCATCCTCGTCCCGGTGGTAGGCGGGTTGCTCGTCACCTGGATCGTCGAGAACTTTGCCCCCGAGGCGAAAGGAGGCTGCCGGCGCGGGCGCCGGCATTGCAGCGACCTTCAACACGCCTATCGGCGGGGTGTTGTTCGCGACCGAGCTGATGATGCCCGAGATCAGCGTGGACACATTCTTGCCCGTCGTGCTCGCGACCGGCACTGCGACGTTCATCGGTCGCCTGTTCTTCGGAGAGGAGGCCGCATTCCAGGTTCCCGCGCAACTCGGCGCCATCCCCAGCCAGTTGAGCAGCGTACTGACCCTAGCGCTTTACGCGGTGCTCGGCGCACTGACGGGCGTTGCGGCCGCAGCACTGATACGCACGCTGCATTGGGCCGAAGATGCCTTCGACCGCATGCCGAACCGCTACCTGCGACACGCTTCGGGGATGCTACTCGTCGGGGTGCTGATGTATGTCTTGTGGCGCAACGCCGGCCACTACTACGTGGAGGGCGTAGGCTACGCGTCGATCCAAGCAACGCTATATGGCCAATTGCAAGGCGGGGCGTTCCTGCTGCTACTGGCCGTAAGCAAGCTGTTTGCTACATCGGTTAGTCTCGGATCAGGTTCGTCGGGAGGCGTGTTCTCCCCATCACTGTTCATCGGCGCCATGCTTGGCGCCGCGATTGCGTCCCTCATCTCGGCGGCCGTGCCCGGCGCTCCCATCAGCGCACCGGCTTTCGCGATGGTCGGCATGGGCGCCATGGTGGGCGGCGGTACCGGGGCGGCCATGACGGCAGTCGCCATGATCTTCGAAATGACGCGCGACTACGACATCGTGTTGCCGATGATCATTGCAGTCGCAGTGAGCCTAGGCGTGCGCCGCCTGCTGTCGGCGGAGAGCATCTATACGCTCAAGCTTCGTCGCCGGGGACATGCCATTCCGAATGCGCTCCACGCCAATATGTTCCTCGTCCAGGAGGCGGGACAGGTCATGGAAACCGACGTGCTGGTACTGGATCGAGCCACACCGTTTCGCGAGATCCTGCCGCGCTCCGAGGGCCTATCGTTTCGTCATGTCGTCGTCACGAGGGATGACAGAATCTTCGGCGTGTTACGCATCAATATCGGGCTGCGGCGCGCAGTGAATCAGGCGGAATCCGATATCACGCTCGCGGAATTGGCTCAGCGCAATTTCATCGTCGTGACGCAGCATGAAATCGCCTTTAGAGTCATCTCACGGCTTTGGAAGCAAAACGCGGCCATGGCGGTAGTCGTGGAGCGGGACGATCCCGACTCACCTGTGCGCGTGCTGGGCGTCATAGCGAAGGAGCACGTCGCCGATTCCGTCGCGAGCAGCATCAGGATCTTTCCGGGTAAGCACTGACAGACGCGCGGTAATTGCTGAAACGAGGAGCGTCGGATGAGGCATATCGAATGGGTGGACAAAGCTCGTCACTGGGTCGACAGCACACTGCATTGGACTGCAGTCAAGGCTGCCGTGCACAATGCTATCGAGCAAGAGCGTGAGCCCGAGTGGGTGATCGCATACGGAACGGCGGATGGCTTTTGCTGCCTCCACCAGGGGGAAGCGCTGGAGTTCGCCGACATCGAGGATGTTCGCGCGTGGGCCAGCGATGTCGACGTAAGCGTCTACTTCATCGGCTTATGACGGCCACCCGGGTGCGGCGAACGAATAAACGGGGACCCAAAAATGACTGCAAACGCCGAGAGGCACGTGTTTTTCAGTATCGCGGCAATGGTGTGCCGGGTGCTGCTCGTTGGTGCGATCGTTTCAATGCTATTCGTCGGAATCAGCATGATTGCGCGTGGTGCCGGGGGCAACCAGGCGAAGGACATCGTACCCGTATCGGTCGCCACCGTCCTCGCCGATATACCCGGTACGCAATCGGAGAACGATGGCTCTTCGAGCGCAGCAGGCCCCGGTTACGAAGTGCCCAACGCCGCCGGCATTCAAATCCCCAAACCGCTGGTGGCGGTCTTGACCCGCGACGCGACGAGCCAACGGATTTTAAACGCATGGCTCGATGATATTCCCGCGCGCGATCGTCGCGATTTCGTCGCGGGCTTGACCAAGGTAATCAACGCAGCAAACGAGCACACGGCCTCGTGGGAGTGGGACAACCGACAGCGCTATGTCGCCGCCGCCATGAGCGAATATGCGCGCATGGCTATCGACCGCGTCACCGAAATCGCCGACGCCCAAAAGCGCGCCGCGGAACAACTCGCCGGCTATCGTAATGCGATGGGCACACTGCTCGGCATTGCCGCAACGCTGACGTTGCTGCTAACAGTCATGGCCATCGAGCGCAATACGCGCCCGCGATAAGCGTTGCATAGTCGCGCTGAATCCACGAACTCGCTTGATCACGATCAACTCGGCGTAAAGCGTATTGCGATACATATTCGAATGTTTCGCAGACCTTTCAACCGTGGCACGAGTACGAGCGACGACTCATGCAAGCCGAATCGATCAGCGCTCCGGACAATAATTCCACTCTTCGGGGCAAAGTCGTTGCCGTGCGTGGAGCGGTCGTCGACCTGACGTTCGCAGCCGGTGCGCTTCCGCCTTTGGACACTTCGCTTTCGATTGAAAACGAACCGGGCCCAGCGATCATCGCCGAAGTGCAAGCGCATCTCGATGACCGAACCGTGCGGGCGCTTGCCATGCAGTCGACGAGCGGACTATCGAGAGGCGCGCGGGCGCAGGCATCGGGCGAACCCATCGCCGTTCCGGTAGGCGAATCCATGCTGGGGCGTCTCATCGATGCGATGGGCACGCCGGGCGATCGCGGCGAAGCGGTTGCCGCCGACGTCCCGCGACGTCCCATTCACAAGCAGCCTCCGGCTTTATCGGCGCAGGACGCCGCGACGGGTATCTTCACGACCGGCATCAAGGTCATCGACCTGCTTGCCCCGCTGGCCCGCGGCGGCAAAGCCGCGATGTTCGGTGGCGCGGGCGTCGGCAAGACGGTTCTCGTCATGGAACTGATCCACGCAATGGTCGAGCACTACCACGGCATATCGGTGTTCGCCGGCGTGGGCGAACGGTCGAGGGAGGGGCACGAATTGCTGCTGGACATGCACGATTCGGGGGTACTCGCGCGAACCGTGCTCGTATACGGCCAAATGAACGAGCCGCCCGGCGCCCGCTGGCGCGTGCCGTTGACGGCATTGACCATCGCCGAATACTTTCGCGACGAACGGCGCCAGGACGTTTTGCTGCTCATGGACAACGT
Organism: Trinickia dabaoshanensis; assembly: GCF_002879885.1. Taxonomy (GTDB): domain Bacteria; phylum Pseudomonadota; class Gammaproteobacteria; order Burkholderiales; family Burkholderiaceae; genus Trinickia; species Trinickia dabaoshanensis. The sequence continues at coordinate 39,342 of NZ_PNYA01000016.1, forward strand.
CTTTCGGTTCGTCCAGGCAGGCGCCGAAGTGTCGGGCCTGCTGGGGCGTCTGCCCTCGCGCGTCGGTTATCAACCGACCCTGGCAACCGAAGTGGCCGCTCTGCAAGAACGCATCGTCTCGGTCGACAGCGTGTCGATCACGGCCATCGAAGCCGTCTACGTGCCGGCGGACGACTTTACGGACCCGGCGGTCACGACGATTGCCGCGCATGTCGACAGCATGATCGTCCTCTCGCGAGCGATGGCCGCCGAGGGCATGTATCCGGCCATCGACCCGATCGCGTCGTCGTCGATTTTGCTCGACCCGCTCGTCGTCGGAGCAGAGCACGTCGCGATCGCAACCGAGGTGCGGCGCACCATCGAACACTACCGCGAGTTGCAAGACGTCATCTCGTTGCTCGGTATCGAAGAGTTGGCAGCGGAAGACCGCCGTATCGCCGGCCGGGCGCGCAAGCTGCAACGATTTCTCACGCAGCCGTTTGCCGTCACCGAGGCCTTCACCGGCGTCCCCGGGCGCTCCGTCGCGGTCGCCGACACACTCGCCGGATGCAAGGCCATCCTCGACGGCGAATGCGATTCGTGGCACGAGAAGTCGCTCTATATGGTCGGCACGTTGGACGAGGCGCGTGCGCTCGAACGAGGCGCGACATGAGCGAAACGCTTCGATTGACGATCGCGACGCCCGCCGAGATGTTGGTCGATTGTCCGGACGTCGTCGCATTGCGCGCGGAAGACATGACCGGGAGCTTCGGCATCCTGCCCGGCCACGCGGACTTTTTGACCGTGCTGGCGCCCTGCGTAGTGCGTTGGCGCACCGCCGACGGCCGCGTGCGGTTTTGCGCGGTCAGTCGCGGCGTTCTGCGCGTCGTCGAGGGAAATTATGTCGGGATAGCGTGTCGCGAAGGCGAGCTCGGCGATGCGCTCGAGACACTCGAAGCGCGCGTGCTCGCAACGAAGGAAGCCCGCGCCGACGCGGTACGCCGAGCGCGAGTCGAGCAGACCCGCCTGAATGCGCGAGCGATTCGTCAGATCTTGACGTACCTGCGGCCGCGTCAGCCAGACATGGCCGGACGCACGGACGGTGCGAGCCTGGGTGATGGACATGGGCGATGAGCATCGGCAAGCACCGCCCGACAAGCCCGGCACCAACGGCCCGGTCCCCGATCGCGGCGCCCGTCTTCTCGAGCACACCGTTCGGCAGGCAGTGCGTCGCGACCAACGGGCAAAGGAGGTACCGGAACCCTCGCTCGGCGTCAGGCTCGGACAGATCGGCATTCTCGGTTGGATGGTCGTCATCCCCACCCTGCTCGCTTTGTGGTTCGGCCATTGGCTCGATCGCCGTTTCGGCACCGGTGTGTTCTTTTCCGCGCCTTTGCTGATGGCCGGCGCGGCGCTCGGTTTGTGGCTCGCATGGCGCTGGATGCACCGCCAAACAATGAAGGACTGAACCATGACGATCGTCTCGGCATCATCGATTGCCGCTCAGATCGCCGCCGGCGCCGTTGTCGGATGCGGCGCCGGGGCCGCGTATTTCGGCACGCTGCATATGAACGCGCGCTCCTACGCGCGTCACGCCATCGGCGTCGCGATCGCCTTACAAATGGTTCGATTCGGTGCGCTCGGCCTCGTCCTCTACGGTCTAGCGCGCCTCGGACCCGCAGCGCTGCTCGCCGGGCTTGGCGGGGTGGTCATCGCCCGCCATGTGGCGGTGCGCTTCTCGAGGCACGCGCCGTGATTCATTCCCCGCTCGCCACCGAGCCGTTGCTGCGCATCGGCTTCGTATCGATCTCGGCGCCAGTGGTGACGACGTGGATCATCATGATCGCCATCGTCGGCGGCGCCTGGTGGGCGCAAAGGCGTCTCGCACTGATTCCCACGAAATTTCAGGTGTTGTTGGAGCTGCTCGTGACCTCGCTCGACGATCAGATCCGGGACACGATGCAGACCGATCCGGCGCCTTACCGGCCCCTGATCGGAACGCTGTTCGTCATCATCCTTGTCTGCAATTGGTCGGGCATGATTCCCGGCGTGGAGCCGCCCACCGCGCACTTGGAAACCGACGCTGCCCTAGCCGCCGTGGTACTGGGGTCGAGCATCGTTTGCGGCATCCGCGAACGCGGCATGGTTCGCTACCTCGCAACGTTCGCCGAGCCGACATGGATCATGATCCCGCTCAATTTGATCGAACAAATCACGCGTACATTCTCATTGGTGGTTCGCCTGTTCGGCAACGTCATGAGCGGCGTGTTCGTGATCGGTATCGTCCTGTCCCTGGCCGGCTTGCTCGTGCCGATTCCCCTGATGGCGCTCGACCTGCTTACAGGCGCGGTTCAGGCCTACATATTCACGGTGCTCGCCGCGGTATTCATCGGCGCGGCACTCGGCGATCGAGGCGAAACAGCGCCGCATCCGCGACAAGGAGCATCATGACCAACTGGATCCAACTGACGAGCATCGTCGCGGCAGCGATCGCCGTCTCGTTCGGCGCAATCGGCCCCGCATTGGCCGAGGGGCGAGCCGTCGCGGCCGCGATGGACGCGTTGGCCCGTCAGCCCGAATCGGCCGGCACCATCTCGCGCACGTTGTTCGTCGGTCTCGCGATGATCGAGACGATGGCGATTTATTGCCTCGTCATCGCCCTGCTCGTCCTGTTCGCCAACCCGTTCGCGAAATAGGCCGCTCGATATGCGGATCGACTGGTGGACACTCGCCTTCCAGACCGTCAACGTGCTGGTGCTCGTGTGGCTGTTGTCGCGCTTTTTGTTCAAGCCGGTTTCCAAGATCATGGCGCAGCGCCAACAGGCCGCCGCCGCGTTGATGCAAGACGCGGCCGCGGCGCGCGAGGCTGCCGAACGCGAGCGCAAGCAAGCTGCCGAGCAAACGGCCGCACTGGATGCCGTCAGGCTGCAGCGGCTAGGCGAAATAACGAGCGAGGCCGAACAGCTCAGAGCGTCCCAAGCCGCTGCCGCTCGGACCGAAGCGGACGCGATGCGCGCCTCGGCCGCGGACGAAATCGAGCGGATGCGGGAGAAAGCGGCGCGCGAGAATGCGGCGCGAGCGACCGAGTTTGCAGTCGAAATCGCTTCTCGTCTGCTTTCCCGGCTGCCTTCGAGCGCGCTCGTCGAGGGATTCGTCGGTCCGCTCGCCGATGCGGTAAGCGCACTACCGGATGACGTGCGCCGGCAGCTCGGCGGGCAGTCCGACCCATTGCATTTGATGATCCCGCGGCCGCTGAGGGATGATGAATTCGCCCAATGCCGCGCCGCGCTCGCCGATGCAATAGGCCGCGAGACGCAATGGCAACCCGAGGTCGATCCTGGCTTGATCGCAGGCCTCGAACTCGTCGCGCCGCATGTCGTCGTGCGAAACAGCTTTCGACACGATTTAGAAACACTCAAAGCAGAACTGCTGTCCCATGACCACGATTGACGCCCGCGATCGAGGCGAAGACGCTTGGCTCGCTCGCGGCAGAGCCGCGCTGGACAAGCTGCGCCTTGCGCCGCAAGCGGAGGTCGTCGGACGCGTCGAACACGTTGCGGACGGCATCGCTCGAGTCAGTGGACTGCCGCACGTGCGCCTGAACGAGCTGCTGCAATTCGAGGGCGGCCAGTACGGCTTCGCGCTCGAACTCGATATCGATGTGCTGAGTTGCGTGCTGCTCGATAGCGGCGAAGGTATCGCGGCGGGCGCCCGCGTTTCGGGAACGGGACGCGTGGTCGAGGTGCCCGTCGGCCCGAACATGCTCGGGCGCATCGTCGACCCGCTCGGCAGACCGCTCGATCGCGGCCAACCCGTTGCATGCACGGCATCGCTTCCAATCGAGCGCCCTGCTCCGGCGATCATCGAACGCGCGCTCGTCAGCGAACCCGTCGAAACCGGCATCTTGCTCATCGATGCTTTGTTTGCGATCGGGCGGGGGCAGCGCGAGCTGATCATCGGCGATCGCGCCACCGGGAAGACGTCGATTGCAATCGATACGATCGTCAATCAGAAGCATTCCGATGTCGTTTGCGTGTACGTGGCGATCGGCCAACGCGCGACAGCCGTCGAGCGCGTGATCGACGCCGTCCGGAAGCACGGCGCGCCCGAACGATGCGTGTTCGTCGTCGCGTCGGCGGCCGATCCCCCCGGGCTCCAATGGATCGCGCCGTTTGCGGGGTTCAGCATCGCCGAGTACTTTAGGGATCGCGGCGAGCATGCACTCGTCGTCGTCGACGATTTGACCAAGCATGCGGCCACGCACCGCGAGCTTTCGCTGCTCACGCGCGCGCCGCCCGGGCGCGAGGCTTACCCGGGCGACATCTTCTACCTGCACGCGCGGCTTCTCGAACGCGCGGCCAAGCTCTCCCCCGAGCGCGGCGGCGGCTCGCTGACGGCCATGCCGATCGCGGAAACCGACGCGGGAAACCTAGCCGCCTACATCCCCACGAATCTGATTTCGATTGCCGATGGGCAAATCGTGTTGGACGCGCACTTGTTCGCTGCGAACCAGCGCCCCGCCATCGATGTCGGGCTCAGCGTGAGCCGGGTCGGCGGTAAGGCGCAAACCGCGGCGTTGCGTGCCGCGTCGGGGAGATTACGGCTCGATTACGCGCAGTTTCTCGAACTGGAGATGTTCACCCGGTTCGGCGGCTTAAACGACGCCCGCGTGAAGGCGCAAATCGCTCGTGGCGAGCGCATCCGGGCTTTGATTGCGCAGCCGCGGTTCGCGCCGCTTAGACCAGCCGGAGAAATAGCGCTGCTTCTGGCGCTCTCCGAAGGCGCGTTCGACGCTTGCGCACCCAGGGACGTCGCGGCGGTACGCGATGCGCTGCCCGCCCGCCTCGACGCCACCGGCGTCGCGGCCAAGCTGGGCCCATCCTTGCGGGCCGGCGCCGAACTGTCGCCCGACGATCGATCGATGCTCGTTCGAATCGTGCGGGACCTCGTGCCGCGGCCTGCCGTCATTCAGGATTAGCCGATGAGCAATCAGCTTGGCGAGGTTCAAGCGCGTCTGGGCACGGTCGGTGAACTCGCATCGGTGGTGACCGCCATGCGCGGCATCTCGGCCGCACGCACCCGCGAAGCACTCGCGCGCGTTCCGGGCATCCGGGCATGCGCCGACCAAATCGGGGCCGCTATCGCCGACGCGCTGACACTCCCCCTACCCGGCGAGCGAGAACCCGCGACGTTGCCGCCAACGACCGGGTCGGCGATCCGGATCGTCATCGGCACCGAGCAGGGATTCGTCGGCACGTTCAACCAACGCGTGATGCAGGCGGCGCAAACGGCGGCGGCCGGCGACATCGAATATTTCGTGATCGGCGATCGAGCCCGGCGCGTTGCCGGCGAATTCGGTTATCCGCTGAGTTGGTCGGCCGAAATGGTCGTTCACGCCGACGCGGTCCCGGAGCTTGCAGGCAGCGTCATCGACGCGTTATATCAGCGCCTGCAAGACGGCAACGTATCGCACGTTACCCTCGTGCACGGGGCACCCGAACCCCAGAGCGGCGCCACGGTCGTCACGACTTCTCTACTGCCATTCGATTTCCGGCGATTCGAGCCGGCGAGGCGCCCGTACCCGCCGATCGTCAACCTTCCGGCGCGCCAACTGTTGGAAAGGCTCGCCGAGGAATATGTTTACACCCAAGTGTGCGAAGCGATCGTGCTGTCTTTCGCCGCCGAAAACGAGGCACGCATGCGCGCGATGATCGCTGCCCGGCGCAATATCGAGGACACCTCGGAGCGCCTCACGGCCGACTACCATCGATTGCGACAAGAGCAGATCACCGCGGAGATCGTCGAGTTGTCGAGTGTCGAGGGCGGCTCGCCGCTATCGGTGCACGGCAGCGCGCCCGCTGACTAGGTGACCGCCGGATCGATGCGCATAACCAGGGGATACTCCGAATGGCTCGGACTTGTTTATTATGGAAACCTTCGATTCGAAGCCTGAGAGCCAATACAGCCTCCCGCCGGATACCACCTGAGATTTGAGGGACGGTCGACGAGGGACGACATCACGTACGGGGGCGCATGATGAGAAACGGGGACACCCAACCGAATTTCGGCAAGCTAGCGCACGCCGTCGTCGTGATCCTGACGACTTTTTTTGGCGGCATCGTGGGTGCGCCTGTCGATCGCGTCGTTGACGAGTATTCACAATGGAATGCCGTCGACTCGCATCTCGAAGAAAAAACCGTCGTCGATTCGGAGGGGTTCGCCGCGCGCCGTTCGATGAAACTCTCTTATCGCAAGCGCGGTAGACCGGCGCAGCAACGATGGGACGTCGCCTCGTCGCGCGACGCAGACGAACCGATGCGACACGATCGCCTATCCGACGCGGCACCCCACACGGCTTTCGGAGCCGGTAGCATGGCGCTCAGTTCGTTGGGGCACAACGCCTCGATTCCCCAACTCGACACTTAACAGGGGCACACGGCGGCCGTCTCTTTCCCCTCCATCATGCTTGCTCCGTTCGGGCACAACCTCTACGTAGCCAATGGACCGACTGTGTCGTTCTACGGCTTCCCGTATCCCACCCGAATGGCGGTTGCGCGGCTTTCTTCCGGGCAAGCTTGGGTATGGTCGCCGATCGAGTTGACCGAGGAGTTGGCCGACGCTCTCGAGGCGATCGGGCCGGTCGGCCACATCGTCTCGCCCAATAAGCTGCATCATCTCGCGTTGCCCGCATGGCATCGTCGTTGGCCTGAGGCGCGCCTGTATGCGCCCCCCGGGCTGGCTCGAAAACTCGAAGCGCTTCGCTTCGATGCCGAACTCGGCGATAAAGCGGACTCACACTGGGCGGACGACATCGATCAGGTGGTGTTCCGCGGATCGTTGGCGATGGAGGAAGTCGTGTTCTTTCATCGCGCATCGCGTACGGCGATCTTCGGCGACCTCATCCAACGCTTTCCCGAGACGGCAGCCAGCGGGTGGAAAGGCGCGCTGCTGCGCCTGGACAACCTCGTCGGACAGCACGGCAGTACGCCGCGCGAGTGGCGGCTGAGCTTTCTGTCACGCGATGCGGCGCGCGCGGCACGTCAAACGGTATTGGATTGGCAGCCCGAGCAGCTTTTGATCGCCCATGGGGAATGCGTCAGCCATGGCGCAACGCCGGTTATCGCAGAGGCGCTGCGCTGGATTTGACGCCGATGGTCCAACGCCGCACTCGAAGGCAAACACCTTGGCCCGACATAGGCCTCGGCCGCGCAAGTGCCGGATGTTTGCGGCCGCTTCATAACCCTAAACTGGCAAGCAGATCGTCGACATCGGCTTGCCCTTGCATCACGCCAGGTTTGTTTTCCGGATCGATTTGCGGGCCGTTTTTCAGTGTTTCCGGCGAATTCGAACTCGCTAACGCAGCCGCGTTCGCGGCAAACTGTTCGCGTCGCTCAGGCGATATGTGCTCGAGCAGCACCGCGAGCAGTTGCTGCTCGATCAAGAGCACGATGTCCATGAGCTTCTTGATGACCTGACCGGTCAGATCCTGAAAACCCTGGGCCATCAAAATCTCGAGCAAGTGCTGGTTGGTTGCCGCACTCGCTTCCGGAACGCGCCTGCCCACGAATGCGTGCGTGTCGCTGATCAATTCGCGTATGTCCGTTCGGTCGCCCGCCGCATCGAAGTACCCGGACCATCGCGTCTCGAGCGCAACGGCCTCCTGCTCCAGCGTTTGCTGAAGCGGCGTGGCCAGTTCAACAGCGGCGAGGACACGCTCCGCGGCTTGTTCCATCATCGTCACGACGTACCTCAGCCGATCCCGCGCGTCAGGCACGGCTTGCGCGGCGTGCTCGATCTTCCGATCAAGGCCGAGGCCGCTCATCGAATCGAGCAGCGTGCGGGTCAGGTGCCCGACGTGAGCGAGAATGCGGTCCGAGGAAGTCACAGCCGTTATCGACTCGAGTCCGGCCGCGTGAAGGAAGGCGTTATCGTGCTCCAATCTACCCCCCTACGTTCGCCAGCTTTTCGAGAACCTTGTTCAGCTTCTCGTCGAGCGTCGCAGCGGTGAATGGCTTGACGACGTATCCATTCGCTCCGGCCTGCGCAGCTGCAATGACGTTTTCCTTTTTCGCCTCGGCGGTGACCATCAGCACCGGGAGCGCCGACAGCGTCGCATCGGCGCGGATCGACTTCAGCATCTCAAGCCCATCCATGTTTGGCATGTTCCAGTCCGACACCACGAAATCGAAGCCGCCGGCGCGTAGTTTCCCAAGCGCGACAGCCCCGTCCTCCGCCTCTTCGATGTTGTTGTAACCGAGTTCCTTCAGCAGGGTTCGTACGATCCGCCGCATGGTCGGAAAATCGTCGACCACCAGAATCCTCATCTCCTTGCTCATCAAGGTCCCTATTCATGTATCAGCCCGTCAGTCGCGGGGCACTATTTCTCAAGCCACACAACGTCGGCAGACAAGTCCAACGATGGTTCCGTTTCGTCGGAGCCGGTTAACCGTCGTACTGGACGGTCCATCCCTTCTTCGCGTGTCCATCGACCGACTTATCGAAGCCCGCGTCGAGCTTCCAGGTCCAGTTCGGAGCAGGCATCTGCGCGCCATCACGTACCAATGCCTCGATCTGTTGCTGCGCCTGATCTCGGTCGGCAAAAAATTTGAGGGAGCCGTACACCACGTTGTAAAGCGGTAGGGAGGGGTCCACCATAAAAATGCGTACCGTGACGCCTGGAACCACCGTATAAATCGTGCTTGATCCCAGCGATCCCGGAAACCGGATCGGGTCCATTTGCGAAACCATTAAGGTCTATCCCCAATTTTTGCGGTCATCAATGGTGGCAGGCCAATCCGAACGCTTTCCTCAGATGAACTCAGAGGAAAACGGATCGATGGCTCGGCTAGCCTCGCCACCTGTTCAGGTAATAACGGCCTGGAAAAGGCAAACTGAACCCCTGCCGACCGGCGACATCGAGGGTGGTGTGCTGCGGTTTAATGGTTTATTTCGATGGCGCTAGATTTTCCACACCACTCGTCGAACGAGCCAGGCAGACTTCGCCGAGGTAAACACTGTCGTCCAACTCGCATTCACACGAAGCAGTCCCCTGCTCGTGCCGGATCTCGACCCGGTAGCGGCCGCTGCCCTTTGCCAAGCCGCCAAACCGGATATCGCCAAAACCGTCCGAAACGGTTTCCGCCAATTTGCTATCGCCGCGATACAACGTGGCCACGGCGCCGGCGACGCACTCGATCACGCCGCCCACGCGAGCGCTTACGCTTAAGCCGATGAAGCAGGTCTCCCACCGATCGAGCGCGCTGTACCACACGCGCGGCTTCGTGCCGAATTTCGCTTGGAGCACTCTGAGCCCCTCGCGCCGCGCCCTCTCGGCCATCGCCGCGTCGTCGAGCTTTACCGCTTCGAACACCTCGGTCGGGCACGACTGCTGACAACGCGGATGCGGCCACCCCTGATCGAGCAGGTGAGCGTCGAAGACCCAGATCTGAGGCAATTTCAGTTCGTCGTTCCAAACGATCGCCTTATAGGGGCACGCCTTCACGATGTCCTTTCGCCCCCGCGCCTTCTCCGGGTCGATCACGACGATGCCGTCGGCGCGCTTGCGAATGGCATCGCCGCCCACTCGCATACACGGCGCTTCGTCGCAGTGATTGCACATGACCGGGAGATAAGTGGTCTCGACCATATGCGCCCCCCCTTGGACGCGACGAAGGATGCGGATGGGGCTTTCGGCGCTCGTGGCCGCCGGCGCCGCATAGCCCGGAAAGTCATTGCCGACGTGTTCATCGCGGGCGGCAATGACGCAGTTTTGACAGTTCTCGCAACGCCCGACATGAACGATTAGGTTCCACTTGTTCATTCTCAAATCCTCACGCTGCGCGGCCGAGCAAGAAGGCGTCGGCGCCTCGCCACTTTTCCACCTGGACCAGACAAGAGTTCGGGCTCATGCTGCTGGTGCCGGCCGTTTGGGGCCGGTCGGGTGTCAGGATATTCATGCATCCGCCGATTTCGACCTGCTCGCCCTCGATCTCGACAAGCTGGAATTCGGCGCTCGCCTCGTACGACTTGACCACTCCCGCGTTGACGAGCGCGGAAACGTCGGCGGCGCAGATCACGGCGCCGCGATCGTTATGCACTTTGACGAGGTCTCGATGAGCAATGCCGCGCGTGGCGGCGTCGATGGGGCTCAGCCTCAATAACCAAAAGCGGTGGCCACCGATCAATGCGCGATGATCTTCGATGCTGTTCACCGCCGAATTTTTTCCGTCGCAATGCGTATGAAAGCTGTAACGGCTATGCGTGGCGATCAACTGCAACGGATAACGCCGGGCAAGTTCCGAACGCAGCCCCTCCCACGACGGAATGTATCGATTCAGCGGCGGCCGCTCGGGGTTGTCGGCGGTGTGCCGCTTGAGCAATTCCGGCACGAATTCGAACTTACCGCTCGGCGTCTGCAACCCGACGCCGAATTTTTCCGCGTACTGGGACGGTAACGGATGCGGCTCGTGCAAGTCCTTGCGTCGACCCTGCGCAAACCAACGCATGTCGACCGGATGACGCAACTCGGGCTTCTCGGGCGGCACGACGAAGTAGCCCTTCCGGCAGAAAGCGCGCCACGACACGTGATCGGGCAGATCCGACGAGTCGAACACCCGCTTGACCCAGTTCAGCTCCGAGCCCCCTTCCGTGAACACGCCGCCTAAGCCGAGCCGCGTCAGTACCGCGGTGAAAATGTCGTAGTCGGAGCGCGACTCCCCCAACGGTTCGATGCACTTGTGCTGCAGCGTGATGACACGATGATTGACCGTCCCGAATCCATGGTGCGCGTAGCCGCCTGAATTCGCCCACTCGCCGATATCCCAGCGCTCCAATGCGGTACATGCGGGCAGGATGACGTCGGCGAACTGCGCCTCGCCCTCCATCCAGACCGACTGGTTGACGACGCATTCGATGCTGGGATGCCGATACGCCTGCGTCCAGCGCCCCGAATTCGTCACGGTGCTAAATGCCGACCCGCCGTAGCGATAGATCATGTGAATCGGCGAGTAACCGGGCATGGGATATTCGAACGGCGCGAATTGCGCCTCCTGGGACATCCCGTCCCAGAGATAGCCTTTGGCATGGCCATCGATGATGGCATCGGGCAATTGCTGCCGCGGCACCATCTGCTTGACCGGGTTCATCGTCAAGATGTGCGGCATGCGCTGATAGTTGTTGACCGCATTGCCCGTCCAGGCGAGGTCGCCGGAAATGCCGCCGTCCGCGTAGCCCGGGAAGTAGAAATGCAGATCGTGCGGCGCCCCGACTTCGAGACAGCCGAAGTTCACACCCGGTTTGCCCCATCCCTGCATGGCCATCATCATGACCATGCAGCGCGCCCATTGCGCGCCGGTCGCGCCGCGACCGGCTCCGCCAAATCCAGTGCCGGTCATGCCCGCGGCAAGATGAACCTTCTTGTTGCCCCAGAGACGAGCCAACGCGCGAACGTCCTTTGCGGGCACGCCTGTTTCCGATTCTTGCCACTCGGGCGTCTTGGGGATGCCGTCGGTTTCGCCGAGCAGATAGTCCCGCCACGCATCGAACCCCGTCGTCCGGGTTGCCACATAGTCTTTGTCGTACAAGCCCTCGATGGCCCACACATACATGATCGCCGTCGCCAACGCGGCATCGGTTTGCGGGCGAATCGGAATCCAGCGGCCGCCCAGCAACTGGGCGGTGGGGTTGCAGTGAGGGTCGATATGGACGAACTCGATTCCCAGTTCCTTTGCCCATAAGCGGCGCGGCGTGCCCTCGAAGCCGGCATAAGCGCCATTGGTACTCTCGGGATCGCATGACCAGAACACGATCATCTCGGCTTCCTCGAGGGCATCCTGCACGCCGCCATACCCCGCCGGCACGCCGATGCGCATCGAATTGCCGAAGTGATGCGTGGCGCCCCAGTACCACCCTTCCCAGCTATCCGGATTGGCGGCCACGCGGGTGAAGCCGATCAAGTTGGAAAAGCGCGTCAACGCGCTCAGGTAGTAACCCACGTTGCCCCACTGATGGTGGGACGACATAGGAAACGTAATCGACCCGGGTCCGTGAACGCGCTTTTGTCGATTGATCTCCTTGGCCACGATGTCGAGCGCTTCATCCCAAGTGATGCGCACATAACCGGATGTCCCCCGGTTCTGCGGATTGCGTTCGCCATCGGGATCGAAGTCGACCCGCTTCATCGGATAAAGAATGCGTTTGTCCGAGTAGACGAGCGATTTGAGCGTCAATGCGTGCGGCGCCACCAATGCACGACGCGGCGGAGCGAAACGCCGTCCGCGTGCCTCGATCACCCAGCTCGCGGCATCCGAATCGTCGAATTCGATCGGTGTCACGCGAACGATGCGGCCATCCTTGACGTAGACGAACAGCGGCCCGCCGTTGGTGCAGGTGGTGTAGCGGCACGTACCGTCACGCATCGGCGTGCCCATCGGCAGACCCACGGTCTGCATCATGGCGAGCGTTTGCATGAACCAAACCAGCAGCTCGTCCTCACCCTCGGCTATCACCTTGAAGTTCTTCGCGGCGTGGATGATCTCGCCCTGGTCCGGATCGGGCGAGAGGAACTTCAAAGCCGTGGCGACATCCTTGAAGGCTAGGCGCACGTCCGGGCGCAACGGTTTGCCGCGGCGCGATCGAATGCGGCCGTTTTTAATCTCGATCGCGCGGCCGATACTTTCATCCATCAACCCGATCCAGGCAACGAGATTTCGCTCGCCTAGCCGGTCGCGATAAACGGGGAAACGGCGCGCCGTCAAGGCGAGCACCTTGGGCAGCGCGAAAAGGATGGTCTTGAGAGCCTGTCGTTTCATCATTCGGGCCAGCAGGCATTAAAACGTATAGGCGACGTTCAAGAACGCACTGAGCGGATAGAGCCGCAGCGTCGATTTGGACACGATCTGCGTTCCAGCGGCGGTTTGCCCATATAGCGTCAACTTCGTTTTCACCGGGATGTAATTGAGCGTGGCGCCGACAGACCAGTGCTTGCTGATTGCGTAGTTCGCGCCCACCTCGAATACCGGATTCCACGACGAGCTCAGCGTCGCGTGCGCCGAACCGCCGGGGCCGAAGCTGTCGGTAATGAATTGGCTGTTGGTTGCCCGCACTTGCGTGAACCACGTGTAGTTCACGCCCAACCCGACGAACGGACGAAACTTCGCTGCTGCGGCAAACAAGTGATATCGAAGCACCAACGCCGGCGGCATGGGCCGGGTCGAGCCCAAGGTGCCGTACTGCTGCAGCGTGCCGTCGCCCACCAGGTTCACCTTCAGCGGCAAACCGAAGAGCATGGCCGCGCCGATATGGTCCGTCACGTAGTATTCGGTCGTGATCCCCATCGTATCGGTCGACGTCGCATGCGCCCCGCTACCGGCCATTTCTCGATCGACCTCGATTCCGCCCACGCTCTGCACGACCAAAGGCGTTGCGTTGCCTTGAGGCGCGACGTGCAGCCAACCCGCCGACACGGTGGTGCTACCGGCCGACTGGGCCAAGGCATGGTGGCTCAGTGCCGCCGATCCTATGCATAACGCCGCGCCGACCGTGCGACTGACTCGATGGTGATACTTCATGTCTCCTCCTTTTGGATCATTCAAATAGTGATCGAGTGCATCCGATTTTTGTTCGTAGTCCTAACTTATTGGACCGTTCTTCCATCTCGTAGAGATGGATCGGATGAACCGCGCGAAGTCTCTACATGTCTCGTGTGGCTTCCCCGGCCGCCAGAATCGAAAACACGAACGGAAAGCGGCCCAGCACCGAAGCCGCTGTCGACTCCGTTGCCCCGTTCGGAAGCTCGATCTGCAACACGGTGCCGCGCAAAGAATCCTGGACGGCGCGCACGGATGCCCCGTCGATCCCGGAGTCGGCTAGCGCGGAAAGCACTGCGTCCACCGTCTCCCGACGCTTGAGCTCGGGCTTGAATATCTTGCCGACCCCGGTCAACGGCATCGCCTCGATGATTCGGATGCGCTTGGGCAGCGCAGCCCGCTCGCCGATTTCGCTTCGTATGAATTCCGCGAGATCGGCTTCCGACACCGTCGCTCCCGGCTTGAGCTGGACGTACGCGATCGGCAATTCTCCAGCGTGGGCGTCGGGACGTCCGACCGCCGCGGCAACCTGCACGGCCGGGTGGCGATGTAGCGGCTCCTCGATCGTGGCGGGATCGATATTGTGGCCGCCCCGTATGATCAAGTCCTTCTTACGGCCCGTGAGCCAGAAATACCCGTCGGCATCGCACCGCCCCAAGTCGCCCGTGTTGAACCAGCGTTTCCCGTCCCCTTGTTCAATCCAGATGCCTTCGTTGTGATGGGGTTGCACGTATCCCGCGAAGACATTGGGACCCGAGATCACGAGCAGGCCGACCTCGTCGGTGACGCAGTCACGCAAATAGCTGCCGCCGCCATCGAGAACGACGGCCTTCATCTCTTGCCCCGGAATCCGGAGCCCGATCGACCCCACCCGGCGCTCGCCGAGAGGCGGGTTCACACTGCTCACGCACGTTCCCTCGGTCAGCCCATAGGCTTCGAGAATTCGGATGCCGGTGCGCGCCTGGAAACCGCGAAACACTTCGACGGGCATCGGCGCCGCGCCGCACAAGCCGTATTCGAGCGAGCCGATGTCGTGGCCGTCGATCGGAACGTCGAGCAGCGAAGCGTAAAGCGTCGGGACGCCGCTGAAGAAGTTGATGCGGTGCGCCTCGATGATCTCCCAGAAGCGCGTGACGACGCCCTCGCCCCGGTATCCCTGCGGCGTCCCCAGCACGACGTGGGCGCCCTTCGAGAAAGGCAGCAGCCCGGTTGCCATCACCGCGTTGACGTGAAAGAGCGGAAGGCCGCAAAAGATCGTCTTTCCCGGGCCCATCCCGTCGCCGAAGAATTCCGATGTGCTCCATGCGTTGGCGACTTCGTTCCCATGCCGGCGCATGGCGATCTTCGGCAGCCCGGTCGTTCCGCCCGTGCTGAACAGCGAAGAGACGTCGTCGCGAGCAAATCGACGCTCGCTCAGCAGCGCCGTACCCGATTCGCGCTCGATCAAGCTAGCGAAATCGTGCAACTGGATCGCAGCGGGAACGGCCGCGCGCAGCCCGCCCTCGCCGTGCAATCGGCTCACCTCGCCGCGTGCGAACATGCGCGCGGCGAACTTGATTTCATCCGGCACGCGATCGGCCAAATTGACCAACACGAGATGTTCGAGCGCGGGCAAGCGATCCAGCACGGCTTGGATTTTTTGCCAAAGATCCGTTTGCGGAAACGGAGCAAGCGTGGCCAGCACCGTGGCGCCGGCCGCATTCAGCAACTCGGCGATCGATTCGCCTTCGAGCAAGGGATTGACGGCACACGTGATGCCCGCGGCTTGACCACCCCAAATGACGAAATGCGTCTCCGGCAAGTTGGGCAACACGTATGCGATCACGGACTGGGACGTTAGCCCAAGCCGGGTGAAAGCGTTCGCGGTTCGCGTGATGTCGCGAACCAATTCGCCGTAGGTCCAGCACTCGGCTTGACGATGAGCGTCGGCGCTCATAAAAAACGAAAGCGCCGGCGCGGATGGATCGATCGCAGCGCCACGGCAAATCATCTCGTAGGTGCTGACAGGCAGGTCCTCGGGCATGCCTCGCGCCTCGATCGCCAGGATGTCGTTCCGGTTCGCGATCCCTTGCGCGGTCATGATGCTTCATCCACGACTTGGTTGCGTTGCACGCCAAGATCGATCGACCCATCACGGCTCGCGATCCGCGCTTCCACTGTGTCGCCCGCGCGCAGATACTCTGTCCTGGCGGCCTGGATCTCCATGAACATCTTCCATTTGGTTTCTTCCGACAGCGCCGCCGCAAGGCGCTGTTTCATCGGCGACGGAACGGACAGCGCGCAGCCCGCCGGCGTGCCCGTGGAAAGCAGATCCCCGACGTGCAGATCGTGAACGCCGGAAAGCTCGCTCAGGGTTTCCGCGGGGCCGTAAACGAGATTGGCCGTCGAGTCCTTTTGCCGAACGGCGCCGTTGACGGTAAGCGTCAGTTCGAGGTCGCCGAGCTTGGCCACGTCGGCCTTGTTCAGCAGGCAAAGATACGGGCCGATGGGCCCGAACGTGCGGTAGCTCTTGCCCTTGTAGAACTGCATCTGCGGGATCTGGACGTCGCGCGCGGAGTAATCGTTCACGATGACCGCTCCCGCGACGTACTCGTGTAAATCCGCATCGGCGATCACGCGGCGCGACGTAATGTTCTTCTTGAGCACGAGACCCAGTTCGATTTCGTAATCGAGGAACCGGACATGCGAGGGCTTCACGACGGGCGAATCCGCGGCGACGATGCAACTCGTCGCCTTCGTGAAGATCATGTTGAATTTCTTCACATCCGGGTCCATGCCGGATTCGATCATATGCTGACGGTAGTTCGCGCCTTGGCAGATGAACTGCTGATTCGCCGTCACGGGCGAGAGCCATTGCACGATCGATTCGGGAATGGTCGGACCTTCGAGCTCGACCAGACGCTCGACCGGATTCGCGGCGATGAACTCCGCCGTCGTGGCGAACTCGCCGGGAATGGGCGTGATGGCGCCGTTTTTTACCACGCCCCATCGAGCGCGGCCTTCGTGCTGGTAATGCAGAACATGCAGTGACATGGTTTCGAGTCTCTATCGTTCGGAAAGCGGAGGGTCAGGCAAATATCTTGGCGAGCGTCAGCAGCTTTCTCACCGTGAGGTCGGGACTACGCCGCAGATTGCGAACGAGGGCCGCCAAGCTGGACGGCGAGAGCTTGGGCTTGGTGAAGCTGCGCGGCATCGCGGGCCCCCATTGCGCCATCGCTTCGCGGCTGACCGGGTGCAGGCCCGTGGGGACGGCCGAGGTGAAGAGATCGCCGTCGCAGTAGTGTTCGTGCTTGTCGCCCCACGGGTCCTGCCAGTAATCGAATATCTGGCTGCCGAGGATATGACGTCCGATCCCCCAGGCGTGCGTCCACCCCTTTTCGCGTAGAACACGCTGTCCCATGCCGACGGCGTCCGCATCGATCAATTCGAATGCGCTATGGCTGTACTTCGGAACGAAGCCCTGCGCCAGCGCGAGCGTGTGATGGTCGGCGGGCCGGTCGCCTAGATCCAGCCGCATGAACGCGACGGCGGGCGAGCCGTCCGGCAGCGTCTGCACGTCGCTTGGGATGAAGCCGAAGTGCTGCGTGTACCACGCGCACGTTTCTTGGAAATCGGCCAACTCGAACACGACATGCCCGAGCTTGATGACGTCCGGCGCGTGTTCCGGCGGCCGCTGCGTCTCGTTGATTCGTACCGCCGCGTCGACCGTATTGAATTGAAGCGCGTTTCGATGCGGCAGCGGTTCGACTTCGCCGACTCCGCAAACCGCGTCGACGCGAAAACCCGAGGGGTCGGTTAGCGTGACGCGATACCCGCCGCCGGGCCAGTCCGACGACTCCATCCCCGAGGCGCCGGGAAGCCGGGTCAGCGCACGTAAATCCGACTTGTCGTCTACTCGCAATCCGAAGCCGGCGAACTGAGCCTTCGCCGCGTGGCGGACGACATAACAGAACGGCGCCGGCCCGGTGCCGCGCAAAAGCAGCAGCGCTTCGTTTCGCAAAACCGTTTGCAGCCCGAAGTCGTTGAGAAACCGCTCCGCTCGCTCGAGGTCGGGACGGTCGAAGATCAGGTACGCCAAGGCCGACGCTTTCGTCGTGGGATGAGGATGGCGCGTGGGCTGTACGGTGGTCAATTTCATGGCGGCGTCTCTATGGTTGTTCGTCCGATCCGTTGCGCGGCTCGTATGTGACATTAAAGTCATCCCTGATATTTTTGTCAACTAACGAAATCGAGCATATGTTCGTGCGACGAGATCTGCCTCCCCTCTGATACCCACTCGGATATCGCGCTCAACTTCCAGCGCGGCCGCCCCCGTCAATCCGGCACACGCGCCCCGGGCGGCAAGGGCAGCCGCGCCACGCGCCCGGCTTCCTCGCGGTCCAAACCCAAGACCTGCAAGACGACGATCGCGGCGCGCTCGGCGAAGCACGCGTCCCCGAACTCCCGCGCGGAGTGTCGTTCGCCGACGGATCTCCCGTTGACGAGCACACTCAGTTCCGCGGCAATCGCCGCGAAGACAATACCGCTCACCGCCACATGGCACATGTCGGGATCGGCTACGGCAAAGCGCCCGGCCGCCATACCGGCCTCGCTATCGCGCTTCAAACGCCGGCCCAGACCATCGCGCAGCGCGCGCTCCGAAAGCCCCTCTCGGATCAGATAGCTCCCCCATACGGGTTCACGTCGTGCTCGCATCAAGGTATGCCTCACGCCCACGGCCACGACTTCCGCCGGGTCGGTCACGCCGCTCACCAAAGCATCGAGCTGCGCGCCGAACGCCTCGAACACCCAATCGAAAAGCGCGGCATGAAGAGCGTCCTTCGACTCGAAGTGGTTGTAGAACGAGCCGAAGCCTACGTCGGCCGCTTCCGTGATCTCGTTGATGGTCACGTGTTCGACACCTTTCGTCGCCACGAGGACAAGCGCCGCCTCCATCAGCCGGCCGCGTGTTTGACGCTTGCGTCGCGTAACGCGAGCCTCTCGCGGTTTGGCCTGCCCTGCACTCGTCTCGCCGGCTAGTCCGATCGCTTCTTCGCCGGCAGGCGCGGGCCGCGCCCGCGCCGTTGTCTTTTTTTCATCGCTCATCGCACAAGATACAGAAGTCATAATTGACAATCTTATCATCTTCGACTTTAATCTCACCATCGATCGATCGTCGTCAGCAAAAACCCTGACGAATGAGCGGCTCCCCTTCCTCTTGCTAACCCTTGCTTTGGAAACATCGTGAAACTCCCCGGTCTTGAAACGCGGTCGTCCTCGCGCCCGTCTTCCACTGCGTTGCCCCGCCGGGCGGCCCTTTGCCTGGCCGCTTTCTGCGGTACGCTCGCGCTGGCGGCTTGCCACACGCGCGAACCTGCCGCCCCGGAAGTAAAACCGGTCGTCGCGCTTGCCGTGCATGCCGATGGCTCCCCAGAAGTCTCCTCGTTGCCGGCCCAGGTCGAAGCGCGCTACTCCACGGTGCTGTCGTTCCGCGTCGGTGGCAAAATCGCCGAGCGCCGCGTACACCTGGGCGATACCGTGAAAGCCGGGCAAGTGCTCGCGCTGCTCGACCCCACCGACCTGCGCAACAACGCGGCGAACGCGCGCGCTCAACTCGACGCGGCCGAGCACCAGCTCGCCTATCAAAAGCAGCAGCTCGCCCGGGATCAGGCCCAGGCGCGGGCCAACCTGATTGCGCCGGCGCAGTTGGAACAAACGCAAAACGCCTACGCGACGGCCCTCGCGCAACGCGATTCCGCGTTGGCTCAAATGGCATTGGCCGAAGACCACCTGCGCTATACGGCATTGGTCGCGGACCACGACGGCGTGATCAAGTCCGAAGACGCCGATACCGGCCAGAACGTCGAGCAAGGGCAGGCCGTGTATCACCTTGATTGGAGCGGCGATATCGACGTCGCTTGCGACGCCCCGGAGAGCGCGCTGAGTTCGTTGAGCGTCGGCCGAATCGCGAAAGTCACGCTGCCGGCGTTGCCCGGTAAGACGCTCGATGCGCGGGTGCGCGAAGTCGCGCCGAGCGCCGATCCGCAAAGCCGCACTTGGCGCGTGAAGCTGACGCTCATCGCACCGAGCCCGGAGGTACGGCTCGGCATGACGGCGCAGGTGCGATTCGATATTGCACAGGCGAACGACGGCGCCGCCCCCTTCGAGCTGCCTGCCACGGCACTCTTTCACGATGGCGACAAGCCCGCCGTCTGGGTCGTGCAGCCCGGCACCGACAAGCTCGCGCTGCGCCGCGTCACCGTCACGGCCTACGGCGAGCGGACCGTTCAAGTCGCCGCGGGCCTGCACGACGGCGAGCGCGTGGTGATGCAGGGCGTCCATACCGTGAGCGCCGGCGAACACGTGCAAGCCGTCGCCCCGCTGCACCCCGAGGACTTCGCATCATGAGCATCGTCGACCGTGAAAAAACCGGCGACGACGCGCTCGCCACCGCTCCGCAGACCGAAGCTAAAAGCAAGGGCGGCTTCAATCTTTCCGAATGGGCGCTGCGTCATCAGCAGCTCGTCATTTATTTGATCGGTCTGATGACGCTGTTCGGCGTCATCGGGTACACGCATTTGTCGCAATCCGAAGATCCGCCGTTCACGTTCCGGACGATGGTGATTCAAACGTATTGGCCCGGCGCAAGCGCACGCGAAGTGCAAGAGCAGGTCACCGATCGCATCGCGCGCCAACTTCAAGCCGCGCCTTACGTCGACAACATCAAAAGCTATTCGCGCCCCGGCGAGTCGATGATCTTCTTTGCGATGAAGGACTCGGCTCCCGTCAAGGAAGTGCCGGAAACCTGGTATCAGGTTCGCAAAAAGGTGGGTGATATCCGGGCGACGCTGCCGCAGGGAATCGTCGGACCCTTCTTCAACGACGAGTTCGGCGACGTCTACACGAACATCTATGCGCTCGAAGGCGACGGCTTCTCGGCCGCGCAGCTGCACGACTATGCGGACCAACTGCGCACGGTGCTCCTGCGCGTACCCGGTGTCGCCAAGGTCGACTATTTCGGCGACCCCGCTCAACACGTCTTCGTCGAAATTTCGAACACGCAGTTGACGAAGCTCGCGATTACGCCCGCCGAGTTGGCCCACGCCATCGATGCGCAAAACGCCGTCGCCCCGGTCGGCACGTTCAACACGCCCGACGACCGCGTATTCGTGCGCACGAGCGGTGCGTTCAAAAGCGTGCAAGCCCTCGAGGACATGCTGATCACGGTCAATCGCCGTACGTTCCGCCTCGGGGACATCGCGAAGATTCACCGCGGCTATGACGACCCGCCCGTCACGCAGATGCGCACGAACGGGCACGCGGTGCTCGGGATCGGCGTCACCATGCAAACGGGCGGCGACGTGATTCGCCTCGGCAAGGCACTCGACAGCGAGCGCGCCGAACTTCAGGCGCGGCTTCCCGCTGGGCTCAAGCTCGTCCAGATTTCGAGCATGCCCGACACTGTCAAGCATTCGGTCGACGATTTCGTCGAAGCCGTCGCCGAAGCCGTCGCGATCGTGCTCGTGGTCAGCCTCGTCTCGCTCGGTTTGCGCACGGGCATGGTCGTCGTGATTTCGATCCCAATCGTGCTCGCCGTCACGTCGCTGTGCATGTATTTGTTCGGCATCGGCCTGAACAAGGTCTCGCTCGGCACGCTCGTGCTGGCGCTGGGGCTGCTCGTGGACGATGCGATCATCGCCGTGGAAATGATGGCCGTGAAGCTCGAGCAAGGCTGGAGCCGCATGCGCTCGGCGGCTTTCGCCTACACGAGCACGGCGTTCCCGATGCTCACCGGTACGCTCGTTACCGTATCGGGCTTCCTGCCGATCGCCCTCGCCAAGTCGAGCACCGGTGAGTACACGCGCTCGATCTTCGAGGTATCGGCGATCGCGCTCATCGTGTCGTGGTTCGCCGCCGTCGTGCTCGTTCCGCTGCTCGGCTACCACCTGCTCCCCGAACGCAAGGGCGGCGAGCACGGCGGCCATGGCCACGACGAGGATATCTACAACACGGGATTTTATCGCCGCATGGGCGGCTGGGTCGCCTGGTGTATCGAGCGCCGCTGGCTAGTGATGGGCGTCACGGCCATTGCGTTCGCGGTTGCGATGGCGGCCTTCACGCGCGTGCCCAAGCAATTCTTCCCGAACTCCGAGCGCCCCGAATTGCTCGTCGACATGCGGCTGCCCGAAGGCGCATCGTTCGCGGCGACCTTGCGCGAAGCGCAGCGCCTCGAACAGACGCTGCACGGCCGCCCCGAGATCGAACGCGTCGTCGACTTCGTCGGCACCGGCGCGCCGCGCTTTTATCTGCCGCTCGACCAGCAGTTGCAGCAGCCGAACTTCGCCCAATTCGTCATCACGGCCAAGGACGTCAAAGAGCGGGACAAACTGTTGTCATGGCTGGACGCCTCGCTCGACAAGCAATTCCCCGGTGTGCGAACGCGCGTGGCGCGACTCGAGAACGGGCCGCCCGTCGGTTATCCGATCCAGTTCCGCGTGAGCGGCGACGACATCGCGACCGTGCACGAGATCGCGCAGAAGGTGGCCGACAAGGTACGTGCCGACACACGCACACGCAACGTGCAGTTCGACTGGGATGAGCCGCAAGAGCGCTCCCTCTCGTTCCAGATCGACCAGAACCGGGCGCGCCAACTCGGCGTGACCTCGCAGGACGTATCGAACTTCCTCGCCATGACGCTCTCGGGGTACACGGTGACGCAGTATCGCGAGCGCGACAAGCTGATCGATGTGGATCTGCGCGCGCCCAAGAACGAGCGCGTCGATCCCGCGCAACTCACGAGCCTGGCCGTTCCGACGCCCAGCGGCCCGGTGCCGCTCGGCACGCTCGGCCACGTTCGCACCTCGCTCGAGTACGGCGTGATCTGGGAACGCGATCGGCAGCCGACCATCACGGTGCAGGCCGACGTTCGCGCAAACGCCCAAGGTATCGACGTCACGCACGACATCGACGGGCAACTCGCAACGCTTCGCGCCCAACTGCCGATGGGATACCGCATCGTCGTGGGCGGCTCGGTCGAGGAAAGCGTGAAGGGCCAGACGTCGATCAATGCGGAAATGCCGATCCTCATCATCGCGGTGCTGACGCTACTCATGATCCAGCTACAGAGCTTCGCCCGAACGCTCATCGTCGTCCTGACCGCACCGCTCGGCTTGATCGGCGTCGTGGCCGCGCTCCTGCTGCTCGGCGAACCGTTCGGCTTCGTCGCCATGCTCGGCGTGATTGCCATGTTCGGCATCATCATGCGCAATTCGGTGATTCTCGTCGATCAGATCGAGCAAGACATTGCGTCGGGGCAGCCGCGTTTCGATGCCATCGTGGGCGCGACAGTCAGGCGCTTCCGTCCGATCATGCTCACGGCCGCCGCCGCGGTGCTGGCCTTGATCCCGCTCCTTCGTTCCGGCTTCTTCGGCCCGATGGCCACCGCACTCATGGGCGGCATCACGATCGCCACGGTGCTCACCCTGTTCTTCCTGCCGGCCCTTTATGCGACTTCCTTCCGCGTTCGACGCGACGAGCGCGCGCACGGACAGTCCGTCGTCGAGCATGCGGAGATCTGATCATGCAACTCACCATTAAGACATCCGTTATCGCCGTGTTCGCGGCGCTTGCAACGAGCGCATGCTCGCTGGGCCCGAGCGGTGCGCCGCCCGCCATGCCGTCGCCCACGCATTATGGGGCGCAGCCGCAACCCCAGCGTACCGTCGAAGCCGCGGGAACGGCGCAACGATTCGACGTCGGCGCGGCGCCCGTGCCGCAATGGTGGCGGCTGTACCGCTCCGAGGCGCTCGATGCGCTCGTCGAAGAGGGGCTGCGCAACAACCCGACGCTCGCCGCCACACGCAGATCGCTCAACGCGGCGCAGGAAGATTTGCGGGCACAGGTCGGCGCTTCTACCCTGCCGTCGATCGATGCGCTCGCACAGGCCGATCGCGTGCATTCGCCCGTCGTTCCCGGCATCGGCCCAAGCACCGAACGCTACAACGTGTTCGCCGGCCAGTTGCAGGCGCAGTACAACTTCGATCTGTTCGGCGCCGTTCGTTACGGCAACAAGGCCAGCGCCGCTCGCGTCGACGTCCAGGCGTACGAGGTCGAAGCGGCGCGGCGCGCGCTCGCCGCGAATATCGTCGGCGCCGCCATCAATGTCGCGGCGCTCGATCGGCAGATCGCGCTCACCGAACGCTTGGCGACGCTCGCCAGCGATACAGCGCGCGACGATGCGCAGCGGCAAGCGCTCGGCTCGGTCTCGCATGCGCAGGCACTCGCATCCGCCCGGCAGGCCGCCGCGCTCGCGGCGACGCTGCCACCGCTGCGCCAGCAGCGCACAAGTGCCCTCAACGCGCTGGCCGTGCTCCTCGGCCGAACGCCCGACGCCGCACCCGCCGTCCCCGAATTGGCCAGCCTTGCACTGCCGGAGCACGTACCCGTCGCCGTACCGGCGCAACTGCTCCGGTCGCGCCCGGATGTTCAAGCCGCGCAAGCCGCGTTGCAAGCCGCCGCGGCAGATGTCGGCCAAGCAACGGCCCAGCTTTTCCCGAGCCTATCGCTGACAGCCTCGATGGGCCGCGCCGGATTCAGTTGGCCGGCCCTGCTCTCCGGCGCAGGCGGCATATGGGCGATCGGGGCAAGTGCCGCACAACCGATCTTCCACGGCGGTGCCTTGCTGGCGCATCGGCGCGCGACGAAGGAGGCGTATGAGGTAGCCGTTCTGCACTACAAATCGACGGTCCTGTCCGCGTTCGAGAACGTCGCCGATTCGCTCGCCGCGCTCGATAACGATGCGCAGACGCTCGCATCGACCGAAAGCGAGGCCAGCTCGGCCCATGCGCTGTTCGACGAAACGAGCGCGCGCTATCGGCTCGGGGCATTGCCTCTATCGGCGGCTCAGGCGAGCGAACAGCAGTATTTGACGGCACAGGTCGACGCCGTGCGCGCACAGCGTCAGCGGCTTGGCGATACCGCCGCGCTCTTCCAAGCGATGGGGGAATTGCCGCCCGAACCCGGCAAACGGGCGTCGCACGATTGATCATGGAACATCGAGATTTGATTGCCTGCCACGAGTGCGACTCGCTGTTTCGCAAGCCGCCGCGCCTGCGCGGTTTGGTCGCGCACTGCTCGTCTTGCGGCGCAAGCATGAAAGGCGTGCGCCACGCCGCGCTCACATTGGACCGGGTTTGCGCGGTGACGGTCGCCGCGCTGATCACGTTCCTGATCGCGCAGGCGTTCCCCGTGCTTGAGCTCGAAACCGAGGGCCTCACGTCGCATGCCACGCTGTTCGAAGCCGTGCGATCGCTTTGGCAAGGTCATATGCATATCGTCGCGGCGCTGGTGTTTTGCACGACGATGCTGTTCCCGTCGTTCGAACTCGCTGCCCTGCTCTACCTCTTGCTGCCGCTGCGCGCGG
Organism: Trinickia dabaoshanensis; assembly: GCF_002879885.1. Taxonomy (GTDB): domain Bacteria; phylum Pseudomonadota; class Gammaproteobacteria; order Burkholderiales; family Burkholderiaceae; genus Trinickia; species Trinickia dabaoshanensis. The sequence continues at coordinate 64,308 of NZ_PNYA01000016.1, forward strand.
GCCGCGTGCCGCGCGCCTTCGATGCCGTGTTGCGCGCCGTCCAATTCGTGCGCCCGTGGGGCATGACCGAGGTTTTCATGCTCGGGGTGCTGATCACGATCGTGAAGATGGTCAGTCTCGCGCGCGTCATCCCGGGAACGTCGCTGTTCGCGTTCGGCGCCTTGACGTTGATGTTTTGCGTCATCGCCGCCTTCGACCCCTGCATGCTTTGGGAGATTCGCGACGAGGTCATGAACCGAGGCGTTGCCGGCGCCGGGTCGACCCGACGGTATCGCAAGCGGCGTGCAGCGGACGAAGGCGCTCAGGGTGGCGCCGCGCTCGCCGATTCCGCGGCAACCACCTGCGTCACCGCCAAGCACGCCGGACTCATCGCCTGTCACTGCTGCGGCCTAGTCCACTCGCGCAACGCCCAAGCGTCCGATCGGCGCTGTGCGCGATGCGGCTGTGCGCTGCATGAGCGCCGCCCCGAAAGCGTTACCCGTACGTTCGGGCTTCTGCTTGCGGCCGCGATGCTTTATATCCCCGCGAACCTGTTGCCGATCATGCATACGTCGACGCTCGGCCGCGCGGAGGACGACACGATCCTCGGCGGCATCGCCTATTTCTGGCGGTCGGGAGACTGGCCGCTGGCGGCGATCGTCTTCGTCGCCAGCGTCATGGTGCCGATGCTCAAGCTCGCCATCCTCACGCTGCAAACCGTCGCCGCCTATCGCGGCTCCGATTGGCAGCCGCTAGAGCGCGCCAAGCTCTACCGCATGGTGGAGCGCATCGGGCGCTGGTCGATGCTCGACGTATTCGTCGTTTCGCTGACCGTGGCCCTCGTGCATTTCGGATCGCTCGCGCAGATCACCGCGGGACCGGGGGCATTGGCCTTCGGTTCGGTCGTCGTCCTGACCATGCTCGCGTCGAACGCGTTCGATCCGCGCCTCATCTGGGACAACGTCCGCCTCCGGCCGGCGCGCGCGCGTGGACGGTCGTAATCGCCCCTATCGTCCCTATCGCCCCGCTTCGTCAACCTTCACTCGATTCCTTCCAGCGATGCACATCCCTGACTTACCGCATCCGGAGATCAAGCCTCGCAGCCGCTGGCTTCCTTCTCTGGTATGGCTGATACCCTTGATCTCCGCGCTGATCGGTATCGCCCTTCTCGTGAAATCCGTGACGGCCGAAGGGCCGACCGTGACCGTTGCCTTCGATAACGCCGAGGGGCTCGAGGCGGGCAAAACGAAGGTCAAATACAAAGACGTCGAAATCGGGACCGTTCGCACGATCGCGCTATCGGACGATCTCAAGCATGTTCGCGTCACGATCCAACTCGACAAAGAAGCGGAAAAGTTCGCCACCGAGGGATCGCGATTCTGGGTGGTGCGCCCGCGCATCGGCGCAAGCGGCGTCTCGGGTCTCGGCACGTTGCTGTCGGGCGCGTATATCGGCGCCGACATCGGCCGCTCTACCCGTCGCGCGACGAGCTTCACCGGTCTCGAGAATCCTCCGATCGTCACCGCCGATCAGCAAGGGCATCAATATACGCTGCGCGGCGATTCGCTCGGCTCGCTCGATATCGGAGCGCCCATTTTCTACCGGCGCATTCAAGTCGGCCAGGTCGTCGGCTTTTCGCTCGACCCGAAGGGATCGGGCGTGATCGTCAACGTGTTCGTCAATGCGCCGTACGACAAGTACGTCGGTACCGACACACGCTGGTGGCACGCGAGCGGCGTGGATCTGCGTCTCGACTCCGGCGGCCTCAAGCTCAACACGCAGTCGCTCGCCACGGTCATGATGGGCGGGCTCGCCTTCGAATCGCCGCCCGGAGCGAATGCGGGTGCGCAAGCCCCCGACGGCGCGACGTTCAGGCTCGCGCCGGATGAAACCGACGCCTTGCGAGAACCCGACGGTACGCCGCTTTACGTCGTCATGCATTTCAATCAGTCGCTGCGCGGACTATCGGTCGGCGCACCGGTGGACCTGCGCGGCATCACGCTCGGCCAGGTGACGAAGATCGGCCTCGAGTACGACGAGAAGGCGCTTAGCTTCAGCATGGAAGTGACGATGGCGCTCTATCCCGACAGGCTCAGCCGCCGTTCGAACGCGATGTTGCCCGAGCCCAATACGCAGGGCGCCAACGACCTGATCCAGCACCTCGTCTTGCACGGACTACGCGGCCAGTTGCGAACCGGCAACTTGCTCACCGGTCAGCTATATGTCGCGCTCGACATGTTCCCGCAAGCGGCGCACGCCACAGTCGATCTGCGCCGCACACCCATCGAGCTGCCCACCGTGCCGAACACGCTCGACGAATTGCAAGTGCAAATTGCCGGTATCGCCAAGAAACTCAATGAAGTGCCATTCGACAAGATCGGTGCGAATTTGAACGGCACGCTCGAAAGCGCTAACCGGCTGTTCGGTCAGCTCAATACGGAAGTCGTTCCGCAAGCCCGATCCACGCTGGCCTCCGCGCAGAAAACGTTCGACGCGGCTCAGGCCACGCTCGGTCAGGATTCGCCGATGCAAGCGGACGTACACGGCGCGATGCAGGAACTGACCCGCACGTTGCAGTCCTTGAACGCGCTGGCGGACTACCTGGAACGCCATCCCGAAGCACTCGTCTTCGGTAAGAAAGGAGATCGTCAATGAGGTCGGGCGTATTGCAAAGGCGCGGCGCCGTCATTCGAATCCTCGCAACGGCGAGCGCGTTCGCGCTGTCCGCCTGCGTGTCCTCGCCGCCGAGCCGGTTCTATACGCTGACGCCAAGTGCGCCGGCGGCAGCCGCTACGGGCATTTCGGGTATTTCGAGTGTTTCGAGCCCTGCTGCGGTGATCGACATCGAGTCCGTCGGCGTACCGGCTCAGGTCGCGCGCAACCAACTCGTCGTGAGAGCCGGAGAAACGCGGGTCGAAGTGCTCGAGGACGAACGCTGGGCGTCGCCGCTCAGCGATGAAATACGCTCGGCACTGTCGATCGCGGCAACGCAGCAGTTGGGCGGCCTAAACACGCGCCTTTCTGAGGATAAGGGCGCGGCGTCCATTTATCGCGTTACCGTCGATGTGCAGCGTTTCGAGTCATGGCCCGGCTCACGGGTGGTCGTCGATGCGATTTGGACTGTTCGCTCACCGGGAGAAGCCGGCGCAAGATTGACCTGCCGCAGTACGGTCGTCGAGCCGGTGGCCGCCGGTTACGAGGCGTTGGTGGACGGTCATCGGCGCGCGCTGACGACCATCGCGCGGCAACTGGCGGCGACGGTTCGCACCCTCGCCTCGCCCGCGGCCGAGTCGACCATGGTGCCGTCACGCCATTCGTCGATTTCGCTGCCGACGGTGCAATGCCCCGCGCCGGCCACCCACGTCGAACAACACGCCATGGCGGCTTCGGCCTCGAGCGCCGCCCGGATGGGGCTGGCGCGATGATTCGAACTCGCCCGCTTAGCCGAGGTGCGGGCCGTGAGCCAAACGGCTTGCGGTCCTGCCTTTCATTCGGCCTCGACGGCGGATTCGACGATCGGCAACGGACGCATCGCAACTTTTTCCGCATCCGCTCGCTTGAGACCCAAGGTTTGCAGCAAGGCGGCCGCAACGCGCTCGGCCAGGTGCTCGCCGCTGAAATTCACTGCCTTCAACGCGGCCGCATTCGGCGCCCCCGGTGCGACGAAGCCAAGCTCGGCCGTCACCGCGGCAAGCACGGTACCGCCCACGGACAAGAACGCGACGAACGGATCGGCGACGGCGAAACGCTTCGCGGCGATACCGCTTTGAACATCCCGCAACAAGCGAGCGCCGAGCCCCCGGTCGAGCATGCGCGAGGAAAAGCCCTCTCTCACCAAGAACTGGCCCCACAGGGGCTCGCGATGCGCACGCATCAACGTGTAACGCACCGAGACGGCGATCACTTCGGCTGGGTCCGACAAACCGGCGGTGAGGCGGTCCAGCCAGTCGGCAAATTCATCGAACACGGACTCGACGAGCGTGGCGTAGATCGCCTCTTTCGATTCGAAGTGGTTGTAAAACGACCCGAACCCGACGTCGGCCGCCTCGGTGATCTCGTTGATGGCCACCCCTTCCATGCCTTTTTCGGCCATGAGCTTGAGCGCCGCATCCAGCAAGCGGGCCCGCGTCTCTCGCTTGCGGCGGGCGCCGCGCGGCTCGCGTGCTTCGGCGGCATCTGCCGGGGCGGTAGCCGCTCGCGGGACAGCGCGCTTTTGTGCCGGGCGGTTCGTGGTCTTGGGCATATCGGTTCCGATGTGGATCAGACCCGCAGTATAGATTCAAACATCGCGACTGACCAAACGCTCAACCACGATCGATAAATCATAGATGAACGCTTTGCAAACCGAAATCCTCTCGACCCCATGAAACGCAAACGGCTCACGCACGAGGAACGAAGGCTCCAAACACGCGAACGACTGCTCGACGCGGCACAAGAACTGTTCGTCGAACGAGGGTTTCTTTCGACGAGTCTGGAAGAGATTGCCGATGCGGCGGGCTACACTCGCGGCGCGTTCTATTCCAACTTCAGCGACAAAACCGACTTGCTGATCGAGTCGTTGCGAAGGCAGCGCGCCACTCTGCCGTGCAATCTGCGCGCAGTTATCTCCGTGCTCAACCACTACTTGCGAAACGACGAGCGCCTTTGCCTGTGGGTGGAGGCGAGTCTGGTCGCAAAGCAGGATGCGGCGTTTCGCGAGCGGTTCGATTCGCTGCTGCGAGATGAGTCGCTCGAGACCCCCACATCATCGGGACTTTAGGGGTTCGCCCTGACGTCGTGCGGATATGAGCGGCGCGGACGGCTGCCGCTGTCCGATGCCAATGCTGGTTCGATTTTTTTGGCGTCACGCGTATGAGATAGGATTAGCGCATCTCGGCCGCCGCGATGCAAACCGCCTCGAGCGTGTTTGCTTGCGAATTCGATTCGTCGCATGCCACTTCGCTTACGTTGCTTTGCCGTCTCTGCGTGACTCGACCGATCCCATGCTCAGCCCCCTTGCCCTGATATGCATCGTCATCGTCTCTTGCCTGATGAGCGTCGCTATCCTGGCTTCGCTACTTCGGACCGCGGTGCCGGGAATAGGCCGCTGGTGCGTGGCCTACGCGCTATTGGCCGCTGCCTCCGCGTGGGTGCTGCTCGCCCCTGCTCCGCCGGGGCCGTTGGTCGCGGCCGGCGCTTCTCTCGTTACGTTCGCGGCGGTGCTCTTGCTCGTGCAGGGCACGCGTCAATTTTTTGGTCTGGACTCCGTCCGGCACATGGAGTCGGCGGCGCTTCTCATCGTGTATGTCGCTTTGGTGTACTTCACGTGCGTATCGCCGAACATCGATGCAAAGATCACGCTCTTATCCGTCGCCCTCGCTTATGCGCGGATAGCGGTGGGTACGTTAGCGCTGCGTCACGCGCCCCGTGACGGCGCGCGCTACCCCTATCGATTCGTCGCCGCCGCGGCCTATTTGGGCGCGCTCGTCCATGTCGCGCGAATCGCCGCGGTTGCGTTCGGTCTCGGGCCGAAGATGGCACTGGTGCAACCGTCGCCCTGGAACGTGGTATTTCTCGGGCTCGCGATCGTCACGCTGCCGTGCATGTCGACCGGCATGGTGATGCTCGCCAACGATCGGCTCGCCCGAAGAATGGAACAGCTCGCAAGTGTCGATGAATTGACAGGCATCTTGATGCGGCGCGCGTTCATGGCGAAGGCGAACGCGCTGCTTCGCGAAGCGTCGGCGGAGGGCAAACCGCTCGCGGTCGCCATTTTGGACATCGACAATTTCAAAGCGATCAACGATAGCTTTGGCCATGCGGCCGGGGATCGAGTCCTCACGCACATCGCATCGACGGTATCGGCACGGTTACGGCCGTGCGACTTGTTCGGCCGACTCGGTGGGGAGGAGTTCGCGATCGTGTTCGCGAACGCGAAAAAGGCCGACGCACAGGCTTGGACGAATCAACTACGGCTTGCGGTCGCACAATCGCCTAACGACGGCGTGCGCTGCACCTTTAGCGCGGGGGTGGAATGCGTGGGCGGTGGCGATGCGTTGGCGGACGTCCTGGCGCGGGCCGACACGGCGCTTTACACCGCGAAGGAGACAGGACGCAACCGAGTCGTGCCGGCGCCGGAGCTCGACGCGCGTGATCTCGTGGAGCCGGGATGAGCGGATCGGGAATCGCCTCGACCTTCTATCGCCCCTCCTCCCCTGTGCCAATCCATCGGCAACGCCGGATCTTCCCTCCCGAATCCAGACTCCGTCGACTTCGCATCCTTATAGGAAAAGCCGTGTCATCATCAGAAGCCATTGCCAGTGCCGACAACGATCGTGCGCTGTTGGTCGTCCTCTCGACGTCGGTATTCTTCGTTGGCGCGAGCGAGTTCATGCTCTCTGCGATGCTGGGTCCGCTCAGCGTCGCATTCGGCAAGGACTCGGTTAGCATCGCCTGGCTGATCTCAAGCTATGCGTTCGCCTATGCCATCGCGGCCCCGTTCCTAGGTTATCTGTCGGACCGGGTCAATCGCAGCCGCATGCTGCTCATCGCGTTGCTGTCGTTTGCGATCGACGGCGTCGGGATCGCGTTTGCACCCACGTTAGGAATCGCGATCGCGCTGCGAATCTTCGGCGGGCTCGCCTCTGCGGTCATCATCCCGACGGCGTTCGCCCTGATTTCCGAAGTCATACCGCGCGAGCGCCACGCGTCCGCGATGGGGGCCGTCATGCTGGGCATGACGTTCGGCATTGCGCTCGGCCCCGCACTGGCGGGCATGCTGACCGAGTGGGTCGGCTGGCAAGCGCCGTTCCTCTTGACGTCGACCGGATGCATCATCGCATTCCTCGTAGGCGTTATGACGATGCCGAAACGGCCAACCGTTGTGGCGACGCGCCAAACCCGCGGCTTTAAATGGCTCCGCAACTCTAACGTGACGCGTCCGTTGCTCGCGAAAGGCCTATGGAACGGTACAGGCGTATCCGCTTTCCTCTTGTCGGGCGAAGTATTGCGCCAGCGCTATCAACTCGACGTGGCTCATGTCGGAATGAGCGCGACCGCGTTCGGCATCGGTCTCGGGATCGGCAATCTGTCTGCGGGGAAGCTGCGGCACGTGACCGGAAGTGAGGAACGCTCGCTGATCGCCGTGACGAGCCTCCTAATCGCTTCGGTCACAGCATTCAATCTTCTGCCGCTTCCGATGTTCGGCGCACTCCTCTGCCTGGCGGCGTGGGGCATGGCCCTCGGGGCTGGGGCTCCCTCGGCGACGACCGTACTGGCCGAACGTTCCGGTCGCGACAAAGGTGTGGTTTTGGCAACCGCGGAGACGCTCAACAACGTCGTCATCCTGTCAGTCGTCCCGATCGCATCTGTGGCGCTGGCGAGCGGGACGACCGCTATGGCCACAGCGGTCTTCTTGGTGGGCTTGGGTATAGGTGCCGCGCTGACGCTGTACGACGCGTTGGTTAGACTTCCCGGGAGCGAATAGACCGAACTGAGATCGGGGGCGGTCGCTGGTCGAGAGGAATATTGAGGACTTAGCGGAGAGAGGGTTAGACAAATGTCGGCCGGAAACCCGCGCGCAGTATGGATTCCAGTCGTGCAGATGCAGCCCACCCACAACTCTACCCACAATCTCCGTCCCGATTCGCCAAAGCACAGAGAAGGCATCCGACGGAGTTCCTTCACGTGGCGCGCAGTGCTATGGGTGGACAACCAGCGTCGCCGGGGTCTTCGAGCAAATTCGACAGCACTGCCCTTCCCTCGGATGGCTTCGTGCGGGTGGCTCCGCCCCTGTCGTGTGATGCTTCGAGGCGTGTATCGCACATAGCGTTGTGCTCCTACGCAAGCCCCCGCAATGCAGCGTGCTACCTGCTCGTGCGCCAGCATGGCTGTCGAGCCGGCGCGCTCGCGGCGTTCGCGCCCTCGATATGCCTCCCTCGGGACAGATGTGCCCATGCAGTACCGCTCTGGCAGTGCTCCCATGTGGCGGCGGACCCGCCTAGGCGGTCGCACCCGTTCGCTTCCTGTCGGCGCGGATCATTTCGCTGGCGCGCTCCGCGATCATTAATGTCGGCGAATTTGTGTTGCCGGAGGTGATGACCGGCATGATTGAAGCATCGACTACCCGTAAGCCATGCACACCATGCACGCGCAGGCGGGAATCAACCACCGAGTCCGGATCGTCTGCATGTCCCATTCGGCAGGTTCCGACCGGATGAAAGATGGTGGTTCCGACATTGCCCGCCGCATGCCTCAATTCTTCTTCCGTCTGAAATTCGATCCCAGGAAGGACCTCGCGAGGACGAAACCGTTCAAGGGCCGACGCCGACACAATCCGCCTCGTCAATCGCAGCGCATTGGCCGCGACATGACGATCATGCTCGGTCGAAAGGTAGTTGGGTGCGATTTTCGGCGCCATCGCGGGGTCACTCGACGTGATATGAACGCTGCCTCGCGACGACGGCCGCAATTGACAAATGGACGCGGTAAACGCGTCGAACGAATGCAACGGCTCGCCGAACCGTTCGAGCGACAGTGGCTGTACATGGTACTGAACGTCGGGGCGCGTCAGCGTCTTGTCGTCCGGGTCCGACTTCGCGAACACGCCCAGTTGCGAAGGCGCCATCGCCATCGGCCCGCTTCTGAAGAGCCCGTATTCCAGGCCGATCATCAATTTGCCCCACCAGCGAGCGCTGAGGGTGTTCAACGTCCGTACGCCGTCCACGCTGAACGCCATGCGCAATTGCAGGTGATCCTGCAAATTTTCGCCCACACCGCGCAGTGCCTTTGTCACGTCGATTCCAAGCTTCGTCAGGCGATCGGCGTCCCCGATCCCCGACACCTCCAGCAATTGCGGCGAATTGACGGCGCCGGCGCACAGAATCACTTCACGCCGCGCTCTAGCCACGCGGTGGTCGTCGCCAATCCGAAACTCGATCCCAGAACAGCGCTGGTTCTCAAACAGGAGCCGCTGCGTCTGCGCATGGGTGACGATCGTCAGGTTCCGACGATTCGCGGCAGGTCGCAGATAGGCCTTCGACGCATTCCAGCGAATGCCATGTCGCTGATTGACGTCGAAATACCCAACCCCGGTATTGTCGCCGCGATTGAAATCGTCGGTTGCGGGTATGCCCGTCTGCTGTGCGGCTTGCGCGAACCATTCGAGAATGTCCCATTTCAACCGTTGTTTTTCAACGCGCCACGGGCCGCCCGAACCATGAGCATCGCTTGCGCCGCCGTGATAGTCCTCGCTCTTCTTGAACGCCTCGAGCACCGAATTCCACCCCCAGCCCGAGTCGCCCGTCATGCGCGCCCAATCGTCATAGTCTTCACGCTGACCGCGCATGTAGATCATGCCGTTGATCGACGAGCAGCCACCCAGCACCCGGCCTCGCGGGTAGGCCAGCGCCCGGCCGTTGAGCCCCGACTCCTCGCATGTCTTGTAACGCCAGTCGGTCCGTGGATTCCCGATGCAGTAGAGATAACCCACCGGGATATGGATCCAGTGATAGTTGTCCTTGCCGCCCGCCTCGACCAGCAGTACAGACACATCATTGTCTTCGCTCAGGCGATTGGCGACCACGCAGCCGGCCGTACCCGCTCCGATCACGATGTAGTCGAACTCGCCGGCTGATTGCTTCGATCGGGTTCCGCCGATTTTTTCTGCTGACATCATGCCTCCTGCTTCTTCTGCATATCGATTTCACTTTGTTGCCGATCGCTCGCCGCCGCGGAACTGGGTTCGTTGCTCGCAAACGCCGACCTCATCAGCTCGCCGTCTGCCTCGCGACGGATCTGGAACGCAGCCATTCCATCGTGACGAGCAACAGACTCGAAAAGACGATGAAAATGGACGCAAGCGCGGCAATCGTGGGACTGATGCTTTCGCGAATTCCGATAAACATCTGAAGCGGGAGCGTTCCCTGCGTTGGACCTGCAATAAACATAGTGATGACGACGTCGTCCAGCGAGGTCGCGAACGCGAACAACGCTCCGGAGATGACACCGGGGGCGATGATCGGCAAGGTGACGGAGAAGAATGTCCGTACCGGCGACGCGCCCAGGCTCAGGCTAGCGCGAACATAGTTCTGGTTGAAGCCGGCAAGCGTGGCGTTGACCGTGACAACGACAAAAGGAGCGGCGATCACCGTATGTCCGAAGATCAGCCCGGGATACGTGCCGGCCAATCCCCATCGCGCAAACTGCAGGTACATCCCGACGCCCGTAACGATCACCGGCACGATCATCGGCGAGATCAAGAGGGCAACCAGCGCGCCCTTGCCCCTGAACGACGCCTTGTTCAAGCCCAATGCCGCCAGCGTCCCCAGCACGGTGGCGAGCACCGTCGCGATCGGCGTCACGATCAAGCTATTGCCGCCGGCACGCACCCATTCGACCGACGTAAAGAGATGGCGGTACCACTTGAACGAAAGTTGGTGTATCGGATAGACGAGGAATGAGTTCTCGTTGAACGAAAGCGGAATGATCGCCAGTATCGGCAGGATTAGAAATAGGAGAACGATGACATTCGCCGACCGTAGAACGTAGTGCCACACGATCTCAGGCATCGACATGTAAGGTGCGAAACGCGGCACGTTGGTTTTCATGATGCTAGGCTACCTTCAGTTCTTTACCGACGACCTTCCGATAGACGCCGAACAGGATCAGCGTCACGAGCAGGAGAACCGCGCCAAGCGCGCACGCCATCCCCCAGTTCAGGGCCGCGTTGGTGAAATACGCGATGTAGTAACTGACCATCTGATCGCCCGCGCCGCCCAGCAAGGCTGGCGTGATGTAATAGCCCAGCGCGGTGATGAACACCAGCAGGCCACCCGCGCCGACACCGGGAAGCGTTTGCGGTACATAGACTTTCCAAAATGCCCCGAAAGGGTGACTGCCAAGCGAAATCGCGGCTTTCGTATAGCTCGACGGGATGGATTTCATGACGCTGTAGAGCGGCAGAATCATGAACGGCAGCAAGATGTGAGTCATGGAAATCAGCACCCCGGTTCTGTTGAACAAGAGCGCCAGCGGCGTCGAAATGAGATGCAACGCCATCAACGCCTTGTTGACGAGACCCGCTCCTTGAAGAATCACGATCCACGCCGAAATTCGCACGAGGATGGACGTCCAGAACGGGAGGAGCACGAGGATCATCACGAGATTCGCTTTGCGCGCCGGCAGAATCGAGATCCAGTAGGCGAGCGGATAACCCAGCAACAGCGTCGCAAGCGTCACCAGTGCGCTGATTACGAAGGTACGCATGAACACCGCGCGGTACGCTGATGCACCGTCCTGGACCGGTGCGATATGGCCATCCGGCGTTTCGTGGTAGTCGATCGTGGCGAGGAGATACTGGCTCGTATAACGGGATGATTCGTTCGCGATCGCTCGCCAGTAACTCGCGTCTGCCCAGCGGGGGTCGATTTGGATCAGGCGTTGCTTTATCTCCCCCGCGGAAAGCGCCGAATCGTTATCGCCAAAAGGAAGCGCACCGGTCGTCTTGTAAAACAACGAGCGAAAGCCATCTTTCTGGCCATTCAGCCGACCGGCCGCGCTACCGGCATCGTTGTTTCCGCCATTGCTTTCCACGTCAAGCACGAGCGCGCGGTACGCCTCGTCGGGAACGGCCGACTTGCGGTCCCAATGTCTCAAGGCCGCAGTGGTGTTCGGCAACGCGTCGACGACTTCCGGACTTTGAATCGAACGCGCGATCATCGACGCGACCGGCATCACGAACACCAGCAGGATGAAGAGGGCGAGCGGCGCCACCAGGACGAAGGCGGCGGCTTCCTTGCGCAACTGCACGGCTCGCAGCGACTTTTTGAGCTGGCGCGTATGCCACCTCTGCTGCTCTGAAGTTATGGCGCTCATACTTGCTCCCTCTTACCTTGCCGCCCAAGCGGTAAAACGTTGCTCGAGGCCGTCGCCGTGGTCGGTCCAGAACTCGACGCTGCCTGCAAGGGCGTCCTTGCCGTTCTTGGGAGAATTGGGAAGCGCGGCCAAGGTCGCGCCATCGAGCAGATTGAACGCCGCCTTGTTAACCGGGCCGTACGGTATCTTTTGTGCGAACGCGGCCTGCGACTGCGGTTTCAGTACATATGAAATGTAATTTTCGGCTGCTTCCTTGTTCTTTGAGCCCTTTGGAATCGCGAAGAAATCCAAATCGTAAATGCTCTGATCCCAGGTGATGGCGAGATTGCGGTTGCCTTCGCGGACCGCGGCGTCGATACGGCCGTTATAGGCAGTCGACATTGCAACGTCACCCGCGATCAGAAACTGCGGTGGTTGCGCACCCGCTTCCCACCACTGAATGTAGGGCTTGAGTTCGTCCATTTTCTTAAAAGCGCGATCGATACCCGCCTTCGTACCGAGCACAGTGTAAACATCCTTCGGTGCCACGCCGTCCGCCATTAATGCAAACTCCAAGTTATAGCGGGCTTCTTTTTTCATGCCGCGCTTGCCCGGAAATTTCTTGACGTCCCAGAAGTCTTTCCAACCTTGAGGCGTGCCCTTCGTTAGCGTCGGGTTATACGCCAGGACCGTAGACCAAACGAATGTTCCAGCGGCGCAAGGTGTGACCGACCCGCTCATCAGGTCGCCTTTGTTCGCTATCTTCGACCAGTCCAACTTCTCGAAGAGGCCATCCTGGCAGCCGCGACCGACGTCGGCAGACTCGACCTCGACGACGTCCCACGTGACGTTCTTGGCCTCGACCATCGCTTTCACCTTAGCCATGTCGCCGGTGTACTCGATGGCATTCGTTTCAATATGCGTGTTCTTGGCGAACGGTTCCACCCAGGCCGCCTTTTGGGCATTGCCGGCCGCGCCGCCATAGTTGACGGTCGTGAGGGCGCCGGCAAAGGCAGTCGCCGACGAACATACAAGGAACGAGGCGAAAATCATTTTCAAGGGCGATTTCATGGTGTCTCCTTCTGTGTTGTGAAAGTGCGGGACGTCAGTTCAGGATCTTCAGATGGTCGTCGCGGAACGACAGGGCGACCTTGTTTCCTGGATGTGCGTGCGAATACCCATCGTGTTCGAGCGCAACCTTGACGAAACACTCTGTGTCACCGGGGCCGCGGCAACGCAGTCGCACATGGTCGCCAAAATAGATGGCATCGAGCATTTCGGCGTGGATGACATTCGTATCGGCCGCCGAGCGGGGCTCGACCGAGAGCCGTTCGGGACGGATGACGGCTGTCGCCTGCATGCCGACTCCGGCATTCGCAACGTTCAACGCACGCACCGTCGTCCCGTCGGCGAGGCGCAGGCCGCAATAGTCGCCTTCCTTTGCGACGACGATGCCTTTCATCCGGTTGTTATCGCCTATGAAGTTCGCAACGAATAGATTTCTTGGCGATTCGTACAGGCGATCGACCGTGTCGAGTTGCTGGATCTCGCCTTGATCGAACACCGCGACGCGATCGGACATCGTGAGCGCTTCGCTCTGATCGTGCGTGACATAAATGAACGTCAATCCGAGCGCTTCATGCAAGGCCTTGAGTTCGAGCTGCATGTGTTCGCGCAACTGTTTGTCGAGCGCGCCGAGCGGCTCGTCCATCAGCACGAGCTGCGGGTTGAAGACCAAAGCGCGCGCGAGGGCGACGCGTTGCTGCTGGCCGCCCGACAGTTGACTCGGCATCCGTGTGCCCAGCTTCCCCATGCCGACCATTTCGAGCGCCAGCTTCACCTTCGAGGCCTGTTCGTTCGGCGGCATTTTTCGAACTCTGAGCGGATATTCCAGGTTCTGCGCAACCGTCAGGTGAGGGAATAGCGCGTAGTTCTGGAAGACCATTCCGATGTTGCGTTTATGCGGTGGAATCCGATTCAGTAATTGACCGTCGAGCCAGATCTCGCCCTCGGTCGGATACTCGAATCCCGCAAGCATCGTCAGGCAGGTGGTTTTCCCAGAGCCGGACGGACCGAGCAAGGTCAGGAATTCGCCCTTCTGGACATCGAGATTCAGATCTTTGACAACTAACGTCTCGCCGTCATATGTTTTTTTGACATGACGAAAGCTCACCACAGCCTTTGTCTGATCCTGCATGATTGTCTCCAATGTAAAAATGGCCACATCTCGACGGTGCGCTCACACCTTGGATGTGTTTCTCATCGGTTGGCTGCGAAGCGAAGCATTGCGCCTAGCTGGGCAGATACTCCTCCGACCAGCTGTCGCCGACGGCATGTCGCGCCATTAGCATTTCGATCTCCGCATCGCTATATCCGAACTCGCGTAACACGGCGTGCGTCGACGCGCCGAATTTCTCGGCCGCCAGCAGGGCGCGAATCCGGGCGTGACGGGGGCGGATCGCAAAGGGATCGAGCTGGGTGACGCATCGACCGCTTGGATGGTCCGCATAAACGCTGAACGAGTAACTACCGTTGTCGATCCCGGGGCTGCCATCGCAAGGGCGGCTGTTGTGCCGCCGCAGATTGACGATGTTGTCCGGCACCGCAGCGGCGATGTTGGCGGCTTGTAACCGGGTCTGCCACGTTTGGGCGGAGGCTGTGTCGAGCGCGGAAGCGAGAAACGCGACCGGATCCTCGGCGGCGGCGATGCCGTTCAGGCCGTCCACGCCGTCGAGCTTGCCCAGTTCGCCCTCGCTGATATCCACGTAGATCCAGTTGTCCGACGCACGGTAGAAGCGGGACATCGCGGTGAAGCCTTGTGCGTCGCGGCCGGACGGCTCATCGAACGGGCGGCGGCTCGCGTAGTCGTACGAGAACGGAACCTGCACAAGGTTGCCGAGCGCTGCGAGGGAGGTTCTGGCGCGCCCGGTTTGCCCCGTTCTGGCCTTGCGGTACAGTGCGGCGGCAACGCCCAGCGCAGCCGCGAATCCGCACATGACATCGATGGTCCCGACGTGCGCGTGCTCCTCTGGCGTCTGCATGCCGCCACCGAATCGCGCCATGATTCCGGTACACGCCTGGATCAAATCGTCGTAGCCGAGATAATTGGTTCGCGGTCCGTGCCGCGGCCCCCCAAAGCAGTCGAGTTGACAAAAGATCACGCCCGGATTGACGGAACGCAGACTTGCTTCGTCCAACCCCAGCGGCGCCAATTGACGATCCGGAGCGTTCATGACGATCACGTCGACGGACCGTGCAAGACGGTTGAACACCTCACGCCCATCCGGGTGATTCAAATCGACGAGTACGCTCCGTTTGCCGCGGGCGGAAGACATCCCGAAGACCACAGTGTTCCACGGGTCGTAATTCGGAACGACGGGGTCGAGTTTGATGACGTCGGCGCCAAACCGGCCGAGAAACGATGTTGAATGCGGCCCGGCGATCACATTCGTCAAGTCGAGTACGCGTATCCCTTCGAGCCACCCCTTCGAGCGCCCCTCGGACGGCAGCGGAAGTGCGTCGCTCTCCTGCTCGTCCAGAATGGTCACGGCATCCTTGAAGGTCACCGGGCGACGCGATGCGGGCGAAAGCATGGCTTCGGCGCAGTCCTCGAGCCACGCGACGGGACCGGGCTGTTTCATCGTGCCATATTCGAAGTCTTCGACATCCACGACCAGACCGGCGCAATTCGCATGATCGTCATGCAGCCACTCCCGCGTGGTGCGATGCGCAGCGCCTGGGAATCCCCCTTCACCGAAAATCTTTTCCCATTGCGCTGCCGTCTTCGTCAGGAAAACTTCCTTCATGCGCGCCGAAATGCGCTTGGCCCAATGCTCGGGCAACGGGTAGACCCCTAACGAAGCGTCGCCTTCCCATTCGGAAATCGGCAGATAGGGATCGTCTACAGTCGGCAATCCGGCCGCCAGCATTTCGTCGTACAGCCCCATCGCCTGCAGGCAGCGCCGCGCGTGCGAGCGGTGCGAGGGACACACCACGTAAAATTGGCGGCCGTCGGCGCACTCGTACGTGCGGTAGAAGGGATCGAGGTATTCCTGCAGGGCTTCGTACGACAGATCCATCGGGAGATTTCTCGAGCGACGCCGCTCGATCTCCTTCTCACGCAGTGTCTTGTACCGCTCGGGGTAGTCCGCGATATGGATGGAGTTGTACGAAAGCCCCTCCATCACCGCCGAAGCCAGCGGGACCTCGATTTCATCCCCGAGGCCGGTGCGCTGGCGCGCCTGCAGTGCCAGCGCGACTGCGGATACGCCGAGCATCGTGCCGTAGGCGGAGGCGAGCGGCAGCGGCGAGAAGCTCGGGTTGATGCCCATCAGCACGCGATTCTGTCCCATGTCCGTGAATACGCCGGATGCCGAAGCGATGATCGGCTCGGACGCACGCCATTCCCGCCGCAACTGATCGTTGCTGGCGAAACCGGGCATCGAAAGGGTAATGAGCGAAGGGCTTTGCGCGCGCAGCTTCGCGAAATCGAGGCCAAGTCGCTTCATCACGCCAGGCCGGAAGTTCTCGATGACGACATCCGCGCGCTCTATGAGGCTTTTTGCTTCTTCCAGGCCGCTCGCGGACTTCAGGTCGAGCCTCAGGCAATGCTTATTGCGGTTCAAAACGGCGTTGGCCGGACTATCCCAAAGCGGCCCATCCGGAGGGTCGACATGAATGACGGTAGCGCCGAGATCCGCAAGGATCATTGCTACGGCAGGGCCCGCAATATACTGGCCGAAGTCGATGACTTTCACGCCGCTGAACGGCAGTTGCTTGCTATTTCCCATAATCTGCCAAGTCGCCTCCAGACCCGTCGCATCGCGCGACCGTCGATCATCACGTTGTAGATAGACCCGTCACCGTCGGTCGTCAGCGTCGAGACGCCTTTGGGTGACGGTCAAAGTGGATGGAGGCAACTTTCGGCCGGAAGCCATGATGGGTAAAGCAATAAAAAAAACGATGGTGGGGTCGTTTTTTTTATGCCTAAAGCAAGCCTGCGGAACCGCCGGACGCCACGCCCCGGCGAACCGGCGCAGCCACGCTAGCCCGGCGAGCGATCAGTACCGTGCGTGCGCTTCTTGGGCTTGCGCACTCAACCACGCGACAAACGCAGCCGCATGCGGGTTAACGATGCTGTGAGGAGAGTAGACCAGGTAGAACGCCTCGCTGGTCGGAAGCCTACGTTTCAGTGGGGCGATCAGTTGTCCGGAGATCAGCATGTGCTCGACGAGAGACGAACGCGCGAGTGCGACGCCCTGCCCGAGTTCAGCCGCCTTCAATGCGGAGATCAGCGTGTCGAATTGCATTCCCTTCGACGAATCGACCCCTGAAGCGCCGGCCTTTTTCAGCCAATATCCCCAGCCCTCTTCGTAACCGAGCACATGGAGCAGTTCGTGATGCGCGAGATCCTTGGGTGTCGACAGTGGCGCTTTGGGAGAAGGTAACCCGGGAGCACAGACGGGCAGCAGCGTATCCCACGTCAGTCGCTCCGCGCGCAGGCCGGTCCATTTGCCGTGGCCGTAGCGGATCTCCAGGTCGGCTTCGACGTCGGTGACGCTACTGTCGCCTCCCCAGATATTGCTGGTGATGCGCAGATTGACCTCCGGATACCGCTTGCGGAAATCAGGCAGCCGCCACGAGAGCCAGTGCGTGAAAAACACGAGACTCACACGCACGGTCAGCATCTTCAGGTGTCCTTGACCGAAGATTTCGTCGGTGGCAGCGGCAAGTCGCTCGATCGCTTCATGGACAACCGGCAGATACGCAAGCCCGGCCTCGGTCAGCTCGATGCCGCGCGGCAGGCGCTTGAATAACGCTGTTCCAAGCTGAGATTCGAGTCCCTTCACCTGCTGGCTCACGGCCGCCTGGGTGAGGCTCAACTCGGTCGCGGCGTGCGTGAAACTGAGGTGCCGAGCCGATGATTCGAAAGCGCGTAACCAATTGAGCGGCGGGAGTCTTTTCATCTTGCGAGTTGTCGTAGCGGATCGGGCGTAGGCCGGGAATTCGGGCATTGTATTGCGTCGCTCTGAGTAGGCAACAGCTCATGTCGGCCATAACGAGACGTTCGCGCGTTTCTACGCTGTCGGCTGCACCACTTGCATCGGACTGGCGCGGACAGCATCAAGGCGTTGGCGCGCGAACTCGATCGCGATTACAAGCGCGTGCATGAAGATGTTGCGATCTTGGAGGGGGCAGGACCCATTGTTAGGGAAGGCGGCCGTTTGAGCGCGCCGTGGGAAGCGCTGACGGCAGAGGTATCCCTGTAGTTGGTGGGGCGAAGGGCATCGCCAAGCTGCGGTTTTGAGTTCGATATCGGCGCCGTCTGTTTTGACGATGACGCCGGCGGATAAACGTCGAAACGTTCTTCAGGAGCCGTTGGATCGTCTTGGCGGCTTTGCACGCCCCAGAATATCGCCGGACGCAGGCAAGACGTCGCCGCGATCGGAGCAGCAGCATGGATTGTCTTCAGGCGATGAATCCTTCGAGAAGCTCCCGCTTCCTACCCCCAATCCTACCCACAAACGTGGGGGCGAATGCCCTAGAGCGCTGAGCGAATGCGGCTGGATCGAGAACCTCAACTCCCCCGATAGGCAACGCTGAGCGAGATTTCCTGAGAACCCGCGAGACCGCCTGAGAAGCTTGACTGGCGGAGAGAGGGTGAGACAAATGCCGGCAGGGAAGCCGCGCCGGATATGGATTCCATCTTGGCGGCTGAGGCCTACCCACAACTCTACCCACAACCCGACGCCTCCGTACCTATGCATAGTCCGCGCGCCAACCAACGCCTCGCCTGCGCTGTTGCGCGGCCCCGCCCTCGCCGCGAGTCACTTGACCGGGCCAGCTTTTCGTAAGCGTCGCTCGGCGGGCAGCGCGTAATCGCGCAAAGCGATAGATCGTGTCACAGACCGAGTGCCGCCAACCGGGCGCGGATCGACGCAGCATTCTTGTAGGGAAACGTCACGCGCGTTCCGTTGAGCACGCCATCGTAGCCATCACCGAACGCCTTGGTTATAGCCTGTACCGCCTGGAACGTCGTCCGATTGTTCGCATTTTCTAGATGAAGCGCTTTAACTTCGTAAAAATCTCCCTGAAAATCGGCTGCGGCCGAACCTGATGTCCAACGCGCCAAGACGACTATTTCATTCCGTCGGTAAAAGACCGTGACGATTTCTGGGCCGCTACCTTCCGCCTCGATCGTTCCTACCGGGACAGCCTCGGCACCGATACATTTCCAGAAGAGTTGTTCGTCAAACACAGTCGCATTCACGTTCCGATCGATGCCAGAGGGATAGGTCTTGTGCATTACCACGGAGCAACCTGGACGAATTTGCTTTGCCGACCACGACACATCGCTCTCGGCGGAAATCTGCCCGGAAAAAGCTGACAGCAAAATTGCAGGAACTAGAAGAATCCCGTTTCTCATGGTGTCCATTCGTTCGCGACCGTTACGCGTTTGCCCCATTTAATAGCGTGAAGGCGTGCTTAGCCAGCCTGCAAAACATTTTAATGCACATTGGTCATGCACGCTCTCCATCGAGAGTTCGCAATCGGATACTGTACAGCCCGAGCCGATCTAGTCACACGATCGTAGGCGCGTTGAATGCGAGCATCGGCCGTTCGATTTCTGGCACGACTGCTTCCAGCAATCCTGCCCGCTCACATTCGTCGGCACCCAACGCTCGGCACCACGTGAACAGCAAGTTTGCATTCATCAGTGTTCAATCGCTAGGCGAGCCCGCGGCCCACCGCTCGGCTCGACAAATAGACCATTACTTACACTTCGCCTGTTTACATTTGAAAAAGGATCTTACGGTGCCTGCAGTCTTGTACGGAAACGAACTCTCCTCCCCCTCTTGATATCCGTCCATCCCGGTCATTGCACTGTTATCGACCACGCTCTTATTTTCGATTAGCTTACCCTGGTCGTCCGTTACATATGCGTATACTTGGTAATATTTCCCATACGTCCCGATTCCACGCGAATTGACATCCCAATGGACAATGGTAAAAATATTTGTCTTTCCTTCAAGATCCATGAAAAATAGAGAATCGACGTTCGGCGCCCCACCTTCTATAGAATAATTTGCGAACGTCGTTTTCTCACAACCATTTGCATTCGGCCTATAGATAGACAAGCTTATCGTCTGATCCGCGTCATTTCTTTCGACCGAAACGACCGAATTTTTGTATATTCTCCCTGCCGAATACACACCCGTGGATGGCGACACAGCCGGGCAGACTGCAGGTTCGGCCGCGCTCGCATAAGCTAGCGAGGCGAACGAAAGAAAAACCCAGCATGCGAGGCATTCAAAAAAGCGTTTAATTCGACTCTTGCGGAAGCCCCAAGAGCGGTGCAACTTTATTGTATGCACTAAGTCTTTCAGCATGTCCATTCTGCCCTCCGTTAATCTGCTGTGTCACTGCCGCCACATCTCCCGCATCTGCTACTGAGTTCACGCCACGATTGACGGCCCAATACACGAATGCAGATTCCACTCCATACTCAAGATCCGAGAGAAGAAGATCTGGATTACTCACAAAATCCTTTGGATCATCGGGAAAACGATGATTGTGTTCCCTGTTGAATACTTCGTAGTTCGCCTTGAATGTAGTTTGAATAAGACCACGCCCCCTGTACTTGTAGCCATCGCCGCTCGCCTCCGGGCCATTGTGGTACCTATCCGCATAAACAAGGTTAGCCAGATTTTCAGGGTTGTGCGCGTAGCGATCGGGGCTAGTCCATAGCGCCGGGCGAAGCTGTCCGAAATTACAAGCTATGTCGCCGTTTACTATATTAAATTTCGCCGTATGATTCCCATGAGGCGGCAATTTACACCCATAGACTTCCTTCATCCTTCTTTCCGAATAGTCGAGCCTTTCTTCGACATTCTTGAATTCGCTCTCTACCGCTACTTGGGAAAGGAAGTGCGCAATCCTTCTCGGGGTTGTGACGCCATACCCTTTCGCATATTTATTTAAATACGGAAGTATCTGTCGATGATAGTCGACCGATCCGCCCGGATCTACGGCATTCAGCATTTCGAGCGTGATTAGGTCCGCCGGCACCATGAAATTCCCCACCAATCCAAGCGGATGGATGTGAAAAACAGTTGCGCTCGAAGGGAAGCCGTCAATGGTTGCCACTTCGTGCCAAAACCGCAACGCCTCGATGCGGGTCTTTTCGGCTTGCCAAACAGGTAAGCCTGCCTGCATATGCGAATCGAGAGCGTCCCACTTGCTCATATCGCCACCCCATTCGCTCTCGTATTTCACGATCAAATGGTCGATGCGATCTGCGAGCCACGGTTTGCCGAGTGCCGCTTTAAGTTCTTGTGCAGTGATCTTTCCGTCGTGTTGCCCCGCCTTGTCAATGGCGTCCTCCAACTTCTTGACGGTAGCGTCCGACTGGACGCCATTGAAGGCTTCCTCGAAACTCGCGATCTCGTCTGGCGTGCCATCCTGGGCGATGAAGAGTGCGCGCTGGAACATGTCCGAGACCGGCGCACTCAAGGTGGCGAGATCGAAGCCAGGCCAATCCCAGGGACTCTTCAACTCGACAAGCGGATGCCCGTGGTCGCATACCCAGCCATCGATTTGCGCATCGTTTGCATCGGCCACGCTAACGCGATACCACGTCTTGTTCCCACTTTCGGCACACTTTTCGGTCGCATCAGTGTGAATGACGCGCGCCCAAGCAGCGGCCTCGCCGCCAGCAGCCGACACGTTCAGCGGGAAGTTTCTCCATGCCTGCCGTACACCAGTACCATGCAGATCCGCGCGCGAAATCCAGCATGCTTGCCCGGGCAGTGGGTGGCCCGCCGCGTCGACAGCATTGACTTTGCACCAGGGACCGCTACTTGGCGAATCACTGGCCGCCTTAACCGAACCGCTGACGGACGTGTCCTGTGGCGCAGGCTGAACCAGCTTGGCGCCCGCCGAAATCAGCAGCAGCGTACGGGATTTTGGATCGAGTTGTTGAGCCCGGGCTCGGCTTCGCGAAATATATTGCGCAAGGTCGTCTCCGGTGAACACCTCTACGTGCAGCAAAGGGCGTTCTCCGAGTTGAGGCGGGAGCGTATGGTGCGCGCGCGCTTCTGCAAAGCGTTGGTATTCGCCGAGATAGGCGACAGTCTCGCCGGTGCGGATCCGTCGCGGCTTGGGCAAAACGTAGACCTTATCCACTGCAAGGGGTTGCGATTCGTGGTGTGCCTGAGCCAAAAAAATCCAGCCCGACGCAGCATTGGCAGACAGCGTATCGCCTTCCTTATACGACGAGATATCGCCCGTGACGACGCCGGCTAATTGGCCCCATGCACCATGTCGCTGACCGATCCTAACTTTCGTCCCACGCGCTAGCCATCCCACGGGATTACCGTGCGCCGAAGGCGAGGACCGCACGCGTAGTCCGAGGGTCGAGTGGTCCGGGTGCCCGTCAGCGTCGAGCCGCGGATCTGACGCACTTGTCCCGATGCTGTACACGTCGTCTGTGCCATAGTAGGCCGGCAGTGTTTTGGCGTGACCTTGTTGAGCCGCATGATCTGCGTCGTAGCCTTTCTGCGGCAACGTGTGCATATACAGGCTGAAGAATGTCAGTATGTCTTGCGCAGGCGGTGTCGCGTTCTGAGGGGCCGGGGCCGGCGCGGCAGGTGAAGGACCATTGGGGCCGGCGGGTTGCGTCGGAACTGGCGGCAAGACCAACCGGTGGCGCACCAGCGTGAATCCCTTCGAATAGCCGGCCTTGATCCCCCCCGGATAGCTCAATCGCTGGAGTTCGGAATCGAGTCGAAATGCGACGACTTCCCCGTCGGCAATACACTTCACCCCGCCATCCTGATTGAACCTATCGGCAGTTTCGGCACCGAAATGAATGCCTCCATGCCATAGTCCGTTTGTGCCAATCGGATAGAAGCCGTCTTGAGCCGCCGCGAGGGCCGCGAGATAGGCTTCGGGCGTAGACGGGCCGTTTGTGCGCTGGAGTGGAAAGGGATAGGCCCAGCTTTCCACTTTCGATGGCTGCTCTGGTTGTTGTGACACGCGCAATCCTTTTTCTTTTTGCTCTCTACTCTCATAGATCGTCGATCCATCACTCCGGAGAATTCTCGGGGAGGATCGGCGGATTGCTATTGTATGACGAGAACATCTCGTTGAGTCGCGCTCGCTGATTGCGCACGGATCCGTTTGCTTGGTCTTGTGTTCCTCAACGGCATCGTCGGCATGCCAATCAGCAATCTCGCTACGTCGTCATCGCGAGCCACAAGTCCGTTTGACCGCTCTCACTTCACCACCCTGCGTTGGCGAAGGAATGCCGCAACCTCGATCCTCGTCTCGACGGCAGTGGTTCACGTCAACGCGATCCGCCGCATTACCCGCCTCATTGCCTGTGCCGACCTCGTCAGAAGCTCGCTGCCACACGTGCCGAGGCTCGATTGCTGTCAGGTAGTGCCGGTAGTTGTCCGGCTCCTTATCGCGCGGGCTCCCCAAGCGACCGCTAGCGTCGATTGATTCAAGCCAGTGAATAAACTTCTCGATGGATGCAGCGTCGTACACGTATTGGATGCCCTGACGCCTGAGGACAAGCCCCGGAAAGAGATTGGCAAATGCCAGCGACTCAGGCATCGAACTCGCCGCACCGAAGTACCAAAAATTTTCCGGCCCTTCGGCCAAGAAGACGGGCCTCCCGCTATCCTGTACGAACAAGTCCACGGAGTTGTGACCCGCGGAAGGTACCCTTCGCCAATGCACGCCTTCGCGGAAGTAAAGATTGTCCCCGCACCTCTGTTCGGGCTTACCGTTCATCACCGGACGCTTTTGCGGGTAATCGCGGAAGTACCGGTCCATGTCAAGAACGCTCGTCAGACGCATCGCGTAGACCAGACGATTCCCTGTCGCCTTGCACGAATGCCCCACAATCCAGTCACCGCGTTGAAGGCGCGCATTCATGTGGTTAGGTGTGCAAAGCGCCAGCGAACAGATGTCAAAGTAAGGATTCGGGGCGAGCCCAGTATCCGATGTCATCACATACTTGAGCAGCTTCATGCCGTCCCTCCGATGAGATTCGCCACCCACGGTTCAAGCTCCGGGTAGGCATTGCCATCGATCACGAACTCCTGCCCTTTCGCCGCCGTCTTCAGCGTCACTCTATCGCCTGCTACTTCCCAACAGTCGGCAGCGGGATGGTAGGTTAGCGGCTTCCTGCCTTTTGGCTCGAACCACGACGGCAACGACCAGAAGCTGCGCGAAAGCCCTTGCCGCGTCAATTGCAACGACGGACGCAGCGACGGGAATCGCCCGCCTCCGAGGCCCTTGATATAGGCCGAACGCTCGCGTCCGACGTAAAGCGTGTTCCGCGGATTCGTGTGTCTCTCCGGCAAAGCTACGTGCGGATGCGTCGCAATCCAAGGATGTCGTCGCAACGAACCGGCGCGGTCAGTGACCACAGGCAGCACTTCGTCTACCTCCAGCCAACCGAAGATAACGTGCAAGTCCGGCGCACGCGGCACAAAGCGCCATCGGCCCGAGAATTTTTCGACTTGTCGGAACCACCCAAAGAACAGAAAGACGTCGCCCGCACCCACGCCATTGTTGAAAAGGTGCCCCTGGGCTGCTCCCGTCTGACCGAAGGCAGGCCGCCAGCCAGGAATGACAGCTGTGTGATTGCCGCCTAGGTCCGGATCGTAATGGACCGTCGACTTCGAGCTATGCCGTTCGCAGGATAGATCCCGAAGCATGACGTCCAGGTCGAGATCTGGGAGCCCCAAGTTATCAATAGTCGTTAGGTCGTGACCGCTCGGGATCGGAAGCGCAATCAATCTGCCATCCGGCAGGATCGGACTGGCCATACCCCCGGACTGTTGGTCGAAGCCCTTCCGCGAGAAAACAACTTTCATTCGGGTCCTATGTCTTAGCGCGTTTCCTAGACGCACGTATCGGCCGTCGATCGGGCCAACGCCGTCAATCACGCCGCGATCATGTTCAATTGGCGCGGTCATAAGCGCCTTCCGGATCAGCACCCGACAGAATGACGCGAAGCTCACGCCGTATGGCTTGTACGCCCTGAGCAAGGTCTACAGTGGCGAACGCGATGGCATGTCGCTGGATCGTGACGGACTCGCGAACGCGAACATCGACAGCCGGGTGCAGAAACAGCCCTGATGCCTGATCCCACAGCGGGTCGCGCCCCTCCTGCGAACGCAAGTATGCGTACATTTGGTACAGATACGGGCTTTTCAGACTCGCACCACCAAACCGGCTCACGCCAAGAACCGATGTGAATTTGGTGTCGATGACAAGCCTGCGCCCGAGCGCCGGATCGTCAATGATGATGTCCGTGATCATGCCTGGCAAGATGTCGGCAATGCCACCCGTCTCGGCCGACACTTGCCAGTCCATGTACATGCCACCGCGGACACTCGAACCGATTGGCTCTAACTCGACGCGCGCGAATCCAAGTATGGCCTTTTCAAACAGGCGGCGCACCCATGCGTCCCCCCGCTCAGGCGCAAGCATCGACGTTGACCCAACCTCTTCCGTGGGGAGAGCAAGATCAAATGCCAACTTCGCCAACGCAACCATGAGACGGTCATGATGGTCGTTCCGGCTGATCTGGTCTTGCGCCAGCTCGGCCCGGGATGGGCGAAGACCAATCACGCCCATACGACCGAGCGTCGCAGCAAGGGAATAGCATTGCCTTCCAAGGTCACGGTCACACACCAAACGCGCAAGGACATCCAATGCTGCACGGACAAGACGGTTTCGCGGAGTGTTGGTCGTCAGCTCTTCGAAGCGGCAATACACCTCGCCTCGGGACAACAACTGCTGCGCTTCCGTTTTGAGGATATCGATCCGTCCGCGGACACGGGTAAGACTCTGCGCCCTGTATTGATATCCGCGCGAAACATTCCAGCGCAGACGCTGCTCAACCGCGTGAGCCAACAACCTCGCGATCAGATCGGGAATCTCTGCTAGATCTTCCTCGACGAACGCATCGAAGGCTCCCTCGATACGCGTCAGATCGGATGCATACAGCATTAGGAACCACAGGTTACGCACGGGGATTCGGCCAATCTTTCGTGTTCCGATGGCGACATCCGGAGCGGCGGTCCCGTTCAAACCAACCCCGCGAGCAGCTTTTGTCGGAGTTCCCGCGCCGTTTCCGGCGCGTCGTACCAGTACTCATCGAGCAGCGGGCCAATCTCAGATTCGACTTTGGCCCGGAACCATTCCACACCGTTGTCAACCCTGCCATCCGGCGTTAGATACGAGTGACCGATCCGAAACTGCGCCCCCAGCGAAACTGTCTTTTCGATCTTGCCATTCAGATCGACGATTCGACGTTCGATTTCAGCAATCAACCCATCGTCGAGACCGTGCGCGGCACCCCACGCGCGCCATGGAGCGCCAAACCGCGGCTCAAGGTCGACGAAAGCAAACCGGCGCCGAAGCGCCAGATCGACAATGGCGAGCGAGCGGTCAGCAACGTTCATGGTGCCGATAACGTATAAATTGTCCGGCACATGAATGCGCTCGCCTGGCTCCTTGCGATAAGCCAACTCCATCGCCTCGGAGCGATGGCGTTTCGACGCTTCCAGTAACGTCAGCATTTCACCGAAAATCTGCGCCGGGTTTCCGCGATTCACCTCCTCGATCACCAGTACAAATGGCAGGTCGGGTTCGCTCTCTGCTGCCTGAATGGCCTGCATGAGGATGCCATCCACCAATGCCAACTGACCGTTTCCGGCGGGACGCCAACCGCGCACGAAATCTTCGTACGCCAATGACGGGTGAAACTGTACGATCCGCAAGCGGGAGCGCGTCGCATCGCGGTCATCCGATCCCACAAGCGCGAAACCCAGGCGCTTGGCGAGCCAAGTCTTCCCTGTTCCAGGTGGCCCCTGGAGGATCATGTTTTTCTTTGTTCGCCACCGATCGAGTAGAACCGTCAGTTCCTCGACCGACAGAAAGCATCCGTCGGCAACGATCTGATCGACTGTATAGGACGGGGAGATCTCTTCGGCGACTTCCTCCTCATCCTCGACAGACGCCGTGCCGACCGCATTATTGACGGCAACAACACCCGCACGACCACCGTACTTTTCTTTCCAATAGGGCTGCGCCAGGAACCATGCGTAGTCCTGCAAGGCCCCCTTAAACGCGAATTCAATCAGGCGGCGTCCATCCTCGGCTTCAGGATCGACCTGGGCAATGGTGTTGCGGTACGTGTAAAAGAACCAGTCACGCGGCGCGCTCACCGGATCCCAAGCCACGCGGACCGTTCGACCGTCGCCCGAATTTTCTAGAACGGTGCCCGTTGCCTTGATCCGCATCGCCGACACGGACTTGCCCCCGACATCGAATGGGAGATGCCGCTTCTGGACAAAAGCGGCCTTGATGGCGATCTGGTCACCCGGCCGGATTTTGCGAACCTGGTCGAGGAACTGATCCTCGTATCCGTTCTGCCAGACTCCCTCGCTCAAGAAGCGTTGCAGCTGCTCACCGGCTTCCCACTGCGCCCCAACGAACCAATACGCCTTGTCATCATCCTGATCGGCTCCGAGGTCGGGCGCGGTAGCTTCATCTTCGGAGGCAACATTACGAGGCCGGTTAGCGTCGCGGATACGGACGTAAAGATCCCATGTCCGCTCGGGAGTCAGGTGTGCGCCGCGGCCGTCTGGCGTCAAGCCCCAGAGCCCACGTTTTGCATTGCTGACCAACCCCGCCTTCGCGAGATAGAAGCGGGTCCAATGCACATCGTTTTCAAAGATCGACTGGCCGCCGCCCTTGATATGGCGGGCTAGATCGTCGTCAGCAACCGAAGCGTTCGCCCGAATCCAGGCCAGGGCTTCAGCTGGTCGCATTGGATTCGGATCAACAGACCGCAACGCATCCAGTAACAGCGGGAAGTATTTCGTGAAGCGATTCTTTCTCTCTTCTGTTGCTGTCGTCACAAATTCACCCCGTATGGTCGAACTCGATCGGCGCTTCCATCCCCAGGCCGCCCGACGACGGGCCGAGATAGCAATCGTGCACTAATACGCCCAATTCTCATGCCGTACCGGCAGTCGATTCAACTGGTCGCGAACCTGCCGCCACTGCGGCATGAACCGGTCCATCAGCGATTGAAACCGCGCGTTGTGAGTCGGCATCGATCAGATGCAGCAACTCATGCACGAGAATGTATTTCAAGCAGTCTTGCGGCTTGCAAGCCAGGTGCGTATTCAGGCGGATGTTGCCGGATACCGGGTTGAAGCTTCGCCAATTCGTCTTCATGCGCTGCACGAGAACGTGCTGGGCAGCAATTTATCCGTTTTCGATCATGCCTGACGCGCTTGGGCTTAGTCAATTGCCGAGGACCGGCGCATACGGCGAACATCGGGCTCGAGCCTATTTTCGTTGCCAATTCGTTGCTCGGCTCACTCTTCGCCGGGGCCGGGGCCGGCATTGCGTTTTTTGGCCGAGTCCGCGATGATCCATGAGCGTCGCGCCAGCGAGCTCGTAGCACTGCCGATCGCGCGGCCGTTACTCCAGAATGCTTATGCCTGGGAGCTCGTAAATGCTAATAGCCCTGTAACGAGATCCTCTAATGCGTGCCGATCGCACGCTGTAATGGGAAAGAGCGTGTCATCATCACAAGCAATTGCCAGTGCCGACAACAACCGCACACTGCTGTTCGTGCTTTCGATGTAGGTATTCTTCGTTGGCGCAAGCGAGTTCATGCTCTCAGCGATGCTGGGTCCGCTCAGCGCCGCATTCGACACCGACTCGACCAGCATTGCCTGGCTTATATCGAGTTATGCGTTCGCTTACGCCATCGCGGCCCCGTTTTTCGGCTATCTGTCGGACCGCATCGATCGCAGCCGGCTTCTACTGATCGCGCTACTGTCGTTTGCGATCGACGGCGTCGGCATTGCTTTCGCGCCGACGTTGCCAATCGCGATCGCGCTGCGAATCTTCGGCGGACTCGCCTCTGCGGTCATCATTCCCACCGCGTTCGCGCTGGTCTCCGAAGTCATTCCGCGCGAGCGCCATGCGTCCGCAATGGGTGCCGTCATGCTAGGCATGACGTTCGGCATCGCCCTTGGTCCCGCGTTGGCAGGGCTGCTGACAAGCTGGGTTGATTGGCGAGCGCCGTTCCTCCTGACGTCGATGGACTGCATCGTGGCGTTTTTGATAGGCGCCGTGGCGATGCCTAAACGGCACAGTGCAGTCGCCACGCGTGAAAACCATGGCTTCAGGTGGCTCCGTAACGCTAACGTTACACGCCAGTTGCTCGCAAAAGGCTTATGGAACGGAACCGGCGTATCGGCTTTCCTATTGTCGGGAGAGGTGTTGCGCCAGCGCTATCAGCTTGACGTTGCTCATGTCGGGATGAGCGTGACGGCGTTCGGCATCGGGCTGGGGATCGGCAATCTGTCTGCGGGGAAGCTGCGACGCCTGACTGGCAGCGAGGAACATTCGCTGACCGTCGTGACAAGCGTGCTAATCGCTTCGGTCGCGGCGTTCTATCTTCTGCCGCTTTCGATCTTTGGCGCGCTCGCCTGTCTGGCAGCGTGGGGAGCGGCGCTAGGGATCGGAGCCCCGTCTGCAACTACGGTGCTGGCCGAACGTTCGGGGCGCGACAAGGGCACGGTTCTGGCAACCGCGGAGACACTCAACAACGTCGTCATCCTGTCTCTCGTCCCCATCGCTTCTGTGGCGCTGGCGGGCGGGGCGATCGCCATGGCTACAACGGTCTTCTTAGTGGCCTTGGGTGTCGGGTCCGCGGTGACGCTATACGACGCGCTTGTTACACGTCCTCGGAGCCGTCGACACGCATGAATACCATTTGGACGGTCGCTCGATAAACGCCGCAAGGTTGTTGCTTTGGAGCCATTCGATCGTCTTGGCGGCTCTGCTTGTCCCGGGATATCGCCGGGCGCAGGCGAGAACTCGCCGTGATCGGCGCAGCAGCATGGATCGTCTTCGGGCGATAAGCCTTTCGAGAAACTCCACTTCCTACCCCCAATCCTACCCACAAACGCGGGGGCGAATGCCCTGGGGCGCTGAGCGAACGCGACTGGATCGACAACCCCAAATTGCCCGACGGGCAAGGCTGAGCGAGATTTCCTGAGAGTCGGCGAGAACGCCTGAGAAGCTTGACTGGCGGAGAGAGGGGGATTCGAACCCCCGATAGGTTATTAACCTATACACGCTTTCCAGGCGTGCGACTTAAACCACTCATCCATCTCTCCGAGAGCCGCGCATTATAGCAGAACTCCGCAGGCGCGTGCACTCCCCTCGCCTTCGCGTATCGAGAGCCCTCCAAACCGCCCTCAAGGATGCCGAATGTAGTCTACGAGCGCCTTCGTATAAGCATCGGGCGCACGGTCGAACAAGCTCACAACGATCGTCGCGACAAACCCAGCCGGCACCCCGAACACCCCGGAGCTAATCGGCTCGATCCCGAACCACCGCGGCCCGACAAAACCCGTCAGTTGCCGAAAGTACGGGTACGTCGAGACGATGTAATAGACGCACACCCCCAACCCCGCGAGCATGCCCGCAACCGCCCCACGCTGAGTCGTCCGTTTCCAAAACACGCCCAGCACGAGCACGGGGAAAAAACTCGATGCCGCGAGCGAAAACGCCGCCCCCACCAAGAACAAAATGTTTCCCGTATTGAGCGACGCCACGTACGACGCAAACAACGCCACGCCAAGCAACAAGATCTTCGATATCGTGACGCGCCGCTGACTCGACGCCTCGGGATCGACCATGTGGTAATAGATGTCGTGCGACAACGCATTCGCGATCGTCAGCAACAACCCATCCGCCGTCGAAAGCGCCGCCGCCAACGCCCCCGCTGCAACGAGCCCGGAAATCACATACGGCAGCCCCGCGATCTCCGGCGCGGCCAGCACGACCATATCGGGCTGAAGCCGAATCGCGGACCATCGAATGATGCCGTCGCCGTTGCCTACATCGATACCGACCAAGCCCGGCTCGGCACGATGCCACTGCGTCACCCATGTCGGCCAGTCGGCCATCGAACGTCCGACGAGATGCGTCATGACGTCGTACTTGATCAGCACCGCCAGCACCGGCACGGTCACATAAAACAGCGCGATAAAAAACAACGTCCAAGCCACCGAGCGCCGCGCGGAACTCACCGACGTCGTCGTGTTGTACCGCGACAAGATATGCGGCAAGCTCGCGGTCCCCAGCGACAAGCACAGCAGCAACGAAAGAAAATTGCGCTCGTGGGTGCGCCGCTCGTCATCGCTAGCAGCCGGAAACGGCTCGTACATCGGCACGGGATCGGTTGCGCGCGCAAGCAAATCGTCACGCTCTTGGGTCCACACCACGCGCGCCGCCGCTGCATCGCGCGGGAACGCCTCGAGCGCTGCCTCGCGCGCATGGATGTCCCTCAGCGGCCCATTGCGACGACGCAAGTCGTCGAGCTCGCGCATCAACCGCGCCTTCTCGTCCAGATAGGAACCCGGCAGCGCCGCGAGCCGCACGTCGATTTGCGCGGCCCACTCCCGATACGACGCGCGAACGCTGCGCTCCTGCGGAGAATCGCGCACCGTCCGATCAAGCTTCTCCATGCGCTCCATCATCCGGCCATAGGTCAGTTGCGGCACCCACCCAAGCCCATCCTTGTGCGCGATCATCGACACGGGAATCAAAAACGCGCTGATGAGAATCACGTACTGCGCCACCTGCGTCCACGTGACCGCGCGCATGCCGCCAAGAAACGAACAC
The DNA here is from genome assembly GCF_002879885.1 of Trinickia dabaoshanensis. Classification (GTDB taxonomy): domain Bacteria; phylum Pseudomonadota; class Gammaproteobacteria; order Burkholderiales; family Burkholderiaceae; genus Trinickia; species Trinickia dabaoshanensis. Next base: position 95,862 of record NZ_PNYA01000016.1, read on the forward strand.
ACCAGAATGCCGGCCAAGCCGCATGCAATGCCGATCGCGAAGTCGACCCCGATGAAACGCGTCGCGATCAGCCCCACGCCTTGAATCTGCGCGACGAGATAAACGAACGAGCACAGTATCGCCGCCATCGCCGCAATACCGCGCACGACGTTGCTCGAATACCGCGTACCGAGAAAATCGGGAATCGTGTAACGCGCGAGCTTACGCACGTACGGCGCGAGCAGGAACGCGACGAGGCAATAGCCGCCCGTCCAGCCCATCATGTACGCGAGCCCGTCGTAGCCGGTCGCGTACAAAGAGCCTGCAAGCCCGATGAACGAGGCCGCCGAGAGCCAATCGGCCGCCGTCGCCATCCCATTGAAAGCGGCCGGAACCCGTCGCCCAGCCACGTAGTATTCGACGAGATCGGAGGTACGCGACAGCAAACCGATCACGGCGTACACGGCGATCGGCACGAACAGGAAGACGTAGCCCACCCATACGCCGGGCCCCGTCACCCGCTCGATGCGCCACATCGTATAGACGAACAGGAAGAACCCGAGCGTATATAAGGCGTAGGCGCGAACGAGCCGGCTCACGAGCCTCATCGCGCCGCCTCGTGAGTGACATCGCTCGCGGCATCGTCCGCCGCGGCCTGTCGCAAACGACGGTCGGCGCGCGTCATGCCGACGATGTACACCGCAATCAGCAACAGGTAAATGACGATCGCCCCTTGGGCACCGAGGTAAAACGGCAATCGAAAACCGCCCACGCGCACGCTCGACAACGCACGCGCGAAGAGCGGCACGACGAACGAAACGGCAAACCCGATCAGCATCAACACGCTGATCAAGATCACGTTGAAGCGCCAATAGCGACGATGCGCGAGCATCATCGCACCCGAAACCGGAGGCGGTTCGAGCGAGCGTTGAGCAATGGGATCGAGAGGACGTGGCGCGGCCATGCGCCTATGTATCAAAAAGGCGCGGCACGGGCAATCGGGATTGACCGTGCCGCGCCTTCAACCCAGCGCCGCAAGCATGCGGCCGCGCGCTAGACAAAACGTCGCAACCGCTTTCCTGCCACGCGCCGCGTCATGCGATCAACGCACCTCGGCGAGTTGTTCGAGGATCGCGGGGTTCTCGAGCGTCGAGACGTCCTGGGTGATTTCCTCGCCCTTCGCGAGCGAACGCAGCAAGCGCCGCATGATCTTGCCCGAACGGGTCTTCGGCAAGTTGTCGCCGAAGCGGATGTCCTTCGGCTTCGCGATCGGCCCGATTTCCTTGCCCACCCACGCGCGCAACTCGTTGGCGAGCTTGGCGGCTTCCTCGCCCTCGGGGCGCGGCCGCTTGAGCACGACGAATGCAACGACGGCTTCGCCCGTCGTATCGTCGGGCCGGCCCACGACGGCGGCCTCGGCCACGATCGGATTGGACACCAACGCCGATTCGATCTCCATCGTGCCGAGCCGGTGGCCCGAGACGTTGAGCACGTCGTCGATCCGGCCCATGATCGTGAAGTAGCCCGTTTCCTTGTCGCGTACGGAGCCGTCGCCCGCGAGATACAAGTTCCCGCCCAGCTCGGCCGGGAAGTAGCTCTTCTTGAAGCGCTCGGGGTCGCCCCACACGGTCCGCAACATCGACGGCCACGGCCGCTTGACGACGAGAATCCCGCCCTGCCCGTTCGGCACGTCTTGTCCCGTCTCATCGACGATCGCAGCCATGATCCCCGGCAGCGGCAACGTGCACGAGCCCGGCACGAGCGGCGTCGCACCCGGCATCGGCGCGATCATGTGACCGCCGGTCTCGGTTTGCCACCACGTATCGATCACGGGGCAGCGCGCGCCGCCGACATGCTGGTGGTACCACACCCATGCCTCGGGATTGATCGGCTCGCCCACCGTGCCCAGAATGCGCAGGCTCGACAAATCGAAACTCTTCGGATGGACCTTCTCATCCGCATCGGCAATCTTGATCAGCGAACGAATCGCCGTGGGCGCCGTATAGAAGATGCTGACCTTATGCTTCTCGATCATGTTCCAGAAGCGGCCGCCGTCCGGGTACGTCGGCACGCCTTCGAACACGACCTGCGTCGCGCCGAGCGCCAGCGGACCGTACGTGATGTACGTGTGGCCCGTGATCCAGCCGATATCGGCCGTGCACCAGAAGACGTCCGCCGGCTTCCAGTCGAAGGTCCATTTCATCGTCTGCGCGGCCCACAGCAGATAACCGCCCGTGCTGTGCTGCACGCCTTTGGGCTTGCCCGTCGAGCCCGATGTGTAGAGCACGAACAGCGGATGCTCGGCGCTCAACCATTCCGGCTCGCAAGTCGCGGCTTCTTGCGCGACGACCTCATGCATCCACAGGTCGCGCGAAGCATCCCACTCGACGTTGCCGCCCGTGCGGCGATAGACGATGACGCTCTTGACGGCTTCGCAGCCGCCCATCGCCAGCGCTTCGTCGGCGATCCGCTTGAGCGGCAACGCTTTGCCGCCGCGCATTTGCTCGTCGGCCGTGATGAGCGCGACGGCCCCGACGTCCACGAGCCGCTCGTTCAACGATTTCGACGAGAAACCGCCGAACACGACCGAGTGCGGCGCACCGATACGCGCGCATGCCTGCATGGCCACGACACCTTCGATCGACATCGGCATGTAGATGACGACACGATCGCCCTTCTTCACGCCGCGCCGCTTCAGCGCATTGGCGAAGCGGCACACGCGCTCGAGCAAGTCCCGGTACGTGACGTGCGTGACAACGCCGTCGTCCGTTTCGAAGATCACCGCGGTGCGATCGCCCTGTCCGGCTTCGACATGGCGGTCCAGGCAGTTGTACGACGCGTTCAGCTCGCCGTCTTCGAACCACTTGAAAAACGGCGCGTCGGACTCGTCGAGCACTTTCGTAAACGGCTTGCGCCAAGCGAGCGTCTCGCGCGCAAGCTTTGCCCAAAAGCCGTCGTAATCGCGCTCGGCTTCGGCCATCAACGCCCGGTACGCGTCCATTCCCGAAATGGCCGCGCCGGCCGCCGCCTCGGCGGAAGGCGAGAATACGCGGTTTTCGCGAAGAACCGATTCAATCGCAGACATCGACTACTCCCTTATCGACAAGATGAAACTCGCGTCCGGCGCCAGCGAGCCGATAGGCCCTCGAACCGCGCAAGACTGAAATGGAATGCCGCATCGCAACAACGAAGCGCCATGCGCAACGCGCTCGCATGATAGTGGGTGCACAGTAGCGGCGACAACTTACCGGCTTCTTACAGCGCGCGCCATCGGCCGTTCGGTCGACCACATCCCTATTGCCGGCGCGGCTGCGCGCGCCGCCAACCCGGGTTTACGTGGTCGCGCACGCCCCCCTACAATGCTAGCCGAACTCCCCCCGGATCACAGCTTGAATCGATACGTTTGGTTTCTCATCGCCGCGATGCTGCTCGTCGGCAGTAACGTCGGTATCGGTAAGTCGATCGTCGCTTTCGTTCCCGTGCTCGTCTTCGCGCTGCTGCGCTTCGTCATCGCGCTCGCGGTATTGTGGCCGCTTCTGCGGCCCTCGAAGATGCGCGAGGTCAAACGCGGCGAATGGCTCAATCTCTTCTTGCAGGCGCTCTTCGGCACATTCGGGTTTACGCTGCTCATGCTGAACGGCGTGGCCCGCACGAGCGCCGTGGCCGCCGGCGTCATCACGAGCACGATTCCGGCCGTCGTCGCGCTCTTCGCTTGGCTCTTTCTCGGCGAACGGCCGAACGCGCGCGCCTGCGTGTCGATCGCCTTGGCCATGCTCGGGATCGTCGCCGTCAATCTATCGCGCGGCGGCGCCTCGGCGGCTGCGGGCGCCACCGGCTCGCTCGCCGGCAATATCATGGTGCTCGGCGCGGTTTGCTGCGAATCGCTCTACGTGATCTTGTCGCGCCGGCTCACCCAAACGCTCGCGGCCATCGACATCTGCGCCTATACGCATTTGTTCGGATTCTTGCTGATGCTGCCGCTCGGCATCGAGGCACTGGCCGGCTTCGATTACACGGCCGTGCCGCGGGGCATCTGGGCGCTGACCCTTTGGTACGGCCTATCGGCCAGCATCTTCTCGTTCTGGCTCTGGATGAAGGGCATCCGCCATGTGCACGGCTCGCTCGCCGGGGTCTTCAGCGCCGTGCTGCCCGTGGCCGCGGCGGGATACGGCATCGTGTTTTTGGGCGAACGTCCAACGCTCGCCCACGGCGTCGCCCTAGCCTGCGTCGTGACGGGCATCGCGATCGCGAGCATCGATCCGAAGCGCTCGCCGCCGGTTGCGTCATAGGGGCCGGGACGCCGCGCCACGGGGGCGCAGCGTGCTTGGTAACGGCGGCGCGGTACAATAGCGCGATTTTTCGTGCGCTTTTAGCGCCATCGTTTCCGTTTTGCCGCTCCGTCCCCACAGCACTCAGCCATGACAGTCATTAAACAGGAAGACCTCATCCAGAGCGTCGCCGACGCGCTGCAGTACATCAGCTACTACCATCCTCTCGACTACATTCAGGCCCTGGGCCGAGCGTACGAGCTGGAGGAGAGCCCGGCGGCGAAAGACGCCATCGCCCAGATCCTGACGAACAGCCGTATGTGCGCCGAAGGCCGCCGTCCGATCTGCCAAGACACCGGCATCGTCACGGTCTTCCTGAAAATCGGCATGGACGTGCGCTGGGGCAGCGAAAGCGGCCCGGCGACGATGAGCGTCACCGATATGGTCAACGAAGGCGTGCGTCGCGGCTACCTGAACCCCGACAATGTCTTGCGCGCATCGATCGTCAATCCGCCCGAAGGCGCCCGCAAGAACACGAAGGACAACACGCCCGCCGTCATCCACTACGAGATCGTGCCGGGCGACAAGGTGGACGTGCAGGTCGCGGCCAAGGGCGGCGGCTCGGAAAACAAATCGAAATTCGCGATGCTGAACCCGTCCGATTCGATCGTCGACTGGGTGCTCAAGACGGTACCGACGATGGGCGCCGGCTGGTGCCCCCCGGGCATGCTCGGCATCGGCATCGGCGGCACGGCCGAAAAGGCGATGCTGATGGCCAAGGAATCGCTGATGGATCCGATCGACATCCAGGACATCATCGCCCGCGGTCCGCGCGACTGGATCGAGGAACTGCGCATCGAGCTGCATGAGAAAGTGAACGCGCTCGGGATCGGCGCACAAGGTCTCGGCGGCTTGGCCACGGTGCTCGACGTCAAGATCATGGCCGCGCCGACGCACGCCGCTTCCAAGCCGATCGCCATCATCCCGAACTGCGCGGCCACGCGCCATGCCCACTTCACGCTCGACGGCACGGGCGCGGCCCATCTCGAAGCGCCCCCGCTCGACGCTTGGCCGAAGGTTCAATGGGAACCGAATACGGAAACGAGCAAGCGTGTGGATCTGAACACGCTCACGCCCGAGGAAGTCGCGAGCTGGAAACCGGGCCAAACGCTGCTGCTCTCCGGCAAGATGCTCACGGGGCGCGACGCCGCGCACAAGCGTATCGCCGACATGCTGGCCAAGGGCGAGAAGCTGCCCGTCGATTTCACGAACCGCGTCATTTATTACGTGGGCCCGGTCGATCCGGTGCGCGACGAAGTCGTCGGCCCGGCAGGCCCGACCACGGCCACTCGCATGGATAAGTTCACCGAAACGATGCTCGCGCAAACGGGGCTCATTTCGATGATCGGCAAGGCCGAGCGCGGCCCCGTGGCCATCGAGGCGATCAAGAAGCACAAGGCGGCGTATTTGATGGCCGTCGGTGGCGCCGCTTATCTCGTCTCTAAAGCGATTCGCGGCGCGAAGGTGCTTGCATTCGAAGATCTGGGCATGGAAGCGATCTACGAATTCGACGTTGCCGATATGCCTGTCACGGTAGCCGTCGATTCGACCGGCACGTCGGTCCACCAAACGGGGCCGAAGGAGTGGCAAGCGAAGATCGGCAAGCTTCCGGTCGTCACCGCGTAAGGCCGCACGCGGCGCCATCTCGACGAAAGCCGGGCCGCGTGCCCGGCTTTTTGCTTGGACATCGGCCGGATGGCCGACGTGACGTGTCAAGCCTTGGCTTTTGCCGGCTCAACGTTTATCGTTTGCCAACACCGGTCCGATAGTCCAATAGCCCGATAGCCCCTAAAACAAGGAACAACCTATGCAAGGCGATAAGAAAGTCATCGAATACCTGAACGCGCAGCTCAAGAACGAGCTGACGGCGATCAATCAGTACTTCCTGCACGCGCGGATGTACAAGCATTGGGGACTCGAAAAACTCGGCAAGCACGAGTACGACGAATCGATCGGCGAGATGAAACATGCCGATATGCTGATCGAACGCATCTTCATGCTGGACGGTCTGCCCAATTTGCAGGACTTGCACAAGCTGCTCATCGGCGAGGAAACGAAAGAGATCCTCGAATGCGATCTAAAGCTCGAGCAAGGCTCCCAAGCCACCTGCAAGGAAGCGATCGCCTATTGCGAGTCGGTGCGCGATTTCGTATCGCGCGGGATCTTCTCGACGATCCTCGACGACACCGAAGAGCACATCGACTGGCTCGAAACGCAGCTCGACCTCATCGACAAGGTCGGCATCCAGAACTATCAGCAATCGGCCATGGGCTCGCCCGCGCAATCCTGACCGCCGCGCGCTCGCGTACCATCCGCCCTCGCCTCGCCGGTCATGACCGCATCGTCCGCATCGTCCGCATCGTCCGCATCGTCCGATAGGCCGCTCGCCGACTCCGCCTCCTCGGCGGTGCCGCGCGCCACGATCGCGCGCGCCCGTACCGCGCCGATCGGCATTTTCGACTCGGGGCTCGGGGGGCTGTCGGTGCTGCGGGCGATACGCGCGCAGCTACCGCACGAGTCGCTGCTGTACGTCGCCGATTCGCTGCATGCGCCGTACGGGCTGCGCGACAACGAGTTCATCTCCGAGCGCACGCTTGCGATCGGGGAATGGCTCGTCGCGCAAGGCGCCAAGGCCCTCGTCGTCGCCTGCAATACCGCGACGGCCGAATCGATCGCGTTGGCGCGCGCGCGCCTGGCCATTCCTATCATCGGCGTGGAACCGGGCATCAAACCGGCGGCCAGCCAATCGAAGTCGCGCGTGGCCGGCGTGCTCGCGACGCAGGTGACGCTGCGCAGCGAACGATTCAAATCGTTGATCGAACGCTACGCGTCCGACTGCCGCTTCATGTGCCAACCCGGCCATGGGCTCGTGGAAGCGGTCGAGCGCTGCGAAATCGATACTGCGCAGGTGCGCGCGCTTCTCGCGAGCTATATCGAGCCGATGCTTGCGGCCGGTGCGGATACGCTCGTCCTAGGTTGTACGCATTACCCGTTTCTCGACGCCGCGATCCGCGACATTGCGCGTGGACGACTGACGCTCATCGACACGAGCGTGGCGATCGCACGGCAACTCGAACGCGTGCTCGATGCGAACGGTTTGCGCGCGCCGGCCGATACGCAACCGCCGCCGCCGCGGCTGTGCTCGACGGACGAAGGCGTGCATATGCGCCGGCTCGCATCGATGCTGCTCGGGCTGGACGGTCCCATCGAACACGTCTGCATTACCGGCTGCGACCAAGCGCCGCAGCAAGCGCCTTCCGTCTGAACTGCCGCTCCCGCTGCGAGCGGGAGATCACGCCCCCTTTCTCGCCCTTTCCCCACAACGCCTGAACGGTCGAAACCGGTCGCGCCTAGTGCGCTCCCATTGCGGCGTCATATGCGAATGGGGTTCGAACGTTACGGCTACTTGTTACAAAAAACCGGACGATGCGCTTGCCAACGACGCAAAACGTAATGATAATAGTTCGCATTAACGTTCTGTCTTGGCTTCAATCATGATCGTTTGCGTATGCAAGTCCGTCTCCGATAGAAAGATCCGCGCCGCCATCGCGGAGGGAGCAGACAGCTTCGACGAGCTGCAATTCGAACTAGGCGTGGCCACGTGCTGCGGCAAGTGCGAGGAGTCGGTGCGTGAGGTCATGGCGCAGTGCGGGATCTGCGAAACCCATTGCGGCGTCGAGCGGCCGGTGCCCGTACAGCCGATGCCGGTCATGTTCTACGAGCGCAAAGCCGCCTAAGCGTCCCGCCTCCTCCGCCCGTTTTCCGCTTTTCCAGTCGGCACGCCAGTCGCTATAGCCAGCAGCCGCTCGTTTTGCTCCAGGAGCTCGAGATGGTCTTACTGATCGGCTTTATCGCAACCCTGTGCATTTCTTTGTTCATCTGCCGTTCGTAATGCGACATCGTACCGCTCGCTGCGCCGGCGTCGCCGCGCCCAGTTCCCGCTAACATGCAAGCCTCGTCTCCCGTTGCGGCCGGCGTAGGGCCGGCAACACCGTCCCGCATGTCGCGTTCACGTATCGTCCCCGCATTCCTGTGCGTGGCACTCGCCCACGCGGTCTTGATTGCCGTCTTCGTCACCGCGAACCGCGCCGCGGTGCCTCGTCCGATCGAGTCCACGGCGATCGTCGCACAACTGCTGAGCGAGCCATCCAACGCCCCCGCCGTTCCCGTGCAATCGCCTGCGCAGCCCCCCGCCAAACGCGTTCAGCACCAACCCGAGCGGCGGCCGGAGATCAGGCCGGCCAAGCCAGTATCGAAACAGCAGGCCGCCGCGCCGGCTGCCAAGCCGGTTGCGCCTGCGCCGGTGCCGGCACCAACCGGCCCCGCGGCCCCCAGCGTCGAGCGTGCCTCCGCGCCCACAGCGCAGGCGGCAGCCAACCCTTCTTCCGCCGCTTCATCGGTTGCCCGCGAAACGATCGCCGTCGCCGCCCCGAAGCACGTCGAACATGCCGAGTGCCGCATCGTGAAACCGGCTTATCCCGAACTGTCGAGGCGTCGCGGCGAAACGGGCACGGCCACGGTGCGGTTCGTCATCGGAACCAGCGGCGCGATCGATGCCGTCTCGCTCGCTAAAAGCAGTGGCTTTACGCGGCTGGACGACGCGGCCGTCGACGCATTGCGGGCCAGCGCCTGCCAGCCCTACTTGGAAAACGGCTCGCCGATCCGCGTGTCGTACACGCAGGCGTTCACGTTCGGACTCGACGACGACTGATCTTCCAATTCGTAAGAAGTAAGAACCAAGAACAAGAGGACGTACACATGCAAAGCTACGGTCTGGCCCACGCCTGGGCGCAAGGCGATCTGGTCACACGCGCGATCGCGCTGACGCTGCTCACGATGTCGTTGATGTCTTGGACGGTCATCGTCGTAAAGGGATGGAACGTCGTACGGCTCAGCCGGCTGACGAAAAACGCCGAACGGCAGTTCTGGCATTCGGACGACTTCGCGGCCGGCGTCGATACGTTGGCGCGCGCCGTACCCGCACGCGAACGCAACCCGTTTCTCGCGCTGGCGCTATCGGGTCAAGAAGCCGCGGAGCATCATCAACGCACGCGTCCCCATCTGCACGACCGGCTCGACGTGTCCGACTGGATCACGCGGTGCCTGAAAGATTCGATGGACGACGGCATTGCCCACATGCAGCGCGGGCTCGCGGTATTGGCGTCGATCGGCGGCACCGCGCCGTTCGTTGGACTATTCGGCACGGTCTGGGGCATTTATCACGCACTGATCGCCATCGGCGAAAGCGGGCAAGCATCCATCGACCGCATCGCGGGCCCGATCGGCGAAGCGCTCATCATGACGGCCTTCGGCCTGGTCGTCGCCGTGCCCGCTGTGCTCGGCTACAACGCGCTCACACGTTCGAACCGGGCGATCGTCGGCAGCCTGCGCCGCTTCGCCCATAGCCTTCACGCCTATTTCGTCACCGGCGCGCGCGTGGCGCCGGCAGCGAGTCCGGCGTTGCGTGTGGCAACGCGCGCAAACTGATCGGAGCGAATCATGGCGATGCCGCTATTCGAAGACGATGCCGACGAAGGGCTCATGGGCGAAATCAACATGACGCCGTTGATCGACGTGATGTTGGTACTCCTAATCGTTTTTATGATCGCCATTCCGGCGATCGAGCACGCGATCAAGCTCGACTTACCGCATGTGGGCAGTCAGGCGCAGGATGTCAAACCGGCCCATATCGAGGTTGGGCTGCGAGCCGACGGCACGCTTGTTTGGGATGGGGCGAATGTCGACGATGCCGGCTTGCGCGCCGCCCTTAAGCAAGCGGCGCAAACGAAGCCCCAACCGCAGTTGCGTTTGCGCGCCGATCGTAAAGTGCCGTATGAACGGGTGGCCGACGTGATGTCGGCGGCGCAGGAAAGCGGGCTCACGCAAATTGGGTTCGTCACGGAACCCCGCGCGCATTGAATGAAGTCCAACAAGTAAAAGGCCCTCATCGGCGATGAGGGCCTTTTTGCTGCGCACGCGGCGCCTTCGGGCGGCGGGCTCCCAGCCATCGGACTGGCTATCGAGCAACGCATGCGATCGCCGTGTCTCGCACGGACCACGCTGTCGGCCCTATCCGGCTTGCTATAAGAGCATCCGTCTGGTTTCACGTTGGACGCCCCAACGCGAAAGGCACTTCACTATAGGCTCCGGCGCCCCGTGCTTCAAGACACCGGCCATTGAAACTACTGATCGGCCCGGCGACTTAAATGGTAAAAGCGATTCGCCCATCGCCCATCGCGCCGCGCACGGGCGGCGTCGAGCATCAACGGGCCGGATCGGCCACCGCCGCGGATGCTTCCCTATTCGCCAATTGGGCCGCCCTCACCTGCTCGCGAGTGGGACATTCCAACATCGTGTGGTTTTCCTGGTCTAGCTTTTCCACCAGAAAATCGACGAAGGCTCGCACCGCCGGCACCATGCCCTGGCGCGATACGAACACGGCGAACAATTGAGGGGTCGGCAACGTCCAGCCCGGCATGACGGGCGAAAGTTGTCCAGTACGCAAAGCAGCGCCGTACATCATCTCCGGCAACGCGGCGATGCCCACGCCATCGAGCACCGCTTCGAGTATCGTCGACAGATCGGCCGTCACGAGCCGAGGTTCGTGCTCATGAACGTGGCGCCGGCCGTCGGGCGCCGTCAAATGAAATGCGTGCCGCCCATCGCCGCTGGGCGTATCGAGCGTATCGAACTTGGCCAGGTCCGCCGGCGAAACGGGAGGTGCATGTTGACTCAGCAGACTGGGCGCGCCCACGAGCAACTGCTGCGTGCGCCATAACGGCCGCACGACGATGTTGGCGCTATCGGGCGGCTCGGAGCGCACGCGAAGCGCGACGTCGACCGAGTCCTCGTACAGATCGATGACACGGTTGGTCACCCGGATCGAGACGCGCACCTCCGGATAGCGCAGCAAAAACTCGGGAAGTATCTCGCTGAGCATCGTTTGCGAGACCGTCACCGGCACGCTCACACGGACGGTCCCGCGCGGCGCCGAGCGCAACTCCTGAACCGCGTTCATCGCGGCTTGCGCTTCCGAGAGCATCGCCTGGCAATGCCGAAAGAAGCGGTCGCCGGCCTCGGTCAACGAGAGCTTGCGCGTCGAGCGCTGTAGCAGCCGAACGCCGAGCGAGGTTTCGAGTTCGGCCACGCGGCGCGACAGCCGCGACTTCGAGATGCCGAGCACGCGTTCTGCCGCCGAAAAACCACCGTGTTCGACGACCTGCGCGAAGTACATCAAGTCATTTAGATTTTGCGAATCGAGCTGCATTTCATCGTTCCAACGGTAGGACAATCCATTGCTCTGAACAGGGCTAAAACGGGCGCGGACCCGTCCATATAATAGGTCTCACATTCTTACGCGACCGTCCCTTTCGAGATATTGCTCATGACCACGTCCCGCACGATCCGCCATACCATCGCGGCAGTTCGCACCTTAGAAGGTGGCGGCTTCGTCGTTCACCGCCCATTCCCGACCCGAATGTTAATGGACTTCGATCCTTTTTTGCTGCTCGATGAAATGGGTCCCATCGATTACGCCCCGGGTGAGGCCAAGGGCGCCCCCGATCACCCGCATCGCGGGTTCGAAACCGTCACTTACATGCTCGAGGGCAGCTTCGCTCACAAGGATTCGGCGGGCCATCGCGGCGTGCTGCGGCCGGGCGACGTGCAATGGATGACGGCGGGCGCGGGCGTCGTGCACAGCGAGATGCCCGACCCCGCGTTCGCACGGGCGGGCGGCCGCGTGCATGGGTTGCAACTGTGGGTGAACCTGCCCCGGCGCGACAAAATGATCGAGCCGCGCTACCAAGAGATGCCGTCGGAGCGAATTCCGACTGCCTCCACGAGCGACGGCAAAGTTCGCGTGAAGGTCATTGCGGGCGAAGCGCTCGGCGTGAAGGCCGCCATCGAAACGCGCACCCCGATCCTTTACCAGCACTTCACGCTCCAACCGGGCGCGTCCATCGTCCAGCCCGTGCCGAGCGCATATCGCGTCTTCGCTTACCCGCTCAGCGGAACGGGACGCTATGGCGACGAGCAGCGCGAGATCGGGGCGCAGCGCATGGTGATTTTCGGCGACGATGGCGATGCGGTGACGCTCTCCGCAGGCGACGAGCCGCTCGAGGTGCTGCTCATCGGCGGCGTGCCCCTGAATGAGCCGGTGGTGCGGCACGGCCCGTTCGTCATGAATACGGAAGACGAGATCCGGCAAGCCATCGTCGATTATCAAGCCGGACGGATGGGCGAAATCGCGCATTGAAGCGCTCGCGCTAAGGGCCGATGGCGGGCGCCCATCGCTCCGTGCACGCGCACGGCCACGAATTGCGTCACAATAGCCGCTCGGCTGCGCAAGCCGGCGGCACAGCGCCCCGAGCTCGCCAGCTTTCCAACCAGGAGGACAGGCATGAGCGAACGCGTTGTCACGGCAAGCATCGGCGCAACCCCCTACCAAGTCACGTTCGACGACGGCGCCCATCACTTGTGGCACGCCGACGAACCCGTGTCGCTCGGCGGCGGCGACCGCGCCCCTACCCCGGTATCGCTTTTGCTGTCGGGTTTGGGTGCTTGTACGTCGATCACGTTGAAGATGTATGCGCAGCGCAAGGGCTGGCCGCTCGAGGACGTGCAAGTGTCGCTCTCGATGCAAACGGGTGATCAAGGCTCGACGATCGACCGGAAAATCGTCTTGCACGGCGAACTGACCGATGAGCAACGCGAGCGGCTACTTCAAATAGCCAACGCATGCCCTGTTCATAAGATATTGACGCGACCGATCGCGATCAACACCGGGCTCGCGGCCATATTGCCCGCGACACCCGACGAAGTGTAAATCGCCCCGCCCGCCGCACTCGCTGCAGAAGGAACGCCCTTGAATTTCGAACATCTCGTCCAGATCAACGATCCATTGAACCCGCTCGCTGAGACGCTCACGCGCGACCAGCTATGGGAAGGACTCGTGCTGCGCGCCGAACAGCCGCAGCTTTTCGTGCTCGGCCTCGATAGCTGCACGATTCTGTCGCGCACGGCCGATACGCTCGAACGCGAGTTGCACTATGGTCACGCGACCGTCCGCGATCGCGTCACGTTGACGCCGCACGAAAGCGTGCGCTACGACATCCTGGCCACAGAGGCGCACGTGGGCGGCTCGCTGACGATGACGATCGAGCAACCCGACGAGTTGCAACTGTTCGTCCGATTCGAATATGCCACCACGTTGCCCACGCCCGACACCGAAGACGCCCGCCAAACCAGCGAGATCGTGAAATCGGCGTACCGCGAGGCCGATATCGACACCGTGCGGCTCATTCGCGAATACGCGCGCAACCCTACGCGGGCGACGCCGCTTCATTGAACGAGGCGGCCGCTCGGCCGCCGGGTCCCCTCCGGCCATCGGACGACGATGGTCGCGCCCTATCAGTGCCCTATCTCAATGAATTTGTTTTTTACAATCGATAATGATTCTCATTTATAATTGATCTTATCGAATCGAACAACGATGGCTCCAGCATGAGTGAACCCACGCGTCAGTCCACGCTAACGTTGAGAACGTCAATGAACAGTGTCACTCGGTCCCGTTCGAAGGACTCAGTAGGCACGCGGCGAGAAGACAGCAACGGTACGGCGGAACGTACGCTGTCGAGCGACCACTTATTGCAGGGGCATAGTCACGTTTTTATCGCTCACAACGGTGAGCGATACCAGTTGCGAGCCACCCGTCTGGGCAAATTGATCCTGACGAAGTAAGCACCGAGTATTGTGGGGACCACCTCCTCGAGAGGTGTTGGGCAGTAGCCAGCGCAACGTCGAGCACGTGAGTCTAGACCCCTTCGTGCCCCTCTTTAACGACGTCGCAGCCAGCCATGCCGCTTTTTTCGGTCCTTGTTTGATTCGCTGTTGGGTGCGTTCCGCTATCGCGCGAAGCCCCAAAACATTAGCCACCAAGCGCTATCGGCAACCGCCAGCGCGGCCGCCACACATACCATCGCGCCAATGCGCAACGAGACGCGCCGCGTGTACTGGCCCGTGACGCGCCAAGCCAACCAGGCACTCCACGCATTAGCGATCGCCAGCACGGCGATGCGAACGGTCGACGCCCAGTCCAGCGGCACATGTTCCGCGCGCAGCAGCGACAGCGTCGTCGCCGACAATCCCAAGAACACGCCCGCGCCCGCGATTGGAATCAACGATTGCGTCAGATGGTGCAAGCGCGCCCGATCGAACTTGCCGAGCACGCGAGCGCCTGCCGTCATAAGGGCAAGGAGCACCGTGCCGTAAACGAGTGCCGTCGCCAAGATATAGGCGACTAATAGCGTGCCGTCGAGCCAGGAAAAGACATCGTTCTGGTCGGGGTAATGGGTAAAGAGAAACCACGGCGCATTCGTGTCGAGCATCCACGTGAAGTCGTGATCGATCAGCCAGCCGGCGAGGTACTGCTTGATCTCGACGAACCATGGGCTCGCGCTCCAGTGAAACGCCCCGATCGCGACACCGAGCAGGCCGTAAAGAATCAAGGCCGTATCCCAACCGTTCGCCGCGTCGCGCCCCAACTCGACAACTTCTTGCGCCGGCGAACGCCAATTCAATGCAATGGCGTCCCGGTGACCGCTGCAGCGGCCGCACATGTGGCACGACGCCGCGCCCTTCATATTTCGCAATGGCACCAGAGGCGCACAGTTGATCGGAATGACGCGGTGACCGCGCTCGCCCGCCGTGTACGAACGCCGCCAAGCAGCCTCGTCTACCTTGTAGTGGAACGGGGCGAGCCGCGACAACAGGGAAAACACACCGTTGACGGGGCACAGGTACCGGCACCAGATGCGCTTGTCTCGACCGTAGAGGAAACCGATGACCATGGCGGCCAGCGTCGAACCGCCCAGTACGAGCAATACCGCGCGCGGATACTGATAGACGCTGACCATCTGGCCATAAATGGTCGTCAGGCCGAAGGCAACGAACGGCCACCCGCCCCAGCGCATCCAGCGCGGAATGGCACGCCCTCTTCCGTGGCGGCTAGCGAATTCGGCCAGCGCCCCTTCGGGACAAAGCACCCCGCACCATACACGGCCGAGCAAAACCATCGACAGCAAGACGAATGGCCACCAGATTCCCCAAAACACGAATTGGGCGGCCAGCGTGAGATTGTTCCAAAGATGCGCGCTCTCGCCCGGCAACGGCAAGCACGCCGGGACGATGATGAGAAACGCGTAAACGGCGACGACGACCCATTGAATCGCGCGAATCGCCGCGCCGTTGCGCTGCATCCACGCACCGACACGCGCGAGCCGCCCTTGGCCGGCGGCGCCGATCGCGGGCGAGCTCATGCCGTGCGTCCGGCCGCCTGCGCCGGCGCGCGGCCGGCGCGCCGCGCGAGCCAGCCGACAACGAGCCAATACAGCGCGTAAGCCACCAGATTGGTCAGCGCCGGGTGGGCACGATAGCCCGTCAACGCGGCGACCAGCGAGCCGACGGTGCTCGAATCGTCGAGCAGCCGGGAGGTATCCCACACCTGCGAAATACCGAGCGGCAGGATTTCCTTATCGATGAGCTTGTCGACACCCGTTTGCAACAGACCGGCGCCGAGCAGCAGCAGCATGATTTCCGTTACGCGGAAGAAATGACGCCAGGAAAACACGCGGCCGCCGAGCTGGAGGATGTAGAACGTGAGGAATGCGAGACCGAGCCCGAGGAAGATGGCCAGGATATCGCCATGGCCCACGTGCCCCGATTGACCGAACCCGAGACCGTAGAGAAAGATCACCGTTTCGCTGCCCTCGCGGGCGATCGCCAGCGCGACGAGAACCGCGACACCCCAGCCGTTGCCGTCGCGCGTGCGCTCTTGCAGCGTGCGTTCCATGTCGCGTTTGAGCGTGCGCCCGTGGCGCTTCATCCACAGGACCATCTGCACGATCAGGAAGCACGCGACCAGGACCATGCCCGTCTGGAAGTAGTCCGCCGCATCGCCGGACAGCACTTCGCTGAAGCCCACCAGCGCGGCACCGAGCACCACCGCCGCCAATATGCCGACGCCCACGCCGGCCCACAGATACGGCAAACCGCGCCGCGCCTCGGGGTCGCCGTTCTTCAGCCATGCGTAAAGGATGCCCACCACGAGCAGTGCCTCGACGCTTTCGCGCCACACGACGAACAAAACCTGGCCCATCTCTTACTCTCCAAGCGCCGGGCTTTCCTCTACCCGGCGCAAAAAGCCACTACTTGACGACGATGACGCCGCGCGCCGCCTGATGGAAATCGTCAAAAAACTTGTATTCGCCCGGCGTTTGGGGGGCGATCACGACGACCGAGGATGCGCCGGGCGCAAGCACCTTCTCCTTGCGCAGCTCGACGCTTTCGAATTCGGCTGCACCCTTCCCGCCGTTATGCACCTCGATGCGGATACGCTTGCCGGCGGGCACTTCGATGCGCGCGGGCGTGAGCGTACCGTCGGCCATCTCGAGCTTGACCGTGACCGCGTCGTCGGCGCGCGCCGCGAGGGCCGCGACGGCGAACAAACCGGCCAGTGCGGCCTTCGAAACCCATTTCATCCTGCTCTCTCCCTATGCCGAGCGGCGCGACTCAGTAGCCGCCCTTCTTACCGATGCCCGCGAACGGGAAATCGTATTGCAGCGTAATCGGCTTGAACCAGGGGCCCACACCCGTCTCTTTGTCGGTATGGCGGCCGAAGGCCATGTGACCCGTTTGCATCGGCGGCTCGACCACGATCGTGAGGTGGTACTTGCCGGGACCGAACAGCTTGACGTTGTCGCCATAGTGCGGGCCGTCGCTCGCCACCATCGGCATCAGGTCGCCCTTGATCGTCTGCTTGCCGCCCACCTTGCTCAACTCGTAATGGACTTGCAGATAAGGCATCCAGTCGCCTTCGGCAAAGCCGGTCGGGTTGTTCTTGACGGCGTGGATGTCGGCTTCGAGGTGAATGTCCGAATCCGACGCCTTGCGCATCATGCCTTCCGGATCCATCGTGATCGGCTGCAAATACACGGCGCCGATTTCCATGCCGCCCTGCACCTGGGGCTTGCCGATCGGGTACTCCGCCGCCGACGCCGTCAATGCGGTCGCAGCCGCCACGGCTGCCACGCCGCTCACAATCCAGGTGGAACGCTGCATCGAAAAACTCCTCTTTTTGCTCTGATCGAATATCCAACAGCAAACCGCCGGCTCGGCGCTTCGCACAATTGCCGATAACACGAACGCAAATGCGAACGATTATCAATCAGGCATAAGTGTACACGAACGCGGCATTTAGGACCAAGCGACCCTTTGGCGCAGAGGGTCGCCCGTGCTCGATACTTCCTGCCGGGCGTCAGCCCGCCTTCGACACCGAATCCCCGACGTTGGCCCCGAACACGCGTTCGCGCAACACGGCGAGTTGGTCGCGCGCCGCGGCCGCCTTTTCGAACTCGAGGTTTTTGGCGTGCTCCATCATCTGCTTCTCGAGGCGCTTCAGTTCCTTCGCGAGGTCCTTCTCCGACATGTCCTCGAACTTGGCACGCTGCTGCATCTCCTTCAGTTCCGCGCGCGCGTCGTCGGCGCTGTAGACGCCGTCGATGATGTCCTTGACCTTCTTGACGACCCCGCGCGGCGTGATGCCCATGCGCTCGTTGTAGGCAATCTGCTTGGCCCGCCGCCGCTCGGTTTCGTCGATCGCGCGGCGCATCGAATCGGTCATGTTGTCGGCGTAGAGGATCGCCGTGCCGTTCACGTTGCGCGCCGCCCGGCCGATCGTCTGGATCAGCGAACGCTCGGCTCGCAAAAAGCCTTCTTTGTCGGCATCGAGAATCGTGACCAGCGACACCTCGGGGATGTCGAGCCCCTCGCGCAGCAAGTTGATCCCGACCAGCACGTCGAAGGCGCCGAGCCGCAGGTCGCGAATGATTTCCACGCGCTCCACGGTGTCGATGTCGCTGTGCAAATAGCGAACCTTGACGCCGTGATCGGCGAGAAACTCGGTCAGTTGCTCGGCCATCCGCTTCGTCAGCACGGTCACGAGCACGCGTTCGTTCACGGCCACGCGCGCATGGATCTCGCTGAGCACGTCGTCCACCTGCGAACGCGCCGGCCGCACCTGGATCAGCGGATCGACGAGCCCCGTCGGCCGCACCACCTGCTCCACGACTTGACCCGTCTTCTTCTTTTCGTAATCGGCCGGCGTGGCCGAAACGAAAACGGCTTGACGCATCTTGCGCTCGAACTCGGGAAACTTCAGGGGCCGGTTATCGAGCGCCGACGGCAACCGGAAACCGTACTGCACGAGGTTTTCCTTGCGCGAGCGGTCGCCGTTGTACATGGCGTTCAATTGCCCGATCAGCACGTGCGATTCGTCGAGCAGCATCAGCGCATCGGGCGGCAGGTAATCGACGAGCGTCGGCGGCGGCTCGCCGGGCGCCGCGCCCGAAAAATGCCGCGTGTAATTTTCGATGCCCTTGCAAAAACCGAGCTCCTGCAGCATCTCCAAATCGAAGCGCGTCCGTTGCTCGAGGCGTTGCGCCTCCACGAGCTTGCCCTCGGCGTAGTAGAACTCGAGGCGCTCGCGCAGTTCGTCCTTGATCGTCTCAACGGCGCGCATGACCGTTTCGCGCGGCGTGACGTAGTGCGAGGACGGATAAACGGTAAAGCGCGGAATCTTTTGCCGCACCCGCCCCGTCAACGGATCGAACAACTGCAGCGACTCCACTTCGTCGTCGAACAGTTCGATACGCAGTGCCATCTCGGCATGCTCGGCCGGGAACACGTCGATCGTATCGCCGCGCACCCGGAACGCACCGCGCTGAAAATCGGCCTCGTTGCGGTTGTATTGCATCGCGATCAAGCGGGCGATGACGTCGCGCTGACCGATCTTGTCGCCGGTGCGCAGCGTCAAGATCATCTGGTGGTATTCGCTCGGATTGCCGATACCGTAGATCGCGGAGACGGTCGCCACGATCACGACGTCGCGCCGCTCCATCAGGCTCTTGGTCGCCGAGAGCCGCATTTGCTCGATGTGTTCGTTGATCGACGAGTCCTTCTCGATGAACAGATCGCGCTGCGGGACGTAGGCTTCCGGCTGGTAGTAGTCGTAGTACGAAACGAAATACTCGACGGCATTGCGCGGGAAGAACTCGCGAAACTCCGAGTACAACTGCGCCGCGAGCGTCTTGTTCGGCGCGAAGACGATCGCCGGCCGGCCAAGCCGCGCGATGACGTTCGCCATCGTAAAGGTCTTGCCCGAGCCCGTCACGCCGAGCAGCGTCTGGTACGACAAGCCGTCCTCGATACCTTCGACGAGTTGGGCGATGGCCGTCGGCTGGTCGCCGGCCGGTGGATACGGCTGGTACAGATGGAACGGCGAACCCTCGAATTCGACGAACTTCGATTCGTCGAGGGCTTCGGCTGCGTGGGACTTAGCTTCGGACATGGAAATGGCGCTTCCTTCGCCGACAAAACAACCATTCTAGCGTTTCGCGCTCGCCCAGGCAGCGCGCGGCATCGTAGCTCGCACGCGGCCCAGGCGCCGCGTGCGAGCAAAAAAGTGCACGATCGTTCAGACTAATTCGCTCATTGCGGGCGAAAAGCGCGGCAACACGCGAGCGGGATTCGCTACAATTACGGATTCCGCGCTTGCAGCACGTGCTCGCTTTCAAGTTTTCCACTACCGCCGAAAGACATCATGTCCCTGTTCTCCGCAGTCGAACTCGCGCCCCGCGACCCGATCCTCGGCCTCAACGAGGCCTTCAATGCCGATCCGCGCCCGACCAAAGTCAATCTCGGCGTCGGCGTCTATACGAACGAAGAAGGCAAGATCCCGTTGCTGCGCGCCGTTCGCGAAGCGGAACAAGCCCGTGTGGATCAGGCACTGCCGCGCGGCTACTTGCCGATCGAAGGCATCGCCGCCTACGATGCGGCCGTGCAAAAGCTGCTGCTCGGCGATGCGTCGCCGCTGATCGCCGCGGGCCGTGTGGTCACGGCGCAAGCGCTCGGCGGTACCGGCGCCCTCAAGATCGGTGCCGATTTCCTCAAGCGCGTGAACCCGAACGCCAAGGTCGCGATCAGCGATCCGAGCTGGGAAAACCACCGCGCGCTGTTCGAAAGCGCCGGCTTCGAGGTGCTCGCCTACCCGTACTACGACGCGCAAACGCACGGCGTGAACTTCGAGGCGATGCTCGCCGCGCTCAATAGCTACGCGGCCGGCACGATCGTCGTGCTGCACGCTTGCTGCCACAATCCGACGGGCGTCGATTTGAGCGAAGCGCAGTGGAAGCAGATCGTCGAAGTGGTGAAGGCGCGCAATCTCGTGCCGTTCCTCGACATCGCCTACCAAGGCTTCGGCGACGGTATCGACGCCGACGCGGCAGCCGTGCGCCTGTTCGCAGGCGCCGAACTGAACGTATTCGTCTCGTCGTCGTTCTCGAAGTCGTTCTCGCTGTATGGCGAGCGCGTCGGCGCGCTGTCGATCATCGCCGACAGCAAGGACGAAGCGACGCGCGTGCTCTCGCAACTGAAGCGCGTCATCCGCACGAACTATTCGAACCCGCCGACGCACGGCGGCGCGATCGTCGCGACGGTGCTCGGCACACCGGCATTGCGTGCGATGTGGGAACAAGAACTCGGCGAAATGCGCGACCGCATCCGCGCGATGCGCGGCGGCCTCGTCGAACGCCTGAAGAACGCCGGCGTCGCGCGCGACTTCGGCTTCGTGAACGCGCAGCGCGGCATGTTCTCCTACTCGGGCCTGACCTCGGCCCAGGTAGATCGTCTGCGCGAAGAGTTCGGCATCTACGCCGTGGGCACGGGCCGCATTTGCGTCGCGGCGCTCAACACGCGCAACCTCGATACGGTGGCCAACGCCATCGCGCACGTGCTGAAGTAACGCTCGCGCGGGCCGCGCCTCGAGCGCGGCCACGCGACGCATGCAATACCGAAGAGCGCCTCGCGGTTTCGCGAGGCGCTTTTTTTACGCCGTCCGCCCTTGGCTGCGCTTACGCTTCAGCGCTGGTCGCGATGAATATCGTGCGTCACGAATCCGGCGTCGTTATCGGGCATATCGAGCCACCCGGGCTGCGCCAAGCTATCGCGAATGTCGCGCAGGCCCGATTGCCAGTGAACGTTCATCGTCGATACGCCGAATTGATAGTCTTTGTAATTGCCGTCGAATTCCTTGTCCCGGTAGACGAGTTGAAAAACGTTGTAACGGTGCGACGACGAAAGCTCCTCGGCCAGCTTGCACCATGGGTCGTCGCGGTGTTCGGGCGCGACGCGCATGAGCACTTCGCGCAGCACATGCCGGAAACGCTGTGAGTGCTGCATCATGTCCGTCACCATGCGCGTGCGGCTCGAGTATTGGATGTCCTTCATGCGCCCTTGCACGTCCGTGAGGTTCGTCGGCACGGGACCGCGCGCGCTCCATAGATCGACCTGAAATGCGAGCGTATCGCGACGCGGGCTGGCCTGAATGACTTCCGAGAGCGGCGTGTTGGACATGAGCCCGCCGTCCCAGTAAAACTCGCCGTCGATTTCCGTTGCGGCAAACCCGGGCGGCAGCGAACCCGACGCGATGAAATGCTCGGCCCGCAGCGTTTTGTGCTGGTTGTCGAAGTACTCGAAGTTGCCCGTGCCCACGTTCACGGCCGCAACGGAAACGCGCGTCTCGCCCGAATTGATCCGGTCGAAGTCGCACAAACGCTCGAGCGTCGATTTGAGCGGCGCCGTATCGTACCAACTCGCGGTGCCGGGCGTGCTCGGCGTAAACGGCAACGGCGGCGGCACGCGCGGCACGAAGAAACCGCGCTGCCCGTCTACGAGTGCACTGAACGCTTGCATCGTCGTGAACGCGGTGCGCACGGGCGCGGGCGAGTCGAAAAACGCGTTCTCCACCGAGGGCGGTAGCGAAAAGCCATAGGCGGGCTGGCACACCGTGTCCCAGAACGCCTTCAATTTCGCCACGCGATGCTCGGGCGCATTCCCGGCGATGATGGCGGTGTTCAGCGCGCCGATCGAAATCCCGGCGATCCAATTCGGCACGATCCCGGCTTCGTGCAGCCCCTCGTAGACACCGGCCTGATAGGCGCCCAGCGCGCCGCCGCCTTGCAACACGAGCGCGACCGTTTGATAGGGAGGCAAGGCAAGCGACGGCGCGAAGCGCGCCGTTCGGCCTGCCGCATGTTGCTCGCCGCCCTCCGTCACCGTCGCGTTCGCGCGAACGCGCGTCCCCTTGCGCTCCCCCATCTTGCCTCCTTAAAGCATGCACCAGCCGTGCGACACGAGGAACGATTGCCCCGTGAGCGCGGCGCTCGGGAACGTGCACAAGAACAGGACGGTTTGCGCCACGTCTTCCACCGTCGTGAACACGCCGTCGACCGTTTGGCCGAGCATCACGCGCTTGACCACTTCGTCCTCGGTAAGACCGAGTTCCTTCGCCTGCTCGGGGATCTGCTTATCGACGAGGGGCGTGCGCACGAACCCGGGACATACGACGTGCGAACGCACGTTGTGAGCGGCGCCCTCCTTCGCAAGGACACGCGACAAACCGAGCAGCGCATGTTTGGCCGCGACGTAAGCCGACTTGAGCGGGGAAGCCTCGTGCGAGTGCACGGAACCCATATAGATGACCACCCCGCCCCGATCGCCCTTGTACATATGCTTGAGCGCCGCCTTCGTGGTGAGGAAGGCCCCATCGACGTGAATGGCCTGCATCTTCTTCCAATCGGAGAAGCTGTAGTTCTCGATCGGATTGACGATCTGGATGCCGGCGTTGGACACGAGGATATCGACCGAGCCGAACTGCGCCGCGACCTCGTCGATACCGCGATTGACGGCATCTTCATCGGTCACGTCCATCGCGATACCGAGCGCTTTGCCGCCCTGCGCCCGGATTTCCTCGGCAACGGCCTGAGCGCCCGCCAGATTCAAATCGGCGATCGCGACAGCCGCGCCCTGGGCCGCCAGGGTACGCGCGATTTCCTTGCCGATCCCGCTTGCCGCTCCCGTTACGACCGCGGCCTTCCCGTTCAGACTCGTATTCAACGACGACATTCGTCACCTCTCAAGCGTGCGTGGACAATGACATCATGGCGGGCCGCGCCTGGCAACCTGGCAGATCTTCATATGCCGTTCGGCCGAATTGGCCCGCCACGACCGACTCCGCTATTGTGCCCCAACGTTCGACGCCAGCGCGACTCGCGGCGAATGGGATTAAGCTTCGTTGTTCATTACCGTGTTGGCAAGCGCCAAGGAGGCATGCATGAATTACCGGCGATTGGGCCGTTCGGGCCTGCAAGTCAGCGAACTCTCGCTCGGCTCTTGGGTAACCTACGGCAATCAAGTGGACCGGCACGCCGCACGCGAATCGCTCGCCGCCGCGCGCGATGCCGGCGTGAATTTCTTCGACAACGCCGAAGTGTACGCGGGCGGCAAATCCGAGGAGATCATGGGCCAGGCGCTCAAGGAACTCGCCTGGCCGCGTGTGAGCTACGTCGTCTCCACGAAGTTCTATTGGGGTTTGAGCGAGGCGCCGAACCAATATCACACGCTCAACCGCAAATACCTGCACAACGCCATCGACGGCTCGCTCGCGCGCCTACAACTCGATTACGTGGACCTTGTGTTTTGCCATCGCGCCGATCCGAACACGCCGATCGAGGAAACCGTATGGGCGATGAGCGACATGATCACGCGGGGCAAAGCGCTGTATTGGGGCACGTCGGAATGGAGCGCCGACGAAATTCGCGCGGCGTACGAGATTGCCGAACGGCATCATCTGCACAAGCCCGTGATGGAGCAGCCGCAATACAACTTGTTTTGCCGCAAACGCGTGGAAGAGGAATACGCACGCCTTTACGAGGACATCGGGCTCGGCTTGACGACCTGGAGCCCGCTCGCCTCGGGGCTTCTGACCGGCAAGTATCGGAGCGGCGTGCCGGCGGGCAGCCGCGCGCAATTGCAGGGCTACGATTGGTTGCGCACGCAACTAACGGATGCCGATAAGAATCAACGCGTGGCGCAATTGGAAACGCTCGCGCGCGAACTCGGCTGCAGCATCGGCCAGTTGGCGATCGCCTGGGTACTCACGAACCCGCACGTGAGCACGGTCATTACCGGTGCATCGCGCGTCGAGCAGATCGCGGAAAACATGAAATCAGTCGAGGTGGCCACACGCATTACGCCGGAAATCCAGCAAGCGATCGAGGATATCACCGGCGACGCGGCGCACTGATCATGCGGGGCGCGGTCGTGCCGTACCGTACAATACGCGCCCCGTCCGAGCGTTCGCGTGCCCGCGCGCCGGGCGGCCGCACCGGCGCCTGAGCGCCGGCGCGCGAAATCACCCGATTCCCCAGCACCCACCAGTCTCGTCCGTATGCTCAGCTACCGCCACGCCTTTCATGCAGGCAATCACGCCGATGTCCTCAAGCACACTGTCGTCGTGCAGTTGCTTCGCTATCTGGCGCAGAAGGACAAGGCCTACTGGTACATCGACACGCATGCGGGCGCGGGCGTGTACTCGCTCACCGAAGGTTATGCGACCAAGACCGCCGAGTTTCAAACCGGTATCGCCAAACTTTGGGAGCGCACGGATTTGCCCGCCGCGCTGCGCGACTATGTCGAGCAAGTGGGCGCATTGAACGCGGACGGCCAATTGCGTTACTACCCGGGCTCGCCCTATCTCGCCTGGCGGCTCATGCGAGAGCAGGACCGGATGCGGCTGTTCGAGTTGCACAGCACCGAGATCGACGTGCTGCGCCACAATTTCCGCGACGCGGGCCGCCGGGCGATGCTGTATGCCGGAGACGGCTTCGACGGCATCAAGGCGCTGCTGCCCCCGCCGCCGCGCCGCGCGCTCGTACTCGTGGATCCGTCGTTCGAAGACAAGCGCGATTACGCTCGCACGATCACCTGTCTGGAAGAAAGCCTGAAGCGCTTCGCCACGGGCATGTACGCGGTCTGGTATCCGCAGGTCACGCGGCCCGAGTCGCAACGGTTTCCCGAGCAATTGAAGCAGTTGCAGCAGACGAATTGGCTGCATGCCACGTTGACCGTCAGCGAACCGCCTTCGGACGGTTTTGGGCTATACGGCAGCGGCATGTTCATTCTGAATCCGCCCTACACGCTCGCAGCCGCGCTGAAGGAAACGCTCCCCTACCTCGTCGACGTGTTGGGACAGGACGCGAACGCGCAGTTCAAGTTGGAATCGCGCATTGCCTAGAGGCGGCGGGAGACGCGCTCGACCCTAGCCCCTAGCCTGCGGAGGCGGAGGCGGGGGCGTCGGCGCCGGAGCGCAAGGTTCACTGGCGATTGCCCGGAACCATCCGATACCCGGCCGCGCCGGCGGGCACCGTCCCGTTGGAGCCGGGCAATGCGATATAGGGGGCGACGACGATGGGCGGCTGCTCGGCGCCCGCGTCTACAGGGTCGATCGTCGGAAGCCGGTTAGCCGGCACCATCGGCGCCGGCGAGAGCGGCGCATTTTGGAGGATCAACCCGCTCTTCCCGTCGTGAATGCCCGTCCGGGTGTCGAGTTCGATGCCGCTCTGGCCATCGTTGATGCCCGTTTGCGTGCCGAGTTCCAAGGCCTGCCTGCCGGCCACCGCGTGCGAGGCGGCGGCCATGAGCGCGGCATAAGCCGCTGCGCGGATCGCGCGGTGCAAGCGAAGGGTGGCGAGAGAGCGCATGGCGACGGTCCGAGCAATAGCTGAGCAGCGAATGCTCACACCTTAGCGCGGCGGCGATATTCGCGCTAGTCGCAACGGGCGGGACCGTGCCGGGCCGCGTCATTACGCCGATACCGCGCACAAACAAAAGCCTCGCCAATGCAGCGAGGCTTGCAACAGTCACTTCAACTTCGGCGCGCGGGTGCGCGCGGGCGCTCGGCCTCGAGCCGCCGGGCTTTGCTCGGCTTAGATCGAGTAGCCGTGTGCCTCGAGCGAGCGCAGACGGCGCTCCAGATCGACGATGTCCGACGACGAGGCGAGATACGCTTCGCGACGGCTACGTTCGGCCGATTCGAACCAGTTGCTGAGCTTTTCGAGGATGTAGGCAAACATGATGTTCTCCAAGGGTCGGGTCTCGTCCCCGGCGGATCGCGCATCAGGGATTTCCCGTAAAAGGGTTAACCCGGATTATAGAGACCTTGTAGAAAATTGCGAGTGAAATGCT
This sequence comes from Trinickia dabaoshanensis, assembly GCF_002879885.1. Taxonomy (GTDB): domain Bacteria; phylum Pseudomonadota; class Gammaproteobacteria; order Burkholderiales; family Burkholderiaceae; genus Trinickia; species Trinickia dabaoshanensis. Next base: position 122,309 of record NZ_PNYA01000016.1, read on the forward strand.
CGAATGGTGTGCATTCCGGTTTGGAATGGTGCAGCCAACGCCGCGAAAGCGTCATGAATGCACCAATTGCGTGCAAACGTGACGCTGGTGGCTGCTCAGCCTTGTGGGCATTGGCTGTGCGGGTCCTCCACGCACGCCTGCGGACTGGCCAATCCCTCGAGGATCGGGCAATCGGGACGCGTATCGCCGTGACAGTGATCGGCCAGATGAGTCAGTGTGTCGCGCATTTCCGACAGTTCGGCGATGCGCCGCTCGAGATCGGCCACATGCTGGAGCGCGATCGTCTTGACCTCGGCGCTGGCGCGCGAGCGGTCTTGCCACAGCGCCAATAGCTTGCGGATGTCCTCGATCGAAAAGCCGAGGTGCCGAGCCTGACGGATGAAGCGCAGGGTATGGATTTCCTGTTTGCCGTATACGCGGTAGCCCGCGTCCGTCCGGCCCTTGGGCGCTAGCAACTCGACGCTCTCGTAGTAGCGAATCATCTTGGCCGTCACGCCGGATTCGCGGGCCGCTTCCCCAATATTCATGTCCGATCTCCCGTCGACGACCAAAAGCGTATACCTTCCCACGGCGGGAAGGTATACGCTTTGAATGAAGCGGGCCGACGGCGAACGCCGCGCGGCCCATGATCGATGCCACTCAACCTTTTTGAACAGGAACCTTGCAATGATCGAATTCCAAGTCGAAGGCATGAGCTGCCAGCACTGCGTGGGCGCGGTAACGAAAGCGATTCGGGCAGTCGATGCGGCAGCGCTCGTGGAGGTCAATCTCGACGAACGGCGTGTACGCGTGCAGTCGCGAGAGAACGCCGATCGGCTCGGCAGCGCGATCGTCGAAGCGGGCTACGAGGTCAAGGGTAGCCACACGATCGTCGACGCCTGACGGGCCGCCGCGCGATGTCGACTGTCGCCGTCATCGGTGCGTCCGGCCTGCTCGGGCGCGCGCTGGTCCGGGAGCTGGGCACGTGCGCCGGCTGGCGTATCGTGCCCACGGCGTATCGCCGCGTCCAGGGCGATACCGTTGCGCTCGACATTCGCGACGCCGCGGCCGTGGCGGCGTTCGTCGAGCGCGTGCGTCCCGACGCGATCGTCTTGGCGGCGGCCGAGCGCCGGCCCGATGTCTGTCAACACGATCCCGCAGCCGCGCGTGCGTTGAACGTCGATGCGGTACGTACCGTCGCATCGGCTGCGCGCCAATGCGGGGCGTGGGTCCTGTCGATTTCCACCGATTACGTGTTCGACGGCAGCGCACCGCCCTATCGCATCGACGATCCACCCGCTCCGCTCAATGCTTACGGTCTGAGCAAGCTCGATGGCGAACGCGCGCTCCTCCAGTCGAACCCGTTCGGCTGCGTGCTGCGACTGCCGCTGTTGTACGGTCCGGTGCTCGATTGGTCGGAGTCGGCCGTGACGAGCCTCGTGCCCGCCGTCGTCGCTTCCCAAGCAGCGGGCGCGCGTCCCGCTCCGATGGACGCGTGGGCGACGCGCTATCCGACCTATACCCCTGACGTGGCCTACGTGATTCGCGCGATGCTCGAGCAGCATGCCAAAGGGCAAGCGGTGTGCGGCATCGCGCAGTGGTCCGGCGACGAGCCCATGACGAAGTTCGACATTGCCGTGCGTATCGCGCGCGCGCTGTCGATCGACGCTCGCCTGGAGGCGCAAACCGCGAGCGCGGATGCTACGCCGCGTCCGCGAGACTGTCATCTCGACTCGAGCCAGCTGGACGCGCTCGGGATCGGCCGGCGCACGCCGTTCGACGTCGCGATCGGCGAGGTGCTGAGCGCCTGGCCGGCGCCCACTCCATCGTCCTGAGAAGATCGTCGGGAAGTCGGCGGCTGGCGGCCGGGTTCAGCAGAAATTGCGGCTTTCCGATTGCAGGCCGCCTAGGAGATGCGATAAGTCCACGAGCCGCTTGGCCACGAGATGGCGCACTTCGCCTTGACACTGCCACACACCGTAGACGGCAAGCAGCGAAGCACCGAGCACTTCCTTGCGCTGTTTTTCGAGCAAGCTCGGCCAGATGATGACGTTGACGTTGCCCGTTTCGTCTTCGATCGTCACGAAGATCACACCTTTGGCCGTGCCGGGCCGTTGACGAACCGTCACGATGCCGCAGCCTCGCGCCGGCTGGCCATCGCGATAGCCGCGCAGCTTCGATGCCGGCATCAGCCGTTTTTCGAGCAATTGCGCGCGCAGCAGCGCAAGCGGATGGCGGCGCAGCGTCAATCCCGACGAGCGGTAATCGGCCACGATGTTTTGTCCTTCCGTCGGGGCGCCCAGCAACGGGGTGTCGTCTGCCTCGACCGCCGCGGCCAGCATATCGCGCTCGGGCACGGCCGCCACCGAATGCCAAAGCGCTTCGCGCCGATTGCCGACGAGCGCGGATAGCGCGTTCGCATCGGCCAGCACGTGCAAGTCGCGCCGATCGAGCTGCGCGCGGCGCGCGAGATCGTGCACGCTCTCGAAAGCGCGGACGGCACGCGCGTTTTCGATGCGCTCGGCCACGTCTTGCTTCATCCCGCGCAAAAGCGACAGGCCAAGACGCACCGCCGGGCGGGCCGCGCCCGCGATCGGTTCGAGCACGGCGTCCCACCCGCTGATGATCACGTCGGCGGGCAGCACCTTCACGCCATGCCGGCGCGCGTCCTGCACCAGTTGGGACGGCGAATAAAAACCCATCGGCTGACTATTAAGCATCGCCGCGAGAAACGCCTCGGGCTCATGACACTTGAGCCAACTGCTCGCGTAGACGAGCAGCGCGAAGCTCGCCGCGTGGCTTTCGGGAAAACCGTATTCGCCGAAGCCTTTGATCTGCTCGAAGATCGCATCGGCGAAACTGCGTTCGTACCCGCGCTCGAGCATGCCGTTCACGATGCGGTCGTAATAGCGCTGCAAACCGCCCTTTCGCTTCCAGGCCGCCATCGCTCGGCGCAGTTGATCGGCTTCGCCCGCGCTGAACCCGGCCGCGAGAATCGCGACCTGCATCACCTGCTCCTGGAAAATCGGCACACCGAGCGTACGACCCAATGCGGACTCCAAGGCCTTGCTCGGATAAGTCACCGGTTCGAACCCTTGACGCCGGCGCAAATACGGATGAACGGCACCGCCTTGAATCGGACCCGGTCGAACGATCGCCACTTCGATGACGAGGTCGTAGAACGTTTTCGGCCGCAGCCGCGGCAGCATGCTCATCTGCGCGCGCGATTCGATCTGGAAGACGCCGACCGTATCGGCACGCGAAATCATCGCGTAGGTTTTGCCGTCCTCGGGCGGGATGTCCTGCATCTCGAAGCGCTCGCCGCGCCGCTCGGACACGAGTTCGAGCGCGCGCCGTATCGCCGACAGCATGCCGAGCGCCAACACGTCGATCTTCAGCAATCCTAATGACTCTAGATCGTCTTTGTCCCATTGAATCACGGAGCGATCGGGCATCGCCGCGTTCTCCACCGGCACGAGCCGCGTCAGCTTGCCGCGGCTGATGACGAAGCCGCCCGAATGCTGCGATAGATGGCGCGGAAAGTTCAGCAATTGCGCCGCCAGCCGTGCCCAAGCTTGGATCAACGGCTGATTGGGATCGAGCCCCGACTCTTCGAAACGCGCGAGCAAATCATGGCTCGTATCGAACCAATGATGCGACTTGGCCACCGCATCGACGATTTGCGGATCGACGCCGAGCGCCTTGCCCGTTTCGCGCAATGCGCCGCGCGGGCGGTACGTGGAGACGGCCGCCGCGATCGCCGCTCGATGGCGGCCGTACTTGCGGTAGATGTATTGCACGACGAGTTCGCGCCGCTGGTGCTCGAAATCGACGTCGATGTCGGGCGGCTCGCCGCGCTCCTTGCTGATAAAGCGCTCGAAAAGCATATTGCCGCGCGCCGGGTCCACCTCGGTGACACCCAAGCAGTAGCAAACGGCCGAATTGGCGGCCGACCCGCGACCTTGACACAGGATGTTCTGGCTGCGCGCAAAGCGCACGATATCGTAGACCGTCAGGAAATACGGTTCGTAACGCAGTTCGGCAATCAGCCCGAGTTCGTGCTCGATCTGCTGCTGCACCGCATGAGGAATGCCGGCCGAAAAACGCCGCCGCGCGCCCGCATAGGTTTCTTGCCGCAGATAGGCGGTGGGCGTGAAGCCCTCGGGCACGAGTTCGTCGGGATACTCGTAACGCAGCTCGTCGAGCGAGAAGGTGCAGCGCGACAAGATATTGATCGTTTCGCGCAGCGTTTCGTCGGGATAGAGATTGACGAGACGCAGGCGCGAACGCAGATGCTGCTCGGCATTGGGCGCCAATTCGTAGCCGCACTCGTGCACGCTCTTGCCGACACGAATCGCCGTCATCGTATCTTGCAGCGGCTTGCGCGAACGGACGTGCATGACGACCTGACCGAGCGCGACGACCGGCAGGCCCTGGCAGCGCGCGACATATTCGATCGCGCCGCGGTGAATGTCGTCCATCGCCCGTTGATGAAGCACGAGCCCCGCCCAAGCGCGGTCGGGAAACGTCTCGTCGAGCCATTCGAGTTGCGCGGCAAGCGCCTCTTCCTTGGCCGGAAAATCGGGTACGAGAATCGCCAGGCAATCGGGCATGCCGCGCAAATGCGCGTACTCGGGCTCGGGCCGAGAGAGATCGTACGGCGTCAGCCGGTATTCACCCTTCGGCGAACGAGTGCGCGCAAGCGTGATGAGCTCCGACAAATTGCCGTACCCCTCGCGGTTTTGCGCGAGCAAGATGAGCCCGAACGACGGCGAACCGTCGGCGTGACTCAAGCGGAAGTACGAGCCGATGACGAGCGGCAGCCCCGCTTCCTTGGCCGCGTCGTGAGCGCGCACGACGCCCGCGAGCGAGCATTCGTCGGTGATCGCGATACCGGCGTAGCCGAGTTGCGCCGCGCGCGCGACGAGTTCTTGCGCGTGCGATGCGCCGCGCAAGAACGTGAAATTGGAGAGGCAAAAAAGCTCGGCGTACGCCGGCAGCCCATTGAAACCGGGAACCATCGCATCATCCGAATAAGCCGTGAAGGAACCAGCGCGGCCCTTCGTCCGCGTCGCGGCTACTCACGCGTTCGCGGTAAATCCAGTAATAGCTTTTATCGTCGGCCTCGGCGACGAAGTAATCGCGCGTGACGAGCTCGCCGTCGAACCAGCCGGCCTCGATGCGCTCGGCCGGCGACACGACGCGTAGCGGCGATCCGTAAAACGGCCGATGGGCCCGCGTGAGCAAGCGTACGGGTGTGGCGAGCATCCATGTCGGCCGCGGCAGCCCTTCGGGCAGCGTGCCCTTTGCCTTCGCATGCTGCTCGCCGAGCGGCACCCATCGATTCGCCACCTCGGGCCGGTAATCGGCTGTCGGAGCGGGGCGTAAAACATGATCCTCGCCGAGCCGGGCCACCAGCAACTCGAGTAGACGCGCATGGCTTTGCGCCGAACCACCCGGCTCGGGAAAAAGCTGCTCGGCCGGCGGAGCCGCCGCCTCCACCTTCGTGGCGTCGAGCCGCACCGCGATCATCGGAGCCGCCAATTCGATCCGATGCAACCGCTCCTTGAGCAAACGCAGCAGGTGCGTCTCCTGCCATGCCGGCTCGCCGAGCGCGATTTCAAGAATGGTGGGCGCCATGGCTTGCCTGCCCCGCTCGTGCTCGAGAGAAAGCACGATGGCCGTCACCGCCAATTGCTTGGCGCACAGCCAACCGCACAACTGCACGATCAGCCGATGCGCGGCGAATAGCGCGCCGTCCGCATGCTCGATGCGATCGGGCAATTCGAGGCGCGCCGAAAACGTGGACGGCAGCGTGAGCCAATCGAAGAGTTCCGGTGCCGTACCGAATGCGCGATCGAGCGAGTCGAGTACGTGTTCGCCGCAGCGGCGCTGCAGCCCTGCTCGCGGCAAACGGCGAAGATCGGCGATCGTTGCGCAGCCCAGACCGGCGAACCAATCGACGAACGGCCGCGTTTGCGGCACCGAGTGCATCGGCAACGGCAACAAGACACGCTCGAGCGTGCCGAGCCGCAGCACGCGCCGGTTACCGTAGCGCGCGAGCAGCCATGCGCCTTGTCCCGTCGGCGCGATGCCGATGCGCGCCGTGAAGCCGAGCGCCTCGAGAATCGCACGCGCTTGCCGGCACAATGCCCGTACCCCGCCGAACAGCTTAAGGCTCGCGCCGATTTCGACGATGACCGTCGCTTCCTCGGCCAGCGCCACGTCGGGCGAGAATCGCATCAGCGCGACACCGGCTTCGCGCTGCGCCGCGGCCTCGCGCGCCATATCGCGCTCGACCATGAGCACGCCGGCCGACAGCGTGAGCACGCCACCGCGCTTCATGCCGAGCCGGATGCCGGCCGCACGCGCGGGCGCATCGGCGATGACCACCTTGTCCTTCTCGAACACGACGCTACCGGCCGCCGGCTCAGGCAGCCACTTCGGCCGGAACACTTCGAGCGGCAGTTTCGGCAAATGGACGGCGAGAAAGACGCGCATGGCGAGACAGCAAAACAGGGGTAGGTTGAAGAGGAATCGACAAAGGCTCCGTGCACGACGGCCCTCGTCGCTTCACGACATCGACCACCAACCCGCTGGAGGAAGGCCGCAGCGCCAACCGCAACAGCGCCGGCGAGGCCTCTTGCGCGACCGTTAAGGGCCGCACCATCACGAACAGCGTGTCGCTCGACTGGGCCGCCAGATGCAGACGGCGCAGCGATGACGACTGCGCATGCGAAGCCCAAAAAATCAACGCCCCGCAACTGCCGGCCCGCAAGATTTGCTCGGCGGCCCACAGGGCATCGCCTGTCTTCGGGGCCTTGACGTGCAACAGCCGATCGAGCGGCAACCCGATGTACCCAAACCCCAAGCCATTCGGCACTTGCGGCGGCTGCAGCAAGGCGATCGGCCGCTCGCTCAACGCGCTCAACGCAGGCTGCAACAACCGCATCTCGCCGATTCCCGCCTGCTGAACGAGCAAATCAACCAGCGCGCCGAGTGGCCAACCGCCGCCGGGCAACTCGGCCGCCAGCGCCGGATACCCCGTTTCCAATACGCGCGCGCGACCGCGCGCTAGCTGCGAGGCGCGCCACAGCGACGGATGGAGGTCTTCTGCACGAACAGAGGCGGCAAGCATCGGAGCACCACAAATACTGTATATCCATACAGGATCTTACACGTAATCGAAGCGTAGTGAACTGGAACTTTTTATCCCGCGAAGATTGCGCCTCGCTTTCGCGCGCGCCCCCGAGATTTCGTAAATTCCTCATATCTTCGTAGTTGCCGACGCATGGAACTACGGAATGCCATGCGGCACGCATACGGCGCCCTCAATAGAATCCTCTCAGACACGTCAGGTGCCGCCCGGTCGGTGCACCCTCGATCGCACCGCCGCCTCCCATCGCCTCTCGCAAGTCATAGGCGCCGTGGACGTCTTCCTAAAACAACGAAAGAAAGGACACCCCCATGTCTTATATCGACGTGGTCGAAGAACTCGAGGACCTGCAAAATCCGGCGGCACCTTCCCCCCGCCCGGCTTCCGGCTTGCCTGCGCGCGCATCCTGCGAGATCCGCTATATCGACGAGCTGGAGGTGGCTCCGCTCCTGCGCGCCGACGAAACCGCCGATGCGACGTTCATCGCCGCCGAACTGGGCGCGGCGCGCACGGCGGACGAACGTGTCCGCATGATTCGCGGCATTCTCAACATCATGGGTTTTTCCGGCCTCGGTTACGCCGCCCTGAAGCTCGATGCGCACAAGCAGCCCGAATACGCCTACCTGCTGCGCAATTACCTGCGCACGGATTTGCTGCCGCAATCGCTCCAAGGCGGCTATCTGCTGCGCGATCCGCATATGCGGCGCGCTTTCGAATCGAGCCGGCCTCACGTATGGGACATGCGCTCGCTCGTGAACGCATCGCGCAAGGACGGCATCGATCCGCCGATGCGCCGGTTCTTCGACGGCATGCGTGAAAACGGGCTCGCGAGCGGGCTGGCCTTCAGCCTGCCGATCGCGCGCACGTCGTTGCGCGCGTTGATTCTGTTCGCCGGCCCCCCCGAGCACTGCGAATGGATCACCGACAGCGTCATCGCACAGGCGCTCGGCCTAGGCCTCTCGCTGCATCAGCGCTGCGCAGCGCATGTTCAGGCGATCTGCCGTCAAGACAACGCAAACGGTCTGTCGCAGTTGCAGCAGCAGATCCTGGGCGCCGTCGTCGTCGGCATGCCGGACAAGGCCATCGCCGCGCGGCTCAATACCACCGTCCACAACGTCGACTACCATCTGCGCCAGTTGCGCGAAAAATTCGGCGCCCGCAATCGCAGCCAGCTCGCCTATCTCGCCGGCAAGATGCAAGTCGTCTGAACATGGAGCAACTGCTCGGCACCAACGGCATCGTCGCAATCGGCATCGCCGGCGCCGTGTCCATCGTCGCGCTGCAGACGAGTCTTGCCGCCAAACGTCGAGTGAGCGCGACAGGGCTCGGTAACGTATTCGTCGTCAATGAAGCGCTCGGGCCGGCCCAACGAACCTTTCGATCGTTGTGGCGCCTGCTCGTCCTCGCCGTCGCCGTCACGTATCCGGCGTTCGGCCCGAGCTACAACAGCGTGCTCGAAGCGTTGGCGGTCATCGGTACGCCGCTCACGCTCGTCTCGCTGATCGTCACGCTGCGTGTCTACGGACGTTCGCGGCTGCCCGATGGCTTTTATCTGCTCGGCACCACGCTCGCCTGCTGGCTTGCGCTATGCAGCGACACCTATCTGCGCAACACGGCGCATAGTGCCCGGCGAATCTATGCCTTGACGGCCCAATTGCGCTACGGCGGGCTGCCCCCGCTCGATCGATGGCCGACCTGGTCCGACAGTTTGCTGCCGCTCGCCACGAGCTGCGCCTCGGTGGCCGGTTTCGCCGCCTTACTGCTCGCGATGCTCTACCTCATGTACGCCTATCTCACGGCACGCAGCTTCGACGCTTGCCTGCGCTTTCTCCTGCGCTGCAGTGTCGTCGCGTTCATGGGTTACTTCGCGGCTTGCGACGGCTTCACCGCGCTCGCGTGCCACGACTTCGCCTATATCGAACGATTGCTCGAATCGGTCCTGAGCGTCTAAACGATTGCAGGCCCAGCGCCGCCGTCACCGGCATCGCGTCGATTCACGGCGCCGGCGTCTCCTCCTTGCCTCGCGCCCAACGCAGCAGCTTCGCCACGCGGTCGAAAAACGCCTCGTCGATGTACTTTCCCTCCGGCACGCCGTCGAAGAGCGCCTCGGCCAGTGACGGGTCGTTCACGGTCGGAATGAGAAATTCGCGCGACAACTCCACGATGCGCAGCGCGGTTTCTCCTTCCGCACGCAGCGAAACCCATGGCACCGACCCTTGCGTGTACTGCAGCGCGACGGCAATTCTGGAAGAGTGGACGACCGCCGACGCCCCTTTCACCCGGTCTTGCATCGCATCGAACACTTGCTCCCGCGCCATTCTCTTACGGCGCGATGTGACCTGCGGGTTACCGTTCATCTCGCGATATTCGCGGCGAACTTCCTCTGTCGACATGCGCAGCTTTTTCACGTATTCGAACTGCTGGTGAACGTAGTCGATCACCGCGAAGCAGATGAAGACGACCGCCGCCCAGCCGAGCAGCAGCGAAAGCATGCGCCCCGTAACAGCGAGCATGCCCGCCGGCGTCAAATAGCCGGCCTGCAGCGGCGCATCGAGCGAGCTGTGAATGAGCGCCCAGATCGCCCCCGCCAGGCAGGTCGTCTTGACCGTCATCTTGACGAGGTTGATCAGGCTGCGCATCGAGAACATCTGCTTCATGCCGTTCGCGGGATTGAGCTTGTCCATGCTCGGCATGATCCGTTCGAACGCCACGAGACCGCCGGTCTGGGCGAGCGCCACCGCGGCTGCCACCACGCCGCCCAACGCCACGATGCCGATGCCGACCATGAACCAGGCACGCATTGCGCGCGCCAGCACGGCGTGTACGGCGGCAGCCGGGTCCCGCGACGCGACGGCCTCGAACATGACATCGAACAGCTCGCGCAAGAGTGCGATGAAATTCGGTGCCTGGGTAGCCAGCGCGGCAATCACGGCGATAAAAACGAGCGCATCGACGAGTTCCGTGCTGCGCGCGATGTCGCCCTTCTTACGCGCATCGCGTAGACGTTTCGCGGTGGGCGGTTGATTTTTTTCGCTCATGGCACCACGGCGATCGAGGTCACAGCATCGACTTCAGCAGCCCGACGAGACCGCTGTCGGGACCGAGGAAGCCATGCATCGACGAATAGACGAACGGCAGGAACAGCGCCATCATCAGCACGGCAACCGCGCTTTTGACGGGCTGCGACATGGTGAACACGTTCAACTGCGGCATGGAGCGCCCGATCAGTCCAAAGCCGAGTTCCACGACGGCGAGCACGATGACGACGGGCGCCGCGAGCTTCACCGTCCACAGCATCACGGCCGTCATGCCGCGCTCGGCGAACGGCAGGAGCGCGTTGCCGAAATGCGGCGCGAACGAATCGACCGGCCATACGCGATACGACTCGAACAACGCCGCCAGCATGAGGTTGAGCCCCCCGCCCGTGACGAACAGCGTCACCGCCAGCAGGTTGAGAAATCCCGCCGTCGGGCCGCCCTCGTGCCCGCCGATCGGATCGAAGAACGAGGCGTTGCCCGACCCCGTTTGAAAATCGATCATCGATCCGGCCGCCGCGATGGCCCACATGACGGTGCTGAACGCGAAGCCCAACAGGACGCCGATCAGCGCCTCCTTCAGCACGACCGCGACCCATACCAGCGGCGGCACCGACATCAGCGAGTGAAAGTCGAGCGCCGGCGCAATGAACATGGCCATCACCGCAAGGAATCCGTTACGGACGAGCCCCGTCACCACCGTCGGACTGAACGCCGGCACGATCAGCATGATCGGCATGACGCGGGGAAACACGAGCGTCATCGGACGCAACATGTTGTAGATGTCGTCGAAGCTCGAGACCATGGTCAGCTTGGCACACCGCCGTTGCGAATCAGAGCCGCGCTGATGCCGATGAGCGCGGCCTCGTCGGCAAGCGCCTCCTCCGCGGCTTCGGCGCGGCGGGCCGCGTCGCGCTCGAGCCGCTCTCCCGTGCGCTTCAACGCCTCGCACTTGGCGTCGACACGCCGCAACGATTTTTGAATTTCCGTGAGCTTCGCCTCTTCTTCCCTCAGCCGTTTCAGTGCCTCCTCGATGCTTTCGCGCTTGGCCTCGGCTTGCCGGTCGTACACGAGCACGTCGATGCCGGCGCTGGCGAGATCCGACGCCGGAAACGCGCTCCCACGCCAGCGCTGCGCGAGCCTCTGCAGATGCTCGCTCTTGTCGATTTCGAGTTGCTGGAGTGCCCGGCGCGCCCGCTCGAGCGCCTCTCTGGCACGGTCCACTTCGGCTTGCTGACGAATCGACCGCGCGAGCTCGATTTCGCGCCGGACTTCACGCAGCTGGGCGATCTTCCCGATGGTCTTCTCCAAATTTCCCTCTCAATTCGCCGAGTTTCGCGAGAACGTCGTCATAAGCCTCGAGCTGATTGCCGCGCTGCACGGAAAACTCCCGCAAGGCGCCGCGCGCCGCCAATGCCGTGTCGGCCAGCGGATCGCTGCCGGCCTGATATTCGCCGATCTGCACCAGCAGTTCGATTTCCTGATACTTGGCGAGCAACTCGCGCATTCTCGCGGCGCCCGCCTGATGTTCTTCCGATGCGACTCGCGTCATCACGCGCGATGCGCTCGCGAGCAGATCGATCGCCGGATGATGGCCCGCCGCGGCGAGCTTGCGCGATAGCACGATATGGCCGTCGAGGATCGAGCGCACCTCCTCGGCGATCGGGTCGCTATCGTCCTCGCCTTCGACGAGCACCGTGTAAAACGCCGTGATCGACCCGCGCACGCCCTGCCCCGCGCGTTCCAGCAACTGCGGCAATACCGAGAACGTCGACGGCGGGAAACTTCGGCGCGTCGGCGGCTCGCCCGACGCAAGGCCCACTTCCCGCTGCGCGCGTGCGAATCGCGTCAGCGAATCCATGAGGAGCAGGACCCGCTGCCCCTTGTCGCGAAAGTATTCGGCCACGGCGGTGGCGACGTAGGCGGATTTCACGCGTTCCATGGCCGGCCGGTCCGACGTCGATACGACGAGTACCGTGCGCGCCAGCGCTTCGGGAGACAGATTGTGTTCGATGAACTCGCGCACTTCCCGACCGCGCTCGCCGATCAGCGCAACGACGGCCACATCGCAGGCCGCGCCGCGCGCGATCATGCCGAGCAGCGTGCTCTTGCCTACGCCGGCCGGCGCGAAGATCCCCATGCGCTGCCCGATGCCGGTCGTGAGGAACGCATCGATCGCACGCACGCCAGTCGACAGCGGCTCGTCGATCATGGCGCGCTCCAGCGCGCCGACAGGTTCGGCCAATGCGCTGACGCGTACGCCTTGCACGATCGAGCCCTTACCGTCCATCGGCTCGCCGAGCCCGTTCAATACCCGGCCGAGCAGCGCATCGCTCACGTCGAACGTATGCTGCCGCCCGGTCGGCACCACCTCGGTCGCGATCGACAATCCGGCGAGCGAACCCAACGGCGTGAGCACGGTGCTTTGGCGAGAAAACCCGACGACTTCGGCGAACATCGGGCGCAAGCCCGGCGTATGCAGTTCGCAAACCTCCCCGAGCTGAGCCTGAATGCCCGAGGCGTGAATCAACAGTCCAGCCGTTTGCGTGACGCGCCCGCGCATGCGAAGTCCGCCCAGGCTGTCGAGCGACTGCGCGAAACCGCCCGACAGTCCGTCGCCGCGCAGTTGCGCGGCCAGTGCGTCGCGCCAGCTCGCGCCGCCAGAAGACGGGAAAGGTTCGTTCAAGGTGCCCTCCGATCGAGGATCGCGGCACGAATCGCGTCGATCTGCGTGCCGAGTCTGGCATCGATGCTGCCCGCGGGTGTTTCGACCACACAGTCCGATGCACCGAGCGTTGGATCGGGGACCACGCGCACGGCCTGAGTACGCAGCACGGTCTCCCCGTCGCCTGCATGCGCGTCGCGATGCGCGGCCAGCACTTCGCGCATCGACTCGACGGCATCGGGCGCCACGCGCACGATGAGGAACGCCTCTTCGCGCACGAGCGCATCGATTTTGTCCAGCGCCCGCGCGAATATCCGTTCTCGATCGAAACTTCCGATGAGCTCGTGCAACGCGCGCACGACGAGATCGGCCATCGTATTGCGCGCGAACGCCAAGGCATGCGCCGTATCGAGCGTAGCGGCAAACGCGCGCTGCGCCCCTTCGCGCTCGCCGCGTGCGAAACCTTCCTGGTAGCCCTGCTCGCACAGCGCTTCTTTGCGCAGGTTCGCGGCTTCCAAAATCCGCTCGGCCTCCTGCTTCGCCGTGCTGACGATCGAGTTCGCGTCGAGCAGCGCGGCATACTCGTGCTCCTTGAGCACCTTGCGCTCGGAGAGAATTTGCAGATTGTCGCTCGTGATCAGAAAAGCCAGTCCCATGCCTGCAACCTCTCGGGAATCAAACACAGGTAGAGCAGCTCGGCGAGCTCGTCTCGCTGCGCGTCGTTGAGCCGGTACGCGGGCTGCACGTCGGCGATGCGCGGCAATTTCAAACGCATGCGCGCGAGCACCGGTCGTCCGGCCGTCGCGGCGAAGTCGAGCAAGATTCGCCCCCCGCGTGCGCGAATCTTTTGCACGACGAGCTTCGGATAGCGCTGCACGGGCTCCAGCGTTTCGCTGACCGCGTCGAAAAGCGGTGTGCGCTCACGCACGAACGCCAGCGTCTGCGCACCGAACTCGGCGAGCAACGCCTTCTCGACACCGCGCGTCACCTCGCTCTTCAACCACGCCTTGTGCAAACATAGCCCGCACAGTTCGGCCAGCTCCAGCAACGGCTCGCGAGGTAGCAACGCAAGGCGGCCTTCTCGTGCGGCGAATTCGAACTCGCACCGCATGCCGCCCGAGTCGTCCACCGGAACATCCACTGCCGCCAGCAGTGCGTTCGCCAGCACCCGTCTACCGCGTTCGCCGAAGCGCGCGATGTCGTTCCACGGCGCAGGCCAGATACCGGCCGGCCAGCTTGGATCGACGTAACGGTCGGGTCGCAGATTGAACTCGCTCACGAGCCGCGCGAAGCGGCCGGCACGTTGGGTCTCCTCAGTTGGCATGGCGCTGCGCATCGCCCGCCACCACCCCGGGCAATTTGAACAAGCCGCGTCGCAGCACGAATACGGCGCCGACGAGCAGCGTGAGCAGCGCGAGCGCCAAACCGAGCCACGGCAGGATGCGCGAGCCGATGGCCCAGTCGTCTCGCGGACCCGCCGCTCGAGGCGGCGCGCTTTGAAGGAACAGCGAGACGTTGTCGTAGGACAGCCCTTCGATGCTGTGGGCGACCATATCCTTGACCATCGGCGCCATCATCTTCAGATCGACGCCGGAGCGGTACTTGATGTAGACCGAGGCCGACGATGGCTTGATCTTGTCGGCAAGCGGATCGTTCTCCGGTATGACGACGTGCACGTGCGCGACGATCACGCCATTGACGTCGAGCAGCGTGTTTTCGAGTTCCTGCTCGGCACCGTAGATGTAGCGCACGCGTTCCTCGGCCGGCGTCGAGACCAGCCCCTGCTTGCGAAACAAATCGCCGAGGTTTTCAAGCGACGGGCGCGGCAAACCGTCGGCGTGCAGCGCATTGAGCGCGGCGGCCACGTCGTGGCCTTCGACGGTCACCTGCCATCCGTGATCCGGTACTTCGGACTTCGAAGCATCGATGCCCGAGCTCGCCAGCGCGGCGACCATCTCGTTCGCCGACGACTCCGACAAGTCCATATAGAGTTCCTGCTGGCATCCGGCCAGCAGCAACGCACACGCCAGCACAGCGCCGGTGCGCAACAGCTTTCTCATGATTTGCATCCCAGCCTCGCTGGTTGACGGCATCGCGGCGCGATCAGCCGACGTCATTCTTGATGAGCGACTTCGTCGTGCCGGTCGACGCATCCGCGATGTTCAAGCTGAACTGGTATTGCATCAGCATCGTGGTCGCCGAATAGCTGAAATCGGCCATCCGCACCATCGACATCATCGGATCGCTCGAATCGATGAACGACGTCGCATGCACGCCCTGAGAGAACGTCTTATCGAACTTGGCGTCGAGCGCGGCCGTCTCGGTGCGCAAATGCGTGACGACCTCCTCGATGCCGTGCGGCTTGTTCACGCTATGGTGCATCTGGACCGTACCGACGTTGGCGGCATCGCTTCCCGCCACTTGATGGTCGAAATGCTTGGCGTCGGCGGCGCTCGGCGCCTGCGTGGGGGCGGCCGGCATCACCGATGCCGCATTGACGTGCTCGGCGGCCGGCTGATGCACGGCAGACGGCTTATGGACGGCAGACGGCTCGATTGCAGTTATCGCTGGGACGGTCATGTTGATCTCTCTTAATCGACGGCGTATTTCCACCGAAAAGCGCTCGGAGGGCGCCGCCAAGCGGCGCCCCCAGGGACGCGTTCAACGTCCTTGCCATCATCAGGCCCTCGACAGATCCTTCATGTCTTCGCCTTCCGATTTGCTTAGATCGGCCCTCGCCGTGTTCGTCGACGAATCGATTTGGAGGGCTTGCATCGCCTCGGTGAACTTCGCTTGCGCACCTTCCATCGCTTGCGCGTCGATCGTTCCTTGGTTCATATCGTTGATGGACTGATTGGCGGTGCCGCTCACGTTTTGTGTTCCGCTCATCCTTACTCTCCTTTCCGATACTGCGTAAAAATACGCAACCCGTTCCCGGGTAGCGCGCTCCCAATGCGCGTCGCCGCGCTCCAATGCCCGCGCGGCGCCCGCGCGCCACGCCAGCCTACTTTCGGGTACCGCACCAATTGCCTGCGTGCCGTCCCCGCTTCGTTCAGCCCGGCGGCGGCGCGATGGCATGCATCGCGGCACCGCTCACCTGCATGAAGAACCGATCGCTGCCGCGCGAAAACACCACGCCATCCGCGCCGACATGCTGAAGCTCGAGCCCGCCGGGCAAGTGCGATCCCTCGAAATAACGCGCACCGTCCGCCGTCTCGATGAAGCGCGTACCCGTACCGTCGTCGTATACGCCGACGATGTCCGGCACTTCGCCCGCACTCGGCTTCGGCTTGCGCGGGGCTGCTCCCGTATCCTCGTAAGCCACGCGATCGATGACCTGCAACGCGGGCTTCGCGTCCTTCGAAAAATTCGCGACGCGCTGCTGCAACGACCGCGCCCCCGTGCCACCGACGACGACCTTGCCGTGCCCCGCGTAGGCGACGGTGAGCGGCGTATCGCTGAAGTAAAGGCGCGCGGATCCGAGCAACTCGTCGATCACGTACACGTCGCCGACCGTCGTCTGCGGAAAACTCTGCACGAGACGTTGGACACGATCTCGATCCGACAGCGAATTCACATAGCCGAACACCACGAACCCTTCTCCGGTCGGCACGACCTTCACCTCCGGGTAGTCGTGCAGCGCCTCGACGACTTGGTCGAGCCGCTCGGTCGCGCTCGCCTGGAACCAGAACGGATTGGTCGCGCCGATCGCCAGATACGCTCCGCCGGCCAGCACCATGACGCCCCAAAGCGCGGCCAACGTAACCAGTACGCGGCGGCTCGCCGCCCAGGCCGTCCAGGGGTGCTGGGCCAACTGCGCGAGCGCGCCGCCGCGCTTCGCGGCAGGCGCCTCGGGCGGCAATTCGCGCGGTTGCTGCGCCGGCACGATCCCGAGGCGTATCGAGCCCATTTCGATCACGTCGCCATGCCTCAACGCGCGCCGGGCGCTGTCGAGCGGTGCGCCGTTGAGCGACGCCTCGGCTTCGCCGACGTTCTGCACGGTGACGGCGATTTGCCCCACCGAGAGCCGCAGTTGCCGCGGCGAAATTTCCCCGTCGGCCACGATCGCATCGCAGTCGGCCCCCGACCCCACCCAGTTGTCGCCGAGCTTCAGCGCGATCGTGCGGCCGTATAGCGGGCCGCTCAGGAACGAGAGGCTCCATGGGGCCTTGAGGGGACTCGCGGAAGGGGCCGGGGTGTCCATTTATGTCGTCCTCGTCAACGCCCCACCGCCGGGACCCGCGGCTCACGCACGTCGGCATCGGCCAATTGCGTGTGCGTGACCGGCGAGACCGGCGCGCTCGGCCCGCCGTTCCCAAGCGGTCCATTCGCCGCGGTTGCGGACGGGCGATTCGGTGCGGCGGAAACGGGCGCTTGCGGGCGGGCCGCCGGCGCCTTGCCTCGAGCGGGCGCGCTGCCCGGTACCGTCCCTGCGCCCGGCGAGGTATCGTCCAACGCACCGGGCACGACGGTGCGATCGTTCACGCCGCCGCCCGGCGACGCCGAGGGGTTGTACGGCGCGCCCGGATTGGTCGTCTGCCCGTCGAGCGGCGCGGCGCCCGGCTCGTAGGCGTTCGCCAACTCCACGACGCGCGGCGTCAACAGATAGAAGCGGTCGGTGCGATCGCCGGTCTTCGTGGTGTACTTGAACAGATTGCCCACCCACGGGATGTCCTTGAGGAACGGAATCCCGCTCTTGGTGACGTTTTCGTCCTCGTTGTTGAAGCCGGCGATGAGCAAGCTCTTGCCTTCGTCGATCATCGCTTTGGTGACGATGTTACGTTCGGTCACCGCGGGGACGTTCGTCACGGTGATATTCGGGTTCAGTTGGCCATCGTCGATGTTGATCGACATCATCACGCTCGGACGACCCGCATCGGTCACGATTCGCGGCGTGATCTTCACGCTCGTGCCGGTCGTGATCCCATAGAGGGAGGAGTCCTGGTACCCCGCGACCTGAACGTAAAATTCCGTCAAGTTTTCGAGGATGGCCTCGTTGTTGTCGAGCGTGAGTACGCGCGGCTTGGACAACGTCTTCGCCTGGCCCTTGTTCTCCAGTGCATTGATGCGGGCGAGGAAGTAATTGAGCATCGACCCGCCCACCGAGGCCGTCAACGCGAGGCCCGCCGGCACGGTCGCGCCCGTTTGTCCCGCTTCCGTCGTGTTGTTGAACGTGAGCGGCGGGTTCGTGCCGTTGCCGAATTGAAGGTCGCCATGTTTCGTGTGCAGGCGCCAGTCGACGCCGACCGAATCGAGCGCGTTTTCGTCGATGTCGATGATCGTGAGGCTCAACTCGATGAGGCGCGGGCGGGCGTCGAGCGTCGAAATCAACTGCGCGTACTGCGGCATATGCTCGGGCACGTCGCGGATCAGCACCGAGTTCGTCCCGGAATCGGCCACGATCTGCGGCAGCGATACCGGCGCGCCCGCATAAGACGGGCTCAAGCTCAAGCCGCCGGTCGAACTCGACGTATCGTCCCCCGCGACGCCGCCGTCATAGCCGCCGTTGCTCATGGCGCTACCCGCGGCGCCACCCATACCGATGCGAGGCACCCCGATGGTGTCGCCCGAAGCGAGCTTGACCTGACGCGTCGCGTCGGTTATCCGGCCGCCCCCCGGCAGGCCGTTGCGGCCGCCGTTCTTGCCGTAGAGCTGCGAGAGAATCGTCGCGATCCCCGGAATCTTCACCGCCTTGCCCGAGCGATTGATATCGAAGTCCGACGCAAACGCATAGCGCAGCGGGAAGGCATGGATTTCCGCACGATCGAGCCCGCGCGAGGGGTCCGCCAACGTCTGGATCGCTTGCCTCACGAGTTCGATATAGCGCTGCGGGCCGGACGCGTAGATCGTATTTTCCCGATCGCTGATGATGAGCGGGAAACGCTTGTCGGGAATCCGCATCGCCTGCAGCGTGCGCGAGAGCTCCCCCGCGCTGCCTCTCGGAATCGGAAACACCTGCGTCTGCGCATCGGTCGCGCGGCCGATGTAGAGCAGCGAACCGTCGTAGTAGTACGTTAGCCCGTAAGTCGCGCACACGGTGCGCAGCGTGGCAAGCGGCGTCCCCGAAAAGTTGCCGCTGATCGTGCCTTCCACCTTGTCGTCGATGACGGCCGTCACGCCTTGCGCGGCGGCGAGTTCGCGGATGAAGTCCGACACCTTCTTGCCATCCGCGACGATCGTATAAGGCCGTTCGCGCCACTGAAGCTCCGCCCCCCAGGCGGCGTTCGTGCTGGTGAAAGCGCTCGCCGCACAGACGACGAGCGGCACGAGCGCAACGTGCCGCGGCAGCGTGGCGCGCATGAGATTTGCCAGCACAGCAAGTGTTCTTATTCTCAAAACAACCTCGCAAAGGACTGCTGACCAAACAGCAACACCGAGCGGCCGATCCAGCCGCCCACCAAAATCAACGTCACCATCACCGCGATCATTCTTGCGGCCATCCCGATCGACTGGTCCTGCACTTGCGTGATCGCCTGCGCCACCGCGGTCACGAGCGCCACGCAAGCGGCCACGAGCACCACGGGCAACGACAGCATCAACACGAGCAGCAATGCCTGGCGAGTGATGTCGAGAATCGTCTCAGTAGTCATTCGATGCTTAAGTTCGAGCTTGCGTCCGGCCCGCGCCGCGGGCTTCATTCAGCCGGGTTCGACACCCAGCCGATCGTGTTGAGCTGCACGTCTTCCTCGAGCTCCTGGTACGACAACACGGGAACGTCGGGCAACACGGCCGCGAGCGTGGTGCGCACGTAACGCCTCACGTTGAGCGATACCACCACCGCCACGCGATCGGCCGCACCGTCGGCCTTACGGCCGCGCGGCCGCATTTCGCTGAGGCCCGCGCGGCCGTTGAAAATCGTGCGTGCCTGCTGGCAGACGTTCTCTTTGATCCCACGCGCGAGCCCGAGGACGTTGCCCGTGCGCGTGCGCACGACCGCCTCTTCGAATCGCGTCTGCAGCTTCGGCTCGAACAGAATCACGTCGAGCTTGCGGCCGCTACCCGCATAGCGATCGGAAATCATGCGCTTCAAGTCGACGCGCACGAGTTCGACGAGTGCGATCGTGTCGTCGGGCTCCTTGGGGGCCCAGGTGATCATGCTTTCGAAAATGATGCGCAGGTTCCGGATCGGAATGTCTTCCTGCAACAGACGACGCAGTACCTCGGTCACACGCTGCAGCGGAACGACACGCGTCAACTCGCTGACGAGTTCGGCGTGATCGCGGCGCACCAGGCGGATCAGTTGCTGCGCCTCCTGAATGCCGATCAGCGAGGCCCCGTGCTTACGCACGACGCTCTCCACGTGCTCGGCGATGATCGTCTCGGAACGAAGCCCGGCGGCCCCGATCTCGTCGGTCGATGACGCGCCCTCGGCACTCGCGCCCCTGCCGGCCTTACCCTTGGCGGGCGCCGTCAGTGCCTGCGCAGGCAACCACACGACTTGCTGGAACGGCCCGAACGCCTCGCCCGGCTCGCGCTCGATGTGTTCGGGAAGCGGCGTTACCCCGTCCCACAGCCGTTTGTCGGGGCGCACATAACCGGACGACGCCAACACGTCCTGCACGAACACGCGGTAAGCGTTCTCCGGCAGGGACCCATCGAAGCTCACGTGAACCCGCGGCAGAATCGGCCCGATATCCGCGTCGACGCTCGTCTTCGCCTGTGCAAACGCCTCTTGCAAGCGCACCAGATTGATATGCGACGAGAGCCCGCGTGCGAGCGTAATCGCCAGCGGCGCGGTAATCCCCGACGTGTGAAGATCGATTCTCGCTTCCTCGCCGTCGTCGGCAGGCGGCTCCGCGAGCGAGATCAACTTCAGCGGCGGCATCGTTTTACGCCGGCGCAACAGCAATGCGCCGCCACCGCCGATCGCCGCCGCCAACGCCAGAAACGACCACGTCGGAAAGCCCGGCACGACCGCGAACGCAAGCAGCACCGCCGCGGTAATCAGCAAGGCGCGCGGATGCGCCGTGATCTGCTTGCCGATTTGCTCGCCGAGCTGACTTTCGCTGGCATCGCGCGTCGCCACGCGCGTCGTCACGATACCGGCGGCGATCGAAACGAGCAGCGACGGAATCTGCGATGCCATGCCATCGCCGACGGTCAGAATCGCGTATCGATGCAACGCATCGCCGATGCTCATGTCCTTCATCAACGTGCCGATCGCGATACCGGCCAGGATGTTGATGAACGCGACGATGACGCCGGCGATCGCATCGCCCTTCACGAACTTCATCGCGCCGTCCATGGCGCCGTGCAACTGCGATTCCTGCTCGAGCCGCTCGCGTCGTTGCTTGGCCTCATCCGAATTGATGATGCCCGCGCGCAGATCGGCGTCGATGCTCATCTGCTTGCCCGGCATCGCATCGAGCGAAAAGCGGGCGCCGACTTCGGCCACGCGCTCCGAGCCCTTCGCGATGACGACGAACTGGACGATGGCGATGACCAGAAACACGACGCCGCCCACGACGATGTTGTTGCCGACGACGAGGTGACCGAATGCATCGATGACGTGGCCCGCCTGCGCGTTGAGCAAGATCAGCTTGCACGATGCGATGTTCAGCGACAGCCTCAACAGCGTCGTGAAGAGCAACAGCGCCGGAAACGACGAAAAGCTGACGGCCGAGGGCAGATACGTGGAAACCGTGAGCAGAACGATGCTGACGGCTAGGTTCAAGGAAATCAGCCCGTCCATGACCGCGGTCGGCAGCGGCAAGACGAACAAAGAGACGACGATCGCAACGAAAGCCGCCAACGCAAGATCGTAGGGCCTCGTAGGACGACGCACGTCGTCGGCGCCGCCGACCGCGCCCGGCCACCACTGCAGCAACCGTTTTTGAAGCCCCGCCATAGCTCGCCCTTGCCCTGAACATTCGTGGATATTCGACAGTCAGTTTAAAAGTTCGCTACTCCCTGTCTCAAGCGCGAGTCTCGTAGTGCAACGACGCATCCACGCAAATGAGTAGGGTGAAGACTACTGAACTGGCCGGTTTTAGGGCCGCGAAGGGACAGATATAGTGGTTGCCATGCAAATTGCCGCGTACCGGGCGCTCCATCCTCCCGACTACGCACTTCCATAGAGGAGATCCGCATGTCGCGTCCCGTGCCCCGCAAAGGCGTATCGAAGGTCGGCGATGAGCGGGCAGTCAGACGAGGGATCGACATCATCGAGCTCGAGGATTGCCAGCTTTTGGTCAGTGAGGCCGTCAGCCCACCCGGCGAGCCGTCCGGCGGGGACCGCGGGTCCGAGATTGCGAACGACCTCGCCGGCGCCATGTCGCCCGACGAGCGAAGGCAGTTGATTCACGTAGCCTTGCGCACGATCGGCTTCGATTGGCTCTGTTACTGCCGCCTCACACGGCTGGGCGAGCTCGTCAACCGCGTGCAATATTTCCACCCCTGCTCCCCGCCCGGCTGGGCGCAGCGTTATGTGGACAAGCGCTACTTCGAAATCGATCCACGCATGGCGTTCGTTTGCCGGCACGACTGGCCGCTCGTCTGGGACCATACGATGCTGGCGCACGACGGCGGCGCCGACGAGCGAGGCGAACGCTTGCAGCAGTTTCTCGACGACCTCCAGGAAAGCGGTATGCGCAGCGGCATCGCGTTCGGGCTCGTCGATCCGGGCAGCCGCGAACACAGCGTGATGATCTTCAGCTCGGCCAACCCGACGCGCGGATGGATCAACGACCACACGGTCGGCCAGGCCTATGCGGTCGGGCTCGGCATTCATGCGTTCCTAGCCGGGAAAGTATGGGAAGCCGAAAAAGAGCCCGCTCTTTCGGAAGTGCAGCGGCGCATCCTGAAATTTACGGCAAGCGGCATGAGCGACCGCGAAATCTCCACCCAGTTGAACATGTCGATCAGCAACGTGGACTACCACATGCGGCAGATCCGCAAGAAGTACGGCGTGCTCAACCGCGTACAGCTCGCGTATCTTGCCGGGCGTTTGCTCGTCGCCTGACCGATCGTGTCCGCCACCGCGCTTCACTCGCCGCGTGCGGCGCCCGCTCAGTCGAATGCCTCGTCAAGCGCCGCGCAGTCGTTGACCAATGCCGCATCGCTGCCGCGCGTCGCGCCGGTAGCCGCGCATGCGCTCAATCGCGCCTATGCGTGGCCCTCCCCGTTCGCGCTGACGCTCGAAAAGGGCCGCTACGAGCTCAGATGGGATGCCGAAGCGCAAGTGAACGGGCCCGCGCGCGTGTATCCGTTCACGTTCGGCCCCGCCGAAGGCCGGCTCGTGCTCGATGCGATCGGCGAGCGCGAATTGATCGGCGAGGCCGCGAGCGACCGCGTGCCGGCCGGCGTCCGCGCCGCGCTGATGGCCGATGCGCTGGCCCCCGTCATCGATGCGCTCGAGCGCATGACGCGGCAGACGCTCGATATCGGCGTGGCGGACGAGTCCGTCGTCGACGACGTGTCGCACGAGCGCGCGGCCTTGCGTTTTCGCGTGACGAAAATCGGCGGCAACTGGTGTTGCCACGGTGCATTGCGCTTCGCGGACGAACGTTATCTCGGGATCGCCTGCCCGCAAGATCCGCCGCAACCGGCGCTCGCAGCCGACGATTTCGACGATCTGCCCATTGCGCTTCGCGTCAGTATCGGCAGTTCGGTCCTGACCGTGGGCGAATTGTGCGTGATTGCCCCCGGCGACATCGTCAGTATCGAGAAGTGGAGTGCCGCCGGAGCGGGATTGCGCTGCACCGCCACGACGCCGGACGGGCGCATGACATTGTCCGGCAAGGCGGCCGGCACACGCATCGTCATTGAACACATCGAGGAGAATTCCGTGGCTGACAACCCGCAGGGCGATGCCGCCGCACCGCGCCGGCCGGCTGCAACGCCGGTCTCCGCCGTGGCGGCCCAGGCCGCCGCGGCAGACAAGGCGGCACCGCCCGCTGCCGCGGCGCCGCCGGTTTTGACTCGAATCGACGGTCTCGAGGTGCGCGTCACGTTCGAACTGGACGAGCGCTCGATGTCCCTACGCGAGCTGAAGGCGCTCAAAAGCGGCTACGTGCTCGAACTCGATCAACCGCTGAATCAAAGCACCGTGCATATCCGCGCCAATGGCGCGCTGGTCGGTCATGGCCACCTGATCGCCGTCGGCAATCGCCTCGGCATTCGCATCGCCAGCTTCGCCGAGGGCAAAGATGAGTAGTCTGCCGAGTCCCGTCTCGATGATCGCGCTGATCGTCGCGATCGGCATCGCGCCGTTCGCGGCGCTCATGGTCACGAGTTATACGAAGCTCGTCGTCGTCCTAGGGTTGCTTCGTACGGCGCTCGGCTTGCAGCAGGTACCGCCGAACACGGTGTTGAACGGTATCGCGCTGATCCTGACCATCTACATCATGTCGCCCGTTGCCTCGACGATTTTCGACAACATGCAACAGCAGCACGTGCAAGTGGGTAGTTCGATGAGTGTCGACGACGTCCTGTCCATCGGTCAGGCCATCGGCCCGCCCTTGAAGAAATTCCTCGAGCAGCATACGGTGCCGGCCGAACGCAATTTCTTTCAACGTTCGGCGACGGCCATCTGGCCCTCCGCGCGCGCGGAAACGCTCAAATCGGACGACATGATGGTGCTCGTGCCGAGCTTCATGCTATCCGAGCTCACACGCGCATTTCAGATCGGCTTCGTGATCTACGTCGTGTTCGTGGTCACGGATCTCATCATCGCCAACGTGCTGCTGGCGCTCGGCATGCAGATGATTTCGCCCACCACGATCTCCGTGCCGTTCAAGCTGCTGCTGTTCGTGATGCTCGACGGCTGGTCGCTGCTCGTGCACGGGCTGGTGATGTCGTATCACTGACGAGAGGAGTGGACCATGCGTCGATGGCTGTGGTTGCTCGCATTGCAGGCGACGCTCCTTGCCGGTGCCGCGCATGCCGCCGATTTTCTTTCGCTGGCGCAGCGTTGCGCGCCGCAGGTCGACCCGCATACGATGGCGGCCATCGTCAGCGTGGAGTCGGGCTATAACCCCTATGCGATCGGCGTGGTCGGCGGTCATCTCGTGCGGCAACCGGCGAGCGAAGCCGAGGCATTGGCCACCGTCCGGATGCTCACGCGGCTGAATTACAACTTCAGCCTCGGGCTCGCGCAAGTGAACCGCTACAACCTGGCACGCTACGGCGAGACGGTCGAAACGATCTTCGAGCCGTGCGCCAATCTACGCGCAGCCGCCGCGATCCTCAGCGAATGTTTCACCCGCGCCGTTCATGTCGACGTGAACGAACAAGCCGCGCTTCGCAAGGCGATCTCGTGCTACTACAGCGGCAACTTTTCCACCGGCTTCACGCAAGGCTATGTCGAGCGCGTAGTCGACCATGCGGGTACCGACGTCAGCACGGAGGTCGCCCCGATCCCGCTTGCGCGAGGCAGCTCGCCGGGGCGGCCGGCGGCCTCGCGTGGCAGCACGGACGATGCGCGCGCGGCCGGGGGCAAGAGCACTCATACGGCGCTGGCCCTGTCGCGCGGGCCCGGGCGGTCGCGCTGCTCGCCCGGGATCGTCGTGATATCCGATTGCGAAAGCGACGGACTGCGGAACAACGGCTCCATCAAGATATTGCATTAGGGCCTGCTCGCCCTAATCGCCCTAATCGCTACCGGTGTCCGTCTCGGGCGTCGTCACGAGCCCGTCCGTTCGGCTCGCCGCCGTTCGCGGCGCTTTCGTGGCGGCCGCATCGCGCCGCGGCGTGGGCTGAGCGGCGTCCTTTGCCTCTCGATGGACCGCGTAGGCGGCGCAACGCTCGGGCGCCGCCATGCCCCCGCGCAAGCCGAAGCTTCGGTCCATTGCGCTCTGCAACCCGTCGACGTACTTGCCCACGGCCTCCGTTGCGATTTCGATGAGCCGCTGCGGCCACGCGACTTCCACGCTCGAACGCCACGCCGCGACGAAAGGCATCGGCGGCGGCACGTCGGGGCAATTGATGACTTGCAGCGATCCGTCGAGCACCAGGTTCTGCACGAGCGCGAGCGGCATGACCGCCACGCCAAAGCCGTCGTGAGTCAGCTTGGTCATCGCCGCGACCGAGTTGACGCAACTGATCCATGCCTCGCTGATGCCCTGCGCCTCCAGCATCCGCATGAGGTCCTGGTGCGGCCGTGAATGACGCGAGAACGTGATGATCCGCCCCCGCGCCAACGAGCGCAGCGTGACGGGCGCCGCGGCGTCGCCCAGTTGCAGGGCGGCCAGCGGCTCGGGCGCCGAGATCCAGCCGTACGGCAATTGCAGCAGCTCGATGCTGCGGATCGTCTCGTCGCGCAAAAGATCGGTTTGGAACACCATGTCGAGCATGCCGCGGCGCAACTGCTCGTTCAGGTTCAAGGCCGTATCGACCGTGACCTCGATATCCAGATTCGGATACAACCGCGTGACATCGGTCACGAAATCGATGAACCACGAATGGACGGCGCTATCCATCGCGCCGATGCGGATCGTGCCGAATGCGAGCTTTTCGTCGCGGATCGAAGTGCGCAGGCGCGTCATCGTCTCCGCGATGTGCTCCGCGTAGTGAAGCACGCGCTCACCCTCGCGCGTGAGCACGACGCCCTTGGGATCGCGGATGAAGAGCTTGGCGTCGAGCTCCTGCTCGAGCACGGAGATGCGGCTGGAGATCGCCGCTTGCGTGGAGTGGAGCTTGTCGGCCGCAAGACTGAAGCTACGCAGCCGGGCGACCCAGATGAACGTCTCCAAGAACCTCAGATTCATTGCGCTTCCCCTGCGTAGGCCTCACCGGCGCGGCGCCGGCGAAAAACCGCCGGCGCTCGGCCATGCTACAAGAACAGGAAGATGTTCAACAAAACGATGTTGACGGTCAAGAGCAAGATCGCGGTCGGTACTTGGGCACGGATCACGCCGTATTTGTCGGGCAGTTCCAACAGCGCCGCCGGCACCATGTTGAAATTGGCCGCCATCGGCGTGAGCAGCGTGCCGCAGTAACCCGAGAACATGCCGATCGCCACCATCGGCGCCGGATTGCCGTGAAATACGCCGAGCAGCACCGGCACCCCTACCCCACCGGTCATGACCGGAAAGGCGGCGAACCCGTTACCCATGATCACCGTAAATAGGGCCATGCCAATGCAATAGACCGCGACGGCCACGAACCGCGAGTCGAGGTCGATGTAGGACGTCGTCAGATGGGCCACGGCCTTGCCGACGCCCGCGTCGGCGAACACGATGCCCAGCATGCCGAGCATCTGCGGCAAAACGACGGCCCACGACAGCGCGTCCACGAGCCGCCGTCCTTCCTTCATCGATTGACCGACGGAGTCACGCGTGAGCACGCAGGCCACGATCAGCGCCACGATGCAGCCGATGCCGAACGCGACCAGCGTGGTCGAGCTCGGCTGCAAGAGCGGCTTGCCGCCGAACACGAGATGACTCGCGCTGAGCGTGCCGATGACGGTGACGAGCGGAATCGTCAGCGCAGGCAGGAACAGCTTGTTGCCCAAACGCGCGGCGCTGGCGCGGCGATCCGTTTCGCTGCGCTGGACCGGCTTGGCGCTCGTCACGCCGCCGAAGCCGGCGACGAGCGCCATCACGATGACCGCCAGGCCCACGACGGGCGCCGGCAACCAGTCGCCGATCAGGAACACGAGGCCATACAAAATCCAGAAGCCACCCGCCAGCAAGCGCTTCGGATGCGCGCGATCGGTGACGATCATCCCACCGACCACGAGCAGAAAGAGGCCGACGATCCAAAAGAAGTGAGTGATGGTGAGCGTCATGCGTTTTCTCCTTGCGAGGCGACGGCCGAAGATTGAGCCGTCGGGCTCGGCGGCGCATCGGGCTTACCGGCGGTGCGTCCGCCGAGTTCCGCGGCGAGCGAGCGATCGAGACGGTACAGGCGCGCGGCATGGATGATGAACGCCGCCAAGGCCGTCGGCATCCCCCACACCGCGACATGCATCGGCGCCACGACGACGCCCGCTTCCTTCAGGAACGTGACCATCAGCACGATGGCGCCGAACGCGACGAAGATGTCCTCGCCGAAGAACAAGCCCACGTTGTCGGTTGCCGCCGCGAACGCGCGAAGGCGATAGCGCACGGCGTCCGATAGCGGCCCGAAGCGCGACTGCGCCGCGCCCTCGGCCATCGGTGCGACGAGCGGCCGGACCATCTGCGGATGGCCGCCCAGGCCCGTCAGGCCCAACGCGGCCGTAATTTCCCGCGCAAACAGATAAACGATCAGCAAGCGCCCCGGCGTAGCCGCCTTGATGCTGCCGATCCACATCTGTGCACGTTCGCGCAGCCCGTGCCGCTCGAGCAGACCGATGACGGCCAACGGCAGCAAAATGATCAGCGGAATCATGCGCGTCTTGATGAAGCCCGTTCCCAGCGCGGCGAGGATCGCCTGAACCGGAAAACCGGCCGCGGCACCCGTGGCGATGGCCGATACCGCCACGATCAACATCGGATTGAAGCGCAACACGAAGCCCACGACGATCACGGCGACGCCGATCAACGGATATAAATTGACCCCTGTATGCATGGTTTGATCTCCTCCTGTTCATCTGGCCGGTGCGATATGCGTCGCATCCGGCCAGCCATTGGCTCGAACGACAAAATGAACGACCTACCCCTCATGGAGCGAACTCACGTCACTCCGCGAAACCATACCCACCGCCTCCCGGCGTTTCGATGACGAATACATCGCCGGCCTCGACCACGGTCGTGTGCGTCGCGCCGAACCGGTCGATCGCGCCGTTGGCGCGCTCCACCCAATTACGACCGGCTTCGCCGCTCTTACCGCCCGCCAGACCGAACGGCGCGACGCGACGGCGGTTGGCGAGGATGTTGGCCGTCATGCGGCGGGTGAAGCGAATGCGGCGCGTGGCGCCGTCCCCGCCGCTTTGCTTGCCGATGCCACCGCTGCCCGGGCGGATCGCATGCTGTTCGACGAGCACCGGGAAGCGCCATTCGAGCACTTCGGGATCGGTCATCCGCGAGTTGGTCATATGCGTCTGCACGGCCGAGGTGCCGGGGTGGTCCGCACCCGCTCCGGAGCCGCCGGCGATCGTCTCGTAGTACTGATGCGTGTCGTCGCCGAACGTGAAGTTGTTCATCGTGCCTTGCGAGGCCGCCATCACGCCCAGCGCGCCGTAGAGCGCATCGGTGACCGTCTGCGACACCTCGACGTTACCGGCCACGACCGCCGCCGGATACGCGGGGTTCAGCATGGAGCCGTGCGGCACGACGAGATCGATCGGGCGCAACACGCCTTCGTTCATCGGAATGTCTTCGTCGAGCAGCGTGCGGAACACGTAGAGCACGGCAGCCTTGCAGACGGAGCGCGGCGCGTTGAAATTCGTCTGACGCTGCGGGCTCGTGCCCGTGAAGTCGACGCGAGCCTGCCGAAGCTCGCGATCGATCGTCACCTTGACACGCACCGCGGCGCCATCGTCCATCTCGTAGCTGAACTCGCCGTCGGCCAGCTTGCTGATCGCGCGGCGCACGGCCTCTTCCGCGTTGTCCTGCACGTGCTGCATGTAGGCGAGGACCACGCCGGCGCCGTAGCGGTCCACCGTGCGCAGCAACTCGGCCGCGCCCGATTCGCACGCGGCGACCTGAGCGATGAGGTCGGCGATGTTTTGATCGACGTTGCGGCTCGGGTACGGGCCGGCTAGGAACAGCTTGCGCACCTCGCTTTCGAGGAAACCGCCGCCCTCGACGATCTTGACGTTATCGAGCAGCACGCCCTCCTCGAGGATCGTCGTGCTGTTCGGGGGCATCGAGCCCGGCGTGATACCGCCGACGTCTCCATGGTGGCCGCGCGCGGCCACGTAGAACAGCAGCTCCGAACCCGCGCGGTCGTACACGGGCATGACGACCGTGATGTCGGGCAGGTGCGTGCCGCCGTTGTACGGCACGTTCAGCATGAACACGTCGCCCGGCTTGAGCGTGCCGCCGTGCTGATTGATGACGCAGGTGACGCTGTCGCTCATCGAGCCGAGATGCACCGGGATATGCGGCGCGTTCGCGATCAGATTGCCGGCTCGATCGAAGATCGCGCACGAGAAATCGAGCCGCTCCTTCATGTTGACCGAGTACGACGTCTTCTCGAGCGTCGTGCCCATCTGCTGCGCGATCGACATGTAGAGATTGTTGAAGATCTCGAGGTGCACCGGGTGGCGCTCGGTCGTGATCGACTCGGTCAGCCGCGGACGCTTGGCCGAATCGATCCATTCCGCCTCGCTGCGCTGCAGGATCAGCGAGCCGTCGTCGAGCATATTCGCGCTCCAGTCGGCCTGCAGCACGATCGTGGAGATGTCTTCACTGATCAGCGCGGGGCCGTGGATCGTCGAGCCGGGGCGCAGATCCTTGCGCACGAACAGCGGCACCATGCGCGCATGGCCGTCGAAGAACATTCGGACGCGGTCCTCGTGCGCCATCCCGCGATCGCCGCGCGACGGCGTCGCCGAGGCGGCGAATGCCACGCCCGGCAGCGAGGCCGATTGCTGCGTCGCGCCGACCGCTTCGACCGCGATCGATTCGATCACGAGCCTGCGGTTCTCCATGACGAAGCCGAAGCGCTTGCGGTGCAGCGACTCGAACGCGTGGGTCATGCCCGCCGCATCCGAGAACGCCACTTCGAGCGTCGAATCCGTGTCCTTGTACTTGAGTCGTGCCGTACGGTAGGCGCTCAGGCGCTCGCGCGGCACGCGCTGGCTCAGGATTTCCGCGGTCGCCTCGCGTTCGAGCGCCTCGAAGCCGGCGCGCAAATCGTTGACCGCGGCCGTATCGAGCAGCGCTTCGACCGCACGCTCGCGCACGGCCCGCTGATCGGCGAGCCCCATGCCGAACGCCGAGAGCACGCCGGCGAACGGATGCAGCACGACGCGGCGCATGCCGAGCGCTTCGGCGACGGCGCAAGCGTGCTGGCCGCCGGCACCGCCGAACGCGCCGAGCGCGTAGTCGGCAACGTCGTGGCCGCGTTCGACCGAGATGGCTTTGATCGCTTGCGCCATGTTGTCGACGGCGACGGCGAGAAAGCCTTCCGCCAATGCTTCGGGGCTCATCTCGCGGCCCGAATCCTCGCGCACGGTTTTCGCCAGCGCCTCGAACTTCTGGCGCACGATCGCGGCATCGAGCGGCAAATTGCCGTTCGGCCCGAATACGTGCGGGAAGTGAGCGGGCTGCACTCGGCCCAGCATCACGTTGCAGTCGGTGACGGTCAGCGGGCCGTTGTTGCGATAGCATGCCGGGCCCGGATAGGCCCCCGCCGACTCGGGGCCGACCTTCAGACGACCGTTCTCGTAGCTGCAGATCGAGCCGCCACCGGCCGCCACCGTGTGGATGTCCATCATCGGGGCGCGCACGCGTACGCCGGCCACCTTCGTTTCGAACACGCGCTCGTAGGCCCCGTCGTAGTGGGCGACGTCGGTGGACGTGCCGCCCATGTCGAAGCCGATGACCTTGCGCTCGCCTGCCGCCTCGCAGGTCTTGACGACGCCGACGATGCCGCCCGCCGGGCCGGACAGGATGGCGTCCTTGCCTTGGAAGCGATCGGCATCGGCGAGACCGCCGCTAGACTGCATGAACATGAGGCGCACGCCGCCGGTCTGACGCGTCACTCGACCGACGTAGTCGCGCAGAACCGGAGACAGGTAAGCATCGACGACGGTCGTATCGCCGCGACCCACGAGCTTCATGAGCGGGCTCACTTGATGGCTCACCGAAATCTGCGAGAAACCCGCTTCGCGCGCAAGCTCGGCGACGCGCAACTCGTGCGCGGGGTAACGGTAGCCGTGCATCAGCACAATCGCGATCGAGGTGATGCCGTCGGCGCGCGCTTGCTCCAGCATGTTGCGTGTGGCCGCTTCGTCGAGCGGCTTGAGCGTGCGGCCGTGCGCATCGATGCGTTCATCGATTTCGGCGACACGCTCGTACATCAGCGACGGCAGTTGGATGTGGCGCGCGAAAATATCCGGACGCTCTTGATAGCCGATGCGAAGTTGATCGGCGAAGCCGCGCGTGATGGCGAGCAGCGTGCGCGCCCCTTTACGCTCGAGCAGCGCATTCGTGGCCACCGTGGTGCCCATCTTGATGACGTCGATCTTTTCTTGCGGGAGCGGCTCGTCCGCGCTCAATCCGAGCAGATCGCGCATGCCTTGCACGACGGCGTCCTGATAGCGGTCCGGGTTTTCCGACAACAGCTTGTGCGTGATGAGCCGGCCGTCGGGACGGACGGCGACGATATCCGTGAACGTGCCTCCACGGTCCACCCAGAACTGCCACTTGCCGTTGCCCGATTCGCCGTTGCCCATCGAGCTGCCTTGTTGCGTTGCGTCGTTCATCGTTGCGTCCCCATCATCTGAGCCGTCGCCGGACGGACCGCCGGCGCACGGTTGCTTACCCATGTTTGCTGGGATTGATTCTCGATGGGGGAATGCGAGTAAGCGAGCTAGAAAAATAAAATTCGGCCATCAAAAAAATTTGTACCCCTCCCTTCCCGGCGGCAGACGTGACGAATCGCAGCCATCTTCGTGGACGGCTGCGATTCGCTTGCCGCTGTCTCGGCCAAGGGCGGCGTTCAGTCACGCTTGCGCGCCGTCAGCCGATTCGGATCACGTCCCCTACATAGATGAGATTCGGGTCGCCAGTCGCGCCGGGTTCGGGGGTGCCGCCATCGAGCGAGCTGAAGTCGAACTCCGGGTTGAGCAGCTCGAAGCGCTTCCAGGCACGCTCGTCCTTCTGGACCGCATCCATGCCCGATGTGTCGATCTCCTTGACGATCGTGCTTTCGTACTCGTCGAAGATCCCAGCGAGCGTATCGCCGCGCTTCACTGTGACCGTGGTCGGGCTTGCCGACGGAGTTGGGGGCGTGGACGAGCCGGGAGCCGGGGTCGTAGACGGCGATGGAGTCGCAGATGGCGAAGCGCTCGCCGACGGCGTAGGCGTTGCGGATGGCGAAGCGCTCACCGATGACCCGGGCGAGTTCGTCGGTGTCGTCGACGGCGCGTTGCCGGGCCCTGTGGCGGGCCGCTGCGGCGGATGTTTCTTAGGTTGGTTCTGAGCAGCCAACCAGGTCCCCAGCGACAGCGTCGCAAGACCAGCCGCGGCCAACAAGGTCGCCTTCGGAATGCTCCGCGGCGCACCAAGCCCTTCGGCATAGACGGGGTTATTGTCCTTAACCCCGACCTTCTTCACGAGTTTGGACTGCGCCGCATTCTTCACTCCCATGAGATCCGCGCCTTTGGCAAGGATCGATGCGGTCTTGACTCTGATCGGCACCACCTTTCTCGCGCTCCACCAATCGGACTCGGCGCCCACCGCGGTCCAGGCGATCTTGGTAGATGCGGCGCCTGTAACGGCCGCTCCGACCGTCAAGACGGCATCGGCCAAGATCGAACCCGTACCGGTCGCCAGGTTGTATACCGACTGCCCGGCAAGCATCAGATTACCGATTGCAATACTCGGCCAGGCGCCGTAGTTCATAAACTCGCGTACGCCCTGCGCTTCGGCAAGGTTCTTGCCGAATAGGCCACTCGAGCCTGCGAGTAATTGGTAGCCCGCGAACAGACCATTGCCGAATATCAGCGGGAATCCGTAAAGATGGGTCAAGGGGTCTTGCCCGATGCCATGTAAGGACGATAAGACGCTAGCGCTATAAGCCGCGGACGTGAGCAGCGAGGCCACGGCCCCCGGATAAGTCATCGGATTGGTTAGCTCGAACGAAGCGACCGCGCCTCCCGCCGCCTGATCGGACTTCGCAATCGTGTTGGCCGTGGCACCGGCGATCTTCATTTGGCGCATCTGACCGGACTCGCCCACCATCCAGTTAACCGTAATGTTCCTAAGGAAGTCCATATCCGCGCCCGCTCGGCCAAACACGGTTTTGGTGCCCGTAGGGCCTTCGAGCCGGGCCGAGTTGATCGCCCCCGACGCCGTCACCGCGTGCTTGAACCGCTGCGATTGCAGTTTGAATACGCTGCTGTTACTGAGGATTTGCTCGAGCGTGAATTCCACCGCCTTCCGGTTCAGTTGCGTACTCCCGACGCGTCCAGTCGAGTAGACCGCGCGCAATAACAGCGCAACGGTGCTCGCTGCC
Source organism: Trinickia dabaoshanensis (assembly GCF_002879885.1). Classification (GTDB taxonomy): domain Bacteria; phylum Pseudomonadota; class Gammaproteobacteria; order Burkholderiales; family Burkholderiaceae; genus Trinickia; species Trinickia dabaoshanensis. The sequence goes on from NZ_PNYA01000016.1 coordinate 156,195, forward strand.
GGAATGATCATTTCATTATGTACACCGGCCGCCGCAAGCGCCGTCATGGCCACCCAACTGGCGGCGGCGCCAACCATACTCGTCGCCGCAATCATCACGTTGCGCTTTGTGTTTCGAGCATTCTTGAACGCCTCGTTGTCCGCCTGGCGCCTGTCGATGAGCGTACGGACGCTCATCTCGCAAAGCTGCTGCCCCCGTGTCTTACCGATATTCGCTGCTTGCAGCCCCTGCTGCATCGCACCTTCCGTGAACACGAGGCCGCCATTTGCCGCTTGCTGCTCGGCTATCCGCTCCAGATCCGCGCGTGACAGGGCCGGTCCATTGAACCACTCCTGCGCTTTGGCGCGCGCTTGCTCCAGATAAGTGCCAACGTTGGCCACGTTCTGCGCGCCCGTTTGCGTCACCGGATCGGGCCCAGCCGCGCTCGATTTTGCCGGCGCATTGACAGCGGCTGGAGGGTCGGCCTCGTCGACGCCGTATTTACTGGCGACGAGCGACCCTGTGCGATCTTGGCCGGACGCCTTCGCCACGTCCACCGGCGACACGGACCGGCCCTTCTCCAGGCGCATAGCCAAGAGAGCGAGATCCAGCGACGATGACTGCAACTGCAGGCTGCGAGGCAGCGATTCGGCCGGTTGGGCAAATCGATGGCCGGTATTGGCGCCCGGCGGTACCCACAGTTTGCCGCGCGCAATGTCGTTCCCCGAATAGACATCCGACGGAGGCGGACCATCGGGCGTCACGCCGGGGTGCATAAGCTCGTAATTTGCGACCCATGCGTCCAACCGATTCCGCTCGACGTCCGTCATCTCTTGGATGTGCTGCTGAAGAACCGGGTCATCGCTATGCGCCATGCGGTACGTAAACCAATCCTGCGCGGGCTTCGTGTTTTCATGTATATCCGCGAAATAGCCCCCCGCGTACCGGTTGAACGCTTCGATATCGATTTTGTGCAACTCGCGCAGCATCGCCTGGTGCTCAGGGCCGTACCAAGGGGCCACCATTTGGGCATGCGTCTGGATGTTCAAGGTATCGCCGCCCTGCCCGCCGATCCCCATCGCGATCAATTCCGCAGCAGCCTTTGGATCGCTGAAGAAATCGGCTTGAGCGGGCGCCCACGAGGCATCCATCCCGACGTGGCCGAGCAGCGGATGCGTCGAGACCCACTGTACGAACTCCATGTGCAGTTTGAATTGCTCCCCCCAATTGCCCAGGCCGAAAAAGTGAGCCCAGGTAACGGGAACCGGAATCTGACGTCGCGCGGGGTCATTGATAATCGCACGTACGTCGGCGTCGGTCAGGACGAAGTCCGGGTTATCGAGGTCATAACCGGTCAGGTCGTAAGCCCCCACGCGCATAAACATCTTGATCGCTTCCGACATGTGGTGCACACCGCTCGGCGACCTAATCGGATGTGCGTCGCTTCCGAATTCGTTATCTCCCGCGTCCCAATGTACAGTGGTGTGAAGGCCAGCATCGCGGATGCCATTCATCAAATTGATGCTTGCCGGACGCCGACCGTCCATCCCCGTTTCACCATAACCGACCGGTCTCCAAAAGCGCCGCCGTGGGCGCCCTCGCAACGCGAACATCACCTCCTTGGCCCAAGGGTTGACCTCGCCGCCCTCCAAGTGAAGGTCCGGATATTTCAGCTTCAACCTCGCAATATATTGCGAGACCGAAAGGGTCACGCCGTCCTTCGTTTTCACACGCCCATAGGCGGCAGGCTCGAGACCCGAGAGGCATGGGATGAAATCCGCGCGCTGTTCCTCCGGCATGTTGTAGATTTCGTGCAGTAGCTTCTCGTCTTGTGCCAGCGTCGGGGAAACATCCAGGGCGCTGTGTTTGGTGTAACCAGCCTGATTGCCCGACAAGTTCTTCGTGCCGTAAGGTAGCCCGACCAGCCTTTTCCGGATGCGGGTCTTCCCGGTTACAAGAGACGGGTCCATCGCTCCGATGCGCGATCTCTTCCAATAAGCTTCCGGCCCGCCTGAAGCTAGTTTGGCGAACGTCTGCCAGTGCTCGTGGCCCATGACGGCGTCTTCGCGCCCCTCCGCGGCGTCCGTCATCGGTATGTCCACGCGGCGCGAGTTGTCCAGCACGTTCTTGTTCGGGTAGATGCCCGGGTCCTTCTTCGATCCGAATCTGTCGCTCAGGTCCATTACCGTTTTCAACAACCCGAGCGCCCTATAGCGCAGATCCGGATTTTCATTGTCGTGGTTCGCGTACTCGGGGTCGACGTACTCGGCGCCCGGAGGTTTCGGCAGTTCGTGATAGTCGAGATACCAATGGCGAGCGGTGAATGTGTCGCCGTTGGCGAGATCCTCGCGCGGGCGCGTCGAAACGACGACAGCGTGTTCGTAGCCGGCCGGTGCGGCGCCAAAGTGTTCGTCCCGATGGATCGGGTCGGAAACTTGTGTCGGACGTCCGCTGCGCCAGTCCACCTCGCGCGCACCCGCGGGGATACATCCGTGCGCGATGACGTCCCCGTCGGCGATAGTGAGCACATCGCCCGCCTTCTTGCTCGGCACCTGCACCACGTACACATAGGCGTCCGCCGGTTCGTTCAAATCGCCGACATAGAGCATCGACCGAGCCGTGGACCAAGCGTTCGCTCCGATAACGACGTGGTCATCGCCGTTCGCCCGCCAAAACAGGCTAGGAGCGTCCGCGAACCTAGCAAACTCCGGCTCGCCGTCCGGGCTGACTCGCCGATAGGGCTTGCTGTCGTCCGGATTTACCTTATCCGGCAAAGGACTATCCGCGTTGCGTGAAGGGTTGGATGAGTCGATCCCCAACTCGCCCAGCCGCGTTTTCGTATGCGTGCGCAACGCACCCGCCACATCGAAATCGGGTCCCGCCGCTGCGACATCGGCCAGCGCATCCTGATGCGCAAGTGCGATCGCGAATGCCCGCAAGTGAAGCCCGCTTACGTCACCGTGATCGCCGACGGGCCCGAGCGCAGCAACACGGTCCGGGTCCGTCTCGGCCAGGCCGGCAAGAAGCTCTTGTGCCTTGGCGATCTGCTCGTCGGTCGGCTCTTCGATGCTCGATACGCCGCGCATGTGCGGCGCAGCCATCGGCGGTTGAACGTCGTCGAAATGATCGGGATGCGCTTGCTGATATTCGTGCAAAGCGTCGATTACGCGGTCGCGGTCTTCGGGCGTAACAACGGAAACCGAGAGTCTGTCCGTGCGCGCTGCGAGTGACGTGGGGCCCGCGACCGTCAGATCGGCTACACCCGGGTGGTCCAGCGGGTTGCTATCGACCACACCGACCAAATGCTTGGCGACATCGAGAACGTGTTCAGGGCGTGGGTTGACGAAGATCCGATGTCCGATCGCTCGCGGCGTCGGACTCACTGCCGTGCGACGGCTCAAACGATAGTCCGCCGTACCCAGCGATGGGTCTTTGGACAATTTAGCGTCGAGACTGGAAAAAAACGGCTGGCGCTCACCGCTCGGCCTTAGCACCGTAGCCTCTGCACCGTCTGGACGATACTGCGAAAGCTTATAAAGGTTGCGCAGGTATCGCTTGGGCGAGATGCCGGCGACCCGCGCCTTGCGTGACGGCGCCTTGGACGACTGACGCATCAGAGCATGGACGTCGTCGGGCGACGAGGCGCTCGCCTTCAGCACCCGGCCGAGCAAGCCGTCAAGCGATGCTTGCACTGCCGCCGCTTCCTCGGCCTCGGCCTTCGCAATCGCCTGCTGTGTTTCGTAGGTGCGCAGCGGCGTCGGGTCGAAGCCCGGTGTGCGCCGCGCGCGGTCGCCCGCGAGTACCGGATCGGGTTCGTAGGACGTGTCGGTGCGAACCGGAACGTGCTTTGCTCCCAGGGCCTGCACTTCCTGCACCGCATTGTCGTCGCCGCCAAAGTACAGCGCTTGATCGGCGATGTCGGAGATGTGCGCCGGCGCGGCGTCGCCCGACACGCGCACGACGTAGTTGCTCTTGGCGGTGATGCTGCCGCGGACTTGATCCGGGACCAAGCCGGCCGTCTCGACGCCCAATGAATGGGCGGCGTCGTACACCATCGACCCGATACCGTCGTTTGCGCGAGACACGACGAGCACGTTCTGCGCACCGTGTTGGTTGACGATGTCGGTCAGCTTGGCGAGCACATCGGCGGCCGCGGCGTCCGGCTGTGCGTAACCCCTTCTGTAGAAGCCGCTCACGTAGACCACATGCTTGCGGCTACTCGAGGCGTAGTTTTTCAGCCATTCGATGCTGACGATCCGCTGGCGGCTGGCTGCCGTAGTGGATAGCGTCGCCGGGTCAGGCTTGGCCGGGGCTGTTGCAGCACTGACAGGCGAAACAGCCTGGTTGCTCTCGCTTGAAGAGCCCGATGCCGCCGCGGCGGCCGGTGCAACTTTGGCACGCCGGTTCTTGCCGCCGCGGTTCTTGCGGCCGTTTCCGCCTTCGGCGTTCTGGCCATTGGCGTTCTGGCCGCCGGCGTTCTGGCCATTGCCGTGTTCCGAAGTGGTCGTCGCGGCGGGTGCGCTCTGAGAATGGCCTTGGAGCGAAGACGAGCTCGCCGCATTCGCGTCGGGGTTGCCGCTCGCGGTCGCCGGCTGTTGTGGGCTTGCACCTCCGAGGTTGGGGAGCTTGCCGGGATCCGCAGTCAGAAAGCTCACCGGGCCTTGGGCCGGGACACCATGGTTCGCGCCCGTTCCGCTGCCGGGCACCGCATTCGGCTTTGCCGCTGTCGCCGATTTGCCCTGTTCCGTGTTGCCGGCACCCCCACGTGAGCGTCGCTCCTCCTGACCCTGGTCAGGGCCGCCCGTCGCACGTTGCGGCTCGCCCGAACCTTGCTTCTGCGGGTCCTGCCCAGCGCCGGGGGCCGAGCCTTGCCGCGCCGCGGTTGCCGGACTGCCGATGGGTATTCCGGTCGGCGTTGCCTGAGTTTGCGCGGCCGGATCGCTACCGCGGTGTTGACCGCTGGAGGACTGGCTTTGACCGCGCTGTGTGGTGCCGAGCCCGCTCTGCCGTTGCGGCGCAGGCGAGCTTTGAGCCGCCTTGTTCGGGTCGGAGTTGCTGCTCGCAGACGCTCGGTGTTGTTGACCGGGGCTGCGGATATCGACCTCACCGGGGTTCTTGGTCACAAAACGGGACAAGTCTTGATGCGCGGCAGGCTGGGGCACGCCCGTTCCGCCGCCAGGCACCGCGGTTGCCGCTGCACTCGACTGGCCTACTTGTGCTTTACCGCCATCGCCGTTCGAACTGCGCCGCCCTTCACCCTGCTCAGCCCCCCCAGTCACACGTTGGGGCTGCCCCGAACTCGGCTTCTGCGGGTTCTGTCCGGCACCACTTATCACGCCCTGCCGCTGCTGGGAGGGCGCAGTCTCATCCGTGCCGGCGCCGGCCCCCCGGGACGCGGTGCTCACGGCCGGAGCGGCCGGATGGCTACCGGTGGTTTGACCGCTGGAGGGCAGGCCATTGCCGCGGTCCGCACCGCTCGCCATATTCTGTCCACCACGTTCGGGCAGGACTGCAGGCGCGCTTTCTCCTGCCTTGTTCGCCTCGGCGTTGCCACTCGCGGCCGACCCGTGCTGCTCGTTCGCGCCTTCGCCGGCAAGCTTGCCAGAATCTGCGGTCGTCGCCCCTGCCGCGCCTTTAGCCTGGGCAGGACGCGGCGTACCCGTCACGCCGCCGGGCGCGGCGTGTGCCGCTGCCGCGGCGGGCACACTCGGCTCGCCTTGTTCCGTCTGGCCGCCGCTGCCATCCGCACTTTGCCGCCCCGTGACGGGCTCTGTTCCACCGTTCCCGCCGTGCGACTGAACCCGGGGCTGTGCACCGGCCGTCGTGACTTGTGCGGGCGCAGCCGGTTGGTTCGTGTTGCCGCCATTGACCTCCGAACCTTGCCCAGCGCTGCCGGGCTCCGCTCCACCAACGTTGGCGGACTGCGGCCCACTCTTCGACGCGGACAGCGGGCGTCCGCCCGTAGCCTGATTCGGCGACGCCGACGCAGCGGATTCATTTCCCGGCGCCGCCGACACATTCCCTTCCCCGGCCGGGGCGGCCCCTTCCGCTGAACCGCTCGTGCTTCCTGCAGGCATGGGATTAGTCCCCGCGGTCGAAGGACTCGCGGCTTGCGTTTCAGGCGCATCGGCGCTGCCGCCAACGGGCGTACCCGTCGCGGTCGTCTTTCCCGAAGGCACAGTTGGTGCCTCACCTTGGCCGCTGAATGCCGCAAATGTTACGGCTCTCGAGTTCGGGCCTGTGCCATCGAATCCGTTAGGTATGGAGCTCGGGTCGTTGGGATCGCTCTGATTTTGGCCTCCGCCCGTGCCGTTGCCCTGGGCCGCCCCTCCGACCGTCGATTGCCCTGTTCCCGATGCGGTGCCTGCGCTTGTCTGTGGCCCGCCGGCCTGGGCCGCCCCTGCCTGTTGCTGCGAGTTCGAGTTCGGACCGGCAACGCCCGATGCAGGCGTGCCGGTCCCGCTTGCGGGGCCTTGCCCGGCGCCAGTCTGTTGGGTGCCGGATCCACCCGTCTGTCCTCCCTGGTTTCCTGCACCACCGCCGCTTGCGCCCGTGCCACCGCTCGTACCGGTAGCGGGCACGGCCGTGTTCGCACCCGAACCGCTCGTTCCGCCAGATGGTGGAACCGGATTCGACGCAGTGGACAAGGGGGGCATCACGATCTTGCCAGCGGCGCTGTCTCCTTCCTCGGGCCCGTCGGCGATCACGGTCGAATCGCCGTTAATGTTTTGAAGAGCGCTGCCGGGGTTCGTCGTCGCAAAGTTGAGCGCCGCCGTTTGGGGCTCGCCGGCTGCGGGGTCGGTAGCCGCCCCGTCCAGGTTCGTGTTGTTCGTTACGCCTTGACTCGGCGCGGTGCCGGTCGTGCCGGTCGCGCCGGTCGTGGTAGCCGACTTGCCCGAGCCGTCCGACGTAAACGCGGCGTTCGCAACGGTGGTTGCGGCGGCTGCGGCGCCGTTCGGTGTCGGGACCTCGTTGCCTGCGCTATCGCCGCCCTGACCGGTGCGACTGCCCGCTGCGTTGCCACCGGTTACCGGGGCGGACGTCACTTCGGTGCCGCTACCTTGCGGCGGTTTCTCCGGCCGCAACTTGGCTACCGCGATGCCCACGCCCATCGAGCCGGCCGATGTGAGGAACTGCGCCCACTGATACCCGCTTGCCTGATCTCCGAGCTTCTTGAGCTCATCGTACTGGTGCAGCATCGAGACCGCGTTGATCGCCGCGGCTCCCGCGCCCACAAGCCTCATTGCAGTGCCGGGCTTATAAATCTCGTCCGCCAGCGCCAGTTTCTTGCCAATCGACGTCGTACGCGTCACAACCCCGCCCATGC
>NZ_PNYA01000017.1 GCF_002879885.1 Trinickia dabaoshanensis
GCCCAGTGCCCCGCCCACCACGCTCACGCCGAACAATACGGAAAACGGTAGCCGATTGGCTCCGCTAACCAGTCGCCGCCCGGCAATGCCCGACATGACCTGCCCGGGAAACAGCGCAACGGTCGAAGTGATATTGGCGGCCAGCGGCGTCATACCCGAAACGATCAACGCGGGCAGCGTGACGAACGAACCGCCGCCGGCGAGCGCGTTTTGCAGGCCCGCCCAGACGCCGGCCACGAGAACGAGGGTTAGCAGCATGAATCGAGCGAAAAAAGGGTAAAGGTGACCAAACGCTCGATACTACCTTGGTTCGCGAGCGTACAAAACCGGCGAGAGGGAGCGGCGAGCATTGACGAGCGTCAATGCGACGGCCACGGTCGAGCGTACCTTCGATGCGATGCATGATGCCCGGTCGCTGGGCAGGGAAACGCCGGGTGGATGGGAAAGGGGTAAATGATGAACGGAACGCTTCGAGGTGCCGCTGGATTGGTCACGCTGATGTCGGCCTTCTTGCTCGGGGGATGCGTTCTCGGGACACGAAACCCGACGCTGACCTATCCGCCATCGGCCGATTCATCCGCGGTATCGACCGCTCACGCCGCCGAGAAACCGCCGGCGAAAAACATTCAAATCGTCCTCGAACCGTTCGACGACGAGCGTTCCGACCAAAAGACCGTGGGCACCACGCGCAACGCCTTCGGCATGCGGATGGCCGACGTCGTACCCCGCAACAACGTGGCGGATTGGGTCACACGCGCCATGAAGACCGAGCTTGAAAACAACGGCTACACCGTGATCGATGGGAAGCCCGGAGCGAGCGCGTCGGGTGCGGGCATCGTCGTCTCGGGTTCGGTGTTGAATGTCTTTTGCGACATGTATATCAGCTACACGGGACAAGTCTCGCTGTTGGTACGCCTAAGCAAAGACGGCCAATCGCTGCTCGATCGCCACTATTCGGGCGAAGGTTCGGCGGGCCTTGCGATTGCGGCTACGAGCGAATCTTATTCGCGCTCGCTGGCCTTGGCCTTGTCGGCGGCGCTTCGAAGATTCGTATCGGATTTGAACAAAACCGTCGCGGCCGGGCAGTAGACCGGCGAATCGTTGCCACGGTTATCGCGGTTCGATCTTGCGCCGGGCGACCATGGCCGCGCTCAGTTTTTCGAGCTGCGACGCGTCGAGCCAGGCTTGGGCGGCCGGAAACACTTCCTGTTCCTCGAAGGCGATGTGTTCGCGATAGGCCTTGGCGAATGCTTCCACGAGCGCGGATTCGAGCGGCGTGGCCGTGCCCTCGGCGATGTCCGCCAAGACCGCGCGCAAACGTGCCCAGAGCGCATCGAGCGTTCGATGTTGCTCGGGCAGCGACGCGATGTGCTGCGCGAGCGGCGAGCCACGGTGCAGGCTGGCTTGGGCGAGCAGCGGCAAGAGATCTTGCTCCTCGTCGGCATGATGATGCGGCCCGGCAGTATCGAAGTAGCGCATGATGTTGCGCGCGGCCTGCTGCGCCTGCTCGTCGATACCGTTCGCGCGTAGATGGGCTTCGAGTTTTTCGAGCGTGGTGCACTGCGCTGCGATGCGTTCGTGACAGGCCTTCAGCATTTCGAGGGGCTCGTCGAACGAAGGCGCTGGCTTGGTCATGGGGTTGATGGGTTTCATACGGGGCTCATGGGGTGACGTTGAATTACATCGAGCAGGTTGAGCTGAACGCGCTGAAACGCGCGGTCGGCACGTTCGGCGCATTTGGCACGCTACGCGCTGCGCCGATTCATCTGCAACACGACTAGCGCGCCGGCACAAGCCAGGCACGCGGCGAGCGTTGCAAGCGAGCGCCCGGGGGCGATCGCGAATTGTCTCGTCATCACGCCGCGCATCAAGTCGATACCATACGCCGCCGGATCGTAAGCGGCGGCAAATCGGATCCAATCAGGCGCGAGATCGAGCGAATACAGTGCGCCCGATAAAAAGAACATGGGCAAGAGCAACGCGTTCGAGACCACCGGAAAGACGATCACGGATCGAAACGGTAGGGCGAGCGTCAGCCCAAGCGCGGAAAACGCGAGCGCGGCGAATGCCATGGCAGCGAGTAGCTCGGCCAGGTTCGCCGCGGTCAGCCCGATACCGATCGCGGGCGCAAACGGCAGCAGTAGCAGGCTCTGCACCCACGCCACCGCCGCACCGCCGACGATCTTGGCGCACGCGATCTCGAAGCGCGATACGGGCGAGACGAGCAAAGCCGCCAGCATGCCGGTTTGCCGGTCGTGCACGATGCCGACCGCTGCCGAAATGGCTGTAAACATCAACGACAGTCCGATCACGCCCGGAAAAATGTACGCCTGATAGCCGCCGATTTCCGCATACGTTCCGCCTCTAAGCGCCGCGCCGAGAACGAGCAGATAGAGCAACGGCTGCGCCATGCCGAAAACGAGCCGAAGCGGCGACGACCAAAATCGTTTGAAGTCGAACCGGACGATGGCGAGTACGTTGATCATGCCGCAACCCTTTCCGTTTTGCCGACTGCGCCTTTTCGGCGGCTATCGATCCAATTCGCGAGCGTCGCGCGCAGATCGGGCATCGCCACTTGCGCGACTTGCACCGCGTACGGTATTCGTTGCAAGAGCGCGGGCAGCATGGCCTGCGGATCGGTGCCGATGACGGAAACTACATCGCCGCACGCCTGCGCGCGATAGCCGTGCTCGAGCAACCATCGATGCGTCTCATCGATATACCGCGTATGCAGACGCACCGAGCCGGGCGTCGAGGCGCTGAGTGCTTGCCAGGGGCCACGCGCCAGCAGTTCGCCCTGGTCGAGGATGACGACGCTGTCGGCATCGCGTGCCTCATCGGTGTCATGGGTCGAACACAAGACGGTATGTCCCGCACCGGCCAGCGTTTTGATTTCGCTCCAAAACGCCTGGCGTGCGGCAGCATCGAGGCCGAGCGTGGGTTCGTCGAGCAAGAGTACCGGCGGCTTCGCCACTAATGCGCGGGCGAGTTCCACGCGCCGCCGCTGGCCGCCGGAGAGCGATCCCACGCGCGTTTGCGCGAGGGCGTCGAGACCGAGCGCTTCGAGTAACGCGTCCACTCGAAGGCCCGCCGCACGGCCGTTGAGTCCTTGGCATCGCGCAATGAACGATAGGTTCTCGTGCGTGCTCAGCCGCGGCTCCAACGCCGACTCTTGAAAAACCACGCCGATCGATGCGCGTACTTTGGCGGCGTCCCTTGCGGTGTCGATACCGTTCACGACCACGCGGCCCCGGCTCGGCACCGCGAGCGTCGACAAGAGCGAGATCAGTGTGGTTTTACCCGCGCCGTTGAGCCCGACCAGTGCTGTAAGTTCGCCGCGTCCGATCGTGAGGCTGACGTCGCGCAGCACGTCGCGGCCGTCCCGCATGAAGCCGACGTGTTGAAGTTCGATGCTGCATCGCCCGCGCATGGCCTTCATAGCGCAATCCCCTCATTCGAGCCGCGCCGGGCGCAACGCCGGATCGGTAAAGCGCACGCGCTCGGCCATCGGCGCGGAATCCCATACGCGCCCTTGCGCATCCACGAGCAGTAAGGAGTCGACGCCGATCCCGCTCGCCAACGACATCGCGAGCGCAGGGCCCGCGACGAACGGTGCCTTGCTCGCGCCGTCGGACAGCGCCCCCGCGTGCGGACCGGGCCTCACCAACACGGTGACCGATTCGCTTTGCGTAGCGGGAAACCCGCTGCGCGGATCGATGATGTGACAGTAGCGGACGCCGCCGGATCGATAAAAGCGCTCATAGTCGCCGCTGGTGCCGATCGCTTCGCCGTCGCGCAATTCGAGCGTCGCAAGCGTGCCCGCCTTGCGGGGATCTTGAATGCCGACCCGCCACGGTATTGCCCCCTTGGAGCCCAAAGCGAGCAGGTTGCCCCCCACATCCACCAACGCGTTTCTAACGCCGCGCTGCCGTAGGATCGCGGCCGCTTCATCGAGCGACCACCCCTTGGCATAGCCGCCGAGATCGAGTGCCACGGCGCGGTTCTCGCTCGTCACGACGCCCGAATCGGAGATCGTCAGGTCGGCGATGCTCGCATGCAGCGATTGCTCGCGCAGCACGCTATCGCGCGAGGGCGGCTTGGCATCGAACTGGTCCGCTTGGAAACCCCAAAGCCGAATGAGGCGGCCGATGCCGGGGTCGAACAGCCCTTGCGTTTGCAACGACAGCGCACGCGCCGCACGGATGATCGCCGCCAATTCCGGAGAAGCCTGAAAGGGCTCCCCCGCCGCGATGTGTTGGTTCAGCCGCGTGACCTCGGACGGTTGCCACGCGTGCAGTTCCCGGTGCATCGACCGGAAGTGGGCGAAGACGGCATCGGCATCTTGCTGCGCTCGCTCGAGCGGCACGCCATAGATCGCCAGTTGCACGCGTGTGCCGAAGACGTACGTCCCTTGAACGTACACCTCGGGCGTTCTCAGCGTCAGCCAGAGCGCCGCGGCCGCGACGATCGTGAGCAGCGCGGCAATAGGGATGAATTTGCGTGAGATCACCGATTCCCCGGCGCGTCGAAAGGTTTTACACGATGCGGACAAGCGATCGATGCGGGCATCGATTTTCCGGCGATTATGGTTTCGCGGGCCGCCGGCGCGATTGATCGATATCAAGCGCCGCGCCGCGCGATCCCGGCGCACCGGCCGGTTGCGCGGCATCTCGCCGCAAGGCCGCTTAAAAGATGTATTCAGTGTACTTCATTTGCGTTCGATCAAACATGACCGGCTTGCATGCAAGAGAAACTAGCGGGGCGATGCGGCTTCTCAGTTCCGTCATCGACACACCATCACCGCTACGTGGCGAAACCGAATTCAATAGTGAGAACGTGATGACTTTTACGAAGGGAAAATCCGAAGAGACTGTGGTCCAGCCCGACACGGGGCGTCGCAGATTCCTCACTTCCTCGGCCGTCGCTGGGCTGGCGGGGGCGAGCTTGTCGCTGGGCTTGGCCGCCTGCAACAAGAACGAGAGCGCGGCCTCGTCGGCCGCGGCGAGCGGTGCCGGCGGTGCGAGCGGTGGCGACGCCTCGGCCGCGATCAACTGGGACAAGTACGAGGTCCATCCGGGCAAGCTCGACACGTACTACGCGTTCTCGAGCGGCGGCCACTCGGGCGACCTACGGATTCATGGCTTGCCGTCCGGACGAGAGATTCGACGGGTCCCCGTATTCAATATCGACTGCATGTCCGGCTGGGGCATCACGAACGAATCGCGCAAGATCATCGGCACGCGGCCGAACGGGCAACTCAATTACATCAACGGCGACACGCACCACGTGCACATGTCGTACACCGACGGCGTCTACGACGGCAAGTACATCTTCGTGAACGACAAGATCAATGCGCGCGTGGCGCGCGTTCGCCTCGATACGATGGAGTGCGACGCAATCACGCAATTGCCGAACGTACAGGGCTTTCACGGGATCTTTCCGGACAAGCGCGATCCGCTCGACGAAAAAATCAATTACACGACCCGCGTGTTTTGCGGGGGAGAGTTTCATATTCCGCAGCCCAACGACGGGCGTGATTTGAACGATCCGAAAAAATACTTTTGTCTCTTCACGTGCGTCGATGCAAAGACGATGCAGCCACGCTGGCAGGTCAAGATCGACGGCAACTTGGACTTGGTCGCATCGTCGTACGACGGCAAGCTTGCGTGCTCGAATCAGTACAACACCGAGAACGGCGTCCACTATGAAGAGATGATGGCGGCGGAGCGCGATGCTTGCGTGTTTTTCAACGTCGCTCGCATCGAAGCGGCCGTGAAGAACGGCAAGTTCTTCCATATTGGCAATTCGACGGTGCCGGTCGTGGACGGCACGCACGAAGCCAACGCCGATCCGAAGACGGCGCTGACCTGTTACGTGCCGGTGCCCAAGAATCCGCACGGCGTGAACATTTCGCCCGACGGCAAGCACTACGCGTGCTCCGGCAAGCTGTCGCCGACCGCCACCGTGATCTCGCACGAGTTGGTGCTCAAGTGGTTCGACGGCGGACTCAAAGAGCCGAGGGACACCGTGGTCGCGGAACCCGAGATCGGCCTGGGACCGCTGCATACGGGCTTCGACGGCCGCGGCTTCGTCTATACGACGCTCTTTCTCGACAGCCAAATCGTGAAGTGGGATCTGGCGGCGGCGATCAAGGCCTACCAGGGCGACAAGAACGCGAAAGTCGTCGTCGATCGTATCGACGTGCACTATCAACCGGGCCACGGCTTTACCTCGATGGGGGAAACGCGGCAACCGGACGGTCAGTACTTCATCTCCGACAACAAGTTTTCGAAAGACCGCTATTTGCCCGTCGGACCGTTGCATCCGGACAGCTCGCAATTGATCGACATCAGCGGCGAAAAGATGGTGCTCGTGGGCGACCATCCGCTCTATCCGGAGCCGCATGACTCGATCATGGTTCGGCGCGACATCATCAAGACGCGGCAAATCTATGACCTCAACGAGTTTCCGCTCGCCGTGAAGACGCCGAAAGAGAACCGCGTCGAGCGTCAAGGCAAGAAAGTCACGGTCTTCCTGACGTCGCAAGCGCCGACCTTCGGGTTGCGCGAGTGGACCGTGAAGAAGGGCGACGAAGTGACGATCATTTTGACCAACCTCGACAAGGTTGAAGACTTGACGCACGGATTCGCCATTCCGTTTTACAACATCAGCTTCGTCGTGCATCCGCAGCAAACTCAATCGGTCACGTTTATCGCCGATAAGCCCGGTGTGTTCTGGTGCTACTGCACGAACTTCTGTCATGCGCTGCACCTCGAAATGCGCTCGCGCATGATCGTGCAGGCGTAGCGTAGGCGAATCGCTCACCATGCCCAAGTCTCTCTTTTGCGCGATGTCCGTGTTGGCGGCGGCGCTCATGCAGGCCGCCGCCGCGGGCGCGACGCTCGACGTGTACCCCGGCCAGCGTGTGGGCGCCGCGATCGATGCGGCGCGTGCGGGCGACACCGTGCTCATTCACGGCGGGCGCTACGTGGAGAACTTGAAGATCGCGAAGCCGTTGACGTTGCGCGGCGTGGGCCATCCGATGATCGACGGCGGCAATGCGGGGGATGTCATCCGCGTCGCCGCCCCCGACGTAACGATCAGCCGTGTCGCCGTGGTCAATAGCGGCGCCGATCTTACCGCTCAAAACGCCGGCATCTACATTCATCCCGGCGCCGACCGAGCCCGCGTGGACCATTGCGAACTCGTCTACAACCTGTTCGGATTGTGGATCGAGCATGCCTCCGATGTGCGCGTCACCGGCAACGTGATCGTCGGCAAGCGCGACTTCCTTTCGCCGCGGCGCGGCAACGGCATCCAGCTTTACAACACAACGGGCGCGCAGATCGCCGGCAATACGATCAGCTATACCCGAGACGGGATCTACGTGGACGTATCGCATCACGCGCTGTTCCGGAACAACGTGATTCATGACGTCCGCTACGGCACGCATTACATGAACTCCTACTACAACGTTTGGGACGGCAATCGCGTTTATCACAACCGCGGTGGGCTGGCGATCATGGAAGCGCGCAACCAGATCGTGAAGAACAACCGAGTCTGGGGAAACACCGATCAAGGAATCATGTTGCGCACGGTGCAAGACTCCGTCGTCGAAAACAACGTCGTGGCCGGGAATCAGCGCGGGTTCTTCATTTACGACGCCGAGTACAACACGATTCGCGGCAACGTCGTCGCCGACAACCTCGTCGGCGTGCATTTGTGGGGCGGATCGGTGCACAACGATGTGACCCGCAACGATTTCGTCGGAAACCGCGAACAGATTCGTTACGTCGCCGCGAGCGACGTCGCTTGGACCGGCAATTACTGGAGCAACTATTTCGGTTGGGACAAGCGCGCTCGCGGGATTGGCGATATCCCCTACACGGCGAACGATCTCGTCGATCGGCTCACCTGGCGCGTCCCCATGCTCGGCGTGTTGATGAACAGCCCGGCGCTGCAATCGCTTCGCCTTATCGCGCAGCAATTTCCGTTGATGGCGGTGCCGAGCGTCGTCGATCGGGCGCCGCTCATGCGGCCGCTGCATGCGTCTTGGGCGCGCCGGATGGAGCAATGAAATGATCGAACTGACGGGGGTGGGCAAGGCCTTCGGGAAAGTGCGTGCGATCGACGGCGTCGATTTGCGGATACGCGATGGCGAACTCTTTGGGCTTATCGGCCGAAACGGGGCCGGCAAGAGTACGTTGTTTCAGCTCATGCTCGGGCTCCTCTCGACCGATGCGGGCGAGGTCCGCATCCGCGGCGAAGCCGCGCGTTCGCGCGCGTTCTTATCGGTCAAGCGTAGCTTGGGTTATCTGCCGGAAAACGTCGTGCTTTACGACAACCTGACCGGTGCGGAGACCCTGCGCTTTTTCGCGAAGCTCAAGGGCGTTCCGCTCGATCGATGCGCGCCGCTTCTCGATGAAGTGGGCTTGGGCGGCGCGGCCTCGCGCAAAGTGCGTGAATACTCGAAAGGGATGAAGCAGCGCCTCGGGTTTGCGCAGGCGCTGCTTGGCGAGCCGCAGTTGCTCTTTCTCGATGAACCGACCAACGGCCTCGATCCGAAGGGCATTCGCGAGTTCTATCAAACGCTGAAAAGGCGGCAAGAAGCGGGCGCAACGATCGTCGTCACCTCGCACATTCTCGCGGAAATGCAACAACGCGTGGACCGTCTGGCAATTTTGCACGGTGGCCGTATTCAAGCGGTGGGCAGCGTTCAGGTACTGCGCGGCCAGACGACGCTTCCGCTCTCCATCGAGGTGCTCGCGCACAACGAGGATACCGGCACGCTCGAAGCGGCATTGCGCCGCGCGCCGTTTTTCAATTTGACGATGCGCGGACGGCACATCGGCTTCCAATGCCCTCGCGACGCGAAGATGGCGGCGATCGCGGCGCTCTCGTCGCTCGCCGATCGCATTGCCGACCTGCAGATCCACGAGCCCTCGCTCGAGGATGTCTTTCTCGGCTGCACGGAGACGAACGCATGAGCGCGACGCATTGTACGTATCGAACGCAAGTCGCCGTGATCGCCGGCAAGGAGTTTCACGATCGGTTGCGCAGTCGTTGGGTGCTCGCCGTGTCGCTCGTTTTCGCGGCGTTTGCAGTCGTGACGTCGTACTTCGGCGCGGCCGTCCAAGGCGTGGTGGGCTTTCAAGGCATCGAGCCGCTGATCGCCAGCCTCGTTAGCCTCACGATTTACCTGCTGCCGCTCATTGCACTGATTCTCGGTTTCGATGCGCTCGTTGGCGAGCGCGAACGCGGCACGCTCAATCTGATGCTGTCCTACCCGATCAGCCGCGTTCAATTGGTCGTCGGAAAGTACCTCGGTTTAGCCGCCGCGCTGACGTGCGCGACGCTCGCCGGTTTCGGTCTCGCGGGGGTCGTCATTGCGCTGCGGGCGCCGTCGGCCGATTGGTATCAGTACGCCGGTTTTGTCGTCAGCGCCGTGCTGCTCGGATGGGTGTTCTTAAGTCTTGCCGTCTCGGCTTCGGCCTTCTGCCATAGCCGCACCTCGGCGAGCGGGGTGGCCGTGGCGCTCTGGTTCTTCTTCGTGCTCGTCTACGACTTGCTCTTGCTGGGCGCGCTCGTTCTCTCGGGCGGCGCGGTCGTCGGCCCCCTGTTTCCCGCGCTGTTGATGCTCAATCCGGCGGACATTTTCCGCATCTTGAACATCTTCGGTCCCGGCGATTTACACACTATGTATGGACTCGTGAGCGTATTTCCCGCCGCGCTCGCGCAGCCCCTCGTGCTCGGCGTCGCGATGTTGGCGTGGATTGCCGCGCCACTGGGCGTTGCCGCTTGGAGATTCAATCGATGAATAAATCGCTATCCCTCCGCGCGATCGTCGCGTTCGCCGCCGCGCTGGTTCTCGCGCTTGCCGCCGGTTGCGGAACCGATGCGGGCACACCGCCGGCGCCGCACCAAATCACCGATACGACGGTCAGCGTGCTCGATGCAATGAGTTTGAACGACTACCCGGGGCCGAAGGCGCAGATCGTCTATGCGGATGGCCATGCGGACTTCTTCTGCGACACGCTTGGGCTGTTTTCCGTGTATTTGCGGCCCGAGCACGACCGCAAGATCGGCGCGCTGTACGTCCAAGACATGGGCAGCACCGATTGGCAACGTCCTGTCGAGCATTGGATCGATGCCAAGCGGGCGTTTTACGTCGTCGGTTCGAAGAAACTCGGGGCGATGGGGCAGACCTTCGCGTCGTTTTCGAAGGAAGACGATGCCCGGCGGTTCATGCGCGCAGAGGGCGGAAAACTCTATCGATTCGATGGTATTTCGATCGATATGGCTACGACCGATGGCGGGGTCGTTAAAGATCAAAACATGTAGGGGATGAGATGACCGATTTCTTTCAGCACGTGCCGTCGGAAGCGGCGCAACAGATCGATGCGCTGAGTCGCTTGCTGTACGACTTGCGCGAGGATCGCAAGCAAATTTTGGCCGCGTACGGCGTGGAGCAAGAGCAAGCGCTGATGGCGCGGATCGCCTCGGGCGAGATCGAGGCGCATCCGGCCTACGAACGGTATCTCGCCGCCAAGACCCTCGCGCAAACACGCGAGGCACTGCGCGCGCAGTTGCGCGAATTGCTGGCCACCGGAGTATGACGATGCTGCACCTGGAACTGAAGGAAAACATCGAGGCGACGTTCGGTGCCGCGCACGACGTATCGGTCACGTTGTGCCGCGATGCGATCGAGGTGAGTCTCCCGAATGGCGTCGCGTTACTCGTTCGGATCGCCGAGCGCGATGAATATGCCATGCATTGGCGTTGGGGAGAAGCCGAGATGAGCATCGATACCGCCCCCCTGCATCGAGGGCTCGGCACCTACCCGAATCACCTGCATACGCCCGATGGCCGGGTTCTCGCCGATCCGATCACCGAGATCGGCGCGCAGCCTTGGCAGAACGTCCGAACCTTGATCGAACGGTTGCTGACGCAACCGCTACTTGGATACGAATCCCGGTTTGTGTACGGGACGCTGGAAGCATCCCAACCCCAAACCTCCGCTTGTGCAAACGCTTGATAAGGAAAGACCATGAAAGGCCGCAACCTATTGATCGCAGCAGTTGGATTTTCACTCGTGTTCGGTTTGTCCGCTTGCGACAAGGGCGGCGCGGGCCCGCAAACGGCGGCGGCCGCCACCAAACCGATCGCACCGGTAGCATCCGTCTCCACGGCCGCCCCGGCCCAGCCGGCGCCGGAAACGGCGGCGGCTGCCGCGCCCAATCCGGCCGGCGAAAAAGTATTCAAGAGCGTGTGCTTCATGTGCCATCAAACGGGCGCGGCGGGAGCGCCGGTATTCGGCAATAAAGCCGACTGGGCGCCACGCATCGCCAAGGGCAAGCCTACGCTCTACAAGCACGCGCTCGAGGGCTTCACGGGCAACAACGGTACGATGCCGCCGCGCGGGGCCAACCCCGGGCTGAAGGACGACGAGGTCAAGGCGGCCGTCGATTACATGGTTGCGAAAGCGTCGTGATGTCCTCGTCCATGAAGCTGCCGTCTTGGCTTTTCGCGCTGCTGTTGCTGCTGGCGGCAGCGTGTCCGGCATCCGCTTCGATCTACGAGCAAGAGTTGCCCGATGCGCTGTTCAGCCAACCGGATATGTGTAAGTGGACGGATTGCGCGGGCGTGCTGCCGGGGGCGAACGCGTTCTCGGCGCGGGAAGGTAATCCGCCGTACGTGAAGGCCTATGCCGACGACGGGCATGCGCGCACGCTCAAAGGCTATGTGTTTTTGTCGACTGACATCGTCGATATACAAGGGTACTCCGGCAAGCCCATCGTGACGCTGATCGGTATGGATACGAAAGGCGTCGTCACGGGCGTTAAAGTACTGAAGCACAGCGAGCCGATCTTACTGGTCGGCATTCCCGAGTCCAAGCTTGTGACCTTCTTACGGCAATACGTCGGGAAGTTCGCCGGTGCGCGCTTCGAGATCGGGCGAGGGGAATCGGGCAGCGCGGGCTTGGATGCGATTTCGGGCGCGACCGTGACGGCGATAGCGGAGAACCAATTGATCTCGCGCTGCGCGATTGCGATCGCGAGCCAGGTTGGGGTCGTGAAGGAAGCGAGCCTGCCGCAGGCGAAGTTGTTGCCCGCCGATGCGCGCTATGGGTGGCAGGCGCTCGTCGACATGGGCGCGGTTCAGCATCTGAAGATCGAGGCCGCCGATGTAGGTGCGGCTAATACCTGGTCACCTTATCTCGATCTTTATTACGGGTATCTGAACGCGCCCGCGATCGGCAAGAGCATTCTCGGCGATTACGACTACGAGCAACTGATGGGGCGCTTGAAGGCGGGCGAGCATGCGATCGTCGTCGTCGCGAACGGCAGCGAGTCGTTCAAAGGCTCCGGCTTCGTGCGTGGCGGCATCTTCGACCGTATTCAGGTTAGGCAGGGGATCAATGCGTTCACCTTCAAAGATTCGGATTACCTGAACCTGTATTCGTTGCAGGCCGCCGGCGCGCCGGCGTTCAACGAGACGGGCATTTTCATTGTGCGAAGCCCGAAGTTCAGCGCGGCTTATCCTTGGAAGTTCGTCTTTCTCGGTCACAAGATCGATAAAGAGACCGGCGCGAAAAGCTTCTCCGCATTCGATTCGCCGTATTGGCTGCCGGGGCGTTTTCTCGTCGGCGGCCGCCCCGCTGTCGAGGAAAGCACTGCTCCCTGGCGTAGTGCCTGGCACGGCAAAGCGCTCGAAATCGGGCTCTTCGCGGCTTGGGCGGTTGCCGTCGTGTTTTTCTTCGTCACGCGCGATCGCTGGGTTCGCGTGGCCAAGCGCGGCGACAAGCGCTGGGTCTCCTGGCCGAAAACCGTCAGTTGGATGATCGCGGTGGGCTTCGCCGGAGGGTACGAGCTGGCTCAGCCTTCGGTCACGCAGGTGCTGACGCTCGTGCACGCGCTGTTCGGCGGCTGGAACCTCGGATTGTTTCTCTCCGATCCGTTCATTTTCTTGTTTTGGATCGTTATCGCCGTGACCGCGATTGTTTGGGGGCGAGGTCTTTTTTGCGGTTGGATGTGCCCGTTCGGGTCGATGTCGGAGATGCTTTACAAGATCGCGCGCGCCACGGGGCTCAAGAAACTTCAGCGCAAGGTGCCGATGCTCTGGCATAACCGGCTGCGCAAGCTGAAGTATGTCGTCTTCGCGATATTGCTCGCCGTGTCGTTCTTTTCGATGCCTTGGGCCGAAAAGCTCGCCGAAGTCGAACCGTTCAAGACGACCTTTCTCGTCGGCGTCTTGCATCGCTCCTGGCCGTTCGTGCTGTTTTGGACGCTCGTGGTCGGTGCTTCGATTTTCGTGGAGCGCCCGTTTTGCAAGTATCTATGCCCGCTCGGCGCCAGCCTCGCTTTGCCGGGGCGCTTTCGGCTGCTCAGGCTGCGTCGCAAGCCCGAATGCACGAGTTGCCATGCTTGCGCAGTCGGTTGCGGATCGCAAGCCATCGACGACGCGGGACGGATCGATCAGATGGAATGCATGCTCTGCCTCGATTGCATGGTGATGTATTACGACGAGCATGCTTGCCCGCCGTTGTCGAAAGAAAGGAAGCGGCGCGAGCGGGAAGGGCTGCCGCTCACGCCAGTCGACAAGGGCGGGCATTACATTCCGATCAAGAAGATTTAAGGCGCGAAAGCGCCTAGGCCAGCAAGCGCATGGCCTGCTCGAGCGAGAGTACGGTCGTGCGCGAGTCGAATGCGGTTGCGAACAAGTGTTCATGCACGACTTGATCGGGGTCGTAGCAACAGTCCTTGACCGTGTATAAGCGAAAGTCCGCATCGCTCGCATGCGCGACCGACGATAGGACAACGCCCGTCGAAGCAATGCCCACCATGATCAGCGTATCCACGCCTCGCGCGGAAAGCTGAACCGCGAGATCCGTCCCGAAGAAGACGCTGGCGCGGTGCGCTAGGACGAGCGGTTCATCGGCACGCCGGTCCAACTCGGGCGCGAGGTGGTCGTCGGTAAACAGGCCGAGGCCTTTGATGCCTTGGCCGTTTTTATTCAACGGACTCACTTCCGGATAGCCGGGGCTGAAGCGCAGGTTGGCGAAATAGACCCCGACGCCTTTGGCGCGCGCCGCCTCGCACAGCGTGCGCGTATTGGCGAGCAGCGTCGGCGCGACCAATGGAAAGAGTTCGAGAATGTCGGTTTGATAATGCATGACGACGAGCGCGGTGCGCGCGGGTGCGATCGCGGCAATTTGCGCAGGGTCGTGGTATGGAGCTGGGCTAACGCTCGCGTCGCGTGTGTTTTCATCCGGTTTCATTACGTCCGCCATCGTGCCTCCAGATCGAAAAGGGTGCGGTTGGAAGGTATGACGAAGTATGGCCCTTTACGCGGCTTGTTGCCGCGAGCGCACGCACCCATTACACTTTGCGGCGTTCACCTCGCAAACCGGCGCCGGCCTCCCGCTAGCGGACACCGCAACGCTGTCATTGGCGGGACTTGCGCGCAAATCCGCCGACTCTAGAAGGAAATCATGAGACGACTGTTCCTGGGTGCGCTCGCGGCGACCTGTTTCGCGGCGGGCGCTCATGCGCAAAGCGATGCGGCCGGACCGTTCGTCACCCCCGCGGGAAGCGTGCAATTCGAGCGCGCCGGCGGCGACTATGTCGCATCGCTCGACGGCAAGGCGTTCGACCGCTTCGGCGCGCACGCCCTGACGCATTTCGACGAGACAAACGAAGGCACCGAAGCCGTCGCCCGTTCGCTCGTCATGACCGATTCGGGCCCCGTCCTATACGACTTCCGCCGTCGTCCTCCGCTCGTGCAGCCCGCGGGCAAGCGCTTGAGCGTGCGACGTGTATTCTGGCAAGGCGAGGACGTCGTCATGCAAAGCCCGCAAGGGTGGTTCCGTTTGAAAGGTGGCGTCTTGACGAAGCTTCAATCCACCAAGGCGACGTACCGCTGATTGCATACCGCGCGCGGCTCACGGCTGTGCTCGGCTCGTTTATTTGAAGTAACGCTACGACATGACAAACAAACCGACGGCCATGCCGTTCAGCGAGCTTGCCCTCGCGCCAGCCACGCTCGCCAACCTCGATCGACTCGGCTACGCCGTAATGACGCCGATCCAAGCCGCCAGTCTGCCGATCGCGCTGGCGGGGCACGACCTGATCGCTCAGGCGAAGACCGGCAGCGGCAAGACGGCGGCGTTTTCGCTCGCGCTGCTCGCACGGCTCGACGCGCGCCGGTTCGACGTGCAAGCGATGGTGCTGTGCCCGACGCGAGAACTCGCCGACCAGGTCACGCAAGAGATCCGCCGCCTGGCGCGGGCCGAGGAAAACGTGAAGGTGTTGACGCTATGCGGCGGAACCCCGATGGCGCCGCAGACGGCGAGCCTCGGGCATGGCGCGCATATCGTCGTCGGCACGCCGGGGCGCATCATGGATCATTTGACGCGCGGCAGTCTCACGTTGAGCGCGCTGAATACGCTCGTGCTCGACGAAGCGGATCGAATGCTCGACATGGGTTTTTACGACGACATCGCAACGGTCGCGAGCCAATGTCCGAAGGAACGTCAAACGTTGCTGTTTTCCGCGACGTATCCGGAGGGAATCGCCAAACTGAGCCAACGGTTCTTGCGAAGCCCGAAAGAGGTGAGGCTCGAGGAGCGCCACGACGACAGCAAGATTCGCCAGCGTTTTTATGAGGTGACCGAGGACGAACGGCTGCATGCGGTCGGCATGTTGCTCAACCATTACCGTCCCGTGAGCACGATCGCGTTTTGCAACACCAAGCAGCAATGCCGCGACTTGCTCGACGTGCTGCGCGCGCAGGGGTTTCATGCGTTGGCGTTGCATGGCGAACTCGATCAACGCGACCGCGATCAAGTGTTGATTCAATTCGCGAATCGTAGTTGCTCGGTGCTGGTGGCTACCGACGTTGCCGCGCGCGGGCTCGACTTCACGCAACTCGAAGCCGTCATCAACGTCGATGTCACGCCCGATCCCGAAGTGCACGTGCATCGCATCGGCCGCACGGGCCGAGCGGATCAGGACGGTTGGGCACTGAGTCTCGCGAGCATGAACGAGATGGGGAGAGTGGGTGCGATCGAGCACGCGCAAAAACGCGAGGTCGAATGGCATCCGCTCGCCGAATTGACCGTGGCGGATAACAAGCCGCTCTTGCCGCCGATGGAAACGCTGCAAATTCTCGGCGGGCGCAAAGAAAAGATCCGCCCCGGCGACGTATTGGGTGCGTTGACGGGCGAAGCGGGTTTCAGCGGCGCACAGATCGGCAAGATCAACGTGACCGAGTATTCGACGTACGTCGCGGTGGAGCGCGGCATCGCGCGCGACGCGCTGCGCAAGCTCAGCGCAGGCAAGGTCAAAGGCAAGAAGGTCAAAGTTCGTTTGATGGACGAGTGACGCGGTACGGGGGGCGCTCGCTGTCGTAACGGGTTGGGCGGGCGCACGTTTCTCTCTTCGTTTTATTCGGATTCGCTTCAATGTCCCATTCCGATCGAGAAATCGACACAGAACGCCTCATGCTGCGGCTACCGAGCCGCGAGCACTTCGAACGCAGCGTCGCGATGTGGTCCGATGCCGAGGTGACGCGTTTTATCGGCGGCCGTTCGTTCACGCGCGAGGAAACGTGGGCACGGCTGCTGCGCTACGTCGGGCACTGGCAGATGCTCGATTACGGCTATTGGGTGGTACTCGAGCGCGAGACCGGCTCTTACATCGGCGAAGTGGGTTTCGCCGACTATCACCGCGATCTAGGTCCGACGTCCAGCGGCGCACCGGAGGCGGGCTGGGCGCTCGTGCCGCGCGTGCACGGCAAGGGGTATGCGACCGAAGCGGTGCGCGCCGCGACACGCTGGGCCGACCGCCGCTGGCCGAACGGCCGGACCATTTGCATGATCGATCCGCAGAACGCGCTATCGCTGCGTGTGGCCGAGAAGTGCGGTTATGCACCCGTGCGGCGCGCGACGTATCGCGGCGTTGAATCGACGATTTGCGAGCGGGTGGGTGGGGCGGTTTTGCGGTGAGGTAAAGGCGAAATCAATTGTCGTTTCTCGGCTCACTTACGACCCGTGAAACCGCGCGGCACTCAGAGTGCGAGATTCGGCAGCCGCCGGCCGGATAAAAGCGCAATGGCCGCAATATCGTCAAACGTGACCGCCACGCCGGCAATCGTGCCGGCCGCGTCGAGGTAGGGGTAGATCTTGCGCAAAAAGCACCGGTCGTGCTTGTCGTGAATGACTGCTTCTCGTGGCGCGCCGTCGTGAAGCACGCATTGGATGTGTTCGTAAAAGTCCCGGTCCCGGAATTTTGGAACGAGTTCGGCGATCTTTCGGCCGACGTCGGCGGGTATCAGAGGAAAGACGTCCTGCATCGACGGCGTGAACCATCGGAGCTTCAAATCGAGATCGAGAAAGACGGCCATCACCACGCCGCAGAGCAAGACGCGATTTTGCATCGCGAGCTGCGCGATGTTCTGCTGCAACTCGGCGTTCGCCCGGTTTAGGTCTTCGTTGCTGTCGTTGAGTTGCTCGTTGGACGCTTTCAGTTCTTCGTTGAGTGCTTGCAGTTCTTCGGGCGACGCATCGAGTTCCTCGCGCGACATCCTGGCTTCACCCTCCCAGTCGATGCCCGTGGCGAGGCCCAGATCGTCGTGAAGGAGAGAGGAGCCGTCCGGACCGAGCGCATCGGGCGCATCCATTTCCCGGATGAACGAAACCAACATACGATCCCACGCGCTGCTGCCGGACATTTGCAGCGGGGTGAGCCGCACGCTTACCGGGGCACCGCCGGAGTGGTCGAGCAGGTCGTTCACGGTCATCGGCTCGTGGGTCTCCCGCACGTGATCGATGCAATGCCGAAGCCGCGCCGTCCATTCCCGCGGCACGAGATCGATCAACTTGAGGGAAGGCTCGCCCGCCGGCAGACTGAGCAGGGTTCGAGCGGATAGGCCTCGCTTTTGCCGAGGAAAAGTAATCCGCCGTCGCGCAAGGCGCTATGCAGAAGGAACAGGATGTCTTTGACCGTCTCGTGCTCTAGGTAGATGAACAGATTGCGGCAGGTGATGAGATCCAAGCCGGAGAACGGCGGATCGCAGAGCAGGTCCTGCGGGACGAATACCAGCTTTTCGCCTGAATTTAGGATCGGACTGATAGATTGGCCTGAACCGTGATTTTCCTCCGCGCGGGAGAATCGTTGTACAGGGCGTAACGCGCTGTTCTTGACGTACTGCTGCTGAGCCGGGGCCGCTGTGGGCACGACCGTCGGGCAACGGCGCCGTCTGTCAGCATTGCCGCCACTCGCGCGCCGATGTCGTGTTCGACTCCCTAGTTGTCCTGGCCCGACACCGTTCCGGTCTCGGAACCGTCGACAGGTAGCGTTAACGCTTCGACGCGTCTCATAGGGGTTCTATTGATCATCAGGCGAGTAACGTCGGGGCGGGAATAATGCCCGGCGGGATCGGCGGCGTTCTTCGACACGACGATGGCCGCAAGATCGATGTCCGCGTACAGAATGCCCTCGCTGTCCTCCGGCAGCTTCGAGACGAGCGCGCTCCCGTCGGGCCCGTAAATAATCGCATGACCACCGCCCACGTGGTTGAATCCGTGCTTCTCCGGTGTGTCGCATAGGTCGTCGATCATCGCTTGTGTTACGACAGCGCAGGGTGCCAGTACGAAGCACGATCCCTCGACCGCGTAGATTTTGCTCGCGGCATTGTTGACTTCCCACCCGAGGGCGTGAGCGAACGGCTCATAGTTGGAAAAGCTCGGCCATGCCGCAACGTGCACTTGCTCGTTTTGCGCGTACATCGCGTATTTCGACAGCGGCTGCAGATGCTCCCAGCAGCACAACGCACCCACACGTCCGAGGCCTTCGATCTGATGCACCGACAGATCCGATCCATCGCCTTCGCCGAACACGGCACGCTCCACATGAGTGGGGCGCAGCTTGCGGCGAGCGGCGATGGTCTCGCCGTCGGCGCCGATGATCCATTGCCCCATGTAAAGACTGCCGCCGCTTCGCTCGGAAACGCCGATGACCGCTGTGATGCCGGCCTGCCTGACTGCGGCGCGCAGCCGTAGGGCCTCCGGGCTGTCGTAGCTTAGCGAATTGTCGAAGTATCGCTGAACGAAGCCACGGCTTACCTGCCAAGCATGCGCCCCCATCCAGATATGCCACGGATAGCCGGGCAGCCAGGTTTCCGGGAAGGCGACGAGCTTGGCGCCGTTCGCTGCAGCCTCGTTGATGAGCGCAATGGTCTTGTCGATGCCGGCTTCGAGGTCGAGCCAGATCGGGGCTGCCTGAACAACGGCGACTTTGTATCGTGGATGAATGAGCGGCACGGTGAATCCCTTGAAGGTCTCGATTCTTAGTCGGCAATCTGCATGAGCTTGCTCCTGGAACAGGCGCAACCGATCGCCTTCATTCCGTATCTGCGGCCGGGGCCAAGGACTTGCAGTGAGTGAGCGTGTCGGCGCACTTCCTCGGCGGCCAGCGGGCCTCCGTGGCCCATGTGGAAGCGTTGCATTCCCGCGTCGACCATGCCCATCAATTCCGCGCCGACAGCTTTCGGGTCGTCCTCGAAGGGAGGACGCATGGCGTGGGTCTTGCGCATGATTCCGCCAAGCAAGACGCCCGATGCGACCAAGTCGCCGACCAATGCGTCGCCACTGGTGAGTTCAACCGAGACCGAGCCTGCTGTGTGGCCGGGGGTGTGCCTTGCCCGGCCGTCGATTCCATAGCCGCTCAGATCGAAACTCGCGCTGTCCTGCAGCAGGATGTCGGGCGTGAAGGGCAGGTAGGGCTCACCAGGCACCCCGGAGCGCAAGAAGAGCGGTCCCCACCAATGGGCGACGCAGTACGTCATTTCCTTGCGCCGCTCGTAGTAGTCCAGATCTCCTGCATGGGCAAGGATCGGCGCGCCCGTGAGTTCACGTAGTCGGGCAGCCGATCCGGCATGGTCCGTATGGGCATGCGTGATGACGATCAAGGTGACGTCGCGAAAACCGCGGCCATTCTCTTTCAAGGCGCGCTCGATCTTCCCCTCGGACCCCGGCGTGCCGGTGTCGACGAGAACGCAGCCCGTTTCACCGATGACCAGGTGGCAATGGACCATGCCAAATGGCAGGATCGGGATCGTAACGATTGACGGGGTACTCAAGATGTTTTTCCTTTGAAGCTGTTGATGGCGCCGCGCCTCATGAGTCGTGTCGATATTAGACCCCCGTCACATATTTGATAATTGCGGCATCAGTAGCGACAGTCGATAATCGCGCTATCGAATTGGGAGAAGCAATGGATCGACTGACGAGTCTCGGGGTGTTCGTCGCCGCGGTGGAAGAAGGCAGCTTTGCTGCCGCGGCGCGGCGGTTCGGGCTATCGGCGGCGATGGCCGGCAAGCACGTGAGCGCAATCGAGTCCGAACTGAATGCGCGGTTGCTCCAACGAACCACGCGCCGTCTGAGTTTGACCGACACGGGCCAGACTTACTATGAGCGCTGCAAGCAAATCCTCGAGGCGTTCGACGAGGCGAACCGGGAAGCGAGCGATTCGCAAGGTACCGCGCGCGGCGTTTTGCGCGTCGCGGCGCCCGTCACGTTCGGCGCGATGCATTTGGGAGAAGTGCTTGCCCGCTATGTGGAGGACCATCCGCAAGTGAACGTGGAAGTGCTTCTCGGAGACCGCTATGTCGACCTCATCGAAGCGGGTGTCGACGTTGCGATCCGGATCGGGCGCCTTCAGGATCCAGCACTCGTGACACGCCGCCTTGCGCCGTGTCGAATGGTCGTGTGCGCCTCGCCCGCGTACCTCGAGCGGCATGGGGCGCCACGCAAGCCTGGCGACTTGCTGCGAGCGCCGCGACTCGCTTTCAGCGAGGCCGTGTCGGCCGGTGACTGGACGTTGTTCGACGCGAAAAACCGCGCGCATATCATCGACGGGCCTTGCAGGATCGCGGCCAACAACACGCAAATGCTTCTCGCCGCCGCGCTCGCCGGCGCCGGCATCGCGTACGGTCCAAGCTTCGTGTTCGGCGAGCACCTGCGTCGGGGCGAACTCGTGCCGCTGTTGCCGGCCTACCGTGCCACTGAGTTAGCGATCCAGGCGGTGTATCCGAGCGCGCGGCGCATACCGCTCAAAGTGCGCCGCTTTGTCGACTACCTCACGGAAGCGTTTGGCGATGAACCCCCTTGGGATCGAATGGCGAAGCTCCATCGCTAGCGCCTGCTAATTCAGCGCATCGGCGACCACGCATCAGGCAGGCAGATCGTCGAGGTCGCCTTCTCGATCTGCTGAGGGCCGCCGACAGGCGGCCATAACCCTGCTGCATAGTGATGCGCCCGTAACGCCATACGCTCCGCCAAGCTGGAAAATCCCCAGATGTGGGCAATGCGAGGTGGGCCGTCGAGTGCGTACATGTTTGCGACCAAATGCGAGGTGTAAGCCTTGGCCGGGCCGATGGCTTTCTCCCAGGCAGCGATGGTTGGCGCGATTCCACCGGATTTCAACCAGTAACGGCGAAACTCATAAAATTCGCCAAATTTCGTCGGTTCGACGTCTGGCAAAAATGGAAACAACCTATAGGTTTCCGTGTCTATCCGGACGTGCGGGTTGCCGGTATGAAATGGCCGCTCGTCCATATAAGTCCGCTCACGTTCATGCCGGAGTTCGTCCATGGTCTCGAACTTGCGCAGGACGATGATGCTCCCGAGCTCGCCGATTTCCGTTCGCCATGATCCAAGAAGGATACCCTTCGCGCTGGTATCCGACAGCCAGCGCCGGGCGCCATCGGATATGGCGTCCTGTTCGAGAAGTGAACACGAAAGCGTGGTTAGCTCATACAACATTTCAATCTCCTTGATCTGTCCGGTAAGTCGTTCCTGTTCGATCTCCCACAGCGCATAATCCATGCGAGCTGACAGGCCCAGGACGATCAGGCATCGGTTACTAGCAGATTATTGAACCGGAGCCACGAGATAAATAATTTCGGCCACGCATGCACCGGGGTGCCGGGCTGACCCATGCCCCAACCATGCCCGCCTGCCTGGAAAACGTGCAGTTCAGACGGGATGTCGTTCTTCCGCAAGGCATTGAACATCAGCAAACTGTTGTCGATCGGGGAGACGGGATCGTCTTTCGCTTGTGCAAGAAATATCGGGCAGGTGCTCGGACTGACGTGCTGGTCTACCGACAATTCTGCGCTTCGTTCAAGATCCGGATGTCGGCCGACGAGCTGACGTCGCGTTTCCGTCCTGTCAAACGGAGGCATCAGACTCAACACTGGATAGATGAGGCCGGCGAAATCCGGCGTCGGCGACGTCCTGTCCGTTTCATCGACCTTCGGATATCGTTCAGTTGCGCCCGACACGGCCGTCATGCCTGACAGGTGCCCTCCCGCGGAGAAGCCAATCAAACCGATGCGATTGGGATCGACGCCATAAGACGAAGCGGTCGATCGAAGAATGCGCATCGCGCGCTGGCCGTCTTGCAAAGGTGCCATTGGACTCCATCCATCGCGCGGCAATCGATAGACCAGTTCGAAAGCGACTATCCCCACCGACTGTAGCCAGAGACAAGCCGGCGTACTTTCTGCGCCGAGTTCGATGTGGGTATATCCGCCACCTGCAACGACCAGAACCGCGGTGCCGTTCGGGCGTTTCGGCACATAGACGTTTAGTCTCGGTCGGGACACGTTCGTTACTGCGCCCTTGCCATCGAGCCTTTCGGGACCACCGGGGCCCGGGCCACCCGGGATGCGATCCGTGGGCCACAGGTCAATTGCCCCAGCCGTGCCCGCCGCGGATATCGGCTCGAAGTGTTTCGTACCCGCCAAGGCAAGCGATGCAGCACTTGACAGGCCTGCGCCAAGTAACCGCCGGCGGCTTTTGTCCATTTCTCAACCTCACGGTTTTGCGCATCGGAACCGCGTTATGCGGCGTTTGAAAGAACTGAAGGCTATGTCGCAAATGCGCTCCCGCTGCTTCGGGCATCGTACGACGCCTGGGCGACAGCGATGCGCCCGAGGTTCTCGAAAGCCCACTCACCCAGGACCTTGACCGGTTCCGCCAGGGATCTACCGACGTCCGTCAGTTCGTAATCGACCCGAGGCGGGATGGAGGGCGTGACAGTTCGCGTGACGAGGCCGTCACGTTCCATGTTTCGCAGCGTGAGCGTGAGCATTCGTTGGGAAATACCGTCAATCTCGCGCTTGAGCTCGTTGAACCGGTGTCCGCGCTTGCGCAGCACGATGATGACCATCACGGTCCATTTGTCGCCGATGCGGCCGATGATCTGCGAGACCTTGAGGCAGGCACCAGCCTGGCGAGGAACGGGCGCGTCTTCGAGAGCTTTATCAGTCACATTCATGTGCCTTAGGTATCAAATCTGTGCGTTCTTGCGGGGCGATCGGGGCAGGCAGATACTTTAGCCTGATTATCAACAGGAGCCAGGAACCCGTGAACCTTCTGCCTATCGACAGCAGCAGGCCCACCAGTCCGATACGCTCGTCCGCGAAGTGACCCAGATGCACCATCGACTACCGACATACTTCCTCTCCCATGGTGGCGGGCCTTGGCCATGGATGAAAGATTTTCGGCCCGGCGTGTATGACCAGCTTGAAAAATCGCTCCACGATGTCCGCAAGGAACTCGGTGAACTGCCGCGCGCTGTCTTGATGATCTCCGGACATTGGGAGGCGGACCGGTTTTGGCTGTCTTCTGCCAGCCATCCATCGATGCACTACGATTATGTCGGGTTTCCCGAACACACCTACCGCATCCGTTACGATGCGCCCGGCGAGCCGGAACTGGCAGAGACGGTACGTGCCATTCTCGAACGCGGTGGCATGCCGTCCGGGCTCGACCCCAGGCGCGGCTATGATCACGGCACGTTCTCGCTGATGCACGTCTTATATCCCGAGGCTCAGGTGCCTTTGGTGCAGCTCTCGATGAAAGCGGACTTCGATCCGGCTGAGCACATCCGGGTCGGTGAACTGATTGCTCCATTGCGCGACCAGGGTGTGCTGATCGTCGGTAGCGGTTTTAGCTTTCACGACACCCGGAGCATTCTCAGCGGGGCTGGGGTGGTTGCTTCCGCAACGTTCGATCAATGGCTTGATGAGACGCTGGTCCATTCAAAGCCGCCGGAACGCAGGCGTCGTTTGATGGACTGGTCGAACGCGCCGGCGGCGCGTGCCGCCCATCCTCGCGAAGACCATTTGATCCCGCTTATGGTCGCGGTCGGCGCCGCTGGCGACGATGCCGGCACCCGGGTCTATCACGAGCGCGCCTTCATGGGCGCCATAACTGCTTCGAGCTACCGCTTCGGCGAGGCTCCGGTCGCAGTGTCAATTAGCTGACACTGCGCAGGCACCTTGCTTCCTGGGCGTAATAATGAAAAAAGGCCAGCTAAAGCTGACTTTTTTAAAATACTTGGTGCCCAGGAGAGGACTCGGTCACACTCGCGCGACCCCGGCTGCGCTTGCAAGCGCAGCCTTTCGAGTCCCCACGCAAAGTGCGCAGGCACTTTGCTTCCTGGGCTGAAAAATGAAAAAAGGCCAGCTAAAGCTGACCTTTTTAAAATACTTGGTGCCAGGAGAGGACTCGAACATGTTTGGGAACGGCCTATCTGTAAGGGGTTCGTACGCCTGGACAATAAGTTATACGTATGGCTATACGCAAAAAATGGGGATCGCCAATTGCATGGAACTATCGTAAGGGGCGCGAGCAGAGGTTGCTCGCGATGCCCGACGTATGTGCCGCCGTCCCGTCCTGCGCCGTTCTGGCGCGTCTATGGGGCATCTGCGAGACGGTCGCCGCCGCATCATGCATACAATCAAACGACGACCGCTTTATGCCGCTTGAGACGGCTACCGATATTCGTCAATTTCAACCGTCCCGCCGAGCGACTCGATGAGCGCCCGGATGTCGTCCGGTACGTCAGGTACCCGCTCCCCCGTTTCGTTGTCCCAGTAGCAGAAGAAGCGCATGCGAGCGCTCGTGCGCTCGATGATTGCCCGCAAGTCTGGGCGAGGAAGCGCCAAGCGTTCAACGAGATAGCGAAGATGCGGTTCCAAGGAATCGCTGCGAATGGCTGTCTGACTCTTGATCCCCCACACGCCAACCCTTGCTGGAAAATCGCTGATCTTGCCAGACGGAGTGACTCTGCGCTCCCCCTTTACGGCTGAAATATCCGGCTTGACGCCGAAATATGCCGTCCAGAATTCGGGTGGTTCAACATCCTGATAGATCGCGAACGTTGCGTGTGCGCGTTGGTGCTTCGATGACATTTCGTTTCCTCAAGGCGCCCAGCCATGCATGTTGTCGATGATTTGACCGTTGAATTCGACGTCGCCATTGTCATGCCAGATGACATTGTCGTCTCCCCGCAGCTCGTTGTAATCCTTCATTGCGTGGAGCATGTTCCCGAAGGTGTTGCGGTCGTAGCCGAGCATTTTCGCCGCGTAGTTCGGGTTGTTGGTCGATGCCGCTAACTCTTCAACGTCACCACCCGGAAAGTCTTCCGCGTACTCGAATGGTTGCGCGTCTCCGAGAGGCGTCGACGGTTCAGCGCCGGAAGCAACGGCCTCGCCCGGCGTCCCGCTGACCACGCTCTGGATGTAGTTGATCAGATCGTTGGCGCTAACGTCGTTGTAGCTTTGCATCCACGAGTAGGACTTGGGGGCAGAAGCCGCATCGCTCAACATCGCGGACGTGCCGCCTGCGCCCGTAGCCATTTCAGCGAATGACTGACGGGAAGACCCAATCGCGCCGCTCCCGCGCGTCGGCTGAGGCGAACCAATGGCCCCTCCAAATCGCTTTGTCGCGCGTTCGATTGCGACGGTGACTCTGCCGGTTTCCACTGCCGACCGAAGCAAGGCGCTCGTATCGCTGGAATTCACGCCGGGCGGGTTGTATCCCGCGTGAAGTCGGAGTTGCCGGAGGTAATCTCGCTCCTGATGGACCGAGCGTGTCCGCGGCCAGCGCCGCAAGAATTCCTCGGCGTCCCGCTGGTGCCTTGCCGTCACGATGCCCGAGGCGGCTCGTTCGGAGAGAATTGCTTGTTCACCAGAACCCAAGTCGATTTTGACCGAGGCCATCGATCGATTTTCTCCGCGTGTTAGGGAATGGGCCGCAATCGTAGCATCCCCCACGAGAGACAAATCTGTATATGCGACACCAGTCCCCAAAGTAGCGTGAACGCGGCGCGGTCGCGACCTTGCCGCTTTATGACGTGAGCGCACAGCGCACCGATGCACTTGGCCCGCCGAGCCTCTGGCGCTTCACCAGGCGTTCCCTTGTGCTAGTCGCCGGAACCGAGTTCCATGATCGCCGTTTCGATCGATTCCCAGACGCCATTGAGGCTTGCGTCGTCGGGGTTCTTCGCCAATGCCTCTATCACATGCGTTTGCGCGATGCGCAGCTTCACGATCGCAAGCTGAATCTGTCTCTCATCGATGACGTTCGCGTTCATAGCGTCTCATTGCGTGAAAATGCCCGGCTCGCAGCTTCTACGGGCCGGGCGCTACAACATGACTGCGGCTCTGCTTACATGTCGGCCAATACCTCGGCCACACCTTCGATAAAGCCTCGAATTTCATCCGGGTGTGGATCGACGTGATCGAAGAGACGTTCCGCCAACTCGTCAATGTCCCGGCCACTCACGCAGTCGCCCTCGATAGCCTCGGCCAACTGCTGCATGTCAACGTCCTCGCGTTGCTCGAGCGCTTCGCCAAGCTTCGCGACGCGCCGCAAATCACCGTACTCACCGCGCTTCCTCGCCCAGTACATGCCCGCTGCGCGGCCTGACAGACACGACGCCTCGGAGAATTGCTTATGGGAAGCACGCAAGCGAGCAAGGTCCGTTTGGTACTCGTTATCGGGATGGTCCTTCGGTACAGATTGCATCATGAGGCTCTCCTTTTGGAGGGGGTAAAAATTCCAAAAGGATGGGGAGATCGGTATGTCCCGGAGCCCCATCGCCCACACCCGATGCAGCCGTTGATCTGGCTGCTCGTACCATGCCTCACCTCACCGCGATCGGTTCGCCCCAAAAGACGAACAGCCGGAACACGAGTAAACCGTAGCAGCCAGAATCAAAATTTCAAGAACGCGCAAAAACACAAGGCACGGGGCGGGGCCTAGAATTCTTTGAACGCCACTGCGCACCTTGAGGCGCGAAGTAGTGCGACACCACGCGGATGCGGTCGCTCGCCAGAAGGGAGAACGTTATGCAGCAAGACATCGCTGAAGTTCTATCCGGCCCGTGGGCCATCCTGCCCGATCGTCTGCCGTTTGTACGGGCGGCGCTGCTCGATGTCCGCAGCGGCGGCCAACGTGCGATACCCCAGGCACAGACCTATGCAGCGGCCAACGACGCCATCGCCGTTCTACCGTTCTACGGCATCGCCGTTCAGCGCACCGATGCAATGAGTGAGTTGCTCGGCCTAGTGAGCGTTCAACGGTTCACGCAAGCGTTGCGCGCCACACTCGCGGATCAAGCCGTGCGCGGCATTGTCATCGATATGGATTCGCCGGGCGGCAGCGTGTACGGCATCGGCGAACTGGCCGAGGAGATTTACCGCTGGCGCACTCGGAAGCCGATCTTCGCTATCGCGAATAGTCTTGCCGCAAGCGGTGCCTACTGGATCGCGAGCGCGGCCACCGAGTGCTATGTCACGCCGGGCGGCGAAGTCGGGGGGATCGGCGTGATTGCCGCGCACCAGGATTTGTCGCAAGCGCTCGACAAGGCCGGCATCCAAACAACACTGATTGCGGCGGGCAAGTACAAAACCGAAGGCAATCCTTTCCAACCGCTCGGCGCCGATGCACGCGCCGCCATGCAGATGCGCGTCGATGGCTACTACCGGTCGTTCGTCCAAGCGGTCGCGAAGCATCGCAACGTGCCGGAGTCGGCGGTTCGCAACGGTATGGGACAAGGGCGCCTACTTGATGCGGAGCGAGCCGACCGCGAGAGCATGGTGGACGGAATCGCGACGCTCGATGACGTTGTCGGCAAATTGGCACGACGCATCGGCCAGCGCAAGCCGGTCCGCCCACCTACTCGCGCCGAACACTTAGAGGCACGGCAGCGCTTCATTGCAGCATCAAAACCGACGCCACCGGGTAATGTGTCACGTGCGCCGGAGCTTGCGGCCGCACGTCGGCGCGAAATCGAATTACTGGAACTCTAGGCGGACGATGAGCGCATGGTTCCATGCGCTCATCTGGCGGCCTGCACAGGCATAAAACATTTTTTTCGATGGAATCCGATCAACTCGAAAGAGCATCGTCTGCGAGACGACTATCTGCGACCCGAAAAGTGGTTTCCAGAGCATTTGGTCAAAGCATCCCGTTTGCACGGGACAGAAATAGTGCGGCCCGCACGAACCAGTAGAGCGTCATCATTGCGCCGATTAACATGATCACTTGTATGGCGTAGAGCACGGATCTGGGCAGTTGCGGATATATCTGGAACGGCACGTTCCTACCAGGCCCATCTTTCGATCGAACGGTTACGAGTGATGGAGCGCGTGCATAACTTAAAACCTGCATCTGGATCACTTCTCTGCGTGCAAGCGTTTCTATCATTACTACGTGCGTGCCATCAGGTGCGGTCGTTTCGCTGTAGTTCCGCTGCGGAAATAGCTGAAAGTGATCGGGTTTTTGCTGGTGGATGATTTCGACGTTTTCCGCAACCTTTCGCCCCAAATTCTGAACAGTTAGCGTACTCGTTCGTATCGTGATGCCTTGGCCCACTATTGCAGGAGCTTGTGCAATGGCTGCGGGTGCCGGCTGATCTCTTGGTATTGCTGCTGGCGGCTGAGGTTGAGCTTCGCGGGGCAGTGCTTGCTGTTGGGGTAGTTGCGGCGGTTGGGGCGGCGGCACCAAAAAGACGAAGTCATGCGGTATCCAGAAGCGAATCTTTGCACCCGGAGTTAGGACCCGCTGAATTAACCAGACGATCACTGCGACCACTACTGACCCAATCCAGCCGATCAGTTTGTCGGAAAACGGTTCGCCGCCGATTGCCATATATCCTCACAAGCGCATTGAAGATGGAAAAATCATACGGTAGATAAAAGCCACGCCGGACACGCTCTTTTGACGTTGCGGATCGCCGTGCACTGGCACTTCCCCGACGCCTCAGTTCGACCACGAACCGCCGTTCGCATCTGCCCGGACATAGACGGACCAACGAGAGCGCGTAGATCACCGCGCGACACTAAACTTTTCATTCGAACGACTGTCGCCCCATGATCTTCGCCAGCTTGCAACTCATGTAATACCCCAAGTCGCTATTAAGCGTTAGGGCACCACTGTAAAGCCGGGTCCACTGTTCCGACGTGAGCATTCGGTCGGTGGGCATCAGGTTTTGTCTCGTCAACAAGTCTTGCATGTGGAGAGCGTAGTCAGTCACAGGGAGGAGCGCCCGTGTGGCGCGTTCCAGCTTTTCCGCATCCTGATTTTTTCGGTATGACCGTGGCGGGCCGCCCTGTTCAAGAATCCCTGCAATCGCCTGTTTTGCTTTCACAATGTCTTTGCGAACGACCCAGACGACGTAAAGCGGCCGCGCTTCAAGTGCCGCATACCTCATGTTTCCTTGTCCCTGTAGAGGTGCTTTCCAGTTGTTCTGCTCCAACTCCTCATCGTAAATCTTCTTGGCGGCGGCACTTTCTGCCGTCAGGTATCGGCCTTCTTCGGGTGGGATGTTCGGCAGCACTAGCTCAGCATAATCGAGCTGGCCGATGAATTTCTTTAGGCCGGCGTCATCAAAGCCAGCGCATCGCGTTTCAGCGGGGTCATAGTCCTTAGGGAGGCCGGCACTAGGCACTGGCGACGCGAGGCCCAGCAGCGTCACAAAGAGGATTGCGTGCGTGAATGTCATGAGACCCCCGGCCGTTGTTCTTGCATGCTGCGATTGCCCAATCAATGCGGCCGCCGCGCGCGCCGATCCCTTACGCAACCGGATGAGTCGGGGGGCGTTTCCGCAAAGCATGTTATATTGGAATGCAGGTCCGCTTGCGGACCCGCATCGCCAGCTTATCGATGGATAAAAGCCATCAGGGCATATGTGACCGCCATCACGGCATAAAGCCATGAAGCGGCTACAAGGTGATTCCCCATTCGAGCCTCCTTTGTGAGGTTTGAAAAACGCGGCCCGCCATCCGGTCGCCAAACTGTCCGGCGGGCCGCTCCCATATCGAGTTACGCAGCGTAAACTGCACCACTCGAATCAATCGCGGTCGATTATAAGCCCCCCCAATACGAGCCCCGAGCACGCGAAAAACACGGCGTTTTGCCTGACCGATTTCAGAATGCCGCCGACCGCATCGTCCAAGGCGGAGTCCATGGGCTGGCGTCGCGCTATAGACGCCGCCGCACCCTCTCTCGTGCCGAGCACGCTGTTCGAGACGATCGAAGACCGCAACGTTTCGCGCAAGTCGGTGATCGGAATCGCCGCGACAGACGAGATGGTATGCGGAACCGCGGCCGGCAACAATTGGCCGATCAAGTTAAGCGCGATGGCTCCGCGCAGCGCTAGCTTCATCTTCCCTCTCTCGTCGGCGGAGATGATCGCGCGAACGCCGCGATTGCTCACATTCTTTCACCCGAAACGTCGCTTATCGGTATGACGTTCATGACGCACACGGCAATGTCGCTTGCACGATAGGCATAGCCGAAGGCATCCAAGTATCACCATGCGTTGCGCGTTTCCGCTCGCCCAGTTCGTTGGCTGCACCACATTCGTTCTACCCCAATGTCGCTAGACTGAGGAATGGGATATGTAGGCATCGACAGCGACGCCGCTGAGCTTTCGACCTCGATGCCGTACCGAAATAGACAACAGCCGGCAAGCAGTTGGATTTCGCACGATTGGCTCGGATCGCAGCCGTTGCTGTGGTCGCAGAAAAGGGGGACCAAGATGTCGCTGATCAAATGCAGGGAGTGCGGGGCGCAGGTAAGCGAAGAGGCCAAGAAATGCCCAAATTGCGGTGCTGTACCGCAAAAGAAGATGGGGCTTGGAATGAAAGTACTGCTCGGCTTCGGGGCGATTCTGGTGATCGGGACGATGGCGGGCCATTCCAGTGGCGGAGCGACCAGCGCAGCCCAAGATGGCGGCGGAACTGCGCCGGCTACCCAGGCAGAGGTGGCGTCTCTCCAGGCTGCGGCCCTGGCAGACGGCCCGCTGTGGTCATATGAGGACGGGGCCGACAAGATGCGCGGGACACACTGGGCATCCGCAACGGTTGACGCGACCGAGAAGCTTCACTTCTCATTTCCGTATAACGGAGGCAGCACGCCGAGTCTTGAGGTGCGCCAGAAGGGCAAGCAAGTGGACGTAATCCTCTTTGTGTCGAAAGGCCAATTCCTCTGTCACATTGATGGATGCTCCGTCGAGGTGAAATTTGACGACGGGGCGGTCTCCCCATATTTCGCAGGGGAGGCGGACGACGGGGAAACCAACCTGCTCTTTATCGAGGGCGCTGCGCGATTCATTGCCAAGCTCAGGAAGGCCAAGACAGTCACGATTGAAGCGGAATTTTTTCAGGAGGGGAATCGACAGATGACCTTTCCGGTAAAAGGGCTGCGGTGGCCGCTCGCATAGCCGACGTCTGACGATGCCGCTCATATCGGTAGGTGTTTTCGAAAACTACGGATCGCCGACTGATACCGCGCCTATCATTTATTCCTGACGAAGCGCGCGTACGGGCTCGGGTCGTCCGGCTTCGTCACCGTGCAACGCGACCGGCTCGATGGCGTCATACCGAACTCGGTGAGCAGCTTTGCCATCTGCTCGTGCGCCTTGTTCGCGATCGCCAAATAAGGCGATTGGATAGGGTAGCCGTTCGGAGACTTAACGACGGTGCCGTACTTCACGATCCGCGCGTTCGCGTCCTTCCAGCGCGCAAACGCTTCGCAGTACAGCCCGAGCGCCGTCACATCGATCGCAGTGAGCAGTCCGGCGTCGTGCAATTGCTTCGCGACGGCGGGCCAGTGCTTGGCCGCATCAGGCGACAGCCAATCTGGCATCCTCGCATCGAGCGAAGGGCGCGCTTCGTTCTTCGGCAATGCTCGTTTGCCTGGGTTGCCGCGCACCAGCTTGAGCGCGGTCGGCGTTGGTCGTGGTCCTGGCATGTTGCGCTTCTCCTTTGACGACTCCCCCTCCCTTAACCTGCGGAGCAGAAACTCCGCCCATGGTCGCGGTCGCGGCGGGCAAGCCCCTAGGGATTTCATCCCCCCCAACCCCCGGGCAGGCCACTCCGGCGCGCCGAATCAGGCGCGGGGCGTTTCGTGGGTCGTACTCGCATCGTACGCCACGACACAGACCGCGACTGCGTCTCATCGTACTTTGTCAACGGCCCATCCGGGCATTACGGGGGACAACATGCTCAAATACACTATCGTCGCCCTAGCGTGGGCTGGCACCATTGCGAGTCACTCGGCTATCGCGCAGGTCTACGATCCGCAGACGGGCCAGTAC
This sequence comes from Trinickia dabaoshanensis, assembly GCF_002879885.1. Classification (GTDB taxonomy): domain Bacteria; phylum Pseudomonadota; class Gammaproteobacteria; order Burkholderiales; family Burkholderiaceae; genus Trinickia; species Trinickia dabaoshanensis. Next base: position 32,460 of record NZ_PNYA01000017.1, read on the forward strand.
TACGGCAACGTGTACACGCCGCCTCCACCTCCTCCGATGCCTCAAGGCGCGATCGACGTAACGACCGGACAGTATTTGCCGCCTGCAACCGGCGGCGTGGTCAATCCACAGAGCGGAGCGTTCTATCCATCGGTGGCAGGTGGGTACATCGATACGCAGACCGGCGCGTTCATGCCATCGCAGTGATCGACCAATCCAAACATGCCTGCCGATGGGAGCCGCCGATCGTCGATCGACGGCTCCCCTGAAAACGCGATTTGCAACCACTCGTAAGCTCAAGCGTCTGAAAACGGCGTGCGTTCGTGCTGTTTTGACGTTCGTCGATTCTTCGACACGCTGGAGCCAGATGCGTCACCAACCTCGACGCGCCCCCTGATGGATTAGGCTGCCTTCTTGACGCCGAACAAGCGCTCACGTTCGCGACGAAAGATGTCTTCGGCTGGACTGCCTTGAAAGACCGGAATTGCGATCTGCTCGGCCTTGCGCAACAGGTCATCCGCTTCCCGGCGCTGCTTTGGCGGATCGAGATCGGCGCGGTGCATCGACAGACGCAGAGCATCGCGGATCGCTTCCAGCTCTTGCCGGACGGCCGCGATCTCATCGTTGTTATAGATGTCGACGAAACGCTCACGTCCCCAGCTATCGCGTTCAGTGCGCTCATGCGTCGCGCGGCAAGCGTGCCGCAACGTTTCGAGCATCAACGCCACCTGCTCGTCAACGTTGTGCAAGTACACCAAGACGGTCGGCATGTTCTTATCCGGATCTTGGTCAGGAACGATCGGATGCTGATGACCTTCCAGCAGCCACGTGAGTTGCGCTTCGCGACCGTCGAGCGCGCTCTGCGCCATCATCGAGCGCAGCATTGCGACTTGCGAGGCTTCACGCGCTTTCGTCGCCGCGTCCCACGCTTCTAGTTCGGCGCACCGGGCTTTCTCCGCGGCTACGGCGAGCGCTGGCAATTCCTTCTTGCGCCGCGCCGAGATGCCGGCCAACTCGGCCGCCCATGCGCGACGCTGCTCGATCTTGGAGGATTCCGTGTCGAGCTTGTCTTCCTCCTGCTGGAGCAGTCCGGACTTCGCAATACGGCCGAGCAGTTCGGCGCTCTTGGTGACGATCGATTGCATGATCCTGTTCTCCTTCAACGAAATTGAAAGGCCGCGTGCTGTCACGACGCGCGCGCGAGGTTCGCCGTCATTCGCCGAGCGCAAATCCCACCACGCAGTTGTACAGAGGCAGACCGCTTGCAGCATCGATCCACCATGCGTTGCCGCCGCCATCAAGGGCGAAACGGGCTTGCCGATATTTCGGCCCTTGGCCGTAATGCGGGCTGGCCGGGTCACACTTGACCAGCACGTTGTTGATACCGTTGTCGACGATGAGCGGCGCAAGCAATGTCACGGCCGTGCTCGGGTCGTTCCAGACGATCGGGGTTGAGGCTGACATATCGATCCTCCATCAGCGATTGAAGGCGGCGGACCTACTCGGCAAGACGAAAACCGATGACGCCATACAAGGGGCGTTGTGTTGCTGCGTCGATCCACCAACCGACTCCGCCCACGAGCGTGTACCGGGCAAGCCGATACCGCTGCCCGCGCAATGGGTAACGTCGATCCAGAGCGAGTCGAACAATCACGTTCTCGACAACACCGTCGCTGCGATCGAGCAGGGGCTTCAAAGCGATCGGCGCCTCGCAAGGGGCACGCCATTGCAACGGCTGAAGAGAAGGCATGAGCCCTTCGGTTTCCATGCGCGAATTATGCGCGGCTGGCCTGCATATGCAAGCGCCGAGACGTTCAGTTGGGCTAGAAATCCAGATCGTCGTCCGCCAGGGAAGTGCTCGACGAATCACCGTGGAACGCGCGCGTCCCGTTCCGCTTTCCGGTAGCAAACGGTCGCTCTTCACCGCCCGACTTCGGACTAGACGGCTGCGCCAATGCGTCACGCTTGCGCTTTACGTGGTAGGCCGTCAGCACGGCGTGCGCGGTCATGTCGAGGGCCGGTTTCACCTCGCCGTTCTTATCGGTCCATACCTTCGGCGTCAGGGTCCCGCTGAGTGACACCGAATCGCCGTCATCGAGGGTCAACAATGCAGCCTTGGCCGAGTCGGAAAACACGATTGCGTTCACGAACAACGACTCGCCGTCGACAGTGGCGACGCGGATCTTCGCAACGACGAACGCCTTGTCGCTTTGCCCTCTGCGTTCGGTAGGCTTGCCGTAAAGCCGTCCTGCGATCAAGCCGTCAATCATGGTTCCCTCTTGCCGCCAACTCCTCGAACGTCACACCGAACGCGCGCCGCATCGCGGCATCTACGCCAGGCTTCGCCTCGTCCGTCGTTATCACGTCGAGCATCACGAAGCTGACTGCCCAATACAACGGTGCGCGGTCGAAGTCGTTACTTTCATCACCGCGGCGCATGGCCGACGATTCGAGACTGTGCGCCCAAAGCAAATACAGCATCGAATCGCGTCCCGCTTCGACTTCCCGCGCATCCGCCGGGTTCGCGCCAATCAGCATCAGGCGCTGCTCCAGCGTCGTGCAGGCGTCGATTTCGGTAAAGGCCGCTATCAGTCGTTCGCCGACTAAGCCGAGCCGATAACCCATGTTTGGCCCGCCCTGGGCAATGATTCGCCGGGCATCGCGCCGGCTTCTCGCGATCGGATTGCCAAAGCGGCTAAGGCCGGTTGCATGCTTATCGATCACGGTTCTCTCCCTTGCGTCACGATTTCACTGGCTGTCATTGCTTCGTCCTTCCCCACCTCATGCGCACTAGCATCCCCAGGCGTCCGGTGTCCCTCGCGCGCGGGGGAGGGCAGAGGTGTGGCGGTCTTCGAAGTTCGCCACGTCATTTTCGGGCTGTAACCCACGTGGTTGCTGGGGCTGCCAAAGACCGCCACTTGATCAAAAAGTGTTGGCGGTCTTCAAGCGTGTGGCGGTCTTCGAAGGCCGCCAAGACCGCCAAGACCGCCACGTGTTTTTGTCTCGAAAGCTGACGGTCTTCGAAGGCCGCCAATGGGTCAGTCATCGTGGCGGTCTTCGGTCGGTTCGACGGAGCTAACGGAATCGACGGCCGGAAGCACCCAGTACCACGTCGAGCCGCGCTTCTCAGCCTCTATGCCGAGGTCGCGCTTAGCGCGTTCAATCGTGCGCCATGCATGTCCGGCTCCATCCGCTTCTTTGCGCACGACTTTCGTTGCAACCGGGCCGTCGGCGAGCAGATCGGCAAGGAATGCGGCCGCCTCTTCACGCTCGCTGCGCTCGTTCTCGTCGCACGGTTCGACCGCGCCGAGAATGTCGCGAGCAGGGCCGCGTACCTGCTCGCGCCAACGCACCACGCTCGTGGTGATACGGCCATCGCAGACAGACGATTCTTCGAGCGTATAGGCGAAGCCACCACTACCCGGTCCGAGGTTCGTCTTGGCACGCGCCAATACGCCTCGGCGTGCGGCTTCGTCATACGCGGCGACCAGTACCACGCGCGCGACGGCGCCGAATGCCTGCGATCCGATCACGCGGTCCAAGGGCAACGTGCCGTGCGAGTCCTTCCGAAAATGCGTCACGCCGAGCACGGCACAGCCGTGGTCGCGAGCTAGGTCGGCAAGCGGTTGCAGGTTGCGCCGCACGTCATTTGCTTTATGCGAGTCTCCAGCAACCGCGCTTACGATCGGGTCGACGATCAGGAGGCGCGCGCCGCCGATCGCTGACAGCTTTGCCGAAAGCAGTTGGACATCGCGGGCGGGGTCGAAGAAGGAAAGTTCGCCGGTTTCATCAGCCACTCTGTCTACGAAGCGAATGTTGTTCAGATCAGCCCCGGCGGCCATTAATCGCGGAACCAGGGTGTCGTGGTAATCATCCTCGGAAGACCAGAGCAACACGGTGCCCGGAACTGTGCAGCGGCTTCCATCTGGCCAGAGGCCGCCAGCCGAGACGGTTGCTGCGATCGACAATGCCTGCGTCGTCTTGCCAGCGCCTGGTTGACCCGCGAGGATGATGATCTTGCCGCGCGGCAACCAATGCAGCCAAAGCCAATCGATTGGCTTTGGCATGATTTCGGCGGCGCTCGTGAGGATAACCGTCGGCCCTGGTGCGTGCTGCAACGCGCCAGCGCGATTGGACGCCGGGTGCCAGACCGGCGCGTTATCGGCCAAGTCGCGCGCGTTCTTTTCGCCTGCGGTTCCGTTAGGCATGACGTTCCTCGCGAAGAATGTCGTTCATGTCCTGGCCGGCTTCCGGCGGGCAGACAATACGAACCAGGCGACCAACGTCGGACCAACGAGACGCGCACGCCTCGGCGGCGCGCAGTCCTGGCGGGTCGTGGTCCGCGAAAATTGTGATTGCTTCGACGCCGGGCAGCATAGGGAGTTGGCCGAGGTTGCCCGCATCGAGGCAACACCACATCGGTTTGAAAACTCGCGCTGCGCTCAGGGCGGACTCGACTCCCTCCGCGACGCCGACTGCCACGGTCACCGCTTCGTCCGGCCACAGCCGAATAACGCCGCCCGCCTTTCGATGTCGTCGCAAGAGCATTCGCGGCGTCTGAAGGTGCGCCTTGATGCCGTTGGCCTGTATCCAGGTCCGGTGCAGTGTGCGTGCGATGCGCGCGTCGGTAGCGTCCGTCACAAGCCCAACGATCGCCGGCCCGACATAGCCGCTGGGATGACGGGCCATCGGATCAAAGCGCAGATCGCCATCCAGCGGCGGGATCGCGCAGCCGCGAGCGTTCAGATACGCAAGGCCGTCGTCGCGCAGGACACCGAGGCGGTTCCAATAGGAGGCCCAGCGAGGCGCTAGCGTGTCGAATTGCTTATGTTCGGGGCGGCGCACGAACGAGTTGCCGATGTAGTGAGAAATCTGGCGATCCGCGCGCGCGCCGGCAACGCCACAACGAAAGCAATGCCAGACCGCACCACCATCGACGTCAAGCGTCACCCCCATCGTCCTGTCGTTAGGCCCACGCCCGCAGGCCGGGCACGAAATACGGTGTTGGGTTTTCGTCCCGTCCAACGTCTCGAGCGCGGCCAACGCGTCCGGCCGCTTCACGACGACACCTTGTTAGGGCTGAACCACAGCCAAGCGCGCTTGCGAGCGCGTTGCCGGAGTTCGTGTGACGTGGATTGCTTCTGAGGGGAATTCGACTGGGACGGGACGCACTCCTTCGGACGCGCTGCCGACGTCGTGCTGATTTGGGTGGTCGAGGCCATTGGATTGCTCCGATTCGGTGCACGGAAAGGCAATCCCTGTGTTACCCTTGGCTCGCCTTAACGCGTTGTTGCCTGCTAGCTCAGCTCGTTCATGCGCCCCAGGCCGACCATCTTCACCAGTGGTCGGCTTTTCTTTTTGTGAATTCCGCCCCCCGCTCTGCGGGCCGATATTCAGCTGCGTTTGCGTCGGCCAACGCAGGGGAGGAATCGATCTGACCTCTGGGATTACACCGTCAACGCCAACGCGCGGCGTACCTCGCCGACATTCCAGCGTGTCGACGATCCATATTTCTTCGGCGCGGGGATCAAGCCTTTGGCGGCGTCGCGCCACGTGGACGCGACGGATCGGCCACGAAGCGCAGCTAGACAATAGACATCGATGACGGCGCTATCGGGCAGAGCGTCAAACGTTGCGAGCGTCGCGGGCGGCGGCCGCGAGTGGCCCTTCGTCTTATTTCCGTCTGCTGTTGCCGATTGGTCCGTGCTGCCATCGAGTTGCGCGCGCAACGCACGCACTTCCGCTTGCGAGGCGGCGAGTTCGCGGATCAGCAACGTAAGTACTTCCTCCCGCGGTGCATCGATCTCGGCCATCGGCGACGGACGCGTCGGAAGCGTCTCACCTCTTTCGGTTGCCATCGCATTCACCAGTTTGAGTTGCGATGACGCGAGAATAGAGTTACGACAAGGCCAACGTCACGGCAGAAATTCGTTTATTTTTTGCCGCCCACAGGTCCAAGGGTCCGCTTCGCCATCCGGTAATACAGCTTCACGGCACTGCCGCTAAGTTTCTTGACGCCGGTCTCGCATTTGATTTGTTCGGCGATGCGCTCGAATAGAAGATCATCGATAGGCGGTGGAGCGTCGGATTTTTGCGATTCGAGAATTGCCAGCCACACCGTGAACACCAAGTCGCGTTCTTTGCGGAACGCCGCAGGCTGCCTCCCTTTCGGGAAGGGGTGCCCGAGCGCATCATCCCAGGTATTGGCGTCGCCGTTTTGCACGTCGTCGTAGGCCCGAAGATAGGCTGTCGCCACCCACTCCGGTGGTTCAAGGCGGTGCTGCATGATGAGCGCTATTGCGAGCATAAGCGCCTGGGTGTCGCCGGCCACGAAGTGCGATTCGAGGCGCTTGATGTTCCTAAGCTGCACCCATTGCGCCTGGCACGTGCTGAGCGATGGCGGTTTCACCAAGCCGTGAAGTGCCGCCTCTACTTCAGCCTTATCGTATTCGCGTCGAAACTCATCAAATGTCCAATCCGGATCGATGTGCATGCGACAGCCCTTTAACACGCCCCGTGTGAAGGCCATGCCGCCGCACGGGGACGGTTAGTTGCAAGCGTTCGAAGGTAGCAAAGGCATTATGCGGCAGACAGGCGCAATTCGTCTCAGGTTGACGCATCCAAGCGACTATGCCGCAGGCGGGTGCAACTCGATGACGTTCTTCGTGCCCGCGCGCATCCGGTCAATGTAGTCGGCCCATGCCTGCATAACCCGGCGTCGATCGTCGTCGAACGTGGTTCTGTCGTACGCCTTTTGAACGTCGCCGCGCTTTGCATGCGCGAGTTGAGCTTCGAGCACATCGAGGTCCATGCCCAGGCGCTCGCGGCCGACCGTGCGCAACATGCCGCGAAAGCCATGCGCGGCATGCTTGCCCTGAAAGCCCATCTCTCGAAGCGCTTTGCTCAAGGCATCACGATGCAGGTGCGGCGTTTTCTGCCGGGCAGGGGAGGGAAACACATAGTCGCTGCTGCCGGTCAAGGGACGCAGATTCGCAAGGATCGCCACCGCCTGCATGGGTAGGGGCACGATGTGGTCGTGCTTCATCTTCATGCGCGCCGCCGGCACATGCCACTCGGCGGCGTCAAGATCGATCTCGGCCCAGGGCGCGCCCGCGACCACTCCGGGCCGTAGCCCGGTCAACATGGTTAGTTCCAACGCGGCGCGCGTGATGGGTGAGTTATAGGCATCGATCGCGCGCACCAATGGCCCAATGTCTGAAGGGCGCGTAATGGCGGGAATATGGCCTTTATCGTACTTCGGAACGACGCCACGCAACGCCAACAACTTGCCGTCCTCACGCAAACCACTCTGAATCGCGAACGTGACAATGCCGTTGATGTACTGACGCGCTTTGATCGCGAGAGTCGGCGTGTTATGAGCAATGGATTCGAGTACGGGTTTCACTTCGGCGGTCGCGAGCGTGGCGATCGGACGGTCCTTCAACTCCGGAATCAGGTAATTGTCGATGACGTGTTCGGCCTTACGATGCGTCTCCGATGCCCATTCTTTCTGCTTGAACCCGAGCCACGCGCGCGCGACGATGTGAAATGCTCCCTTGGCGGCTCGTCGAGTTGCCGCCTTGTCGGCTCGGCGTTGCGCTACCGGGTCAATGCCGTCGCGCACCTTGGTGCGTGCCATGGCGGCACGCTCGCGCGCCTCGTTCGGTGTCAGGTCGGCGTAGGGGCCGAGACTGATGAGATTGTCCCGGCCGGTGGCGGGTCGCCGATAACGGAACAACCAGAGCTTCGAGCCGTTGGGTTGAACGAGCAAGGACAGGCCGCCGCCATCGGCGATCTGGTAAGGCTTTTCCCGTGGCTTGGCGCGGCGGAACACTACATCCGATTTCCTCGTGGCGAGCTTCGGCATGTCCGGCTCCCTAAGACTGCGTTATACGCACTGCTATACGCAAAAATCTTAGATTCCATGATACGCCTTTGCCACGGCATGCGACGCCATGAAACAAAAAACCCCGCAGGCATAAGGCTTTGCGGGGTGTTTTGCGTTGGCTTGATTCTCAATGAATCGTGCCTTTGGTGCCCAGGAGAGGACTCGAACCTCCACGATGTTGCCACCGCTAGGACCTGAACCTAGTGCGTCTACCAATTCCGCCACCTGGGCAGGTGTGCGTCTTGCAACAAAGATCGCCATTATAGCGTGCTAGGCTGTGCTGTCAAGCAATTTGCGTCATGCCCCTAAAGCCACTCCCTTAGCGCCCCATTTCGGGCGTCTCGGGCGAGCGCACGTGCGAAAGGGCGTGCAAGGCCCGAGAGGCCGTCGCGCGGCCTTGCGCGGGTGATAGAATGGCGCGAATTGCCGTGTCCTAACATTATCGAGCCAGAACAATCATCGACAAGCGCCCCTTGAGCAAATATCCGTACCCGATCCCCAGCCGCGAGGAAATCCTCGGCGTGCTGCGCACGAGCGAAACGCCGCTCGCCGCCAACGACATTGCCGAGACCCTGTCGATCAAGCGCCAGGAGCGCGAAGGATTCTTCAAGCGCCTCGGTGCCATGGAGCGCGACGGCCAGATCCGGCTCGATAAGCGCGGCTACTATCAGCTCGCCCATCCGTCCAATTTCGTCGCCGGCCGCGTGCAAGGCCATCGCGACGGTTACGGCTTCATCATCCGCGACGACGGCCAAGACGATCTGTTCCTGCCGAACGCGGAAATGCAAAAGGTCATGCACGGCGATCGCGTCCTTGCGCGTATCGTCGGCTACGATCGCCGTGGCCGCCCCGAAGGCCACATCGTCGAGGTCACCGACCGCGCCAACAAGCGCGTGATCGGGCGCCTGCTCAACGAAAACGGCGCCCTGATCGTCGCGCCCGAAGACAAACGTATCAACCACGACATCCTGGTCACGCAAAACACGAAGAAGGCCAAAGTCGGTCAAATCGTCGTCGTCGAGCTGACCGATTTCCCGAGCCGGCATTCGCAGCCGCTCGGCCGAGTGGTTGAAGTGCTCGGCGATATCGACGATCCCGGCATGGAAATCGAAATCGCCGTGCGCAAGTACGGCGTGCCGCACGAATTTTCCGACGCCGCGATCGCGCAAGCCGCCGGGTTGCCCGATGAAGTGCGCCCGGTCGATATTCGCCATCGCGTCGATCTGCGCGATGTGCCGCTCGTCACGATCGACGGCGAAGACGCCCGCGATTTCGACGACGCCGTCTACTGCGAGCCCACGACGGTCGGGCGCGGCGAGGGCTTCCGGCTCATCGTGGCGATCGCCGACGTCTCGCATTACGTCAGGCCCGATAGCGCGCTCGATACCGATGCGGTCGAGCGCAGCACCTCCGTTTATTTCCCGCGCCGCGTCATCCCGATGCTGCCGGAGAAACTCTCGAACGGCCTGTGCTCGCTCAATCCCGAGGTCGATCGATGCGTGCTCGTCTGCGACATGCTGATCACGGCGCGCGGCGAAATCAAGGCATATCAGTTCTATCCGGGCGTGATGCATTCGGCCGCGCGGCTCACGTACACGGAAGTGGCCGCTGTCCTCTCGAATACGAAGGGCCCGGAAGCGGCACGGCGCGCGGCGCTTGTCCCGCAGTTGCAAAATCTGTACGGCGTTTTCAAGGCATTGTTCGCCGCACGTCAAAAGCGCGGCGCGATCGACTTCGATACGACCGAAACCTATATCGTCTGCAACGCGCAAGGCAAGATCGAACAGATCCTGCCGCGCCAGCGCAACGATGCGCACAAGCTCATCGAAGAATGCATGCTCGCGGCGAACGTCTGCGCGGCGGACTTCATGAAGCGCAACAAGCATCCGGGGCTTTACCGCATTCACGCGGGGCCCACCGCCGAAAAGCTCGAAAACTTGCGCACGTTCCTGCGCGGTATGGGCCTTAGCCTCGGCGGCGGCGAAACGCCTCACGCAAGCGATTACGCGGCGCTGATGGCGCAAATCCGTGACCGGCCCGATGCGCAAATGCTGCAAACGATGTTGTTGCGTTCGATGCAGCAAGCGGTCTACAGCCCCGATAACATCGGCCACTTCGGTCTCGCTTACGATGCGTACGCGCATTTCACGAGCCCGATTCGGCGATACCCCGATCTGCTGACGCATCGGGCGATCTACGCGATCTTGTCCGGCACGAAGTATCGGCCCGAAGCACCGAACGGCGTCGCGCTGAACACGGCACTGTCGCCGCGCGCTCGCGCGATGCAGCAGGCCGACGAGCAAACGCGTCCGCGCTCGCGGGAAAACACCGCGATCTGGGAAGAACTGGGCTTGCATTGTTCGGCCAACGAGCGGCGCGCCGACGAAGCGTCGCGCGACGTCGAAACGTGGCTCAAGTGCTACTTCATGCGCGATAAGCTCGGCGAGGAATACGGCGGGATGGTCAGCGGCGTGACCTCGTTCGGCATCTTCGTCCAACTCGATTCGCTGTTCATCGAGGGGCTCGTGCACGTCACCGAACTCGGCTCGGATTATTTCCAGTACGACGAGATCAAAAACGAGTTGCGCGGCGAACGCACGGGTATTCGCTATCGCTTGTCCGATCGCGTGCGCGTGCAGGTGAGCCGCGTCGATCTCGATGCGCGCAAGATCGACTTCCGGCTCGTGCGCGACACGCCCGTGAAAGCGGCCGGCAGCACGCGCGCCGCACCGGTTCGCCCCGTCGGGGAGCCCGAGACGTCGGGGCGCGGGCCCCGCGTGCGTGCGCTGCCGCAAGCGGAGGACGTCCGGCGTAAGAAGGCGGCGCCGGCCAAGTCGCCGGCCGTCGTCGAAGCGCGCGCCGCTCGAGCACAAGCGGCCAAGAAGCGCGGCGCGGCCACGAAGGGAGCACCGAAAGCGCGCGTGCGGAAGAAGGGCTGACCGCCGGTGTTCGACTCGCGGCGCCGCTCGGTGGCGCCGCGACGTTTTTTTCTGGGCACAGCGAGCGCATCGCGCCGCTGTGCTTTCGCCTTTTTAGGCTCGATGTTATACCGATTCGATTTTGCTATGGCACGTCTCAAGGTTTTGTACGGCTTTCATGCGGTGACCGCGCGCTTGCGGCACGATGCGTCCACGGTCGAGGAAGTGTTTTACGACGCTACGCGGCGCGATCGTCGTATGCAGGAGTTTCTGCAAACGGCCAAGGAAGCCGGCGTGCGTTTGATCGCGGCCGACGAAACGCGGCTATGGGGGCTCGCACATACGGAGCGCCACCAAGGCGTCGTTGCGCGCGCAACGGATCTGCCGCTTGCGCAAAATCTCGCGGAACTGCTCGACGGCATCGACGGCCCGGCACTGTTGCTCGTGCTCGACGGCGTGACCGATCCGCACAATCTCGGCGCGTGCCTACGCGTGGCGGACGGCGCGGGAGCGCATGCGGTCATCGCTCCGCGCGATAAGGCGGTGGGCTTGAACGCCACCGCTGCCAAGGTGGCCAGCGGCGCGGCCGATACGGTGCCTTACATCACGGTCACGAATCTGGCGCGCGCGCTGCGCGAACTGAAGGACGCCGGCGTGTGGATCGTCGGTACCGCCGGAGACGCGCAAGCCACCGTTTATGAAACGAAGCTCGACGGCCCCGTCGCGATCGTCATGGGCGCGGAAGGCGAGGGCATGCGCCGCTTGACGCGCGATACCTGCGACGAAGTGATGCGCATCCCGATGGCCGGCACGGTAGAAAGCTTGAACGTCTCGGTGGCGAGCGGGGTGTGCTTGTTCGAAGCGGTGCGCCAGCGCACGATCAAGGCCTGAGCGACGATCCCGGCGCGTTGCACGCGCCGGCCGTCTTGCCTCGTAGATTCGTAGGCGCTTATCGCTCGATTTGCTGATTCCAGCGGGTATCCCACTGCGCGCGATGCGCGTTGATCGCGTTCCAATCGACTACCGTCACCTTGTGAACGAGGTCGTCGATATTGCCGAGGCTTTGCTGCATCGACGCCGGCATTTTGGCGAGACGATTCGTCGGGATTTGCTTGCCGGCTTCAGCGGCTTTCTCTTGCGCCGGGGCCGATAGCAAGAACTGCGCGAGCTTTTGCGCGAGCTGATCGTCGGGGTTGTTCTTGACGACGCACACGTCGACGAGCAGCAGCACCGGACCTTCCTTCGGGTTCACATACGCGACGGGCAAGCCCTTGTCCTGCAAGTCGGCGACGCCGGTCGGCGTAAGCGGGAACAGCGCCGCTTCTCCCGTTTGCACCATCTCCGAGATCTTGGCCGAATTCGGAATGTATTCGACCACGTTCGGGCCCACGGTGCTCGGCCACTTCGTGAACGCGGGCTCGACGTTTTGTTCGCTGCCGCCCCAGATGCGATTCAGCGCAAGCAGTCCGTGCAGGCCGAACGTGCTGCTCGAGGCCGATTGGAAGACGACCTTGCCTTTGTATTTCGGATCGGCGAAGTCGAGCCAGGACGTAGGCGATGCCCAGCCTTTCTCGGCGAATAGCTTTTTGTTGTAGGCGATGCCCGTCATGCCGAGCTGCACGCCCGCACCGACGTCGTCCTTCATCCGCGCGAACGGATAAAGCTCCTTGAGCACCGGCGAATCTTCGAGCTTCTCGCACACGCCGAGACTGACGGCACGTGCCATCACCCCGTCGTCGAGGAAGGCGACATGCACTTGCGGGTGGGCGCGGTTGGCGAGCAGCTTCGCCAAGATATCCGACGAAGTGCCGGGTACCACGGTCACTTGCACGTTGTTCGCCTTTTCGAACGCCGGCAGGACTTGGCTCGTATAGGCCTTCTCCATTGGCCCGCCATTCATGCCGATGTAGATCGTTTTCGATTGCGCCCAGGCTGCGGGGGCGGCCAGCGTCATACCGGCCACTATGGCAGCGGCCGAGAGAGTGCGGAAAACTTTCATTCAGGTCTCCTAATGATTGAACAGCGAAGCGTCATGCGGGCACGGCCGAGAAGCGGTTGACGTCGAACGCGTCGAGCGGCGTCTCGGTGGCGCCGTCGAACACGAGATCGGCGAGTACCTCGCCGACGCCGGGTGCGAGCAAAAACCCGCCGCCGGAAAAACCGAATGCATGCAATAAGCGCGGCACCGCGCGGCTCGGTCCGATGACGGGATTGTGGTCGGGCGTGCAGCCCTCCACACCGCTCCAGGTCCGGATGAGCAGGGCGTCGCGTAGGGCGGGCAGCAGGGCGCACGCGTCGCGCATGACCGCTCGCGTCGTGTCCGATGACGGTTGCGCGAACTCGCCGTCGCCGTGACCGCGTCCGCCGCCGATCACACAGTTGCCGCGCTCCACTTGCCGCGCATAGATGCCGCCGCCGAAGACGCCGAGGTTATGGTCGAGAAAATGCGGCAACGGCTCGGTGACCCACATGTTCGGGTAGATGGGCTTCATGGGCACGGCGTCGCCGAAGCGCTCCGCGAGCGCGAGGCCCCACGCGCCGGCCGCATTGATGAGCCAGTCGCTTTCGAACGTCGCGTCGGCCGTGCGCAGCGAGAAGCGCTTGCCGTCGAAATGCGCGTGCGTCAACGCGCTGTGCTCGAGCACGAGCGCGCCGGCTTGCCGGGCTGCGCGCGCGAACGCGGGCGAGACGAGCCGCGGATTCGCATGGCCATCGCTCGCGCACAGCGAGCCGCCGAGCGCGGCCGCGCCGAGCCACGGGTAGCGTTGCCTAAACGCCGTGCCCGACATCAACCGCAGCGCCAAGCCATGCTGCGCGGCCATCTGCGCATAGGCTTCGAGGCCCGCGAGATCGGCCTCGCTGCGCGCCAGGCGTAAATGCCCCGAAACGATGAATTCGCCATCGGTGCCGATGTGCCGAGGCAGGTCGTCCCAGATTCGTCTTGCGCGCATCGCCAGCGGCAACTGCTCGGCGGGGCGGCCTTGGCAGCGAACGCCGCCGTAGTTCACGCCGCTCGCTTGCGCGCCGCAGTAATGCCGCTCGAGCAGCAGCACGCGCATGCCTTTGCGCGACAGCGCGAGCGCGCTCGAGGCGCCGACGAGTCCACCGCCGACGATCGCCACATCGAAGTGCCGTGCCGTTTCATTCATCGCGCGCGTCCTCGGGCACGGCTGCCACGCGCTCGTCGCAAAGCGCGGCCGCGAGCGGGATGGGTTTGATCGGCGCCTGGGCGCGCAGGCGTCCGAGCGCCTCGGGCGGCAGACGCGTTTCGTGGGCGAGCAGCGCGGCTGCCGCATCGCCGCACATGCGCCCCTGGCAGCGTCCCATGCCGACACGGGTCAGCGCTTTGAGTCGATTGATTTCCTGCGCCGCGCCGGAACGAATGCATTGGCGAATCGAGCCCGCATCGATTTCCTCGCAGCGGCATACCGTCATCGCATCGGGCCACGCGCCCGCGCATTCGACGGGGGTGCGAAACGCCGATTCGAGCCCGGCGCGAAACGTGGCCGTGCGTTGCTGCGCGCGTCGCACAGACCCCGCTGCGTCGACGCGCGGCATGCGGCGTTCGCGCGTTGCCTCGCGGTCCATATCATCGAGCACCGCGAGAGCGGCAAGACGTCCCGTGCGCTGCGCGGCATCGGCCCCCGCGATGGCGGCTCCGTCGCCGGCGACGTAGATCCCGCGCACCGAGGTGCGGCCGGCTTCATCGCGCTCGGGAAGCCAGCACCGGTTGATCGCGTCGTAGTAAAACCGGCATCCCGCGATATCGGCGAGCTGGGTCTCCGGACGCAGACCGAAGCCGTAACCGACGGCATCGCACTCGAGCGTATGCAGGCGGTCATCGTTCGTCGCGCGCGGGCTTGCGCCGCTACGCCAAGCGATACCGGTGGTCTGCCCTTCGCCGAGCACGCCTTCGAGCGACACACCGCGCTCGATCCGGACGCCGTGCGCGCGCAGCCAGCCGACGTAATAGAGGCCCTTGGCCAGTATCGACGGCTGCGCCATGAGCTTGGGCAACGCAGCGGCTTGCGCCTCGATGGGGCTCGTATCGAGCACGGCGAGCACGCGGGCGCCGGCCTTCGCGTATTGATAGGCGACGAGGTACAGCAAGGGCCCGGTACCGGCAAAGACGACCCGTCTGCCGATCGCACAGCCTTGCGCCTTCAACGCGGTTTGCGCGGCACCCAGCGTATAAACGCCGGGCAGCGTCCAACCGGGCATCGGCAATATACGATCCGTCGCGCCGCTTGCGACGATCAAGTGCGTGAACGGCACGTTCTGTTCGCGCGTGGCCCGCAGCGTCGCCAAATGGCCCACGAGCGCGCTCGAGCGGCCCGGCCTTTGCTCGGCGTGCGCATAGACTTCGCACGCCCAGGCGAGCGTGTGAGGCCGGTAGTCCAGGTGCGGCAATAAGCTGGCCATGGCGGCATGCAGCGCCGTGGCTTTGCGGGCTTCGAAGCCGTACAGTTCGCGCGGCTCGCGCCGAAAACCGGCCCCGTCGGGCGGCTGACGATAGATCTGACCGCCCCAGCGCGCATTCTCGTCGAGCACGATCGGATGCACGCCTTCGGCGACGAGCGCCTCGGCCGCCCGTATGCCCGCGGGGCCGGCGCCGACGATCACCACTTTCGCTTCATTCGTCATCGAGCGTGCTCTGCATCGGTGCTGCTCGTGCCGGGCACGCGCGTGAGCAAACGCATGCCGGCTTCGATACCGGTCGTGCACGCGCGCAATCGTTGGCCGTCCTCGGTGCGAATCCAGCAGTCCTGGCACGCGCCGATCAAACAAAATCCGGCGCGCGGCTCGCCTGTGAAGTCGGACGCGCGCAGCGCCCCGCGTACGGTGAGAATGGCGGTCAACACCGTGTCGCCTTCGAGCGCGCGGGCGGGCGTGCCGTCGAGCGAGAAGAAGACGGGGGCGCGGTCGATTTCGGCTAAGCGCACCCACTGTCCTTCGTCATGGCGCATGGTTCGGTGTCCTAAATGCGAAGGGGAGCGTCGGGATCAATGCTGGCCGATCAGAATGCGGTTTAATCCGTAGATGCGATCGAGCAGCAGCATGGCGCCGGCCGTGATGAAGATGACGAGCGTCGATACGGACGCCATCATGGGATCGATCGATTCGGTCGCGTACATATACATGCGCACCGGCAGCGTGACCGTTTGCGGCGAGGTGACGAAGATCGACATCGTCAGTTCGTCGAAGCTATTGATGAACGCGAGCAGCCAGCCGCCCGTGATGCCGGGCACGATCATGGGCAGCGTCACGCGCCGAAAGCTCGTCCAGGCGTCGGCCCCCAACGATTGCGCGGCATGTTCCACACTGCGGTCCAAGCCGGTCGCGGCGGCCAGCACGAGCCGCAGCACGAACGGGGTGACGATGACGGTATGGGCGAGCGCGAGCCAGGCGAACGAGCCGGTCGCGCCAATCAGCGCGAAAAATCGCAATAGCGCGATGCCCAGCACGAGCCCCGGAATGACGAGCGGCGAAAGCAACAACGCGTTCAAAAAATCGCGGCCCGGAAAGCGCGCTCGCGCGATCGCCAAGCCGGCCGGCAAGGCGATGGCGAGCGAGAGCGTGGCCGAGGTGAACGCAAGCTTCAGACTCGTGAAGAAGGCCGAAATGAAGTCGGGGTACTGCAAGATGGCGCGGAACCATCGCAGCGATAAGCCGTGCGTGGGCAGCGTCAATGTTTCGTCGGGCGTGAACGCGACGAGCACGACGATGATGAGCGGAGCCAGCACGAACGCGATGACGAGCGTGTGGAAGGCGAGAGCGAAAGGGCCGTTGCGTCGCATGAGGATATCCTTCGCTCAACCCATCGCCCGGCCGTAACGGCGCTCGAGCACTCGGTAATAGGTGAGCATGATGACGAGGTTGGCGGCCAGCAGCAGCAAGGCGATCGTGGCGCCGAGAGGCCAATTGAGCGAGCCGAGAAACTCGTCGTAGACCGCGGTGGCAGCCACTTTCAAACGCCTTCCGCCGAGCAGGCCCGGGATCGCGAACGCGCTTGCCGAGAGCCCGAACACCATCAAACTGCCCGAGAGCACGCCGGGCATGATTTGCGGCAGGACGATGCGGCGCAGCGTCGTGGCGGGCGACGCCATCAACGAAAGGGCGGCTTGCTCGGTTTGCGGGTCGAGCTTTTGCAGCGACGTCCAGACCGGAATGACCATGAACGGCAGCATGACGTGCACGAGCGCGATGACGATCGCGAAATTCGTGTATTCGAGCTTGTAAGGCCCGAGGCCGAAGAGGGCGAACGCTTGATTGACGACGCCGGCCGTGCCGAGCAACATGCTCCAGCCGAACGCACGGACGACGACGGACACGAGCAGCGGCGCGAGGATCACCAGCAAGAATGCCGAGCGCCACGGGTCGCGCATCTTCGATAGCACGTAGGCCTCGGGCGCGCCGATGGCCGCGCATAAAACGGTCGTGATGGCCGCGATCCCGAACGTGCGCAAAAAGATCGTTTGGTAGTAGGGCGAACTCAGGACGTTCAGGTAGTTGCCGAATTGGAATGCGGCGATCGGCCCGACCGAGGGATCGAACCGGTAGAACGTCAAGACGAACGTCATGGCGAGCGGCACGAGCACGAGCGCGGCGAATAGCGCGAGCGCCGGCGCGCACAGTAGCCACATCGGGGCATAGGCTCGCCACATCGAGCGGCGAGCGGTATTCGCGGCTTGCCGTCGCGATGCTCGCGGCGCACCTGCTTCTAGCGTTGCGTTAGGCATGGTGGACATCCCTTCCCACTAAGCGCACGGCTTCCCGTTTCCAATCGATGCCGACGGTCTCGCCTTCCGCGATGGGCTCGTCGCCTTCGTTCTGACAGCACACGAGTACTTCGCCGAGGCGGCAGTCCACGCGGTACAGCCATTGGCTGCCGAGGAAGAATCGGCTCGTGACCGTCGCGGACACCCGGCCGTTTCCGGACACATCGAGGCGTACTTTTTCGGGGCGAATGCAAACCGTCACGGCGTCGCCGATCGCGACGCTCTCGCCGTGCGGGTGCAATGGCCGTCCGACCTCGATGCGATCGGCCCCGATCGTCACGTGCAGGTTCGCATCGTCGTGCGCGACGACGGTGCCCGAAAACAGATTGGCCTTGCCGATGAATTCGGAGACGAAGCGATTTTCCGGGCGCTCGTAAGCGCGGTAAGGCGTGTCGACTTGAGTGATGCGGCCCGCCTCCATCACGACGACGCGATCACTGATGGACAGCGCCTCCGACTGGTCGTGCGTGACCATGATCGTCGTCGTGCCGACACGCCGTTGAATGGCTCGGAGCTCGAATTGCATCTCCTCGCGCAGCTTGGCATCGAGGTTCGACATGGGTTCGTCGAGCAGCAGGACCGGCGGCGCGATGACGATGGCGCGCGCGATGGCGACGCGTTGACGCTGCCCCCCCGAAAGCTCGCGCGGAAAGCGATCGGCCAGCGCGTCGAGGCGCACGAGAGAGAGCGCTTCGCGCACGCGCGTTTCGCTTTCGGCCTTGCCGACGCGGCGCATGTCGAGCCCGAAGCGCACGTTTTGCGCGACGGTCATGTGCGGAAACAGCGCGTAGCTTTGAAAGACGATGCCGAGGCCGCGCTGATTCGGCTTCATGTCGGTGATGTCGCGCCCGTCCAGCACGATGCGTCCGGTGCTCGCCTGGACGAAGCCCGCGATCATCTGCAACGTGGTGGTTTTTCCGCAGCCCGACGGACCGAGCAACGACACGAATTCGCCTTTTTCCACCGAGAGATTGAGATCGGCGACGGCATGCAGGTTGCCGAACGACTTCGAAACGTCGGCAAGCGTGAGAAACGACATGGTTCGGCTCCCGTGCCTGATAGGTGCGCCTTCGCGATGCGCAGGGGCATCGGGGCATCAGGCTGAGGCGATTCTGTCCAGCCATATAGACCGAGTCAATTTAGAATTCCGGTCAACGATAGGAAAATCCAAAAAATTCCGGTCAATGGAATGACCGTGCGTCGATATCGCACATACCTTTCATCGTGTGCATTGAGGGTTATCCCTCGGCATGTGCGCGTCGTGGGCGCTCCGCTAGGAAAGCTGAGATACTGCGCGGGCAATCGATGGAGTCGAAGATATTCCACTGATTAGAACCTGAGGATGGAGGATGGTCGAATGAGCGGGGCAACAACGCAAGAAGACGAGATCAAGAGCGGCGACGAGCAGGGGGATGCCCCCGGCGCGGGAATGCTGCCGCGGGCGTTCGCGCTGGTGCGCGCGCTGGCGTCGCATCAAGCGAGCGGCGCGCGGGTCACGCAACTGGCGAAGATGGTCGGGCTCACGCAGGGCACGACGCACCGCATCTTGCGCGCGCTGATCGTCGAGGGCGTGGTCGAACAGGACGAACGCTCCAAGCTGTATCGGCTCGGCGTCGATTTTTTCGCGCTGGCGGCGCAGGCGGGAAACCCCGGCGGCATGCGAATGTTGTGCCGTCCCGCATTGCTTAGGCTTTGCGCGAGTTTGGGAGAAACCATCTTTTTGCTCGCGAAAAGCGGCTTCGACGCGGTATGTCTCGATCTGTGCGAAGGCCCGTTCCCCATTCGCTCGTTTACGAACGACGTGGGTGGCCGCATCGCCCTGGGGGTGGGACAGGGCAGTCTGGCAATTCTCGCGTTCCTCCCCGAGGCAGAGCGCGAAGAGATCATTCGCTTCAACGTGCCGCGTATTCGTGGTCATGGCGTGCTCGACGAGGTCTATCTGCGCACGGAGATCGAACGCGTGCGGCAGCTCGGTTACGCCGCGCGCAACAGCGGGGTGCTCGAAGGCATGGCCGGGGTCGCCGTGCCGATCCTCGACCGCACCGGAACGGCGGTGGCGGCATTGAGCGTCGGCACGCTTTCGTCTCGCCTCGGCGACGACCGGTTGCCGATGGTCGTGGAGCTGCTGAAGCGTCAAGCGGATTCGATCGGTCCGCTGACCAATCCATTCGACGTGGCGCTCAAACGGCGTCCGGCGCCTGGGCTCGGTGCTGCGCTCGGCGCATAGGCGATTCGCGTCACCATTATTGGTAGGGCTGAATATTTATTATCGATTTATATATGGAGTTAAATGCGGATCGCAAAAATAAAGCGATCGCCGGAATTGAGATGATTTTGAAAGGCGGGTGTTAATCGCGATAAGGTAAAGACCAGTCGGTACCTGCCGGGGAAATCTCAAATTTCTGGAGGTCACTCATGAAGCGAATCATATTGAAAGCGCTGCTTGGCGCTTGCGCATTGACCGTGTACGCCAACGTCGCGGGCGCCGCCGCAACGGCGGCTCCGACGCTCATAACCGAACCCGACCAAGGCTTGGCGCCTGTTTATACGCTGATGCAGTCGGCGACGAGCACGCTCGACATGACCATGTACGAACTCGTCGATACACAGGCCGAGGATATTCTCGTCCAGCTTGCGGCCAAGGGCGTGGCGGTGCGGGTGATCCTCGATCAGAACCTCGAATCGCGCAACAACCAAAGCGCGTACGACTATCTGAGCCAAAACGGTGTGAACGTCGTCTGGGCGAACCCCGCTTATTCGGCGACCCATGAAAAAGCGATCGTCGTCGACGGTCAAACGGCCGCCGTCATGACGCTCAACCTCACGAGCCGCTATTACGCCACCTCGCGCGATTTCGCCGTCATCGATCACGATGCGAACGATGTCGCCGCCATCGAGACGACGTTCAACGCCGACTTCGCGAACGATGCCGTCACGCCGCCGACCGGGGACGATTTGGTTTGGAGTCCTACCAATTCGACGGCGGCGCTCCTCTCGGTCATCCATTCCGCCACGAGTACGCTGCAGATCGAAAACGAGGAGATGGGCAACTCGATGATCGTGACGGCGCTCGTCAACGCCGCCCATCGCGGCGTGCAGGTGCAGGTGACGATGACCTACAACTCGAAATACGTCAGCAACTACGACAAGCTCAGCGCCGCGGGCGTACTCATCGCCACTTACGATCCGAACGCCTCGCTGTATATCCATGCGAAAGCGATCGTCGCCGACTACGGTACGTCGAGCGCCGAAGCCTTCGTCGGCTCGGAAAACTTTTCGGTGGCTTCGCTTACGCGCAATCGCGAACTGGGGCTCGTGACCCAAGACCCGTCGGTCATAGCATCGCTCGCTTCGGTGTTGCAATCGGACTTCCGCGGCGGCACGCTTTACGGTAGCGGTGCCGGCTCGACGCAATCGCCGTTCCTCTGATGCCGGCATTGGAGCGTCGTTGATACGCTGGAGCAGGGCGCTCGCCCACGCATGAATGACCGAATTGCGATGCGCGGGCGCGACTCCGGTAAACTCACGCCTTTCGCCCGCATTTTTTCCTCGCGCCATGACTCAAGACGAACTCAAGCGATTGGTCGGCCAAGCCGCCGCCGATTATGTCAATGCCAACGTGGCCGAAGGTGCCGTCATCGGCGTCGGAACCGGCTCCACCGCGAATTGTTTCATCGATGCGCTCGCGGCCCAAAAGCACCGCTACCGCGGCGCCGTATCGAGCTCGGTCGCCACGACGGCACGGCTCGAGCAGCACGGCATCAAGGTGTTCGATCTGAACGAAGTCGAATCGCTGCCTGTTTATGTGGACGGCGCCGACGAAATCGATCCGAAAGGCGCCATGATCAAGGGCGGCGGCGGAGCGCTCACGCGTGAGAAGATCGTCGCCTCGGTGGCCGAGGTGTTCGTTTGCATCGCCGATGCGTCCAAACGCGTGCCTGTGCTGGGCGGGTTTCCCCTACCCGTCGAGGTTCTTCCGATGGCGCGCACGGCCATCGGCCGCCGGCTGACGGCGTTGGGCGGCGTGCCCGTGTTGCGCGTGAACGCGCAAGGCGCGCCCTATATCACCGACAACGGCAATGAAATTTTGGACGTCAAACATCTGGCGATCCACGATCCGTGCGCGCTCGAAGCCCAAATCAATGCCTGGCCCGGTGTCGTCACCGTGGGCCTGTTCGCGAGCCGCGGCGCGGACTTTTGCTTGCTCGGATCGGACGAGGGCGTGCAAACGCTCGACTATCGCTCGAACGCCTAAAGGGTGGATCGTTTTTTGCCATAGTACCCGGTATCCGGTAGATAGGCTGCCGAGCGACGCAGGGTACGGCGGCGCACCACACGTTTGAGGATTGATCCAATCATGCAACGCGAACTGAGGCAGGCCCTCGATACGGCCTATTCGCGGTTGAAAGACGGCCGGGCGGAGCCGGCCGCGTTCGCGAGCAACTACGCGCTGGGGCTCGGCATCGTCGTGGGCGGACAAGCCTGCGGCGCAATGACGGAGCAGGAAGCGGCGGGCGAGCGGGCCCATCTGGGCATGCTCGCCGTTTTGTTCGAAGTGCAAGCGCGGATTCGAAGCGGCTCCGACGCGCATTGAGCGCGCTGCTCAGCCGACCGTATTTTGTTGATGCAGGCTCGGCAGCAGGCGGTCGAACTCGCGCTTGACGAGCCCGTAGCACTCGCACGCGCGCGCCTCGAGGCCCTTGCGGTCGAGCACTTTGATGTGCCCGCGGCTGTGATGGATCAGCCCTTGGTCGTGCAGCTTGCCGGCAGCCTCGGTGATCCCTTCGCGCCGCACGCCGAGCATATCGGCGATCAACTGCTGCGTCACGGCCAACTCGTCGGTCGCGGCCCGATCGATTTCGATCAAGAGCCAACGGCATAGCTGCTTGCTCAGCGAATGATGGCGATTGCAAGCCGCCGTTTGCGCCACTTGCGTCAGCAAAGCCTGCATATAAAGCAGCATCAGCCGGCGCAGCAAATCGGAACGCGCGATTTCTTGCTTGAGCTGCTGCGCGCTCATGCGGTAGGCGAAGCCCGAGCATTGCACCTGCACTCGGCTGGGCATCGTCTCCCCGCCCGTCAACACCTGTACGCCCGTCATGCCTTCGCGTCCGACGGCGGCCAGCTCGACCGAGCCGCCGTCTTCCATCATCGAGAGGATCGAAATGATGGCCGTCGTCGGGAAATACACGTGATGGATCTTATGGCCGCAGTCGCAAAGCAGTTGCTCCGTGCGCAGATGGACCAATTCAAGGTGCGGCGTCAGCGCCTGCCATTCGTGCGACGGCAGCGCGCCGAGCAGGTGATTGCCGTGAAGGTCGGATTGTAGCGTCAACATGATCGGTCCTCGTTCGCTTGCCGCCTCGCGCTCCCTTGCACGTGCTCTTGCGGCTTGTTCGTTACTTGGCTGACGAAGCTCGGGCGACGAGGATCGCACTATCGACTGATGATCCTCGTACGTCCCGGCGTCGTTTCGGCCTCTCTCCCTGGCCGGTGCGCCGTCTGTGCGGCAGCGCTCGGTTGCGCCCCCTGCTGCGAGGATCGTGCCAAGCCCGGTGCCAATGGGGCCTCGCCCGGTGCGGACGTGGCCCTGCCGGGCGCTATGTGCGCTACCCCCGCTTTTTGTTTCAAATCTGGACATCCGTCCGGGCCTCGTTCGTGTTGCAGAGCACGTTCAAGTAGTCCCGCCAAATGCTTGATCGGCTTGGAGTTCGATGCGATGAGACATGGGCGGCGAGAGGCGGTTGCCCGCGCGCAGGGCCCTTTTCGAGGGCAGTGGGCATGGCTTGCAGCCGCAAAACGCCCCCCGCCGTAAATGAGTCATTGTTGAGACATGGCCAAAACGCCGTGTCGTTGCGTGATTTCCCCAATGGCCAATGAACTGATCGATGTGAGTGCGATGGCGAACGGTATTACGGTTGCGAGCGACGTACCGTGCAGCCATGGCGATTCGTCGTATGTTGTTTCGGACAACGAAACGTTTCGCTTATGGTCGAATGTATCGAGGACGTGAGCTAGGTCAAGGTTCGGTTCTTATGCTCGCGAAATTATGCAGGTATCCGAAATAAAGGGGAGCGCGCCGTCGCGACGCCCAGGCACGCGGATCGATTCCGTGCGGGGCACGCGCCGATTTCGTCAGAGGGATAACCCTGTTCAGGCGTTTCCCAATGGCGCAACGCGACGGATCGAAGCACCGTAACGCTTACCGGCCGAGGTTTGGCGGGAGGTGCGCAATGGATCAGGCAAAGAAGCGTCGCAGGGCGCATCGGGGGGACTTATGGAGCAGGGCAAAGATCGTTCGCTGGTGAGCAAGGTCATGGACGGGCTCGTCAGCGGGATCGTCGAAGAAAAATACGGCGCGATCTTGCCGCCGCAGGACGTGCTATCGAAAGAGTTCGACGTGAGCCGGACGGTCATGCGCGAAGCGCTCTCGATGCTCCTTGCGCGCGATATGCTCGACGTTCGGCCCAAGGTGGGCACACGGATTCGGCCGATGCGCGACTGGCGCATGATCGACGAGGACGTCGTGAATTGGCGCTTTCGAGCCAAGCCCGATCCGCAATTCATGCGCGACGTGATCGAGTTTCGTATGTTGATCGAGCCGCGCGCCGCGGCGCAGGCCGCTTCGCGCGCAAGCGTCTCGGAAGTGGCCTCGATCCGCGAGGCGTTTGAAGTGTTTAAAACGCTGGCGCCCGGCGATGCGGGCTACCAAGCCGCCGACGAACTGTTGCATACGCGCATCGTCCATGCGAGCGGCAACCAGTTCTTCCAACAGATGGCGGCCATCATTCGCGGCGCGTTGTCGGCCACGCACCCCATGCTCAGTCAAAAGCCGGGAGCGTGGGAGATCTCCGTGCGCACGCATGAGCGGCTCGTCGAGGCGGTCGAGCGTCGAGATCCGAAGGAAGCCGAAGCGGCGGCGCTGGCCGTGATCGACTTTGCGGCGGATGAAATCAGTCGAGAGTTTTCGGTGGAAATGCCGAACCGGAGATGATCGTTCGTGCATCGCACGCAAGGCCGGCGCCATGATGCGCCGGTCTTTTCATTTGAGGCAAGGATTCGTCGATTCTTTCGTTTCGGCAAAGTAGAACGCATCGCAATCGTGCCCGTCTTATGATGGCGGGCGTTCCGGTCAGGGACGCAAGCGTGTCCCGATCGGCGGCCATCCAACGAGGAAATGATTCGACGATGAACGAAACAGGAACGATCGAGTGGGGCATCGTGGGCGCGGGGCGTATCGCCCATCGCTTTGCCCAGGGGCTGGCTCACGTACGCGACGCGCGCATCGCTCGCGTCTGGTCGCGCCGCGCATCGAGCGTGGATGCGTTCGTGCAGCGCCACGGCGGGCAGCCGAGCGCGAGTTTGGACGAACTCTTGGCAAGCCATGTCGATGCCGTCTACATCGCCACGTTGAACGACACCCACGCGGATTTCGCGCGGGCCGCTCTGGCGGCAGGCAAGCACGTGCTCTGCGAGAAGCCCGCGACGCTGAACCTGCGGCAGCTCGAAGCCGTCCTCGAGGCGGCGCGCGCCTCGAAGCGTCTGTTCATGGAGGCCATGAAGCCGCCGTTCTTCCCGCTTTACCGCAAGCTGCGCGAGCATCTGCGCGACGACCCGATCGGTCCGGTCGGCCTCGTGCGGGCGGGGTTCGCGGTCGCCGACGTCCCGCACGAGCATCCCTCCTTTTCGCTGAACGAAGGCGGCGGGGCGCTGCTCGACATCGGCATTTACGAAATGTTTCTTGCGGTCGATTGGCTCGGCGCGCCGCTCGACGTGCAAACGTTCGGTCGCCTCGGGCCTTCGGGCGTCGATACGTTCGCGAGCGTCCATTGCCGGCACGAGTCGGGCATCGCTCAAATCTTTTGCGGTCTCGATCTCGACGGCAAGGGCGACGCGCTGCTCGCGGGAACGCTCGGGCATGTCTGGATCCACGAGAAGTGGTGGAATCCGGTGCGGGCGACGGTCAGTTATGCCGGCGGGCGCGTGGTCGAATTGAACGTGCCGTTCGAAGGCGGCGGGCTCAACTACGAGACGGAGCATTTTTGCGACTTGATTCGTGCGGGGGCGTTGGAGAGCCCGGTCATGACGCACGAGAAGTCGCGGCACATGATCTCGATGTGCGATGCCGCGCGGGCCTCGCTCGGCTTGAAATTCCCCGGCGAGTAACGGCTTGCCTGGCCGTTGGGCTCGAACGAGACATGCTACGATGCGCCAACTCGATCGCCGCATCGCGAGCAAGGCGTTGTTGCTGCGCGTTGACGGCTGCGCGAAGTCTCAAGGTCCCGCAAGGAGCGGCTAGCATGTCCAACTATCTCGCCAATCTCTGGCGATCGAATAAGAACCTCGTCGCCTTTTTGTTTTTGATGGTGCTTTTCCGCAGCGCGATTGCCGATTGGAACGTCGTGCCTACGGGATCGATGCTCCCGACCATTCGCATCGGCGATCGGATCTTCGTCGACAAGATGGCTTACGACTTACGCGTGCCGCTCACGCATATCGATATCGCGCATTTGGCCGACCCCAAGCGTGGGGATATCGTGACGGTCGATTCGAAGGCCGCCCACGAATTACTCGTGAAGCGCGTCATCGGCGTGCCGGGCGATGTGATCGCGTTGCGTGAGAATGTGCTGTATGTGAACGGCGTGCGCGCCGACTATCGTCCGATTGCCCAGGCACCGATGCCCGACGTCGCGTCCGGCCAGGCTGTCTATTTGACGGAACGCTTCGACGGGGTATCGCACGTGGTACGCCTATCGCCGATGGCGCCGAGCCCCGTGAGCTCGTTCGGTCCCGTCACCGTGCCGGCCGGCGAGTACCTCATGCTAGGCGACAATCGCGACGATAGCGCCGACTCGCGTTACTTCGGCTTCATCCCGCGCAAAGAAGTGATGGGCCGCGCGCGCAACGTGGCCTTCTCGCTCGATCCCGCTCACTTCTTTCTGCCGCGCGTGAACCGGTTCGGCGCGCCGCTCGACCAGTCGGTAGCCTCCAACTGATCGGCGCGTGCGCGCTCAGTGTCGCGTAGGGAGCGCAAGCCTGCGTTCGTAGGTGTGCTGCACCCATTCGAGCACCTGGCACAGCACCCAATAGACCGCCGCCGCGGCGAGGTACAGCGGCAGGGGCTGATAGGTCGAAGCGATGATCTCCTGTGCGCTACGCAGCAATTCCGTGACGGTGATGACGGAGACGAGCGACGTGTCCTTGATCAGGCTGATGAGGCTGTTCGAGAGACTGGGCACGGCGATGCGCAGTGCTTGCGGCCCGATGACGTAACGCAGCGTTTGCCGGCGCGACAGGCCCAGGCTATAGGCGGCGAGCCATTGGCCACGGTGAATACCGTTGATCGCGCCGCGCATGCTTTCCGACAGATAAGCCGCGACGTTCGCCGATAGGGCAATGACGCCCGCGGGCGTGGGATCGAGCGAAATCCCAATGCTTGGGAGTCCGTAATAAATGACGAAGATCTGCACGAGCAAGGGCGTGCCTCGCATGACGCTCACGTACAGCCGTGCGATCCAATTGAGCGGCTTGCTGTGGCTGATGCCCATCAGCGCGAGGACGACGGCCGCGATCAGCCCGAAGATCATCGAGAGAACCGCGAATTTGACCGTCAAGACGGCGCCCTGCGCGAGCACGGGCATCGATTGGACGAGCAGGGAAGTGGTGGACATGGCGTGTGTTGTTCAAGAGGACTTGGGCGGCACAAAAGCGAAGGGCGGCATCGCCTCGATGCCGCCCTCACGCGTTCGAATGCCGAACGAGCCGATTACTTGGCGACCGGCTTGGTCACGTCGATGCCGAACCACTTCTCGGAAATCTTCGCGAACGTGCCATCGGCTTCGAGCTGAGTCATCGCGTCGGAAATCGCCTTCGCGAACTTCGGATTGTCTTTCTTGAACGGAATGGCGGACGGATTGCCCGTGCCGACCATCGCGCCCGGGCGCAACGGCAATTGCGAGTTCTTGAGCAGGTAAGCCACCATCAAGCGGTCGTTCAGCGCCGCGTCGATCCGCCCGGCCGCGAGATCGCTCAGATACTCGGGTGCGCCCGGATACGTCTTCACGTCGATCCCGGCGACGGCCTTGGCCATATCCATGTAGTTCGTCCCGAGGCCGACGCCGAGCTTATGGCCTTTCAAGTCTTCGAGCGACTTGAATTGTCGGTCATCGTTCTTGCGCTGGATCAGCTCGGCACCCGAGAACGTGTAGCCCGGCGAGAAGTCGAGCACCTTTTCACGCTCGGGCGTCACGCCCACTTGATTGACGATCACGTCGAACTTGCCTGCTTGCAAGCCGGCGATGATGCCGCTCCACTCGGTCGTGATGAACTCGGGCTTGACGCCGAGCTTGCCGGCGACGGCCTTCGCAATGTCGACGTCGAACCCAACCAGCTCGCCGTTCGCGGCTTTCGAATCGAACGGCGGGAACGTGCCTTCGCAGCCGATGCGCAGCGTGCCGCGGGCCTTGACCTGATCGAGCAGGTCTTGGGCGTGAGCGGTCGCCGCCACGAAAGTGAGGCCGGCCACACCGGCGGTCAGGATCTTCTTGAACGTCGCAAATTTCATAGTTTCAGTCTCCTTTGCGAAGCGCCGGAAAAGGGGCGCTTGCGGGTGCAGCCATGATAGCGAAATTGCAATCAGGTCAGAAATATCGTTTGTTTATGTTTATATGCGAGCCGCATCGGCGTTCGCGATCGCCTCGACGCATTCGCTCACGAGCGCGGGCCCGCGATAGATGAAGCCCGTGTAGAGCTGCACGAGCGAGGCGCCCGCGGCGAGCTTGGCCACGGCGTCTTGCCCCGACGCGATGCCGCCCACGCCGATGATGGCCACCGCTTCGCCCACTTCGGCTCGCAACTTCCGGATGACGGCGTTCGAAGCGTCGAACACGGGCTTGCCCGACAGGCCGCCGGTTTCGTCCGCATGCGCCATGCCCGCGACAGCCGCGCGCGAGAGCGTCGTGTTCGTCGCGATGACCCCTTCGATCCGGTGGCGAAGCAAGGTATCGGCGATCGCCTTGATCTGTTCGTCGTCGAGATCGGGCGCGATCTTCAGCGCGAGCGGCACGAGCTTGCCGTGCAGATCGGCGAGTCGCTGCTGTTTGTCCTTCAGCGCGCCGATCAGCGCATCGAGTTCGTCCGCGCCTTGCAGTTGCCGTAGGTTCTTCGTATTCGGCGACGAGATATTGATCGTGACATAGCTCGCGAACGGGTACACGCGTTCGAGGCAGTACAGATAGTCGTCGGCCGCGCGTTCGATCGGCGTATCGGCATTTTTGCCGATGTTCAGGCCCAGGGGCCCCCGATAGCGTGCGGCTTGCACGTTCTTCACGAACTGATCCACGCCGCGATTGTTGAAGCCCATACGATTGATGAGCGCGCCGGCCTCGGGCAGACGGAAGATGCGCGGGCGAGGGTTGCCCGGCTGCGCCCGCGGCGTGACGGTGCCCACTTCGATGAAACCGAAGCCGAGCGCCGCGAGCCCGTCGATGCAAGCGCCTTCCTTATCGAGCCCCGCGGCGAGGCCGACCGGGTTGCGGAAGGCAATGCCCATCACGGTGCGCGGCAAGTCGGGTACATGCGGCGCCAGTAGCCGCGCGAGACCGGTGCGGCCCGCGGCGCCGAGCATGCCGAGCGTGAGGTGGTGGGCATCTTCCGCGTCCATGCGAAAGAGGCGGGAGCGGACGAGCGGGTAAAGGGAGCTGAACACTAGAGGGCCGGCGTTTAGGAAATGTGAAGCGCGCTATTTTACCGGTATCCGCATGGGGCATCGATCGCGCGCCTTACGGTCGCTCCGTCGGCGCCAGCGGCCCCCAGCGTCCGTCCACGAGGCCCTCTAGCGGCCGGAAGTTCGATTTATAGGCCATCTTGGGGCTTTCCCGGATCCAATAGCCGAGATAGACGTACGGCAGCCCCAAGCTCCTCGCTTGCTCGATTTGCCAAAGGATGTTGTAGGTGCCGTAGCTCGCATGGACGGCGTCGGGCTCGAAAAACGTATAAACGGAGGAGAGCCCGTCGCCGAGGATATCGATCATGCTGACCATGCGCAGCACGCCCGGGTCGATCGGCGCGTTGGCCGGCTCGCGAAATTCGACGAGACGCGAGTTGATGCGGCTATGCAAAAGGAATTGCTCGTATTGATCGCGACTGTCTCGATCCATGCCGCCGCCTGCGTGGCGCGCCGCCTGGTAGCGCATATAGAGCGTGTAATGCTCTTCCTCGTAATGCAGCGGGGAGACGGCGGCAACCAGCGCCCCATGCCGTTTCCATACTCGGCGTTGGGTGCGGTTCGGCGCGAATGCGGCAACCGGGACGCGTACCGGGACGCAGGCGCGGCAGCCTTCGCAGTAAGGTCGATAGGTAAAGACGCCCGAGCGCCGGAAACCGGCTTTGACGAGGTCGGTATAAACGTCTGAGTTGATGAGATGGCTCGGCGTCGCGACTTGCGAGCGCGCGATGCGTCCTTCCAGATAGCTGCAGGGATACGGCGCGGTGGCGTAAAACTGCAGCGCGGAAAGCGGTGAAAGCGGCAGCTCATTCGGGTGAGTCATCGGCGGCTCTCAATGCATTATCCGTTGTTCCAACGGGCCGCCTCGGGCATCGGCGAGCGGCGGCACGCGCGTCAAGCTACACCGCATGCGGCAGGACTTCGAGCAGCGCCGCCTTATCGAATTGCCACGGAATGGAAGCCGCGGCCACAGCGGTGCGCACATGGGCGACGAACGTCTTGCGCGCGATCTCGCGCCCTCCTAAAGACGCGAGATGCGGCGTATTTTGCTGGCAGTCTATCATTTCTATTTCGTGACGGCGCAGGTGACCGACGAGCGCCGCGAGCGCGATTTTCGATGCGTCGCTGACCTCGGCGAACATCGATTCGCCGAAGAACATGCGGCCGAGCGATACGCCGTACAGGCCACCCACGCGCCGGCCGTCGAGCCAGGTTTCGATGCTGTGCGCATCGCCGATGCGATGCAGAGAAGTATAAGCGTCGAGGATCTGGTCGGTAATCCAGGTGCCCTGTTGGCCACGGCGCGGCGACTGGGCGCAACTGCGCATGACGGCCGGGAAATCCGCATCGACGCGTATCTCCCAACGCGGATCGCTCAGCACCCGCTTGAGCGTTTTGCGTAGCGAGGGGGAGACTTTGAATTCGCGCGGCAGCAGCACCATTCGCGGATCGGGGCTCCACCATAAAACGGGCTGCCCGTCGGAATACCAGGGGAAGATGCCTTGGCGATACGCATCGACGAGCCGCGAAGGCAGCAAATCGGAACTCGCGGCCAGCAAGCCGGGCGCGCCGCTCGCGCGGCCGAGCGCCCGCGCGACGGGCGGGAAGGGGTCGTCGGGGCTTAGCCAGGGAACCATGCTAGGGCCTCGTCATGCAAGCAGCACGGCGGCGCGCGATCATCCGTCGCGCAAGGAGCGAAAGATATCGCCCGTATGCAGGCCGTAGGTACCGGCCGAACGGTCGGCGAAGAAGAAACGCAGCGTCTGCCCCACCGTCGGAAAAGCGATATCGTCCCAAGGAATCTCGGCCTCGTCGAACAGACGCACTTCCAGGCTCTCTTCGCCCGCTGCGACGTCGATATCGAGCAAGCGAGCGAGGTAGAACAAATGCACCTGATGCACGTGCGGCACGTTCAGCAACGAGAACAAGTGCTGCACCTCCACGCGCGCGCCGGCTTCCTCGAGCGTTTCGCGCGCGGCCGCTTCCGCCGTTGTTTCGCCCATTTCCATGAAGCCCGCCGGCAACGTCCAGTAGCCATAGCGCGGTTCGATCGCGCGCCGGCACAGCAGCACCTTGTCTTCCCAAACCGGGACGGTGCCCACGACGTTGCGCGGATTCTGATAATGCACGGTGCCGCAGTTTTCGCAAACGAAGCGTTCGCGGTTGTCGCCGGCAGGGATGCGTAAGCTGACTGCTTGGCCGCAGACTGAGCAGAATTTCATAGGGACGGTGCGGAACTGGGTGATGCGAGTGTATCACCGGGCGTGCCCGCTGCAGCGCGATGCGCGTGATGTTCGGACGCCGCGCCCGCAAACGAAAAAGCCGGGCGGGGCCCGGCTTGCTCGAGTGGTACGCGAGGCGCGTTCAGCCGAACAGTTTCATCGCTTGTTTGAGGGTATTGACGACGCCCCAAGTCAGTGGGATGAGCACGTAGGCCCAAAACACGATCAGACTGACGGCACTCGTTTGCCGCGGGGTTTGCGTGGCGTTTTGCATGACTTGGGTCTCCTTAGCGTTCGGCCGCGAGCTCGTCGTCGCTCATGTGGTGAGCGGGATCGACGCGCTTGACGAGCAGGTTGCAGACGAAGCCGACGACGAGCAGCACGGCCATGATATGGACCGTCATCGTGTACGCATCGGCTTTGGCCACGCCGTGAGCGACTTCGTAGGCGCGGATGTAATTGACGAGCACGGGGCCCGCCACGCCCGCGGCCGCCCATGCCGTGAGCAGGCGGCCGTGAATGCCGCCGACGAACGCCGTGCCGAACAAATCGGCCAAGTAAGCCGGCACCGTCGAGAAGCCGCCGCCGTACATCGACAAAATCACGCAATAGGACAGCACGAACAGGGCGATGTTGCCCGACTGCGCGAAGCTCGGGACAAGGTAGTAGAGCAGCGCGCCGAGCGCGAAGAACACGTAATACGTGTTTTTGCGGCCCAGTTTGTCGGACGACGAAGCCCAGACGAATCGGCCGCCCATATTGAACAGCGACAGCAAACCGACGAAGCCCGCGGCCGCCGAGGCGCTCACCGTATTCTTGAAGCTCTCCTGAATCATGACGGACGCCTGACCCAGAATGCCGATGCCGGCGGTGACGTTCAGGAACAGCACGAGCCACACGAGATAGAACTGCGGCGTCGTCAAGGCACGGTCGATGTGCACGTGATTGCGCGTGATCATCTTGTGACTGGTGTCCGGCGGCACCCAGCCCGCGGGCTTCCAATCGGCGGGCGGCACGCGAATGGCCATCGCGCCGATCGTCATCGAAATGAAATAGGCGATGCCGAGCACGACGAACGTTTCGGCCACGCCCACACTGGTGGCGCTTTTGAAGTGATTCATCAGCGCGACGGAAAGGGGCGCCGCGATCATCGCACCGCCGCCGAAGCCCATGATCGCCATTCCCGTGGCCATGCCGCGGCGATCGGGGAACCAGCGAATCAGCGTCGAGACGGGCGAAACATATCCGAGCCCGAGTCCGATCCCGCCGATGACGCCATAGCCGAGATAAAGCAACACGATTTGATGCAGCCAGACGCCGAGGGCGGAAACGAGGAAGCCCCCGCCGAAGCAGCACGCGGCCGTGAGCATCGTGCGGCGCGGGCCCACGTGCTCGAGCCATTTGCCCGCGAAGGCGGCCGACAGCCCCAGGAAGACGATCGCGAGCGAGAAGATCCAGCCGAGCGTCGTGAGGGACCAGTCGCCGGGGGCGGACTGCGTGATGCCGATCACCTTGGTGAGCGGGCCGTTGAACACGGAAAACGCATACGCCTGCCCGATGCACAGGTGCACGGCGAGCGCGGCGGGCGGCACCATCCAGCGCGAGAAACCCGGCTTGGCGATGGTTGCCTGTTTGGAAAGGAACGGCGGCGAACCGGCAATGCCGGTTGATTGGGGCGTGCTGCTCACTGAGGTCTCCATCTCGTACCGTTGTTGTGGGTTAGCCGGCGAGCATGCGTGCTCGACATGCGGACATAACTGTTGCGCGCTCAACGATATGAGGGGAGGGTAGTGCCTGCAATAGGAAACCGGAATGCATAAAGGGTTGTGACGGATGAGGTATCCGCAAGTTGGTCGAATATTGGTATTAGGAGGGGCCCGGAAAACAAAAAAGCCCGATCGGGGATCGGGCTTCGATGTTTTTGAAAGATGCGCGTTCGCGCGGACCTTTCAGATTCTTTCGATAATGCTGCGCTTTGGCATGAGCGCTTGGTTGCGGGGGTAGGATTTGAACCTACGACCTTCGGGTTATGAGCCCGACGAGCTGCCAGACTGCTCCACCCCGCGTCCGTCGAAAGATGAGATTATAGGGGAAACCAGAATGCGTTACAACAAAAATCGGCGGAGCCGAGCAAATTGGCGGCGCGTTCGGGAATGCCCGCGTGTCGCCGGTACGCTAGAATCGCCTCATGAACCTCGAACACGACCTGCAAGCCATTGCTCATCAGGAGCACACGCTCGTCTTCCCGCGCTTCGATGCGGCGCGCGCATGGACGCTCGGCGTCTTCCTGCGCGAGTTGGCCATCGCCCGTAATCACGCGATCGCGATCGATATCCGCACGTTCGGGCTGCCGCTGTTTTTTACCGCGCTGGACGGCACCGCGCCCGACAACTCGGCGTGGGTGCGCCGCAAAGGCAATGTGGTCGCTCATTTCCGGCGTAGCTCATACGCGGTGGGTCTGCGTTTGCAGCACACCGGCGCGACGCTCGCGGAGAAATACGGCCTGCCTGCCGCCGAGTATGCGGCGGCAGGCGGTTCCTTTCCGATTACGCTGGCGGGTGTCGGCGTGATCGGCTCCGTCACGGTGTCCGGGCTTACGCAGCGTGCCGATCACGAGCTCGTCGTCGAGGCCTTGTGCGCCGAGCTGGAGCACGATTTCGCCGCGCTCGCGCTCGACAAGGTCTGATCGATGCGCGGCTCCGCTTATGTCTGGCTTGCGGTCGCGATCGTCGCCGAGGTCATCGGCACCTCTGCGCTGCGTGCATCCGAAGGATTTACGCGATTGGCGCCGGCGCTGATCGTCGTGGCGGGGTACGGGCTCGCGTTCTACTGTCTGTCGATGACGCTCAAATCGATGCCGGTCGGCATCGTCTATGCCATTTGGTCGGGCGTCGGTATCGTCCTCATTACGCTCGTCGCGATCGTGCTATATCGGCAAGTTCCTGATCTCGCGGCCGTGGCGGGGCTCTCGCTGATCGTCGCGGGAGTCGTCGTGCTCAACGTTTTCTCCAAGATGCAAGCGCACTGAGCGCGACGATGCTCGCCGGCCCGCAAGTCACGGCTCGCCGCGGCCGCCTCGATCGACGAGCACGCGGATGCCAGCTTGCGCCACTGTTTGCCGGCTCGCTTCGCCTTCCGGAGTTGCCGCGTCCTCCCATAAGCTGATCGCGCGCGGCACGTTGATCCCGTGGCGCTCGGCGTAGTCGAACCATGCGGTCGATGCCTCGGGTTCCGGTACCGGGCGGTCGTGGAGAAAGTACTGGTCCATGGGGTGGCGCTCGCAAGAATGTCTGGCCACCATTGCGCAGCAAAAACCGGGCACGGCTCGCCGGTTTCCGCGCAAGGCCGGCGCATGCTACCTTGATCGTTTATCGACTCTTCGCCGGCCGCCCATGTCCACGCCCACACCGATTCCCAGTGCATGCGACGAAGTTCATACCCGGGTCGAAAACCGTATCGGTTTCATCGAGCTCGATCGGCCGCAGGCGCTCAATGCGCTTTCGCTGCAGATGATTCGTGCGATCCACGCTGCGTTGGACGCATGGCGCGACGACCCGCAAGTGCTTGCTGTCGTGGCTCGCAGCTTGCATCCGCGCGCATTTTGCGCAGGCGGCGACGTACGCTTTTTCTATGAGGCGGGGCGCCGCGGCGACGTTGCCGCGCGCGACGCGTTCTTTACCGAGGAATACGCGCTCGATCACGCGATTTTCACGTACACGAAACCGTACTTCGCGCTGATGCAAGGCGTCGTCATGGGCGGCGGCATGGGCATCTCGCAGGGAGCGCATCGCACGGGCGGGATGCGGATCGTGACCGAGACGACGAAGATGGCGATGCCCGAGACACGCATCGGCTTTTTCCCCGACGTGGGCGCGAGTTGGTTTCTCGCGCGCACGCCCGGCGCGCTGGGCCGCTATCTGGCGGTGACGGGGGCGACGATCGGGGCGGCCGATGCGCTGTATGCCGGATTGGCCGATGCGTATTTGGATACGTCGGCCATTGCCGCGCTGATCGAGGCGCTCGCTCACGCGCCGTTGGCCGGCGCGCGAGACGTTTGCGCGTGCGTGGACCGGTTCGTCAGCCGCACCGCGCCCGTTGCGCACCGTCGGCAAGGCGACCCGTTAGACGCGCTCTCCCTATCGGCCGCTCGCGGGTGGATCGATCGGCATTTCAGTCAACCCGATGTCGCGGCCATCCTCGCGTCGCTCGAGTCGGAGGCCGAGCCCGGCGGGCGCGAATGGGCGCAGGAGGCGATTCGTACGATGCGCGATCGATCGCCGCTATCGATGGCTGTCGCGCTCGAGGTCGTCACGCGCGCGGAGGGGCCGATGTCCGATTGTCTACGGCGCGATCTCGATTTGACGCGATCCATGTTCGATCATGGCGACGTCATCGAAGGCGTGCGTGCCCGCATCGTCGACAAGGACGATCGTCCCGTATGGCGTATCGCCCGAATCGAGGACGTGACGCGCGCCGAAGTCGAGCATATGTTCGTCAGTTCATGGCCGCTCGACGGCCATCCGCTGCACCACTTGCTGGGGTAGAGCGCGCGTCGCGCGCGGCTTAGGATTGCTCTTGCCCGGGGCGCATGAAGGCGCGCATGAACACGAGCGCTCCCCATCCCCATACCGCGTTCGCCGCGAAGCCCACGGCGAGCCGCGGCAGCATATTGCCGCTCGGCCAGATGCCGCGCGCGGGATCGACGACGAAGATGCGCGCGGCGGTGAGGACGATGCCGCCGAACACGAACGCCGGCAGCCAAGGCGCCATGCTCTCCGGACCGACACGCAGCAGCCACGCCATCAGCACGGCACACGCGCCACTCCAAATCGCATTCGCGATGAATTCGGGAATGCCGAGCGGCTGGAATGGATTGGTAGAGAAGCCCGTGGCCGCTATCAAGCCCGCCGCATGCAGCAATCCGAGCGTCGCTTCCCGGAAAAACAGCGCGGCGAGAAATCCCGAGACGAAAGGCAGAATGAACTTTTGCATGTAGTGCGGGGCGAGTGTCCTTGATGCGGGCGGCGCAACGCGCGGCCCGTACGAGCTTGCGAAGATCGAAACGAGCGTCATTATAGGCGGGGCTTGCGCAAACGCCCGTCCGCGCGCGGCGCGGCGGCCTGCGCAACGCTCAGAAAATGCTACTCTGAAAGAGCGATTGCGCATGATGAGGAGTGGGCCATGTCCAAATCGTTGAGTCCTGAAGCGGTCGAGGCGTTACGGCGCTTGGATGAAGTCGGCGTCGGTCAGGCGCCGCCGCTCGTTTCCACATCGATCGCGGCCGAGTTGATGGGTGCGGGCCTCGCCGACGAAACCGGCGGCGGGGTGATCGAAATCACCTGCGACGGGCGCAAATATTTGTCCGGGGATTGCGACTAGGCGACCTCGCGAGCACGTCGAGACGGTATCGGAGACGCGGCCATGGAACCGAACGGTATCGATATGGGCGACTATGTCGAGCGCTATCGCGGATTTACGCTCGAAGCGAGCGTCGAGCAGGTCGCGACAGGCTTGAAGTCGCATTTTCGCGTCTTGCGCGACAACGAAATCGCGCTCGATTGGCGTTTGCTGGCCGTTGACGAAACGTGGCCGACGGAGCGCGGCGCCGCCGAGCATGCGCTCGGCGCGGCGCGCGCGGCCGTCGATGCAGAGTTGATCTGCGCGTGGCCGCGCGAGTCGTAACGCTGATGCGGCGCGGGCTCGAGGCCTAGGTCGTCGACGGTTCGCGCGCGCGCTCGGCCGGGCCTGGTTCGCTCTCGTCGCGCGTCTCGGGCAGCGCGGCCCAAACGAGCAGCACCGCGAGCGCGCCGGCCGCTGCCAGGCCCATGAAACTGACCATGTTGCCGAAGCGATCGGAAACGAAACCCGCGGCGAGCGTGCTCAACGTCGCGCCGATGCCGGCCGTGAGTCCGAACAGGCCGATGCAAAGGTTGTAGTGGCCCTTGCCGCCCGCGACGTCGGCCGCGATCAACGGCAACATGACGCCGAAGACAGCCGCGCTGATACCGTCGAGCAACTGCACCGGTACGAGCAGATAGGGGCTCGAGACACCGGCGAAGAGCAGTGCACGCACCGGCAGCGCCGCGAACCCGAATACCAGAAGCGGCCGCCGGCCCCAGCGCTCGGCCGAGCGGCCGACCCACGGCGACATCGCCGCCACCACCATTTGCGGCACGATGATGCAGGCCGCGATGACGAGCTGGACGTTATCGGTCATATGGGCCGTGACTTCGCCGGCCGCGAGGTTCAGCATCGCCGCATTCGACAGATGGAACAGGGCGATACAGGCGGCGAAGATCAGCACGCGGCGATCGCGCAACAGCGAGCTGATGCTTTCCCGATGCTCGCGTGCGTCCGGCGCGGGCGCCTTGGGCGCTTGCGGCGCGCCCGCGTCGCGCGGCGTGCCGAACGCGGCCCGTCCCGTGTGCTCGATCATCGACAGTGCGATGAGGGCCGGCACCGTCAAGGCGGCGGTGAGCCAGAACACGGCGCGCGCGGACGAGTACTCGCCGAACGCACCCATCGCGGCCGCGGCGAACGCGCTGCCGATCGAGGCGAAGCGCGCGTTGCGCCCCAGCCGGTCGCCCAATGCGTGGCGGCCCACGAGGGCGAACGAAATGGCGGCGATCGCCGGCGTCAGCATACAACTGGCGAACCCGTGAAACAGCTCGGCGGCGAGTACCGGCAGCAACGTGGGGCTTGCGGCGAGCAGCAGGGCGCACGCCGCGATCGCGACGATTGCCGCGGCGCCGGCGGCCTTCTTGTTACGCAGCGCGTCGATGAGGGCGCCGGCGGGCACTTGGCTCAGCATCGCCGTGGCCGTGCCTACGCTCAACGCGATGCCGATCTCGCCTTGCGTCCACTTGTTCGCGGTCAGATAGGACGCGATGAAAGGCCCGAACCCGGTCTGGACGTTCGCCAGAAAGAAGTTCAGCCAGTCGAGCGCGCGAAGACTTCGTGAAATTGCCATCTGCGCGTTCGTTACCTTATAGGATGGCCAGCCGAGGCTGCCGTATCGGTCGCGGCCGGTGCGACCGCGCGTACCGGTTGATTGGGAACATAAGGCGGCGCGGCGTTGACCTGCGCGTCCGACAAATCCATTTGCAGCGTGAGGGCGTCGTCCTTGGCGACGAAGCGCAGCGCGGACCAATCGGCCGCGATGCTGCGCCGCTCATGAAGCAAGCCGCCGACGTCCACGACGGCGGCTTGCGGTTCTCCATGACTGTCGATGAGTACATCGACGACGCGGCCCACGCGCTCGCCGTTGCCGCGTTCGGTGGTGGCATCGATCACCCCGAGCAGGTGCGCATCGTTCGCGCCCGCGGCTGCCGGCTTGCCGGCGGCCTTTTCCTTCGCTTTCGCCGAGGCCGCGGCCGGTGCCTCGTTCGGGCCGATCGAGAGCGTGATCGGGGCGGTGCGCTGCTTCGGATCGAAGCGGAAATCGCGCCAAGGAAAGCGCATCTTACGGTCGCCTATACCGAGAAAGCCCGCGAGGTTGACGAGCATCTCGCGCGGTTTGCCGGCCGCATCGACAATCAAGTCGATGGCGCGGCCGATCACCTTGCCGTCGGGGCGCTGCACGCGGGCGTCGAGCACACCGTGGGTATCTCCCGCGGCAAGCGTGCGGGTCGAGATCAACGGCGGCGGCGGCGCGGGCTTGACGGGCGGGGGCGGCGGCGCGGGCTGCGGCTTTGGCGGCGGATGATAGACGGGCTTGGGGGCTACCCGCTTGCGTTCCGGGGCTTCCCGAGGCGCGGAGGCCGCCACGGGCGCGGATATCTGAGGCTCGGATGCGGGCTCGGGCGGCGGCTCGACGGGCATCACATTGAGGTCGGGGTCCTGCGCCGGGGTGAGCGGCGGCGGCCCAAACCATGTGCTGCACCCGGCCAGCGTTGCTAGCAGCAGCAAGAGAAAAACGCGCCCGGCGAGGCGCTGACGGGACGATCCGTCGCTCATTGACCGAAACTCCTATATGTCTGGCGGCGGGCCGGCAAAGCGGCATATTCGCAGACCCCGCCGCGTTCACGCGGCCTCCATTCTAGCGGCTGAGGTAAAATTACGGGCTTGCCGTTTGTCCTATCCGCCATGTCGCCACGCCTTCCACTCAGTCCCCGCCGGGTTTCCGTCGCTCCCATGATGGACTGGACCGATCGTCACTGCCGTTACTTTCATCGGCTGATATCGCGCCACACCTGGCTTTATACCGAAATGGTGACGACGGGCGCGCTTTTGTTCGGCGACGTGGCGCGTCATCTGGCATTCACGGCCGAGGAGGCGCCCGTCGCGTTGCAGTTGGGCGGCAGCGAACCGGACGATCTCGCCCGCGCGGCCAAGCTCGGCGAGCAATGGGGATACGACGAGATCAATCTGAACTGCGGGTGTCCCTCCGAGCGCGTGCAGCGCGGGGCATTCGGCGCGTGTCTGATGAACGAGCCGAAGCTCGTCGCCGATTGCGTGCGCGCCATGCGCGATGCCGTTTCGGTTCCCGTGACGGTCAAGCATCGCGTCGGCGTCGACGCCGTCGAGGACTATGCTTTCGTGCGCGACTTCGTCGGGACGATCGCCGACGCCGGGTGCGAGGTGTTCATCGTCCATGCGCGCAACGCGATCTTGAAGGGGCTCTCGCCGAAAGAAAACCGCGAGATTCCGCCTTTGAAGTACGAGTATGCCTATCGCCTGAAGCGCGATTTTCCGGCGCTCGAGATCGTGATCAACGGCGGCATCAAGACGCTCGACGAAGTGGATTTTCACTTGCAGCACGTGGATGGCGTCATGCTGGGCCGCGAGGCTTACCATAACCCGTTCGTGCTGGCCGGCGTGGACGCGCGTTTCTACGAGGGTGAAGGCGCGAAGACGCGCGACGAAGTGGAGGCGGGCCTGATCGAATACTGCGCGGCGGAACTCGCGCGCGGTACCTTTCTCGGTGCCATCACACGCCATGCGCTGGGTCTTTACCGAGGCGAGGCCGGCGCGCGAGGCTGGCGGCGGGTGCTTTCCGACAACAAGCGGCTGGCAAAGGGCGACCTATCGATTTTTGAGGAAGCGCGCAGCCATCTTCGCGAGCCTTCTGAAATTATCGGCTAAGGGGCTATGCAAGCGGCAATTCTATTCGTATAATCTCGCTTCTTCGTTGCTGCGGCAGCGAAGAAGCAGCAGTAACAATGGTGGCTGTAGCTCAGTTGGTAGAGTCCAGGATTGTGATTCCTGTCGTCGTGGGTTCGAGTCCCATCAGCCACCCCAAAGAATTCAAGCAAAAAGCCCAGTCCTCGCGACTGGGCTTTTTGCTTTCTGACGTCTGTGTAACCGGACTTCATCGATCGCAGTTCGCAGCATACTGCATGGTGTGCCGGAAAGGTCGGCGAGCACGAGCGCGCTACATGACTCTTCTCTCACGTCGGAGATGTTCCCCAATGCTATCGACGCAATCCGGCCGCTATCCCCTACCATCAGCATAAAAGACAAACAACACGAAGAGGCCAACATGGGCGGCTGGACTCGTATTTGGGTGGTAGTGACGGTTGTCGTGGCGGCAATTTCGGGAGCGAATTCCCTGGATTCAATGAAAGGCGCAAAAGGTAGCGCGTACGACGCCACCGTCAAGGCGCTCGCAGCTTACGACCAATGCAGAAAGGAGCTATCGGCGCCTAGGCCAACCGATAGTCAACTCGCCGAGCAAGCGAGCCTGAGCCTTGCGCGCGTGTATTGCTTCCTAAATTCGGGTTGCGGCGGGTAGCTTCCGGTTGTGAACGGCGGTCTAAATCCGACACGCGTCTGTTGGGACTCCGGCTAAGTTGCGGTCTCGAGACGCACCACCGCACGGCTCCCCGTCGCTTCCGCATAGCGGGACAGTGTACGCAGCGACGGCAACGTACGTCCGCTCTCCATGCGCGCGATGGTCGATTGCGTCGTCTGCATCCGCTCAGCGACCTGTTCCTGCGTCAGACCGGCGCGTACACGAGCGGCAATGAGTTCGCGAGCTACGGCAAATTCCGGTGCTTGCGCCTCGTATTCGGTTTTCGTCGCTTCGTCTGCTAGGAGGCGCTTCTTCAGGGTAGTGAGGTCGGTCATCATTCAGTCCTCCTTCATCCGGCAATAGGCCGTCTCGATGGCTCGGCGCGGCGTCTTCTGCGTCTTTTTTGCGAATACGTGCAACACGACCAGTCGCTGTTCGGCGCGGGCGAAATATATGGCCCGTGCAATGCCGTCGCGGCCCGTCATACGGATTTCCCAAAGTTTCCCTTCGAGGTGGCGCACATGAGGCATTCCAATGCGTTGTGGACCGAACTCGGCCAGCAGCTCTGCAACATGCAGGAAACGCGAGCGCATATCGGCAGGTAACGCTAGTAACTCGGCCTCTGCATACGGTGTCAATTGCACTTCCCACGTCATCAGTTTATCTCTTTTTTGCTATGTCCGCACCCGTTGCGGCGATCGTTCGGAAGCCATATCGGTTCCGGTCGAAGAGGAAGACGGACTGGACCTCGATCACAATCACTTTTCGACTCCATCCCGCGTGTTTCCGGCCCGCCAATGGTGACACGCACGGGTGTTGCACTAGGGTTGCATTGGAAGATCTAGGACAAACGAACCCACCGCCTCGGCGGAGCGCGGACATTTGCGGTGAGATTGCGCCGATGAAACGGTGGCGAGCGCGGAGCCTGCCGTTCGGGCGAGCGCGAAGCCGCGGAGCGGCGCACGACAGGTGGTACGATTCGTCCATTGGACGGCGGCTACGAGGCGCCGACGAGAACAACCCGAGAAACGAGCGAGCCAACACACATCATGGGCACACACAAGACCCACCCCAAACTCGAGCAAGCATTGACGCGCGGCGACCTCGCGATCCGGCAGGCGAACTCCGTGCGCGCCACGGCGGTTTTGCAGGCGCTAGGCAAGATGGTCGTCGATGCTTGCGCCACCATCGGCGTCGAAGCGTTCACGTCGATTCCCGACGGCGAGCGCATTTACGATCCCGACGGCGGCCTCTGGCCTCAGACGCTGCTGATCTCGCTCGACGGCCCCGTCGCCGAGGCCGATCCGGACGAAATCCGCACCGTATGGCTGCTGGCCGATACGCCGTCGGTCGTGTTTCGCGTCGAATGGCAACGCGCCGATGGCAAGGTCGGCCGGCACGAAGCGCGTCCGTTCGCGATGGTCGCTTTTCTTAGCGATGTCGACGTGCCGTGGAACGACGACGAAGAATGAAGCGTCTAGTGCGTCCTACCGCATCAAACGGCGTCTAAACAGTAGCGCGCACGCGAAGAGCGGCACGATCACATAGGCGGCGAGCACGGATAGATGGATGAGGGCGTCTGCAACTGGGCGCCCCAGCATCGCGGCCCGTATCAGCTCCACCGCATGGGCCAGCGGCAACGCCATCGCGGCATGACGAACACCCGGCGGCAACTGCGATAACGGAAAAAACACGCCGGAAAGCAACAACATCGGCGTGAGCACGAGCGTCTGGTAGAACATAAAAAAATCGTACGACGGGGCGAGCGCCGTCATGATCATCGCGAGACTCGCAAATGCGAGACCGGCCAGCGCCACGACAGGCAGCGCAAGCAGCATCGACGGAAACCGCGCGTAGCCAAGCAGCGCGGCCACCAACATGATCGCCGCGCCCGAAAGCACCGCCTTGCTTGCGGCCCAGGCGATTTCCCCGGCGACGATATCGCCGAGCGTAAGCGGCGTATGCATGATCGCTTCCCACGTTCGCTGCACATGCATGCGCGAAAACGCCGAATACATCGCTTCGAACGAGGCCGACATCATCACGCTCGAACCGACGGTACCGGCCGCCAGGAACGCAATATACGAGACGCCGTCGACATGGCCCACCATCAGGCCGAGCCCGAGACCCAGGCCGAACAGATAGATCATCGGATCAGCCAAGTTGCCGATCAGCGACGCGGCGGCGAGCTTGCGCCAAACGAGATAGTTGCGTCGCCAAACCGCGGCCCAATTCGTCGCGTTGGCTGGTAGGGCTAGACGCCAGCGGTTCGCGTGCGGCCGTCCGAGCGTGTCGCGCGCGCGGGTGCGCGCATCGTAAGAGGGGGCATCCATGGTTTCGTTCTCGCGTTCAATCCTGCATCTCGCGTCCCGTCAGCCTCAAAAAAACGTCTTCGAGATTCGCCGGGCGATGCACGTACCGCAGGCCCGTGCGCCCCGCCAGACGCGCATGGATAGGCTCGGCATCACGGACATAGCAAAAAAGCGTCTCGCCGCTGATTTCGGTGCGGGTCGCGAACGGCGCCAACTCGTCGCGCAAAGCCGTTGGCGCCGGACCGTACACTTCGATCACGTCGCAGCCGATTTCTTGGGCGACGAGTTCGCGCGGCGCGCCCTCGGCGATCTTGCGCCCTTCCTCGATGATGCATAGCCGATCGCATAGCCGTTCGGCCTCTTCCATGAAATGCGTCGTCAGCAAGATCGTTTTGCCGCGAGCGAGCAACGATCGCAACCGGTCCCAAATCAAGTGGCGCGCTTGCGGATCGAGCCCGGTGGTTGGCTCGTCGAGAATCAGGACCGCCGGGTCGTTGATCAGCGAGCGCGCGAGCGTGAGCCTGCGCTTCATTCCGCCCGAAAGTTCGCCGACGCGCGCATCGGCCTTACTTTCGAGACGCGCGAACTCGAGCAACTCCGGCACCATGGCGCGCGTCTTGCTCGCGGATAGGCCGTAGTAACGACCGAAGACGAGCAGGTTTTCGCGCACGCTGAAGTCAGGGTCCAGGTTGTCGAACTGCGGAACGACGCCCACGCGCTGACGCGCAAAACGCGCGCCGGACGGGATGGCATACCCGCAAAGCGCGATCGATCCGGCGTCCGGTTCGACGAGGCCAAGCAACATCTTGAGCGTGGTCGTTTTACCGGCGCCGTTCGGTCCTAGCAGACCGAAGCATTCTCCGGCGGGAACATGGAACGACAAGCCGTCGACGACGGCCTTATCGCTGTAGTACTTCA
Organism: Trinickia dabaoshanensis; assembly: GCF_002879885.1. Taxonomy (GTDB): domain Bacteria; phylum Pseudomonadota; class Gammaproteobacteria; order Burkholderiales; family Burkholderiaceae; genus Trinickia; species Trinickia dabaoshanensis. Next base: position 76,934 of record NZ_PNYA01000017.1, read on the forward strand.
CCACGTCGCGAAATTCGATGGTGTTGTTGGACATGAGGACGGACGAGGGGTGCCGCACAAGTTCAGGGCAGACGCTGCCCCATTCTATTGCATCGTGCTTCATCGTCCTCGCGTAGGCAGCGCACGTTCCGCTGATGCGGTGCAGCGCAAGGGCGGCATGATCGTAAATAGGCGGCCGGGAACTAGGCGTTTTCCTAGCCTTGCAAGTCCAGATGCGGCGCACCATGATTGAAACGACATACCGCGATCCGCGCGGGCTCGGAGGCCATGATGGCGAGCTACAAAAAAATCCTACTGTGCTATGACGGCACCCGCGAAGGGCGCAAGGCGTTGCGTTGCGGAGCCGATCTCGCGCTCGATCTCAAGGCGGAAACGCACTTGCTGTCGGTCGTCGATATGCGCACGAGCATCGCGCAAAGCGCCGGGTTGCTGACGGACGTTGCCTGCGGCCGGTTCGAGGATGCCGCACGCGAGATTCTTCAAGAAGGCGTGGATTGGCTCACCGAACGCGGCGTGCTAGCGCACGGCCATTTCGCCTTCGGGCACCCGATCGACGAGATTGCCAATCTTGCCGATGAGCTGAAGGTCGATCTGATCGTGGTTGGCCACCGCGCGCGCAGCGGTTTATCGCGATGGTGGATGGGCTCGGGCAATACGCTTCTTCTCGATCGCGTGTCCTGCAGCATTCTCGTGGCAGTCTCCGCCGCACGCGAGCAGGAACCCATGGAGACGAATACGACAGCCGTATCGGCAGGCGGCACGGGCGGTTGAGGGCGACCCGACTTTGGCGGCGGGCGCTGTGCAACGCCTCCCGCCGCTTATCCTCGTGTCACGGATTGAGTTGGACCGCGTCGATTTGCCACGTAAACCAGCCCCGGCGATGGAAGATCACACTGTAAGGCACGCCGCCGGTATCGCGTGAGTACGAGACGGCGAACGTGTCGATATCTCGATAGCCCGCGTTTGCCTTGGCACGCGGCTCCGGCGCTTGGACTGGTGAGGATGCAGCCGCGGCAGGCGCCCCTTGTCCTTGGTCCGGTTGCGGTTCGCCAACGGGGGGCGGCGCTTCTCCGGGCTCGCCTCGTGGCGGCATACCCTTGAGCAACGCGGCCACTCCGTCCGGTGTCGCATAGGCGTCGACAAGCGGATTGACGAACGCCATGCCGACGAGCGCGCCCAGCGCCGTAAGCGGATGCTGGAGCTTCTCGGCATCGACACGCCGGCTCAGCATTTGGGTGACCTCCACCTTGAGACTCGCTCTCAAAGCGGGATAGTCGACATATCGGTTGATGGTTGCGGTGTCGCGCTCGTGTATGGCGTCGCGCAGCCGGCTCAGCACGAAATAGGGCGACGCGTAAGCAAAAACGGCGAGCACCGCGGCGATGAATACGACGCCGGTGACGATTCTCGCGGTTAGCGGCTTTCGCGCGGAGGAACGGTTTTGTGCGGTCATGAAGGGATGGCCTTTATCGATGTTCAATATTCATTGACAGCGACCGCGCCAAAACGATCCCCTTGCGCACCCCCGCGCGGATCTCAACCCCATTGCGCCGCCGGCGCACCTGCTCGCTCGTCGTCGATGCATCGATCGATCATCTTGCAAACCGCGTCGATCGTGCCGACCAAGATCACGCGCGATGGGCCGTGATAAACACGCACCGGCGCGCGCCGCGACGGCTCGGCATGCAATGCGCTATTGAGCGACACGCGTGCGAATGCGGGCAGCGCGGCAGGTTGCATGTCCGCGTGGATGGCGTCGGCCTCACGCGTTCGTGCGGGACCGAGCGCGGCGGCTTCGAGCGGCGGGCACGGGATGATCCCGCGCAAGTGACGCAAGCGACCGAAAGCGCGAAAAGGCATAAGGCGGGCAAGGCGATCCATGGCGGCTCCCTAACGTGTGCGGAATCAGAATTCGGAGGGGCGAATCAGCCCGACCGCAATGCCTTCGAGCGCGAAATCGGCGCTGCCGGCTTGAACGAAGATGTTCTCGTAGTCTGGGTTTTCGGCGATCAACTCGATCCCGTTGGGGCGGCGCTTCAACCGTTTCACGGTAACGTCGTCCCCCAGGCGCGCGACGATGATCTGCCCATCGTTCGCTTCGGTGCGTCGCTGAACGGCGAGCAAATCGCCGTCGAGAATGCCGGCGTCGCGCATCGACAACCCGCGCACCTTCAAAAGGTAATCGGGCTTGCTCGAGAACAGCGCCGGGTCGCAGGCGTAGTGCTGAGCAATGTGCTCCTGCGCGAGGATCGGACTGCCCGCGGCAACGCGGCCGACGAGCGGCAATGAAAGCTGCATCAAAGCCGGATGGGGCAGCGAGAACTGATGGGGCATGTCCTCGGGCGCGAGCAACCGGATGCCGCGCGAAGCGCCGGCCGCCAATTCGATCACGCCTTTGCGGGCCAACGCCCGCAAATGTTCCTCAGCCGAGTTCGCCGACGAAAAGCCGAGGGCCGCGGCGATTTCGGCACGGGTGGGCGGAAAGCCGCTGTGCTCGATCGACTGGCGGATCAGGTCGTATACCTGCTGCTGTCTTGCGGTGAGTTTGGTCATGTCGCACTGTATGGATAGACAGGTTGCTGTATTTTTATACAGTATCGACGGAAGATCAAGTGCTGTGTTGCGACCCCTGAGTGCTGACTTAATACTTATAGTTATAAAAAAATAAGTATTCAGTAGTTATGGGAATAAAAGGCATCGCCTAGACTGGCTCGACCCGGGGCGCCGAGTTCGCGGCGCCCGTCGCCCAATCGACGTTTCCGCTTGTTCCGGAGAGACACCCGCATGAATTTCCAGCAGTTGCGCTTCGTGCGCGAAGCGGTGCGCCGCAATCTGAATCTGACGGAAGTCGCCAATGCGCTGTTCACGTCGCAATCGGGCGTATCCAAGCAGATCAAGGATCTGGAGGATGAACTCGGGATCGACATCTTCGTGCGCCGCGGCAAGCGGCTCACCGGGCTGACCGAGCCGGGCAAGGCCGTCCACCAATTGATCGAACGGATGCTGCTCGATGCGGAGAACATGCGTCGCGTGGCCCGCCAATACGCCGACGAGCAGTCGGGGCACCTCGTGGTCGCCACCACTCACACGCAAGCACGCTACGCGCTGCCGAAAGTCGTGCGCGAATTCACGCATGCTTATCCGAAAGTTCAACTCGCGCTGCGCCAAGGCAATCCACAACAAATTGCCCAAATGCTGATCGACGGCGAAGCCGACATCGCGATCTCGACCGAGGCGCTCGACCGCTTTTCCGACATCGTCACGTTCCCTTGCTACTCGTGGCACCACGTCGTCGTCGTGCCCAAGGGTCACCCGCTCGCCACGCGCGAGCGCGTGACGCTCGAGGATGTCGCGGATCATCCGATCGTCACCTACGACCGCGATTTCACCGGCCGTTCGCATATCGACGCGTCATTTGCGAAAATCGGCGCGCTGCCCGACGTCGTGCTCACGGCGATCGATGCCGACGTCATCAAGACCTATGTCGAACTCGGTATGGGCGTGGGGATCGTCGCGGCGATGGCGTACGATCCGAAACGCGACACGGAGCTGGTCGCACTCGACACGCAGCATTTGTTCGAAGGCAGTACGACGCGGGTGGGCTTGCGCCGGGGCGCCTTCATGCGCGCCTACGCGTATCGCTTCATCGAAATGTTCGCGCCGCAGTTGTCGGAAGCGGGCATGTCGGGGCAGTTGCGCGAAGCCGCTTGACCGGCCCCTAGCCCGCGCGGGGGCGGGTAGGTGAAACGAGGCGTTCGCCTGCGATAGCGGGGCGGTTAAAATGGCGCCCATGATTACGACCTCCTCCTCCCCGTCTCCCGCGGCGTTGCCGCGTATCGCCGTGCTCGCCACCGGCGGCACCATCGCCGGTTCGGCGGCCGACGCTTCGCAAACGTCCGGCTACCAAGCCGGCGTCGTCGGCGTCGACAAATTGCTCGCGGCCGTGCCGGCCTTGGCGAGCGTCGCCCAAATCGAAGCGCAACAGGTCGCGAGCATCGACAGCAAGGATCTCGAAGCCTCGCTATGGACGACGCTCGCCGAGCGCATCGCGGCGCTGGCCGCGCGCGAGGATATCGACGGCATCGTCGTCACCCACGGCACCGACACGCTGGAGGAAACGGCCTACGCGTTGCATCTGACCGTGAAGACGCCCAAGCCTGTCGTCATGACCGCGGCCATGCGCCCGTCCTCGGCGCTTTCCGCCGATGGGCCGCTGAACCTGCTCGGCGCCGTCACCGTGGCGGCCTCGCACTCCGCGCGGGGGCAGGGGGTGCTGGTCGCTTTCAACAATCGAATCCATAGCGCGCGCGACGTCGTGAAGACGAGCACCTATGCCGTCGACGCCTTCCAGTCCCCCGAGCTCGGCGCATTGGGTTGGGTGCAGGACGGGCGCGTCGAATTCGCCCGAACGGTCACGCGTGCTCACACGACGGGGACGCCTTTCGTCGCGGGTGCGGCTTGGCCGGTGGTCGAGATCGTGACGAGTTATGCCGGTGCGTCTCGCACGGCCGTCGATGCGCTCGTGGCCGCCGGCGTGCACGGCATCGTCGTGGCAGGCACGGGCAACGGCTCGATCCACGCCTCGGTGCAAGCGGCGCTGGCCGACGCCCGCGCACACGGCATCGCGGTCGTGCGCGCCTCGCGCGTCGGCTCCGGACACGTGATGCGCAACGGCGCCGCGCCGGACGACGCGCTCGGGTTCGTGAGCGCCGGCTCGCTCAATCCGTACAAGGCGCGCGTGCTGCTGATGCTCGCGCTGATCGCGGGCGCGTACGAACCGCCGGCGTTGCAGCGGATGTTCGATACGTATTGAAGTATTGAAGAGACCGGATATCGGGCTCGCAGAGCGCACCGGTCGACGCTCGCGAGCCTAGCGCTCGCGGCGGTTGAATGCGTGACAATCCGACAGGCGGACACCCGACGACGACGTCTGACCGACCAAGGCTTCCCCGGCGTCGCCGAGTGCCGCTGCGGACCCCACTGCCGCTCTCAGCCCGAAAGCGGCTTTTTGCCTGCCATGCGCATGCTCGGTGTCGACCTCGTACGCGCCGGGCATCGTACGATGCCCGGGTTGCCCCTCGGGTCTTGCCGCGTATGCGCCGGCGAGGCGCCCCACGTGCTGGCCGTGCGATCTTCATCGAACGGCCGAATGCTGCAGAACGGGCTATGCGCCGCCTAAACGAGGCGCGCTAGCCGGGCGGTCATGCCGCAACCGCTTCGGCCGGTGCTTGCGCGATTTCGAAATTCGACATGATTTCGAGCGCGCGCAGCAGCGCCGAGTGGTCCCAACTGCCGCCGTCGTGCGCGGCGCATACGCTGAAAAGCTGTTGTGCGCTGGCGGTGTGGGGCAGTGCGATGCCGAGCCGGCGCGCGCCGTCGAGGGCGAGATTCAAATCCTTGCGATGCAAGTCGACGCGAAAGCCCGGCTTGAACGTGCGCGCCGTCATGCGCGCGCCGTGCAGCTCTAAAATCCGCGACGAGGCGAACCCGCCCATCAGTGCGCGACGCACGCGCTCGGGATCGGCGCCCGAGCGCGCCGCGAACAGCAGCGCCTCGGCGACGGCCTCGATATTGAGCGCGACGATGATTTGGTTGGCGACCTTGCAGGTTTGGCCCGCACCGTTATCGCCGACCAGCGTGATGTTCTTGCCCATCAAATCGAACAGCGGCTTCGCGCGCTCGAACGCTTGCTCGGGCCCGCCCACCATGATCGAAAGCGTCGCGTCGCGCGCCCCGACTTCGCCGCCCGAGACGGGTGCATCGAGGTAATCGCAGCCGAGCGCATTGATGCGCTTCGCGAAATCTTGCGTGTCCAGCGGAGAGATGGAGCTCATGTCGATAACGAGCTTGCCCGCCGACAGGCCCTTGGCCACGCCGTCGTCGGCGAACAGCACGTTGGCGACGTCGGGCGTATCCGGGACGATCGAAATGACGATCTCCGATTCGCGCGCGACCGCCGTCGAATCCGCCACGACCGTCGCCTTTTCGCGCAAATCGTCGGGCACCGGATAGGCGCCCGTCACGACGAGCGAATGTCCGCCCTTGAGCAGGTTGCGCGCCATGTGCGCGCCCATGATGCCGAGGCCGATGAAACCGATCTTTGCCATGTCGATGTAGTCCGTTTAACTGTTTGTCGTCTAGGTTTGAGCGGGGGCGTTCGAGCGTTTCCCCATGTGGGGCCTTCAGCGCGCGCTGCGCGCTCCGGCGATCTCGCGTACCCACGAAAGGCCTTCGAGCGTCGTGGTGCGGGGCTTGTATTCGCAGCCGATATAGCCGCTATAGCCGAGCCGGTCGAGCCAATCGAACAAGAACGCGTAGTTGATCTCGCCCGTGCCCGGTTCGTGCCGGCCGGGGTTGTCGGCCAACTGGACATGAGCGATGCGCGGCAGCAGTTTTTGCAAGGTCGCGGCGAGCTCGCCTTCCATGCGCTGCATGTGATAGATGTCGTACTGCAGATAGAGGTTGCCGGACGCCACTTCGTCGATGACCGCGAGTGCTTCGCTGGACCGATTGAGCGCGAAGCCGGGAATGTCGTACGAATTGCATGGCTCGACGAGCAGCCTGATGCCTTCTTTTTCGAGTGCGCCGGCGGCGTACCGCAAGTTCTCGACGATCGTCGAACGCGCGCGCTCGGGCGTGACGTCCGAACCCGGAATGCCGACGAGGCAATTCAGTTGAGGCACGCGCAGCGCCTTCGCGTATTCGATCGCACGTCCCACGCCGTCGCGGAATTCGGCCACGCGATCGGGCAGGCATGCGATCCCGCGTTCGCCCGCTTCCCAATTTCCGGCCGGCAAGTTGTGCAAGACGAGACGCAAGCGATTCGCTTCGAGACGTTCGGCCAACTCTGCCGCGGTGAATGGGTAGGGGAACAGGAATTCAACGGCGTTGAACCCTGCGCGCGCCGCCGCTTCGAAGCGCTCGAGGAACGGCACTTCGTTGAACAGCATGGTGAGGTTGGCTGCGAATTTCGGCATGTTGCTGTCACTCTTCGGTCGGTCGGGGGAGTGACGATCGCAGCGTGCGCGGCGATCGTCGGGTCGTTCGATGGTGCGGGTAAGCAGCACGGCGTGGCGGTCAGTCGAGCAGCGAGATGGCGGTCGGCGCGTCGTTGCGCGAATCGGCCAGCGGCTCGAACTCGTTGATCGCGTCGATTTCGGTGCCCATTGCGATATTCGTGACGCGCTCGAGAATGACTTCGACGACGACCGGCACGTTGAACTCGGCGGCCATCGCTTGCGCCTTTTGCAACGCCGGCGCGATCTCGCCCGGTTCGAACACGCGCAGCGCCTTGCAACCGAGACCTTCGGCAACCGCCACGTGATCCACGCCATAGCCATTCAACTCCGGCGCGTTGATGTTCTCGAACGCGAGCTGCACGCAGTAATCCATTTCGAAAGCGCGCTGAGCTTGACGGATCAGCCCGAGGTACGAGTTGTTCACGACCACGTGCACGTAGGGCAGCTTGAACTGCGCGCCCACGGCGAGCTCTTCGATCATGAACTGGAAGTCGTAGTCGCCCGACAGCGCGACGATCGGGCGGCTCGGATCGGCGGCGCGCACGCCGAGCGCCGCGGGGATCGTCCAGCCGAGCGGGCCGGCTTGGCCGCAGTTGATCCAGTTACGCGCCTTGTACACGTGCAGGAACTGCGCGGCGGCAATTTGCGACAGCCCGATCGTGCTGACGTAGCAGGTATCGCGGCCGAACACCTTGTTCATCTCTTCGTAGACGCGCTGCGGCTTGATCGGCACGTTTTCGAAGTGAGTCTTGCGTTGCAGGCTGCGTTTGCGCGCCTGACACGCTTCGCTCCAAGCCGAACGGTCTTTGAGCTTGCCGGCTGCCTTCCATTCGCGGGCCACTTCGACGAAGAGCTCGAGGGCCGCCTTCGCGTCCGACACGATCCCGAGATCGGGCCCGAATACGCGGCCGATTTGCGTCGGCTCGATGTCGACGTGCACGAACTTGCGCCCCTTCGTATAGACGTCGACGCTGCCCGTGTGGCGATTGGCCCAGCGATTGCCGATGCCGAGCACGAAATCGGATTCGAGCATCGTCGCGTTGCCGTAGCGGTGCGACGTTTGCAAGCCGACCATGCCGGCCATGAGCGGGTGATCGTCGGCGATCGCGCCCCACGACATGAGCGTCGGCACCACGGGCACGCCGAGCGTTTCGGCGAATTGCACGAGCAGCGCTTCGGCACCGGCGTTGAGCACGCCGCCGCCCGACACGATGAGCGGACGCTCGGAGCCGTTCAGCATCTCCAGCGCGGCTTCGATTTGCTTGCGCGTCGCCTTCGGCTTGTAGACCGGCAGCGGCTCGTAGGTGTCGATGTCGAATTCGATTTCGGCCAGTTGAACGTCGATCGGCAGATCGATCAGCACCGGACCGGGCCGGCCCGAGCGCATCAAGTGGAATGCCTGTTGGAATACGCGGGGCACGAGCGCGGGCTCGCGCACGGTGACCGCCCACTTCGTGACCGGCTTGGCGATCGATTCGATATCGACCGCTTGGAAATCTTCCTTGTAGAGCCGGGCGCGGGGTGCTTGACCCGTGATAGCGAGAATAGGAATCGAGTCGGCCTGCGCCGAGTAAAGTCCGGTGATCATGTCGGTACCGGCGGGCCCCGACGTGCCGATGCACACGCCGATGTTGCCGGGCGCGGCGCGCGTATAGCCCTCGGCCATATGCGAAGCGCCTTCGACGTGACGAGCCAGGACGTGGCTGATGCCGCCCGCGCGGCGCAGCGCCGAGTAAAGCGGGTTGATCGCGGCGCCGGGTACGCCGAACGCGGTGTCGATGCCTTCTTTTTCCAGCACGAGCACGGCTGCGTCGACGGCTCTCATCTTAGCCATGGGTGTCTCCTTTTCCTGTTCGTCCAATGCGCAAATAGCGGGTTAGTCGCACTGTAGAACTACCGGAAAGGTTTGATAAGATCGCTCTCGGTTCGTTATTTCGATACAAAAAGTATCGAATGGGCTGGCGATGCAAGGACGGGAAGATGGATCGTTTCAAGCAGATCGAAACATTCGTGCGCGTGGCGGAGGCGGGCAGTTTGGCCGCGGCGGCGCTGGAGGAGGGCGTGTCGCCCGTGATTTTGGGGCGGCGTATCGACGCGCTCGAAAAACGCCTCGGCGTCAAACTCATGTACCGGTCGACGCGCCGCCTCGTCGTCAGCGAGGCGGGCGCCGCGTTTCTCGAGCGCTGCAAAGGGTTGCTCGCTGACTGGGATCAGGCCGAGGACGAGCTGAGCGCCGGGCGGCGGGCCGTGAGCGGCCATTTGATCGTCTCGGCGCCGGCGGCGTTCGGACGCAAGCACGTGGCGCCGCTCGCGCCCGCGTTTTTGGCCGACAAGCCCGGGCTGCAGATGTCGTTCAATTTGACCGATCGCGTTGTCGACTTGGTCCGCGAGGGCTACGACTTGTCGATTCGCATCGGCGGGACGGTCGATCCGAACTTCGTCGCCGTCAAACTGGCGACGAATCGGCGCGTCGTCTGCGGCACGCCTGCCTATCTCGCCCGGCACGGCCGCCCGCGTTCGCTGGAAGATCTGCTCGCTCACAACTGCCTTGCCTTCAACCTGCAGGGCGGCCAAAACCGCGGCTGGTATTTTCAGCGCGGCGGCAAGCGCGTGACGATGCGGGTGACGGGCTCGCTCGATTGCAACGACGGCGAACTGTTGCACCGTTGGGCCTCGGAAGGTCTCGGCCTCGGCTGGCGCTCCACCTGGGAGATCGCCGATCAGCTCGCGCGCGGCGAGCTCGAGACGGTCTTGGACGAATTCGCGTTGCCCGAATACGACATCCTCGCCGTCTACCCGCAACAGCGCTACGTCCCGGCCAAAGTCCGGTACTTCATCGATTACCTGAAGGAGGTCTACGCGCGTCCCGGCTATTGGGGCGGGAGCGCGGCAGCCGGGGACGACGGAGCGGCAAGGGCGGATTAGCGCCCGGGCGCCGCATTCGATGCATGAATTGCACCTCGGCGGCCGTTGAGCTATACTCACGGGCTTCTCACTTGCCACACCGGTTGGTCCGATCCCGGTACTTACGTATCGTTGGTACCTCGCGTATCGGCCATCGACGCCCGGGTGGCTTCAATCCACAAGGAGTGTGTATGCGTCATTACGAAATCGTCTTCGTCGTACACCCCGATCAAAGCGAGCAAGTGCCCGCGATGATCGAGCGGTACAAATCCACGATTACCGCGCGCGGCGGCAATATCCACCGCATCGAAGACTGGGGCCGTCGCCAACTGGCCTACATGATCGAGAAACTCGCGAAGGCTCACTACGTCTGCATGAACATCGAATGCGACCAGGCTACGCTCGAAGAGCTCGAGCACGCATTCAAGTTCAACGACGCTGTGCTGCGCCACCTGATCGTCAAGATGAAGAAGGCCGAAACGGGCCCGTCGCCGATGATGAAGGAAGTGCAGCGCGAAGAAGCCAAGAAGGCAGCTGCCTCGTCGCAGCCGTCCGAAGCGCAGGCTTAACGGTATTCACGGTTTAAGCCACCTGGGTTCCATCATCGGTTTTTCGCCGCTCTCGTGAACAGGCTGCAACTCACGGCCAGCGTGGTCGAACGCGAGCCGCTGCGCTATACGCCGGCGGGTGTTCCGATCGCAAGCTGTACGCTGCAGCATCGCGCGGAAGTCGTCGAGGCCGGCATCGTCCGGCAAGTTGAGTTGACGATGCCCGCCCTGGCCGCGGGTGCCGCGAGCGGGAAGCTCGAAACGTGTGAGATGGGCGTCGAAACGCTCTTCACCGGCTTCCTGGCGAAGAAAAGCCGCAACGCGAGAACCTTGGTGTTTCACATCACAGAATTGCAGGACATTGGAAAGGACTGAACATGCCCCGCCCGACTGGTAAGAAATTCGACAAGCGCCGTCAGCAACAAAACCCGCTGTTCAAGCGCAAGAAGTTTTGCCGCTTCACGGCTGCTGGCGTCGAGTACATCGACTACAAAGACATCGAAACGCTGAAAGACTTCATCGGCGAAAACGGCAAGATCACGCCGGCTCGTCTGACGGGTACCAAGGCCCACTATCAACGCCAGCTCGATACGGCGATCAAGCGCGCACGTTTCCTCGCGCTCTTGCCGTACACCGACCTGCACAAGGCCTAATCAGACGGCGCGATAAGGAGAATTCGAATGCAAATCATTCTTTTGGAAAAAGTCGTCAACGTCGGCAACCTCGGCGACGTGGTCAAGGTCAAGGACGGCTACGCCCGTAACTTCCTGATCCCGCAAAAGCTCGCACGCCGTGCAACGAAGGCAGCGATCGCTGAATTCGAAGTGCGCCGCGCCGATCTCGAGAAGGCTGCCGCCGAGAAGCTCGCCGCCGCGCAAGCGCAAGGCGAGAAGATGGCAGGCCTGACGGTTCAGATCGCACAGAAGGCCGGCGTCGACGGCCGTCTGTTCGGCTCGGTCACGAACGCGGACATCGCCGAAACGCTGACGAAGCAAGGCTTCGCGGTGGAAAAGGCGCAAGTGCGTCTGCCGCAAGGCCCGCTGAAGCTCGTGGGCGACCACCCCGTGCAAGTTTCGCTGCACACGGACGTGACGGTCGACGTGACCGTTTCGGTGCTCGGCGAGCACGCGTAAGTGTCGCTGGCCGAACCGGGTATCGCCCCGGTTTGGCGCATCGATTGAAAAGGGCAGGAGCCGGAGCGCCGGTTCCTGCCTTTTTTGTTTTGGCCTCGTTTTCGCCGCTGGCGGAGGCCCGGCCATTTCGCGATAATGCCTCCCCATGAACGCTCCGACGAACGATCCGCAACTCGAATCGCTGAAAGTCCCGCCGCATTCGATCGAGGCCGAGCAATCGGTGCTCGGCGGCCTGCTGCTGGATAACGCCGCCTGGGACCGCATTGCCGACTTCCTGTCCCAAAGCGACTTCTACCGGTACGACCACCGGATCATCTTCGAGCATATCGGCAAGCTGATCTCGACGACGCGGCCGGCCGACGTCGTGACGGTCTACGAGGCGCTGAGCACGTCGGGTAAAGCCGACGACGTCGGCGGCTTGGCCTATCTGAACGCGCTTGCGCAGAACACGCCGAGTGCCGCGAACATCCGTCGCTACGCCGAAATCGTGCGCGATCGCGCCGTGCTGCGGCGTCTGGTTTCGGTGGCCGATGAAATCTCCGCGGACGCATTCAATCCGCAGGGTAAGGAAGTGCGGCAACTGCTGGACGAGGCCGAATCGAAAGTGTTTTCGATCGCTGAGGACGGTGCGCGCGGCACGCAGGGCTTTTTGGAGATCGGGCCGCTGCTGACGGAAGTGGTCGAGCGCATCGATACGCTTTACCACACGGCCAATCCGAGCGACGTGACGGGTACGCCAACGGGATTCGTGGATCTCGACCGGATGACATCGGGGATGCATGGCGGCGAGCTCATCATCGTGGCCGGACGCCCGTCGATGGGGAAAACCGCGTTTTCCATGAACATCGGCGAATACGTCGCGGTGGAGTACGGGTTGCCCGTCGCCGTGTTCTCGATGGAAATGCCGGGTACGCAGCTCGTCATGCGGATGCTGGGCTCCGTCGGCCGCCTCGACCAGCACCGGATGCGAACGGGCCGCTTGACCGACGAGGATTGGCCCAAGCTCACGCACGCCGTGCAGAAAATGAGCGAGGCGCAGCTATTCATCGACGAAACCGGCGGCTTGAATCCGATGGAATTGCGCTCGCGCGCGCGACGCTTAGCCCGCCAATGCGGCAAGCTCGGGCTCATCATCATCGACTACTTGCAGCTGATGTCGGGCTCGTCGTCAGGTGAAAACCGCGCCACGGAAATTTCGGAAATTTCGCGTTCGCTCAAAGGGTTGGCGAAAGAACTCGATGTGCCCGTCATCGCGCTTTCGCAGTTGAACCGAAGCCTGGAACAGCGTCCGAACAAGCGGCCCGTGATGTCGGACTTGCGTGAATCCGGCGCTATCGAACAGGATGCGGACGTGATCCTGTTCATCTACCGGGACGAGGTGTACAACCCCGACAGCCCGGATAAAGGCACGGCCGAGATCATCATCGGTAAGCAGCGTAACGGTCCGATCGGTCCTGTGCGGCTGACGTTCCTCGGGCAGTACACGAAGTTCGACAACTTCGCGGGTCCGCAGACGTTCATGGGCGGCGAGTAACGCGCCGCAGCCGCCGCGCTCGCGGCAAGCCACCGCACTGTCGCACTCGCGCCCTGGCCCCGGTGCAACCGGGGCGGGTGCCGTGCGCGCGCGATATTTTGGCCGAGCGGTATCGATTTTCGTCAATCGGCTCGCGATTTTAACCTCCCAAAAATACTAGCTTTTATTCACTCGTCCATTTTTTACGAGAAATCGGGCGTTTTACGAAACGCGCTCGCGGCTCGAATCATAATTTGCTGTGGCGTTTAAAATGCCGATTTTAAATGGCATGTGTATAAGGATATTTGACTTCGTTCGTATGTGTCGCTATCTTTGATTCGCATTTTCCTTAGTAAACGGGTTTTAGTGTGCTCGCTAGAGGTGCTGCCTCGCATCTGTATTTTCATATTTCGGTTAATCGATTTCCTGTCGAATTTCAGGACGATTTCAACGAAGGAGGAAGAAAGATGAGTCGAGAAAAATCCAAGCCGGTGTTCAGTATTTGGGTAAGGCTTCTTGTCGCGGCGCTATTGATCGGGACCTATGCGTCTCGAGCGGCCGCAAACCCATCGCCGTCATCGGTCGGTGGCTACTCGGTGGTTAACGGCAATACCGTCGCATTCAACGCGTCGGGCGGCGCATGGATCATTTTGCATTATGTAGTCGGTAACAATCCGCAGCTCAACGTCGCGATGACGATGTCAGGAACGAGCGGCAGCTATTCCGTAACCGGCGTTCCAGCCGGGAGTATCGTGAAGTACTCGTTCACGGTCGGTCAGACGGATGGCTCGGCCTTCGACACCACTTGGGCCCAATTCACGATGGGGTCGTCGGCGCCGCCTCCGCCGCAAGGATCTTTTCCGGCCGCCGGAACGAAGATCAACCTCGTGAACGGCACCAACGGTGCCTACCCCGACAGCCAAGTTTACTGGACGCTGGTGGGCATGGACCCGACCAACAACAACGCCTACGTCCATGTGAACTGCGCTGGCGCCTTGGTCCCGATGAGCGGGGCCGACGATTCGCAGCAGACGAAGAACGGCATCGGGTACGCGAATTATTCGATTCCGCTGTCGCAGTGCAACTCGGTTACGATCCCGCAGATCACCTCGGCTCGGCTGTATCTGAGCGTGGGTAGCACGATGTATATCCAAGCGGTCGGCAATCCGGTAACGGGCTATACCGGCCCGAACATCGATAACCCCACCGATCCGAACATCGACGTGACGTTCGATTTCATCGAGTTCGATATAAACAACGCGAATTTCTTCGGCAATACGACGCGCGTCGACCAGTTCGGCTTCCCGCTTCAACTGCGGCTGCAAGGGCAAAACGGCTACGACCAGACGGTGGGCGAAACCGAGTCGCGGGCGGCGCTTTTTCAGGAATTCCAAGCGCAAATGCCGGCGGCTTTCCAGGGGCTCGTGCACGCACCGTATCGAATCGTCGCGCCGGGACATGGTGGCTTTAGCGCGGGCGGTCCCAACGCCAACTACCTGGATAGCTATATTCAGTCGATCTGGAATCAATACACGACGCAAAACCTGACTTTCACGGATGCCCAAGGCACCTTTACCGGTCATGTCGTCAACGGCCAGTTCCAATTCACGGACGGGCAGGGCACGTACTACATCAACGCCATGCCGACGACAGGCGAAGTGCTGCTTGGCAACGGTGTGTTGAACGACGCGAGAAACGCCGCGCCGGGCGTGGCGACAGCCAAACAATTGCAGATTCAGGCGCAGTTGTGTGCCGCGCTCAATCGGCACGTGGCCGAGAACTCCGCGCTCTGGAGTAACGCCGGCGCTTTCTATGCGACCCAGCCCACGAACCTCTACTCGCAGTTCTGGCATGCGCATGCGATCAACAACCTCACTTATGGGTTTCCGTACGATGACGTAGGGGGATTCAGTTCTTCGCTGGTGGGCACCAATCCGACCATTGCGACGATTAGAGTGGGGTGGTGAGCGGCGGAACTCGGACTGCGAGGAAATCGCGCTTTAACCCGCGGTAGCGACGAGGGCCCGGACGGCGATCGCCGGGCGTGCCCTCGTATTCAATCCGCGTATGCACGCCGGCTCATTTGTTGCGTGCGTGCCCCGCGACGATACGTTCATGGTGGGGTGCCCCGCGCTTTCCGGTACACTGTGCGCCGTCACGAAAGTGTCACAGCCGGACGCGGCCCCACGTGTGTCGAGACACGAAACCGTATCAAGCCGTACGGGTGCGTCGGGCTTCGGTGACGCGTTCATTAACCGATTGATTTTATTGTGGTTTGTTGACTATATGTTTGGTCGATTCATGCCCACCGAGGGCAAGTTCTTCGAAATTTTCAACGAGCACGCGAAGTGCATCGTCTCCGCGAGCGAGGAGCTCGAGCGTCTCGTCGACAACCTGAGCGAAGCCGAAGTGCACAAGCAACGCGTGCAGGCGAGCGAAAAGGCGGCCGACAAGCTGACGCACGAAACGATCGACCTGCTGCACAAGACCTTCATCACGCCGCTGGACCGCGACGAGATCCATAAGCTCATCACGACGATGGACGACATCCTCGACCTGATGGAAGACGTCGCCACGGCCGTTTCGCTATACGACGTGCAGGCGATGACCTCGGAGGCGAGCCAGCTTGCCCATATCTGCACGCAGACGGCCAAGCACGTGCAAAACGCCGTGAATATGCTGTCGGATATGAGTCAGGCGCGCCAGATCCTCACGGCCTGCGAAGAAATCGACCGCCTCGAATCGGAAGCCGACCGCGTGCTCCGCGCGGCCATGTCGAAGCTGTTCCGCGAAGAAGACAACGTCAAGACGCTGATCAAGCTCAAGGCGGTCTACGAGTTGCTCGAGTCGATCACGGACAAGTGCGAGGATGTCGCGAACATCATCGAAGGCATCGTGTTGGAAAACGCGTAACGCGGGCGGACCACACTGATGCAATCGATTCAGATCGCTACTTGGGGCCTTGCGACGTTGATCATCGTCGCGTTGGCCTTCGATTTCATGAACGGCTTTCACGATGCGGCCAACTCGATCGCCACCGTCGTGTCGACGGGCGTGCTCAAGCCGCAACAGGCGGTCGCATTCGCGGCGGCTTGCAACGTCATCGCTTATTTCATCTTCCACCTGAAGGTCGCGCAGACGGTCGGCAAGGGCACGATCGACCCGAAGATCGTCGACCACTACGTCATTTTCGGCGCGTTGGCCGGGGCGATCGTCTGGAACATCCTGACCTGGCGCTTCGGCATTCCGGCCAGTTCCTCGCACGCGCTGATCGGCGGGCTCGTAGGCGCGGCGCTGGCCAAATCGGGCTGGTGGGCCCTGAACATCGACGGCATCTTGAAGACGGTCGCGTTCATCTTCATCTCGCCGCTGCTCGGTTTCGTGCTGGGCTCGTTCTTCATGACCGCCGTCTCTTGGATCTACTTCCGAACGCCGCCGAGCAAGGTCGATCGGCGTTTCCGGCGGTTGCAATTCATCTCGGCCGGCCTTTATAGCCTCGGGCACGGCGGCAACGATGCGCAGAAAACGATCGGCATCATCTGGATGCTGCTGATCGCCACCGGCTATGCATCTGCCACCGCCGCCGCGCCGCCGGTCTGGGTGATCGGCGCATGCTATCTGTCGATGGGCCTCGGCACGCTGTTCGGCGGTTGGCGCATCGTGCGCACGATGGGTCAGAAGATCACGAAGCTCAAGCCGGTCGGCGGTTTTTGCGCCGAGGCGGGCGGGGCCATCACGTTGTTCCTCGCATCGGCCATCGGTGTGCCGGTTTCGACGACGCACACGATCACGGGCGCCATCGTCGGCGTGGGCGCCACGCGCAAGCTGTCGGCCGTGCGCTGGGGCGTCGCCGGCAGCATCGTATGGGCGTGGATTTTGACGATCCCGGCCTCGGCGCTGCTTTCGGCGGCCGCATGGTGGCTCGGACACCGATTCCTGTGAGCGAAGGCGCGTAAGAGGGAACGTCGACGCCCGGCTCACGGGCCGACTCAGGCCGGCTAAGGTCGACTAAGGTCGAACAAAGGCGTCGATAGGAGAGAGCGATGCTTGGCTTAGCGCCAGGGCATCGCTCTTTTTTATTGCGGGTAGCGCGGCCCTACCGGTGCCGATGCATCAGTCGCCGTTATTGGCGAAACGGGCGATGGGATCGTCGCTGGTGGAGGTGGACGCAGGTTGCTGCGCGCTAGGCGCCGTCGAAGCACGCGTCATCTGCGCGTTGGATTCCGCCGGGAGCGGCCGGACCGATACCGCATTCGCTTGCCGGGCTTGCTGCGCCGCCTGGCGAGCGACTGGCGGAGGCGGCTCGAAAGCGTCCGCTGCCGCGGCGATCGGGTCCTCGGCCGGGGGCGCTGCCTCCTGAGCCGGAGAGGCGATGGGGGCGGGGGCCGTCGATGCAAAAGAAGGCGCCGGTGCGACTGCTGGTGCCGCTGATGCCGCAGTGGATCGTGCCGCCGGTGACGGAGCCGGCGCCACGGCAACCGCCGTCTGCCGCGGCGGCTCAGCCGGCGGCGTGTCGGGCACTGCCGGCGCTCTCGGCGCCGCCAGTTCGGTCGGCGCATCGAACGGCGACTTCGGCTTGAGCGGCGCGGCGACGCGCCGGATACCGTCGAAATGCCGCGCCCAGTACGGGTTCGTCAGATAGTCGAGCCGTACGGTGCCCCCGGTCGAAGGCGCATTCACGAAGCGTAGCTTCCCGACGTAGATCCCGACGTGCGAATGCGGCCTGCCCGTCGTATTGAAGAAAATCAGATCGCCCGGGGCAATTTCGTCCGGTTCGATCGATTCTCCGCGCCGGCTCATGTCTGCCGTCGTTCGCGGCAAATCGACATCGGCCGCTCGCGCAACCACATACCGAACGAGACCGCTGCAATCGAACCCGCTGTCGGGCGTATTGCCGCCCCAACGGTACGGAATGCCGATCAACCCCATCGCTTCGATCGAGATTTCCTCGCGACCAGTGCTGTGATCGACGAAGCGCGGCGAGCCGGGCGGCATCGTCCGCCAAGCGTTTTCCCCCGATGCCGCCCCGCCCGAACGCACGGCCCTCGGCGGCGCGCTCGAGCACGCCGCCAACGACAGCACGACAAGAATAAGAAGCCAAGATCTCATTGATCGATCAACCGTGGGTGCGCGATGCGAGGTTCGCCGTCGAGCAACGAGCCGGCAAGGGAGGGTAATCGCCTCGCCGCCGTTCGCACGCGCTGTTGCGGCCGATAGTAGCCCTGCCGGCGGGCCTTCGGCAAGAATTCTTCATAATTTACTTGAAGTTTGGGGGGCGATGCGTTGCCGCGCGCCGACAAGCTCGGCGAGGAATCCCAACGCCGTTATGGCCCCAAAAAGAAAACGCCCGGCAAGCCGGGCGTCGAAGGTGGCCGAGTGGGGACTGGGTTAGTCCCCGCGTCGATCAAAGAATATCGGAGGCGTAATCGGCCAGCCGCGAACGTTCGCCGCGAGCAAGAGTGACATGCCCGCTGTGCGTCCAGCCTTTGAAGCGATCCACGACGTAGGTGAGCCCCGAGCTACCTTCGGTCAGATACGGCGTATCGATCTGCGCGATATTGCCGAGGCAGACGATCTTCGTACCGGGGCCCGCACGCGTCACGAGCGTCTTCATTTGCTTGGGCGTCAGGTTTTGCGCTTCGTCGATGATGAGGTACTTGTCGACGAAAGTGCGCCCGCGCATGAAGTTCATGCTCTTGATCTTCAAGCGCGAGCGAATCAACTCCTGCGTGGCCGCGCGGCCCCATTCGCCGGCGCTGTCTTCCGTCCGCTGCAGCACTTCGAGGTTGTCGTCGAATGCCCCCATCCAAGGCTGCATCTTTTCTTCCTCGGTGCCGGGCAAGAAGCCGATGTCCTCTCCCACGGGCACGGTGGCTCGCGTGACGATGATTTCGTTGTAGCGCTTTTCATCGAGCACTTGGGCGAGACCCGCGGCCAGCGCGACGAGCGTCTTGCCGGTACCGGCTTGACCCAACAGCGTCACGAAGTCGATATCGGGGTTCATGAGCAGGTTCAGCGCGAAGTTCTGCTCGCGGTTGCGCGCTGTGATACCCCAGACGTTGTTCTTGTTGTGGCTGTAGTCGCGCAGCGTCTGCAAGACGGCCGTTTTACCGTTGAGCTCGCGGACGATGGCTTGGAACGGCGGCTCGCCGGTGAGCGGCTCGAGATAGACGAACTCGTTGACGAGCAGCGACGGACACAGCGGGCCGGTCACGCGGTAATACGTGGTGCCGGTCTTGTTGTCCTGCCAGCTTTCCATGCCCTTGGCATGCTTCGTCCAAAAATCTTGGGGCAGGGCGCGTACGCCCGAGAACAGCAGATCCTTGTCCTCGAGCACCTGGTCGTTGAAGTAGTCTTCCGCGGGCAGACCGAGCGCGTGGGCCTTGATCCGCATGTTGATGTCTTTCGACACCAACACGACTTGCCGATCCTCGCGTTCGCGCTGCAAGGCGCGAACGACACCCAAAATCTGGTTGTCGGCTTTGCCCTGCGGCAGCCCTTCGACCGGCTCGATGTCGGCGAGCTTCGTTTGGAAGTACAACCGTCCGAGCGCTTCGCGGCTACCGAGACCCGCGAGCGGCAAGCCTTCCGTGATCACGCCGGCATTCGCGACGAGCGAATCGAGCGTGCGGCTGACTTGACGCGCGTTGCGGGCAACCTCGGACATCCCCTTTTTGTGGTTGTCGAGTTCCTCGAGCGTCATCATGGGCAGATAGACGTCGTGCTCCTCGAACCGGAAGAGGCAGGTCGGATCGTGCATCAGCACGTTCGTATCGAGTACGAAAAGCTTGCGCAATTCGGTCTCGACCGTGGCCGCTTTAACGGAGCGGGGCTTGGCGGCTCCGCGCGCGGGGCTGGCTTGGGCGGCCGCTTCGGTCACCGCGGCCGGCTCTTGCTTGCGTGCCTGAATAGGAGCGGCCGCGGGCGTCGCCGGTTGCAGCAGCGCGGCGGTTTGCTTCGGTTTGCGGCCACGCGCGGTGGGAGCGGGTTCGGCGGCCGGGGCGGACGGCAGCGGGCGCAACGTGGCGCCGGCGTTGGCGGCCGTGCCCATCGGGGCGGCGACATGGGCGGTCGCGCCATACTCGGCCGCCTCGGTTTGCTCCCCCATCGTCCCTTGTTTTTTGGCGCCTCGCGCCGGTCTGGCTTTGGCCTTGAATTCATCGGGCGGCAACAGACTGCCGAGCTTGCTGGGCGGGGTAGGCAAAGGCATGGTTTCCCTCAAAGATTCGGGTCGCATCTCATGCGCCGCCGAACGCTCGGTCCGCGTTTGCGGGGCGAGCCTTCAGGCAGCGCGTTTCAGTTTTCGGTTCGCCGGTTCGCCTAGATTTCGATCAGCTCCTTCGCAAGAGAGCGGCGGCAGGGTAACGGCGAAGCCGCCGAAAAACAAAAAAGCCGCCGCTCCTGTTGCGATGGAGCAAGCGGCTCGGTTTCGAGCATCACGCGGCGCCTGACGAACAAAACGTCGATCTGATCGACGGCGCTCAAGCGGAGAAGACGAAGTGAACGGGAACTCATTGCAACGCAATATAACGCGCGTCAAAGTGCTTGTACAGCCTCCAGCGTTTCATCCACGTGGCCCGGTACTTTTACCCCACGCCATTCGCGCCGCAAGACGCCGTCCGCATCGATGAGGAAGGTCGAGCGCTCGATGCCTCGCACTTCCTTGCCATACATCTTTTTCATTTTGATGACGCCGAATAGCGTGCACAACACTTCATCGGCATCGGAAATCAACGGGAACGGCAATTCCAGCTTGGACTTGAAGTTTTCGTGGGAACGCAGGCTGTCGCGGGAAACGCCGACGATTTCGGCTCCGGCCTTCTTGAACTTCGGATACAAGTCGCGAAACTGCAAACCTTCTGTCGTGCAGCCCGGTGTGTTGTCCTTCGGGTAGAAATACAACACGAGCTTCTTGCCGCGCAGGCCGGACAGCGTGATATCGCCGCCCGTCGCGGGGGCTGAAAAATCAGGGACGGGTTGGTCGACTGCAATGGGCACGTGGTTCTCCTGTTCTTATCGCGCAAATGGTCGGGTGGGCCGATGCGTTGGGAAGACCGCCGGGCAAAGCGGCCGTTGCTCAGTCCGGTTGGACGATGAGCTCGCCCGAACGCCCCGGAATCGAACCCCAGGTGACAGGGTACGATGGCAACTGATCGAGGTCCAGCGCGGCATGGTAGTCGCCCATCGTCGCAAACGTGTGACCTTGAGCGTGCCAGCCTGCCAACAATTGCTCGAAGATCGGCGCAAGCTTCTGGCCCTCGAGTTCGGCATGCAGCGTGAAGACCTGGTCGGTCGGCGAGCGTTCCGTCGAGGCGAGCAGCCGCTCGGCGACGTTCGATTCGTCGCAACCGTCCACGCCGATGAGTTCGTCCAGCGTCGGCAACGTGGTGGGCAACTGAACGTGATCGAGCGTCTTGCCGCCCACGACGGGCCGATAAGGCGAGTGGCCGCGGCCGTCGGAGGCGTAACGCATGCCCCAGGCATCGATCTGCTCGAACGCATGTTCGTTCATCTGCCAGCCGGCGGAGCCGTGCGTGGCGGGCGGCGCGCCGAAAATATCGACGAAACGCTCGAAGCTCTTTTGCATTTCGCCGCATGTCCAGGCTTGGCCGCGCTCACGCACGTTGTCTTGCCAATAGACGTGGTCCCACGTATGGATGCCGCATTCGAAGCCGGCCTCGTGGATCGCACGCATCTCGGCCGTCGCGTGCCGGCCGATGTCGGGGCCGGGCAGCAGTACGCCGTACATCAATTGCTTGATGCCGTAGTGCTCGAGCACGGAGGTGCGCGAGACCTTCTTCAAGAAGCCGGGGCGAAACACGCGCCGCAGCGCCCAGCCCGTATGATCCGGGCCGAGGCTGAAGAGAAAGGTCGCGCGCGCCTTGAAGCGGTCGAGCATACGCGCGAGGTGCGGCACGCCTTCGCGCGTGCCGCGCAGCGTGTCGACGTCGATTTTCAGAACGATACGTGGCAAAGGCGATCCTTCGGGCTACGGGCGTGGCGGCAGCGCGGCGAAGCCGAGATTACTGCTGCTCGACGAGTGCGCGCGCCTCGGCCACATGGCCGCGATATGCTTCGAAAATCTTGCGCAGCGCATCGTCGAACGTCGCTTTCGGCGCCCACTCGAGTTCCGCCATCGTGTTCTCGATCTTCGGCACCCGGTTTTGCACGTCTTGATAACCCTTGCCGTAGTAAGCGCCCGAGGACGTTTCGACGAGCTTCACGGCCTTGGCGGATTCCGCGTACTCCGGGTACTCCGCTGCGAGCGCGAGCATCTTGTGCGCGAGTTCGCGCACCGAGAAGTTGTTGGTGGGATTGCCGATGTTGTAGATCTTGCCCGACGCGATGCCGTTCGGATTGTCGATGATCTTCATCAGCGCGCTGATGCCGTCGTCGATATCGGTGAAGGCACGTTTTTGCGAGCCGCCGTCGACGAGGCTGATGTTCTCGCCGCGCACGATGTGCCCGAGGAACTGCGTGACGACGCGCGAGCTGCCTTCCTTCGGCGTGTAGATCGAATCCAGGCCCGGTCCGATCCAGTTGAACGGACGGAACAGCGTGAAGTTCAGGCCCTCTTGCATGCCATAGCCCCAAATCACGCGGTCCATGAGCTGCTTGGAGCACGCGTAGATCCAGCGCGGCTTGTTGATCGGGCCATAGGTGAGGGCGGAGGCTTCCGGATCGAACTCTTCGTCGGCGCACATGCCGTAGACTTCCGACGTCGACGGAAACACGAGATGCTTGCGGTACTTGACGGCCGAACGCACGATCGGCAGGTTCGCCTCGAAATCGAGTTCGAATACACGCAGCGGCTGCTGCACGTAGGTGGCGGGCGTCGCGATCGCCACGAGCGGCAAGATCACGTCGCACTTCTTCACGTGATATTCCACCCACTCCTTGTTGATCGTGATGTCGCCTTCGAAGAAGTGCATCCGCTCGTGTTGCGTCAGGTCGCCGAGGCGGTCCGTCTGCATGTCCATGCCGAACACTTCCCAGTCGGTCGTCTCGAGAATGCGCTTGGACAAATGATGGCCGATGAAGCCATTGACGCCGAGAATGAGGACTTTCTTGGCGGAACGTTCGGTTTTGACGGAATTCATGGGTGGCGGGAACGAAAGTTGAGCTGGGCGAACTGCGAAGGCGTCACGACGGTTTCTTGCCCGTCGCGCTGATGCCGCAGCTCGGAAATGACGATGGCGCGCGCGTCGCCGCACACACCGAAACACGTATTATCGCTTACGTGCAGACCGGGGGGCAAATCGGCCAAATGGGCCTTGGCGATCGCATCCAATCCGGCCAGGCGCGCACGCGCGATCACGAAGCGCTCGCCGCCTATGTCGGTGAAGGCGCCCGGGTAGGGCGGCGCCACCGCGCGGATCAGGTTGTAGACTTCGCCGGCGGGCTTGGACCAGTCGATTCGGCCGTCCTCGGGCTTGCGTCCGCCGAAGTAGCTGCCACGGGAGAGGTCGTTGGGCAAATGAGGCGCTTCGCCGGCCAATAGCGCCGGCAGTACGCGCCAAAGCGTCTGCTCGGCCGCCACCGTGACCTTGTCGAATACTTCTTGCGCCGTATCGTCGGGCAGAATCGGCACGCTCGTTTGGGCGACGATCGCGCCGGCATCGGGCTTGGCCGCCATCTCGTGCAGCGTGGCGCCCGTTTCGGTTTCGCCGTTGAGCACGGCCCAATTCGTCGGCACGCGGCCGCGGTACTTGGGCAGCAGCGAACCGTGCATGTTGTAGGCGCCGCGCGGCGCGAGCGCCAGCACGTCGGCGGGCAGCATATGCCGGTAGTAGAACGAAAAGATGAAATCGGGCCGCGCGCGGGCGACGGCCTCGCGCAGCGGCGCCCCGGCCGGATCGGCGGGCGTGATCGTCTCGATGCCGTGTTCGGCGGCAACTTGCGCGACGCTGCCGAACCAAATGCGCTCGGCGGGGTTGTCCTCATGCGTGACGACGAGCGCGACGTCCACGCCGCGCGCGAGCAGCACGCGCAGACAGCGCACGCCGACGTTGTGATAGGCGAAGACGACGGCGCGCGGTTTCATCGATCGCGCTCCTCGCGGCTTTCCTGCGGCATCGCGGCAACGCCGCCGCTCACGGCCGGCGTGCGCATGCTCGCGCCGGCGGCCACATCGCCGGGGCGTCCTTCGAGTATCGTCTGGACGAGATAGCGAGGGCGCGCGCGTACCTGTTGGTAGATGCGGCCGATGTACTCGCCGAGCAGCCCCAAGGCGAAGATGATCACGCCGAGCATGAAGAATGTGATCGCGAACAACGTGAACACGCCTTGCACTTCGGCGCCGATCACGAAGCGCCGCACCACGAGCAGCAGGAACAATCCCGCCGAGCCCATCGACAAGATCACGCCGATGAACGACAGCCATTGCAACGGCACGACGGAGAAGCCCGTCACGAGATCGAAGTTGAGCCGGATAAGGCTGTAAAGCGAGTACTTCGATTCGCCCGCGAAGCGCTCTTCGTGCGCCACTTCGACCTCGATCGGGTTTTGGGCGAACGTGTAGGCGAGCGCCGGGATGAACGTGTTCACTTCCCCGCAGCGGTTGATCGTGTCGATGATCTGACGGCTGTACGCGCGCAGCATGCAGCCTTGGTCGGTCATCTTGATGTGCGTGATGCGCTCGCGCAGACGGTTCATCGCGCGTGAAGCCTTGCGCCGCCACAGCGTGTCTTGCCGCTGAATGCGGATGGAGCCCACGTAGTCGTAGCCCTCGCGCATCTTCGCGACGAGCTTGCCGATCTCCTCGGGCGGATTTTGCAAGTCGGCATCGAGCGTGATGACGATCTCGCCGCGCGACGCTTCGAAGCCCGCGAGAATCGCCATGTGCTGGCCGTAGTTGCCGTTGAGCAAGACGACCCGAGTGGTATCGGGCCGCGCGCGGAATTGCTCGGCCAGCAACGCGGGCGATTTGTCGCGACTGCCGTCGTTGATGAAAATGACTTCGTAGCTGGTACCCATCGCATCGAGCGCTGGGTACAGACGCGCATACAGTGCGTGCAGCCCCGCTTCCTCGTTGTAGACGGGGATGATGACCGAGACTTCCGGTTGTGCCGGTCGGTGTTCCGTATAACTCATGTCCGCTTATTTCCCATATTGTTCGCAGATCTCGTTGACGGCGCCGCACACGCGCGCCACGTCACGCTCGGTCATCAGCGTAAACAGCGGCAGCGTGACCGTCGTCGCGCCGAAGCGCTCGGCATGCGGGAACATGCCGGGCGCGAAGCCGCGCGCGCGGTACAGCGAGAACAGATGGATGGCCGGATAGTGCAGGCCGGTGCCGATCCGGTAATCGTCGTGCAGCTTTTGCATGAACAGCGCCCGATCGATCGTGAGCCGCTCGAGCGGCAGCGTGATCTGGAACATGTGCCAGTTGCCGTTCTCGAAATCGGCAAGCGGCAAGCCCACACCGAGCGCGGCCGCCGCCCCGCCTTCGAACCCCGCGAAGTAGGCGCGAGCAAGCGCCTTGCGTTGCGTCATGAAATGCTCGATCCGCGCGAGCTGACCCAGCCCGACGCGCGCCGCCACATCGGTGAGATTGTACTTGCCGCCGAGCAGGTCGCAGTCCATGCCGTCGTAGCCCTTGCGCGTGATGCCTTGCAGGCGGTACTTGCGCGCGAGTTCCGCTTCTTCTTGGTTGTTCAGCACCAGCGCGCCGCCCTCGATGGAGGTCAGGTTCTTATTGGCGTGGAAGCTGAACGAGACGATGTCGCCGAGCTTGCCGATGCGCTCGCCGCGCCAGGTCGAGCCGAACGCTTGGGCGGCGTCCTCGATCACGCGCAGCTTGTAGGCGCGCGCGATCTCGTAGAGGCGATCCATATCGACCGGCAAGCCAGCCAGGTAGACGGGAATGATCGCCTTGGTGCGCGGGGTGATCGCCTTCTCGAGCAGGTTCAGATCGATGTTGCGCGTGACGGGGTCGATGTCGACGAAAACGGGCGTGGCGCCCACCTCGAGGATCACGTTGGCCGTGGCCACCCACGATGCCGGCGTGGTGATGACTTCGTCGCCCGGGCCGACGCCCGCGATGCGCAAGCCGATTTCAAGCGTGGCCGTCCCCGAATTGAACGTCCGAACGGGCCGGCCGCCGAAAAAAGCGGAAAGCTGCTCCTCGAATGCCTGATTTTGCGGACCCGTGGTGATCCAGCCCGAGCGCAGCACGTCGACGACGCCGGCAATCGTTTCTTCGTCGATCTCGGGGCGCACGAAGGGCAGGAATGGAAGGGTGTCTTGGGTCATGGGCTTGGCTCGAGTATCGAAATGTCGTGTTGTGTTGTATTGAGGGGGTATGGCGCTCGCGGCGAGACGTGGAATTTTTCACTGCTGCGCGGCGCGCTCAACTTCGCGCCAATACGAGCACGCCGATCAAAATGATGCCGATACCGATGAGGCGCTGCAGGCTCAAGGCCTCGCCGAACAGGTACCAGGCCGCAAACGCGTTGACCACGTAGCCGAGCGAAAGCATCGGATAGGCGATCGAGACGTCCACGCGCGAGAGCCCGACGATCCAGACGACGACGCTCACCACGTAGCACGCCAGCCCGCCGACGATCGGCAGTTGGGTCGCGAGCTTCAGACCGATCGGGACAATATTCGCACGGGTGAATTCGAAGTGTCCAACGGCGTTGACGCCGGCCTTGAGCAGTAGCTGCGCGCAGGCGTTCAACGTCACGCCCGCCAAAATGCAAAAAAGAGAAATCGGATTCATCGAGTCATAACGAGGCAATGCCGGCGGGAGCGGCGGTTAAGGTTTTTCGACGACGACGCGTCGCGCATCTTGCGCGATCACGCGCATCGGTAAATGCCGGGCGGCGAAGTCGCGATACCGGTCGGGCGTCATCTCGGCCAGCGCCGGGCCCCCGGCGTTCCAGCGGGCGACCCATTCGTCGAGCGTCGGCACCCATTTGGACGGCTCTTGGGTGACGCCGAACGTCAATTCGTCGGGGCTGGCGACCATGATCATCGTATGGCCGACGTAAAACGGCAGCGTATGGTCGAGCATGGCGACCGAATAAAACGGTGCATCGGCCGGCAGGCGCGCCAACTCGGCCTTGATAGCCGGCGCGAGCAGTGCGCCCGAGCTTTGGCGGCCGAACACTTCGTGGCCCGTGCCGGCGATCGTGCACAGCATGACCCAAGCGGCGGCGAACGCGGCTGCCGACGGCAGCACGCTGCGCTCAGAGCGCTTGAGCACCGCCAACGCGGCAAGCGTCACCACGAAGGCCGCGCCGATCGCGGCGAACACCCACACGCGGAAATCGCGGTACAGGACATTGGGCGTACGGGCATCGCCCAGGCGAGCGAGGAAGAT
Source organism: Trinickia dabaoshanensis (assembly GCF_002879885.1). Classification (GTDB taxonomy): domain Bacteria; phylum Pseudomonadota; class Gammaproteobacteria; order Burkholderiales; family Burkholderiaceae; genus Trinickia; species Trinickia dabaoshanensis. Next base: position 104,377 of record NZ_PNYA01000017.1, read on the forward strand.
CGCGCCGATCGCGGTGGCCACGAGAAAAACGGCGTAACCGATCAGGTGGCGTCGCCAAGCTTGGCGCGATACGTGCGGCAGGTAAGCCCCGAGCAGCAGCGCCAGCGCCGGCGCAACGGGCAGCACGTACGACACGAGCTTCGAATGCGATGCGCTGAAGAACAAGAAGATGAAGACGAACCAGACGACGAGCAGCTTGCCCGGCGCGAAGCCGTTCAACTGCCGCGGTTGCGCGAGCGCGTGGCGAAGAGCGCGCCAACCGAGCGGCAGCCATGGCAGAAAGCCCACGAGCAGCACCCAGACGAAGTAGTACACCGGACCCGGGCGGTGCTGGTCGGGCGTCAAGTACCGATCGAACTGCTGGACGATGAAGAAGAAATTCAGAAACTCGGGGTTGCGCTGTTGTATCAGCACGAACCACGGGGTCGCGATCGCGAAGAAGACGACCAAGCCGCTCGGCAGATAGAGCCGCTTCCACAGCGCCCAGTCGCGCTGGATCAACGAGTAGATAACGAGCACGGCACCGGGCAGCACGATGCCGATCAGTCCCTTGGACAAGACCGCCAGCGCCATCGCGGCCCAGCATAGCCACATCCATCGGCGTGCCTCGCGCGGCTGCACGCCCACGCGCTGCGCGAGCAGCATGGCGCAAAGCGTGACCTCCATCCAAAAGGACAGGCCCATGTCGAGCGTGTTGAAATGCCCCATCAACTGCCAGTACGGCGCGCTCGCGAGCACGAGCGCCGTGGCGAAGCCCGCCGCCGGGTTGATGAGCCGGGCCGCGGTGTAGCCCGCGACGAGCACGCCCGCAAACCCGGTGAGCGCGGTGTAGAGCCGCGCTTGCCATTCGCCGATGCCGAACCAGGCGAACGTGAGCGCGTTCATCCAGGTTTGCAGCGGCGGCTTTTCGAAGTACTTGTAGCCGTTGTATCGGGGCGTGATCCAATCGCCCGTCAGCAGCATCTCACGCGCCATTTCGGCATAGCGGCCCTCGTCGCTCGGCACGAGGTGCCGCCAACCGAGTGGAACGAACCAAAGCAAGGCGAGCGCGAGAACGAGCAATACGATCGTCAGCCGGCTGGCTGGCCAGGACGTCGCCGCGGCGATCGGCGGCGGCGTGCGGTTCGGTGCGACCGCGCCGTCGGCGCGGGAATAACGTTCAAACGGCATAGGGCGGCGTTCGGGTGGTCTATCGGTGTGGGCGGGGCGGAGCATCGACGCGGCCGGCTGGCACGCGCGGGCCCCGGTTTGCGCGGCCGACGGCGGGCTGGAGAGCCGCGCGCCGTCTCATCGCTCGATGAGCAGGGCGGCAGCCACGCGCCGGCCTTCGGCCATCAGGATGTTGTAAGTGCGGCAGGCCGCCATGAAATCCATCGTCTCGACGCCGATGCGGCGGGCGGCGAGCGCAGCCGTGAGCCGCGGGTGCGGGAAACGCAGGCGCTCACCGCTGCCGAACACGACGAGCTCGGGCGTCTGCTCGAGCACGAGCTCGAAATGTTCGGGGGCGAGCGCATCGAACGCCGTGACGGGCCAAGCCTGCACGGGCGTATCGGGCAACAGCAAGATGCTGCTTTCATGACGCACGAGATTGACGTCGACGTAATGGGCGCCGTAGCCGGTCACCGTATTGAGCGCGCCGCTCGAATCTTGGTGTAATTTCAAATTCGTTTCCGTGGTTTCGTCGGCCGGAGCATGACCGCCTGCGACCGTATCGAGGCCATATCGAGGCCGAAAGGGGCTTTCGCGACGAATGGTGCATTGCGAAAGTCGGCCGAAATCCGCTAAATTATAACTTTTTAGCCGCCTCGCGGCGCCCAGCATCGTGCACGCGCGCGAGCGAATCCAATCAGTCGCCACTCGTGCGCGCCACAAGCGCGCCGTCAAGCGGGCGAACGTGCGGCGCGCGTTTTATCCGGCGAACCCGCCGTCACATGGGCGCAGCAATGCTTTGCACGCATGCGACCGTCGCGTGCTAGGCTCGCGCCCCCGTCTTTCGGCTCTCCCCAGGAACTCAGTCCGCCGTGAAACCGATTCTTAAATCGAACAAGCTGCTCAACGTCTGCTACGACATCCGCGGGCCTGTGCTTGAGCACGCCAAGCGTCTCGAAGAAGACGGGCATCGCATCATCAAGCTGAACATCGGCAACCTGGCGCCGTTCGGGTTCGATGCACCCGACGAAATCATTCAGGACATGATCCGCAATCTGTCGGCCTCGTCCGGCTATTCGGATTCGAAAGGGGTATTCGCCGCGCGCAAGGCGATCATGCATTACTCGCAGCAAAAGGGCGTGGCCGGCGTCGAATTGGACGACATCTATATCGGCAACGGCGCCTCCGAGCTTATCGTCATGGCGATGCAAGGGCTGCTGAACGACGGCGACGAAGTGCTGCTGCCGGCCCCCGATTATCCGCTATGGACCGCCGCGGTCAGCCTCTCGGGCGGCACACCGGTGCACTATTTGTGTGACGAATCGAACGCGTGGATGCCCGATCTGGACGATCTTCGCTCGAAAATCACGCCACGCACGCGCGCGCTCGTCGTCATCAACCCGAACAACCCGACTGGCGCCTTGTATTCGGACGAATTGCTGCTCGATTTGCTCGAAATCGCCCGGCAACACGGACTCATCGTCTTTGCCGACGAGGTTTACGACAAGATCGTCTACGACGGCAAGAAGCATACGTCGCTCGGCGCGCTGTCGGAGGACGTCGTCACCGTCACGTTCAATAGCCTGTCCAAGAGCTACCGGTCGTGCGGCTATCGGGCGGGCTGGATGTACGTGTCGGGCTTGACGGGCGAAAACCGGCGCCGGGGCAAGGATTACTTCGAAGGGCTCGGCATCCTCGCCTCGATGCGGCTGTGCCCGAACGTTCCAGGCCAGTATGCGATCCAGACGGCGCTCGGCGGCTATCAGAGCATCAACGATCTCATCGGGCCGGGCGGGCGGCTCTACCGGCAGCGGCAAGTCGCCTACGAGATGCTCAACGCGATTCCGGGCGTGAGCTGCGTCAAGCCGGAAGCGGCGCTGTACATGTTTCCGCGGCTGGACCCGGAAATCTATCCGATCAAGGACGACCAGCAGTTCATCCTCGATCTGCTGCTCGAGGAGCGCGTGCTGCTCGTGCAGGGTAGCGGCTTCAACTGGCCGCGGCCCGATCACTTCCGCGTCGTGTTCTTGCCGAACGTGGACGATTTGACCGACTCGATCAACCGCATCGGGCGCTTTCTCGAAGGCTATCGCAAGCGTCACGGCACCTAGCCGCGGCTTGCGGCGGGCGGCCGCGAGCCGTCCCGCGCTTTCCCTTTTCATTGAATCATCTAACTAGAAAACGCTGCATGGAACCGATCAAAGTTGGCTTGCTGGGCTTCGGCACGGTGGGTAGCGGCACCTTCACGGTGCTGCGCCGCAATCAGGAAGAAATCAAACGCCGCGCCGGCCGTGGGATCGAAATCGCGCGCATTGCCGTGCGCAATCCGGCCAAGGCGCTTGCCGTGCTGGGCGAGGCCGCGAGCACCGTACAACTCGGCAGCGATTTCGAAGCCGTCACCGACGATCCGGCTATCGATATCGTGGCGGAAATGATCGGCGGCACCGGTATCGCTCGCGAGCTCGTGCTGCGGGCCATCTCCAACGGCAAACATGTCGTCACGGCGAACAAGGCGTTGCTCGCCGTGCACGGCACCGAGATTTTCGCGGCGGCGCGCGACAAAGGCGTGATGGTGGCGTTCGAGGCGGCGGTGGCCGGCGGTATCCCGATCATCAAGGCGTTGCGCGAGGGGCTCACGGCCAACCGGATTCAGTCGATCGCGGGGATCATCAACGGCACGACGAACTACATCTTGTCCGAGATGCGCGAGCGCGGCCTCGATTTCGCGACGGCACTCGCGGGCGCGCAGGCGCTCGGCTATGCCGAAGCCGACCCGACGTTCGACATCGAAGGCGTGGATGCGGCGCATAAGCTCACGATCATGAGCGCGATCGCGTTCGGTATCCCGATGCAATTCGATCGTGCGTACGTGGAAGGCATCAGCAAGCTCGCGTCGATCGATATCAAATACGCCGAGGACCTCGGCTACCGTATCAAACTGCTCGGCATTACGCGGCGCACCGAACGCGGTATCGAGCTGCGCGTGCATCCGACGCTGATCTCGGCGAAGCGGTTGCTGGCGAGCGTCGAGGGCGCGATGAACGCCGTCGAAGTGCACGGCGACGCCGTCGGCACGACGCTCTATTACGGCAAAGGCGCGGGCGCCGAGCCGACGGCCTCGGCCGTCGTCGCCGATCTCGTCGACGTGACGCGTCTGCATACCGCCGATCCGGGCCACCGCGTGCCGCACCTCGCGTTCCAGCCGCAAAGTCTGGCCGATACGCCCGTGTTACCGATCGAGGAAGTGACGAGCGGTTACTACTTGCGCCTGCGCGTGGCCGATGTGACGGGTGTGCTGGCCGACATCACGCGCATTCTGGCCGAGGCCGGCATCTCGATCGACGCCTTGCTGCAAAAGGAGGCCGAGCAAATCGCGGACAACGGCGAGACCGACGTCGTGATCATCACGCACGATACGCTCGAGAAGAACGTGAATGCGGCCATCGCGCGCATCGAGGCGCTCTCGACCGTCGTTTCTAACGTCACGAAGCTGCGGATCGAAGCCCACGCCTGAGTCCGACACCGAAATCGATTTATCGAGCTGACTATGAACTACATTTCCACGCGCGGTGCCGGGATCGGTGAGCGCCATACGTTCTCCGACATTTTGCTCACCGGGCTGGCCAAGGATGGCGGCCTATATCTTCCGGCCGACTATCCGCGCGTGTCCGCCGAGGAACTCGCACGCTGGCGCGCGCTGCCGTACGCCGATCTCGCCTTCGAGGTGCTGAGCAAGTTTTGCGACGACGTCCCCGCCGACGAACTGCGCGCGCTGACTCGTCGCACCTATCGCGCCGATGTCTATCGCAACGTGCGCGCCGGCGAGGATGCGAACGAGATCACACCGCTCACCCCGCTCGGCGTCGAAAACGGCGCGCAACTGTCGCTGCTCGCGTTGTCGAACGGTCCGACGCTCGCGTTCAAGGACATGGCGATGCAGTTGCTCGGCAACCTGTTCGAGTACACGCTTGCCAAGCACGGACAAACGTTGAACATTCTCGGCGCGACGTCGGGCGACACGGGTAGCGCCGCCGAGTACGCGATGCGCGGCAAGGCCGGTATCCGTGTGTTCATGCTTTCGCCGCATCGCAAGATGAGCGCGTTTCAGACCGCGCAGATGTACAGTCTGCAAGAGCCGAACATCTTCAATCTGGCGGTCGAAGGCGTATTCGACGATTGCCAGGACATCGTGAAGGCGGTCTCGAACGATCACGCGTTCAAGGCGCGGCACAAGATCGGCACGGTCAACTCGATCAACTGGGCGCGCGTCGTGGCTCAGGTCGTCTATTACTTCAAGGGTTACTTCGCGGCGACGAAGTCGAACGAGGAGCGCGTTTCGTTCACGGTGCCGTCGGGCAACTTCGGCAACGTCTGCGCCGGGCACATCGCCCGCATGATGGGATTGCCGATCGAAAAGCTCGTCGTGGCCACGAACGAAAACGACGTGCTCGACGAGTTCTTCCGCACCGGTATTTATCGCGTGCGCGGCGCGGCGCAGACGTACCACACCACGAGCCCGAGCATGGACATCTCCAAGGCGTCCAACTTCGAGCGTTTCGTCTTCGATCTGCTGGGCCGCGACCCGGCGCGCGTGCTGCAACTGTTTCGCGACGTCGAGGAAAAGGGCGGGTTCGATTTGGCGGCGAGCGGCGACTTCGCCCGGGTGCGGCAGTTCGGCTTCGTCTCGGGACGCAGCACGCACGACGATCGCGTGGCGACGATCCGCGACATCGATGCGCGTTACGGCCAAGTCATCGACACCCACACGGCCGACGGGCTCAAGGTGGCGCGCGAACACTTGGACCCGGGCGTACCGATGATCGTGCTCGAGACGGCGCAACCGATCAAGTTCGGCGAGACGATACGCGAAGCACTCGGGCGCGATCCCGAGCGGCCCGCGGCGTTCGATGGACTCGAATCGCTCCCGCAACGCTTCGACGTGTTGCCGGCCGATGCAGCCATCGTCAAGGCTTTTATCGCGGAGCACACAGGCGATTGACGTAAAGCGGGGGCGCACCGTCCCCCACTATTGCCGCCCGCGCGCCGCGCGCCGCGCGCATGCGCGGCTTGCCGCGAGGCATATGCCGGATCGGCCCATGCCTCGCTACAATGAGGGCTTTCGCAGCGAGAATCGCCTGCCGATGTCCACGCCCTCACACTCGACGCCCCGCGCGCCGCTTCTATCGACGGCCGAAGCGCTTGCCACGTTGCTCGCCGCCGCCACGCCCATTGCCGAAACCGAATCCGTGCCGACGCTCGAGGCGCTCGGCCGGGTGCTCGCAGCCGACGTCGTGTCGGAGCTCGACGTGCCGCCGACGCACACCAGCATGATGGATGGCTACGCCGTGCGCATCGCCGATCTCATGCAGGGCGATCGCCGCCTCCCGGTCTCGCAAAGGGTGCCTGCCGGTCATCGCCCGGAGCCGCTGGTTACGGGTACGGCCGCGCGTATCTTCACGGGCGCGCCGATCCCGCCCGGGGCGGACGCCGTCGTCATGCAGGAACAAGCGGAGGCGGACGGCGACGCCGTCGCGATCTTGCATACGCCCAAGGCCGGCGAATGGATTACCGCACAGGGCGCCGATATCCGCCGCGGTGCCGTGATCTTGCCGGCCGGCACGCGGCTTTCGCCGCAAGCACTCGGTCTGGCTGCGTCCATCGGGGCGGCGCGGCTCGAGGTGAAGCGGCGCTTGAAGGTCGCCGTGTTCTTCACCGGCGACGAGTTGACGATGCCCGGCGAGCCGCTCGCGCCGGGCGGTATCTACAACTCGAACCGCTTCACGCTGCGCGCGCTGCTGGAACGCCTGAACTGCCAGGTGACCGATCTCGGCATCGTCCCCGACCGGTTGGAGGCCACGCGCGATGCGCTGGCTGCGGCGGCAAGCGGTCATGACCTCATTTTGACCTCGGGCGGCGTATCGGTGGGCGAGGAAGACCACGTGAAGCCCGCCGTCGAGTCGCAGGGCCGCCTTGCGCTATGGCAGATCGCGATGAAACCGGGCAAGCCGCTCGCGTTCGGCGCGGTGCGGCGCGACGCGGCTTCCGGCGCTGTGGCTGCGTCCACGCGCGACGAGGCGCATTTCATCGGCTTGCCCGGCAACCCCGTATCGAGCTTCGTCACGTTCTTGCTGTTCGTGCGTCCGTTCTTGCTGCGGCTCGCCGGCGTGCCCAGCGTGGAGCCGCGCGCCATTGCGCTGCGCGCCGATTTCACGCAAACGAAGGCCGATCGCCGCAACGAATTTCTGCGCGCGCGTATCAACGGCGCGGGAGGGCTCGATCTGTTCCCGAATCAAAGCTCGGCGGTGCTGACTTCGACGGTATGGGGCGACGGCCTGATCGACAATCCGCCGAATCACGCGATCAGTGCCGGCGAGACCGTGCGTTTTCTTCCTTTTTCCGAATTGCTGGGCTGACGGCGCGCCCGTTACGGCACGCCGGACCCGGACTCCAACATGAAAATCGACCTCAGATACTTTGCGAGCGTGCGCGAGGCCGTCGGCCTCGCCGGGGAAGCGGTCACGGTGCCGGACGGCGTCGCGACCGTGGGCGACGTGCGGGCTTGGCTGCGCACGCGCGGCGGGGCATGGGCGGAGGCGCTCGCCGAGGGCCGAGCCCTGCGGATGGCCTGCAATCATACGATGACGGATGCCGGCACGCGGTTGACCGACGGCTGCGAAGTCGCCTTCTTCCCCCCCGTCACCGGTGGCTGAAATGAGCGGGCCACACATCGGGAGCCTGATGACATGACTATCCGCGTGCAAACGGAAGACTTCGACCTATCGACGGAAATCGCGGCGCTGCGCGCCGAGAACCCGAAGATCGGCGCCGTGGTGGCGTTCGTGGGAACGGTGCGCGATCTGAGCGAGGGGGAGAACGTCGAGGCGATGGAACTCGAGCATTACCCCGGCATGACCGAAAAAGCGCTCGAGGCGATCGAGCGGGAAGCGAAGGGGCGTTGGCCCGGCTCGGAATTGCTGATCGTGCATCGGGTCGGCAAGCTGCTCCCGCGCGACCAGATCGTATTGGCGGCCGCGACCTCCGCGCACCGGCACGATGCGTTCGACGCCTGCTCGTTCGTCATGGATTATCTGAAGACGCAAGCGCCGTTCTGGAAGAAGGAGACGACGCCGAACGGGGCGCGCTGGGTGGATGCCCGCGTCGCCGACGACGCCGCGCTTGCCCGCTGGGGAATTACGGGGACGAATGCGCCGGCGGACGATAAGCCGGGCGCTTGATCAGCGTTCGTCCCCCGATCTTTCATGCGGCGAATCGTCGCGTGCGCGCTTCGGCGCGATGCGCTCGAGCAGCGCCTGCTGTTCCGGGGGAATCGTGTAATCCCAACCGAAACGGCTCAATTGCAGGCTCTGGGCGATCCGCAGCGCGGGTTCCATGAAGCGTACGGCCGCCGCGGGTTCGTAGCGATCGCAGACCGTATCGAGAAACAAGTGCAGCCAGCGGCTGAAATGGCGCGGTTCGACGCCCGCCAGCGGCTGATGAGCTTGCTGGACGTTGCCGCGATAGCCCTTTTCGCCGAGCACGAGGCTACTCCAAAACAGACACATCTTCGGCAAGTGATCGTCCCAGCGGCCTTGCAGGACCGCGTCGAACACGGGCCCGAGCAGCGCGTCGGCGCGGACTCGATCGTAAAAGGCATACACCAGTTCGCGGATGTTCTCGGCGTTGGGTTCGCGATGGCGCGCGGGGGACACATCGGCGAGCGCGTTGCCCGGATTCGTGGAGGTCGGCATCTGAGGTCGAAAAACATGAGCGGTTTGTGGTCTAATCCGCCGCAAACCGCGCGCAAAGCAAGCTAAATTATCGAGAAGCGAAGCACGCACATCATATTACCCGTGCGGTCGATGCATGTTATGGTCAAGCCGCCGCCCATACAACCCTTGCGCTCGGTATCGTTTTTGCCGCGGGCATATTGCGTCCCGCCGGCTTTCGCCGAGCGCCAATCGAGCCGTTGCCTGCCCATGAGACTCACTGACTACACCGATTACGCGTTGCGCGTGCTGCTGTTCTTGGCCGTCCGCGACGAGGGGCTGGCGACGATCCACGATATTTCCGATGCCTACGGCATTTCCAAGAACCATTTGATGAAGGTGGTTCAACGGCTCGGGGAGCTGGGCTGGATCGAGACGGTGCGAGGGCGGCACGGCGGTTTGCGACTCAACGCGCGCTCGTTGAGTCTGACGATCGGCGAAGTGGTCCGCGGCACCGAGAGCGATTTCGCGCTCGTCGGCTGCTTTCCACGCGAGGGCGCGGAGCCGCGGCACTGCGTCATCGAGCCGCAGTGCCGCCTGAAGCACGTTTTCGAGGCGGCGCGCGGCGCGTTCCTTGCGGAACTCGACCGGTACACGCTCGGCGAGCTTGCCGGCCCGGCGGCCCCGCTGGCCGAACTGCTCGGCTTGCCCGCCGGCCGGGGCGCGCCTGCGCGTCCGGTGGTGCCGATCGCGTCGATGTAGCGTCGTTCGACGCGCAAAGTAGGCGTGGCGCGACAAAAATAGTGCTTGAAACGAGCCGAGAGCACCTCATTTTGGTGATAGTCAAAAATTGGAGGTCTCTTCATGAGAATCGACAAGCTCACCACCAAGTTCCAAGAAGCGCTCGCCGATGCCCAAAGCCTCGCGGTAGGTCGTGGCCAGCAATATATCGAACCGGTTCACGTGCTGGCGGCGCTCGTGGCGCAGCAAGACGGCTCGGCCCGCTCGCTGCTCTCGCGCGCCGGCGTGCACGTGCAAGCCCTGCAAACCGCGCTGAACGAGGCTATCGCACGCTTGCCGCAAGTGCAGGGCACGGATGGCAACGTGCAGATCAGCCGCGAGCTGAACGGCTTGCTCAATCAGGCCGACAAAGAAGCGCAGCAACTGAACGACACGTTCATCGCGAGCGAGATGTTTCTGCTCGCCGTGGCGGACGACAAAGGCGAGGCGGGGCGGCTCGCGCGCCAGTACGGTCTAGCCCGGAAATCGCTCGAAACGGCGATCGCGGCCGTGCGCGGCGGCGGGCAGGTGCATAGCGCCGACGCCGAAAGCCAGCGCGAGGCGCTCAAAAAGTACACCATCGACCTGACCGAACGCGCGCGGGCCGGCAAGCTCGACCCCGTTATCGGCCGCGATGACGAGATTCGGCGTTCGATTCAAATCCTGCAGCGCCGCACGAAGAACAATCCCGTGCTGATCGGCGAGCCCGGTGTCGGCAAGACGGCGATCGTCGAGGGCTTGGCGCAGCGTATCGTCAACGGCGAGGTGCCCGAGTCGCTCAAGAGCAAGCGCGTGCTGTCGCTCGATATGGCGGGACTGCTCGCGGGCGCCAAGTACCGCGGCGAGTTCGAGGAGCGTCTAAAGGCCGTGCTGCAGGACATCGCACGCGACGAAGGCCAGACGATCGTGTTCATCGACGAAATCCATACGATGGTGGGCGCGGGTAAGGCCGAAGGCGCGATGGACGCCGGCAACATGCTCAAGCCGGCGCTTGCCCGCGGCGAGCTGCATTGCATCGGCGCGACGACGCTCGACGAATATCGCAAGTACATCGAGAAGGACGCCGCGCTCGAGCGGCGCTTCCAGAAGGTGCTCGTGGACGAACCGTCGGTCGAAGCCACGATCGCGATTTTGCGCGGCCTGCAAGAAAAGTACGAGCTGCATCATGGCGTCGAGATCACCGATCCGGCGATCGTCGCCGCGGCTGAACTGTCGCATCGCTATATCACCGACCGTTTCTTGCCGGACAAGGCGATCGATCTGATCGACGAGGCCGCCTCGAAGATCAAGATGGAGATCGACTCGAAGCCCGAGGAGATGGACCGGCTCGACCGTCGCTTGATCCAGTTGAAGATCGAGCGCGAAGCGGTGAAGAAGGAAAAGGACGAGGCGTCGCAAAAGCGGCTGCAATTGATCGAGGAAGAAATCGAGCGGCTCAATCGCGAGTATTCGGATCTCGAGGAAATCTGGACGGCCGAAAAGGCGGCCGTGCAGGGCAGCGCGCAACTGAAGGAAGAGATCGAAAAGACGCGGGCCGAAATTGCGCGCCTGCAGCGCGAAGGCAAGCTCGAGAAGGTCGCGGAGCTGCAATACGGCAAGCTGCCCGAACTCGAAGCGCGGCTCAAGCAAGTGACGCAAGCGGAGGCCAAGGAGCAGAACAATCCCACGCAACCGCGCCTGCTGCGTACCCAGGTGGGCGCGGAAGAGATCGCGGAAGTCGTGTCGCGTGCAACGGGCATCCCCGTGTCGCGCATGATGCAAGGCGAGCGGGAAAAGCTGCTGCAAATCGAGGGGAAGTTGCACGAGCGCGTGGTCGGACAAGACGAAGCGATCGTGGCCGTGGCCGATGCGATCCGGCGCTCGCGCGCGGGACTGGCCGATCCGAACCGGCCGTACGGTTCGTTCCTGTTCCTCGGGCCGACGGGTGTCGGCAAAACGGAACTGTGCAAGGCGCTGGCCTCGTTCCTGTTCGACTCCGAAGAGCACTTGATTCGGATCGACATGAGCGAGTTCATGGAAAAGCACAGCGTCGCGCGCTTGATCGGCGCGCCGCCGGGCTACATCGGATACGAGGAAGGCGGCTATCTGACGGAAGCCGTGCGCCGCAAGCCGTATAGCGTCATCTTGCTCGACGAGATCGAGAAGGCGCACCCCGATGTCTTCAACGTGCTGCTGCAAGTACTCGACGACGGCCGCATGACCGACGGGCAAGGGCGCACGGTCGACTTCAAGAACACGGTCATCGTGATGACCTCGAATCTCGGTTCGCAGATGATTCAAGCGATGGCCGACGAGCCGCAGGAAGCCGTGCGCGATGCGGTGTGGGCCGAGGTCAAACAGCATTTCCGGCCTGAGTTCTTGAACCGGATCGATGAGGTCGTGGTGTTCCATTCGCTCGATCGCAGCAATATCGAGTCGATTGCCAAGATCCAATTGCAGCGTTTGCACGAACGGCTCGCGAAGCTCGACATGCAACTCGTGGTGTCGGACGCCGCGCTCGAACAGATCGCGAAGGTGGGTTACGATCCGCTGTTCGGCGCACGTCCGCTCAAGCGTGCGATCCAGCAAGAGATCGAGAATCCGGTGGCCAAGCTGATTCTCGCTGGGCGCTTCGGGCCGAAGGACGTGATCCCTGTCGAAGTGGAAGGCGGCAAATTGGTGTTCGAGCGCGTGGTGCATTGATCGCGCCAGATAGCGGACCTGTCATGGCCGAGCGTTCGCGCTCGGCCGTTTTTTTTCATTACCGCGCGAACGCGCTTGACTTAGAGTGCGCTCGAAGTCTTAACGTTGAGGTCGTCATGTCGGAAGCACTCACCATCGGCCGTATGGCCGAGGCACTCGGAGTTTCGACGCACACGCTGCGGTACTACGAGCAGGCGGGGTTGATTCGACCCGTGTCCCGCTCGCAGGCGGGCCACCGGCTCTATTCGCGTGCCGATATCGAATGGTTGCGTCTCGTGATGCGGCTCAGGGCCACGGGAATGCCGATCGCTCGCATCCAGGCGATTGCCGAGCTTAGAGCGGAGGGGCCCGCCACAGCAAACGAGCGGCGTGCGTTGCTGCTCGAGCATCGCGACGCGGTGCAAGCCGAATTGCGGCAATGGCAAGCGAACCTGGCCGCGATCGAGCAGAAGATCCGCGACTACGATGCGATGCTCAGCGACATGACGGATGACAAGAACAACCCTCAACCGTCAAAGGAACGATCATGGCAATCGACACGAACGCAAACAACGAACGCTACACGCGTGGATGGGCAAAGCTGAAAGAGGTGGACGGTGAAGTCGGCGAGCGTGTGGTGGCGTCGCTCGCGCAGATCGCGCCGGAGTTCGGGCGGCTCGTGATCGAATTCGGCTTCGGGGACATCTATAGCCGTCCGGGCCTCGACCTGAAGTCGCGCGAGATTGCGACCATCGCCGCGTTGGCCGCGCTCGGCAACGCGCAACCGCAACTGAAGGTGCATATCGAAGGCGCGTTGAACGTCGGCTGCACGCGCGAGGAAATCGTCGAAGTGTTCATGCAGATGGCCCTGTATGCGGGGTTTCCGGCTGCGCTGAACGCGCTCTTTGCCGCCCGCGAGGTCTTCGCCGCACGCGACGCGGCCGAGGCTGCGCCGACGGTTGCGTCGACGGCGACGGTCGCCGCCTGAGGCGCGCTAGCGCGAGGCTGACGCTTCGCTCGTGCGGCGCGCACTGATCGCGCGCCAATGAGCGAATAGCCCACCGCCGGCCACGGCCAGGCTGGCGGCGCTGGCGGCCCAAAAGCCACGAGCACCGGTGAGCCAGGACGGGATCGTGCCGCTTACGTCGAATCCGAGCGCATACCCGCCGCCGAGCCCGACACCCCATAGCGCGATGGCGTAGATCACGGTGGGTACGACGGCCACTTTGTATGCGCGCAGCACGAACGCCGTTACCGTCTGGAACGTATCGAAGATGTGATAGACGAGCATGATCGGCAGCAGCGGCATCGCAGCCGCGATGACCGCCGCGTTGGTCGTGTAGCCCGCGAGGATGGCCGGCCGCAGGATGAAGGCGATCGCCGCGTACGCGAGCCCGATCGCACACGCCATGACGATGCCGTGAAACGCCAGCGTGCGCGCGTGGTCGTAACGGTGGGCGCCTAGCGCTTGCGCGACGAGCGTCGAGGTGGCGATGCCGATCGACATCGGCGTCATATAGAGCACCGCACCGAGGTTACCGGTGATCTGATGGCCGGCGAGCGTCGTCGTGCCGAAGCGCGCGATGAACAGCGCCATGAACGTGTAAGAGGTGACTTCGATCAGGTACGACAGCCCCATCGGCACGCCGAGCTTGAGCAGCGCGATTTGGCGCTTGCGATCGGGCCAGCAAAAATGCTTGAAGATCTCGAACTGTGCGAAGAAGTCGAGCTTGGCGAGCAACGCCAAGCCGATCGCGGCGAACGAGTAATTGATGACGGTGCTGGCCAGTGCGCAGCCGGGGCCGCCGAGCGCCGGAACGCCGAAGCCGCCGAAAATGAACCACAAGTTGAGCGGAATCTTCAGCAACAGCGCGGCCACCTGCAGAATCATGACCAGACGCGGCTTGCCGATTCCGTTCGCGAGCGCCGTATAAACGCGAAATACGAGGCTGGCGGGCAGCCCGAGCGCCGCAATGCGCAAATAGGTTTCGGTACGGTCGTAGAGCGCGGGCGGCACTTTGGAGATCGCGAGCAGCGGCCCCGGGAAAAACATGACGACAAAGCCGAGCACCGCGAGCGCCGCCGACAGCCAAAGCCCTTGGCGCACCTCCTCGCCGATCTCGGTGTAGCGCCGCGCGCCGAAGAGTTGCGCGGCGATCGGTTGAAGGGCCAGGACGACGCCCGTCAGAGCGACGAAGACCGACACGTAGACCGACGAGCCGAGCCCGAGCGCCGCCAAATCGACAGCGGAAAACCGTCCCACCATCACGGTATCCATGACGCCGAACGCGATCACGGCCAATTGACCGATCAGGACCGGCCAGGCGAGGCCGGCGATTTTGCGGATGTCGGCGAACATGGGGAATCAGGGGCGGCGTTGGCGAACGAGGTGTCGATGCCGCTCCGCCTTCGGCGCGGGCCGATCGACGCGCACGTACAGACGGAATCGCTCGTCGCGGTCGGCCGCGCGCCGGCCTTCCCAAACGAGCTTCCAAGCGTAGTTGAGCATCGGACTCGGTGCGCTGAAGTCGGCGGAATCTTGCCGGAGCAGCACGTCGCAGTCCTGACTGAACGAAAACTGCATATCGGCGAAATAGGCGAACGAGGCAAGTTGCGCGTCGCCGAGGCGCACGGGGGAAATGCAGGTGTAGTCGTCGGGCAGATGCTCCGCGATTTGCAGCGCGACGTCCCGGTAGGTTCGGCTGTAATTGACCATCGGCAGCCACAGCGTCATCAGCAGTACCCACATGAGCGTCGTGCCGGCGCTCGAGAGGACGACACTGCGCCAGAGCACCTTCGGGTGCCGTGCGATGCGCCAGCGCACCAGCGCGAACCAGCAAACCGTCGCCCCGATCGCGCAGACGAACGCGAGCACGTTGAATTGCGGTACGAAGCCGGGCACGAGCCGGGCGAGGTTACGCGCGAGCGGATGCGGAAAGCCCGTTTGCGCCGCGAGCCAGACGAGCCAAACGAAGATGCCTAGAATCGAAAAGCTCAAGACCGCGAACCAATCGATCGCGTTGATCGCGCCGCGCTTGAGCGTCGGCAGCGCGAAGGCGGCCAACGTCGCGAGCGGGGGCAGCAGCAGAATATAAAGCCGATTCGTTTGATGGCTTTGCAGCACCGCGAGAATCAGCACCGGCAGCGCGACCGATACGGGAATCGCCACGTGCGGTTTGCGGCGCAGCCCGCCCCAGCTGACCCAGGCCCATATGGCGAGAGGCCACGCGGGCCAGGTGAACAGAGGCAGGTTCTTGAACGCGTAAAGCCAGACGTGGCCCGTCGGGGCCGAGAAGCGATTGATGCTGCCGTTGATCCATTGCTGCACGAACCAATGGGCATCGTCGGGGTAGGCGTGCAGAATCACGAGGGGCCACGCTAACGCGAGCGCGAGCGCGAGCGGAAGACCGATCGCCAACAGCCAAACGGAGCGCAGTTCGCGGACGATGACGATCATCGCGAGCGTACTGACGAGCAATGCGCTCACGAGCAACGGATTGCCCGCTAGGGCGAGCAGCCCCAATGCCCCCCCCCACCAAAGTGCGCCTTGCAGCGGTTTTTCGGCGCCGCGCACGAGCCCGTAGACGAGCATGGCGATGGCCATGAATTGCGACAGTTGCGGGGTGGCTTCGTGTCCGCGCTCGGCGAGCCCGAAACAAGCGACGAGAATCAGCAGGGCCCCGTCGGCCAACGTGCGGCCGAAATCGCGCGGCTCGGGTTCGCCGCCGAATGCGTATTTGAACGGTTGAACTTCGGCGCGGCGGCCGAGCAGATAGGCTGCGTACCAGACGAAGGCGCACGTCGCGCAAAACAGCAAGCCCGTGGCGAGCCGCGACGCATTGGAGGCGTCGACCCAGGGCGCGAGCGCGCGGATGGAGATCGCGCCGAGCCAGTATCCGAGCGGCCCGTCATCGGTGATGAACTTGCCTACGAGATTCGGCAGCAGCCAATCGCGCGTATGGCCGCCGGCCATCGTCCACATGACGCCGAAGCCCGCCGCGTCCTCGTTTTTCCACGGGTCGCGCCCGAACAGGCCGAACGCCGCGTAGACGATGCAAAGCGTAAGCAACAGCCAGCGCGGGAGGGCGCGTGTGGCGGAAGCGGTGAGGCGAACGACGGGTCTCATGCAGGCTGCGGGTCTCGGACGGCGGTTGTTATGCAGTGGTTGTCATGCTTATAGAGCGGGCGGCAGGGCGCGCGCGATCCGGCATTGTAGTCGCGCGCCGCCGCGCCCGCCATGCGACGCGGCGGATGTGTTCCTTCGCACCAACGAAAATGGGCAGCATGATGCTGCCCATATCGCAAAAAAGGGCAGCGTAGCGCTGCCCTTTTGTCCGGTCCGGCGTAGGGGCCGGGCGCATCGTTTTGCGCTGTGTGCTTACTTCGCTGCCTTGCCGGCTGCGCGTGCACCGAACTTCTTGTTGAACTTCTCGACGCGGCCTGCCGTGTCCATGATCTTTTGCTGACCCGTGTAGAACGGGTGCGATTCCGACGACACTTCGATCTTGGCGAGCGGGTAGGTCTTGCCGTTGTGCTCGACCGTTTCGCGCGTTTGGATCGTCGAGCGCGTCACGAACATGAAGCCGTTCGACAGGTCGTGGAAAACGACTTCGCGGTAATCGGGGTGAATGCCTTCTTTCATGATGTTTCCTTTAGTCTGGCGGTAGCCAACCCACGCTGCACTGCCGCGCAAGGCGCCCCTGAGAGCGAACGTGCGGCATGCCGAAGGCGCGAGCCACTTGCCTAAGGTCGAAAAACGGCGATTATGCCAGAAAATCAGGCGGTTGACGAATTATTCGCGTTGCGAAAAATCAGCCGCCGCGGCTCCGTCATCCGGCGCTTTCTTCCGCCTGGCTGGCGGTATCGGCGAGCACGCCCTTACGCGCGGGGTCTTGACGGTAATAGCGCGCGAGTAAGCGGTAAAGCTCCGGGAATTCCTGCTCGAATGCCTTGGGCTGCACGAACAACGCCTCGCTACAAACGGCGAAGAATTCGGAAGGGTGGTCGGCCGCGTACGGATCGATCAGCGATTCGCGTTCGAAGCGCGCCCAACGGCGGCGCGGGACGTTATCGACCACGTCGCAAAAACGGTCGTATGCGTGATCGAACACGTCGGCCCAAGCCTGCGCATCGAGCGGTGCGTGCCAGCGCCGGAAAAGGGGCGGGTGGCCGTCGGTTTCGCCGGTCAGCATGTCGATCTTGTGCGCGAACTCGTGAATGACGACGTTATAAGCGTCCTCGCCGTCCGTGAGTTGCGCGTCTTCCCACGACAGAATGACGGGGCCGCCTTCCCAAGCCTCGCCGCTCGCGTCGTGCTCGACCTCGTGGACCACGCCGTCCTCGTCCTCGACGGTCTTGCGAATGACGAATTCGCCCGGATAGACGGTGATGCCCACCCATCCGCGGTATAGATCGAGATTCAAATTGAGGACCGGCAGACACGCTTGCACGGCAATGCCGACGATCATCTTGTCGGTCAGCTCGAGTTCGTGCGCGGTCGAGAATTGCTTTTGAGCGATAAACAGGCTCGTCATCTCGCGTAGCCGAACGAGATCGGCGGCGTCGAGGTAGCCGAGGAACGGCAGACCCGCGAGCGTGGCCTGCCACAGCGCATCGTCGATGGCGTGCTCGCGCAACGCACGCTCGCGGCGGCGCGTACCGAACCAGCGCGTGAGCTTGGAGAGCATCGGAGAGCGAGGAGGGGTGCCGCCTTCATCGTTCGACGAAGGCGGCGCGATGCCTTAGCCGCCGCGACGCATCAAATCGAAGAACTCGGAATTGCTCTTCGTTTGACGGATCTTGTCGAGCAAGAACTCCATCGCTTCGACTTCGTCCATGTCGTGGATGAACTTGCGCAGCACCCAAATCTTTTGCAGGATTTCGGGCTTGATGAGCAACTCTTCGCGACGCGTGCCCGACTTGTTCAAGTTGATCGAGGGGTACACGCGCTTTTCCGCGAGACGGCGCTCGAGGTGCACTTCCATGTTGCCCGTGCCCTTGAACTCTTCGTAGATCACGTCGTCCATCCGGCTGCCGGTTTCGATGAGCGCCGTGCCGATGATCGTGAGCGAGCCGCCTTCCTCGATGTTGCGCGCCGCGCCGAAGAAACGCTTCGGGCGTTGCAGCGCGTTGGCATCGACACCGCCCGTGAGCACCTTGCCCGAAGCCGGGATCACGGTGTTGTAGGCGCGCGCGAGACGCGTGATCGAATCGAGCAGAATGACGACGTCTTGCTTCATCTCGACGAGACGCTTCGCCTTTTCGATGACCATCTCGGCCACTTGCACGTGGCGCGTAGCGGGTTCGTCGAACGTGGAGGCGATCACTTCGCCCGCGACCGAGCGCTGCATTTCGGTCACTTCTTCGGGGCGTTCGTCGATCAGCAGAACGAAGAGCACGACGTCCGGATGGTTTTGCTTGATCGCATGCGCGATGTGCTGAAGCATGACCGTCTTACCGGACTTCGGCGAGGCGACGAGCAGCCCGCGCTGGCCTTTGCCGATCGGGGCGATCATGTCGATGATGCGGCCCGTGACGTTTTCCTCGCCGCGCATTTCGCGCTCGAGCAGCAACGGCTTGTTCGGGTGCAGCGGCGTGAGGTTCTCGAACATGATCTTATGTTTCGAGGCCTCGGGCGGCTGTCCGTTGACCTTGTCGACCTTGACCAGCGCGAAGTAACGCTCGCCGTCTTTCGGCGTACGCACCTCGCCCTCGATCGTATCGCCCGTATGCAGGTTGAAACGACGGATTTGGGAGGGGCTGATGTAGATGTCGTCCGTGCTCGCGAGGTACGACATTTCGGGCGAACGCAGGAAGCCGAATCCGTCGGGCAGCACTTCGAGCGTGCCGTCGCCGAAAATCGTCTCGCCGGTTTTGGCGCGCTTCTTCAGGATGGCGAACATCAACTCTTGCTTGCGCAAGCGGTTCGCGCTTTCGATCTCGAGGCCGTTCGCCATCTCGATCAATTGAGACACGTGCTGAGACTTAAGCTCGGATAAATGCATACGGAAATCCCGCCGGGGAAGGTGCGACGAAAAGAAATGTGGGAGGAGAGTTGAGCGGAACCGCTCAGAGACTTAAACGTCTTGAAGTCTTATGATTCTAGCATAGCACAGGCAACGCGCGGCTCTATTGGCCGTTGTGCCGCATGCCGGGCCTGTTGTCCTGCTGCAACAGGCCCGGCGAGCTCGTCACAGATGGCTGTCGAGGAACGCGGTCAATTGCGATTTCGACAATGCGCCGACCTTCTGCGCCGCCACCGCCCCGTTTTTGAACAGGATCAGCGTGGGGATGCCGCGCACGCCGAACTTGGCGGGCGTCGATTGGTGCTCGTCGACGTTGATCTTGGCGATCTGGAGACGGTCGCCGTAATCCTTTGCGACTTCGTCGAGAATCGGGGCAATCATTTTGCACGGACCGCACCACTCGGCCCAAAAATCGAGAAGCACGGGCTTGTCGGATTTCACGACGTCCTGTTCGAACGATGCGTCGCTGATGTGCTTGATTTGTTCGCTCATGTAAAAGTACCTCTTCGGGTTCGAGGCCCGCGTCTGAAATTGCTCGCCACGATACACTAAAACCGGAAATCGTTCCGAACGCTCACGCCCGGGCGGGTATGCCGGAGACGGACGCGGCGCCGGCTTCGAAAGAAAAGCGCGCGACGCAAGCCGTTCTACGAGGCTCGCGACAGTCGCGGGTCGCCTAGTTGTCATATTAGCCCAAATTGCTATGTGTCGTACGAAGCGATAGCCCCGGCAGGAGCGTTGCCGCACGCGCTTCGCGGCGCGCTCTCGTGCGGCATTCGGCCATGGTTGCATGCCGCCTGTCGATGGTGCGCCGCGAAACAAAATTGCGCGGGCGCTCGGAACCGGTGATAGAATGCGACGTGACGGGCCTCCTCGCATGGAGGGGCGGTCAACCTGGTCAGGTCGGGAACGAAGCAGCCACAGCCGTTTTCCACCAGTGCCGAGGGTCAGGCTCGTCACCTTCCGCTTTGCCTTTTCAGCTTTGCCTCTTCCGCTTTTTCTTTCCCCTTGTTTTGTTTCCCGTGCGCTTGCCGAATGCGGCATCGTCTCCGCTTTGCGTTTTACCTCCCGTTTTCTCGTCGTTGACCCCGTAGCCGCGCCTTGGAACTTAGGGGCGCGCCGGCGGCTGATCATCGCCACCGGCTTCGCAAGCGCGATCGCAGTTGCATTGGCGCCGGGGCGTTGCTGATACAATTTCGCGATGACCTATCAAGTTCTCGCACGCAAGTGGCGACCGAGGGATTTCGCTTCGCTCGTCGGCCAAGAACACGTCGTGCGCGCGCTCACGCACGCGCTCGACGGCGCGCGTCTGCACCACGCCTATCTGTTCACCGGAACGCGCGGCGTCGGCAAGACGACACTTTCCCGTATCTTCGCAAAAGCGCTCAATTGCGAAACCGGCATCACGGCGAAGCCGTGCGGCGTGTGCCGCGCATGCCGCGAGATCGACGAAGGACGTTTCGTCGATTACGTCGAAATGGATGCGGCCAGCAACCGCGGTGTCGATGAAATGGCCGCGCTGCTCGAGCGGGCCGTGTATGCGCCCGTCGATGCGCGCTTCAAGGTCTACATGATCGACGAAGTGCACATGCTGACCAACCACGCCTTCAATGCCATGTTGAAGACGCTGGAGGAGCCGCCGCCGCATATCAAGTTCATTCTCGCGACGACCGACCCGCAAAAGATCCCCGTCACGGTGCTCTCGCGCTGCCTGCAATTCAACTTGAAGCAGATGCCGGCCGGCCATATCGTCGGCCATCTCGAAAAGATTCTGGCGGCCGAGCAGATCGTTTTCGAACCGCAGGCGTTGCGTTTGCTCGCGCGCGCGGCGGAAGGCAGCATGCGCGACGCGCTGTCGCTGACCGATCAGGCGATCGCCTATTCGGCCAATCAGGTCAGCGAGGAAGCCGTGCGCGGCATGCTCGGCGCGCTCGATCAGAGCTATCTGATTCGTTTGCTCGATGCGATCGCCGCCGGGGACGGTCCGCTCGTGCTGTCGATCGCCGACGAGATGGCATTGCGCAGTTTGTCGTTTTCCACGGCGCTGCAAGATTTGGCGAGCTTGCTGCACCGCGTGGCCTGGGCGCAGTTCGCGCCGGCCTCGGTGCTCGACGAATGGCCGGATGCGAACGATTTGCGCCGGTTCGCGCAGGCGCTGACGCCCGAGCAGGTCCAGTTGTATTACCAGATCGCCACGCTCGGGCGAGCCGAACTGGGCCTCGCCCCCGACGAGTATGCGGGCTTCACGATGACGCTGCTGCGCATGCTCGCGTTCGAGCCGGCCTTGCCGCCCGGATCGGGGCCGGCCGGGCCGGCGCCCAAACGCGGTGGGGCGCCTGCCGGCGCCGCGGGCGCGCGCGGCGCCGCTGTCGTTGCCCAGGCGAGCCGCGGCGCTGCGCAAAGTGTGGCGGCGCCGCAGAGTGCGGCAGCCTCTCAAAGCGCAGCGTCTGCGCGTTCGGCTTCTCGCGAAACGCCGGTCGATACGCCCGCGCCGCGAGCCGCCGAGCCGCCGATGCAAGTCGCGTCGGCCGACGCGGGCGAGGGCGGCCGCGTGCCCGATGCGTCGGCCGACGGCGCGCCGCAAACCGCCGTGTCGTCCGCGTCCGATGCGTCCGATGCGTCCGGTATGAACGGCGAACGCGCCGCGATGTCCGTTGCCGACGAAAATCGGGCGTCGCCGCTGGCCACCGGCGAGACGCCGACTACCCAGACCCAGCACGCGCCGGCTCGCGCGACGCCCGCCGCGCCGGATTCGGCGCCGAGCGTGCCGCGAGCCGATGCGCCGGGAGAACCCGTCGCGCAGGCGAGCGTCGCGCAGCCGCAGGCGGTGCCCGACGAGTCCTTTGCGGAGCCCCCTGTCGAGTCGCGCGCCCGCATGGGCGGCGCGAGTGCCGCGCTGGACGTGTTGCGTAACGCGGGCATGCGTGTATCGACCGATCGCAACCGGGCGGCCGCCAAACCCGCTGCGGCCGCTCCCGTGAAAGCGCCGGCGCCGCGCGCGCCGGTGGTCGTGCCCACGCCGCGTCCGCGCACCCCCGAGCGCAACTCGGCTCCGGCACCTTGGGACGACATGCCGCCGCTCGACGACTATCCGCCGCCGTCCTCTGAGGACGACTATTTCGCCGGTCCGCCGGACGACGGGTTCGTCCCGGTTTTCGGCGCGGGACCGGACGACGTTCGGCTCGACACGCGTTTCGACTCGCCCGCCGTGCCTTCCACGCCGGCCGTCGACCTCAGCAAGCTGCCCGCGCCCATTGCGCTCGATGCAGTCGGGTTCGCAGGGGATTGGCCGGCGCTCGCGTGCAGCTTGGGTCTCACGGGCGTCGCCCATCAACTGGCGTTCAACAGCGAGTTGACCGAGCTCGATGGCCTAACGCTTGCGCTTAGCGTTCCGGTGCCGCAGTACGCGGACGCGGCGCAAGTGGCGAAGCTCAAAGCCGCGCTGGCGGAAAAGCTGGGCACGGTCGTCGAGGTGCGCGTCGTGGTCGGGCCCGCGCGACGGACGGCGGCGGTGCTCGATGCGGCCGCGCGGGCTGAGCGTCAGCGCGAGGCGGAGCGCGAAATCGGCGCCGATCCGTTCGTTCAATCATTGATTCGCGAGTTCGGTGCGAGTATCGTGCCGGGCTCGATCAAGCCGGTGTCGCCCGATACCGAAGCCGGAGCGGGGGCGCGCTGAGCGCTAGCGTGCGCGGCAGCGTGTCGCGGCAAGCCGGTCACGCTTTCCATCATTCATTCGCGGCGCCGCACCGAAGCGGACACCGCAAGCAACGTCCACACGATCCAAGGAGCATATCCATGATGAAAGGCCAACTCGCCGGGCTCATGAAGCAAGCCCAGCAGATGCAGGAAAACATGAAGAAGATGCAAGAGCAGCTTGCGCTGATCGAGGTCGAGGGCCAGTCGGGCGCCGGGCTCGTGAAGGTGACGATGACTTGCAAGAACGACGTGCGTCGCGTCTCGATCGACCCGAGCCTGCTCGCCGACGACAAGGACATGCTCGAAGACCTCGTGGCGGCGGCGTTCAACGATGCGGTGCGCAAAGCCGAAGCGACGGCGCAAGAGAAGATGAGCGGGATGACGTCGGGCTTGCCGCTGCCGCCCGGATTCAAGCTGCCGTTCTGATCCGGGCGACGCGGCGAACCTGACCGAGACATGAAACAGCCATCCGCACTGGTTGCGCTCGTCGAAGCGCTGCGCGCGCTGCCGGGCGTCGGGCCCAAATCGGCGCAGCGCATGGCTTACCACCTGATGCAGCACGATCGGGAGGCGGCTGAACGGCTCGGCCGCTCGCTGCTTTTCGCAACCGAACATTTGCGACATTGCGAGAAGTGCAACACGTTCACCGAGGCGCGCGTATGCGACGTCTGTAGCGACGAGTCGCGAGACCCCACGCTGCTGTGCGTCGTGGAAACGCCGGCGGATCAGATCATGCTCGAGCAAACGATGACCTACCGCGGGCTGTATTTCGTCCTCATGGGGCGTCTGAGTCCGCTCGACGGCATCGGTCCGAAGGAAATTCACTTCGAGCGACTCGTCAAGCGGGCATCGGACGGCGTCGTCAAGGAAGTCGTTCTCGCGACGAATTTCACGAACGAAGGCGAGGCGACGGCCCATTACCTCGCGCAGACGCTGAAGGCGCGCGAGCTTTCCGTGACGCGCCTCGCACGCGGGGTGCCGGTGGGCGGCGAGCTCGAATACGTCGACGCCGGCACGATCGCGCGGGCCATGCTCGACCGGCGCTCGTTATAAGGTGCGGCGTGGGCGCGCCCACGCGTTTTGAGTAGGGAGACGACATACATGAGCGTATCGGCCGGCCCGCTTGCGGGCGTCAAGGTGCTCGAACTCGGCACGCTGATCGCGGGCCCCTTCGCCTCGCGGTTGTTGGGCGAGTTCGGCGCCGACGTCATCAAGATCGAAGATCCTAACGGCGGCGATCCGCTGCGCAAATGGCGCATGCTCTATCCGGAGTCGGGCGGCACTTCGCTCTGGTGGGCGGTGCAGGCGCGCAATAAGAAGTCGGTGACGCTGAATCTGAAGGCGCCCGAGGGCAAGCAAATCTTATTGCAGCTCGCGCGCGAGGCCGACATCGTCGTCGAGAACTTTCGTCCGGGGTTGCTCGAAAAGCTAGGCCTAGGCTACGACGTGCTCAGCGCCGACAATCCCGGCCTGGTGATGGTGCGCCTCTCGGGCTACGGCCAGACCGGGCCGTACCGCGATCGGCCCGGGTTCGGTTCCATCGCCGAAGCGATGGGCGGCTTGCGCCACATCACGGGTTACCCCGAGTTGCCGCCGCCGCGCATCGGAATCTCCATCGGAGATTCCATCGCCGCGTTGCACGCGGTGATCGGGGCGCTGATGGCGCTCCATCATCGGCAGGCGAACGGCGGGAAAGGGCAGATCGTCGACGTGGCGCTCTACGAAGCCGTGTTCAATATGATGGAAAGCATCGTGCCCGAATATGGCGTCTACGGGGCGGTGCGCGAGCGCACGGGTGCGTCGCTGCCGGGCATCGTGCCGTCGAACACCTATGCGTGCAAAGACGGCAGCATCGTGATCGGCGGCAACAGCGATCCTATTTTCAAACGGCTCATGCTGGCGATCGAGCGTCCCGATCTCGCAAACGATCCGGCGCTCGCGCACAACGACGGCCGCGTCCCGCGCACGCACGAGATCGACGATGCGATCGCCGCGTGGCTGGCTGAGCGGACCATCGACGAAGCGCTCGATGTTTTGAATGCGGCCGACGTGCCCGTCGGTCGCATTTATAGTGCCGCTGACATGTTCACGGACCCGCAGTTCGCCGCACGCAAGATGATCGAGCATTTCAAGTGGCAAGACGGGCTCGACATCGCATTGCCGAACGTCACGCCGAAGTTTTCCGAGACGCCGGGCGGCACCCGCTGGCTCGGGCCGTCGCTCGGCGAGCACACGGACGAAGTACTGAGCGGGCTCGGTTACGACGCGGCGGCGATCGGCGATCTGCGCGAGCGCAAGATCGTCTGAATGCGAAAACGGCGCGGGCCGTGTCGCCCGCACCGCTTCTTTTTCGATTCACCGCGGCCCACGCGAAGGTTCAGGGCGTGATGACGATCTTCCCGGTGACGCGCCGCTGCGCCATGTCCGTCAGTGCGCGCGGCGTTTCCTCCAGCGCATAGCGCGCGCTCACGTGCGGGCGCAGCTTGCCTTCGCGCAGCCAACGCATCAGTTCCTCGAAGGCTTGCGCATTGCGCGCGGGCTCACGCGTCGCGAATTCCCCCCAAAAGACGCCGACGATGCTTGCCCCCTTCAGCAACGGCAGATTCAACGGCAGCTTGGGAATATCGCCGCCGGCGAAGCCGACGACGAGATATCGGCCGCGCCAGGCGATGCTGCGAAACGCGGGCTCGGCGAACGATCCGCCGACCGGATCGAAAACGACGTCGGGTCCGCGTCCGCCGGTCAGCGCCGCGACGCGCTCGCGCAGGTTCTCCGTGTCGTAGCGGATCGTGTCATCGGCGCCGTGTTCGCGAGCGACGGCGAGTTTTTCGTCGCTGGAGGCCGCCGCGATCACGCGCGCGCCGATCGCCTTGCCGATTTCGACGGCCGCTAGCCCGACGCCGCCTGCGGCGCCAAGCACGAGCATGGTTTCGCCGGCGCGCAATGCGCCGCGGTCCACGACGGCATGGTGCGATGTTCCGTAGGCGAGCGTAAACGCAGCCGCCGCGGCGAAGTCGGCGTTGCCGGGCAGCGGTACGCATGCGCCGGCCGGCGCGAGCGCTTGCTCGGCAAATCCGCCGACCCGCGTGAACGCCGCCACCGGCATGCCGATGCGAACGTTCGACACGCCGTCGCCGATCGCACGAACGATGCCCGCGACCTCGGAGCCCGGCGTGAACGGCAGCGGCGGCTTGAACTGATACTTGTTCTCGATGATGAGCACGTCCGGGAAATTGACGCTGGCCGCTTTCACGTCGATGACGACCTCGCCGGGGCCCGGTTGCGGATCGGGCAACGTGTCGACGACGAGCGATTCCGGGGGGCCGTACCGATGACATCGAATGGCGCGCATGGGCTTTTCCTCGATCGATTGTGGGGGCACCGACGCAGTGTAGTTCAACTCGAACGACCGTGCCTTTTTTGCTCGAAACGATTCGATGCCGAAGCACGCGCATAGGCATTCAGACGGTGGCGCTCCTCGGTTACAATCGCCGGATGCGAATCCTACTGAGCAACGACGACGGTTACCTCGCGCCCGGACTTGCGGCGCTTTATCACGCGCTCAAGCCGCTGGGCGATGTCACGGTCATGGCCCCGGAGCAGAACTGCAGCGGCGCGTCCAATTCGTTGACGCTGTCGCGTCCGCTTTCGGTTTGGCGCTCGGCCAACGGCTTTTATTACGTCAACGGCACGCCCACCGACTCGGTTCACATCGCCTTGACAGGCATGCTCGATCACAAGCCCGATCTCGTCGTCTCGGGTATCAACAACGGCCAGAACGTGGGCGAGGACACGCTTTATTCGGGCACGGTCGCGGCCGCGACCGAAGGCGTGATGTTCGGCGTGCCGGCCATCGCGTTTTCGCTCGTCGAGAAGGATTGGGCGCACCTTGAAGATGCCGCGCGCGTGGCGGCCGATATCGTTCGGCACTTTCTCTCCCACCCGTTGCCGACGCACCCGCTGCTGAACGTCAACATCCCGAACCTGCCTTACGAATCGCTGCGGGAATGGGAAGTCACGCGGCTCGGCAAGCGTCACCCGTCGCAGCCGGTCATCCGCCAAACCGATCCGCGCGGTGAACCCATCTATTGGATCGGGCCGTCGGGCGCCGCGCTCGACGCGAGCGAAGGGACCGATTTTCATGCGCTCGCGAACGGCCGCGTCTCGATTACGCCGCTGCAGCTCGATCTCACCCATACGCAAATGATGGCGGCCACGCGCGAGTGGGCACGCGCGGGGCGTCGCGATTCATGACGAGCGAACGGGCCAAGCGCTTTCCGCTCGGGCTTGCCGATCTCGAGCGCAAGCCGCGCGCGGCGGCGGATGGCCGCGACCGCACGCGTCAACGCGAGCCGCTCGCGACACGTGAGAGCGTCGCGCGCCGCGCTGACACGCATCCGTCGCATGCGGCCGACAAAATTGGCGCACCCAACGTCCCGCTCGCGAGCTCGCTCGCGCTGACCTCGGAACGGGTGCGCGAACGCATGGTCGAACGGCTCAGGGCGAACGGCATCGCCGATCCCCGCGTGCTCGATGCGTTGGCCGCCGTTCCGCGGCACATGTTCGTCGATCCCGGGCTCGCGGTGCAGGCTTACGAGGATGCGGCGCTGCCGATCGGCCATCACCAGACGATTTCGAAGCCGTCGGTGGTCGCGCGCATGCTCGAGTTGGCCTGTGCCGGCCGAACGCTCGACCGTGTGCTCGAGATCGGGACGGGCTGTGGTTATCAGGCGGCGGTACTGAGCCGTGTCGCCAAAGACGTTTATTCGATCGAACGGATCAAGCCGCTTTACGAGCGCGCGAAGCTCAACCTGCGGCCGCTGCGCGTGCCCAATATTCGCTTGCATTACGGCGATGGACGCGTCGGTTTGGCTGCCGCTGCGCCGTTCGATGCGATCGTGATCGCGGCGGCCGGGCTCGATGTGCCGCAAGCGCTGCTCGAACAACTGACCGTGGGCGGCAGGCTCGTGGCTCCGGTGGGTTCACAAAGTGGACCGGCACAGGTGCTCACGCTCGTCGAGCGTATATCGGCCACCCAGTGGCGAGAGTCTCGTCTTGATCGCGTTTTCTTTGTCCCTTTAAAATCCGGAGTGATTTGACACCGATGTCTACGTTGCGCGCGATGCAAACAAACAACGAACAGCCTCGGCTGACCGCCGTTCAGCGCGTCGTCTGTGTGCTTGCCCTTACTACGCTCGCCGCGTGTGCGACGCGGCTCGATCAAGCGCCCGTCGTCGATCGCTCGAGCGCACTCTCGACGAGCGGCGCACCCGCGATTGCGCAAGGCGCATCTCAACCCGCGGTGCCGCTCGGTCCGCCGCCGCCGGGATACTACCGTGTGAAGCCCGGCGACACGCTGTATCGCATCGCGCTCGAGAACGGCCAGAACTATCGCGATATCGCCGCCTGGAACAATCTGTCGAACCCTAACCAGATTGAAGTCGACCAATTGCTGCGCGTGGCGCCGCCCGGCGCGAACGTAGCGGCGGTCACGCCCGGGGTGGCGACCGCGCCCGTGACGACGGGCGGTGCGGTGCAAGGTGCGCCGCTCACGCCGTCCTCGTCGGCGAGCGCGTCGGGCCCGGCGAGTGCGAACGCGGCCCCGCCGATCTACGGTACCGGTCCCGGCGCAACCGCGACCACGATTCCACCGCAGCCCGCTGCCGGCGTGCAGGCTAGCGCACCGATGGCCGACGGAAACGTCAACTTCTCTTGGCCGGTACGCGGCCCGGTGCTGAACACGTTCGACGACAGCGCCAATAAAGGGTTGAACATCGGCGGAAGCGTGGGGGAAGCGGTCAAAGCGGCAGCGGCAGGACGTGTTGTCTACGCAGGAAATGGGCTGCGCGGCTACGGCAATCTCATTATCATCAAACACAACGCAACGTATCTCACCGCCTATGCACACAACCGCGCTTTGATGGTAAAAGAGGGGGATGCGGTGACGAAGGGGCAGGAGATTGCCCAGATGGGCAACACCGATTCCGACCGCGTGATGCTGCACTTTGAGATCCGTCGACAGGGCAAACCTGTCGATCCGATGAAATACTTGCCGCCGCAATAAGCGATACGACCATGCCGACATCGAAGCGCCGCAAGCAGCAAGCCGAAACGGACACGCTCAGCCGCGCCGGGCACGACCTGGTGCACGACACAAGCGCTTCGACGAACGAGCCCGAGGACGACCCCGCCGAGTCCGAAACCGAGTTCGAGCGGGAGGGTTCGTCCGAGCAGGCCGAGGAAGGTGGCGAGGAACGCGAGGCGTCGGCCGAGCCCGGACCCGATCCGGACGATTTCCGGGCGCTGCTGCAAGCCGAGCTGACGGCCGACACGATCCAGCATTATCTGAATCGCATTAGCGTGAAGCCCCTTCTGACGGTGGAAGAGGAACAGCGCTATTCGCGGCTCGCCAAGGCCGGTGAGTTCGAGGCCCGGCAAGTGATGATCGAGCGCAATTTGAGGCTCGTCGTCAGCATCGCCAAAGGTTATCTGAACCGCGGGGTGCCGCTGCTCGATCTGATCGAGGAAGGCAACCTCGGGCTCATGCACGCGATCGAAAAATTCGATCCCACACGCGGTTTCCGGTTCTCGACCTACGCCACTTGGTGGATTCGCCAGAGTATCGAGCGGGCGATCATGAACCAGGCGCGCACGGTCCGGCTGCCGGTTCACGTCATTCGCGAACTGAACCAGGTGCTGCGCGCGAAGCGCCACCTCGAGAAAAACTCGTTGAATTCGGGCGAGGCCGCCGAGCGGCGCGATGCCAGCATCGACGATATCGCCTACCTCACGGGCAAGACGACCGACGAGGTGACCGACATCCTCGCGCTGAACGAGCATACGGCGTCGCTCGATGCGCCGCTCGACCTCGATCCCGCGAGCTCGTTGCTCGACCTGCTTTCCGACGATCAAAGCCAGTCGCCCGATGCCGAGGTGCAGCACCGCGAGTTGGAAACGCTTACACGCGCATGGCTCTCGAGGCTGTCCGACAAGCATCGCCATGTGATCGAGCGGCGCTTCGGCCTCAATCACATCGAACCGGCGACGCTCGAGGAGCTAGCCGACGAAATGGGCCTCACGCGCGAGCGCGTGCGGCAAATTCAGCAAGAAGCGCTCGTGCGCTTGAAGCGTTTTTTCGCGTCGAACGGCGTACGCAAAGACGCGGTCCTATAGGACATCGCCCTCGCGGCGATACTTTAGATATTCATGATTCCGATTCTCGTTTTCGACATCGAGACGATTCCCGATGTCGCCGGCATTCGCCGTCTCGACGATTTGCCCGATTCGATGAGCGACGCCGACGTCGCGGAGCACGCCTTCGCGGCGCGCCGGGAAAAGACCGGCAGCGATTTCCTCCCGCATTATCTGCAACGCATCGCCGCGATCTCATGCGTATTTCGCGATCGTGCGGGTTTGCGCGTACGCTCGCTCGGTACGGTCGAAGACGGCGAGGCCGCACTGATTCAGTCGTTTTATCGGGTCATCGAAAAGTACACGCCGCAATTGGTCTCGTGGAACGGCGGCGGTTTCGATTTGCCCGTTTTGCACTACCGCGCGCTCGTGCACGGCATCCCGGCTTCGCGCTATTGGGATCTGGGCGAGGACGATCGCGATTTCAAGTGGAACAACTACATCAGCCGGTATCACTCGCGCCATACCGACCTGATGGACGTGCTGGCGATGTATCAAGCGCGAGCCAACGCGCCGCTCGATTCGCTGGCCAAGCTATGCGGTTTCCCAGGCAAGCTCGGGATGGACGGCGGGCAGGTATGGACCGCCTTCCGCGAGGGACGCATCGACGAGATCCGCAACTATTGCGAAACGGATGTCGTGAACACCTATTTGCTCTATTGCCGATTCCAGTTGATGCGCGGTGCGTTTTCGGCGGACGAGTACGCCGATGAAATTGCTTTCGTCAAAAACGCGCTCGCCCAAGAGAGCGCCCCTCACTGGGGTGAATATCTCGCCGCCTTCGCCGAACCGGCGATCGCGCCGGCAGGGCCGCGCTGAAAACGTTTCGATCCGCCATTTTCAATCTAATTCAACGATGATCGGCTGGTGATCGGACGCTTGCGTGGCGCCCTCGATCTCGCAGCTTCGCAGCCGGGCACGCAGGTCGTCCGTCACGAACACGAAGTCGCACGTGAGCGGCCCGGTACTCCATTGCGCCGTATCGTAGATGCCGGCCGTGGGCGGTGGCGTCGCGCCGGGGTGTAGGGTGGTCCACGCATCGACGAAGCCCGGCGCTTGCGCGAGCGGGGCGATGAACGCGCGATAGGCCTGCGAGCCGTACTCGCTGTTGAAGTCCCCGCAGACGATCGCGCTGACGGGGCGTGAAGTGGCGGCGAACGGGCCCGTCGCGTTCTCGGCGGGGGCCGGGTGTGCCGCGTGGCCGGCCGCTTCCTGTTGCAGGCGCCGCAGTTCGTCCACCTGCGCCAGACGTTGTTTCAGCGAATAAAACTCGAGATGGGTCACGAGAATGCGTAGCTGACCATGCTCGGTCGCGACGATAGCCTCGAGCGCCACGCGTTGCATCGAGGGCGCGGCCGCGTCCGCCGGCCAAGGCAGCGAATGGCGAATCACTTGCGCGACCGGTAGGCGCGTGGCGATCGCGTTGCCGAATTGGCGGCGCCTTGACGAGCCGTCGAGTGAGGAGAGATCGGCGCCGACGGCATCGAAAACGGCGAATCCCGGCAAGGCCCGCGCGATTTCCTCGAACTGGTCCGGGCCGGGCCCGCCCGGCAACACGCCGAAGCCGCGCGTGATCTCCTGCATGCACAGAATGTCGAAATCGGCGAGCCGCCGGGCTTCGTCGATCGTTCTGCGCAGGTCGACGCGCCCTTGCGCATCACGGCCCCATTGCACGTTCCAACTCAAGAGTTTCACGATCGCCTCCGTTCGGCTGCGCCGTTCGTCTACAATCTCGCCTTCCGTTTCATTTCCATCAGGAAGCCGCAGGTGTCTGAATCTCCCCGTAGTATCGCGCGTCGCACCGAAGGCGGCGCATCGCCCGTCGAACCGCCCGTGATCGAGATCGATTCGCTCGACATGGAGGCGCGTGGAGTGGGGCGTCTGACGACCGAGAACGGCGAGCCCGGCAAGGTCATTTTCGTCGAAGGCGCGTTACCCGGGGAGCGCGTTACGTATTCGAGCTATCGCAAAAAGGCGAGTTTCGAGCAAGCGCAGGTCGTGGACGTGCTGCGAGCAAGCGCCATGCGCACGACGCCCCAGTGCCGGTTTTTCGGTACCTGCGGCGGTTGTTCGATGCAACATCTAGACGAGCGCGCGCAAGTGGCCATCAAGCAGCGCGTGCTCGAAGACAATCTGTGGCATCTGTCGAAACTGCGTCCCGAAACGGTTTTTCGTCCGATCCACGGGCCCACTTGGGGATACCGCTATCGCGCGCGGCTGACCGTGCGCCACGTCGCGAAAAAGGGCGGCGTGTTAGTGGGGTTCCATGAGAAGAAAAGCAGCTACGTTGCCGATATGACGAGTTGCGAAGTGTTGCCGCCGAACGTGTCGGCCATGCTCGTGCCGCTGCGCCGGCTCGTCGAAAGCCTCTCGATTCGCGACCGGCTGCCGCAAATCGAATTGGCCGTCGGCGCGAGCGTCACGGCGCTTGTGCTGCGCGTGCTGGAGCCGATGACGCTCGATGACGAAGCGCACGTCCGCGCATTCGCCGACGAGCACGGCGTTCAATTCTGGGTCCAGCCTAAAGGGCCGGATACGGCCGTGCCGTTCTATCCGATCGACGTCCAACTCGATTACACGTTGCCCGAGTTCGGCATTCGCATGCCGTTCAAGCCGACGGACTTCACCCAGGTCAACCATGCGATCAACCGGGTCCTGGTCGGCCGGGCGTTGCGGCTTCTGGCTCCGGCGCGCAGCGACCGGGTGCTGGACCTGTTTTGCGGCCTCGGTAATTTCACGCTGCCGCTCGCGCGTCTGGCCCGGGAGGTCGTGGGCATCGAAGGCAGCGAGGCGTTGACGTCCCGTGCGCTCGCCAACGCCAAGGTCAACGGCGTCGATCGTCATACCTCGTTCGCTTGTCGCAATTTGTTCGAAGTGACAGCCGACGATATGCGTGCGCTAGGGCCGTTCGACAAATTCCTGATCGATCCCCCGCGCGAGGGCGCGCTGGCCGTGTCCAAGGCGCTGGCCGACATCGCTCAGGGCGGACAAGGGTCGCTCCCAGGGCGCATCGTCTATGTCTCGTGCAATCCCGCCACGCTGGCCCGCGATGCGGGACTGCTCGTGCACGAAGCCGGCTACCGGTTGAAGGGGGCGGGCGTCGTCAACATGTTCCCGCATACCTCGCACGTGGAATCGATCGCGCTGTTCGAGCGCGATTGACCGATCGGTACCTCTCAGGTGCCGAGGACAAAACAAAGCCCCCAGGTTGCGGTTGCAGCCATGGGGGCTTTTTCGATTCACGCCGGCCTTGTTCGCGGCGGGCGGTGAGGGCGCTTGCGGCCCTCGAGCGATCAGTTGCGGTTGTTGCCGCCGAAAATGCCGAGCAGCGACAGCAAGTTGACGAACACGTTGTACAGGTCGAGGTAAATCGCGAGCGTGGCGGTGATGTAGTTCGTCTCCCCGCCGTTCACGACGCGCTGCACGTCGAACAGCATGAAGCCCGAGAAGATCACGATCGCCAGCACCGAAACCGTCAGCATGAGTGCCGGCAGGTGCAGGAAGATGTTCGCGACCGACGCGAGCAAGATGACGATCACGCCCATGAAGAGCCATTGGCCGAGGCCCGAGAAATCGCGCTTGCTGACCGTGGCGATCGAGGCCATCGCGGCGAAGATCACGGCCGTGCCGCCGAAGGCCATCATGATGAGCGATGGGCCGTTCGAGAAGTGCAGAATCATCGTCAGCAGGCGCGAGAGCATCAAGCCCATGAAGAACGTGAAGCCCAACAGGAACACCACGCCCAGGCTGCTTTGCTTCGTGCGCTCGATGGCGAACATGAAACCGAACGCGATCGCCAAGAACGCGAGCATGCTCATCATCGGGCTCGTCGCGGCGAACAGCGAGAAACCGCTCACGACCCCGAGCCAAGCGCCGATGACGGTCGGCACCATCGACAGCGCGAGCAGCCAGTAAGTATTGCGCAGCACGCGGTTGCGGACGGCCGCCGAACCGACGGCACCGCCGCGGGCGACGTTATACGGGTAGTCGTTCATGCTTTCTCCTTGCGTAAAAACGCATTCGACGCGGTTTGCGCCCGGCGCCGATTTGGCGGCGGCACGGACGCACCCCGTTGCTTCCTAAGATCGGTCCTATGCGTGGGAGTTTCAAGCTCCCTTTTGACTTTTCGGACGAAGTTTCGTCTGAGGTGGGGATCGATCGCAATCATACACCGGAACATGCTACAATTGCAGATTCGTTAGAATTCGTAACCCCTTAATTTTTTGGAGTTTTTATGGCGATCGAGCGTACCCTGTCGATTATCAAGCCCGATGCAGTGGCAAAGAACGTGATTGGCCAGATCTACAGCCGCTTCGAAAACGCAGGCCTCAAGATCATCGCTTCGCGCATGGCTCAGCTGTCGCGCGCCGATGCGGAGAAGTTCTACGCCGTTCACGCCGCTCGTCCGTTCTTCAAGGATCTGGTCGAATTCATGATCTCGGGCCCGGTGATGGTGCAAGTACTCGAAGGCGAAAACGCCATCCTGAAGAACCGCGACCTGATGGGCGCGACGGATCCGAAGAAGGCCGACAAGGGCACGATCCGCGCCGATTTCGCCGACAGCATCGACGCGAACGCCGTGCACGGTTCGGATGCCGCCGAAACGGCAGCCGTGGAAATCGCGTTCTTCTTCCCGGAAATCAACGTCTACTCGCGTTGATCGCCGGGTAAAGCGTTAGCGAATGCCGCTTGGCCCGTTTGGCGCGGGCGGCTCGCCCGGCGCCGCGCGCGAGGCGCGGTTGCCGCGGGCGCGCCGCAATGAAAATGCAGGATCAATCATGACGAGCAGTCCTACCGTCAACCTTCTCGATCTCGATGCCGCGGGGCTCGTCGCGTATTGCGACAGCCTCGGCGAGAAGGCATTTCGCGCCAAGCAGCTGCAGCGCTGGATTCACCAATACAACGCCGTCGATTTCGACGGTATGACCGACCTCGCGAAATCGCTGCGCACGAAGCTCAAGGATCGCGCGGCGATCGTGATGCCGCCCGTGGTCAGCGATCACGTGTCGGCCGACGGCACACGCAAGTGGCTGGTCGACGTCGGTAACGGCAATGCCGTGGAAACGGTGTTCATCCCCGAAGAGACGCGCGGCACGCTGTGCGTGTCGTCGCAGGCCGGTTGCGCGGTCAATTGCCGGTTTTGCTCCACGGGCAAGCAAGGTTTTTCCCGCAACCTGACGACGGGGGAAATCATCGGCCAGCTGCGCATGGCCGAATTCGCGCTGCGCGCGGCGCTTGGCCGCCCGCATGCGCCGGACAACAAGGGCGAACGCGTCATCACGAACGTCGTGATGATGGGCATGGGCGAGCCGCTGTTGAACTACGACGCGCTGGTGCCGGCACTACGGCTGATGCTCGACGACAACGCCTACGGCCTCTCGCGGCGGCGGGTCACGGTATCGACGTCGGGCGTCGTGCCGATGATGGATCGGCTCGGGGCCGATCTGCCGGTCGCGTTGGCGGTGTCGCTGCACGCGCCGAACGATGCGCTGCGCGACATCTTGGTGCCGCTGAACAAGAAGTATCCTCTGCGTGAGTTGATGGCCGCGTGCCGCCGTTATCTCGACGTGGCGCCGCGCGATTTCATCACGTTCGAGTACTGCATGCTCGACGGCGTGAACGACACCGACGCCCATGCCCGGGAATTGCTCGCGCTGACGGCCGATGTGCCGTGCAAGTTCAATTTGATTCCGTTCAACCCGTTCCCGGAGTCGGGGCTCGTGCGTTCCAAGGCCGACCGGATCAAACGGTTTGCGCAGGTGCTCATCGATGCGGGCGTCGTGACGACGGTGCGCAAGACGCGCGGGGACGATATCGACGCGGCATGTGGTCAATTGGCGGGCGCGGTGAAGGACCGAACGCGTGTCGCGGAGCGGACGGGGCGTGCCGCAAGTGGTTCCGCGGGCAAAATTATCGAAGTGCGGCCCGTGCGCTGACGCGGGGCGGCACGAAAGGCGGCGGTGCGGTGTGCGCGCCGCCGGACAGTTGTGAGACAGACGGTCCGCGCATCGAGGGCATCGAACGATGCTCGGCAGGCGTGGGGTGGAAAATTAGAATCGACGCGAGGATCAGGGATGAGTGAGTCGCAGCATCCGCAATCAGAAGGCCCACAGACGAGCTCGGGACGTCCAAGCACCGTACCTCAAACGGCGCCCGGCGCCGCGTACGCGCCGCTCGACTCGCTCGCCGCGGTGGGCGCGCGCCTGGCGCAATTGCGGGAAGCGAAGGGCTGGTCCGTCGATGACGTATCGGCTCGGCTGAAGGTCTCCCCGAACAAGATGCGGGCGCTCGAGGCCGGTGACATCACTCAGTTGCCCGGCACGACGTTCGCGCTCGGCGTCATTCGCAGCTATGCCAAGATGCTCGGCACCGATCCGGAGCCGTTCGCGCAGGCCCTGCGCCGCGTCAAAGGCGAGCCGGAGCCCGATTTGTCGATGCCCGCTTCGACGGGGGCCGATTTGCCGCGGGGGCGCGTCTCGGTGTCGCTCGGCGGCACGCCGAAGCATCGCTCATGGTGGTGGGGCGTCGCCGCCGGCGTCATCGTGATCATCGCATTGGCGATGTGGCATCAGGGCGGCGATTCGTCGGCCTGGCTGGCGCGGCTCAAAGCGAGCGCGGGCGGTATGGCCGCCAATCCGGGCGGGGCGGCGTCGAGCGCGGCGGTGGCCGCTTCGGCGGTAACCTCGACGGGTCTCGTGCTGTCGCAATCGGCCGGCGCCTCGGGTACGACGGCCTCGGAACCAGGTGCTGCGTCGTCCCCCGAGGCGAGCACGCCGGCGATCACGCCTCTCGAACCGGCGTCGCAGTCGGCCGCGGCTCAGCCGAGCAGCGAGCCGGCGGCGGTGGCAGCCGTGCCGGCACCCGCCTCGGCGGCGGCGAGCGCGCCGGCTCGGGCGGACAAGCAGCCGCCGCAAGCCGCTGCGGGCGAGCAGGCATCGGCCGCTTCGGCCGGGACCGCCTCGGTGGCGGGCGCTCAGGCAGCTCCGGCGGCGGGCGCCGCGACGATCGGCGTCACGGTGTCCAAGGATAGCTGGTTCAGCGTACGCGACAAGGACGGCAAAGAGATCTTCTCCGGGCTCGTCCACGCCGGCGACACCAAGCAAGTGCAGGGCGTACCGCCCTTCAAGATCACCGCGGGCAACCGCGCAGGGCTCGAATCGATGACGCTCGACGGACAGCCTGTCGACGCGGCGAAATTCGGTCCGAACAAGGGCAACGTCGCGCATTTCACGTTGCCGTAATGGTCCAATGCCGCGGCGGCGCGCCGCGGCTCGATCGTCAATTCGGGTGCGTGGCCGCGAGGCGAGCCGCGTGCGCAGCATAACTAGGACTCATGGGTCTTTCGATGCCTACCGACAGCAGCAGTCAGATTTGTTCTTCCGTGCCGGTTTTCGGCGGTCCCGCAAAGCGTCGCGCCTCGCACGCGGTCGATGTTCGCTGGGGCGGCCAGCTCGTTACCATTGGGGGCGACGCGCCGGTGCGCGTGCAGTCGATGACGAACACGGATACGGCCGATGCCATCGGCACGGCCATTCAGGTGAAAGAGCTCGCGCAGGCCGGCTCGGAACTCGTGCGCATCACGGTCAACACGCCCGAGGCCGCTCAAGCGGTGCCGGCGATCCGCGAGCAGCTCGACCGCATGGGCGTTGCCGTGCCGCTCGTCGGCGATTTCCATTACAACGGCCATCTGTTGCTGCGCGATTACCCCGCATGCGCCGAGGCGCTGTCGAAGTATCGGATCAACCCGGGTAACGTCGGTCAAGGCGCGAAGCGCGATACGCAATTCGCGCAGATGATCGAAGCCGCGGCCCGCTACGACAAGCCGGTGCGCATCGGCGTGAACTGGGGCAGCCTCGACCAGGATTTGCTCGCGCGCATGATGGACGAAAACGCGTCGCGCAGCGAACCTTGGGACGCGCAAAGCGTCATGTACGAAGCGCTGATTCAATCGGCGATCGGCTCGGCCGAGCGCGCGGTCGAACTCGGCCTGCCGCGCAACAAGATCATCCTTTCGTGCAAGGTCAGCGGCGTACAGGATCTGATCGCCGTCTATCGCGAGCTGTCGCGCCGGTGCGCCTTCGCGTTGCACCTCGGTTTGACCGAGGCCGGTATGGGCTCGAAGGGTATCGTCGCGTCCACCGCCGCGCTCGGCGTGTTGTTGCAAGAAGGCATCGGCGACACCATTCGAATCTCGCTCACGCCCGAACCGGGCGCCTCGCGCACGGGCGAAGTCATCGTCGGTCAGGAAATCTTGCAGACGATGGGGCTGCGTTCGTTCACGCCGATGGTCATTGCCTGCCCGGGCTGCGGCCGAACCACCAGCACGCTGTTCCAAGAACTCGCATCGCAGATCCAGAACTATCTGCGCGCGCAAATGCCGGTCTGGCGCGACGAGTATCCCGGCGTGGAGAAGATGCACGTGGCGGTGATGGGCTGCATCGTCAACGGCCCCGGCGAGTCGAAGCAGGCCAACATCGGCATCAGCCTGCCCGGCTCCGGCGAGAATCCGGCGGCGCCCGTCTTCATCGACGGCGAGAAGGTCAAGACGCTGCGCGGCGAGCGCATCGCGGAGGAATTCCAGCAAATCGTGAGCGACTACGTCGAGCGCCGTTACGGCCGCACGAGCGTCGCGAATTAACGAGTCAACCGAACAACGATGACAGAACAGAAGAGAAAGCTCGAGAAGCTTGCCGGCGTCAAAGGCATGAACGACATCCTGCCGGCCGATGCGGTGCTGTGGGACTTCTTCGAGTCGACGGTCAAGTCGATGCTGCGCGCGTACGGCTACCAGAACATCCGCACGCCGATCGTCGAGCACACGCAGCTCTTCACGCGCGGCATCGGCGAAGTGACCGACATCGTCGAAAAGGAGATGTACAGCTTCGTCGATTCGCTCAACGGCGAACACTTGACGCTGCGTCCCGAAAACACCGCGGCCGTCGTGCGCTCGGCCATCGAGCACAACCTGCTTTACGACGGCCCCAAGCGGCTGTGGTACATCGGGCCGATGTTCCGTCACGAGCGCCCGCAACGCGGCCGTTACCGTCAGTTCCATCAAGTAGGCGTCGAGGCGCTTGGTTTCGCCGGTCCCGATACGGATGCCGAAATCATCTTGATGTGTCAGCGGCTTTGGGACGATCTCGGTTTGACCGGCATCCGTCTCGAAATCAACTCGCTCGGTTTGGCCGAGGAGCGCGCGGCGCATCGCGTCGAGTTGATCGCTTATCTCGAAAAGCACGTCGACGCGCTCGACGAGGATGCGAAGCGCCGCCTTTACACGAACCCGCTGCGCGTGCTGGACACGAAGAATCCCGCGCTACAGGAAATCGCGCAAAACGCACCGAAGTTGATCGACTTCCTCGGCGACGTCTCGCGGGCACACTTCGACGGGCTGCAGCGCTTGCTCAAGGCGAACAACATCCCCTTCACGATCAACCCGCGGCTCGTGCGCGGCCTCGACTACTACAATTTGACGGTATTCGAGTGGGTGACCGATAAGCTCGGCGCGCAAGGCACGGTGGCGGCCGGCGGCCGCTACGATCCGCTGATCGAACAACTGGGCGGCAAGCCGACCGCCGCATGCGGCTGGGCGATGGGCGTCGAGCGCATCCTCGAATTGCTGAAGGAGGAATCGCTCGTTCCGCAAGAAGAAGGCTGCGACGTCTATGTCGTTCACCAGGGCGATGCCGCGCGCGAGCAGGCGTTCATCATTGCCGAGCGTTTGCGCGATACCGGCCTGGACGTGATTCTTCACTGCAGCCCGGACGGCGCCGGAGCCAGCTTCAAGTCGCAGATGAAGCGAGCCGATGCGAGCGGAGCGGCATTCGCGGTGGTGCTCGGCGAGGACGAAGTGGCGAACGGCACGGTCGGCATCAAGCCGCTGCGCGAGACCGCCGGAGCGGAAAAGAGCGAACAGAGCACTGTTCCGGTTGAAAACTTGACCGAATTTCTAATCAATGCGATGGTTGCAACCGCCGAAGACGGCGACGACTGACGCAACTGTCGCCGCTCACGACAAGAACGGCACGAGATAAGAAGGAATCGCTTGGCGATGAGTTATCACGACGAACAAGAATCGATAGAAAGCTTCAAGGCTTGGTGGGCGCAGTGGGGCAATGCTTCCACGTGGATCGTGCTCGTGGCGCTCGTCGCCGCGGCCGCCTGGAACGGCTGGCATTTCTGGCAGCGGCGCCAAGCCACCGAGGCCGCGGTGCTCTATGAGCAGGTCCAGCAGTCCGTGGCGGCGAAGGATAAGGCCGCTGTCGCGCGCGACGCCGGCGATATGGAGTCGCGCTACGGCCGGACGGCATACGGGCAGATGACGGCGCTCGCGGCTGCGAAGGCGCTGTACGAGGCAGGCGACGTCGCCGGCGCGAAGACGCAATTGCAATGGGCGATCGATCACGCGAAGGACGACGAGTACAAGGAAATCGCGAAGCTGCGCTTGGCCGCCGTTCTGCTCGACGAGAAGGCGTACGATGCAGGGCTCGCGCTGCTCGCCGGCACGGCCCCCGAGGGCTTCCAAGGCGCCGTGGCCGATCGCCGCGGCGATCTGCTGGCGGCCGCCGGCAAGCGTGGCGATGCGCGCAGTGCTTATCAACTGGCGCTTTCGTCGCTCGCGAAAAGCGATACGTCCGCGCGTCAGCTCATTCAATTCAAGCTCGACGCGCTCGGCGGTTGAACGGTGCATATGCACCGTCCTTAGTCTTTAGCCGGCCTTATCTGAACAACCTTTGACGAAGCCTCGCTCACCGATGAATTTGCTGAAACGTTTCGCCGTGCCCGTCGCTTGCGCGATGACCGTCCTCGCGATGGCGGCTTGCTCGTCCACCAAGGACCCGCGCCGTGATCCGGTGCC
This sequence comes from Trinickia dabaoshanensis, assembly GCF_002879885.1. Classification (GTDB taxonomy): domain Bacteria; phylum Pseudomonadota; class Gammaproteobacteria; order Burkholderiales; family Burkholderiaceae; genus Trinickia; species Trinickia dabaoshanensis. The sequence goes on from NZ_PNYA01000017.1 coordinate 145,443, forward strand.
GCTCACCGAGTTCAAGCCTGTCTTCAAAGTCGAGCAGGCCTGGAGGACGAGCGTCGGTAAGGCGGGACGTTATTTCTTCTCGCCGGTGGTCGTCGGCGATGCCGTGTACGCGGCCGGATCGAACGGCTCCGTCGTGAAAGTCGACGGCAAGACGGGGCGCAAGCTCTGGAGCACGAAGCTGCATGACGACCTGACTTCAGGCGTCGGTAGCGATGGCACCTACACGGCCGTTGGCGCGGAAAAGGGCGGCGTGGACGTGCTCGACGCGGACGGCAAGCTGCTTTGGAAGACGACGGTACCGGGCGAAATCGTCTCGCCGCCGCTCGTCGGCAACGGCTATGTGATCGTCCGTACGATCGACGGTCAAATCAGCGCGTTCAATGCGTCCACGGGCGAGTTGCGCTGGCAGTATCGCAATCGTGCCGTGCCGTTGAATCTGCGTGTGGCCGCCGGCATGGCGTTCGCCGGACAAGCCGCGGTGCTCGCGGGCTTCCCCGGCGGCTCGCTGTCCGCGATCAACATGAAGACGGGCGACGACTATTGGCAGGCGCCGGTCTCCTTCCCGAAGGGGGTGACCGAGGTCGAGCGGATCAACGACGTCACGGGCGCGCCTACGCTTGTCGGCGCCGAGGCGTGTGCGGTCACGTTCCAAGGCCGCATCAGCTGCTTCGATGCGAACAACGGCCAACCCGTTTGGGAGCAGTCGTTCTCCGGTGTGGCCGGACTCGCCGCCGACCGCACGGCGGTCGTGGCACCCGACGATTGGTCGGTGCTGCAAGCGTTCGATGCGGCGTCGGGCAAGCCGCTTTGGAAGAACGATCAGCTGAAGAACCGCGATCTGAGCACCCCGTATCTGCTCGGACCCGATGTCGTCGTCGGCGACTACAAGGGTTACGTGCACTTCCTTTCGCGCGACGACGGCAAGTTCCTCGCGCGCGTGAAGACCGACGGCAGCCCGATCACCGCCGCGCCGGTTGCGGTGGGCGATACACTGATCGTGCAGACGCACGACGGCGAGTTGTACGGGTTCGTCTCGCACTGATCGCTGAGCGACCTGGAACGATCGACCGCGGGCCGGCTCAGCCGGCCGCGGGCGTTTTTGAGTACCGGTGTGCGCCTGGCGCGCGGCCGGCAGATGGATACGCGGTGCTTGCACGCCGTCGTATCGTGATAATTTTCGAGCAGCGGCGCGCGGTCGCGCGCCCCTCGGCCGCTTGCAAGCAAGCGCGATGCTAGGGGCCGGCAGCATCCTGCCGGCTCGTGGGCATATCGATGCGCCGATGCGTTCCGCAACTCGCCGCTTTGGCGAGCCGGCACCGTGGCGCATGCCTCTTTTAGACAACGTCAGATGAAACCCGTAATTGCCCTAGTCGGGCGCCCCAATGTGGGGAAATCCACTCTATTCAACCGGCTCACGCGCTCGCGCGATGCCCTCGTCGCCGATTTGCCGGGCCTGACGCGCGATCGCCATTACGGCGAGGGACGCGTGGGCGACCGTGCCTATCTCGTCGTCGATACGGGCGGCTTCGAACCGGTCGCCAAGGACGGGATTCTGCACGAAATGGCGCGGCAAACGCGCCAAGCCGTCGAGGAGTCGGACGTCGTCGTATTCATCGTCGACGGGCGCAACGGGCTCGCGCCGCAGGATAAGTCGATCGCCGACTACCTGCGCAAAACCGGCCGTCCGATCATCCTCGTCGTGAACAAGGCCGAGGGGATGAAGTACACGGCCGTCGCCTCGGATTTCTACGAACTCGGGCTCGGCGATCCGCGCGCGATTTCGGCCGCGCACGGCGACGGCGTGACGGAAATGATCAACGACTCCCTGGAAATCGCTTACGCGGGCCATCCGGAGGAGCCGGAAGAGGAGCGCGGCGCGCGCGGCGTCAAGATCGCGATCGTCGGGCGGCCCAACGTCGGCAAGTCGACGCTCGTCAATACGCTGATCGGCGAGGAACGCGTCATCGCGTTCGACATGCCGGGCACGACACGCGATTCGATCTACGTCGATTTCGAGCGCCAGGGCAAGAAGTACACGCTCATCGATACGGCTGGCTTGCGCCGTCGCGGCAAGGTGTTCGAGGCGATCGAGAAGTTCTCGGTCGTGAAGACGCTGCAGTCCATTGCGGATGCAAACGTCGTCATCTTGCTGCTCGACGCTCGTCAAGATATTTCCGACCAGGACGCCCATATCGCCGGCTTCGTGGTCGAGCAAGGGCGGGCGCTCGTGGTGGGCGTGAACAAGTGGGACGGGCTGGACGGGCATGCGCGCGATCGCATCAAGGCCGACATGATGCGCAAGCTCAAATTCTTGGAGTTCGCGAAGTTCCACTTCATCTCGGCCACTGAAAAGACCGGCATCGGTCCGCTCATGCGATCGGTGGACGACGCCTACGCGGCTGCCATGGCCAAGCTGCCGACGCCGAAGCTCACCCGCGCGCTCATCGAAGCCGTGGAATTCCAGCAGCCGCGCCGGCGCGGCCCGGTGCGTCCGAAGTTGCGCTACGCGCACCAAGGCGGTCAGAATCCGCCGATCATCGTCATCCACGGCAACGCACTCGACGCCGTGACGGAAACGTACAAACGCTATCTCGAAAACCGCTTCCGCGAAACTTTCTCGTTGACGGGAACTCCATTGCGCATAGAGTTCCGTTCGTCGACGAACCCATACACCGATAAGGGCTGATTCGGTGCCGGGGCGCCTTGGCCAGATGGCCTGGGCGGCCCGTGCGCCAACGAAAATCGGCTATAGTGTAGCGATTGGCGGCGGATTTCTTTTTCTTCGTCCCAATCCGGATCCAACCTGCAAAAAAACGACGGAGTTTGCTATGAGCAACAAAGGGCAACTGTTACAAGACCCGTTTCTGAACGCACTGCGCAAAGAGCACGTGCCGGTTTCCATCTATTTGGTCAACGGCATCAAGCTTCAAGGGAACATCGAATCGTTCGACCAGTACGTCGTGTTGCTCCGTAACACCGTGACCCAAATGGTCTACAAGCACGCCATTTCGACGGTTGTGCCGGCCCGCCCGGTGAATTTCCACCCGGATGCGGAAACGGCCTAAGCTCATCTTCGCGGCCGGCGCGGCGCCGACTCATCGGCGTGCGTGCCGGCCGCTTCTCATTTAGACGCCCATCAATTTGATCAACGCAGCGCTCGTCGGCATCGATTTCGGAAAAATAGACTTCGAAGCCAGTCTCGAAGAACTCAGTCTGCTCGCGCAAAGTGCGGGCGCCCATCCCGCCGTGACCTTGACCGGCCGCCGTTCGAGCCCGGATGCGGCGCTTTTCGTCGGAAGCGGCAAGGCCGAGGAATTGCGCCTGGCGTGCGAGGCCAACGATGTCGAAATCGTCATCTTCAACCACGCATTGGCGCCGGCGCAGCAGCGCAATTTGGAGCGCACGCTTAATCGGCGCGTCGTCGACCGCACGAGCCTCATTCTCGATATCTTCGCGCAGCGCGCGCGCAGCCACGAAGGTAAGTTGCAGGTCGAATTGGCCCAATTGCAATACATCGCCACGCGCCTCGTGCGTGCATGGACTCACTTGGAACGGCAAAAAGGCGGTATCGGGCTGCGCGGCCCCGGCGAAACCCAGCTCGAAACCGACCGCCGTTTGATCGGCGAGCGTATCAAGATGCTCAAGGGGCGGCTGGATAAGCTGCGTCGCCAGCATGGCACGCAGCGGCGCCAGCGGGCTCGCAATCGCGCGATGTCGGTGTCGCTCGTCGGCTATACGAACGCGGGCAAATCGACACTGTTCAATGCGTTGACGAAAGCGCAAGCCTACGCGGCCGATCAGCTATTCGCCACGCTCGATACCACCTCGCGGCGCCTTTATCTAGGTGACGAGGCGGGGCAGGTGATCGTGTCGGATACGGTCGGCTTCATTCGCGAATTACCGCACCAGCTCGTGGCCGCTTTTCGGGCCACGCTCGAAGAAACGATTCACGCCGATTTGCTGTTGCACGTGGTCGATGCGTCGAGCGCAGTGCGGCTCGACCAGATCGATCAAGTCAACGAGGTGCTCGACGAGATCGGCGCGCACAGCGTGAGGCAAGTACTCGTCTTCAACAAGATCGACGCCGTGCCGGAGCTGGCGGCTCGCGGCGAGACGGTTGAACGGGACGAATATGGTAATATTTCGCGCGTCTTTTTGAGCGCGCGCACGGGGCAGGGTTTGGATACGCTGCGCGCAGCCATCGCCGAAATCGCCACCTCAGAACATCTCCCGGACAGCGGGCGGGCGCAGCCGGAAGCGGCACCGCCGGCGCATGGGCATGAAGACCCAGACGCATCGGGCTCGTCCGATGCGCCGATATGGCGCTCCGATCTGCATTGACCGGTTCTCCCAACTCGAGCGAACGAACACTGGTGAACGAATACAACGAGCGGAGTTTCTGGCTGCGTGCGCGCGCCATTCTATCGATCAGCGATCCCCGCTGGGGGCGAGGCGACGGCAATGGCAGCCGGCAGCGGCCGAACGAGCCGAAGCGCGGCCCGGGCGACGGCGACGGCCCGCCCGATCTCGACGAGATGTGGCGCGAGTTCAACCGCCGCTTGTCGCGTCTATTCGGCGGCAACAAGGGCTCGGGGCCGGGCGATCGGCGTCCTGACAACGGGCGCGCCGCACGCATCGGTGTCGGTATCGTCATCGGCGTGCTCGTTGCGATCTACATCGGTAGCGGGGTGTTCGTCGTACAAGACGGCCAGACGGGCATCGTCCTGCAATTCGGCAAGTATCGAGCGACGGTCGAGCCCGGCGTGCACCTGCGCATGCCTTATCCGTTCGAGACGCACGAAATCGTCAACGTTGCCCAGATTCGCTCCGTCGAAATCGGCCGCGGCAATGCGATGACCGATGCGAGCGCGAAAGACGCCTCGGTGCTGACGCGCGACGGTGACATCGTCGACGTGCGCTTGGCCGTCCAATATCAAGTGAAATCGGCAACGGACTACCTCTTCCGTACGGCCGACCCGGACCTCGCCGTGAATGAGGCGGCGCATGCCGCCGTGCGCGAGATCGTCGGGGCGCAAAGCACCGAAAGCCTGCTCGGCGGGAACCGCGATGCGCTTCGCGAGCCGATCATGCAATCGATCCAAAAGGCGCTCGATCTGTATCACAGCGGGCTGGCGGTAACGGGTGTGACGGTGATGTCGATCGAGCCGCCGTCGGCCGTGCTAAGCGCCTACGCGGATGCCACGCGTGCACGGCAAGATCGCGCGAACGCGAAAGCGCAGGCACAGGCCTATGCGGGGCAGATTCTGCCGGGCGCGAAGGCGCAGGCTCAGCGCTCGATCGACGATGCCAAGGCCTACGCCGCGCGCGTCGTCTCCGATGCGCAAGGCGACGCCGAGCGCTTCAACCAAGTCTATGCCCAATACGCGAAGGCGCCGGCGGTCGTGCGCGAGCGGATGTATCTGGAAACCATGCGCGACATTTACGCCAATTCGACGAAGATTTTCGTCAGCGGGAAGGCGGGCGGCAGCGTCGTCAACCTGTCGGTCGACAAGCTGCTCGAGGCCAACCGCCGCGCGTCGTCCGAGGCCGGTGGGCCGGCGGCCGCGAGCGCGGCATCGGCCGCATCCGTCGCGGCGGCTCCTTCGGCGGCTCCTTCGCCGGCCGAGCCGAACGCGGCGAGCCAGGCGGCCGCCGCGAGCGACGCGATGCGCTCGCGCGATACGCTGCGCAGCCGCGCGCGCGAAGACGACCTGCAGCAATAAGGAGCGCTCGAAATGAATCGTATCGTTGCGCTCGTTGTCGTCGTCGTGGCCGTCTTGTTCGCGGGAGCGTCGACTTTGCTCGTCGTCGATCAGCGTCACGTCGCGGTCGTTTATTCACATGGCGGCGAAAATCCCGCATTGGTCGGCCCCGGCCTGCACGTGAAACTGCCCACGCCGCTGCAATCGGCCATGCTCGTGGACACCCGCATCCGCACGCTGGCCTCGTCCGACGCCGAGTCGTTCGTTACGTCCGACAAAACGGACTTGCTCGTGACGCCGGTGCTCAAATATCGCGTAACCGACCCGCTCAAACTATTCGCCGAAACCGACGCGGACCAGCAAAGCGCGCTGGAGCGGTTGTCAGGCCAGATGCGCACCGCGCTTGGCGAAGCGTTTGCCAAACGCACGCTCGCCGATGCGCTCTCGCATCAAAGCGAGCTCGCGGAAGAAGCGCGAACGGCCATGGCGGCCACGGCGAAGACGCTTGGCATCGAAGTGGTGGATCTGAGCCTCGTGCGCGTCGACTTGTCGCAAGCGAGCGCGGAGGCCGTCTACAAACGCATGTCCGCCGCGCAGGAGCAACTCGCAAGCGACGAGCGTGCGCAAAGCGCGACCGAAGTGGCTCAAATCAAGGCCGATGCCGAGCGTCAGCGCGATGCGGTGCTGGCCGACGCCTACTCGACGGCGCAGGCGGTCAAGGGCGAGGGCGATGCGAAAGCGGCGGCCATCGCGGCCGATGCATTCGGGCGCGACCCCGGCTTTTATCAGTTCTATGAGAGCTTGCAGGCGTATCGCGGCGTGTTCAAGCCCGGCGACGTCATCGTCGTCGATCCGGACAGCGAATTTTTCCGCTTCATGCGCAACCCCGACGGGAGCGGCGCTCCTGTCGCGCCGGCTGCCTCGGCTTCACGCAAACATTGATTCTGGGGCGCCGCCGACCGATCGGCGGTGCCGGCATCTTCATGGATATGGCCGCCTCGTTATTGCTTGCGATTGCCCTGATGCTCATCATCGAGGGCATGTTCCCCTTCGTCTTTCCGACGGCGTGGCGCGATACGTTTCGTAAAATAGCGGAGCGGCCGGCGCATCATATCCGCATCGGCGGCTTGATCGTGATGGCGCTCGGCCTGCTGCTGCTTCTCGCGGCCACCTGAGGCTGCCGCGACAGTTTGCGCGAAGGGCGCTCGCGCGCCGTGTCGCGCCCCGCTCGATTCGCTTTTGGCTGCGCCCCGCGCGCCTTCATTAACGTCGTAGGACTGACCCGATGTCGACCTGGCTGCTCCCCGAAAATATCGCCGATGTGTTGCCTTCCGAGGCACGCAAGATCGAAGAACTGCGACGTGCGCTGCTCGATCGCTTCCGTACCTATGGGTACGAGATGGTGATGCCGCCGCTGCTCGAATACCTCGAATCGCTGCTGACGGGCGGAGGGAGCGATCTGAACCTGCGTACGTTCAAGCTCGTCGATCAGCTTTCCGGGCGCACGCTCGGGCTGCGTGCCGATACCACGCCGCAAGTCGCGCGGATCGATGCGCACCTGCTCAACCGGCAGGGCGTGACGCGATTGTGTTATGCGGGCAGCGTGCTGCATACGCGTCCGCGCGGCCTGCACGCGACGCGCGAGCAGATCCAGATCGGCGCCGAAATCTACGGGCACGCGGGCCTCGAGGCCGATCTCGAGATCCAGCAACTGATGATGGACGTGCTGCGTTTGGCCGGCATCGAGCACGTACGCCTCGATCTTTGCCACGCCGGCGTGCTGCTCGCCTTGTTCGAGCGCGATCCCGCCGCCAGCGCACGCGGCGAGACGCTGTACGAGGCGTTGGCCGGCAAGGACGTGCCGCGCATCGACGAACTCACGCACGATCTCGATCCGCAAGTGCGCGATGCGCTGCGCGCGTTGCCTTCGCTATATGGCGATGCGTCCATCGTCGAGTTGGCGCGCGAGCGGCTCCCGCAGTGGCCGGCGATCACGCGGGCGCTGGACGATCTGGCGTTTCTCGCGGCGCGGGTCGAAGGCGGAAGCGCGACGATCGACCTCGCCGATTTGCGCGGTTATGCCTACCACAGCGGCGTCATGTTTTCCGCTTACGTCGCGGGCGTTCCGAACGCGCTGGCGCGCGGCGGCCGCTACGATCACGTCGGCCAAGCATACGGACGCGCGCGCCCGGCGACGGGCTTTTCTCTCGATCTGCGCGAGATTGCGCGCATTTCGCCGATCGAGGCGCGCAGCAGCGCCATCCTCGCGCCGTGGAAGCACGACGATGTGTTGCGCGAACGCGTCGCTGCATTGCGCGATGCGGGCGAGGTGGTCATCCAAGCGTTGCCGGGGCACGATCACGCGCTCGACGAGTTCGCGTTCGACCGCGTGCTCGTGGAGCAGGGCGGCGCGTGGGTCGTGAAGGCGCGTCAGCCTAACGCGGGCGCGTGAAGCGGACACACGCCCAAAGGGGCCGCGCGTCAAGCTCGAATGGTCCATGCCGTTGAAGCGAAACGGAAAAATTCGGAAGCTTCCGCGAACATGGGTAGAATACGTTTTTAACCAGCTAACGAAACAACATGTCTGCCAGCGCAGTGAATGCAGCCCAGGGACGCAACGTCGTCGTCGTCGGGACTCAATGGGGTGATGAAGGCAAGGGCAAGATCGTCGACTGGCTGACGGACCACGCGCAAGGCGTCGTACGTTTCCAGGGCGGTCACAATGCCGGGCACACGCTCATCATCGGCGGCAAGAAAACGATCTTGCGCTTGATTCCGTCGGGCATCATGCGCGCCGGCGTCGCTTGCTACATCGGCAACGGCGTGGTGCTGTCCCCCGAGGCACTGTTCAAGGAGATCGACGAGCTCGAAGGCGCAGGCCTCGACGTGAGCCGCCGTCTGTTCATCTCCGAGGCAACGACGCTGATTCTCCCGCACCACATCGCCATCGACCAGGCTCGCGAAGCGCGTCGCGGCGCCGGCAAGATCGGCACGACGGGACGCGGCATCGGCCCTGCGTATGAAGACAAGGTGGGCCGCCGCGCCCTGCGCGTGCAGGATCTGTTCACGCCCCAATCTTTCTCCGACCGCCTGCGCGAAAACCTCGACTTCCATAATTTCGTGCTGACCCAGTATCTGGGCGCGGCCGCTGTCGATTTTCAGCAAACGCTGGACACGATGCTCGGGTACGCGGAGCGTCTCGCGCCGATGGTCACCGACGTGTCGCGTCGCTTGTACGACGAAAACGCGGCCGGCCGCAATCTGCTGTTCGAAGGTGCGCAAGGCACGCTGCTCGACATCGATCACGGTACCTATCCGTTCGTTACGTCGAGCAACTGCGTCGCGGGCGCCGCTTCGGCGGGCGCCGGCGTGGGACCGCAAAAGTTGCATTACATCCTCGGTATCACGAAGGCGTACTGCACGCGAGTGGGTTCCGGTCCGTTCCCGAGCGAGCTGTACGACGCGGATAATCCGCAACGCCAAGAAGCCGTGGGCGTGACGCTGGCCAACGTCGGCAAGGAATTCGGTTCGGTGACGGGGCGTCCGCGCCGCACCGGCTGGCTGGATGCCGCGGCGCTGCGCCGCTCGATCCAGATCAACGGCGTGTCGGGCCTGTGCATGACCAAGCTCGACGTGCTCGACGGCCTCGACGAAGTGAAGCTTTGCGTGGGTTACAAGATGGACGGCAAGAGCGCCGATCTGCTGCCGCGCGGCGCGGCCGAAGTGGCACGCTGCGAGCCCGTGTACGAAACGTTCGGCGGCTGGAAGGAAAGCACGATCGGCATCACGCAGTGGAGCGAATTGCCGGCGAACGCGCAGGCGTATCTCACGCGCGTGCAAGAAGTCGCCGGTGTGCCGATCGATATGGTTTCGACAGGGCCGGATCGCGACGAAACGATCTTGTTGCGCCATCCGTTCAAGGTTTAATCGATGACGCAGAACATGCCGATGATCGCTATGACGGATCCTCGCAACGACGACAAGAACCTCTGGGTGAGCTGGGACGAGTACCACCGGCTCATCGAGTTGTTGGCGCTCGCCGTGCACGAGTCAGGGTGGAAGTTCGACAACATTCTGTGTCTGGCACGCGGCGGGCTGCGCGTCGGCGACCAACTTTCGCGCATTTACGATCTGCCGCTGGCGATTTTAGCGACGAGCTCCTACCGCGAAGCGGCGGGCACGCAACAAGGCGAGCTCGATATCGCGCAATACATCACGATGACGCGGGGCAATCTGTCGGGCAACGTGTTGCTCGTCGACGATCTCGTCGATTCGGGCGTGACGCTCGCGCGCGTTCAGGAACACTTGAAAGAGCGTTATCCGGCCGTCACGGCCGTGCGCTCGGCGGTGCTTTGGTACAAGGGCTGCTCGAAGGTCAAGCCGGATTATTTCGTCCAGCATTTGCCCACGAATCCTTGGATCCATCAGCCGTTCGAGGAATGGGACACCGTTCGGCCCCACAATCTGGGCGCATGGATCAAGCGCGGCGTATCCCAGAATTTGTCATCCGGCACGTAATTTGCGGTCGACGCAACGGGCGGATTCACGACTGCACCGGCAATTGAGCGGAGTCGACTGACTCCGCTCTTTTTGTGTGTATTCCATAACGTTGCACCGCTAGAATAGCGCTCGCTCTCTGCTTATCCGGTACGACCGGTCGCGTTTATGACAGACAACAACCACGACAATCTTCGACAGCATTCCTTGCCGTCGCTCGCGCTCGCGGCGATCGGCGTCGTGTTCGGAGATATCGGCACGAGTCCGCTGTATGCGCTGAAGGAAGCGTTTAGTCCGGCGCACGGTATCGCGCTCACCGATCATTCGATCCTGGGTGTGATTTCGCTGCTGTTCTGGGCCATCGTCTTCGTGGTATCCATCAAGTACGTGCTGTTCGTGATGCGCGCGGACAACAACGGGGAGGGGGGCGTGCTGGCGTTGATGGCACTCTCGCTGCGGCCGTTCTCGACGAAATCGAAGGTTGCCGGCGTCCTGATGATGCTCGGTATCTTCGGCGCATGCATGTTTTACGGCGATGCCGTGATTACGCCCGCCATCTCGGTCATTTCCGCGGTGGAAGGGCTCGAAATCGCAACGCCGCAACTGTCGCACCTCGTCTTGCCGATCACGATGGTGATTCTGGTCGCGCTATTTTGGATTCAACGGCACGGCACCGCGCTCGTAGGCAAACTCTTCGGGCCGATCATGCTCGTTTGGTTCGCGACGCTGGCCGTGCTCGGCGTGAATCATATCTTCCGCGCGCCCCAAATCATCGCCGCGCTCAATCCGTACTACGCGTTCTCCTTCATGCATGCCCATATGCTGCAGGCGTATGTCGTGCTGGGCTCGGTTTTCCTCGTGCTCACGGGGGCCGAGGCGCTCTACGCCGATATGGGGCACTTCGGCGTGCGGCCGATTCGTCTCGCGTGGTACTTGCTCGTCATGCCGGCGCTCGTGCTCAATTACTTCGGGCAAGGCGCGTTGTTGATGCAGAACCCGAAAGCAATCGAAAATCCGTTCTTTTTGATGGCGCCGGAATGGGCGTTGCTGCCGCTGGTGGTCTTGTCGACGGTGGCGACCGTCATCGCTTCCCAAGCCGTGATTTCGGGTGCCTATTCGTTGACGAGCCAGGCTATACAGCTCGGCTACGTGCCGCGGATGAAGGTACTCCATACGTCGGAACTCGCGATCGGGCAGATCTACGTGCCGGTCGTCAATTGGTTATTGCTGTTCGTCATTTTGTGCGTCGTGCTTGGCTTCAAGAGCTCCGACAATCTAGCGGCCGCGTACGGTATCGCGGTCACCACGACGATGGTCATGACGACCGTTCTGGCCAGCGTCGTCATGGTGAAGGTCTGGAACTGGAACAAGGCGCTCGTCGCCGTGATCATCGCGTCGTTCCTGACCGTGGACATCGCGTTCTTCGGGGCGAACTTGCTCAAGGTCGCCGAAGGCGGGTGGCTGCCGCTCGGTATCGGCGCGTTGCTGTTCTTCCTGCTGATGACGTGGTACAAGGGCCGCTTGCTCGTGAAGGAACGCACGGCAGCCGACGGCATCCCGCTCGCGCCGTTCGTACAAGGGCTGCTCGCGCACCCGCCGCATCGCGTCTCGGGTACCGCCATTTATTTGACGGGCAGCGATTCGCTCGTGCCGGTTAGCCTGCTGCACAACTTGAAGCACAACAAAGTGCTGCATGAGCGGACCATCTTCCTCACGTTCGTCACGCGCGATATTCCGTACGTCAAGGACGATGAGCGCATTACGCTCAAGGATGTCGGCGGCGGTCTCTATCTCGTCCGAGCCGTCTACGGCTTTAACGAGACGCCTGACGTGAAAGCGGTTCTATTCGAACTCGAGCGCATGTGCGGCATGCAGTTCGAACTGATGGATACATCGTTTTTCCTGGCGCGCGAAACGGTCGTGCCGACGCAATTGCCGGGTATGTCGATCTTGCGCGAGCGCATCTTTGCGTGGATGCATCAAAACGCAGCGAAGCCGACGGACTTTTTCAGCATCCCAGCCAATCGCGTCGTGGAGCTCGGGACGAAAATCGAGATCTAGCCGCCGCGGCGGCGTTTTGCACCGCGCCGCCGTTCATTGGCGAAATGAAAAAAGCCGCGTCCCGTAAGACGCGGCTCAGACTGCTGACAAAGCCCTGGCTTCGGCCAGGGCTTTGTTCTTTAATAGGGTTCATGCTCAAGAAGCCGACACCCGCCCAGCAAGAACTCGAGATGGTGACGCTCGAGATGCTTGTTCCAAAGG
>NZ_PNYA01000018.1 GCF_002879885.1 Trinickia dabaoshanensis
GTGAACATCGTCTCGGTGTAGCCGTCCGCTCCGCGCATCGTTTCGCTCTCAGTGTTGGTCGATTCCTTCTTTCAACGTTTACCCCTCCCGCTCGGATGACGTCTGCGGGAGGTATTTCAACAGCCTGTTAGATCGGGCGGGCGCGCCGTCAAGAGCGCGCAGACGAGCAGCAGATACCGCAGCGTGCCGTCCGACAACTCCGCGGCCGTCAACGGGCGCATCAGTCCGTCTTGGTGAAAGCGTAACGAGAATAGCCCCCCGGGCTCGCTGTCGATCGTGACGCTGGCCCCGGGGAACGCATCGGCAACGGCATCGTCGAGCGCCGTTCGATCGCCGATCTCACGAATGGTCTGCCAGGCCGCCGCTAGATCTCGGCCATCGTGATGCAAGACCGCGGTCCGCGTACCGATTTGGGAACGGCGGGCGGGCGCGTCGGGATCGATGCGGAAGTGATCGTAAAATCGCCAGCTTCGCATCGATTCGCGGACGTGAAACACCTCGGGGCTTACCGAGTCTCTCCCGATCTGCGAAAAGAGGCTTTCGTACCGCGGCAGGCCCTGCGTCACGACGGCCCACCCGTCATCCGTTCTACGGCGTACCACGCCCCCCTCGCGATCCACGAGAATGGCGGCAGGACGCACGACCGGGCCGGCCCAAATTGCCTCCCGTTTGAATTCCGGATCGAGCGAGAACGATGACGGCGTGAGTCTGTCTTCGTTCCCGTAACCCGTCACGATGCCCATGCTGACCGCGTAGCCAAACTCGTCACCGCTGAAGCCAAGCCTCAGACGAGGCGGCGGCGACCCTTTAGCGGACCGCTGCACGAGAACCTCGCCTCGCCGCATCCTGCCCGAGCGATCCTCCGGCCCCGCCCAAAGAACCGACTGCAGGCCCCCTTCCCTCGCGAGCGGGCCGACGATGCCGTCGCGCGCAACGCCGGACAAAAGACTCAATGCCCGATACAGATTGGACTTCCCGCTGCCGTTCGCGCCCGTGACCACGTTCAGGTTCGTCAGCGGCACAACTAGCTCGCGAATCGATCGATAGTTGGAAATCGCAAGGGCGGTCAGCATAGGTGATCCTGATCGGTATCGGGTTCAAAGCGCGGTTGAAATCCCGAATCCATCGAGCGCGACAGACAGACCCGTCTAGCGTCCGTCTGTCCGCGATGCTTTCGCCTGCGATTTCAAATACGCCACGTGCCGAAATAATACCCATCCGAATACGGAGCGGCATGTGGCTCGCGCCCTATGCAACTCCGCGAACTACGCGACCGCCGGGAAGTCCAGCGTCGTATCGTTCACGCGATTCACGAGATTCGTGAACGTAATCGACGCAATGGCGAGATTGATTTCGATGAGGTTGCGATCGGAGTAGCCAGCCGTGCGCACCGCATCGACAACCGCCTCGGGCACCGTTCCGCGTGTGCCGACCAGTGCGCGCACGTAGGCCGCCAACGCGTCGCGCTTCGCATCGCCGGTTGCACCGCCCGCACGCACCTGCTTCATATCGTCGCTCGATAGCCCGGCGAGTTTGCCCATCAACGTATGCGCGGCGACGCAATAGTCACAGCCCACGTGCTCGCTGACGACGAGCTTGATCACTTCGATATCCGGCTTGCCGAGCGTACTCGCGGCAACGGCCCCGTCGAACGCGAGCGCCGCGCTGAGCGCTTCGAGACTATGCGAGCCGATGGTCGCGTAGGCATTGGGTACCTTGCCGGCGGCCTTCTTGATCTTTGCGAACACCTCGGCGGCCGGGCCGGTGGCTTCTTCGGGGCGAATGGTGGCGAGACGGGACATGAACGGACTCCTTTCGGGTTGATTGGGTTAGCCATGTTCGATGGCATGGGAGAGAGTTTAGGCCCGCAGGACGAGCTTATTAATGCCATAATTCGGCAACTTCATGCTCAAACGTCTCACATGGAATTACTGGACCGACTGCTCTCGCTGATGCCTGTCACCGGACGGCTGGATGTACGGTGTCACTTCGGCTCCCCGTGGACCATCGACCATCCCGAGTCGAACGAGTGGGAATTCCCGTATCACGTGCTGTTGCGTGGCGAGGCGGTCGTCGAAAGCGATGCCGGCGGGAAGAGCGCGCCCGCGATCCGGATGAAAGCCGGCGATATCGTGCTCTTCCCCTCCGGTAGCGCTCACCGGTTGCACGACGGCAGCGGCGACCGGCCCCGGGCTACGCGCAAACGGAACAACAACGGATTGACCATTGCGACGAACGGCGGCGCAAACGAAGGCGCCGATGTATTGTGCGGGCGCTTCGTGCTCCCTGCCGTCCCGCAGCGGTTGATGCGCGACCACCTGCCCGGACGCCTGATCGTAAGCAGCGTGATCGAGGGTGAGGGGCGCTCGCGAGAGGCGGCGTTTGCCGCCACCCGGCTCGCCCGCGTCATTGAATTGATGCGAGAGGAAGCATTCGAGCAGCGGCCGGGCTTCGCGACGGTCGTCAATCAGCTTTCGGGCGCTCTGTTCGCGCTCACCCTGCGTTGCGCCTCCGAAACCGACCAGGCGCCGCGAGGCTTGCTTGCGCTTGCTCAGCGTCAGCGCCTGCAACCGGCACTCGCGGCCATGTTCGACGAGCCTGAAAAACCATGGACGCTTCCCAGCCTGGCTGAGCTCTGCCATATGTCCCGCGCTACGTTCGCGCGCCATTTCGACGAAGCGATCGGCCGCTCAGCGGCCGACGTACTCACGGAAATTCGCATGGCGCTTGCCGGCCGCAAACTCGCTCAAACCGGCATGTCGATCGCCGAAATCGGCGAAGCGGTGGGCTATCGATCCGAAGCCGCGTTTCAGCGGGTCTTCAAGCGACAGGTAGGCGTGACCCCGGCGAAATGGCGCGCCGATTCCACAAGACAAGCGTTGCCGGAAGCAACCGCCCGCTGAATATTGCCGTTCATTGATAACCGAAAAACATCAATCCTTCGAAAAATTGCAATTAACGTTCGATCGATTGCGGGAGAACATCCCTGAAACGCCGAAGAGCGGACCATCGCCCATTTCGGCATCTCAGGAGACACATCGATGCACCCCTCCCCCTCTACCGTTGCGCGGGGCCGTTCGAAGGCCGCCGTGGTCTTTCGCGTCACGGCCGGAAATTTTCTTGAACAGTTCGACTTCTTTCTGTTCGGCTTCTACGCCACGCAAATCGCCAACGTCTTCTTTCCTTCCGGAAGCGAATTCGCCTCGTTGATGATGACGTTCGCCGTCTTCGGCGCCGGCTTTCTCATGCGTCCGCTGGGCGCGATCGTGCTCGGCGCGTACATCGACGACGTGGGCCGCCGCAAAGGCCTCATCGTCACGCTCTCGATCATGGCGAGCGGCACGATCCTCATCGCATTCGTCCCCGGCTACGCGACGATCGGCCTTCTCGCGCCCGCGCTCGTGCTCGTGGGCCGGCTTCTGCAGGGATTCTCCGCGGGCGCGGAGTTGGGCGGCGTATCCGTGTACCTCGCCGAAATGGCGACGCCCGGCCGCAAAGGCTTCTTCACGAGTTGGCAATCGGCGAGTCAACAGGTGGCGATCGTCGTGGCCGCGGGTCTCGGCTTCGGGCTTCATGAATGGCAAAACGCGACGACCATTGCGGCGTGGGGATGGCGGCTCCCATTCTTCGTCGGCTGCATGATCGTGCCGTTCATCTTCCTGCTGCGCCGGAATTTGGAAGAGACACAGGAGTTCAAAGCACGCCGGCATCGCCCGAGCATGCGCGAAGTGTTTCAAACGCTCGGCCAGAACTGGGCTGTCGTACTCGCCGGCATGATGCTCGTCGCCATGACCACCGCGAGCTTTTATCTGATCACGGTGTACGCCCCGACGTTCGGCAAGACCGTCCTGCACCTGAGCACCGCCGATAGTTTGCTGGTCACGCTGTGTGTCGCCGTGTCCAACTTCGTATGGCTTCCGATAGGCGGCGCGCTATCCGACCGGATCGGCCGCCGGCCACTTCTTACGGGCATGACGATATTGAACATCGCGACCGCCTATCCGGCACTCTCCTTGCTTGCCCATGCGCCGAGCTTCCTGAACATGCTGCTCGTTCTTCTCTGGCTCTCGTTCATGTACGGCCTCTACAACGGCGCAATGGTCGTCGCGCTGACGGAAGTGATGCCGGCGCAGGTACGCGTCGCCGGCTTCTCGCTGGCGTATAGCCTCGCGACCGCCGTATTCGGTGGCTTCACGCCCGCTATCTCGACGGCGCTGATCCATATGACCGGAGACAAAGCGGCACCCGGCTACTGGATGAGCTTTGCCGCGGCGTGCGCCCTTGTTTCGACGTTCGCACTGTATCGCCGCCGCGCAACGACGTTGAGTCCGGCGCACTGAGCGAGAGCTTAATCGGCATCGCCCAAATCCCATCCGATCCAACACGACTCCGATGATGAAAAACCTGTTTTTGAAGCTATGCGCGGCAGCGCTCGTCGCAACCTCGGCCGCGGCGGCGAACGTACAGGCCGCCGATCTGCACGTCATGACATCCGGCGGCTTTACCGCGGCGTACAAGGTGCTCGGCCCTAAGTTCGCCGCCAAGACCGGCGATACGCTCGACACCGCGCTGGGCCCCTCGATGGGGAAATCGCCCGAAGCCATTCCCAATCGGCTCGAGCGCGGCGAGCCCGCCGACGCCGTCATCATGGTGGGATATGCACTCGATAAATTGATTGCGGACGGCAAGATCATCCCCGGATCGCGCGTCGAGTTGGCCGATTCACGCATCGGCATGGTCGTGCGCGAAGGCGCGCCCAAGCCCGATATCGGCACGCCGGACGACCTGCGTCAGGTGCTGTTGCATGCCAAATCGATCGCCTACTCGGACAGCGCCAGCGGTGTCTACATCGAGCGGGAGTTGTTCAAGAAGCTCGGCATCGAAGATCAGGTCAAGTCCAAGGCCGAAATGATTCCGCGCATTCCCGTCGCCTCTGTGGTGGCCAAGGGCGACTATGAAGTCGGCTTTCAGCAAGTCAGCGAATTGCTGCCGGTGAAGGGAGCGACCTTTGTCGGAAAGATTCCCGAATCGCTGCAATCGGTCACGCGCTTCGCCGCGGGCATCCCCGTCAACGCGCAGCATCCGAAGGAAGCGAAAGCCTTGCTCGAGTATCTCGCGTCACCCTCCGTTCAAGCGGAAGTGAAATCGACGGGGCTCGACAGCGTGTCCCCTCGTTGAAACCGAGCTACCGAGAGACTCGCCGTTTCGATTTCGAAGATGCGCCGATTTCCGCGGTATCGGCGCCTACAGCGCCGCCGCGCTTCGTCTCGACAATCGTCTTGTGAAACTCCAGGGCGGCCGGCGTAAGCGGCCGCCCACGCCGCCTCACGATCCCGACGCGCCGCTTCACCACGGGCTCGACCAGCGGCACACTCGTGAGCACCGGATGATCGCGTCCCGGCATCGCCATCGACGGCACGGCCGCGACACCGAGCCCCGCTTCGACGAGCCCGAGCATCGTCGTGACGTGTCGCGTCTCGCAGACGCTCGGCGCGCGCGGCGCGACGGCCGACAACGCCTGATCGAGCAGTAGGCGGTTGCCGGAAGTCTTATCCACCGAGACGTATTCGTACTCGTAAAGCTCGTTCCAGGTCACGCGCTTTTTATTCGCCAACGGGTGATCGCGACGACAAGCGGCAACGAAGCGCTCTTGCAGCAGCACTTTGAATTCGACCTCCGCGTCCTGGCTGCCGATAAAGCTCACGCCGAAATCGGCCTCGCCGCTCATGACGGCAGCCAGCACGTCGTTTGCGCTCGAATCCAACAGCTTGACCCGGATGCGCGGAAAGCGGCGACGATACGTCGAGATGACGGCCGGCAGGAAGTAGTAGGCCACCGACGGCACGCAGGCGATGGTCACGTGACCCATCCGGCTCGACGACACGTCGCGTATGCCGAGCAACGCGACGTCGAGGTCGTCGAGCAGTTGTTCCGCGCTTGGCGCGAATACGCGGCCGACGGTGGTGAGCGTGACGCTTCGCGTCGTTCGCTCGAATAGACGCACGCCGAGCGCTTGCTCGAGCTTGTCGATGCGACGGCTCAGTGCCGGCTGCGAGATGTTGACGGCCTCGGCGGCCTTGCGGAAGCTACCCAACTCAGCCACAGCGCGAAACGCCTGCAAATCGTTCAAATCGAAGTTGATGCCCATGGGAATGCTCCGCGTTTCGGATGCGGACATTTTGCATCAGCCGATTCAAGGCGACTGAGCCGGCGCCGATCTTTTTCGGCTAAAGTGGCTTCGCATCGCAACCTGCTACCATTCCGTCACCCTTTCTCAAGAATGAGCGGCATTTGCCGTTAATTCAGTTCGTCCATCACCCTTTCCTCGTCGTGGCGGGGACGCGCTTTGACAACCGCGATGAGAGTCGATTTAGCCACCCTTTACTTTTTAATAATCGGAACGTTGCTAGCGAGTTCCGCCATGATGTACTGGGAGCACCTATCGCATCCCAAGCGGAGCAAGGAGCTACGCACGCTGGCGGTTGGATTTGCGACGCTGGGCGCCGGCTGCGCGGTGGCTGCATTTCGGCGGGAATGGCTGGGCACCGCCGGCGCCGCCGTGAGCAATCTCGTCATTCTGGGCGGTTATCTCCTCGTTCTTCGCGGTGTCGCGGCATTCAACGGCCGACGGTACTTGCGGTGCTCGGTAGCATTGCTGCTCTTGATGGGCCTAACGTGGGCCGTAGCCGGCGTGCGCTGGCAAGCCGCCGTTTGGCTCTACGTGAGTGCCGTTCCGATCGCGCTAGCAACCGCCATGACGGCACGGGAATTGATGCGCACCGATGGAATGCCCGCCGTTCAATCTCGACGTGTCGCGGTCGCAGTGACGAGCGTCCACACGTTGTTTTATGCAGCCAGGGCGTTCGGCCTGCCATGGCTGTACTCCATCTACGGGGTGCGCGCACTATCGGTTTCCAGCGAAATCACCATGTACGAAGGGGTGCTCTATTCCGTCGTCTTGCCGATGACCCTATTACGTCTCACGCGCGAAGAAGTGCATGGCGAATTGTTGCAGGAGTCTCGTTCGGATTATTTGACTCGCTTGGGCAATAGACGGTTGTTCTTCGAGGAGGGAGAGCGAATCGTCAACGAGTCCGCGACGCATCGGCAACCGGTCGCATTACTCGCGTTCGATCTCGACCGCTTCAAGAAAATCAACGATCGCTATGGGCACAAGACCGGTGACGAGGTGTTGAAATCATTCGCGGATACGGTCCGCGCCACCGCGAGCGCGGACGCGATTCTCGCGCGAATCGGTGGCGAAGAGTTCGCGGCCCTGCTGCCGGGCTGTGACAGCCACCGCGCGAGCAAGGTTGGCGAGGCCGTTGCGCACCGGTTCGCCGCGACGTCGCATAGCGTCGACGGCGACACCTTTCGCGCCACCGTCAGCATTGGTCTAGCGGTGCCGGGCCGCGGCACAGCGTCGCTTGCCGATCTGCTCTCGGCCGCCGACCAAGCGTTATATCGAGCCAAGTCGCTCGGCGGCAACCGGCTCGTTCACTACGACGACTGCCGCGAAGACGTCGATGCCGAGGACGCACGCCGAGAAAGTCTGCAGCCGCCTGCTTGACGCGCGATACCGCAAGGCGGCCATCAGCGCCAATTCGTCGTTTCAGACCCGCTCCAGCACGAGCGCGATCCCCTGCCCCACGCCGATACACATCGTGCATAGCGCGTATCGGCCGCCGGTACGGGCAAGCTGATACATCGCCGTCGTCGCAAGCCGGGCCCCGGACGCACCGAGTGGATGCCCCAGCGCGATCGCCCCGCCGTTCGGGTTCAGCCGCTCATCGTCGTCCGAGATCCCGAGCGCGCGTCCCACAGCCAGCGCTTGCGCGGCAAATGCTTCGTTCAACTCGATGACGTCCATCTGCTCCAGGGTCAAACCAGCCACGCGCAGCACCTTGCGCACGGCGTCGATGGGCCCAACGCCCATGATGCGCGGCGCAACACCCGCCGTCGCCATCGCCACGATGCGAGCGCGGGGCCGCAAGCCGAATTTAGCCGCGCTGCGTTCGTTCGCCAGCAACAATGCACATGCACCGTCGTTCACGCCCGATGCATTGCCCGCCGTCACCGTCCCATCAGGCCGCACCACTCCTTTGAGCTTGGCAAGCGCCTCGAGCGTCGTTGCGCGGGGATGTTCGTCCTTCGCCACCCAGAGCGGGTCCCCCTTTTTCTGGGCCACGGCGACCGGAACGATCTCTTCGGTAAACCGCCCGCTCTCTTGCGCCGCCGCCGCACGCTGCTGACTACGCAGCGCAAATCTATCTTGATCGTCACGGCCGATCGCGAACTCGCTCGCCACGTTCTCCGCCGTCTCGGGCATCGAATCGACGCCATACATCGCCCGCATCGCAGGATTGACGAAACGCCAGCCGATGGTCGTATCTTCGATCTTGGCGGCGCGGCTGAACGCGCTTTCCGCCTTGCCCATGACGAACGGCGCACGGCTCATGCTTTCCACGCCGCCTGCAATCATGAGCGCAGTCTCGCCGCTCTTGATCGCCCGCGCCGCGATACCCAGCGCATCGAGCCCCGACCCGCAAAGCCGATTGACCGTGCTGCCCGGAATCTCTTCGGGCAAACCGGCGAGCAGCGTCGCCATGCGGGCGACGTTGCGGTTGTCCTCCCCCGCCTGGTTCGCGCAGCCGAAGATGACGTCGTCGATCGCGCTCCAATCGACCGTGGCGTTGCGCTCGATCAGCGCTTTGATCGGCACCGCGGCCAGATCGTCGGCGCGCACCGATGCCAGTGCACCGCCGTAGCGACCGATCGGCGTTCGAATTGCGTCGCAGATATAGGCGTTTTCCATCTCGGATCCTTTGCGTGCGCCGGCCGCCCCGGCTTCATGGTCATGACATTCGATGAGGCAATCTTGGGGTTGCTCAACACCCTCGTCAAGTGCGATCATCAGAATACTGTGCGATTATCGATCATCTGGCGAACCAATTGCATCGAAGCGCCTGCCGTCAACGGCAACCTTCGCGCGTATAACGCCCCCATCGCTATAATTCGCCCAGCTAAAGGAACTGCCATGAAACGAGCGAGCCGCCGCACCGAACCGGAAACATCTGAACAAATCGTCGAGCATGCCGGCGCCGAACAGGAGAGCAACGAGCCCGTGGCGGATGCCGCGTCCGCCGGCGATCCTAATTTCATGACTTCGCTCGAACGGGGCCTAGCCGTTCTCCAAGCCTTTTCGCAGGAGCGCCGAGTGCTGACGACGTCCCAGATCAGTCAGCGCACCGGGATTCCGCGCGCCGCCGTCAGACGGTGTCTTTACACGCTCGCGAAATTGGGCTTCGTGGCCGAGGAGGACAACCGCCTGTTTTCGCTTCGTCCGCGCGTGTTGAAACTTGGCCACGCCTACCTCGCGACGACGCCGCTCGCTCACGCGGCGCAGCCCGTGTTGCGCCATCTCAGTGCCACGCTGAACGAGTCGAGTTCGGTCGCCATTCTCGACGGCGATGAGATCCTGTACATCGCACGCGCATCGACTTCGCGCATCATGTCGATCGATCTTCACATCGGCAGCCGCCTGCCCGCCTATTGCACGTCGATGGGCCGCGTGCTGCTGGGGCAATTGAGCGCCGAGGCGCTCGACGCCTATCTAGATCGCACGAAACTCATTCAATACACGCCGCGTACGATCGTTTCCCGCGAGGGCTTGCGCGACACGATCGCTTCCGTGCGCACCAACGGGTATGCCCTTAACGATCAGGAATTGGAAATCGGCTTGCGCTCGATCGCCGTGCCGATTCATGGCGCCGAAGGGCGGGTGATCGCCGCGCTCAACGTCGGCGTGCAGGCGGCGCGCATGTCGCCGGCCGAAATGGAAAGCCGCATTTTGCCGGCTCTGCGCGAGAGCGCTGGGGAATTGGCACTGCTCGCGCTATGAAGTAGCCGGGAGTAGGCGCCGCTAAGCGCCGATCCCGAATGCGCCGTGCCGTAATTTCAACGAATCGACGACGGATGACGCGCAAGCGCCGTCACCTGCAACGTCATGTAGGGGAACAACGGCAGCGACGAGAGAATCGTGTGCAGTTCGTCGTTCGAATCGACGTCGAAGACACTGTAGTTCGCGTACTCGCCCACGATGCGATGCAACTGTTGCCACTTCCCCGCTCGCTGCAACTCCTGCGAGTAGGCTTTTTCGCGGGCTTTGATTTCCTCCGCCTGTGCCTGCGGCATATCGTGCGGCAGGTGCACATCCATTCTTACGAGAAACAGCATGCTGGCTCCTTCAAAGGTGATGCCCGGTTTGTAGCCTGAGGGGCACGCGACGCCGATATCGACAGCGGCGCGTGTTTACGCATCTTTGTCGCGACGGTAAAAAGCGAGCTTATCTTCGTCGATCTGCAGACCGAGCCCGGGGCCTTCGGGAAGATGGAGATCGAAGTCCCGGTAGGCGGGGCGCGCCGTAACGATGTCATCCTTGAGCAAGAGCGGCCCGAAGAGCTCGGTGCCCCACGACAGTTGCGGCAGCGCGCTGAATCCGTGCGCCGAGGCAATCGAACCGATACTGCCTTCGAGCATCGTTCCGCCGTACAGTTGGACGCCAGCCGCGTCGGCAACGGCCGCGGTCCGCATCATCGCGTAGATGCCGCCGGCCTTCGCGATCTTCAGCGCGAAGACATCCGCGCAGGCATCGCGCGTGAGATCGAGCGCATCTTCGGGACCCGTGATTCCCTCGTCCGCCATGATGGGAACGATGAACCGCGCGGCAAGCCGCGCAAGCGCCCCGCGATGCTCGCGTGGAGTCGGTTGTTCGATGAGGTCGATGCCGGCGGCTTCCAGCGAGGCGATACCCGCCGCCGCATCGATCTCGCTCCATGCCTGATTGACGTCCACCGTCACCTTCGCCCGGTCGCCGAGCGCGGCTTTGATCTTCGACACGTGCGCCACGTCTTCGCGGACGCTACGACGGCCGATCTTCAACTTAAAGGTATGGTGACGACGCTCCGCGAGGAGCATCTCCGCTTCCTCGATATCGCGGCCGGTGTCGCCGCTTGCAAGCGTCCACAGCACGGGCAGCGTCTTGCGCACGGCCCCGCCGAGCAGCGCCGACACCGGTACGCCGAGCCGTTTGCCTTGCGCATCGAGCAGCGCCGTTTCGATGCCGGACTTGGCGAAGCGATTGCCGCGCGCCGCCTTGTTCAGCTTGACCATGGCGGCGTTGATGTTGGTCGCGTCGTGTCCGGCCAGCGCGGGCGCCAGGTACCGGTCGATTGTCAGCTTGATGCCTTCGGGGCTTTCTTCCCCATACGACAGGCCGCCGATCGTCGTGGCCTCGCCGATGCCTTCGATGCCGTCGCTCGAGCGCAGACGGACGATCACCATGGTTTGTTGCCGCATCGTCGCCATGGAGAGCTGATGCGCGCGAATGGTCGGAAGATCGACCAAGATCGCTTCGACGGATGTAACTTGGGCGTTCATACCTGAAATGACGGAGTGGGTGAGTTGCGGCAGTATTGCCCGGCCGTTCCGCGCCTGTCCAAGACCATCGACGTCTGATGCGATACCTCCCAGGTATGAGACTCTTATCGTCCCTTGTCGGTGCGCGGCAGGTAGGGAATCCGCTCTTCCTCATACAAGCGGTAGATGAGTTCGAGCATTTCCTTGATGTCGCGCGACTCGTCCATGGCACGCATGCTCATGATGATCGGCGAGACGAGCGTTGGATCGTCGAGCTCCATATAGCTCACGTCGTCGCGCTTGAGTCCGTACACACTGCTCGGCACCACCGCAATGCCCTCCCCCGCCGCGACCAGCCCCAGCGCGATCTGCAGTTCGCGGACTTCATAGATGCGCCGAGGGGTGAGCGCCCGGTCCTGAAACGCGGAGAGGACTTGGTCCGCGTAGCTGGGGCGCGGCGACTGGGGAAAGATGATGAGCGTCTCGTTGACGAGATCGCGCAGCGACAGCGCAGGCTTTGCGAGCGAAAGCGCATGACCGACCGGCAGCGCGACGATCAATTTTTCCTCGCGCAGAATCACGCGACGAATGTTCGGGTCCTCGTGCCGGATGCGGCCGAAGCCCACGTCGATGCGGCCATCTTTGAGCGCGCGCAGTTGGTCCATCGTCGACATCTCGTGCAGACTCAACTCGACCGTCGCGTTCTCGTCGCGAAAGCGGCGGATGATTTTCGGGAGCATCCCGTAGAGCGTCGAACCGACGAAGCCCACCGATAGACTGCGTTCGATGTTGCCGACGCGCCTCGTCATCGATTCCAACTCGCTCGTCTGCGCAATCAACTGCACCGCATGCGAGTAAAAGAACTTCCCCGTCTCCGTCAGTTTCAACGGCCGCGAGTTTCGCTCGAACAACTGCACGCCGAGCGATTCTTCGAGCTGCTGTATCTGCCGGCTCAACGGCGGCTGGGCGATGTGAAGCCGCTGCGCCGCGCGCGTGAAGTTGCGCTCCTCGGCAACCGCTACGAAGTAGCGAAGGTGTCGCAACTCCATTTCAATACCTCTTGGATATGGACCGATACTAAATCAGTGTTGGACCTGCCTGTTTTGCGTCCTCTATTCTGCCTCTACATGCTGATTTCCGTCCGAATTATACCTTCTGAGCATTATCGGATTGGATCGAGGCGAGGGTTAACCCCATCGACGATAACGAGAGTCAGGAGCAGACAATGAGCGTCAAGGTATTCGAATCGAGCGAAGTGCAGGACCTGCTTACGGCAGCGGCCAACCTCGGATCCGGCGAGGGCAACGATCGCGTCAAGCAGATCACGCATCGCCTGCTGAGCGACTTGTTCAGGGCGATCGACGAACTCGACATGACGCCCGATGAAGTCTGGGCCGGCGTGAGCTACTTCAACAAGCTCGGGCAGGACGGCGAAGCCGCATTGCTCGCGGCCGGCCTCGGGCTCGAAAAGTATCTCGACATCCGCATGGACGCCGCGGACCGCGAGGCAGACATCCACGGCGGCACGCCGCGCACCATTGAAGGTCCGCTCTACGTTGCGGGCGCACCCGTGCGCAACGGCGTCGCCAAGATCGACCTGAACCCGGACGAAAACGCCGGCCCGCTCGTCATTCGCGGCACGGTGACGGACCCGAACGGTAAGCCGGTGAGCGATGCGCTCGTCGAATGCTGGCACGCCAATTCGAAGGGCTTCTACTCGCACTTCGACCCGACCGGCGCTCAAGACGACTTCAACCTGCGCGGCGCCGTGAAGACCGGCGCCGACGGCAAGTATGAATTCCGGACCCTGATGCCCGTCGGCTACGGCTGCCCGCCGCAAGGCGCGACGCAGCAACTGCTCAACGCGCTGGCGCGTCACGGCAACCGCCCCGCCCATGTGCATTTCTTCGTCACGAGCGAGAAGACACGCAAGCTGACGACGCAAATCAACATCGAAGGCGATCCGCTCATTTGGGACGATTTCGCTTATGCGACGCGCGAGGAACTCGTGCCGCGCGTGGTCGAGAAAACCGGCGGCACCGCGCTGGGCCTCAAAACCGACGCTTACAAGGAAATCGAGTTCGACATCGCGCTAACGCCGCTGGTGCAAGGCAAGGACAACCAAGTGGTCAATCGCCCGCGCGCATCCGTCACGCTCTAATCGCATCCCCGGCGGCTCGCTCATCGCGCGGCCGCCTTCTTTCGCCCGAACTATCCGAGCCGATGCCGAGGGCTTCCCTGCGAAGCCCGCGAAGCGCATAGGGAGACGACTCATGTCCACAAGCATCGACAAAGCAAGAGAACTGGACGACTTGCTCAGTCACGCGGTTCAACACGACGAGCAAGGCGGCGTGTTCCGTTGCCGCCGCGAGATCTTCACGAACGCCGATTTATATGAACTCGAGATGAAGCACATCTTCGAGCGCAACTGGGTGTACCTCGCGCATGAAAGCCAGGTGCCCGAGATCAACGACTACTACACCACTTGGATCGGGCGCCAGCCTGTCGTCGTCACGCGCGACAAGAGCGGCGAACTGCACGCGGTGATCAACGCCTGCGCTCACAAGGGCGCCATGCTGTGCCGTCGCAAACACGGCAACAAGGGCAGCTTCACCTGCCCGTTTCACGGCTGGACGTTCGCGAACACCGGCAAGCTTCTGAAGGTGAAAGACGAGAAGACCACCGAATATCCCGTGCAGTTCAACAAGCAGGGCTCGCACGATCTCACGAAGGTGCCGCGGTTTCAGAACTATCGCGGCTTCCTCTTCGGCAGCCTGAACGCCGACGTCATCCCGCTCGAAGACTATCTCGGCGAGACCAAGGTCATCATCGACCAGATCGTCTCGCAAGCGCCTAACGGTCTCGAAGTGTTGCGCGGCAATTCCTCTTACGTCTACGACGGCAATTGGAAGATGCAGATGGAAAACGGTTGCGACGGCTACCACGTCAGCACCGTTCACTGGAACTACGCGGCCACGATGGGCCGCCGCAACGTGGAAGGCACACGCGCCGTCGACGCGAACGGTTGGAGCAAGTCGGTGGCGGGTGTGTACGGCTTCGAGCACGGGCACATTCTGCTTTGGACCAACACGATGAATCCCGAAGTGCGGCCCGTGTACCGGCATCGCGACGAGATCGCCGCGCGCGTGGGCGATGAGAAAGCGAAGTACATCGTCAATCAAACGCGCAATCTGTGTTTGTACCCGAACGTATTTCTGATGGACCAGTTCAGCACGCAAATTCGCGTGATCCGCCCGCTTGCCGTCGACAAAACCGAAGTCAGCATTTTTTGCTTCGCACCGAAAGGCGAAAGCGCCGAAAGCCGTGCCATCCGCATCCGCCAGTACGAAGACTTCTTCAACGTCTCGGGCATGGGCACGAGCGACGATCTAGAAGAATTCCGCGCATGTCAGGCGGGATACGGCGGCACGGCGTCTGCATGGAACGACATGTCGCGCGGCGCCCCGCTGTGGGTTCACGGACCGGACGCCAATGCGAAAGCCATGGGTTTGAACCCGCTCGTTTCGGGCGAGCGCAGCGAAGACGAGGGCCTATTCGTGGTTCAACACGAATACTGGATGAAAGCGATGCGCGAAGCGCTGCGCATGGAACAAGCGGAGGCGGCGGCATGAGCATCGGCTATCAAGAAATCTGCAATGCGCTCTATCGCGAGGCGCGCTTCCTGGACGACCGAGAGTGGGACGAATGGTTGGCCTGCTATGCCGAAGACGTGGACTATTGGATGCCTGCTTGGGACGACGACGACAAGCTGACCGAAGACCCGCAAGCCCAAATCTCGCTGATGTACTACGCCAACCGGTGTGGGTTGGAGGATCGGGTATTTCGCATCAAGACCGAGCGCAGCGGCGCCTCGATGCCGGAGCCGCGTACGAGCCACACCGTGTCCAACGTGGAAGTGCTGACCGAACGCGAAAACGAGGTGGACGTTCGATACAACTTCAACACGTTGAACCACCGTTACAAGATCACGGACCAGTTCTTCGGCACCATCCACGTCACATTCCGGAAAGTGGACGGCCGCTTGTTGATCTCACGCAAGAAGATCGTGTTGAAGAACGACTACATCCGCCAAGTGCTCGACGTCTATCACGTTTGATGCCAGCGGTCGGAAAGAGACAGGATGTCGGAGGCAATATGTCCAGCTATACCATCGCGCTGAATTTCGAAGACGGCGTCACACGCTTCGTCGAATGCAAAGCCGGAGAAAAAGTTCTCGATGCCGCATTTCGAGCCAAGATCAACTTGCCGATGGATTGTTCGGACGGCGTATGCGGGACCTGCAAGTGCCGGGCTCAGAGCGGCGCTTATGATCTGGGCGACGACTACATCGAAGACGCGTTGAGCGACGAAGAGAAGGCAAGCGGTCTCGTGCTGACCTGCCAAATGGTGCCGCAAAGCGATTGCGTGATAGCGGTGCCCGCTTCGTCGGCGGCATGCAAAACGGAACAAAGTCGTTTCGAGGCAACGCTCACGAAGCTGGAACCGCACCATGACGCCGCGGTGGTTCTCGAGTTCGAGGTAGAGGGTTCGCCTCCCGCTTTCCTGGCCGGTCAGTACGTGAACGTCGAAGTGCCCGATAGCGGAGAGCGTCGTTCGTACTCGTTCTCGTCCGCGCCGGGCGAATCGAAGGTCAGTTTCCTGATCAAGAAGATTCCCGGCGGCGTGATGAGCACGTGGCTCGAATCGGCAAGACCCGGCGACAAAGTCGCGCTGACCGGCCCGCTTGGAAGCTTTTATCTGCGGGCGGTCGAGCGGCCCCTATTGTTTCTGGCGGGCGGAACGGGCTTGGCGCCTTTCCTGTCGATGCTCGAAGTCCTCGCACGCAGCCACTCGCAGCAGCGCATCCATCTCGTCTACGGGGTGACGCGCGAGCTTGACTTGGTTCAAGTGGAGGCGGTCGAGGCGTACATGGCGAAGCTGCGGAATTTCACGTTTTGCACGGTCGTGGCGGAGGCGGGTTCGAACCATCCGCGCAAAGGCTGGGTGACCCAACACATACCGGCCGAAGCCTTGAACGACGGCGATGTCGATGTCTACCTTTGCGGCCCGCCGCCGATGGTGGATGCGGTTCGCCGCTATTTCGACGAGAGCGGCGTCACGCCCGCGAGCTTCCACTATGAGAAGTTCACCCCCAACGCAGCGGCGGTGGCCGCATGAGCGCGCCACGATTCGAAGGTAAGGTGATGGTCGTGACGGGCGCCGCTCAAGGCATCGGCCGCGGCGTCGCGCTACGCGCGGCCGCCGAAGGCGCGGCCGTGCTATTGGTCGATCGCGCCGAGTTCGTCTCGGAGGTCGCGGCCGAAGCAATCGGAGCGCAGGCCGCCGGTTTCGTTGCCGACCTGGAGACCTACGAAGGCGCCGCGTCCACGATGGCGTTTGCCAGGAAGACGTTCGGCCGCATCGACGTCCTCGTGAACGGCGTGGGCGGCGCTATTCGCATGCGGCCTTACGCGGAGTTCGAACCGGCGCAGATCGACGCCGAAATCCGCCGCTCGCTGATGCCGACCTTGTACGCCTGTCATGCGGTGCTTCCGCATATGCTCGCGCAAGGCCGCGGAACGATCGTCAACGTCTCCTCCAATGCGACGCGCGGCATTCGCCGCGTACCGTATTCGGCTGCCAAGGGCGGCGTCAACGCGCTGACCCAATCGCTCGCGATGGAATACGGCGAGCACAACATCCGCGTGGTCGCCGCCGCTCCCGGCGGTACCGAGGCGCCTGCTCGACGCGTGCCCCGTAACGCATCCGGCGATACCGAGCAAGAAAAGATTTGGATGGCGGATGCGGTGAAACAGGTGACCGAGTCGACTTTCTTCAAACGCTACGGCACGCTTGACGAACAAGTCGCGCCGATTCTCTTTCTCGCATCCGACGAAGCCGCGTATATCACCGGCGCGGTCTTGCCGGTTTCGGGCGGCGACAACGGTTAATTGCGGCGGTGCGGGGCGCCCGAGCGGCGCCCCGTGCGACAAACGCTACTCATTCGGCGAGGAACGCCAACACAGCCGCGTTAAACGCTTCCGCCGCCTCGATGTTGGACAGGTGCGAGGCGCTCAGCGCTACCGTGCGCGAGTCCCGCACGCGCTCGGCGATGTAGCGGGCATCGTCCACGGTCGTCACCGGATCGTGTTCACCGGCGATCACGAGGGTCGGCACTGCGATCGTGGCAATGGCCTCGCGCAGATCGGCCGTCGCCAACGCATCGCAACATGCCGCGTATCCGCTCGCCGACGTTGCGCGCAATTCGTCGGTCATTTGCGCGACGCTGCGCGGATGCCGCTCGACGAAATCGGCCGTGAACCAACGCCCCGCCGCGCCGGCCGCGACCTCGGCCATGCCTTCGGCCCGCACGAGCGCGGCTCGTTGCGCCCACCCGTCGAACGATCCGATGCGCGCAGCCGTGTTGGCGACGATCAGCTTGCCGATTCGCTCGCCCGCATGCACACCGAGCCATTGCCCCGTCAAACCGCCCATCGAAATACCGCAGAAATGCGCGCGCTCGATGTTCAACGCGTCGAGCACGGCAAGCACGTCTCGTCCCAGCGTATCGAGCGTGACCGTATCGAGCGCGGCGGTGCTGGCCCCATGGCCCCGCGCGTCGTATCGCACGACGCGAAACCGCTGTGTCAGCGCCTCGAGCTGCGGCGACCACATATCGAGCGTGGTGCCGAGTGAATTCGAAAGGACGATGGCGGGCGCGTCTTGCGGGCCTGCCGTCGTGTAAGCGATGCCGTTCGCATGTTGCATGCGGGCTGTCTCCGATAAAGCGAAAGCGAAACGCCGCTACGCCGGCGTCGAGCCGAGGCCCTTCGCGGCATATCGACAGGCGGACACTTAGGTTTCCTGATAATCACCGTCAATAACCGACCGGCCGCATCGTTCAAGCTTGCTTGAGCGGCACGGGCGTGACTTCCTGCAGCGTGTCGAAGCTCATGCCTTCGACGATATCGATAACAACGAGGCCGTCCGCGGTTACATCGATGACCGCCAAGTCCGTGTAAATGCGATCGACGCATTCGATACCTGTCAGCGGATACGTGCACGCCTCGACGAGCTTGCATTCGCCCGTCTTGGTCAGGTGATCCATCATGACGAACACCTGCTTGGCGCCGATCGCGAGATCCATGGCACCGCCCACCGCGGGGATCGCATCGGCCGCGCCCGTATGCCAATTCGCCAAGTCGCCGTTCTTCGACACTTGGAATGCACCGAGCACGCAGATATCGAGGTGGCCCCCGCGCATCATCGCAAACGAATCGCCATGGTGAAAGAATGCCCCGCCCTCGAGCAAGGTCACGGCCTCTTTACCGGCATTGATCAGTTCCGGGTCTTCCTCGCCCGGTGCGGGCGCGGGCCCCATGCCGAGCAAACCGTTCTCGCTGTGCAGAAAGATTTCGCGCTCGGCCGGCAGGTAGTTGGCCACCTTCGTCGGCAAGCCGATTCCGAGGTTCACGTAGGCCCCTTCCGGGATGTCGCGGGCGACACGTTGTGCGATTTGATCGCGCGTCCATTTGTTCATCGATTGCTCCTCACGCGGCGCGCGTGTGGGCGGGGCTTTGCGGCACGGCCACGACTCGTTGCGTGAAAATCCCCGGCGTCACGATGGTCTCGGGATCGAGCGCCCCGAGCGGGACGATTTCCGATACTTGGGCAATCGTCGTCGTGGCGGCCATAGCCATGATCGGTCCGAAGTTGCGCGCCGCCTTGCGGTAAACGAGGTTGCCCCAGCGGTCGCCCTTGTGGGCTTTGATCAAGGCGAACTCGGCCTTGATCGGGTATTCGAGCACGTACGGTTTGCCGTCGATCACGCGCGTTTCCTTGCCTTCGGCCAAGCGCGTGCCGTAACCCGTGGGCGTGAACACGGCGCCGAGCCCGGCACCAGCCGCTTGAATGCGCAGCGCGAGATTGCCTTGCGGCACGAGTTCCAGCTCGATCTCGCCGGCACGGAACAGCGCGTCGAACACTTGCGAATCGGCTTGCCGCGGAAACGAGCAGACGATCTTGCGCACGCGGCGCGCCTTGAGCAGCGCGGCCAGACCGATCTCGCCGTTGCCCGCGTTGTTGTTGACGATCGTGAGATCGCGCGCGCCCTGTGCAATGAGTGCGTCGATCAACTCGGCCGGCTGACCGGCCGAGCCGAACCCGCCGATCATGATGGTGGCGCCGTCGGGAATGCCTGCAACGGCTGCCTCGAGCGAGGAAATTGTCTTATCGATCATCGGTGTGTGCGCCCTACCGGTACGCCTCAAGG
Source organism: Trinickia dabaoshanensis (assembly GCF_002879885.1). Lineage (GTDB taxonomy): Bacteria > Pseudomonadota > Gammaproteobacteria > Burkholderiales > Burkholderiaceae > Trinickia > Trinickia dabaoshanensis. Next base: position 19,691 of record NZ_PNYA01000018.1, read on the forward strand.
TTCGCGTTGACGAACAATGTAGAGGCGCACATCCCGTGCGTCAACGGCGATTATCGAAATACGGTGCGATTATCGAACATACTCAGCAAACCCGTGCACGCGATGCGCCATAGCCGCGACCACTATCGCCTGGCGACATAGTGCATATGCGTTTCGCTCGCTTGCGCCGCTTGTGACGGGTCGGCAGACTTCGGCCAAGCCCCGTTTCGGTGACGAGCGCGCAGGCTTTAGATTTCCTAGGAGACATATCGTGCGTACGCAAGTTGGCATCGTCGGTGCCGGGCCCGCGGGGCTGCTGCTTTCCCATCTACTCCACCGCCACGGCATCGACTCCGTATTGCTCGAGACACGCGGCCGCGAGCAAATCGAATCCACCATCCGCGCGGGCGTACTCGAACAAAGAACGACCGATTTGCTGACGGAGGCAGGCGTCGGCGATCGGATGAAGGCGGAAGGGTTCGTGCATCACGGCTTCGAACTGGCGTTCGAGGGCAAGAGGCGGCGCATCGATCTAACCGAGTTGACCGGCAATTCGATCACCGTGTATGCGCAGCACGAAGTACTCAAGGATCTGGTCGCGGCGCGCGTCGAAGCGAACGGTGCCCTCTATTTCAATGTCTCGCACACCTCGATCGACGGCATCGACACCGATGCACCCTCCATTCGATTCACCCACGACGACGCCGAACACGTCCTGCATTGCGACTTCGTGATCGGTTGCGACGGCTCGCAAGGCGTGTCGCGCGCGTGCATTCCGGCCGCACGGCGAAACGACTACGAACGAGTCTTTCCATTCGGCTGGTTCGGCATCTTGGTCGAAGCACCGCCCACGTCGGAAGAACTGATCTACGCACGGCACGAACGCGGGTTCGCGCTGATCAGCACGCGATCGCCGACCGTGCAGAGAATGTACTTCCAATGCGACCCGAAGGACTCCGCCGAAAACTGGTCGGACGACCGGATCTGGTCCGAGCTGCATGCGCGAGTGGATTCCGCGGATGGAAGGCACATTACCGAAGGCCGGATCTTTCAGAAGAACATCGTCGGCATGCGCAGTTTCGTCTCGGCGACCATGCAGCATGGACGCCTCTATCTAGCAGGCGATGCCGCGCATATCGTGCCGCCGACCGGCGCGAAGGGGCTCAACCTCGCGGTATCCGACGTGCGCATTCTGTCGAACGCTTTGCAGGCGTTCTATGCGGAAAGCCGCAGCGACTTGCTCGACGCCTATAGCGAGACCGCGCTGAAGCGCATCTGGCGTGCGGAGCACTTCTCGTATTGGATGACGCGGATGATGCACCGTCTCGACGATGCCTCGGCATTCGAACAACGTCTGCAGGTTGCGGAGTTGGACTACGTCACCACCTCGCGTGCGGCGGCAATCGCCATGGCTGAAAACTACGTCGGCATAGCGACCGTCTAAAGCCGCGATCGGGTACCCGGCGCGCGTCGGGTGATCCCCAATATGCGGCGAGGCCGTCTTGGAGAAAGCTGCTACGCGCGAAAGCCATAACGATGCGAGGCCCCCTTCCGCGATGCTCGATCTCGACCTGAATCTGATTCCCTACCTCGTCGCGATGGACGACGCGCGCAACGTCAGTCTCGCGGCCCAAGCGCTCGAAGTCAGCCAACCGCGCGTCTCCAGCGCCCTCGCGCGCATGCGTGAGTACTTCGGCGACCCTCTGTTCGTGCGGACCGCGCACGGCATGGAGCCCACACCGAGAGCACTCGCGCTCATTCCCGCCGCGCGAGCCGCGTTGGCGCACGTCCAGCAGGCTATGCTCGACACGCAGCAGTTCGATCCGGCCACGACGAACCGCACGTTTTCGATTGCGTTGTCGGACGTCGGAGAGATCGTATTCCTACCGCGACTGTTGCAGGTTCTCGCCGAACGTGCTCCCGCCGCCAACGTGCGTTCGCTTTCGTTGCCGCCGGCAGAACTCGAAGATGGTCTAGCGGCGGGCGAAGTCGATCTCGCCATGGGCTATTTTCCCGATCTATCAGGCAACAACTTCTTTCAGCAACGCCTGTTCTCTCACCGGTTCGTCTGCTTGATGCGCAGCAACCACCCGCTCGCGAAAGCACCGCTGACGCTCGATGCGTTTTTGCGCTACGGTCACGCGGTCGTGCGCGCCGAAGGCCGCAGCCAGGAGATCCTCGAACAGTATCTTCGCTCCCAACGCATTCAACGACGCGCGGTGCTGGAGACATCGCACTTCATGAGTTTGCCGATGATTCTGTCGCGCACCGACCTGATCGCGACAGTACCGCATGCGATCGGGTTCGCATACGCGTCCGAACACGCATCGATCATGATGGCCCCGCCACCGTTGCCGCTACCGCGTATCGACCTAAAACAGCACTGGCACCGGAAATTTCATCACGACCCGCGCACCACCTGGCTGCGCGGCATCGTTGCGGAGTTATTCAACGACGAGCGGGACGAGTGGCCGCGCTGATCCGATCGAACCGCACGAGCCTCCCGTCATGCGCACGGGCCGCTTCCGAGCGCTACGCGCTCGTTTCGGCCTGAGCAACCGGCACGATGAACTGAAACACCGCGCCGGTGGGCGCATTCGCACTCGCCCACAAGCGCCCGCCGTGCGCTTCCACGATCGATCGGCAGATCGACAATCCCATCCCCATGCCGCCCGCTTTCGACGTATAAAACGGCTCGAAGAGCCGCTCGGCGGCGACCGGTGCCACGCCTGGCCCGGTATCGCACACCGAGGCGAGAACCGCGCCCGAATCGTGCAAGCCCGTGCAAATGGTCAATTCTCTCGCCCCTTCATGAACGGCGGTCATGGCCTCGACCGCGTTCATGATCAGATTGAGCATCACCTGCTGTAGTGCGACCCGATCGGCTTCGACGTCAGGCAATTGCCGATCGAGCTCGATGCGCACGTGCACGCCGTGCTTCACGATCTCTCCTTGCATGAACGCAACGACATCGCTGATCGCTTCGTTGATCTGCAAGCGCTCCATCGAAGGCGGCGCGTTCTTCACAAGGCCGTGGATTCGGTTCAACACCTCGCTGGCCCGCTTCATATCCTTGTTGATGCGATCGAACGCTTGCCTCACTTCGTCTAGATTGGGCGGCTGCGCACGCAGCCACAGCAAGCCGGCCTGAGCATTGGTGGCGGTGGCCGCGATCGGCTGTTTGATCTCATGGCTGATGGTGGCCGTGAGCTGCCCCATCGTGACGACGCGATTGGCATGGGCCAGCGCCGTTTGTACCTCGCGGTAGCGCCGCTCGCTCTCGTCAAGTGCGGCTTGCGCGCGTTTTTGCTCGGTGATGTCGCGGGAGATGCCCAGCAAGAACCGGGGCACGCCGCGCACGTCGACGATCGGAATCTTCATAGTATGCACGAAGCGCTGCCCATGTCTTGTCAGAACGGGCTCCTCGGGGATATCGACCCTCTGTCGCGATTCGAGCACGTCGCGGTCCTTGACGGCGAAAAAGTCGGCCTCCTTTGCAGGGAACAAGTCGTGAACGGACTTGCCGAGCAACTCCTCGCGCCGATAGCCGAGCAGTTGCTCGCCTGCCTTGTTCAGGCGCACGAAACGCAGGGTCGCGGCATCCTTGACGAAAATCATGTCCGGGATGTTTTCGACGATGCTGTTCAGGAAGTGCTCGCTCGCTCGCAGCGCCTCTTCGGCATGCTGCCGCTCGACGATCTCGGCTTCCCGGCCGGCAAGCGCCTTGCTCAGTTCCGCGGTGCGTCCGGCAACACGGCCTTCGAGTTCCAGGTTCAGCACTCTCAGCGCCTCCTCGACCTGCCCGCGACGGCGCCGGTCTTCGAGGAACTGCTCGACGGCCCTGGCCATATCGGCGATTTCGTCTCGCCCTGCCACGGGCACGCCCGTCTGCCCGTCGTCGAGATGGCCCTGGCGCAGGAAATAACTGACTTTGCGCAACCGCGCGACGACGTGACGGCCCAGAAAGACATCGGCGATCAACCAGGCCAGCAATAGGCTCACGGCGGCGTCGCCCAAGATCCATGCACGCGTGCGCTCCGCGTTGTCGGCCAGGCGCTGCACCGCGCTGCGATATTCGCGCGTGAGCTGGGCCGACTGCTCGCGTGCGGTCGCTGCCAGGGATTCGGCCTGGCGGCGCAAATCGCGGTCCAAGGCGCCCAACGAAGCATCGGGCGCTGCTTCGGTTCGCGTGGTCAGCGCGCTTTCGCGTACCTGGGCTGCGATGTTGACCGTATTTCGAAAGCGCTGACTCGACCGATGCAGCGCCAGCGCGTCGATGCCGACGTCCTGACGCGTGGAGGGCGCCGAGGCCAAACGATCGACCACGTCGTCGAAAGACGCGAGCCGGTCGATGATTTGACGTTGCGCCTCCCGCACCGCCCCGGCGGTATCCTCGCTCGCCAATTGCAACGTCATACGCTCGATCGTCACCGTTTGCTGCGCCAAGTCCTGCGCGTCCTGCAGACGCATCAGCCGATCGTCGGCCAACTGGCGCAGCGCATGCGCCGATCCCGTCAGCGAATAAACGGCGGTCGCCCCCATGACGATCACGAGGGCCGCGAGGCACGAAGCGACGAGCGCAAACTGAGCGGTGAGCGATTGCGGAAGCGGTGGTTTCACGGACGTTGCCAAATGTGGCGATAGATGTCGCGATAGCCGTTGGCCGGATCGTAGAGCAGACGATCGCCGCCGTCCGCGGCGACGTTATCCCCGGTCACGAGATGCACCGGAAAAACGTAGCCTGTGACGCGATCGCCGGCCAACAGCCGATTCATCTCATCGATCATCTGCCAGCCTTGCAGGTTGAGCGGTTCGGCCACAGTGGCCGTCTGGAACGTCCTAGTCCTGATTCGCAGAAAAGCGGATTCGCTGCCGTCACCGGCGGAAAGCATGGCCAAGTCATGGCTCGATTCGCCAGCCTGGGTCAGCGCCGGCACCGCGTAGTCGAAGTAAATGTCGTTGATCGCGAGTGCGTACGTCCAGCGCTTTCCATATTGCGCGAGTAATGCTCGCGTGAGCGCCGGCATGAGTTCCGCGCTACGCGAAATCGCGACGTCGCGCACGGCAAGCAGCGTGCAACCGCTGCACGAACGAATGACCGCAGCCATTTCATCCGCTTTGTCTTGCGCCACTTGGAAATTGGAGTCGGTAAAAACGACGACGCCCGCATGTCCGCCGGACTGGACGATAGCCGCGAGTGCCGTCACGCGTGCGACCTCGAGCGGATCCGTCGATACGTTGATCGCCACGGGCGTGCCGGGCACCGGACCGGCCTTGGCGGCGACGTGCCAGCCGACGATCGGAATGGCCCGCTTTGCGAACGGCCGCAGTCCGGGCAACAGCGTGTGCGCATCGCCGCCCGCAAGGATCAATCCGTCCGGACGACTGGCCAGCGCCGTCGACAACATCTTGACGCGCTGATCGGGCACGCCTGCCGAGTCGAAAATCTTGACGCTCCAGCCGATCGCTTCTGCCGCCTCCACCACGCCGTCGATTACGCCGACGATTCCACCGTTGCGCAAATCCTCCGCGACGATCGCAATGCGTTTACCTGGTTGGGCGCGCGGCCCGCTGCGCGGGCCCATCCAAGGCGCGCCGGATTGCTCAGCGGCGGCGACGACGCGCTTCGCTTCGGCCAAGCTCGAAGATTCGGCGGCCAGCGCACCGGCGGCCGGCGTACCGGCGATCGGGTCAGCCGGCACCGGCAATATCGGCGCACCTTGTGCCGCCGCAATCCAGGCCAGGCACGAGAACACCCATATCCGAGCCGGAAACCGGCCCCTTAACCCTCGCCGGCGCCGGCCCCGGCGAGGGCAGATTGACATCGTTTTCAATGCCGCCTCGATATCGCTCACACCTGCCCGGTGCAAATATTCCGCATTCATGATGGCGCCTGCTGCGGCCAACGGGTGAGCGGGAATTACCCTGACGACACGATCTCGCATTGAGCCGCAACAACGCCAACGCAAGCGCGATACGCAATGGCGAGCGCGGTCCAACCCGCATTTCAGGCATCAAATGCACCTGCGATCATCGCCTTGCCGAGCGTAAAATGCTTTTCGAAAAGGCTACGTTCGACAGCAGACCGATAAACGAAACGAAAGTTCGGCTCTGGGGATTCGACCCTTATGAGAGGCGAGGAACGGGATGAGCTTGGGTTCGAATGAAAGGCTGACCGTGGGTGCGACGGGCGAAAGCCGGCCTGTCGTCTACGTGTTGGACGACGACGAATCGATGCGCCTGGCGCTCGGCAGTTTGTTTCGCTCGATCGGATTGCGCGTCGAGCTGTTCGACTCGTCGCAAGCATTCCTCGCATTCCCGAAATTCGACGCGCCGTGCTGTCTCGTGCTCGACGTTCGGTTGCGAGGCGAGAGCGGCTTGGCGTTTCAGGACGAACTCGCGAGAAACGGCTTGCAGATGCCGATCGTTTTCATGACGGGACACGGCGACATCGCCATGACGGTGAAGGCCATGAAGGCGGGTGCCGTCGATTTCCTGGCCAAGCCGTTTCGCGAGCAGGACATGCTCGATGCGGTGTCCAACGCGCTCGCGCGAGACGGCGAAAGGCTCGCGGCCGATCGATCATGCGCCGCCCTGCGCGCATCCTATGAATCGCTCACGCCGCGCGAACGCGAGGTCCTCGGATTCGTCGTGACGGGTATGTTGAACAAGCAAATCGCGTCGGCGATGAACCTCAGTGAAATCACCGTCAAGATTTATCGCGGGCAGGTCATGAAGAAAATGGCCGCACGTTCGGTGGCCGACCTCGTTCGAAAAGCCGAAGTGCTTCACGTCGGGCCGCCGGCCTCGAGCGTCACGGCCGGTTCAATGCCGCGTTGAGCCAATACGCCATCGCTTGCGCATCGACGGGCTTTTCGATAACCGCGAGGATACCGTCGGTCCCGACTTTTGCGCACAGCTCGGGCGTTGGGAATGCGGTGACGAAAACGGTCGGTATCGCATAGCCGAGTTGCACCAGCCGGTCATGCAAGACCGTGCCGGACATGCCCGGCATGCGCACGTCCGAGATCAAGCACGTCGTGTCGCCCAAGTGCGGGGACGCCAGCAATTGCTCCGCCGACGCGAACAGATCCGCCTCCCAGCCCATCGAACGGACCAGGCTCGCGACAGCCAAACGGACAGCCTCATCATCGTCGACGATCGATACGGTTCGGCCGGTACTCATGCGACGATCCTCGCCGAGTTGGGCAAAGCAGCGTGATCGAGCGATGACGTCCTCGTCTGAATCGCTCCCATGAAGGCAGTCTAGAACGCCGAGGGCGGAACAGGCACTATACGAACGTATTGCCCCGCACCCTATACGAAAGGATGATCGACTGACACCATCGTCCTAGCGGGATCACCTGTTCGTAGATTTGAGCCTCGAGCGCCGCTCTTATATCTTGGGCTTATCACTGCTCGACTTGCTCGCCTCGCTCACTGCGGGCATTCACGCTGGAGAATCAAGATCCGAAAGCCGGCGCCGAATCAGCTATTGCGTTCAGTGTTTTTCGTATCGTTGCTTCCTTCCGGGAAAGGCACCATGTCTACTCAATCTCCGCGATGCCGCGTTCACCGTCCTTATCGGAACCGGCGGGGCTCCTCGGTCAAGGTCCGGCAAGGGCGCGCACGACGCGTCGCGCTCGGCAAGCTCGCGGGCGTCACACGCCACGTGCCGATCATGTGCCTGCTGTCGAACGGACGCGCCGCGGATCGATTCTCGATCCCGCGCTGCTGATGCCGCGTCGCGCTAGGGCCTACTACGGATATACGCGAGTATGTAGGCCATATGCTTTTTCAGGCGTGCGCCTGAACCCTTCGTAGAATGGCATCGCGGGCGCAGCGGACCTACCCTTCTTTCATGGCCGATACACGGCCAATCCGTCTACCGCGACGCGGTCGCTAAGGCGGCGAGATTGATAGGTCAGCGCCATGTCGAACGTCTTGAGTCACTGGATCCACATTTCCACCCACGCCTATTACGAGTACACGTTCGTGCCGTGGCTGAACCGAAGCGTATTTCGCCGGACGGTCGATTTGAATCTCATCTGCATTCAGTGAGACGCGCAGCGTATGGACGATTCGGCCGCGTTGAAGGCGGGGCACGCATTCCGTACCTGTCGGCGGGCTCCATGCTTCAAGCATCTCGTACCGAGGACCACGCCTACTCGCAGATCGCCGACATCATCGAGACGCGTTGCGTCGACCCGAAACGAGACCTCGAAGAGTTATGGCGGCGACTCGCGCCGGCCTTCGACGTCAACCCCTTCCCGGACAAAGACCCCAAATTGAAGCTATGGCTGACCGGCGATTCTGGTCCGGTCCATTCCATTAGGAACATGCTGGGCGTAGCGTCCTACTTCCGGCTATCGGAGGACCAGGCCAACCGCGTACTCGGCGAAGTGTGCGCGGCGATACGCAATTGGAGAGCGATAGCTCAGTCCGCGCCAATCGGCCTGACCGCAGATGATCTGGAAGCGTTTGCCCCAGCGCTTGCGAACGATCAAATACGCGTCGCTGCACAATTGCTGCCTTAGCGGCAGCGCGCAACAGCCCTTGGCTATGCCTTCGGTCGGTTTTGCCCGACCCTCTCGACGGGCGTCAGCTCAAGTCTCGCGCCTCATGCGTTTGGCCGAGCCAGCCACACTGCGTCTTCGATCGAATCTCGCATATCACGAGCCTTAAGCGGCCACGATGCGAGGTCGACGCTCTGGTCATCCAGTGCACTTCCCTTCGTCCCAATTTTGATGCAGTGAAGAGTACCGCCGCATTATTGAATCAAACTAATACAGAGTTACGGCGACGCGGATATTCGGTATTTTTTATCTCCCGTGATTACCAGGCCCGTATTACTGGCTTCGCGCCATTTACCGAATGGAAATTCGAAAATATCGAATTCGACGGTTTTCGCGCGCCGGAATGCAAGCTTCAGGAAGCGAAGGCTCGGTACGATCAATTTTTTGACGCCCGAACTGGCCTACCAAAGAAGTTCTTCGCAATTTTCGGCGTACCTCGCATGCTTAACCAAGCGCGCATTCAAAGTAAGATCGTCGAAACTAATCCACCAGCACGACTGACTTGGCATTTCATGCAACCTGTTTCCCACGATTATTTCTCGAAAATATTCTCTCACGAGAAGCTTCCCATTGAATCCTCACTGCGTCCGTAACATGTTCATTTCCCTAGCCTTCCAGCTTCAACGACCTATCCTCCCCTCGCGAGAGGAGCATTTCGGCACCCTGTGGGAAATCGCCCAACTGCTCCAGCCATTCGGCCTTCCAATTGACATTTGGCGCCCACCGGCACGAACGCGCAAAAAGTCTCTCGTGCACGCTGCGTTCGATCATAACGGCCCAACCTCAACGGCACTCGAGATTCAGCGGGTTCAAGACGAGAAGGACGGAATGACCAACTATCGAAGAACAGGCGTGTGGAGCGGCAACGAAAAAGGAATAGGCGGTGCGCTCTCTGTCTCGTTTTCGTCTGATCCCAGCCTCCCAATCTGTCTGTTTAATCTGCAATTCGACGAGGTACAAGCGCTCGATGACACTCGGAACATGCAGCAATTGATGCTTGGATTGCTAGACATATGCCCTCTCGCTGCCAACATTCAAGTCGGCCCGTTCAGGTACTACACCGCGCACCAAGTTTTTCCGAAACGGCCAGGCGCTGGCTGGATGCTCTATTTGCCGAAAGCAATTGCAAGGCACGAAGTGCCCGAAGCTGCAGAACTGGTGCCCGTCATGGAAAGCGGTAGGCAAAAAGGCACCATTATCGTCAGCGTCTCCAATGACGTCTTTTCCATCGACAACGCCGATCATGTGAAAGTCGCGAACGCAATTGAAATTCGCTTAGCTGATCGAGACCTTTTGCCTCGGTAGTGAAGATCATCGTCGTAGCACTCGTGGCCGCCGAACCGGCAAGCGGCACTTCATCCGTCCCGGGTGTGGGCTACTCGGACTTGACGGGGGAGAGAGATATGTGCGCCTTACCACAGCGGCAGAAGGCTTCGCCCCGAGGCTCTCTCGGCCGAGTTCGTGAATCGATTATGCTGATCGTCGCGCCTGCCTGGAAATGCTGGTCACGCATAAGTTCAATGTCGCACGGTTCACGCTAGTGCCGGAGGAAATGCGCTTCCGTTGGTCCTGTTCTTCCCCGGCGCCCGGGATCGATCGTGTCACTCAATCACCATAGCCGGCCAGATCGCAGGCCTCAGACATCAAACACGCTAAGGTCATCGCTAAAGAGTTGGAGTTTTGACATGAAAGTCAGCGAGTTGGCGGAGTTCGACGCGTCGAAGTACTTGAAGGATGAAAATGACTACCGACTGTATCTCGCGCATGCGTTCGAAGGCGGAGACCCGGTAGAGATCCAGGTATCACTCGGCGATATTACCAAGGCACGCGGTATGACGGCACTAGCGCGCGAATCGGGTATCGCGCGTGAGGCGTTGTACCGCGCGCTGCCCAAAAAGGGAAACGCCGAATTCGCGACGATCATGAAGGTTATCGGAGCGATGGGCCTACAACCGTTCGACCGTTCGTGTGAATCTCAACCCCGCCTTGAACACGGAAATTCTGACACTCCGGTGCGATCGAACCCGAACCCGCAGATCGAGAGCCGCTAACTCCGCATAGGGCCACGGCCCAACGCTACGCCGTCAATACCCGCTGCGTTCTCTTCACGGCTGCCGCGTGGTCTTCGATCAGGCGATAGACGGCTTCCCCCGCCACAGTCTCCCGCTCGAGTAACCGGTCCGCAATCGCACGAAGCACCGGCTCGTTTGCGCGAAGCAGCGAGTAGCACTCGTCGTTCAATTCCTTTAGCAGGGTATTCGCGTGCTGGATCGCATTCTTCAGTTGCAAACCGGCATATTGCTGCGGGAGCGCGGAGAGGCTGAACAGATTGCCGTCGACGTTGAATCCGAACTTTGAAACCATGTCGAGGCTGATTCGCGATGCCTCCTGCAGATCCTGCGCAGCGCCGCTCGACGCCTCCGAGAGAACCAGCAATTCCGCGTTCCGCCCGCCGAGAAGCACTTGGATCTCATTGCGCATTTCCGTCTCGCGATAGAGATGCTTGTCCTGGCGCTTGGTCACCAGCGCCACGCCGAGTGCGCCGCCTCGCGGCAAGATCGTAATCTCCTCGAGCACGCCCGTGCCGAGCAATGCAGCGACGAGACCATGGCCCGCTTCATGGACCGCGATACGCGTACGCTCGTCGTCCGCCAGCGCGCGTTCAGCACCGTTCACGTCGCCGATGCGCGCAATCTTGATCGCCTCGATGAAGTGCGTCGACCTAACTTTGTCGTCGCCGCATTTACGCGCAATCAGGCCCGCCTGATTGACGATCGTCGAGAGCGCTGCGGGCGACAAGCCCGTCGTCAGCCGCGCGAGCTGCTCGAAATCGAAATCGTCCGCCTTCGATTTCAGTTTAGCGGCGTAAAACCGCAGGATGTGCTCGCGATCCTGGAGGTCGGGAAGGCGGACCTGCACCGTGCGATCGAAACGGCCCGGCCGGCGCAGCGCTTCATCGAGATTATCCGGGTGGTTCGTCGCAGCGACCACGATCACGCCCGCGTTTGATTCGAAGCCGTCCATCTCCGCAAGCAACTGATTGATGATGCGATTGCTCTCTGCTTCGACGGGACCCGCACCGGCATCGGTGCGCTTGCCGAGACCATCGGCTTCGTCGATGAAGATGACGGTCGGCGCGTTCTTGCGGGCGAGCTCGAACAGGTGTTTGACTTTCTGGATACCCACACCGTAATACTTCGCACTGAAGTAGCTTCCGGTGATGGCGATGAAATTCGCCCCGCATTCGCCGGCAAGCGCTTGTGCGAGGCGCGTCTTGCCGACACCGGGACCGCCCGTCATCAACACGCCGCCAGGCGCGCGCACCCCCATGCCGGTGAACTGCATCGGATTGGTCAGCCAGGCCTTGACGTCGGCGAGGGCGGCTTTCGCTTCGCCGGCGCCGATCACATCGTCAAAGCTCAATCCGGGCGATTGCTGAAGCAGGCTCGCACCACCTTTCATCTCGCGGCGCATGAACCAAACAAGGCCGCCCATCATGAGAACCGGGAAGAGAAGAGTCAATGCATCGCGTGTTCGGTCCAGGACATCGGACCAGCGCATCGCGCCGATATTGACGTCGACGTCCGGCAGCATGATCAGTTGAAACGACGAGTCGCTCGCCGCTTTCATGATCGTGGGCATCAAGGCGCTCGCGAAGGCAGCGTTTTGGTCCGCGACAAAATACTTTCGGCCGTCCGTCGTCGAGACCAGGATGGCGTTCCGGCCCGCACCGATTGCGACGACATGGTGCCGCTCGATATCGCGCAACACGATCGACGCGTCTTTTTCGTCGCGCGTCCACGCCGACGAATCGTTTCGCATCTCGTTCGTTACGCCTGTCAAGGAAAGACGGCCTTGGATGGAGCGCTCGCGCTGTTGCCATTGGAACCACACCAGCGCTGCCGCAAGCAGTGCCACGATCACGCCGAACGTCACGTACCTGCCGATTCGTGACCACCAGGAATTACTTGCCGGTTTCATTACGAGGACTTCCAGAACTTCGAGACCTTCGGATCACGATTAAGGTCTGATAAAACAGAGGAAAAATCTAATCGGCCGCGACCCCGATTTTGAGCGCTGCACTAAGGGCATTATGCCAGCGCTGTACTCGTTTCAAACGGACAAATAGACGGGGGGAACACGGCTTGCTTGGGATCAAGCACATCAATCAAATGGAACCGGAACGGAGGGACATCATGCTGTACTACGCTCTGATATTTTTCATCATCGCCATCGTTGCCGCGGCGTTCGGCTTCGGCGGAATCGCCGCCGGCGCAGCAAGCATCGCCAAGATCCTGTTCTTCATCTTCCTGATCGTCTTCGTCGTCATGCTGGTCATGGGATTGATGAGACGCTGAGGCTCGGGTAAGCGGGCAAAGCCGCATCGCGATGCGATGTGGTGTTGCTCGCATACCCGTCCTTGCCGGCGGAATGACCTTCGACGAGGCGATGCCCTACCTTTGAACGGCCTGGTGATGCAGCCAAGCCACGCTCTCATGGCGAGCTGCCAAAGCGGAGCGAGCTTTTTCGCATGCAACACCTCCTCGATCAAAGGTGTTGCGACGGCCCGTTGAATGCGCCTGGGCTGTCCTGGTCAGAGTGATGCACTAACCCCTCCGTCGGCCTCGCCGCTACACCGTCATCATCAAGGAATCGGCAACAAGCTGCGAAGTCATGTTGTTCCGCATCGACCAGCCGACAATGCGCCGCACAACGCGCCGGCAGTCCGATTTTTTCGCGGTGGCAATACCCTACCGTGCATGTCCATCAAAATGCTCGCAGCAACCGCAAGATGCTCAGCAGCTACTGAGGTTGCCGCAAGCAGCGATCCGCTCTCCGCCTTGTACCCCGCGTCGGTATCGGTCGCAACGCACTCAGGGCACATCACCCAAATCACGTCCGACGATATGCACGAGCACCAAACCGCTTTTTTGACCGAGGACGAACATAGGTTCATAACGGCCGTTCGAGACAACATCGGCAACGTCGATACGAGGATCGCGAACGATCCGGCATTGCTGGACAAGCTCACCCGAGCATACGGTGAAGCCAGGCGCTGGGGACTTATTCGAGAGGACGTGCTCGCAGATTTCCTATGTCTCGAAATGGAAGCCCCCGGCTTCCACCGCAACGCGGCGATTCAGGCATGGCTAGGTGAGCCAGGCGCCTCCCCCGACGACCGCTTCGCCGATTTGATGGATGTGCTTCGCAAGAAATCCCAGCAACTAGGGGAGAACACGTAATGGCCCCGCGACATCGCTCACGTCTCGAAGAAGCGGCCATTGCGCTCTTGGCATTGCTCACTGCCATAGGGGGCGCCGTCCGTGGACTCGCAGAAAAAGAGCAATCCGACGCAGACAGCCTGCAGACCGGCAAACTGAAGTCGAAGTCGGCTGCACGTGCGATACCGGCTCCCAATGAGTCACACGCTCAATGTCCGCCACGCAGAGGTTGGCTCGTCACGAGAAGGTGGCACATGTCCGATATCTCGCGTGACTACCAAGCCCGCGTTACCGGCTTTGCGCCGTTCACCGAATGGAAATTCATGAATATTGAATTCGACGGGTTCAGATCGTCGGAATGCCGCCTACAAGAAGCGAAGGCCCGGTACGACCAATTTTTCGACAAAAAGACCGGTTTTCCGAAAAACTTTTTCCAGATCTTCGGCGTGCAACGCATGCGCAATCAAGCCCGCATTCAAAGCGCGATTGCCAAGAACAATCCACCTGCAAGACTCACCTGGTATTTCATGCAGCCCATGTCCCATAAATATTTTTCAGACATCTTCCGACGCGAAAATCTTCCGATTGATTCTTTACTCCAACCGTGACATGGTCATCTTTCTAAGCTTTCGGCTTCAACAACCTATTCTTCCTTCACGAGAGGAACATTTCGGCACCCTCTGGAAAATTACTCAACTGCTCGAGCCGTTCGGCCTCCCGATCGAACATTGGTATCCGCCTGCTCCTACACGGAAAAAGTCGCTTGCGCAGGCCGCGTTCGACGAGAACGGCCCAACGCCAGAAGCGCTTGAAATCCTTCGATTGCAAGACGAGAAGGATGCAACGACTAGCTATCGGACAACGGGCGTCTGGAGTGGAAAAGAGAAAGGCAGACGCTGTTCGTTCTCTGTCTCGTTTTCCTCCGATCCCGACCTCCCTACCTGCCTACTCTACCTGCAATTCGAAGAAGTAGCCGCGCTCGATCAAGCGAACAACATGCAACGCTTGATGCGCGGCTTACTCGAGATATGGCCGCGCGCTGCGAGCATAGAGGTGGGGCCGCTCATGTACTACACCACGCATCGGGTCTTTCCTAAACGGCCGGGAGCCGGCTGGATGCTTTACCTTCCGAGAGCGATCGCGCGCGAGGAACTACCCGAGGCGGCGGAACTCGTGCCAGTCGTGGGACGCGATACGCAAAGGGGCACCATCATAGTCAGCGTCTCCGACGGGATCTTTTCCGCCGAGAATTCAGAGCATCTACGGATCGCAAATGCAATCGAAATGAGATTGGCTGACCTGGACCTCTTGCCTCGGTAGCAAAGGGACGAGGGACGACCGATGGTCACTGATCGCCGATGCGGACGCCCCGCCCGGCATGGGGATTCCGATTCGGGAATGGCGGGGTTATCCCCAGAACTACCCCCACACGGGGGCGGAACGGTATAGAACGAAAATGGCGGCACCGCGAGGAGCCAAGTTTCGTGCCGGCGGGCCATCCTGGGCGCCCGGCATCCCATATACATCCGATTCTTGAATGTCAGAAAAACATGTGATATTTTCTGACATATGAAGGCGACCATTCCATCCGTTCCCGATCGAATCATGAGGCGCGCCCGCGGCACCGGGCGCGGCGGCGTTTTCACGCCCAGTGATTTCCTTGACGTGGCAACCCGTGCGGCGGTCGATCAGGCGCTTTCCAGGCTAGTCAAGAACGGCAAGTTGCGCCGTCTGGCCCGCGGCCTTTACGATTTCCCCAAGGTCCATCCGAAGCTCGGCCCGCTTTCGCCGGCGCCAGACGACGTCGCGCAGGCATTGGCGCGTGAGACCGGGTCCCACGTTCAGATATCTGGCGCTCGCGCGGCAAACGCCCTCGGGCTCACGACACAGGTGCCAGCAAGAAGTACATATCTGACAGATGGTCCATCGCGGCGCGTTGTGTTGGGAAAGCGCGTCGTCGATCTTCGCCACGCCTCGCCCAAGCACTTGATCGCGCCCGGCAGTGCCGCCGGCACGGTCGTGCAGGCTCTCCGTCATGTCGGCCCCATACGGGCGGCCGACGTCATGCAGGTTGCCTCGCGTCGGCTTTCGGCCACCGACAAGAAAACCCTAGCCTCGTCCGCAGTTCAGGCTCCTGCCTGGATGAGGCCGACACTCGTCTCGATCGCCAATGCAGCAGGAGCGGATATCAATGGATAAGGTTGCCCGCCTCTCCGCCGGTGATCGCGCCGCCCTGTTCGGGGAGACGGGCGCCGGCAGGGGTGTCGCCGACACGATCATTGAAAAGGACTTCTGGGTCTGTTGGTGCCTAAAGCGCCTTTTCGGTCTGCCAAAGGGGACCACTGCAAGTCTGGTCTTCAAAGGCGGCACATCACTCTCCAAGGCGTTCGGTGCAATCCGCCGCTTCTCCGAGGACATCGACCTTTCGTTCGACCGCGCAGAACTCGGATATACCGGCGATCGAGATCCCGAGAACGAAGCAATCAGCAAGAAGCAGTCGGCTCGCCTGATCGAGGCGCTGGTCGGCGACGTCACGCGCCACATCGCTGAGAAGCTTGTCCCAGCGCTGCGCGCTGCGATCGTCGAGCAGCTCGGCGAGCCGGTCAACGACGAGTGGTCGCTGGAGATCGACGCTAGCGACGCCCAGACAGTCAACTTCCACTATCCCACGGCGCTACCCGCAGCCGGATATGAGGGCATGGCCTACATTACGCCACGTGTGAAGCTCGAACTCGGCGCGCGGGGAGACCCTTGGCCAACCGCGGCGAAGATCATCCGCCCTTACGCGGCCGACGACTATCCCGACTTCTTCGAGGATCCCGATACCAGCGTGATCGTCCTGTCAGCGCGGCGTACCTTTTGGGAGAAGGCCACCGCGCTCCATGCGGAAGCGCATCGCCCAGCCGAGTCGCCTACGCCGCAATATTTCTCGCGACACTATTACGACCTCGCGATGGTGTTCGACACCGACGAAGGCAACGCCGCAGCGACAGATTTTGATCTGCTCGCTCAAGTCGCCCAGCATAAGACGACGTTCTTTCGCTCCAGTTGGGCGAGCTATGACACCGCCAAGCCGGGCAGCCTGCGGCTAATGCCGAACGAAGCGCGGATCAAGGACTTGCGCGCGGATTATCGGGCTATGGCGCCTATGATGTTCGACGAAAACCCGCCTTCGTTCGACAATCTACTAGCGAAGATCGCGGCACTCCAGGAAACCATCAATAGATAAATTGCGGTCCGCCTGGGAGGACAGACTATTAGCTCGATACGGTCCATCGATCTACGCTTCGTAGATGACCTCGTTGACTTCGTCCGAGGCCCTGGGTTCGTGCTCGACTTTTCCGACAGGAGTTTCGCGGATTTTTTCTCCCCGGAGCTCAAGGGGAAATGAAGCATAGCGCGTCCAAGTGGCCACTTTATGCCTAACGGCACAACTCTGTGGACCCCACTGGAATTCTTCAAATGGTGGGCCGGGTGGGATTCGAACCCACGGTGTCCTTTCGGAGGCGGATTATGAGTCCGCTGCCTGCAACCAGCACGGCGTCCGGCCCGTCTCGCGCCACGGTTTCGATTTTTCTGTTCGTGGCGGATGTCGGTATCCGCGAGCGGTGATCGTCGCGGAAAGATTGCGAGTCTATCGGCTAATGCCGCTATGTGCAAATAGCAAAGCCGGCAAAAAGCTCAACAAACGCGCACTAAGTGGCGTCCCTACAAAAAAGGCCCGGCATATCGATGCCGGGCCCCACTACCGTACCAACCGACTTTCGCGAAATTAGTTCCCTTCGAGGAACGACTTCAGCTTGTCGGAACGGCTCGGGTGACGCAGCTTGCGCAGCGCCTTCGCTTCGATCTGACGGATCCGCTCACGCGTGACGTCGAATTGCTTGCCGACTTCTTCCAACGTGTGGTCCGTGCTCATCTCGATACCGAAACGCATGCGCAACACCTTCGCTTCGCGCGGCGTCAACGAATCGAGCACGTCCTTCACGACATCGCGCATGCTCGCATGCAACGCGGCGTCCGACGGCGCAACCGTGTTCGAATCCTCGATGAAATCACCCAAATGCGAGTCGTCGTCGTCGCCGATCGGCGTTTCCATGGAGATCGGCTCCTTCGCGATCTTCATGATCTTGCGGATCTTGTCCTCGGGCATCTCCATCTTTTCCGCCAGCGTCGCCGGATCGGGCTCGAGACCCGTCTCTTGCAAAATCTGCCGCGAAATACGGTTCATCTTGTTGATCGTCTCGATCATGTGAACCGGAATACGGATCGTGCGCGCTTGGTCGGCGATCGAACGCGTGATGGCCTGACGAATCCACCACGTCGCGTACGTCGAGAATTTGTAGCCGCGACGATATTCGAACTTGTCCACGGCCTTCATCAAACCGATGTTGCCTTCCTGGATCAAATCGAGGAACTGCAGACCACGGTTCGTATACTTCTTCGCGATCGAAATCACGAGACGCAAGTTCGCCTCGGTCATCTCGCGCTTAGCTTGCCGCGCCTTCAATTCGCCCGCCGCCATCTGGCGGTTCGTTTCCTTCAAGTCCTTCAACGGCAGGACCACACGCGCCTGCAGATCCAGCAAACGCTGCTGCTGCTCGCGAATCGCGGGGATGTTACGCGACAAGATCGCGCTATACGCATGCCCCTCGGCCACGACCTTCTCGGACCAGTCGAGATCGGTCTCGTTGCTCGGGAAACGCGCGATGAACTCCGAACGCGGCATACCGCACTTGTCGACGACGATGTGCAAAATCTGACGCTCGACCTGACGCACTTCGTCCACTTGCGCACGCAACGTGTCGCACAGCCGCTCGACCGTACGCGCCGTGAAGCGAATCGACATCAGCTCGTTCTGAATCGTCTCTTGTGCCTTCAGGTAAGACTTCGACTTGTAGCCTTCCTTCTCGAACGCGCGACGCATCTTGTCGAACCATTCGCTGATCAAAGCGAACTTCTCGAGCGACGTGCGCTTAAGGGCCTCGAGCTGCGCGGCGTTGGCCGTAGCCTGCGCGGTGCCGTCGTCCTCTTCTTCCTCGTCGGCCTCTTCTTCCTCTTCCTCTTCGGTCTCGTTCTCGATCGCTTCGGCCTCTTGTGCCGAGAAGCCATCGGTGTCTTCCGCGTTCGGATCGATGAGGCCGTCGACGAGCTCGTCGATACGGATTTCGTCGTTCGCGACACGCTCAGCCATCGCGAGAATGTCGGCGATCGTCGTCGGGCATGCCGAAATCGCCATCACCATGTGCTTCAGGCCGTCTTCGATACGCTTCGCGATCTCGATTTCGCCTTCGCGCGTGAGCAGCTCGACCGTACCCATTTCCCGCATGTACATACGGACCGGGTCGGTCGTGCGGCCGAACTCCGAATCGACCGTCGAAAGCGCGACTTCGGCTTCCTCTTCCACTTCGTCGTCGGACGAAACGGCCGGCGCATTGTCGTTCAGCAGCAGCGTCTCGGCATCGGGGGCCTGCTCGTAGACGGCCACGCCCATGTCGTTGAACGTGCTGATGATGCCTTCGATCGCTTCGGTTTCGGCGAAGTTATCGGGCAAGTGGTCGTTGATTTCCGCATACGTCAGAAAGCCACGCTCCTTGCCGAGCTTGATCAGCGCGCGCAGCTTCGAGCGGCGCTCTTCGAGCTCCTCCGCCGTGCCGGGCTGAGTCGACGCGAACGCGTCCTTCAGCAGCGCCTTTTCCTTCGCGCGACGATCGCGCGCCTTGGCTTTCTCACCCTTGCCCGGAGTAGCTTGCTGCTCTTCGGCTTGGGTGGTTGCGTCGTCATCGACGGATACTTCGTTCAGCTTTTTCGTCATGGAGTTCGCCGTACCGGCTATAGTCTCGACTCGCGGCTGCTGGACTTCAGCCGGTTGCACCGTGGATACTTGGGTATCGCGCACTGCCGAATCGTCCGGCGTGGCAGTCGCGCCCTCTGCGCTTTTCGAGCCGGCCCGCCTCGCGGCGGCGGCCCTCGTCTCCGGCTTGGCGGACGTCTTTGCCGCCTTGGTCATATCGGCGGCTGCCGCCGAAGTTCGCACAGCCCCCGAGCTTGCCGATCTCTTGCCGGCCCGCTCCGCTGCACTCGCAGCCGATCTTTTACCGACAGACGCCCCAGCGGATTCAACAGCAACAACTTCGCGCGCCGGCCGCGTCGTATGCCTTTCGGAATCCCGGGCACCGCCCTTGCTAGATTCCCTCGCACGTCTCGCAACCGCCTTTTCGCTCGTAGTCTTTGCCATCGCTATCTCGCCCCAGCCGCAGCGCCCCTGCTTTGAAAAGACAAACTAAACCGCTGAAAACCTTTTATTATATCACACACGGCGCAGTCCCTCTTCCGAAACCGCCCGCACCCTCATAGCCCCAACTGTCGCTTCATGTCCGCCCGTTGCCGGTTCAGTTCCGCGAATTGTTCGATCTCGTCCGGCGTCAGCTTCGACTGTCTCGACAAACGCTCCAGCCGCTCGCTGCACGCGTCGTAGCGGATTTTCAGGATGGCCGCCTGCAACTCCTCGGCGGCGATGCGCTCGCGCTCTTGCTGCTGCTCGGCCGCCGCGGCGTCCTGCGCGTCCGGCAGCAACAAATCGCGTGCATTTTCATCATAGTCCAGAATTTCGCGGAAGATTTCTTCGAAAGTCGCGGCGTTGGCCCCATTTCTGAGCAGGTCCGAAAGGTGTCGAAATTCGGCGCCTTCGCCCAGTGCACGCGCGTGCGTCGCTACTTCGGCGAACAACTCGCCGTGGTGGCTCTGATTGAAGAGGCTCTCCTCGCTCTCCTCGTCGAGCACCGAAACGATTCGCGGATACATGACCAAATTGCGCAACGCTCGTTCCTCGATACCCGTCACGCGGCGCCTGTCTTTGCGCGCGGGCGCGGTCCGCGCCGGCGCCGCAATGCGAGTATCGACGTTGCACAACGCCGCCACCTCCTCGAACGGCACGTCGAGCCGATCGGCGAACATATGCATGATCTGCGCGCGCAGTGCATTCGCCGGCAACGCTTGCAGCAGCGGTTTCGCGTCGAACAGCGCTCGCGCCCTACCCTCCGGCGTATCGAGTTCCTTTCCGGCCAGCACCTCGTTCAGCATGAACTGCGAGAGCGGCAGCGCACGCGCGATTTGCTCCGAAAACGCCTCCTTGCCAAACTCGCGAATGAAGCTATCCGGATCATGCTCCTGCGGCAAAAACAAGAAGCGGATCGTGCGATTGTCCGCCGCGTGCGGCAGGCACGCGTCCAAGGCTCGACGCGCCGCGCGCCGGCCGGCCGAGTCGCCGTCGAAACTGAAGATGACCGTATCCGTCTGACGCAGCAGCTTTTGCACGTGGATCGGCGTACACGCGGTTCCGAGGGTCGCAACGGCATTCGGAAAACCGAGCTGCGCCAACGCGACGACGTCCATATACCCTTCGACGACGAGCACCGAGTGCGCTTCGCGGATGGCCAAGCGCGCCTCGAAGAGCCCGTACAACTCGCTTCCCTTGCTAAATAGCGGCGTTTCCGGCGAATTCAAATACTTCGGCTCGCCGCCGTCGAGCACGCGCCCGCCGAAGCCGATTACCTGCCCCTTGACGTTGCGGATCGGGAACATGATCCGCTCGCGGAAGCGGTCGTAGCGGCGGGCCTGGCCCTGCGCATCGAGCTTCTCGCTAAGGATGACGAGCCCGGCTTCCACGAGCGCGTCGTTGCGGTAATCGGGGAAGACCGCTTCGAGGTTCTGCCAGCCGTCGGGCGCGAAACCGAGCCCGAATCGTGCTGCCACTTCACCCGTCAGCCCCCGCTTCTTGAGGTACTCGATCGCTTGCGGTGCGCCGCGTAGCGCTTTCCGGTAGTAGTCGCACGCGGTTTGCATGAGATCGGACAGCGCGGCAACCACTTTGCCGTCGACGGGCGCCGAGGCGTAGCGATCGGAACCCGAGCCGCCCCGTTCTCCGCCGTATCCGCCGCGCGCAGGCGACGGCTCCTGCGGCACCGTCAAGCCGACCGATTGCGCCAGATCGCCCACGGCCTCGGGAAACGACAGCCCCGCATGTTCCATCAAAAAGCCGATCGCCGTTCCGTGCGCGCCGCAACCGAAGCAGTGATAGAACTGCTTCGTTGGGCTCACCGTAAAGGAGGGGCTCTTCTCGTTATGGAACGGACATAAGCCCATAAAATTCGCACCGCCCTTCTTGAGCTGGACGTACTTACCCACCACGTCGACGATATCGACGCGGTTGAGCAGGTCCTGAAGAAAGGCGTGTGGGATCACAGGCTATGAGGCAAAGCTAGGCCGGCCCGGGCGCATGCATACGACGCACGCACCGCGGCGGCGCTTCGGCGCGCTTTCCGTTACTTGGCCAATGCGGCTTTCACGAGCCCGGACACCGCCGTCATATCGGCGCGGCCGGCGAGCTTCGCTTTGAGCACGGCCATGACCTTGCCCATGTCTTGCGGGCCCGCGGCTCCCGTCTCGGCGACGGCGGCCTGAACCTGTTCGGCGATCTCCGCCTGCGACAGTTGCGCCGGCATATAAGCGGTCAGGACGGCCAGTTCCGCGCTTTCCTGTTCGACGAGATCGGTGCGGCCTGCCGCCTCGAATTGGCTGATCGAATCCTTGCGTTGCTTGATCATTTTGTCGATGACGGCCGTCACGGCGGCGTCGTCGAGCGTCACGCGCTCGTCCACTTCACGTTGCTTGACGGCGGCCAGCAGCAGACGAATCGTGGCAAGGCGGCCCGTTTCGCGCGCGCGCATTGCCGCCTTCATATCGTCGTTGATGCGATCTTTGAGACTCATCTTTCACCCGAAGCAAGAAAAGAATGGGATAACCAATGCATGCAACGCAGCGCTGAGCGCAAAAACCCGCTTGGGATCTTTCCTCAAGCGGGTTTTGCGCATGCTGCGCCACATACGGGACAAAGACCAGGCGATCGACCGAATCGAATGCCGACTCGGGATGGCCGTGAAGCCGATGCCACCGCAAAACCGAACACCGGTGCAACCGCTCGCGCGAACCGCGCGGATTGCCCAAACCGGCGCCGGGACAATCAGTAGAATTTTTTCGGCAACATCTGGCTGCGCAGGCGCTTGAAGTGGCGCTTCACCGCGGCAGACTTCTTACGTTTGCGCTCGGACGTGGGCTTTTCATAGAACTCGCGCGCGCGAAGCTCGGTCAGCAGACCGTTCTTCTCGATCGTGCGCTTGAAGCGGCGCATCGCGACTTCGAAGGGCTCGTTTTCTTTTACGCGGATGATCGTCATGTTTCCAAAATGAAAATCCCCAAAGGTCCGGGAGTATAGCAGACCTTCTGCACATTTACACGAAAGTTGTCAAGCGGTTCGTGCTAATTCGAATGCGGCCTCGCCGGCCGCCACGCCGGAAGCCCACGCCCACTGAAAGTTATAGCCGCCCAGCCAGCCCGTCACGTCGACGGCCTCGCCGATGAAGTAGAGCCCCGGCACGCGCGCGCTCATCATCGACGATGAGGACAATTCCTTCGTATCCACGCCGCCCTTCGTCACTTCGGCCTTGCGATACCCCTCCGTGCCGGACGGCGTCAAAGTCCACCGAGAGAACGCTTCCCCGAGACGGCGCAACGTTTTATCAGACAAATCGGATAATCGCGCTTCCGCCGAAACATCGTGCGCTTGCAGCCATGCTTGGGCCAAACGCGCCGGCAGCCATTGAGCCAATAGGTTGCCGATCTGCCGCTTCACTCCACTCGCCTTGGCCTCGAGCAATTCGGCGGCCGCGTCGCGGCCCGGCAGCAGGTCGATTGCAATCGACTCGCCGCTTTGCCAATAGCTCGACACTTGCAAAATGCCTGGGCCCGACAGACCTCGGTGCGTGAACAGCAAATCCTCGACGAACGAGCCCTGCGCGCGCTTGGGCCCGGCGGAAACCTCGACTTCGAGCGAGACACCCGCCAACGTCGAGAACGGCGCCCATTGCTCGGACGAAAACGTGAGCGGCACGAGGGCCGGCCGCATATCGACGAGTTTGTGACCGAACTGCTTGGCGATGCGGTAGGCGAAATCGGTGGCGCCGATCTTCGGTATCGACAAGCCGCCCGTTGCGATTACGAGCGCTCGCGCGCGGATCTCGCCGGCGTTCGTATCGATCGAGAACGCGCCGTCCTCTCCTCGACGAACGCCCTGCACGTCCACGGGACGACGCCAGGCGATACGTCCCGCGTCACACTCGGCTTTGAGCATCTCGATGATGGATTCGCTCGAATGGTCGCAGAACAATTGGCCGCGGTGCTTCTCGTGCCAACTGATACGGTGCGTCTTGAGCAGCGCGAGAAAGTCTCTCGGCGTATAGCGAGCGAGCGCGGAACGGCAAAAGTGCGGATTCGCCGACAGATAATTCGCTGGGCCCGCTTGAAGATTCGTGAAGTTGCAACGCCCGCCGCCCGAGATACGGATCTTCTCCGCGAGGCGTGGCGCATGATCGATGAGTACGACGCGCGCACCGCGCTGTCCGGCGACGGCCGCGCACATCATGCCCGCCGCGCCTGCGCCGATGACGGCGATATCGAAAGATTCCATGGCGCGCATTTTACCTGCGCGAGCGGCCCCTTACGGCGCACTGCTATACTTTTGTGTTTTTGACGGGCACCTTGCGGTGACGGCCTCCAGCCGCCCGCGCTCAGCCATCCACCATGCTCGTTCTCGGCATCGAAAGCTCGTGCGACGAAACCGGGCTCGCGCTCTACGACACCGAGCGCGGCCTGCTCGCACACGCCCTGCATTCGCAGATCGCGATGCATCGCGAATACGGCGGTGTCGTTCCCGAACTCGCCTCGCGCGACCACATTCGGCGCGCGCTGCCGCTGCTCGAAGATGTGCTCTCTCGCTCGGGCGCTTCGCGTGTCGATATCGATGCGATTGCGTTTACGCAAGGGCCCGGGCTCGCGGGGGCGCTGCTTGTCGGCGCGAGTATCGCCAATGCGCTGGCCATGGCATGGGACAAGCCGACGATCGGCATCCACCATCTTGAAGGGCACCTGCTCTCGCCGCTGCTCGTGGATGAGCCGCCCCCGTTCCCGTTCGTTGCGCTGCTCGTTTCGGGCGGCCATACGCAGCTCATGCGCGTCACGGATGTCGGGGTGTATGAGACGCTAGGTGAAACGCTTGACGATGCTGCCGGCGAGGCCTTCGATAAGACGGCCAAGCTGCTTGGGCTCGGCTATCCGGGTGGGCCCGAGGTTTCACGTCTTGCCGAGTACGGTACGCCTGGTGCCGTGGCGCTACCGCGGCCGATGCTGCATTCGGGCGATCTCGATTTCAGCTTCAGCGGGTTGAAGACGGCCGTGCTTACGCAGAGCAAGAAGCTGGGAGCGAACGTGTGCGAGCAAGCGAAGGCCGATCTTGCGCGCGGGTTTGTCGATGCGGCCGTCGATGTGCTCGTTGCAAAATCTCTGGCTGCGCTCAAACGTACACGGCTCAAGCGCCTCGTGGTCGCGGGCGGAGTGGGCGCAAATCGCCAGTTGCGCGAGGCGCTTTCGGCCGCCGGGAAAAAGCGCGGCTTTGATGTGCATTACCCAGATCTTTCTCTTTGCACCGACAACGGCGCGATGATCGCGCTGGCGGGCGCGCTGCGTTTGCAGCGCTGGCCCGAGCAGGCGAATAAGGACTACGCGTTTACGGTCAAGCCGCGCTGGGATTTGTCGTCGCTCGCGCGGTAGCGGGCGGCGCGTCGGGCGGGTGTGCCGCCGCTAATCTCTAGCCACCCGCGTTATGCCGCTCCGATCAGCACGTCGGCGGGAATATGCAGCCCATCGTGTAGCTTGCGGATCATGGCGAGGCTCAACGCGCGTCGGCCCGATAACACCTCATACACGCGGTTGCTGTTCCCGATGTACGGCTGCATGTCGGGGACCGAGAGTCCCGCCTGTTCCATCCGAAATTTGATCGCATCGATCGGGTTCGGGGCTGCCATCGGGAAGTGCTCGGCCTCGTACTTCTCGACGAGGATCGCCAGAATCTCCAACTCGTCGCCTTCCGGCGTGCCCGAAGCAGGATCCATGTCGACGAGCGCGGACACCGCCTTCAGGGCAGCCCGGTAATCGGCCTCGGTTCGAATCGGGTGAATGTCCATCTCGTTACTCCATTTCTACGGTTGCCGCATCGACCTTGTCGTATTCCGCGTGCGTGCCGACAAACTTCACATACACCACGCCGATCTGGTAGGCCACCGCGACGATCAACCGGAAGTCGTTGCCCTTGATGTTAAAAACCACTCGATTCCGACCGACGAAGCTCGCGCTGGCGTACTGGTCCTTGATATTCTGCGGGGTCTTCCAGTTGGCCTTCGACGCTTCCGCGTGCCACGCCAACAACGGCTGTCCAGCTTGTGCGTGACGCGCGATGAAATCAAGCAAGGTTCTTTTGGCAACGATTCGCATGCCTTGCATTTTAGTCCCAATTTGGGACTGGCGCAACACGGAGGTGGGCTACCGTCTATATCGATAAACGCCGATTCCTGGCCGACGACTGGCCGGGATTCTCTCCGCGCTGCGGAGCGAATCTACCCCCGCATGCGGCTAAGGAGCGCGTGCCGAAAGCAGTTCGTGGCCGCCCAAGCGAAGAAATCTTGCGGCACCTATCGACCCCGTTGGAAACGCTCAAGTAGCTCGAAATCGGACAGTCGGGCGCGGCCTATTCGGTGAGTACATTAGTCGGCCCTGAACAATTCGTTTTTCTCGGCAAATGAGTTCACGCTGCCGACGGCGTAGCGGATTCAAACCCAAGCAAAGCGACGAGAATCAGGGCGTAAAAAAGCCGCAGCTTGCGCAGGATCATCCGCAGGTTGTGGCCGGCACCGCACAGCACCGCGTGCATTGCATCACCGAGCGCACCCTTGAGCCAATTGCGATCGAGTTTTCCGTCTGCCTTCATGTGTCCGATGGCTGGCTCGATCGCGCTGCGCCGCCGTATCATCGCGCGCAAGCCTCGCGTGATGCCGCGTCGCAGTCCCGGGTGATAGACCTTCACACCGTCAATGGCGACGCCCTTGTAGCCGCGATCGACGACGGCGATCTCCGGCTGAACGTCGCTCAAGATCGGCGCCTGCTCCAACGCTTCGGCCAACGTGTGCCCATCGTACGGATTCCCCGGCATCGAGCGCGCTCCGATTACCAGACCTTCCTTGTGCGTCGTCGTGATCGACACCTTCACGCCGAATTCGTACGGCTTACGAGCTTTGCCCTTGGCCAAGCACTCCACTTCCGGCGCATGCAGCGCGTACAGCTTGTTCTTGTCCTTCTGCTTCTGCGACAGAATCCGCTTCGTGCGCCCAATCAGGTCTTCCAGCGCTGCCCGGCTCTGCCGAGCAACGTCATCCAGTTGCCGCTCGACGTCGCGCATCACGCGTCCCACTCGCGAACGCAACGTGCGCAGCGATTTCTTCATTCGCTTGTACTGCTTCGCATGTGCGTAGCGACCGATCTGGCCCGCCAATCGTGGCGCTTCGCGGTTGTAGTTCTGCCGTAACTTCAGGCCATGCCGCGCAGCAGCCTTCACCAAATGTTCTCGGCAACGTTCGAGCAAGCGCGAATCGGTGGGATGCGCAACCGCCTTCTCCATGACCGTCGTATCGACGATTACCCGCTTCAGGCTCGACGTCTTGATGACGTTTGCCCGTTTGGCCGCTTCGATCGTCTCGGCCAGCAGTTCTTCGACACCGGCCTCGCCCAGGCGCTTCCTCCAGCGCGTCAGGCTCGACGGATCAATCGGCGGCTGCGTCTGCAAGTACAGCAGCCCCGCGATCAAACGCGGCGACGTTGCCGGTCGGCCTCGGTGCGACACGAAGCTCGCACTCATCGCCGTGTTCAACCGTTCCCAGTCGATCAGATCGGCGAGGCGAACCAACGGATGCTTCAAGTTGATCTGCTCGCGCAGCGGTTGGCGGAAGACATCTCCCTCTGGCACCGGCGTCTTCGGACCCATCCACACCTCATCAGGATTTGCAGGATTCACGCATCAATATGCCCGCTTCCTGCAAATCCAACAATACCGTTTCGGCTTCACAGCCTTACTGCACATGCCTCGCAGGATTGTTCAGGGCTGACTACATTAGTCTTACTCTCCAATCAAAACAGGTGTTCCCAGCTCGACCAAATCAAATAGCTCCACAATGTCCGCGTTGCGCATTCTTATGCAACCGTGAGATGCGGGAACGCCCATCGGTTCGACGTCAGGGCAACCGTGAATATAGATATAACGTCGCATCGTATCTACTTCGCCTAACCTGTTTCTTCCCTGTTCGCAGCCGCGTAACCAGAGGATGCGGGTCAATACCCAATCGCGTCCGCGAAACCGTCCCGCGAAATTTGATGAGTAGACTTCGCCCGTTGCTCGACGTCCGACAAAAACAGTACCGACAGGACAACGGGCACCGATCTTTGCTCGAATGACATGCTGGCCGCGAGGAGTACAGCCGCTTCCCATTTGTTCGCCAGCGCCGTTCTTCGCCGTGGAGATTTGATAGGTCCGGGCTCCCTCTCCTTCGCGTATGAGCGTCAAGGTTTGACTGGAGAGCCTTGCAACGAGTCGCGGAATGGACATTGAATATTTCAGTTCTCGGGAGCGGGATCGTCATCACCTCAAGGATGTCGACCTCGTACCAGCGATTGATGACGATGTGGGCGACGATGTCCAACGTCTGCAACTTGCCAACTTCGACGCCAGAAGGCAGTCGTATTGCGTTCACTGATCGACCAAGTGGTCTACGGGCATAACGGATTAACATCAGCTGCGATCCACGCCAGAACGCTGTTTCGGGCATCTTCTGGATCCCGATGATTCCATCCGACATCGATCATTTCCTGGCGCTCGCCTACACCAAATGACAGCGTGATCTGCTCCTTCGTAACTCTTGCCGAGGCCCACTGGAAGACATAGCCGCGCTCGGCTCGCTTCGAGAAGTCTAGGCCACTGACGAGTCTTTCAGCTGTGCGCTCGAGTGACTCCCAAGTAGTTGACGCTGCGCCCTGCTCAAGAGCCGCTTCATACTGCTTTTTGTTGAAGACGACGCGGCCACCTTGGGCCAGACGCCAGGCGACCTGATCGCTAAACATTTCGACGTCTACAAACTGATCTCCGCAGCCAACGACACCGCAACTGCATCTTCCGATAAGAAGCTTCCCGCCGGCCCAAAGCTCAGGCTGACGAAAGAACTCCGGAGGGTCGAGACCAAGATCGCCCGGGCGTAGCGATTTCAAAATATCGATCCCCGTGGCCAGCGGACGCACCTCGTGGTCATTTGACTCACGAGATTCGGCGAAGGTGAATTCGAGAAAATCCATTTTGATGCCTAACGTTAGCCATGGCGATCGCGTTAGCAGATTCGGCAGACTATATGAAAGCCGAAGGTCACGACCCGCCGCTTCTGGCCGACTACTGCCTGATGTGTTCGTCATAGGGCCGTTAAGTTTCGACGCTCACCTTACGCAGCCTGATCCATTCGTCTGCCACCTCCCCCATGTTATTGGGTACTCCGCTTTTAATCCAGGCCATGAAGGAACGATCGAATTTGAACATCTCACCACACTCACTCGTCAGAAATCGGCGAACGTTCTGCGTATTCTTGTAAGTTTCGTCAACTTTGGTGGCCCGGTTAATCGGGTCTCGGTGCCAGTCAAATTTCATAGAGGCTCCACTTCTTAAAAGTTGCTGTGGAAGAAGCCAGCTATTGTTAGCGATCTACGCTACGGCGTCGAGCGGCCGAAATTGGCCGAGCGCGGCCTTACCAGGTTACACGGTTGTGCGGTGAACGGACGCGCGGCGCCGAAAGCGGAGCCCCCCCTCGTTGCGGCCTTTGACGCTTACCGAAAGGGACATTCGACAATTACCGCCAAACTTCCTCGATGCGTGGCTACGCGACATAGCGATAACCTTGATCACGCAGTCGCTGAAGCAACCACGCGCTGCCGTAACGAGCACAGTAGATATTCTTTCCCACAAGCAGTAAGAAGGCCACCGCAAAAAGGGATGGACGACCTGGGAAGCAAAGGAGGCCGACAGTGGAATCGACGACGGTCATCCGCCCCGCTTGAACAATTAGCCCTTCGGAGTACGCCCACATCGTGCTGCACAGCAAGGCCACCCAATTAAACCCGGGTTTTACCCGCCTCTCGGGCATTGTGGGGTGGATCATTAAAAATGACGGCATCATGCACAGTTAGCGATAGCGGTGACGTACCAGTTATCGTCCTTGCAGTTCAGTTCTTTAACCGCCCCGTGCTTTTCGCCTGCTCGCATCCAGTTCCGCGCTGAGAATCCATGGCGTTGCATCGAATGCTTCTTTTCGGCGGCTTCGCCCCAAGGGCGAACGACTCATGCCCAGACGATCATGATCGTCGCGCGCCATAGGGGCCTTCCAGCCTTCACGGCACAAGGCGGCAAAAGTCGGAACCACCCCCAGCCCTCAAGCCGCCACAGCCGCATCGCGCTTGTCATGCTCGATAACGGCATAAGCGCTGTGGTTGTGGATCGATTCGAAGTTTTCCGCTTCGAGCGTATACGACACGATGCGTTCATCGGCGTTGAGCCGCTGCGCCACGTCGCGCACGAGATCCTCCACGAACTTGGGATTCTCATACGCGCGCTCGGTCACGAACTTCTCATCCGGACGCTTGAGCAAGCCCCACAATTCGCACGATGCCTCTTCCTCGGCCATCCGAATCAGCTCTTCAACGGGCAAATCGGCCACCAGTTCGACATCGATCGTGACATGCGAGCGTTGGTTGTGCGCGCCGTACTGCGAAATCTCCTTCGAGCACGGGCACAGGCTCGTCACGGGCACTAGCACGCGCAAGAACGTGCGGACTTCCCCGTCGCGCGCCTGGCCGGCCAACGTCACTTCATAGTCGAGCAGACTCGTCACCCCCGAAACCGGCGCCGTCTTCGGCACGAAATACGGGAACGTCACTTCGATACGCCCGCCCGTCGCTTCAAGCTTGCTCAACATTTCATCAAGCATCTTGCGAAACGTCGCCGCCTCCAAAGGCGCCTTATTGCCTTCGAGCAGCGCAACGAAACGCGACATATGCGTGCCCTTCTGATCCGCGGGCAGATGCACGTCGAGGTTCCACGTGCCCACCGTCGGCTGCACGTCGCCACTTGCCGTACGCACCGTCAAAGGATGACGCACGCCCTTCACCCCGACGCGCTGAATCGCAATCTGCCGCGTGTCGACGGTGCTTTGCACGTCAGGCATGACGAAGGCAGGGTTCATTTGGTTCATCGTTGTTATGTCCTAGTGAGCGCAGCTAAGGGGCCGGCGCGCAAAGGCCGGCGCGAGTCGCGTCAATAATGAAACATGGGCCCGAAGGCCCATGTGTGCATCCATGCCATCCGGTCGCATGCGCGACCGGCGTGGGATCAAGCGACGCGTTGCGCCGCCAGTTTGGCCGCCGGCTCGAGAAAGCGCGCGCGAATCGACTTTTCGATGCCCGCGCTGTCAAGGCCGCATTCCGCCAACAGCTTGGCAGGATCGCCATGATCGATGAAGCTGTCGGGAAGGCCCAATTGTAGTACGGGCCGAACAACCCCATTGGCGAGGAGGGATTCGACGCACGCGGAGCCCGCGCCGCCCATGATGCACCCTTCCTCGACCGTCACGATCGCGTCGTGCGTCTGCGCAAGCTCGCGCACGAGGTCGGCGTCGATCGGCTTCACGAAGCGCATGTTCGCCACCGTGGCATCGAGGGCCTCCGCCGCCGCCAACGCCGGCGCCACCATCGTCCCGAACGCCAAAATCGCAATACGGCTGCCCTTCGGAGCAGTCGATTCGCGACGGATCTCGCCGCGGCCGACAGGCAGCGCCGTCATCTGCTTGACCGTGGCCACACCCGTGCCGGCGCCGCGCGGATACCGCACTGCCGTCGGATTCGGCTGCTGCAGCGCCGTGTACAACATCTGGCGAGACTCGTTCTCGTCAGCGGGCACCATCACCGTCATATTCGGGATGCAGCGCAGGAAGGCGAGGTCGTACGCACCGGCATGGGTCGCGCCATCGGCGCCGACGAGGCCAGCGCGGTCGATCGCGAAGACGACAGGCAGGTTCTGCAAAGCCACGTCGTGAATCAATTGGTCATACGCGCGCTGCAGGAACGTCGAGTAGATGGCGACGACGGGCTTCAGGCCCTCGGCCGCCAAACCACCGGCGAACGTCACCGCGTGCTGTTCGGCGATGCCCACGTCGTAGTACCGATCCGGGAAGCGCTTCTCGAACTCGACCATCCCCGAGCCCTCGCGCATAGCCGGCGTAATGCCGACGACGCTCGAATCGAGCTCGGCCGCATCGCACAGGAATTCGCCGAACACTTGCGTGTACGTTTTCTTCGACGGCGCCGTGCTCGGCTTGATACCCTCGGCCGGGTTGAACTTGCCCGGGCCGTGATAGAGCACGGGATCGGCCTCGGCCAGCTTGTAGCCTTGGCCCTTCTTCGTCACGACGTGCAAGAACTGCGGGCCGCGAAGCTCGCGAATGTTTTGCAGCGTCGGAATCAGCGAATCGAGATCGTGACCGTCGATCGGGCCGATGTAGTTGAAGCCGAACTCCTCGAACAGCGTAGCCGGCACGACCATGCCCTTGGCATGCTCTTCGAGTTTGCGAGCCAACTCGAGCACCGGCGGCGCTACGCGCAGCACACGCTCCACGCCGGCGCGGGCAGCCGCGTAGAAGCGCCCCGACATCAACCGAGCCAAATGCCGATTGAGCGCGCCGACGGGCGGCGAGATCGACATGTCGTTGTCGTTCAAGATCACGAGCAGCGGCACATCGTCGCACACGCCCGCGTTGTTCATCGCCTCGAATGCCATGCCGGCCGTCATTGCGCCGTCGCCGATCACGGCGATCGAGAAGCGGTCGATGCCTTCGAGCTTGCTCGCGATCGCGATGCCGAGGGCGGCCGAGATCGATGTGCTCGAGTGAGCCGTGCCGAACGTGTCGTACTGCGACTCGCTGCGGCGCGGGAACCCGGAGATGCCGCCGCGCTGGCGCAGCGTAGGCATGCGGTCGCGGCGCCCGGTCAGAATCTTATGAGGATAGGTTTGGTGGCCGACGTCCCAAACGATTCGATCGTGCGGCGTATCGAATACGTAATGCAAGGCGATCGTCAGCTCGACGGTGCCGAGATTCGACGACAAATGGCCGCCCGTTTGCGAGACGCTGTCGAGCACGAACGCACGCAGCTCGTCGGCGAGCGGCTTTAATTGACGGCGGTCGAGGCGGCGCAAATCCGCCGGGTCGTCGATGGTTTTCAACAAGTCGTACATCGTCGTTCCATTGTAGGAAAAGTTACGCGCCCGCTTTTCTCTCACGCTGCTCGAGGCCAATAGCGCGCCAGCGGGCTTCGCGTTCAACTCACCCGGTTCACCACCAGGTCGGCAAGCTCGGCTAGACGCCGGGCACGCTCACCGAAAGGCACGAGCGCTTCGTGCGCGTCGCGGCGCAATTGCGCCGCCAAGGCACGCGAAGCGTCGAGCCCGATAATCGACACGTAGGTCGGCTTGCCGTCCTTCGCATCCTTGCCGGCAGTCTTGCCGAGCGTGGCGGAATCGGTCGTGACATCGAGAATGTCGTCCACGACCTGAAATGCCAGCCCCACGGCCGCCGCGTATGCATCGAGCGCACGCAAAGCGTCCGCATCGGGCGCTGTCCCCGCCAGCGCACCCATGCGAACCGACGCGCGCAGCAACGCGCCCGTCTTCATTCTGTGCATCGTTTCGAGCTGCGTGCGCGTCAGCGTCAAACCGACGCTCGCCAAATCGATCGCCTGGCCGCCGGCCATGCCGAGCGAGCCGCTCGCCACCGCCAATTCGCGTACGAGCGCGGCCTGCGCGCGCGTATCCAGTGCCGTCTCGTCGGTCAGCACGATGAATGCCTGCGACTGCAAGGCATCGCCGACCAGCAACGCGGTGGCTTCGTCGTACTGAACGTGCACGGTGGGCTTGCCGCGGCGCAGGGCGTCGTCGTCCATGCACGGCATGTCGTCGTGCACGAGCGAGTAGACGTGGATCATCTCGAGCGCGGCGGACGCCGCTTCGACGGCCTCGGGCCGGGCGCCCGTCAGTTCGCCCGCGGCGTGCACGAGCAGCGGACGAACACGCTTGCCGCCGCCAAGTACCGCGTAGCGCATCGCTTCATGCAAGCGCGCCGGCTCGACGGCCGACGCGGGCAAGTAGCGCTCCAGTGCGGTTTCGACGCGCGCGAGCACCGCGCGCATCCAATCTTCAAAAGTCATAGGTCATCTCCGCCGTCCGCGGGAGCGGCACCGGTGGGCAACGGTTTGAGCGTCTCGCCATCGAGCACGCGCACCTGCTGCTCCACGTTTTCGAGCTGCTGCTGACAAAACGCCACGAGGGCCGCACCGCGCCGGTAGGCAGTCAGCGATTCCTCGAGGCTCAAGGCGCCGCTTTCCATTCGGGAAACCAGCTCTTCCAACTCGGCCACCGCTGCTTCATAGTTCTGGGGCAGCGCCGAGTCCCCTGCTTCGCCGCCGGACACGGGCGCGGCCGCGCCTTCGGGTGCTGTCTTCGCCATCGGGATCGGGGTGAAATTAAAAAACAAGTCGGACATTCTACGGCAAAAGCGCACAACCCGATTCATCCGCCAGCTTTCATGCCCCCTCGAACGAGGGGCAAAAAAACAACAGTCGGGCCTCGACCGGGACCCGTAGGACCCGTTCTTGCTGCCGTTTTTTGACCCAAATCATGTACTTAAGTGCCCCAAGCGAAGGGGAAAGGGTATAATCGCCGGTTCCCTAAATCGAATCTTCGATGGTTGGGTTGTTCGCTGCTTTCACGTTTTCATCGGGAGTGGGAATGTCCAATCTGAGCACTGCATTGCAGCTCAAGGCCATTTCGAGCCAGCTGCCGGTCACGGCTTACTTCGACGAAGCGCTCCTGGCGCGAGAAATCGAAACACTTTTCAAGAAGGGTCCTCGCTACGTCGGGCATGAATTGATGGTGCCCGAAGCAGGGAATTATTTTGCACTGCCAAGCGAAAACGAAGGGCGCGTACTCGTACGCAATCAACGTTCGCAGGTGGAGCTGCTTTCGAACGTCTGTCGTCATCGCCAGGCGATCATGCTGAACGGGCGCGGCCAGGCCGAAAACATCGTCTGCCCGCTGCACCGCTGGACGTACAACCTCGAAGGCGAGTTGCTCGGCGCACCGCACTTCGCGGATAACCCGTGCCTGAATCTAGGCGCAGCGAAGCTGCAGAATTGGCACGGCCTGCTGTTCGAAACGCAGGGCCGCGACGTAGCCAAGGATCTGGCAAAGCTCGGCACGCAGCATCATTTCGACTTCTCGAGCTATATGTTCGATCACGTCGAAGTGCACGAGTGCAATTACAACTGGAAGACGTTCATCGAGGTGTACCTCGAGGACTATCACGTCGTGCCCTTCCATCCAGGCCTCGGCAGCTTCGTCAATTGCGACGATCTGACGTGGGAGTTCGGCGATTGGTACAGCGTCCAGACGGTCGGGGTGCACAACGGCCTCGCCAAAGCCGGTAGCCCGATCTACCGCAAGTGGCACGACGAAGTGCTGCGCATGCGCGACGGAGCGCCGCCCGAGTATGGCGCCATCTGGATGGTCTACTATCCGGGGCTCATGATCGAGTGGTACCCCCACGTGCTCGTGGTCTCGTGGTTGATTCCACACGGCCCGCGCAAAACAACGAACATCGTCGAGTTCTACTACCCCGAGGAAATCGCGCTATTCGAGCGCGAGTTCGTCGAAGCGGAGCGCGCGGCCTACATGGAAACGGCACGTGAGGACGACGAGATCGGCGAACGCATGGACGCCGGCCGCCTCGCGCTGCTCGAGCGCGGCGAGTCGCAAGTCGGGCCGTACCAAAGCCCGATGGAAGACGGCATGCAACATTTCCATGAGTTCTTGCGGCGCGAACTCGGCGAGATCTAACGATCGTCCACAGTCGTCGTTCGACGCGGCCGATCCTCGAGACGGGCAAGATGGCGAAAGTGCCTCTTGCCCGTCTTTTTGTTTAGACTGCCATCATCCGCCGTCCACGCGCGAGCGTGCTCGCCAACGAGGAGTCCATCATGCCGCACACGCACTACACCACGCTGATCTCGGCCGACAATTTGGCCGAACGCCTGTCCGCCGCGCCGGGCAGCGTGCTCGTCTTCGACTGCAGTTTCGACCTAGCGGACCCGGCTGCCGGAGAACGCGCCTATGCGGCAGGCCATATCGCCGGCGCCCGCTATCTCCATCTGGACCGCGACCTCTCGGGTGCCAAGACCGGCAAAAACGGGCGGCATCCGCTGCCGGAGCGCGACGCGCTCGTCGCGACACTGGCCGCGCAAGGCCTGAAGCAGCAGCAGCAAGTCGTTGCCTATGACGCTCAAGGCGGCGCCTACGCGGCTCGGCTCTGGTGGCTGCTGCGCTGGCTCGGGCACGACTCGGTGGCCGTACTCGACGGCGGTTTGCAAGCCTGGCAGGCCGCCGGGCACCGGCTCGAGACGACTCCGCCGCCCGCCGCCACGCCAGGCGACTTCAAAGCCGGCGCTCCGCTTGCCGTGACTGTCGACGCGCAACATCTGCTCGCGAACATGAAGGGCGGGGAGCAAGTCGTCGTCGATGCGCGCGCCCCCGACCGCTACCGCGGCGAAAACGAAACGATCGACCCCGTTGCCGGCCATATCCCCGGGGCGCTCAATCGTTTCTTCAAAGACAATTTGACGGCCGACGGCCGCTTCAAATCGGCCCATACGCTGCGCGACGAGTTCGGCGCGGTCATTGGACAAAAGCAACCGGAGCACGTCGTGCTCCAATGCGGCTCCGGTGTCACAGCCTGTCACAATGCGCTCGCGATGGAAGTGGCGGGCTTGCACGGTGCGGCGCTTTATGCCGGCTCATGGAGCGAATGGTGCGCCGACCCGTCGCGGCCAGTCGCGACCGGACCGAACCCCTAAGCGCCCGATCGACCGCCGGCACGCGAGCGGCATCGCGCCGCCCGCGTGCCGCGGCATGTCTCCTTTCGTCAGACGATGCGCGCTAACCGCCCGGCGAGTCTTTCAACAACCGCACCGCCGCGGACGTGTTCTTCGCGACCGAAGCCTGGACGCCGAATGCGCCGTTTTTCAATGCGTTGCGCGGCTCGCTCAGATTCATGACCTGCACGGCCGCCCCGGCCGGCAAATTGCATTGCCATTGCCCGAGCGGCGCGACGGAAATGAAATTGCCGGTGAATCCGGACGCGCTTCCATAATGGAGCGCGACAGACGGGAAGCTATGCTGCGTAAGCGACGTTCGGATCGTCACGAGATCCACGGCCGAACGTTGACGCAAGCGCCGCGGCAGCCGGGTGGTGGTCGATGTCTCCCCGTCGAGTTCATGCAGGAATTCGGGCTCGCCGGCAAGCTTGAGCCATTTGACGGCGACTTTCGTCCCCTTCAATGCCCATCTTTGCCAAGCCGTGCCGAGCGGTGTAAGCGTGGCCGAACGATTCGGGTCACGCGAGTCGCTCGTGCAATACCCTAGCGCGTTGTTGCCCGTTTCGCCGTCGGGAAACGAGACCATATGGGTGGCAAGAGGTGGATGGCTCATGGTTTTGGCGGAATCGGCCCGCCGCCTACTCGGCGGGCCGATTCCCGGCTAAAACTCAGAAGCCTATGCGATCGCCGTCGCGCAACCGGATCGACTCGAATCAATTCGGACCGAGAGAAGGCTGCGCGCTCGGCGGTTAATGAAGCTTAACGCGAGGCAACGTCGTACGCCGCAGCCAATGCGCCATCGTATCGAGCACCATCCGCGGATAGCCATGCAATGCCGCGACGTGCAGCCGGTAGAGCGACATGTACATGAACCGGGCGAACAAGCCCTCGATGAGCATGCTCCCGCCGATCAAACCGCCCATGAGATTGCCGACCGCGCTGAAATGACCGAGCGAAACCAACGAGCCGAAATCGCGGTAAGTGAACTCGGGCAGCGGCTTGCCCTCCAGGCGCTTCGATAAAGCCTTCAACAAGAAGCTCGCCTGCTGGTGAGCGGCCTGGGCCCGCGGCGGAACATTGCGTTCGTTGCCGGGCCAGGGGCAAGCCGCGCAATCGCCGAGCGCGAAGACATCGTCGTCCACTTCGGTTTGCAGCGTTCGGCGCACGCACAGTTGCCCGAGGCGATTGACCGTCAGTCCGTCCAATTGCCCCAAGACGGGCGGCGCCTTGATGCCGGCTGCCCAGACGGTCAAGTCGGCACGCACGACCTTGCCGCTCGCCGTGCGCACGATGCCGGGCGCGACCTCGGCCACCGTCTCGCCGATCATGAGCTTTACGCCGAGCTTGCGCAGCAAGTCGGCCGTTGCGCTCGACACGCGCTCCTGCAGCGCGGGCAAGATACGCGGCCCCGCTTCGATCAGGACGATGCCGATGTCGTGGCGCGGGTCGAGCTTATGCAGACCGTAGGCGGAGAGCACCTGGGCCGTGTTGCGCAATTCGGCCGACAACTCGACGCCGGTCGCGCCGCCGCCGACGATCGCCACCTGGATGCGCGGCTCGCTTTCGGGCGACGTGCCCGGGCCCGACTCCACCGTCTCGTGCGGCTGATGCTCCGCCCGCATGCAGGCTGCGATGAGCCGCTTGCGAAACCGGTCGGCTTGCGCGACCGTGTCGAGCGCGATCGAATGCTCGGCGGCCCCATTCACTCCGAAAAAGTGCGTGGTGCTGCCGATCGCGATGACGAGCGTGTCGTATTGGAGTTCGCGGCGCGGCAGAATCTCCGCGCCGTCGGCATCGATGACAGGGGAGATCGTGATGCGCTTGCCCGCTCGGTCGATGCCGGCCAGCTCGCCTTGCTGAAACTCGAATCCGTGCCAACGCGCCTGCGCCGGGTATTCGAGCTCCTGCGTGAACGGATCGAGACTACCCGCCGCGACCTCGTGCAGCAAAGGCTTCCAGATATGTGTCGGATAACGATCGACGAGCGTGACGAGCGCGCGAGGCTGACTCTCGCCGCGCGCCCCATAGCGATCGCCGAGGCGGGTAGCCAACTCGAGCCCGCCCGCGCCTCCTCCCACGACGATGAAACGATGCATGCCGATACTCCCTATGCCGTTGATAATTCGGTTCGGTCACCCGCTCGTCGGGGGCGCGCTCGGTCATTGTCCGCGAAGCGGCGCTCGCGCGAGGCAGCCCGGGCTTATTGAAGCCATACGGGCGCCCGCATAAGCGCCGGGATCAGCGCATCAGTGCGCTTCCTCCCAATTCGCGCCGGCACCGACTTCCGCCACGAGCGGCACCTTCAGCGCCGCCACGCCGCACATCAATTGCGGCAGCTTCTCGCGTACGACCGACAGTTCGTCGTCGGGGACTTCGAGCACGAGTTCATCGTGCACCTGCATGACCATGCGGCTCTTGGCATTTTCTCGTTCGAGCCATGCCTGCACCGCAATCATCGACATCTTGATGAGATCGGCGGCCGTGCCTTGCATAGGCGCATTGATCGCCGCGCGTTCGGCTGCTTGCCGCCGCGGGCCGTTGCCGCCGTTGATCTCGGGCAGCCATAGCCGGC
Source organism: Trinickia dabaoshanensis (assembly GCF_002879885.1). Lineage (GTDB taxonomy): Bacteria > Pseudomonadota > Gammaproteobacteria > Burkholderiales > Burkholderiaceae > Trinickia > Trinickia dabaoshanensis. The sequence continues at coordinate 58,990 of NZ_PNYA01000018.1, forward strand.
GCCCGAAGACCGTTTCCACATAGCCTTTGATCTTCGCGTTCGCGCGCGTTTCGTCCATGTAGCGCGCAACGCCAGGATACCGCGCGAAATACCGATCGATATAGAGTTTCGCGGCATCGCGCGTGATGCCGAGGTTGGAAGCCAGCCCGAATGAGCTCATCCCGTAGATCAAACCGAAATTGATGACCTTCGCGATGCGCCGCTGATCGCTCGACACTTCGAGCGGCGTCACGCCGAAAACCTCGGCCGCCGTGGCACGGTGGATATCCTCCCCATGGGCGAAGGCGCGCAGCAGCGATTCGTCGCCGGAGATATGCGCCATGATGCGCAATTCGATCTGCGAGTAATCGGCCGAGACGATCTTGCTGCCCTCGGGCGCGATGAATGCCTCGCGGATTCGCCGGCCTTCGGCCGTGCGCACGGGGATGTTTTGCAGATTCGGATCGTTCGACGCGAGCCGCCCCGTCACCGCTACGGCCTGCGCATAGTTCGTATGCACGCGCCCGGTGTTCGGATTGACCATGCGCGGGAGCTTGTCGGTGTACGTGGACTTGAGCTTGGACAAGCCGCGATGCTCGAGCAACAGCTTGGGCAACGGATAGTCTTCGGCCAGCTTTTGCAGCACTTCTTCATCCGTGGACGGCGCGCCGCTCGGGGTTTTCTTGACGACAGGCAACTGCAGCCGCTCGAAGAAGATTTGCCCGATTTGCTTGGGCGAACCCAAGTTGAATTCGCCGCCGGCCAGCGTATAGGCCTCGCTTTCCAATTCGATCAGGCGTGTCGCGATTTCGCTGCTTTGGCGGCGCAACCGCTCGCTGTCGATCAGCACACCGTTGCGCTCCATCTTGCGCAATACGCGTGCCGTCGGGAGTTCGATGTCGCGATAGACATGCAACAGGCCCGCCTCGGGCTCGATTTGCGGGAAGAGCGCCTCGTGCAGTTGGAACGTGACGTCGGCATCCTCCGCCGCATACTCGGCGGCCTTATCGAGCGGCACCTCGTCGAAGCCGATTTGCTGCGCGCCCTTGCCCGCCACGTCCTCGTACTTGATGGTCTTGACCCCGAGATGACGCGAGGCGAGGCTATCCATGTCATGCGGCCGATGCGACTCGAGCACGTACGATTCGAGCAACGTGTCGTGCTCGATGCCGTTCAACGCGATGCCGTGATTGGCGAGCACCTGCTCGTCGTACTTCAAATGCTGGCCGACCTTTTTCTTGTCTTCGCTTTCGAGCCAGGGCTTGAGCTTGGCCAGCACCTCATCGCGCGGCAATTGCAGCGGCGCGTCGGGCCCGCGATGCGCGACCGGGATATAAGCCGCGCACCCGGCGCCCACCGAGAAGGACAAACCAACGATCTGCGCCTGCATCGGATCGAGCGAGGTCGTCTCCGTATCGAACGACGTCAACGCAGCAGCATCGATCTTGGCAAGCCAGGTATCGAAATGCTCCCACGTCTGCACCGTCTCGTAGCAGCGCTCGGGCGCAATCCTGGGCGCGGGCTGCGCCGCGAGCACGCCCGAGGGCTCGGTTTCGCCCGCTAGGGCCTGTGCATCTTGCGCGCCCTCGATCAACGCCTCGACCTCGCGCAGCCAGGTTTTAAAGCCGTGCCGCATGAACAGATCGCGCAACTCGAGTGGCGATTCGGGCCGAGCCGGCAACGTTTCCTCGATCGAGACGACGTGTTCGGTCAGGTCGCACTCACGCTCCACCGTCACGAGCTTCTTGGCCATCGGCAAGAAATCGAGCGCCTTGCGCAGGTTTTCGCCGACGACGCCCTTGATCTCGCTCGCGTGCGCCACGACACCGTCGAGCGTTTCGTATTGCGCAAGCCACTTGACGGCCGTCTTCGGTCCGCACTTCTCGACGCCCGGTACGTTATCGACCGTATCGCCGATCAGCGACAGATAGTCGACGATGCGCTCGGGCGGCACCCCGAACTTCGCGATGACGCCTTCGCGGTCGAGCGTTTCGTTCGTCATCGTGTTGACGAGCTTGACGTGCTCGCTCACGAGCTGGGCCAGGTCCTTGTCGCCCGTGGAGACGACGACGTTCATGCCTTCCCGTTCGGCGGCGGCGGCGAGCGTGCCGATGACGTCGTCGGCCTCGACGCCGTCCACCATCAGCAGCGGCCAGCCGAGCGCGCGCACGGCAAAATGGATCGGCTCGATTTGCTTGGAAAGGTCCTCCGGCATCGACGGACGATGGGCTTTGTACTCCGGGTACCAATCGTCACGGAACGTCTTGCCCTTTGCATCGAAGACGCACGCGCTATACTCTGCCGTGACTTCCTTGCGCATGCGACGCAACATGTTGATGAAGCCGTAGATTGCTCCCGTCGGCTCGCCGTCGGGGCCGCGCAAGTCAGGCATCGCATGGTAGGCCCGATACAGATAGCTTGATCCGTCGACCAAAACGAGGGTCTTACCTTTCAGGTTCCGTTCTGCAGGCATTATGAACAAGAGAAAAGTGATTCCGAGTCTGCGATCGCTCGCAGATCAAGAACGCGCAACGGCCAAGAAGGCCCGCGCGTCGTGGCAGATGTTCACGATTATGGCAGAGTTCATCGAGGCGACCGAGTACCTCTCGGAGATTCGTCCGGCCGTGAGCATTTACGGTTCGGCCCGCCTCAAACCGAGCTCGCCGTACTACAAGCTCGCGACCCAAATCGCGCGCAAACTTTCCGACGCGGGCTTCGCCGTGATCTCGGGCGGCGGCCCGGGCATCATGGAAGCCGCGAACAAGGGCGCGCATGCGGGCAAGGCACCGTCGGTGGGCTTGAACATCGAGTTGCCGCACGAGCAATCGGGCAACCAGTGGCAGGACATTTCACTGCGTTTCCGCCACTTCTTCACGCGCAAGGTCACGTTCGTCAAGAACTCCGATGCCGTGATCGTCATGCCGGGCGGCTTCGGCACGCTGGACGAACTCGCGGAAGTGCTCACGCTCATTCAAACGAAGAAGTCGCGCCACGTGCCGATCATTCTCGTGGGCGCCGAGTTCTGGAAGGGGCTCTTGCACTGGTTTGAAACGGCGCTCTTGCCGATGGGCCTCATCAATCCCGAAGACATGAAGCTCATGCAGGTGATCGACGATCCGGCCCAAGTGCTGGAGGCCGTGCTCGCGTTTTATGAAGATCGCGGTGAAGCCGAGCCGCACGCGACGAAGTCGGACGAAGACCGGATGTTCTACCTGTAAGCGAAGCGCGACGAACGCGAAACTCGGCTCAAGAGTTGGCCGGGCGTGCCGATAGCCAGGGGGAACTCGATATAGTTCGAGTGGGCAATCGGGCCGTCCGACAAGAAAAAAAACACATAATCGTCATGAGAGCGTTCGTCAAATTCGTTATTGGGCTGTTCATCTTCGCCGCAAGCGGGGTTTGCTTCGCGCAAACGCAGGCAACTAAAGATGAACTCGCGGCCGCCGCCAAAGAAGCGGATGCCGCGTTGGTCAAAGGTCCCTCCACGATCGCCGTCCTCGACGAGGCGAAGTTCGCGCTGCCTGCCGGCGTCGGCTTCGTTCCGGCTCCGGCGGCCATTCGGTTTCTTCGCGCCCACGGCAACTCGGTCGACGAAAAATCGATGGTGGGCTTGATCGTGCCTCAAACGGACGGCCAGGATTGGTTCGCCGTGCTCACTTACCAGAAGGACGGCTATGTCCGTGACGACGACGCAAAGCACTGGGACCCGGACAAGATTCTGAAGAACCTGCGCGACGGCACGGAGCAGTCGAACACGTCGCGCAAGGAGCGCGGATTGCGGGAGCTCGAAGTCGCCGGCTGGGCCGAGCCGCCCGTCTACGATGCGAACACGCACCGGCTGATGTGGTCGGCCATCGTCAGGACCAAAGGGCAAACCGACACGAGCCGGGACGCGGTCAACTACCGCACCATCGCGCTCGGACGGGACGGCTACCTTTCGTTGACGATGGTGACCCAACTGTCGGCGTTGGCCATGAATAAGTCGACGGCCAATGCATTGCTCGCCGATATCGCGTATGCGGACGGCAAGCGCTATGCCGACTTCAATTCCTCCACGGATCACATCGCCGAATATGGGCTCGCCGCCCTGGTCGCGGGCGTGGCCGTGAAAAAGCTCGGGCTGTTCGCGGTGATCGCCGCCTTTGCGGTGAAGTTCTTCAAGGTCGGGCTCATTGCCCTGCTCGCCTTCGGCACGAAAATCAAACGCCTGTTCAACCGCAAGCCCAAGGCGGCCCACAAGCCGCCCTCGGATGCCGTGCCTCCCGCATCACTAGGCGATGCGCCGCCGTACGACGCCGGGGAGCACCGCCACGATCAGCCGACGCAGCAAGAATCCGGCGATTCGACGCACCATGGCTAAGCTGCTGATTTTGCTGCTGGGCGGGTTAAAGCTCGGCAAGGTGCTGACGACGACGGGCACGATGCTGCTGTCGATCGCCGTCTATGCAATGTTCTACGGTTGGCGGTTCGCGGCCGGCTTCGTCCTCTTGCTGTTCGTGCACGAGGCTGGGCATTACGCCGCCGCCCGCAAACGGGGCCTCGACGTAGGCGCCCCGACGTTCGTGCCGTTCGTGGGCGCCTGGATTCAAATGAAGCAGATGCCGCACGATGCCGAAACGGAAGCCTATGTCGGTCTGGCCGGACCGTTCGCGGGAACGCTGGCTTCGCTCGCCTGCTACTTCCTCGCGCGTCACTTCGATAGCGGATGGATGCTCGCGCTCTCCTACGCGGGCTTCTTCCTCAATCTGTTCAACATGATCCCGCTGTCGCCGTTCGACGGGGGCCGGATTACGGCCGTGCTTTCTCCGCGTATCTGGTTCGCCGGTGTGCCGGTCCTCGTCGGGCTGTTCGTCGTGCACCCGAGCCCGCTGCTGATCGTCATGGCCATCTTGGCTTTGCCGCAACTTCAGCGCGCTTGGCGCTACGATGCGAACCGCCCCGAAAACAAGCGCTACTACGGGATCCCGGCATCGGTGAAGCTGACTTACGCGTTCTATTACTTAGCGCTGCTGGCTTTCCTCTCGTTGATGACCTTCGGCGTGCACGACATGCTGGGATCGGTGCGCGCCGGGATGCATTGATCCGCGATTCGATACACCCGGCCTCGCTCGGGGCCTCGTCGCGCTATCTCTTGCGCACCGGCCCCGTCGAGGCACGGACGACGAGATGCGGCGGCGACGTCACGCAAACGCGCGCCTGCCGCGCGCCGTCACTCGCCGCCCTTGAGGCCGTCGTTTCGATCAGATCCACCAACAACTCCACGGCAAACTCGGCCGCTTCGGTCGTCGGCACGGCAACCGTGGTCAACGCGGGACGCGATTCGCGCGCCAGTTGAATATCGGTGATCCCAACCACGGACAGGTCGCGCGGCACGTCTAGACCGAGATCGGCCGCCGCCTGCATCGCGCCGAGCGCCGGCAAGTCGTTCGTCGTAAAGAGCGCCGTGAGGTCGGGATGCGCCTTCAACAACTCGAGCGCCGCGGCATAGCCGCCCCGTGTCGTATCGGGGGTGTAAAGCACGGGTGCCGCGGCACACTCGAGCCCCGCCCCACGCATCGCATCGACGAATCCTTCGTATCGCGCCGCGTGAATCCCATACACCTTGCTGCCGACGATCGCGCCGATTCGCCGATGCCCGAGCTCGAGCAGATGCTTGGCCGCCAATTCCCCCGCCAATCGGAAATCCACCGCCACACAAGGCAAACCAGGTGGATCGAGCGGCCGCTCCCACATGCAAAGCACCACCGGCGCGCCGCGCAATTCGGTCATCCGCAAATCCTCGAAATCCAAATTCGCGTTCATGACCAACACGCCCTCGGAAAGCGTCCCGGCGATCTGATCCAGATAGGCGCGCCCCGTCTGCGGATCCCCCTCGGTATTGCAGATGATGAGGAATTGCCCCCTGCGGCGCAGCGCGTTTTCCACCGCCAGCGCGAACTCGGGATAGAACGGGTTCGCGATGCTCGACACCATCAGCGCGATCGTCGGCGCACGCCCCTCGGCCAATGCGCGCGCAGGCAAGTGTGGGCGATATCCAAGCGCCGCGATCGCCTCGAGCACCCGCTGGCGCGTGGCCTCGCCCACGCGCCCCTTATTGCGCAGGACGTTCGAGACCGTGGCGGGCGTCACGCCCGCCCGGGTGGCTACCTCGTTGAGGGTCGGCATCGCTTTCTCAATAAATGGGAAGGTTATTCAACATTTGCATGATCGCGACGAGCGCGGCACCATGCACCGAACGAGTCGATAAAAACGAACGAGACGCAGCGCCCCGGTCACCCGATGACCGCTTTTTTGCGGCGCACTGATTAAGCGCTTAATCATCTGGCGCAGATTAGAACATGGAGACGGCACGATGGCGAGCATTTCATTGCGCGGTGTGCAAAAGGCCTACGGCGACGGCGCCCCGGTGATTCGGGACGTCGATCTCGAGATCGGCAAAAACGAGTTCTGTGTTTTCCTCGGGCCGTCGGGCTGCGGCAAGTCGACCTTGCTGCGGATGATCGCGGGCTTGGAGGACGTGACCGAAGGGGACGTTTCCATCGCCGGCAAGCGCGTCAACGATGTACCGGCCGCGCAGCGCGGCGTCGCCATGGTATTTCAGAGCTACGCGCTGTTTCCGCACATGACCGTCTACGAGAACATGGCTTTCGGCCTGAAACTCGCGAAGACGCCCAAGGCCGAGATCGACCGCAAGGTGCGCGACGCGGCCCGCATTCTCCAACTCGATGCGCTGCTCGATCGGCATCCCAGAGCGCTCTCCGGAGGCCAACGACAACGCGTCGCCATCGGACGCGCGATCGTGCGCGAGCCCGGCGTCTTCTTGTTCGACGAGCCGCTGTCGAACCTCGACGCCACGTTGCGCGGCCAAACGCGCATCGAAATCGCGCGTCTGCATCGACAGTTCGCCGATGCGAGCGTCGTCTACGTCACGCACGATCAGATCGAGGCGATGACGCTCGCCGACAAAATCGTGCTCCTGCACGCCGGCAGCGACACCGAGCGCTTCGGCAGCATCGCGCAAGTGGGCGCGCCGCTCGACCTTTACCACCGGCCGAAGAGCAAGTTCGTCGCCGGGTTCATCGGTTCGCCTCGTATGAACTTCCTTCCCGCCAAGGTCGCGTCGATCGAAGCGGACGGCGTCTCGATCACGCTCGAAGGCAGCGGCGAATCGGTGCGGCTGCCCTTGCAGGGGCAGAGCCTCGAGGTCGGTTCAACGGTGACCTTCGGCGTGCGCCCCGAGCATCTTGAACCGGTAGTGGGCGACACGGCCTCGCCGGGGGCGGGCGAAGGCAACGCCGTGACGCTCGCTCGCCCCATCGCGCTAATCGAAGCGTTGGGCGAGCACAGCTATGTACATCTCGATCAACCAGGCGGCGCGGTGCTGATCGCGAAAGCGCCCGGCGACGCGCGCTTGCAGCCAGGCGACACCGTTCGCTTTCGCGCACCGGCCCATGCCTGCCACCTATTCGCGCAAGACGGCTTCGCCGTCGCGCCGCTCAGCAGCATCGAACAACACGCGTAATCGATACGACATCGACACCGATAAGAGGACCATGCAATGCGTCTAGGAGTCTGCTATTACCCGGAACATTGGCCCGAGGCCATGTGGAACGACGATGCCGCCAGGATGCGGGCCCTCGGCATCGAGCAGGTGCGCATCGCCGAATTCGCTTGGAGCCGCATCGAACCGTCGCCGGGAGAGTTCGACTGGGGTTGGCTCGATCGCGCCATCGACACCCTTGCAGCGGAAGAACTCCAGGTCGTCATGTGTACGCCGACGGCCACGCCGCCGAAATGGCTCATCGATCGTCACCCCGACATCTTGCCGGTCGGGGCCGATGGCCGCGTGCGCGCATTCGGCTCGCGCAGACACTACGATTTCTCTTCGCCCGCCTACTTCGAAGCGTCGAAGGCGATCTGCGAAGCGATTGCCGCTCGCTACGGCAAGCATCCCGCGCTCGCCTATTGGCAGACCGATAACGAATATGGCTGCCATCAAACCGTCGTCAGCTATTCGCCTGCCGCGCTCGAACGCTTTCGCGCCTGGTTGAAGATGCGCTATGGTGACATCGACTCGTTGAACCGCGCATGGGGCACCGTGTTTTGGAGTATGGAATACCGCAGCTTCGAGGAAATCGACGCGCCGATCGGCACCGTCACCGAGGCGCATCCGTCGCACCGTCTGGACTATCGGCGCTTTGCTTCGGACGAGGTGGCGCGCTATAACCGCATGCAAGTGGAGATCATCCGTAAACACTCTCCCGGCCGCCCCATCGCCCACAACTTCATGCAGCTATTCACCGAGTTCGACCACTACAAGGTAGCCGACGATCTCGACGTGGCGGCATGGGACAGCTACCCGCTCGGCGCGTTGGAAGAGCAGTGGTACGAACCCGAAGTCAAAGCGAAGTACTTGCGCACGGGCCATCCCGATTTCGCGTCGTTCAATCATGACCTATACCGCGGCATGTCCAAACTGCCGTTCTGGGTCATGGAACAGCAGCCAGGCCCCGTGAATTGGGCGAAATGGAATCCCGCCCCGCTGCCGGGCATGGTGCGGCTTTGGAGTTGGGAGGCGTTTGCCCACGGCGCGGGCTGCGTGTCGTATTTCCGTTGGCGACAAGCCCCGTTCGCGCAAGAGCAAATGCACGCCGGATTGAACACGCCCGACAATCGCCTCGACATCGGCGGTAGTGAAGCGCGGCGCGTCGCGCAAGAGTTGCTCGCGCTATCCGACCATACCGATGCCGATGTGCAAGGCAACGTCAAAGCACGCGTGGCGCTCGTGTTCGACTACGAAGCCAAATGGCTGTTCGAGGTGCATCCGCAGGGGATCGATTTCCACTACCCGCGCTTCGCGGTCGAATACTACTCGGCGCTGCGCGCCCTCGGATTCGACGTCGATATCGTCTCGACGCACGCTTCGCTCGACGGGTATGCACTCATCGTCGTCCCGCCGCTGCCCGTGGTGCCGGACGATCTCGCGCGCCGGCTGGAGAACACGCTGGCCCATGTCATCATCGGGCCGCGCACCGGGTCGAAGACGGCCGACCTACAGATTCCGTCCAACCTGCCGCCTGGCCCCCTCGCCTCGATCATGCCCGTGCGCGTTTGGCGGGTCGATTCGATGCGTCCGAATGTCAATCCGGGCGTGGCGTTCAGCGGCAGCGTTGCGCCGGGTTATGCGCGGCACTGGCGCGATCTGATCGACGTCGACCTCGGAAAAGACAGCCGTGAATCGATCGAGATCCGCGCGGCGTTCAATGACGGACACCCCGCCTACGTGAAATACGGCGCGGTGCATTACCTGGCTAGCCTGTTCGACGAGGCGTCCACGCAAGCATTGTTCGCTCGCATCGCGCGCGAAGCGGGACTAGAACCGGAACCGCTCGGCGACACCGTGCGCGTGAGCCGGCGCGGCGGCGTGACGTGGGTTTTCAATTACGGCACGCAAACGCACACGATGCCGTCGGACATACCGAGTGACGACTTCCTCATCGGCTCGCGCGACATCGAGCCGCAAGGGGTCGCCGCTTATCGCACGCGAGCGCGTTGAACGCGCGGTACCGATTCAGATGCAACACCGACAACGACGTAATACATAGGAGACAGGCATGACGCACCAATCCCGCATCACGCTCGCCGCCGTCGCGCTCGCGTCGGCCTTCGCGATGGGCCCGCTCGCCACCGCGGCGCACGCCGCCACGCTCGACATCAACATCGCGTTCAAGGGGGCGAGCCAACGCGCCGTCTGGACGCAGGTGGTCGATGAATTCAAGAAGGCGCATCCCGGCACCGACGTGAAAGTCGCCTTCATCGACGAAGAAGCGTACAAGGTTCAATTGCCCGGCTGGCTGACCACGGCTCCGCCCGACATCGTGAACTGGCACGACGGCGAACGCATGGCTTATTACGCCAAGCGCGGATTGTTCGAGGACTTGTCCGGCGATTGGTCCAAGAACGGCTGGGACAGCACGTATGCCTCCACGAAAGAAGCCTCTTCCTATAACGGCAAGCAATATGCGGCGCCGACCGTGTACTACTCCTGGGGCATGTTCTATCGCAAGGACCTCTTTCAGAAAGTCGGGATCGCCGGCGAGCCGAAGACATGGAATGACTTTCTCGACGACTGCAAGAAGCTCAAAGCCGCGGGCATTACGCCGATCGCCGTGGCCGGACGCGACGCGTGGACGCTGGCGGGATGGTTCGACTATCTCGACTTGCGTTTGAACGGCAATGCCTTCCACCAAAAGCTGATGGCCGGCGAAGTCCCGTACACCGATGCGCGTGTGAAGAAGGTATATACGACTTGGAAGCAACTGCTCGACGCAGGCTACTTCATCGACAACTCGCTCTCGTACGATCTCGACTCGGCACAGCCGTTCCTATTCCAAGGCAAGGCGGCCATGATGCTGATGGGCACGTTCATCACGGGCGGTTTCTCGCCGACGGTCAAATCGGAAATGGGTTACTTCCAATTCCCGATCATCGACGCCAACGTGCCGACAGCGGAAGACGGTCCCGTCGAAACGCTCAACATTCCGGCGAAGGCGAAGAACAAGGCCGATGCGCGCGCGTTCCTTGCGTTCACCGAGACACCCAAGATCGGGGCGCAACTCGCGGTGGGCCTCGGCTCGTTGTCGGCGAACAGCCAATCGCCGGAGCCCGACGATCCCATTTCGAAGATCGGTTTCCAAATCCTTTCGAACACGAAGGGCGGCATTGCGCAGTTCTACGATCGCGACATGACGAAGGAAATGGCCGACGAAGGCATGAAGGGTATGCAGCAGTTCGTTTCCGATCCCACGCAGATCGATTCGATACTCGCCCGTCTCGAGCAAGCTCGGCAGCGGATCTATAAGAAGTAGCCGATGTGGCCGCGCGCGATGTCGTTCATCGAACGTGCCGCGCGCGGTTGTTGCGTTCGTTTAGGAGGTTGACGTGTCTCAGTTCATCACCCAGCGAGCCAATGGCGCCGGCGCCGCCCGCCCGGGGGAGGACGGTTTGCCGCCGTCCGCGCCGTCTAGCCGCCCGCGTCCCAGCGCGCGCCGCCGCATCTCGCCGACAGCGCGCCGCCAACGTCGCGCGGCGATGTTGTTTCTGGCACCCGCATGCGTGATGGTCGCGATCTACGTGGTGTGGCCCGTGCTATCGACGATCCGCCTCAGTCTGTACAGCTGGGATGGAATGACCGACGCGACGTTCGTCGGCCTCGCGAACTACATCGAACTCTTTCATTCGCAGACGTTTTACACCGCGCTCAAGAACAACGTCATTTGGCTCGCGATGTTTCTACTCGCCCCGCCGATGGGCCTGGCGATCGCGCTGTACCTCAATCAGGCGGTAGCCGGAATCCGCATCGTCAAGTCGCTGTTCTTCGCGCCGTTCGTTCTTTCCGGCGTGGTGGTGGGCCTGATCTTTTCATGGTTCTACGACCCGACGTTCGGCTTGCTCGCGCTGATCATCGGACACGGAATCCCCGTGCTCGGCGATCCGCATTACGCGACGCCGGGCATCATCCTCGCCGCGTTGTGGCCGCAAACAGCGTACTGCATGATTTTGTATCTCACGGGGCTCACGACGCTCAGCAGCGAGCAGATCGAAGCAGCCCGCATGGAAGGCGCGCGAGGTTGGGCATTGTTGTGGCACGTCATCTTGCCGCAACTGCGGCCGACGACTTTCATGGCCGTCGTCGTCACCGTGATCGGTGCGCTGCGCAGCTTCGACTTGATTTCGGTCATGACCGGCGGCGGTCCGTTCGAGAGCTCCACCGTGCTCGCCTATTACATGTACGACCAAGCCATCAAGTATTACCGGCTCGGCTATTCGGCCGCGATCGCGGTGGTGCTGTTCGCGATCATGCTGCTCTTCATCGTTTATCAATTGCGCCGGTTGCTCAGGAACGAGCGATAAGGAGTCGCGAACATGTATCCCATGCCCGTCGAGAAGTGGAAGCCCGCGGCCCGTCGCGCTTATAAGCTGTCGCTGCCCGTCGCGCTGCTGATTTGGCTGCTGCCGATGATTGCCGTGCTCGTTACGTCGGTCAGGTCTTCGGAAGAACTCAGCGAAGGAAATTATTGGGGATGGCCCAAGCACGTCACGCTCATCGACAACTATCGCGAAGCGCTGACGACGTCGCCGATGCTGCATTACTTTTGGAACAGCGTGCAGATCACGCTGCCTTCCGTCGCGGGCGCGATCGCGCTCGCTGCCATGGCCGGCTTCGCGTTGGCGGTCTATCGGTTCCCGGGGAATTCGACGCTATTTGCCACCTTCGTCGCGGGAAACTTCGTACCGATCCAAGTGTTGATGATTCCCGTGCGGGACTTGTCTTTGAGACTCGGGTTATACAACTCGGTGGGTGGGTTGATTCTTTTTCATCTTTCGTTTCAGACCGGGTTTTGCGCACTGTTTTTACGCAACTTCATCAAGCAACTGCCGTTCGAATTGATCGAGGCCGCGCGCATCGAAGGCGCCAACGAATGGACGGTGTTCTTCAAGATCGTGCTGCCGCTGATTCGGCCGGCACTCGCCGCACTCGCGATCTTGGTGTTCACGTTCGTCTGGAACGACTATTTCTGGGCGCTATGTTTGACCCAAGGCGACGATGCGGCACCGATCACCGTGGGCGTTGCGGCGCTGAAGGGTCAATGGACGACGGCGTGGAATCTGGTATCGGCAGGGTCCGTGCTGGCCGCGATGCCGTCGGTCGCGATGTTCTTCGCCATGCAAAAACACTTCGTTGCGGGGTTGACGTTCGGGGCGACGAAGGGGTGAGGGAAGCATGCGCGCATGCCGTACATTCGATCGAAATCGACCCTTCACAACGACCGCTCGATGGCCTGCGCGAGCAAGTCCAGGCCTAGGTCGATTTCGTCCTCGCTAACCGTCAACGGCGGGGCGATTCGAAAGACGCCGCCCATGCCGGGCAATTGCACGATGTTCATGCTGAGCCCGAGCTTCATGCATTCGCGTGTGATCTGTGCGCCGAGCCCGTCGGCGGGCTCCTTCGTGCGGCGATCCTTGACGATCTCCATGCCCAGCAGCAGCCCTCTTCCGCGAACGTCGCCGATACATTCGAAACGCTCCATCAAATCCAACAGCCCTCGTCTGAGACGATCGCCCATCACATTGGCCCGTGCGACGAGACCGTCGCGCTCCACCACGTCGAGTACGCGTAAGCCAACCGCGGCGGGAAGCGGATCGGACACGTGCGTCGTGTAGAACAGGTACCCCAATTCGTGCGCCCGCTCTTCGATCGACGCCGAGGTGATCATCGCCGCGAGCGGTAGCCCCGCGCCCAGCGTCTTCGATAATGTGAGGATGTCCGGCGTCACGCCGTCGCGTTGACAGGCGAACATCGTCCCGGTGCGCCCCACGCCCGTTTGCGCTTCGTCGAGGATCAACAGCATGCCGCGCTCCTCGCATTTGCGCTTGAGTGCGGCCATATAGCCCAGCGGCAATTCGATGATGCCGCCGGAACTCAAAATCGGCTCGGCGATAAACGCGGCAAGGTTGCCGCTGGACTGGCGATCGATCAGATCGAATGCGTAATCCAATTCCGCCAAGTAATCGTATTGGCCAGCACGTTCGAAACGCGGCCGATACGTGAACGGCGCGGGAATCGCAAAAGAACCGACGGCTGCCGGCCCCACGCCTTTGCGTCCAGCGCTATAGGTCGCCGAGGCCGCTGCCCCCGTCATCCCGTGCCAAGACTGCGCGAAGCCGACGACTTCGTATTTTCCCGTGACGAGCTTCGCCATCCGGAGGGCCGCTTCGTTCGACTCGGCGCCCGTGCTGAGCAGCAACGCGCGATCAAGGCCGGCTGGCGTGATTTCGGCTAAACGCGTCGCCAAATCGACAACGGGACGCGAAAGCATCCCACTGAATAAGTGGTCGAGTTTACCGGCGTACTCACTGACGACAGAGACGATATCCGGATGGCTATGGCCGAGCACCGCGCTCATTTGCCCCGACGTGAAATCGAGAATCGCCCGGCCGTCCGCGTCATAGACGAAGCTGCCTTGCGCTCGCTCGATGATCATCGGCTCGAATTTGCCGCCATACCGAACCAGGTGCCGGCTAGCGTTGTGCCAAAACGTCTCGTCGTCGTTGCGTGACATCGCACTTCTCCCGGCCAATGGCGGCAATGAATCGCAGTCTAGAGAAACACGCTCGTTCCGACAATGTGTCAGGCCCGGTCGACGATAGGGCGAATCACGGCCACGCTGCTTGCGCAACGCAATCGAAGATCAGTTGTTTGCCGGGGTTCGAGTTGTCGTTCGGCACGAACACTTGTATCTGAGCGGAGGGCGGATAGCTGGCGTTGTCCTTGGGATCGCACGTGGCGCTCTGTCCGGTCCCAATGACGATTTCCGAGCCTACCTTCAATCGGCATTGCGTTACCCGATCCAGCGCACTCCAACTCGGGCAGATCTCATTGGCTACGCGATAGGCGTCGCGCGGCCCTGCCGGCGGAGTAAAGCTCCACCATTTTCCGAATTCGCCCCAGGGCTTGCTCGAGTCCCATACCCGGTAGACCGTAAGCGGCTGCGTGACTTGATAAGCCTGCCCCATGCATAAGCCGCCCTTTCCGGGAGGCTGTACCGTGCCGTCGAGCAACGCCGGATCGCTTATGGGAGTCAGGCCATACGGCTGCTCTATTGCGCCGACGCATTGAGTTTGCGGGGCGCTTTGCGGTGCCGCGCCCTGCTGCTGCGGTGGCAATGCCGTGCAGCCGGCGAATGCGAGCACCGCGAATGTCAACCCGCGTTTCCACCACGCAGCGCCGGCGATCCGGCATTCGAGGCGGTGGCGCGGACATGTTTGCAAACGAGGCGGTTCGTTCATCGTTTGTTGGCCTCCTAAGATCGTCGCTTAGAAAATGCGATAGTTCTCATATCTTAGGAACAATGACGATCCACCCACAAATGCGCCGACCTACTACAAGCCGTAGGGGACAGCACGACGTGGCCCCGATTCAAGCGGCAGTCAAACGGATGTTTGAATGCTTCGGCTTGGATGGGGTCCTTCGGAGCGCTTCCCGCTAGCAAATGCGATGTCGATTTCGATACGCTACGTTCGTCGTATCGATGACGGCCCTCGCCGCAGCTTTCACTTCGTCAACATGAAGGAGCTTCTCCATGTCGATCCAGAAAATCACGCCGTTTCTTTGGTATTCCACCCAAGCCGAGGAGGCCGCGGCGTTTTATGCGAGCGTCTTTCCCGATTCGCGCGTCGTTCGCGTGACGCCGGTGCCCGTTGCGGGCTCGACCAAGGTCGTGCAATTCCTGCTGTTTGGCCAGCCTTTCATCGCCATGAGCCACGAAGGCGGCGAATCGTTCAATCACTCGATATCGTTTATGGTCAACTGCGCCGACCAGCAGGAACTCGACCGTTACTGGGAAAAGCTCGTCGAGGGCGGCGGCGCCTATGACAACTGCGGCTGGCTCAGGGATCGGTTTGGCGTCTCCTGGCAAATCGTGCCCGACGACCTGATTTCAATGATGTCGGATCCCGATCCCGTCAAGTCGGCACGTGTCGCCAAGGCCATGATGCAAATGAATAAGTTCGATGTCGCCGCATTGAAGGCGGCTTACGCGGGGGCTGAGGACTGAGGAACGCATCGCGGAGATTGTCCCCGCGGTCAAACTGCGCGCTTAAACAGCGATGGATAGTCCTCTACGAAACCGTCGGCATCGACCGAAAGCTCCGCTTGAAATTTCCGGAATATCCCTTCATAAAGGTACTTACGGTTGAGCTCGATACAGGTGTATGCCTGATCGACAGGCTCAACCGTGAGCGACGGGATGGCGACGTAGGCAACGCGAATGAGTTGCCGCTGTCCTGCGGGCAGGCCAAGTCGGCGAATCGGCAATGTATTCGTGAAGGGCGTGCATGAAAGATCGACGTCGATACAGCCATCTAGCGCGGAGATGGGCTGCTGCTGCTCGTTAAGCCATCGGCCCATTCCGTCCGAGTGCAGTTCCAAGGTGCCGCCGTCGGTCAGCGCGATGGACACCCTACGCACGGACCAGTCCGGCGCAATCTCGATCCGGTAAGATGCGCCATAAGGTTTGCCGAACCGGTGACCTACCACGACGGCTTGAGCGGCGAAACCCTGTGCGCCGGAGGTAAAGACAAGGTGTTCAGCTCCGACTCCCGATTCGGGAACCCATTGCACGAAACTTGCCATCGTTCACTCTCCAGAAGTCTCGCCCCGTCTTAGCCTCGCCGACGCTCGCAACGCGCCGCGACTTTCGTCCTCGATGCGCGGAGCGGTCAATAAAGCTCGGGGACGATCATACTGCCCGGCACCGGTTGACGAATGTAGTCTTCGTTATGCACGCGTTCCGGCAACTGAATCACGGGATGCTCCACCTCGCGATAAGGCACCTGGCTCAACAGATGATGGATGCAATTTAAACGCGCCCGTTTCTTATCGACTGCCTGCACCACCCACCATGGCGCATCGCTATGGTGCGACCGCTGCAACATGACTTCCTTCGCCTGCGTATAAGCCTCCCAGCGGCGCCGGCTTTCAAGATCCATGGGGCTCAACTTCCATTGCTTGAGCGGATCGTGAATGCGCGCCTGGAAACGAATCTCCTGCTCTTCGTCGGTAATCGAGAACCAGTATTTGACGATCTGGATGCCGCTTCTGACAAGCATCTTTTCGAATTCGGGCACCGAGCGGAAGAACTCCTCGTACTCGTCATCCGAGCAAAAGCCCATCACCCGTTCCACTCCGGCGCGGTTATACCAACTGCGATCGAAAAGCACCATCTCGCCGCCCGCGGGAAGATGGGCCACATAGCGTTGAAAATACCATTGCGTGCGCTCGCGATTGCTCGGCGCGGGCAATGCGGCCACCCGGCAGACGCGCGGATTGAGGCGCTGCGTAATCCGCTTGATCGCGCCACCCTTACCCGCCGCATCGCGGCCCTCGAAAATCACGACGAGCCGGTGGCCCGTTTCGACGATCCAGTCCTGCAACTTCACGAGCTCGCCTTGCAACCGGAACAACTCTCGGAAATAATGCCGGCGCAGAGCGCGCGCCTCAGGCGTGAACGCATCGGAACCGTCCAGGATTCGGTCGTCCACCTCCATTTCGAGTTCTTCGTCGTATGCGTCGACGAGCTCTTCTTCAAAGCGGCGCTGCCGCTCGGCAAAGAACTGCGCATCGGATCTCGAGTCCGGCTTATCCATCACATACTCCCTGAAGACGAAGATGTCCGGCGGCCCGCCCCTTTAGCGGCCCGAAACTCAGTCATTATCACCGACGGGCGGTGTCAGCCATATTACCGCCGCGCGCATACTCCGTTCCCGCACAGGCCGGCATGCCGGCAAATATAGACGGCCAGTCCCAAAGCCGTCACACGCCGCGCGGCTTCGATTTCATCGTCAACTCACGCGGACTCGCGCCGAGAATTCTGCGCATCCAATACGCCATATGACTTTGATGCGAAAACCCCGTCTCGGCGGCCACTTGCGCGGCGTCACACGCCCCCGTCAATAGCAATGCCTTCGCGCGCTCGACGCGCCGCTGCACGACATAACGATGGGCCGGCACGCCGAATGTCTCGCGAAACAATACTTTGAAGTGCGGGATGCTCATATCGAGGAGCGCCGCCAATTCCGCCAGCGTCAATCGTCGGTCTAGGCCGCTATCGATGAAATCGGCCACGCGTGCCGCGGCTTTCGGCGTTAGCGCGCGACGCTTGCGCTCGAGGGCAGGCACGGTGCCCAGCAATCGGACGAGCATTCCCGTGCAAAGACTTTCGGCGAAAAGGGAATCAGATGCATCCTCGGCTTGCAGTTCCGCATGCAAACCCCACGCCAAATGCTGAAATCGGGGGTCGCGCATTTGTAGCCGCATTGGAAAACCCGCGCGAGCATGCTTCAGTTCCAATTGCTCATAGATCGATCCGGCGAACGCATCGTCTATCCACACGCTCAGGACGGTGCAATCGGCCTCATCCGCCCATTCCCCTGTCATGCCGGCGGGCACGACATCGGCATCTCCGTGTGCTTGCACCCGTGCATGCCGCTTGCCGTCGCAGATACAGTTCGCTCGTACCGGCTTGCCGATATGCACACCGATGCGATGCTGTTCGAACGCCGGCATTCGGTGCGTGCCCGCGGAAATGGCGAATACTTCCGCCCCGAATCCTTGCCATCCCCGGCCCTGGCTCGAGAGCAAGCTTGTCCGGGTACCGTCGCCCAGCATGGCACGTGAAGTTGAAGCGTTCATGGCGTCCAATCCCAAGGAGTTCGCGCGTTATCGCTTCGGCGAGTCTAATGGATGGCGAAAAAGTTCGTGCGGCGAAGCGCGCAATCAATCATCCGTTTCCGCTTTTTTCTATCCTCTCCTGATCGCCTTTGCCCCGGCCGGAACGTAGCATGCGCCCATACACGCCAAGGAGGAGCAAAGCATGTTCGTCATTTTCGGTGCATCGGGGAACGTCGGCAGCACAACGGTGGCCGCCTTGCGCAAAGCCGGGCACCCCGTTCGCGCGGTAGTCCGCAACGAACGTCAGGCGGAGCGTTTCGCCACGATCGGCTGCGAGGCGGTCGTGGCCGATCTCACCGACTCCGCGTCCGTGCGCACCGCCATCAACGGCGCACGTGCCGTGCAAATCTTGTGTCCGATCCCCGCAGCCGATGTCGATCCCGAATCGACGATGCGCAACATGGTGGATGTCGCCGCCGATGCGTTGGCTAGTGCCCCCGGCATTCATGTATTGGCGTTGTCCGATTACGGCGCCGAACTGAGCGAAGGCACGGGGATCACCTTGCTCTTCCACTATCTCGAGACGCAACTGCGTTCGCTCGCTGGACGTCTGACGCTCCTGCGCTCGGCCGAGCACATGCAGAACTGGGGGCGCGCGTTACCCACCGTTTTGCAATGCGGCATCCTCCCGAGCCTGCATCATCCTCTAACCAAATTGTTTCCGACGGTATCCGCGCACGATGTCGGCCTGGCGGCGGCCGAACTTTTGCTCGATGAGCCCCAATCAGGTTTGCCGAGGATCGTCAGTATCGAAGGTCCCGAGCGAATCAGCGCTGCGTATGTCGCGCAGGTCCTGAGCGAGGTCGGCAACAAGACGGTCACGCCTTTCGCACTGCCCCGAAGCGAATGGCCGGCCGCGTTGCTGCGCGCGGGACTGACCGAGAAGCATGCGAGCCTGGTTGCCGACTTGTACGACGCCCACAACGCCGGCGAAATCGAGGTCGAGGACACGCGCAAGACAGAACGCCGCTTCGGCAAAACGACGCTGCCCGAGGTCATCTCATCGCTACTCACCGCTCATCGCGGCGTACCGGTGACCTAACGCGCGGGGCCGTTCGTTCGGCACGCGTGCCCGGCTGCCGGAGCCAAACCACATATTGGACAAATGCCGAGCCTTTTGCATCGCGCGATACGCTTTGATAGGCTCGCACCACTGCTTCGGCAACGGCACGCACCACCTCGACGTTTAGGATTCCTTCGCTCCGAGGGACGTATGGGCTCGTCTGTTCGCTCCGAAATTTAAGCGCTTAAATCCGATGGTCGCCCCGCTCGCCGAAGCAGTCTAAAAACAGCAAACCAGGAGGCACTCAGATGAAGAGACGATCTGTACTGGCATGGATGGCATCGACCGCCGCGGCGAGCATGGGCGCGGGATTCCCCCAACCTGCGAATGCCGCGGACACGGGCGTGCCGGCCCGCGGCAGCGGGCGGTTCGCCATGGGCGCCGACGTATCGACGCTGCTCGAACTCGAGGATCACGGCGCCCGCTATTTTGACCATGGTGTCGCTCGAGACTGCCTACACATTCTGCGCAGCCACGGTGTGGACTCGATTCGCATCAAAGTCTGGAACGATCCGGGCAACCCCGACTTTTTCCCCGCGAATCAAAGCCCCGCGGCCGGATATAACAACGCGCGACATGTGTGCGTGCTCGCTCGCCGGGCCGCCGCGTTGGGAATGCGGGTGCTCATCGACTTCCATTACAGCGACTGGTGGGCCGACCCCGGCAAGCAATATCCGCCGCATGCGTGGGCCGGTTTGAGCTTGAGCGAAACGTGCAACCTCCTCTCCACGTACACGGCCGACGTATTGCGGATGCTGCGCGCGCAAGGCGTGAGGCCGGAATGGGTTCAAGTCGGCAACGAAATCACGGGCGGCATGCTTTGGCCGCTCGGCAAATACGATCAGTGGGACAACCTCGCAGCACTACTGAAAGCCGGACACGATGCGGTGAAATCCGTCGATGAGCGGACCAAGGTCATGCTCCATCTGGACAGCGGCGGCAACAATGCCACGAGCCGTTGGTGGTTCGACAATGCCGTACAGCGCGGCGTCGCGTTCGACGTCATCGGGCTGTCGTACTACCCGCAATGGCAAGGCGCGCTCGCCGATCTCAGCTCGAACATGAACGATCTCGCGGCACGCTACGGCAAGGACATCATGGTCGTGGAAACCGCTTACCCCTGGACGACGAGCGACGGCGACTCGGAACCGAACGCGATGACGAACACGGGCTCGGTTGCCTATCCGCCCACACCCGAAGGGCAAGCCCAATTCATCGGCGCTTTGGTCGATCTCGTCAAAGCGGTGCCGGGCGAGCGCGGAAAAGGCGTGTTCTGGTGGGAGCCCGAATGGACGCCGGTGCCGGGCGTCGGTTGGAAAACCGGTGCGGGCGATCAGTGGGACAACAACACACTGTTCGATTTCCATGGCAATGCACTTGCATCGCTGGATGCATTGCGCCGGCGTTGAATCGGACTCACGCGCGCCGCACCGCGGCGCGCGCGTTTGCCCTTTTGAACCGCAGGCCGTCGAACGAGAGTAATGCAAACGCGCAAACCGCCAGCGCCGCGCATAGCAGGAACGCCGCGCGATATCCGAATGCACCGACGATGGTTCCGGACAACACGCCCGATAGAATCGACCCGACGCGCGAGGCGTTGAAAAAGAGCGCTGTCGCGGCGCCGGTCTCACCGGGCATCAAATCCTGGATATAGGTCATACCCAAGCAAGACGTGATCGCGACCACGGTCGCGGAAAGTGCTTGTAGCGGCACCACCGCCCAGGCATGAGACACCGCCGCCAGCGCAAGAAAGTATGCCGCATGCACGGCCGCCGATGCGCCCAGCCACCTCGGCTTGCGTAGTCTCGACGACATGCCGCCGAGCCAAAGCATCATCGGGATTTCAAGCAATGCCCCCATACCGAGCGCTGCCGATACGGTCAGGCGCGTGCCGTGCAGCGCATGAAGCAGGTACAGCGGCAGCAGGATCATCGTCGCGTTGGCGGTAAGTCCGATCAAGCCGAGTGCGATCAAGATGCGCGGAATCGCATGGCGCGCGTAGGCCGCGAACGCTTGATTCGATATGTCCGCGTTGATCGCACTCGGCGCGGAGCCAGCAGCCGGCGCGGCAACGACCGCGGCCTCGTCCTGCGAGCCCGCGTGCGTTTCGGCGATGCGCAACGCAATCACCGCGCTGGCGCCGAAGCTCGCCGCCGCAAACGCGAACAGTCCCTTGAAACCCGTTTGGGCCAACACCAACGCCCCCACCGCGGGGCCGAACACCCACGCGGCGGACAGCAGCGTACGTAAGGTGGCCGAAGCGAACTCGCTCTGCGCGGGATCTTCGATTCGCAATGCGGCGCGGCCGAATGCGAATATTTGCGAGAGCGCTGCCGCGCCCGGGCCCAGCAAAACCGCACCGACCACCATGAGCGCCGTATAGCCTCGCACGAAGCCCAAGCTCGCATAGCCGAGCATCGCAACGACGAGCGACGCGATCAAGAGCCCGCGATGGCGTCCGCGGCGATCCGACCAGCGTCCCGCCGCCGTACTCGCGCACACGCCGCTTGCCGAAACGAGCGTCATGAAGACGCCGAGCCGCAACGGCGACATCGAAGCCTCTTCAATCCCGAATAACGATAAATACGGGGCGGTAAAGGACAACGCGACGCCGAGCATCAGCGTCGCGACGGCAAGCGGCACGAAGTGCGCCGTGCGGACAAGTTCGGTGAAACGTGTATGCACCGTTCAGTCTTCTTCGATCCAGGCGGCGACATCGATGGGGCCCACGAGCGGGCCGCCCAGCACGAAGCGCGCCCCATCCGGCGCAGGCACTTTCCGTTCCCGATCGCCGTAATTGACGGCAAAACGCAACGCCCCGCACCTGCGCAGCCGCAAGCCTTCCGGCAACGGCGTCGCGTCGATTCCGGCATCGCCAACGCATTTGGCCAGTGCGGCTACAAGCAACACGCGATCGAAACAGGCGGTCATGTACGTCACACGTTCGCGGCGAAGCATTGCCGGTGAACCGTCGTCGAACCGAGCCAATACGTCGGTACCGGCGCCCGGTTGCACATGCTCGCGCCATCTTACCGCCTCGCCCTCGATGCCGTCCAAGCGCAGTGTCGGTCGAAGCGATGGCCGTAGCGACTCCACTTCGACGACGCGCGCAGGCAATACCGACTTCAACTTCCCGGGCGGCAGGTGTTCGACGATCGCCAACGTATCCGATTTCGAGCCCGTCCGCGGCCCGAACACCCAATGATTCGCCCCTCGCTCGATCTGATCGACCACGCTATCGGGCAAGATCGGCAAGGTGGGCGCCACCACGAGCCGATACCCATCCACGTCGTCCCGGGCAGACACGATATCGACGTCGAGCCCCAGTTCGCGCAACGCGCTGTACCACTCGAACGCGAAGTGTTGATAGTCGAAGTCGGCCCCATGCCGCTGCGTTTCGATAACCCAGTCGGCTTCGTAGTCGAACAACAACGCGACCGATGCGCGCTTGCTACGCATCGGCGCCTTTGCCCAGGCCTGCATCGCGCGCAACTCGCCGCCGACCCGCGACACTTCCTCGCCGCCCGGAGAGAGCCGATCGTCGGGCGCGTTCAGCCCCGAATGCATTTGCTCCTGCGCGAAGGGACACTGCCGCCAGCGGAAATAGGAAACGAGTTCGGCGCCATGCGCGAACGCCTCCCATGTCCAAAGCCGAACCATACCGTCCCGCGGAATGGGATTCCATGGCGCCCAATTCACCGGCCCGGCTTGCTGTTCCATCACCCACATGCGGCCCTTGCCGACACCGCGGTATAAGTCGTGACTGAACGCCGACACATCGGGATGACCCGTGCGGGCCCACCGGTGTTTATCCGCCTCAGGCAGCGGCAGCACCTCGGTGCGTGGCACCGGGTAGCTATCCCATGCCGCGACGTCGAGCCCGTGCCGCGCAAACGCGTAGTGATCGAATGCGGCATAAAAGCCCATGAAATTGTGCAACACGTCGCGTCCCGGCGAATGCTTTCGAATCAAATCGGCTTGCAACCGATGAAAGCTGCCTACTTCATCCGATTGGAAGCGCCGAAAATCGAGGACGTGCGAGGGATTCGGGTCGGTGGGCGTGCGATGCGGCAATTCGATCTCGTCGAAGCCACGGTATTCCATGCTCCAAAATACGTTGCCCCAGGCTGCATTCAGCGCCTCGATCGTTTCGTAACGCGCGGCAAGCCAGCCACGAAAACGCGACAACGCCGCATCGGTATAACTCGGCAACGTGTTGTGACAACCGAATTCGTTGTCGGTCTGCCAGGCGACCACCGCTGGGTGTTCACCATAACGCCGCGTCATCGCTTCGACGATACGCGCGCAGTGTTCGCGGTAGGCGGGACTCGAAATATCGTAATGCCGGCGGGAGCCGAATTGCATCGCGCTGCCGTCTTTCAACACGGGAAGCATGTCAGGATGCGTGTCAACTAGCCATTTCGGCGGCGAAGCCGTGGGTGTGCCGATGACGACCTCGAGCGCATGGCGGGCAAGCGTATCCACGGCGCGATCGAGCCACGCCCAATCGTATCGGCCCGGCTCTGGCTCGATGCGCGACCACGCGAATTCGGCGATCCGTACGCGCGAGATGCCCATTTGCGCCATGCGCCGCGCATCGCTTTCCCATTGACTCTCGGGCCAGTGCTCCGGGTAATAACAAACGCCAAGCCGCATTGAAGATTCCTCGATTACGTAGCCGTGGGCACGCGCGTGATCGCTGCGCGCACCCGCTTGTGTTGAAGTGGTTGGGTGCCGATCAGCCCGGCCTGTCGATCAGCCTTTCGTGGCGCCGAAAGTCAGACCGGCAACGAAATGCTTTTGCATGGCGAAGAACATGGCCACCGAGGGCAACGCCGCCAGCACGGAGCCGGCCGAGACGAGATTCCAAGCCGTCGTCCATTGCCCCTTGAGCGCGGCCACGCCGACGGTGATCGGCGCGGCGTCATCGCCCTGCGTGAGGCACAGCGCCCAGAAGTAGTCGTTCCAGACGAAGGTGAAGACGAGAATCGCCAACGCCGCGAGCGCCGGCCGCACGAGCGGAAGCACCACGCGCATGTAGATCGCCCATTCGCTCGCACCTTCGATACGCGCGGCCTCGATCAGCTCATAGGGCAGTTCGCGGATGAAGTTGCGCAGGAAGAGTGTGCAAAATCCCGTTTGAAAAGCCGCGTGAAAGACGATGAGGGCACCCACGGTGTTATAGAGATTGAGGCTCGCCATCAATTCGCGCACCGGGATCATCAAGATCTGGATCGGTACGAAGTTTCCCGCCACGAACAAACCGAGCAACGCGGCGTTGCCCCGGAAACGGTAATTGGCCAGCGCATGCCCTGCCATCGAGGCGAGGAAGATCGAGACCGCAACCGCGGGCAACGTGATCGCGCAGCTATTCCAAAAGTAATGGAGCATCGGCGTCTGCGTGAGCGCAGTGCCGTAGTTCGCCACGAGCGCGAAATGCTTCGGCCATCCCCAGTAATCGCCGGCCAAGAGTTCGTCGCTCGAGCGCACCGACGTGACGAGAACGGCAAGCAACGGGACGAGCCACAGCAACAGCGCGAACGGCAAAGAGACGCGGTAGATCGCCCTCGGTATGGGACGCCACCGCTGAACGGGCATGGGATACATTGCGAAACTCCTTACGACTCGTTGCGCACGAGGCGCCGCAGTTGCCAAGCGATATAAACGAGCATGATGGCGAACAGCACGACGGCGATGGCGGCCGAATAGCCTTCGCGGTAATACTTGATCGCTTGGTCGTACATGAAGTAGGCAAGCACGGTCGAGCTATCGAACGGGCCGCCGCCGCTCATCACGGAGATGAGATCGAAGCTGCGCAATGCGCCGATGACGGTCAATACGACCGCCATGAACGTGGCTGGACGTAGCTGCGGCAAGATCACATGCCATAAAAGCGCCGCGCCGCGTGCCCCTTCCATGCGCGCCGCCTCGATAATTTCCGGATTGATTCCCGTGAGCCCGGTCAGGTAGAGGATCATGCAAAAGGGAATCTGCGGCCAAAGCGCGGCGAAAATGATGCCGTACGTAACGTAGTGTGGGTCACCGAGCACGGGAATGCCGTGCCCCACGATCAGCTTCAACAAACCGAACGTCGGATCGTAGAACCACGAGAACACGAGTCCGACGACGACGCCCGGCAACACGAACGGTGCGAAGAACAGCGACTTCACGAGCCGAATGCCGAATACGTTCTGATTCAGGTACAACGCAAGCGCCAACCCGGCGGGCGGCGCGAGCAGGAATAGCACGAGCCAAATCAGATTGTTCTTCAGCGCGACATAGAACGTATCGGAGGCAAACATCTCCCGATAGTTATCGAGGCCGGCAAACGTCTTATCCGTCATCCCGTCCCAATGATGGAAACTGAGCCAGATACTGCTCAAGATCGGATAGATGACGAACACGGAGAACAGCACCAGTCCCGGCAGCAAGAAAAGCAGTGCGGCCCGCGTCCGTCGCTCGCCGAGCGGCATCGGCTTTTTCGCCGCCGCGCGCGCGCCTCTTCGCAACGATCGCTGAGTTACGGAAATCGACATTGATTCGTACTCCGACAAAATTGGACGGGGGACAGCCGCGCCCTCCCCCGATCGCTCGCTAAGCCTACTTCTTATAGATGCGCTTACGTGTGGCCTCGAGGTGTTGCAAGATCGAATCGAGTTGGCTCGGGTCGGAGTAGAACTGCTGCATCGCCTTCATCCCCTCGTCCGCCATTTCCTTGGTCATATCGCGGTCGTAAAACTGGGCGATGCCCCCCGTGGTGCTCGACAGCGTATGAAAACCCACCTTCGAGATGGGGTCCTGCGGCTCGGCCGCCCGGTTGTTCGACGGCAATTGCCCCCAGCCTTTCGCGAGTTCGCCGTTGATTTCCGGCTGTCCCATGAAGGCCAGCAAGCGCCGCGCATCGGCCTTGTTCTTCGCCTTGGCCGGCATGATCAATACGTTGACGGGGCCGTCTTCGGCGACAGGAATCGAAGCATCGATGATCGGAAAGCGGAAGTAACCCATCTCACTACGGGTTGCCGGCGGCAGGCCCGCCGAAAAGAACGTCCCCATCAACAGCATCGCGGCTTGCCCGTTGACGAGCAGCGGACTGGTCGAATCGACGTCGTACGACAGCGCGTTATCGATGAAATACTTGTCGTCGATCAGCGTCTTCCACGTTTCGTACACGCGCTTGACGCGGGGGTCCGTATAAGCCACGTCGCCGGCCATCAATTGTTGGTGGAACGCATAGCCGTTCACGCGCAAGTCCAGATAATCGAACCACGCGGCCAACGTCCATGCATCGCGCGCGGGAACGGCAATCGGAGCAATGCCTGCTGCCTTCAGCTTCTTGCAGTCGTCCAGCAGTTGCGCCCAAGTCGTGGGCTCAGAGGTAATACCGGCCTTTTGAAACAAGTCCTTTCGGTAGAAGAAACCGTACGCGTCGGTGCCGAGCGGCACGCTGTACTGCTTGCCCGCATACGTCGACGAACTCTTGACCGAGGCATACGTCTGATTCCAGCCGTTCTTCTGCCAATCCGGCGTCAAATCCGCCAGCAACCCGCGCTTGGCGAAATAGGCCATGCGCTCGCCGTTGTGCCAACTGAGCACGTCGGGCGGATCTGTCGCAAGCCAGCCCGACATCTGCACCTTGTAAGCCTCCTCGCCCACGTAGCTGACTTTCAAATCCACATCCGGATTGGCCTTCTTGAATTCGTCGAACGCGTTTTGCCACGTCGAACGCTGATTGCCTCGCGCCGATACCGTGACGTTCAGCGTTCCGGCCTGCGCGTTGGATACTGCGGCGAAGGTTGCACAAGTCATGCAAGCGAGCGCGAGCATGCGAACGGGTAACTTCATCTCTGTCTCCTTTCGTTGGTCTTGGGGTCGGTCAGCCGACCGTTTGCTGCGGCGGTTTGCTATGCGGTCATCAGCGCGTCGCGCGTACGAGCGAGTTCGATTGCATTGCCTGTTTCGTCGAATAAGTGCCAAGCGCCGTCGGTCAAGTGAAACGCCTGCCGATCGCCGGGGTGCAGCGCGCAGGTGCCCTGCGCCTTGGCCAGCAACGGCGCGCCGCCGGGTTGATCGAGGTGGACGTAGGCCGCCTCGCCCAGTTGCTCGACGAGTTGCACCGTGCGCACGATCGATCGCCTGCGCGCCGCCACGTCGACCTCGGGCGCAGCCGAAAGGTGCTCAGGGCGAATGCCCAACGTGACGGGCTGCCCGGCCGCAAGCGGTAGATTCATTGCGTTCCCCGGCAGCATCAAGCGTTCGTCGCTATCGTTCAATCGAAGTCCGACCCAATCGTCGCCGGCCGATTCGATCGTGGCGGGGAGAAAGTTCATCCGGGGCGATCCGATAAAGCCCGCCACGAACAAGCTCGCGGGCCGATGATAGAGATCGAGCGGCGCGCCGATCTGCGCGATGCTGCCCGAGCGGGCGACTTCCTCTCCGGCGCGCAGCAGGACGATTTTGTCGGCGAGCGTCATCGCCTCGACTTGATCGTGCGTGACGTACACCGAACTCGCCTCGCGAAAACGGCTATGGAGGCGCGCGATTTCGATGCGCGTTTGGCCGCGCAATGCCGCGTCGAGATTCGACAGCGGCTCGTCGAAAAGAAACACTTTCGGCTCGCGCACGATGGCACGCCCGATCGCCACGCGCTGGCGCTGGCCGCCCGAGAGTTCTCGCGGCTTGCGCGCAAGCAATGCCTCGAGTTGCAGCACGCGGGCCGCCTCCACTACACGGCGGCGGATCTCGTCTTTAGGCACACGAGCGATGCGCAAGCCGAAACCCATGTTCTCGAACACCGACATATGCGGAAACAGCGCATAGCTTTGAAACACCATGGCGACGCCACGCTCTGCCGGCGGCGTCTCGTTCATCCGCTCGCCCGCGATGCACAATTCACCGGTGGTCAAGTCCTCGAGGCCCGCGATGATGCGCAACAGCGTGGACTTGCCGCAGCCCGACGGTCCCAGAAACACACAGAACTCATGCTGCGCAATATCCAAGTTGACTTCGCGCAGCACAGGCGCGTGCTGCCCGTACTGCTTCGAAACATGCCGCAACGAAATAGACGCCATCAGCCCCTCCGCTGCGCAGACGTTGCGCCGGTGACAAACGAATTTAAGCGCTTAAATTTCTGTCGCCAAAACCGCCCATATGCTCGTACCATGTCGTCTCCGCTGTTATGCAATGCTGTCTCGATGGGATGGAACGTAGCGCAATCGATCGAGGTTGCGCAACGTTTGGGAAACCGTCCCAGCATTTGAACAATGCGCGCATTTTGCGCCGCCGCGCCGGCGCTTTTCGTCGTTTGAAGTCGGGGGAAACAGTTTGTGGTGACGCTGGCCGAAGTCGCGCGACGCGCGAAAGTCACGGGCGCAACCGTCTCGAACGTATTGCGCAATCCGCAGAAAGTGAAACCGGAAACCGTCGAGCGGGTGATGGCGGCGATCCGCGAACTCGGATACCGGCCCAATCTCACCGCGCGCGCATTGGCACGAGGGCGTACCTCGACCCTTGCGTTGATGCTGTCGAACATCACGAATCCGTTCTATCCCGAGTTCGTATTGGCGGCCGAACGGGAAGCGCGCAAACGCGGTTATTTTCTGCTCGTCTGCAATACCGACGACGATCCCGCCATCACGCGCGCGTATTTGGACCAAATCGCCGGTTCGCTTGCCTCGGGGGTCATCGTCATGAATACCGACCTCGGCGAGCGGGAGTTGACAGACATTGCGCGCAAGGGCATCGCCGTCGTCCTTTGCATGTGGGAGCACGTGCAAGCCTCGCTCGCGCTGCCCTGCGTCACGGTGGATTTCGCCGCGGCGGGCGCGCTGGCCGCGGCGCATTTATCGGGGCTCGGGCATCGCAAGTTCGGCGCGCTCGTCGGTGCGGGCTCCGGTGGCCCTCAAACGATCCGGCTCGACGGCTTCGCCGCCGCGCTCGCGGCGCATGGCCACCCGGAGAAGTCGCTAGCCGTCGTTCAGTCGCACGATTCGATCGAAAGCGGATACGAAGGCGCCATGCAACTCATGCGCGGCAAGCCCGCGGTGACGGCCATCTTCGCGACGAACGATTTGATGGCGATCGGGGCGATGCAAGCCGCCGCGGATCTCGGCAAGCGCGTGCCGGACGACCTTTCCGTGATCGGCCTCACCGACATTACCCTTGCGCATCAGTTTCGTCCCGCATTGACGACGATCAGGTTGCCCACGGCGGACATCGCCGCGCGCTCGGTCGCCCTGGCACTGGAGATGGTGGAAGGCACCGCGCCGACGCAGGAGCGTTACGTGGTCCGCGCGCCCGAGTTGATCGTGCGCGAGTCGACGGGACCGAGGAAGCGATGAGCGGATGGTTTCGATGGTCGCGGGCATCAACCTTGCCAGTTCGTCACCCGTGTCTATACTTCGATCAATTGCCCAATTATCGGGTTGAATGGGTGCGATTCGGCTAAAACGCATACCGCTAACCGTCATCGCCGTCGTGGCGTGAAATGTATTCGCATGGCATACCGGACCGCCGTCTTCATGGCGGCGCGGTGTGCCGCCGGTAGGCCAAGCGCTGCCGGCGAGCCGTGTCAGAACCCCCAATCCGATGTGTGCTCAGGGGCGTATCTCGCTCCGGTGGCAACCGAGGAGGTGCGCATGCCAGGCCACGCAGACTCACGCGAATCGCTCGCCTTGATGCATCAAATGGGGCTGACGAGCGGTGCGATCGAGCGCCGCAAACAGATCGTCGGGCTCACCCCGGTCGATTTGGAGCGAATCGAGACCATCAAAGACGTCGTGTTGCGGGAGTTGGACGACTACGCAGCGGCCTTCTTCGACCATTTAGCGAAGCTCGAGGAGGCGCGTCCTTTGATCGAGAATCGCGCTCTTGCGGAAAGAGCGCGGCAACTGAAGCTCGAACATTTGCGCGGTCTCGTATCCGGCGACTACGGGGAGCGATACGTCGAGCAACGAATCGAATTGGGGCTTCTGTACGCGGCAGCGGGGCTCGACACGCGCGTCTTTCTCGGCGCCTTTCTGAACCTGCTCCGGCATATCGGCACCCAGATCGTGCGGCACGCCAATCGCGCGCCGGTCGATGCATTTGAAGCGTTCATGTCGTTGAAGAAGGTCGCTTTCTTCGACCTCGGCCTCATCGTCGACGTACTCGTTTTCGAGCGCGAGCGGATCATTCGTCAACAGCAAGACGCCATACGCGAACTCTCCACGCCGGTGCTGCAATTGCGCGATCGCTTGTTGCTATTGCCCATCATCGGCGTGATCGATACCTACCGCGCGCGCCTCATTACCGAGAGCTTGCTGGAGGCGATACGGTCCAACCGCGCGAAGATGGTCGTGATGGACATCACGGGCGTCGCGACGATCGACTCACGGGTCGCGAACCACATCCTGCAAACGGTCACGGCCGCGCGCCTGATGGGCGCGAAGGTCATCGTGACCGGCATCTCCGCGCCGGTGGCGCAGTCGCTCGTCGCGCTCGGCATCGAGCTTGGCGGCCTCGATACGGTCGGCGATCTGCAAGGCGGCATCGAGCTGGCCGAGCGCAATCTCGGCTATCGAGTGATACCCGGCGAGCCGGCGCCCGCGCTCGCCAACGTGGCGAGTTGAAACAGTGTCCGTTCCCATCCTCAAGCTCGGCGACGTACTCATCACGACCATTCAGTCGGCACTCTCGGATCAGGACCTGATCGAACTGCGCGACGATTTCGCGGAGAAGGTCGGGCGATTCCGAAGCCGCGGGGTCGTCATCGACGTGACGGCGCTCGACGTCCTCGATTCGTTCGCCACGCGAACGCTACGCGGCATTGCGTATGTGGCGAAGCTGCGCGGGGCCACGACGGTTGTCGTCGGCATTCAGCCCGAAGTCGCGTTCGCGATGGTGCAATTGGGTCTTGATCTCGAGGACGTGGCGACGGCGCTCGACTTGGACGAAGGCCTCGACTACCTGCGCAATTGCAGTAGCGATGACAAGAGCGCGAGCAGGAGCGAGGATCATGACAACTGAAATTCGCGTGCCGATCGAGCGCGAGTCGGATGTCGTCGTCGCACGCCAAAAGGGGCGCGAATTGGCCGCCGACGTGGGGTTTTCGAATACCGATCGCACGATCATCGCCCTCGCGATTTCGGAGATCGCACGCAACATCGTCAGCTATGCGCACCGAGGCGAAGTCATCCTATGCCGGATCGACGATGGCGGGCGCATCGGGATTTCAATCGTGGCCGAGGACGAGGGCCCCGGCATCCCCGACATCGAACTCGCGATGCGCGATGGATATTCGACGGCCAAAAGCCTCGGCGTAGGACTGCCGGGCACGAAACGCATCATGGACGAATTCCAACTCACGTCCGTCGTGGGGAAAGGCACCACCGTACGCATGAAGAGGTGGGTGCGATGAAGGCTGTCGTCTCGCCGGGGCGCTCGGTCATCGAATGGGGATGGGCCGGCCGCGCGCTCGAGCACGTCTCCGGCGATATGCACGCCGTCGTCGAGCACGAACATGGTGCGCTCGTCGCGCTGCTCGACGGCCTCGGGCACGGACCGGATGCGGCGAAGGCGGTCAGCGCCGCAATGCCGGTCATGGAGGCGCACGCGGGTGCATCGTTGACCGAACTCGTGCAACGATGCCATGAGGCGCTACGCAAGACGCGCGGTGCCGTGATGAGCGTGGCATGGTTCGACGCATGCGATGCATCGATGACCTGGGCAGGGGTCGGCAACGTCGATAGCCTGCTCATCCGCGCCGGCCCGAGTGCCTCGTTGCGCGACGAAGCGATCGCCGCGCGCGGCGGCGTGGTGGGCTACCGCCTGCCGTCGCTACGCGTGGAGCGCCATCCCGTGGCGCGCGGAGACACGCTCGTGATGGCGACCGACGGTATTCAAAGCTCGTTTGGCAAAGGCATCACCATGCAATTCGGCGTGCAAGAAATCGCCGAGTCGATTTTGGCGCGATACGCCAAGGGAACGGACGATGCGCATGTCCTGGTCGCCCGTTACGTTGGGGCGCCGCCATGACCACGCCGCTCAGCGTACTGCGTGCCGAATACCTCAGCGCCCTACGTGCTTACCTCGAACGAGAAAGCGAGGCCGGCTTCGCCCAGGCCTACGAACTCGGGCGGCAAGCAATGATCGACGCAATGGGCCTGCTCGATATGGCGGCCTTGCACCGCGCCGCACTCGATGCGTTCGTCCTGCCGGCCCCGGCTGCCGATCGGGCACGCTTGCTGGAGGCCGCGAGCACCTTTTTCAACGAGCTTCTCGCGCCGTTCGAGCTGTCCATCGAAGGCTATCGCGCCGCGCTCGCCGCCAGCGAAGAACGCTTTCAATTAGCGGTCAGCGGCGCAATGGCGGGGCTTTGGGATTGGAATCCGCAAACCGATGAGATCTATTTCTCGCCGCACTTCAAGCGGATCATGGGCTATGACGACAGCGAATTGCCCAACGAACGTCAAGCGCATCTCCAGGCCATCGAGGTGCAAGACCTGGAGAGAATCACGCAATCGTTGCAGTCGCACTTAGATGAGCGACGTGTCTACGACGTCGAATACCGCATCCGCACGAAGCTCGGCGAACTGCGCTGGGTGCACGCTCAGGGTCAAGCGATGTGGAATGAGAACGGCGTGCCCTATCGCATGGTTGGCTGGATTCTCGACATCACCGATCGCAAACGCAACGAAGAAGCATTGCACGCTTCGCGCGAAGAAATGCGGCGCTTGTCCGCGCACGTTCAGCACGTGAGAGAAGAAGAGAAAGCGCGGATCGCCCGCGAACTTCACGACGATCTAGGTCAGCAATTGACAGCGTTGAAAATGGCGACATCGATGTTGGACTATCGCGCCGACGGCAAAAAGCCATGGCCGCCGAAAGAGGCGCTAGGCGGCATCTACGCGATGATCGACGAACTCGTTCGATCCGTTCGGCACATCGCAGCCGACTTGCATCCCGTCATTCTCGAGGATTTGGGATTGATTCCCGCGATCGAAAACTTGATCGACGAATTTTCGGCGCGCTACCGCATTCGCGTCGTTCGCCGCATCGAAGCGGGCACGATCGCGTTCAATCGCGAATGCCGTATCGAGATGTTCCGGATCGTACAGGAAGCGTTGACCAACGTCGCGCGCCATTCGGGCGCGACCGAGGTGGTATTGGAATTCTTGCGAGAAGACCCGCATTGCATCGTACGCATCGCCGACAACGGACGCGGCGCGGTACACGATGGATCGAAAGGCCGCCATTCGTTCGGTCTGCTCGGCATGCGCGAACGCGCGACGCTGCTCGGCGGAGAAATTCGTATCCTGACGCAGCCCGGGGCGGGATTCGTATTGACGGCGATTTTTCCGCTCGCCTCTATCGAAACCAAGGACGCACGATGAGCTGCGCGTCATTCTTCGAAAGGATCGTCTTCATTCCACTGCGTCAACACAACCTTCACGCCGGTGCCGGCGAGAGATTCGATTTCGAATTCATCGACGAGGCGCTTCGCGCCCGAAAGCCCTAAGCCGAGACTGCCCTGGGTGGAAAATCCATCTTGCATCGCGCGCTCGATGTCGGGAATGCCGGGCCCTTCATCGCTCGCCACGGCGACAATCCCCCGCCGCGCCCCGTCGGTGACAGGCGCGAACGATATGCGGCCCCTCCCCGCATGCACGACGATATTGCGCGCGATTTCAGTGACGGCGGTCGCCAAGGCACCGGCCCGCTTAGGCGTGAAACGCTCGCGCTCGGCCAATTCAAGGACGGTTCGGCGAGCCCAGTCCACGTCGGAGGGGACGCTGACGAACACATAGCTTGTTTCGCCTTCCGTCCGGCGGGAGTTCATGTGACCCGGCGCTGTGCCGCCGCGAATAGCGCGCGCAACGTATCGCGCTCTTGTTCGGTGAGGTGTGCGGCGGCGGCCGGCATGGCGAGCGCGATGCGCAACGTCAAGTCGCCTCGCGTGCCGTGGCGGTCCGACAGCCCCTGTCCACGTAACCGGATCGCCGTGCCCGCACCGGAGTTCGGCTCGATCGAGATAGGCAATGCGCGTCCCAGCACGTTCACTTCGTAACTTCCGCCGAGCATGGCCGTGACGAAGTCCACCTCGATATCGCAGGCGACACTCAATCCGTCGCGCCGGAAAGCCGAACTGCAGACGATCACGATCGTAAAAATCGCATCGCCGGCCGCACCGCCGTTGGTCCCCGGGTGCCCGGCCCCCTCGACGACGATACGTTGCCCATCCCAAGCTCCCGGTTCGACCTTGATCGTCTCGCACTTGCGATAGGACACGACGCCCTTGCCGAAGCACACGGGGCAACGTCCGCGCGCGTGACCGTGGCATTGCCCGCAGACGCCTTGCACCTCGTAGCTGACCTCCACGTCGCCGCCATGGATCGCGGCCTCCAGCGGCACGAACAGCTCCGTCAGGCAATTGGCCCCTCGCAGAGGCGGCCCGCTGCGAGGGTTACGCGGCGGCGGCTCCGTTTCAGCGCGGCTCTCTTCCGACGTCTGACCCCACGCCCAGGTCCACTGCGGCGCGGGTCTGGGGGGAGGCTTGGGCGTCGGTGTCGCCGCACGCGCCGGCTGCGCCGTGACCGAAACCGGCGCCTTTCGTTCGCCGATAAGGATTTCGAATGCCTCTTGGATGCGCTTGAATACCGGTTCGACCGTTGCTTCGCGCCCTTTATTGCGATCCGGATGGTACTTCGCTCTGAGCCGCCGGTACGCGCGCTTGACGTCCGCCGGCGTGGCAGTGCCCGGCAGTTCCAGCCGCTTGTAGTATTCCTCGAGGCTCACGTGCTCCCCCGTTGACTTGCTCGAAGCGCAAGTCTACCAAGAAGAGTCGACGGCGCCCTAGGCCCGGCCCGGGGAAGCGCTCATACGCGTTGCACGCATCCCGGCGTGGATCGACCTGGAAGGTCCGGTCTCAATGAATCATCGTGACAGGCTTCGAGCATAACCGCCACAATCGCGCGAACGTTCCCCATCTTCGAAAAAAGCCGAGTCGTCCCGCGTCGAGCACGACGATGTCGGCGTGATCGCTTGCCGCATGCTCCGCGATGGTGCGCTCCGCAGGCCCGAATACGCGCTTGAACGTATAAGGTACGCCGGCATCTTCCAAGATCGCCCGGGTAGTCGTCAGTGCGTCACGCACCGACCACATCTCTCTGCGCCGTAAGTCTCCGGGGGAATGGAATGCGGCCGCGCGCCCTTGATTTGCATCGTCGAGTACCTCGATCAGTTCGACCTCCGATACACACCGCTCGGCGAACAGAAAGGCTGCGTGCCGCGCGGCTTCGGGGGCGCCACCGCCGTAAAGTACGGGGATCATGAGCTTGAGCACTTGGCTGCCTCACCGGTCGTTGTCGATAGTGACATTGCAGCAAATCGCACGCAAAGATGCCGAAAAACTATTGCCGCGCGGCATAAAAATGTCGTCAATATTTGGCGGCATTTTTACTGACGGAGGCGGCGCGGGGCCGTGAGCGGAACGCAGCTCGTAACGGGGCGAGCGCGCCCCGCCTGTCACGGTTCGACGTCTTTTCCCACTTAGGTTTAGCGCAGATGCACGTCGAAAAACTTCAGCACCTCTTCGTCGAACGCCTGATGGAAAGTGACGCGATCGAAGGTTTTCGCATCGACGCACAAGTTCGGCGAAGCCTTCGCGTGTTGTGGGGTGCACGGGGGAAGAAACGCAAAATGTCCCGCCTCGGCCACCAAGTGGTAATCGGGCTCAGCCGGAAGCGCGCGGGCAAGCGCCGGCATCGTTTCGGGCAGCACGCCGCCGCCGCCGAACTGAGAGGCCCAGAGCTGAATCGGCGCTTTGACGTCTTTCAAAGTCTTCGCACTCGGAAACTCGTCCAGCGGGTCTGCTAGAACGAAGACCTTGATCCGTGAATCGTGGGTCAGCGGTTCGCGAGGAACCTGCTTATGCCGCAATTGCCGGCAAACCGGGAGCGTTGGGTCGGGGCAAGGGACATTCGCGTGGAGGAAGTCGGGATTGCCGCCGGCCAACACCAACCCTGTGTAGCCGCCACGAGAAAACCCGAAAAAGCCGATCTTCTCCCGGTCGATCTTCGATGCGTCCGGCGCCGCGCCGAGCATGTAATCGATCAAGCGTTTGATGTCCTTCGGGCGCTCGATGAAAACCGACTCGTCGGCGGTACGGCTCAGGTCCGAAAAGTTATCGCCCGGATGATTGATTGCCGCGACAACATATCCTGAGTCGGCCAGCGTTTGAGCCAGATCGTAATGATTGAGCAGCGATCCGCCGTGACCATGTGAAATCACGACCAACGGAAGGTGTTCACCGGCGGTCGGACAATCGGGCCGCGCTTTCATGACGTAGGGTCCGAGCGTCATCGCTTCCGCGGCGAACGCACACGGCGTCCAAATTGCCACCTTCAATGCGGGACCCTCGGCGCTGGCGGGAATCTCGGCGAACTTGATGCCCGCAGCCTCCGAGATCGTGGCGGAAAGGCAAAGCAATAACGTCAACATAAACTTCATACGGCCTCCGTATGCAATGAGCGCGGCACATCCGTATTCATGCTGTCCAAGCTCCGTGTTGCAATACGATCCGGTAGCCGTCGGGGTCCTCGTAAGTCCGCCCCGACACGTCCCAGTATGGATTGAACGACGTCACTCGGATGAATCCGCTCGCCTCGGCGCGGTCGCATGCCGCCTGCCACACCTGCCGATCGGGGAGATAAAACACCGTCAAGTCTTCGCTCGTCGGACTCGGTGTGACAGGATGGCCCGCGCACTGGGTGAACTCGAAGTGATAATCCATCCCGGCGTTACCCAGCATCACGCCATCGAAACCTTGGTGATCCTGGAATCGCGCCAGGACCGAGAACCCGAACGCCTCGCAATACATACGCTCGGTACGAGCCAGATCGCTTGCGGGCCGGGCAACTCTAAGATGCGCTCGCATATGAAGACCTCGCGGAATATCGTTCGATCCAGTCTTCGAACGCCACGTACATGGCGGGCAACGACACGCTGTTATCAGCAATTCGTTCGTCGCCGTGGACTAGAGAAATCGAGGCATCGAGTTCACTCGGCGCCTGCTCCCGATCCGCTCGACGGTTTCGGTCGAATGCCTGCATGGCTTGATCCCAAGCGGCTTGCGGTGAGCAATTACACTCCATCGCAAGATAGGACGGATTCAACGGCTCACCCGTCAAGTCCATCAGCATCCGATCGAGGGTCACGCTATTGCCGGGCGCCCAACAGTGCGCGGCAAGCAGCGGGCCGACCCGAGGATTATCCACGATGTAACCCAACGATTTCGTGAGGTACGCGCGAACCTGAGCAGCGGCCATCTTGGCCAGCAAATAGCCTTGGTAATAGACGGCGATATCATGATAAATCGGATGTGGCGTCGCCAAGACGTAATCCGTATGTCCCGCAATGCCGAGCACCCTATGCGTCACGGACTTCGCCAGCTCGAGTATGGAATCGGCCGTTCGTTCGGCGTCATCCATGCTGTACATTTCCCACTCGAAATATGTCGGGATGAGATCGCGGCGTTCATAGTAGGCCAGGAAGGCTTGACGCGCTTCTACCCGCGCCCGAATCACGTCATCGGGCATTGGGTTCCCCGCATAGTCCTTCGCGTACCGTTTCATCCAACAAGGATCCGTCGGGAACGCATCGAAGAATTTCGCTTGTGCCTCGAGCAAAGCGGGAGAACTCGGCGGAAAAGCCTGTGAAAAGCAAGGCGAGTTCATCGTAACGTTGGCGAAATGAGCGGCGTGACCGGCCTCGTGAAAAAGAACGGTCAGCCCGCGCAAGCCGGCACCGGGTTGCCCCGGACACGCCGTAGACGTAAATCTAACGTCCGCGGCTACCGGGCCCAATACATCGTCGCGATATCCGGGTTCCGGCGAAACACAAAATCCCGTAGGAAACTTTCCTTGGCGCTCGAGTAGGTCGATTTCGATCTGGGCACCTTGGTACGAGACGCCCATCCGTCGAAAAGATTCGGCCCAGCGCTCCGGCGCCTTGCCGAGCGGGAAGTAGGTGTCGGTATCCCGCGCCGTGCCGCCTTGCATGGCATACGCCAGATTGTGCGGCAGCAATGCATTCGGGCCCTGTTGCGCCACCAAACGCGCTAATGCGCTTTGATGCGTGTCACGCGTGCTTCGCTCGAACTCATCGAAAACGGAGAATAGTTGTTCGGGGGTGAGACCGCTATTTTTCTGTAGCCGATAGTCGAAGAAATTGCGGAATCCAAGCTCTCGCGCGAGCGCGTTGCGCTTGCTCACGATCTCGACGAAACCGCTCGTTGCCACCCATCGCTCGAGGCCATGCAGCGCATCGTGCGAACTCTTGCGGGCCGACTCGTCGGGGTTCGATGCCAGGTTGTTTCGCAATGCCGATGGCGACGC
The DNA here is from genome assembly GCF_002879885.1 of Trinickia dabaoshanensis. Classification (GTDB taxonomy): domain Bacteria; phylum Pseudomonadota; class Gammaproteobacteria; order Burkholderiales; family Burkholderiaceae; genus Trinickia; species Trinickia dabaoshanensis. The sequence goes on from NZ_PNYA01000018.1 coordinate 97,694, forward strand.
GTCTTCGCGCCGCCCCTCGGCGTTGACGTGCGTCATCTTGTAGGCTTGGCGTCTTGCGAAAAGATCGGCGTCCAACGCGGTCAACTCGCTCAGCAACTGCGCGGCGCGGCCGCTTCCGATCGCGCCAGCTTCGAGTACGGCGATCCATCCTTGAAGCCCGGTGGCGAGTGCATCGCGCTCCGGGGAGGCATCCTCGTCGAGAATGCGCGCACAATGCGCGCGCGCGTTCTCGAGGCGCGACGCATCGCCGGCAAACGTTTTGCGCCTTAATGTTGCCTCGGCCAACTCGGCGTTCGCATCGCTCAGACCTGTATAGACCGACCAGTACAGATCGCCCTCGGCTTTTAAAAGCTGCGAATATTCGCGATTCAGTTCATCGAAAAACCGTCGAGCGCGTTTCATGAAGAGTCGTCGAAAGGATGGCGGGTTCTGCTCGAGGTTTGCCTTATACAACGGCCCCTAAGCAAGCGATCGATGGTAGCCGAAACCGATCGCGCTGTCCGCGAATCGGTCTTGGACAATTCGATCGATAAGCGACGGCGTCAGTCGCGTGCCGCGACGGGAAGGACGCTCGGCTTGGAGCGTCGTATTTTCGCGGCTTGCCTCGTACACCACTGCACGGTCATCGCAAGAACCGCTGCTTCCGCGAAGGCCGGCAGCGTAGCCTGGCGAGGTAGGGAGAACGATAGCGTCAAGCAAAAGGCCGCAAACGAGAACCGGCCGAGGACCATGCCTCGGAACAAAGAAATAACGAATTGCTCGCCGTGCGCGCGGTGGGAAGACACCGACAAAATGATTCCGAGTAAAGGGAATACGGCAAGCAGACCGCTCCATGCTGGGCCGACCCGGCCGGAAATCGAAGTCACGATCAGCGTCAGGATCGCCCCGGCCGCCATCCGTGCCGCCAGATCGGCGCGGGACAGCGATACGGCAACCGCGGCGGCGCTCGTTCGCGGCAAGAACGATTGACCGAAACATACGGCGACGAATGCCGTCAGGGCGCCCCACCCCGTCGAAGCGGGCAATAGCGATAGACCGTAGGCGGCGCCAAACCACGCGGTGAGCGCCGCTGTCAACGCGATTGACCATCGGCGAGAACGGCACGTCCAGGCGTAGGCGAAATTGAACGCCTCGGATGCGAACACCGCGGAAAGTGAGCGCTCGGCGGCATGGGCGCCAAAAATCGAACCGTGCGTCAGTACCAGTAGGTAGAGAATGGGGCCGGCCACGACGGGTAGCCCGGCCAACCAACCGGCAATCGACGGCCCCCACCACTTGCCCGACATCGATACGATCAGTAGGAATAGCGGAACAAGCGTGAGTTTGAGCGCTAGCATGCCGAGGCCGTACCCTTTTTAAAGGGGCATCATACTCGGTGCCATATGGCCGACCAATGTATTTCGAGCAAGGCGCGTACGGAACGCCGTAAGCGCAACCGGTATGATGGCGGGTTTGCGCATTTCCTTAGCGCGTTCCCGTTGCGCAATGGCGCAATGCGGCGCAAGCCTATCCACTCGCGACCACCAGGAGGAAGACCGCCATGACGGCAGCAACGCAATTCGATCAGGTTTCCGTTATCAAACGCGCCAACGTCTACTTCGACGGCAAATGCGTCTCGCACACCGTGCTGTTCCCGGACGGTACTCGCAAAACGCTGGGCGTCATCCTGCCCGGCACGCTGAACTTCGGCACCGACGCGCCCGAACTCATGGAAGTGCAAGCCGGACAATGCCGCATCCGCCTGGAAGGCAGCGATCAGTGGGCGACGTACGGTGCCGGCGAGTCGTTTTCAGTGCCGGGCAAGAGCCGCTTCGATATCGACGTGATCGAGACGCTCGATTACGTTTGCAGCTATCTCTAAGCGTCGCTATTCGACCAACGCGCGCGTAATGCGCGCGTTAGCCATCGGCCGCATCAGCCGGCCGAGTCCCGGGGTCTTTTCACTCCAGCAATCGCTGGGCCGACATCGCGAGCAATAACCGGTCGAGGCCTATGCCGAAACCTGCGCCTTCCCGGTATGCGCCGCCGCCGGCTACTTGCTGCTGAGCGCCAAGCTCGCTACAGCGCATTTCGAAGCCCTGACCGTCCAGGTAATAGCTGAGCCCTCTTCTAGCCGCGCTATCGAACGTGTAGCGAAGGCCCAACGAATCGAAGAACCCTTTCGCGATACGCTGGCTCAACTCCGACGCGCGCCGGGGCTCCTCGCTTAGGCATTCGAAGCCCAATTGTGTGAATTCGCGGTAGCGTCCCGCCTGCGGCCGCTCGTATCGATAACAGCGCGCCACATAAAAAAGCAAGCGCTCTCGCTTGCCATCGATCAATTGCTCGTATCGCTCTTGAAACAAAGCGGTCGCTTCCGGAATCAGACAGCAGGCGCGCCCCTTCTTATCGGGAAAGGCCCACATCTGATCGATGATTTCACTGCCGCCGGCTTTTTCGATAAACGTATCTTGCGACCACAGCGCCGGAACGATCGCCTCTTCAGCGCCACGTTCGATGAAGGTAACTCCGGAAGCGGCTCTCGAGGGTCCGCATGGCAGCGGCTTCTTTTCCAACAACGAAACGGGTTCCGCGCAGCATCGTCATAGTGACTCCGTAGAAATAAAAAAAGGCGCCATCTAAATTGGCGCCTGGGTGGTGTCGCACGAGACAGGGTTTTCTTGATCCCTGCGCTCGATGCTATGGACGTAACGAACCACGGCGCGGTCTTGAGCGGCCGTGATGACCATGGGAGTCAATCAGTTCGTTAAAGGGTTCCATGTGCGAATCATGGCAGAAGCGCGGCGTGCTGTGAACCCCTCCGCCATGCGGTCCCGCTCGTTCCCACCAAGCCTCATCCCCCCGCGCACATCGCGTGCAACGGCGTAGTATGTCGTTCAGCAGGCCATGCCCTTGTCGAAATCGCTTCGAACTACGAATTCGCTTAGCCCTTGCGAAGCAGCACGAGCGACGCACGAAAGCGAAATGGCAACACTCGCATTCCCCTGCCCAATGCGGTCATGCAAGCCAAAAACTTGACCGACGTCATCCCATGCCACAAGCCCGGGCTGACAATTCGATCAATCGATTCCGTACACGGAGGAGGTGCATCATGCTGGTCGGCATTCCCAAAGAGATCAAAAACCAGGAATACCGCGTTGGCCTAACCCCCGCGGGCACGCGCGAGCTAGTCAGCCGCGGGCATCAAGTGCTCGTTCAAAAAGATGCGGGAGCCGCCGTCGGCCTTCCCGATGAAGCCTACGCGGCGGCCGGCGCCACGGTATGCGGCGACGCACAAGAAATCTTCGCGCGCGCCGACATGATCATCAAAGTCAAAGAGCCGCAAGCCGTCGAGCGCGCCATGTTGCGGCGCGGTCAAATCCTTTACACCTATCTCCACCTCGCTCCGGACCGCGAACAAGCCACCGATCTCATCGCTTCGGGCGCCGTGTGCGTCGCGTACGAGACGATTACCGGCGCAGGCGGAGGGCTTCCCTTGCTGGCGCCGATGAGCGAAGTGGCGGGCCGCATGTCGATTCAAGTGACGGCCGCCCACTTGGAGAAGCCCGCCGGCGGCATGGGATTGCTGCTGGCCGGCGTGCCCGGCGTCGCGCCCGGACACGTCGTCGTGATCGGCGGCGGAACGGTCGGGACGAATGCATTGCAAATGGCTGTCGGTATGGGCGCGCGGGTCACGATTCTCGATACGAACGTCGAGCGCCTGCGCCAACTCGACTTGATCTTCGGCAATCGCATCACGACGATGTTCTCGAGCGCACACGCGCTGGAACGATGCGTCGCGAGCGCGGATGCCGTCATCGGCGCGGTACTGATCCCCGGTGCGACCGCGCCTAGGCTCGTCACCCGCGCCATGATCTCGACGATGAAGAAGGGAGCCGTCGTGGTCGACGTCGCCATCGATCAAGGCGGATGCTTCGAAACGTCCCACCCGACGACGCATGCGGAACCTACCTTTGTAGTGGACGGCGTCATCCATTATTGCGTTGCGAACATGCCAGGAGCCGTCGCGCGAACCTCGACGTTCGCACTGACGAACGCCACGCTCGGCCACGCGATTGCATTGGCGAACAAGGGATGGAAGCGCGCAATGAGCGACGATCCGCACCTGCGTGCCGGCTTGAATGTGTGCGAGGGCCAGGTCACGCACGAGGCCGTCGCCAAAGCACTGGGGCAACCGTACGCGCACGCCGAGGCATTGCTCGCATGACCGGCGGCTAAATATCATTCGGGCCGCGCGGCGCCTCGGTGTCGACGAGCGCCGCCGCGCCGAATAACGCGAAGCAAACGAATCTATACTAAGCGCTCGAACTCACTCGCCGAGCGCCGTGCCCAAGCTTTCCCGTCCGGAGCCGTCCAACGACGATCCTCGCCCAACGCCGCCGCAACGTCCCGACGAAGACGATTGCTGCCACAGCGGTTGCTCGCCTTGCGTATTCGAGCTTTACGAAGAAGCGCTCGATCGATACGAAGCGGCGCTCGAGGCCTGGGAGGCACGACAAGCGGCCCGCCGCGCACATTAACATCGGAATCGGAAATCCGCGTATGCCAGCCTCGATTCGCAACTCGCTGTCTTGGATCCTCGACGCATTCGAACGCGATCCTACTTATGTTCCCAAGCGAATGTTCAGCATGGACGCGGCTTATATCGACGCTCGCCTATGCATTACCGCCGGCGACCGAAAGGAGCCCTGGAACGGCATGCTCGTCTGCACGTCGCAAGATCATCACGCCTCGCTTATCGAAGCGATGCCCGCCTTGCAAGTGCATCCCGTCATCGGAAAATGGCTTTATGTTTCGCAGGCGCATCCGGAGTTCGAATCGGTCGTCGCGCGAGTCGTCTCCATCGTGCTCGCGCGCGATCCGCGTATCGGTGTCGAACCGAAGCCGAAGGGCAGCCGCAAGGCTGCATTACCGAAGGACTAACGGGCAATCACGGCAATTAAGCTGCACTCAAAGCAGCGATATCGCGCCGCGGCGGCGCGCCGAACATTCGAGCGTACTCGCGGCTAAATTGCGAAGGACTTTCGTAACCCACGCGATACGCGGCCGCTTCGGCGTTCGCTGCGCCCGTCAACATTAGATGGCGCGCCTCGAGCAGGCGAAGCTGCTTTTGATATTGCAGCGGCGTCATCGAAGTGAGTGCCTTGAACTGACGATGAAATGCCGACAAACTCATTTGCGCCACCGAAGCGAGTTCTTCGATGCGTACCGTCTCGGCGAATCGATGCCGCAGATCATGGATTGCGCTGACGACCCGCTCGACATGCCCATTCGCGAGAACGAGCTTGGCCACTTCCGCGCCGTAACGTCCGGTCAATAGCCAGTAGCAGATCTCACGCATGATCATCGGCGCGATGACGGGGATCGCGTGCGGCGTATCGAGCAATCGCATCGTGCGCTGCACGCAATCGGCAAGCGGCCCGTCGAAGTCCGCGACGAATACGCCATGCCCGAGTTCGCCATCGGGCACCGGGGGACGATCGAGTTGTTCCATCACCTCGCGCATGACAGCCAGGTCCAACTCGATCACCACGCACAGGTAAGGCTCATCGGGGCTTGCCTGGACGATCCGGCTCATCGCCGGCAATTCGACGCTGACGACCAGCGCTTGCCCTGCACGATAGTCGTATCGTTTGCCACCGAAGGTCGTCCATTTCGCACCTTGCACGACGACGCATAGCGCCGGTTTCATGAGGAGGTGCGACGGATGTCTTTCATGATCCGAGCGCAAAATCGTCACGCCTTCGATAGGCGTGACGAAAGGACTTTGCCCACTTTGACTCTCGGTATAGCGTTTGACGCTTTCCACTAATGCGCGCGTCATCTAATTCCCCATACGTTGGCGTTCCGCTATGTTACTGCCTGCGCGGATCAGATGCCGCGCACGCCGCATGCGTTAAGCGCGAACCGTGATCAATGCCGAGCGCCTGCTTGGCGCTCAACTTTTTTCGTCTCTTATACTTCGTCCATTGCCGTGCAGTCGTCGCTGAAATGGAAACCTTACTCAGCCGTTCAGCGCGCAAGCCCATTTAAACGCGAGCGACCATGCCCATCGATCCGTCCATCGTGAGTGCTTTTACCCCCACCGGCAAGCTGCGCGCCTCGATCAATCTCGGCAACCCGATCCTCGCCAATATAGATCCCGGCACCGGCGAGCCGATCGGCGTCTCGATCGATCTCGCTCATGCCTTTGCGGAACGGCTCGGCGTCGACCTCGAACTGGTGGCATTCGATACGGCCGGAAAATCGCTCGAGGCGGTCAGCGAAGAGCGCGCCGATTTCGGCTTTTTCGCGATCGATCCCCTGCGCGGCGAGAGAATCGAATTTACCGCGCCCTATGTACTGATCGAGGGCTTCTATCTAGTGCGTGACGACGCGCCAATCAGAACCAACGAAGACGTCGATCGATCGCACAACCGCGTTGCAGTCGGCAACGGCAGCGCATATGACCTTTTCCTTACGCGAGAACTGAAGGCAGCGCAGATCGTTCGCGCGCCGTCTTCGCAGGCCGTGGTGTCGACGTTCCTCGCACGCAATCTCGAGGTGGCGGCGGGCGTGAAGCAGCAACTGGAAGCCGACGCGCGAACTGCACCGGGGCTTCGATTGCTGAGCGAGCGCTTCATGGTGATCCGGCAGGCCATGGGTACGCCGAAGCGTCGCGGTGACGCGGCCGCGCAAGCATTGCGCACGTTCGTCGAAGAGATGAAGGCATCGGGCTTCGTCGCCGAGGCGCTCGAAAGGCACGGAATAGCCGGCGCTTCGGTGGCGCCGGCAGCCGAGCACGATTAGGCAAGAACGCAGCCGAATCCGGCATTCAGTTCGCCGCACGGCCCGCCTAAGCTTGCGCTCATCCTGATCAACTTGGAGCGCAACGATGACGGTGGGAATTACTGCAAACAACCCGAGCAAGATAGCGATCGTGACAGGCGGGAGCCGCGGGCTGGGGCGCAATACCGTGCTCCACCTCGCGAGTCGCGGCGTGGATTCGATTTTCACTTATCGAGCGAATCGAGCCGAAGCCGAGGCCGTCGTGCATCAGGTCGAACAAGCCGGCCAGCGCGCCGTCGCGCTGCCGCTCGATACCGGCAAGTGTGAGACGTTCGATGCATTCGTCGCAAGCGTACGTGAATCGCTCACGCAGTGGGGCGCCGATCGCTTCGACTATCTCGTGAATAACGCCGGCATTTCGCATCACGCGCCCATCGAAACTACGACCGAGCAAGACTTGGACGATCTTTACAACGTCCACTTCAAAGGCGTGTTCTTCCTCACGCAAAAGCTGCTGCCCCTCATCAATGACGGCGGGCGGATCGTCAATATCTCATCGGGCCTGACGCGCATCTCGATCGCAGGCAGTGCATCTTACGCTTCGATGAAAGGGGCCGTCGAAGTGCTGACGCGTTATCTGGCCAAGGAACTCGGGCCGCGTCGAATCGCCGTCAACACGGTGGCACCGGGCGCAATCGAAACGGATTTCAGCGGCGGCATGGTGCGCGACAACCCGGAAATCAATCGGTTCGTCGCCGAAGCGACGGCGCTCGGCCGCGCAGGTTTGCCCGACGACATCGGGCCCATGATCGCTTCGCTGCTCGCCGATGACAACCGGTGGGTCAACGCCCAACGCATCGAGGTATCGGGCGGCTTGGCGATCTGACAAGCTTCGAATTCGCATCGATTCATGTAGCCGTCCGCTGCTCGCGACATCGAATCGCGTCGGACGGCAAACCGCTTGCGACGGCTTATCGAGCCGGGTTTCTGACCGATAAAGACAGAATTTTCCCTCCAGCAAAGCCATTCGTCCCTCCAGCAAACACCCGGGCGAATGGCCCTTCCCATAATTCTCTACGTCCTGACACGGCATTTCCACGCGTTGCTTGGAAAGCGCCTGTGAGGAGCGGCTTTGACTGCGGCGATAACAGCGGCGGCAGCAGCCGAGCGGAGGCACGCGCACACCCCATTGCCTGCGGCGCCACCACGGAGAGCGCAAAAGGAAATTCTTTTGCCCATTAAAAAAGTCAGAACCGGAAACGCAATGAACATGAACCGACAAGCTGTGCTTTCGAATAGTAGCGTTGAGACGCTGGTAGCTGCTGACGAGACGCGAGGAGCAGCCCCCCTTCTGCGATCGAAGGTGTCACTCGCGATCGTCACGGCGTTGGCGCTAACCGCGGGTTATGCGCACGCGGACAACCTCGCGGTGGGCGGCGAGTCTCAGGGCCTCGTCTCCACGGTCGGCGGTGCTGCCGCCGCGCCGACGGCAACGACAGGCGGGACGAACCCGGCTGTCGCCGGCGCAGACGGCTCGAGCCAGAATACCGCGGTGGGCAATGCGGTCGCGGCGCAGGGCGGACAGGCTACGGCCGTCGGTGACCGCGCTACGGCAACCGGTACGAACGCGACGACCGTGGGCGCAAATTCCAGCGCAATCGGTACGAACTCGGTGGCGTTCGGGGGAGCCGCGAGCACAACGAACGGCGATTCGACGGCAATTGGCGCTCAAGCGCACACCACCTCCGACTTCTCAACGGCGATCGGTACCAATACCTCGGCCGCCGGCGGTACCGCCGTGGGTTTCCAAGCGAGCGCGAATGCGAGCGATGCAACGTCCGTCGGCGTAGACTCGGTTGCATCCGGCACGGGCAGCGTTGCAATTTCCCGGGCGCAGGCGACCGCGACGAACGCTATCGCTATTGGCGAAGGCGCAGCAGCAACGGCAAGCGGCGCGATCGCACAAGGCGCGAATTCGGTCGCGAACTCGAACGACGCCGTAGCGTTTGGCCGCGCATCGGCCGCGAACGGCGCCGATGCAACCGCGTTAGGCACGCTTGCAACCGCATCCCAAGCCGCCACGGCAGTGGGTATCTCGGCCAATGCAAGCGGCGGCAGTTCGACGGCGATCGGCAACTCAGCCCTGTCTAGCGGTGGATCGGCCGTGGCAATCGGGCAATCTTCGACCGCATCGCAACAAACGTCCGTTGCGATTGGCTTTAGTTCAAACGCGGCATCGGCTAATGCGATTGCGCTGGGTACGCTCACTCAGGCGACGGGCGCCAACTCCATTGCGATCGGTAACGCAGCCGCAGCGTCGACAGCCGAATCGACGGCTCTCGGTTCCGGCGCGGTGACACGTGCTGCAACTAACGTGAGCGGCGCCACGGTAGGCGGAGTGACCTACAGTGGCTTCGCGGGTGCGACGCCGACCGGCGTCGTGAGCATCGGTGCGGTCGGTCAGGAACATCAGCTGCAGAACGTTGCCGCGGGGCAGATCACCGCCACCAGCACCGACGGGGTGAACGGTTCGCAACTCTTCGGCATCGCCACGCAACTGTCGTCGCTAGTCGGAAAAGTCAATTCGCTGCCGGGTGGAAACACCAACGTTCTCGACGCGACGGGCACGGCGACCGGTACGGGCGCAACGGCGGATGCCGTCAATGCAACGTCCGTGGGTTCGACCAGCAACGTTACCGCTGACGGCGGTACCGCGGTCGGCCATCAAGCGGTCGTCACTTCGACCAACGGCACGGCTGTCGGCACGAACGCCAGTGTTACGGGTACGAACGGAACCGCAATCGGCTCGAACAGCAGCGTCACCGGCAACAATTCGGTTGCCCTGGGTGCAAATTCAATCGCTGACCGGGACAACACGGTTTCGGTCGGTGCGCCGGGTGCTGAGCGTCAAATTACCAACGTGGCAGACGGTACGGCTCCCACCGATGCGGTGAACGTGCGCCAACTCAATAGCGCCATCAGCAGCGTTCGCGACGACATGCAGAAGTATCGCCGCGATGCAAACGCCGGCTCGGCCTCGGCCATCGCGATGGCGAACTTGCCGCAAGCCGTGTTGCCGGGAGAAAAGGTCGTGGCGCTCGGCGCGGGGACCTACGGCGGACAGAGCGCAATGGCGCTCGGGCTCTCCGTCGCGACGGGCAAATGGATCGTCAAGGGGTCCATGACGACGGGCGTTTCCGGCCACGGCTCCATCGGTGCGGGCGCGGGCGTCGGTTATCGTTGGTAAACCCCGTTTCGCGAGTGTGGCGAATCGCATAGCCCGCCGCGGCGTCACTGCCGCGGCGGGCATCGACGATTACGAATACCGCGAACAATCGGTTCAATAGGCCAGGAGAACCGCACTGAACCCCGAAGAAATGCAGCAGCGTTTCATGCTGACGGCCGAAAAACAAGCACTCTCGCGCCTGCTCGAAATTACCAAAGACCGCGATAACCACCAGGCGGCTCGCGTCGCCAATTTCCTGCTTGCGTGGTGGGATCCGGAAAAATACGGCCGCTTCGATTTCCTCGACGGATGGGCGTTGGATGAAAGCATCCGCAGAGATCTGGTGACCGTGTTCGACCTCATCAGTCATGTGGCGTCATACCCGGACACGCTAGGATACAAAGAACAATTCGTATCGTTGGTTCGGGCGTACCGCCCCGATATGACAGAGTAACGGCTGCCGATGCAATGCAGCCGTCGAGCGAGGCCGTGTCCGCCTCGAAGCCATAGCGCTCGTTAGGCGCCATGCCCCGAGATCGGTCCGGCCGCGCCCGTCAAATTGAGGATGCCATCCACCCACGCGAGGAACGTCGCTGATCCAGCAAATCGGCGACGAAGGTGCCTACGTCGGCATCGATGCCGTTTTCATGAATACCCGATCCGGTCGTCGAGCATCGAGCTATGCGCTTGCGGCTGCAGCATGTTGTGCAGTGGAGTAGTTGGCAAGCGCACCATAACCGCCCGCGCTCGTCCCGTAGACGAGCAAACGGTTCGGTTGCGCAAAGCCGTGATCGACAAGCCACCGCGTGATCGCCCGAACGTTCTTCGCGCCGCTGTAGTGCGCTGCAGTTGCGCTTGCGCGTCCGGCCGCCCCGCCAATGCCTTGTGCATGGCATCCAAGTCGACCGCTCGTTCGGCCGGTCCCGCTTGAACCGTGGGCGTTCTACCGTTCGGCACTTTTGCGCTATTGGCTCGCGTGCGTGCCGCCATCGCCATGCATACGTTTTTCCCAGCCGGTGAGGATGCGCCGTTCCAACACGTCGTAGCCGTGATCGAAATGGTGTCCGCCCGGCGTACGTATCACTTCTTGCGTAGCGGTCAATGCGGGGCACAACGTGTCGGTCTCGTTTTCGCCGTAGAAGCACTGAACGAGCCCGGCGGGAAGCCGATCCATGGCCGGCTTCGCTTGCAGCGCCTTGTCGCTCGCCGGCATGCCCAGCCAGCCCGTCACGCGCACCTGGAAATCGGCGGCGGGCGCGAAGCCGAGCAGCGAAACGATCGAAACTTGATTGCGCAACGTGGCGGGCAGTAAGTTGTAGGCGAAAGGCATCACGTCGGCGCCGAACGAATAGCCGATCAGCGCGAACGACGTTGCATGCCAGCGCGCGCCATAAGCACGTAGCACGCGGCTCAAATCACGGCTTACTTGCTCGGGGCTTTTCTCGCTCCAGAAATAACGCAAGCTATCCCAACCCACGACCGACACACCGTCTTTTTGCAGTTGCTCGCCGATGGTCTTGTCGAGGTCGCGCCATCCGCCGTCGCCCGACATGACGATCGCAAGCATCCCGCGCGGATGCGCCGCGGGCAATTCGACGAGCGGCAGATCGGAGACGTCTTGCTCGCCCACCGTTTCGGCCAACAAATGCGGCTTGATCAATGCGACGAGCTGATCGGCTCTCGTCGTCGCGGCCGGGAACATGCGAGGCGCTTTGGCCAACAACGGCGCCGCCATGCTATCCGCGTTCTTCCCGAAATTGAATCCCGGCGTATCGGCCCCTTCCTTCACGGCGGAGCGCTCGGCGGCTTGCATCGCACCGATCGCGCTTGGCTTGCTTACGCCCACCTCGACGAAGCCGGGCAACGCACTGCCGCGGCTGATCGTCGGATCGGGCGGGCATTGCGCGAAGTCCGCGTTCAGTTTGCCTTGCGCATCGACGGCCGCCGCGCCGGCGATCGTATTCGCGGGCGCCTGCGCGAGCACGTGCAGCGCGAGCGTCGCCCCTTGCCCCGTGCCCGCCATGATCGGCGCGAAATATCGATTCGACTTCAACTGGCGTTCGAGCTGATGGCTGACCGCTTCCGCATCTCCATCCAAATGCCGGCATGCCTTGTCCGCCGCCGCGAGGTTCGCCGCATAGCGCCCGGTATCCACGCCCACGGTCAACGCGCCTTGCTCGGCCAACGCGTGTGCCGCTTGCGAATCGGCCGCGGTCCAGCCCTTGCCCGCGGAGAACAGAACGACGAAGCCGCGCATTTCTCCTTGCGGCCATTGGACGATGACATCGCCGTAACGTCCGCCCGAAATCTGTGTTTCAGCCGCTTGCGCACCGATACAAACAGACGACACGCTCGCGAACAACGCCAGCCATTTGAACGATTTCAATACTGCGTGAAGTGTCATGAACGGCGGCCCCCCGCCAGAATCGAAAGATCGAGTAGCGTCAGGACCGCGCTCGCCCAACCCGATACCGCGAGATAACGCGGCTCCCAGCGCGGCTGGAACTTACCCTTGAAAGCCCGCAGGCCTTGAAAGTTGTAGAAGCGGCCGCCGAAACGCCAGACGAGCGAGCCCAGTTGGTGAAGCGGCGAACCGAGCGGCATCGGGCGCACCCCGGAAAACGGCGCGACACCGAGACTCAAATGGCGATAACCCGCGTCCTTCAAGTGCATCGCCAGTTGCACGAACAGATAATCCATCACGAACGGCGAGGCATCGGCCACATGACGCATGACCCCCACCGTCGCCTCGACGTTCAGATCGGTGGTCATAAACGTCGTGAATGCAACGGGGACGCCGTTTTGCCGAACGAGCATGACCGATTGCGCCGCGAGATACGCATCGCTGAAAGCCGCCACCGAGAAGCTCTTCTCCCGCGCGGAACGGCTGTCGAGCCAGCCATCCGAAATCCGGCGCAGAGAATCCATATGCTGGGGCATGGCCGCGGCGTCGATGACCTCCACGGCGCAGCCGTCGCGCTCGGCCCGGCGCATCGAGTAACGCAACGCCGCGCGCTTCGGTCCGCTCAGATCGAATTGCTCGAGCGCGAGTTGCGCCTCTTCGCCGAGTTTCATCAGAGTCAGCCCGGAATCCAGATACAACGGCAACGAGTCGGCTCTGACTTGATAAAAAGCGGCCCGTCCCCCGTGCTTGTGCGCGAGCATGACGAACTTGCGAATCAGTTCGGGCCATTCGGCGCGCGGGCCGACAGGATCGTGCAACGCCGCCCACGTGCGGCCATGCTTGGCGAACATCAGGAACGCTTCGCGCGAATCGGAGAACAAGAAACTCTTGTCGCCCATCATGGCCAGCCCGGCATCGCTGCGCTCTTGCGAACGAATGATCCTGACGGCATCGCTCAGGTCCGCGGCGCTAGGATGAACGAAGCGTCCGGCCGCGGGGCGCAAAAGCTGCCACACGGCGAAAGCCGTGGCGACCAGGCTCGACGCGAGCATCGCCCGCAGCGAGCGAGACACGGGCGCATGGAACGCGAACTCCCACCACAGATCCGTTCGATACGGCACGTTGCGGTACGCGAAAAACATCACCCATGCCGAGCAAATCAGCACGATCGCCACGGAAATCAACCATCCGGGCGTAAACGGCTCGGCGAACAACGCCGCGCGCCGGGTAAAGCCCCGATGCGTGCAGAGCAACAAGACGAGCAACGAGGCGAGCACGCCCGCCTCGACGAAAGCCAATCCTTTGATGACCGACAACACGAGACTGACGGCCGTCAGTACGACGGCCAGCCACCATGCGGCATCGAGCCGGCGCAGCAACCCGCGCGACACGAACAGCAGCAATACGCCGAACACGCCGCTCACCAACTGCGAACCTTCGAGCGCCCACAACGGCACGAGCTCACGCAACAACGCGAGGCGATGGGCCAGCGCCGGCGTCGCACTCGACACGATCAACATCGAGCCGACCACGAACGTGATCAAGCACAGAAACAGCGGCGCAATGCGGCCCAAGCGCGCCACCGTACGCAGCGGCAAGCGTTTGCGCAGCGCCCGCGCTTCGTAGCCCACCAGCACGGCCGCGGAGAGTACGAGCGGCAGACCGAAATAGACGGCGCGATAGGCCAGCAGCGCCGCCAGAAGCGATGGGGTAGCGATGTCGCCGCGCAACGCGAAGACCATCACGGATTCGAATACGCCGACGCCCCCGGGCGTATGGCCCACGATACCGAGCAGAAGCGACGCCGAGTAGATGGCAAGAAAGCTCATGAAACCGGCGTGCGTGCCGGGCAAGAACACCCACAACGCAGCGCCCGCCCCCACCACATCGATCACGCCGAAAATAAGCTGCGATACGAGGCTTCCCCGGGAGGGAATGTCCAGTGTGACGGCCGCCCAGCGCGTGCGAAACCGTTTGGTCGCGGAACCGCAGCACGCGACAGCGACGATCAGGGCCAGAAGGACGATCACGCTGCCGATCGTCAAGGTAAGCGGCGCGAGATGCGTCATCGCCGAGAGCGCGCTCGTATCCGCCAGCGCACCGACCGCGGTGATCAGCAACGTTGCCAAAATGAGCGAGCCGCTCGTCAGCAACGTCAGGCGGCCGATCTGCGACGACGTGACGCCAGCGGCGCCATACACGCGGTAGCGCACCGCTCCGCCCGTCAGCGCGCCGAAGCCCGCGATGTTGCCGAGTGCGGACGCCGCCGTGGCCCCGATCCAGAGCAGGGAGCGCGGCACTTTTGCGTCGACGTGACGCAAACCGATTTCGTCACGCGCGACCAGGGCGACGAAGCTCAGCGCCGTGGCGGCGAGCGCGGCGGCCCATCGGCCAGGGACAATGCAGAACAATTGCCGGCTGACGGAATGGTAATCGATGCTCTGAGAGATTTTCTGCAGCGCGAGGAGCAGCAAAATGCAGATGACCAGCGCTAGCGCGGGCGAAACGAGACGCTTGTGGTTCATGCGACGCGCTTTCGCGTAAAACGCGGCTACGACTCTCGAGGGGCGGTCTCCGTGACTAGCGTCTTGCATTTCCTGTGAATCGGTCGTTCTCGGCGGCAACGGAGAGGGTCATGGCTGCGGCGTCGACGCGCCGTTTTGTACAGACCAGGATCGTGGGGACCGCGCCGGGCGATCGATGTAGCAACTTATGGTCTATTACAACGTCTCGGCAGCCGCTTCGGTTGACGCCCGAACCGACAATCGAAGCGGGCACGGCGCACCGGCGACTCCCGCATCGGACGCGCCGAGGCGGGTTTGCTCGATCCTGAACGTCAAACGATCGTCAAATAAAGGGTTTTCCCTCGATTTGTTCGTAGACGACGTTGCCGTTCTCGTCTTCGAATTTCTCCACGTAATTGCGCGCGCCGCACATCGGGCAGCGGAACAACAGCCCTTGCCCTTCGTTTTTGATGACGACGTCGGCCTGTTCCCACTGCGCCTGACAGCTCTGATTCCTACAAATCAACACATTCATTCTCCTGGCGAGTCGTCAGCCGACTCATTGTCCGTTGTTGCTTTCCGTCGGCGCCCTGCGCGCGCGGCTCGTTCGCGATGCGGATTTGCGCGGGGCCTTTGCCGGCTTCGCTTGGTCCGCGCTCGGTGCGGCGGGCTCGCCGGCTTGCGGCTCGGCCTGCAACGCTCGAGCGCCGTTGGCCGGCGACTTTTTCGCCGGCGCCTTGCGTGCGCGACGCGCCTTGGGCGCCGGCTCCGCCGCGGCTTCGCTCGGCGCCGCCGGCATCGGCACTGCTTCGTCTAGCGCCGAGGCGGGCGCGATATTAGGTTCCGGTGCAAATTCCGGCGCCGCTTCCGCCATGACTTCCGGCATGGCTTCCACGATTTCAGGCGTTTCGACGGCTAGAGCGGCAGCCGCGGGGGCGCGATCGCGCCCTTGCTTGCGAACGCCTTTGCCTTTCTTCCGGCCCTTATGACCCACCTCGGGCGCCGAGCCGTTCTCGAGTACGCCGGCTTCCGCGACGACTTGCGCAGCCCCTTGCTTCGGCACTTCGAGACCCGGCGTTTGACTCGGCCGGAAAACGAATGCCCCGGACTTATCGTCGCGGCCCACCTCCAGCAAGCCACGCGCTTGCGCTTCGTCGAGCAAATTGCCGAATGCGCGGAAGCCGTAATACGACTCGCTGAAATCGGGCTTGCGCCGCTTGATCGCGCTCTTGAGCACGGAGGCCCAAATCTTGCCGCTCTCGCCGCGCTCCGAAACGAGCGCGTCGAACGTTTCGACTGCGATCGCAATGGCCTTCGCCTTGCGCGACTCCATTTCGGCCTTCGGCTGCTTGTCCTCGTCGGCCACCCGTTTAGCGGCAACGCTCGCTTCGCGCGCCTCGCGCTTAGCGTTCGCGCGCTGCTGCTCGCGAACGAGGTCGTCGTAAAAAATAAATTCGTCGCAATTGGCGACCAAAAGATCGGATGTCGAGTTCTTCACGCCCACGCCGATCACTTTCTTCGCGTTCTCGCGCAGCTTCGAGACGAGCGGCGAAAAATCCGAATCGCCGCTGATGATCACGAACGTATCGACGTGCGACTTCGTGTAGCAAAGATCGAGGGCATCGACGACGAGCCGGATATCCGCGGAATTCTTGCCCGATTGCCGCACGTGCGGGATTTCGATGAGCTCGAAACTGGCTTCGTGCATGGACGCCTTGAAGGCCTTGTAGCGATCCCAATCGCAGTACGCTTTCTTGACGACGATGCTTCCTTTGAGCAGCAGCCGTTCAAGCACCGGCTTGATGTCGAATTTCTCGAACTTCGCATCGCGAACGCCGAGCGCGACGTTCTCGAAGTCGCAGAACAGCGCCATGCTGACGCTATCTTGAGGGGAAGCCATAGAGTTCTCCAGCAGATCGGGCGCGTTGGCTCGTTAATTTTCAAATTGCGCACATGATAGCTGGTTGCGGGCGGCCAACCGTCGTTGGCCGCCGAATGCCGGTCGCCGATCGATGCGGCGCGGCCTTTATTTCGCGGCGGAGGGCACCGCCAACGCCGCGTTCGACAGGCCGGGCCAACGCAAGCGCTCCACCGTCACCTGTCGATGCGGCGCATCGCGCACGAACGCATCGATGGCATCGCGAATGTCCGTATCGATGAAATCGGCGCGCTCGGCGTCGATCAGCACGGTCGAACGCTCGGGAATCTGCGCAAGGCAGCGGTCCAGCATGGGCTTGGCGAAGAACGTCGCATCCTTGCGCACCGACAGCAAGAAGTAATCGTCGTGCCGGGTCAACACGAACGTGCGCGACAGGCTCGCCTGCATAGCCATGAGCGCGCTCGCCGCCATGCCGATTCCGATGCCGATCAGCAAATCCGTGGCGAGGACGCCGATGATCGTCGCGGCGAACGGCACGCATCGCCCGGCGCCTTCGCGAACCATCTCGATGAAGAGCCGCGGCTTGGCGAGCTTATACCCGGTTTGGATCAAGATGGCCGCGAGACTCGCCAGCGGAATCCAATTGAGCACCGCGGTCAGCATGAACACGCTCGCAAGCAGCAACGCGCCGTGAATGACGGCGGACATGCGGGTCTGCGCCCCGGCGTGCACATTCGCCGAACTGCGCACGATGACGGCCGTCAGCGGCAACCCGCCGAGCAAGGCGGCGACGATATTGCCCGCGCCCTGCGCCTTCAACTCGCGATCGGGCGATACGCGCCGGCGCTTCGGATCGATTCGCTCGAGCGCTTCGAGACTCAGCAGCGTCTCGAGACTCGCCACGATGGCGAGCGTCACGGCGACACGCCAAACGTCGGGGCTCGCCAATTGCGAGAGATCGGGCATCGAGATTGCATTGACGAGCGCCGCCGGCGAATCGAGCGCGGCGAGCGAGACGCGATGCTCGAGCGGCACCGAGAGCGGCGGCGCAAATCGATCCAGCAACACCGTCACGCCGATGCCGAGCGCAACGACGGCCAGAGGGCCCGGCACGGCGCGCACGAACGCATAACGCTTCGCTTGCGGCGTTTCCCACGCGAACAAAATCGCGACGGACGCCGTGCAAAGCGCGAGTGCCACGGGGAGCATGGCGCCGAGCGGCGTCGAGACCGCCCCCGGATGCATGAGATTCGACTCGGCCTCGCCAATGAGGCCGACGGCCAGCGGGATTTGCTTGACGATCAATATGATGCCGATCGATGCCAGCATCCCTTTGATGACGGCCGCGGGCACGAAGCTCGCGATACGCCCCGCGCGCAGCAGCCCGAACGCGACCTGCAATGCGCCGGCAATCAACACGGCGGCCAAAAATGCGGAGAAGCTGCCGAGCGAGGCGATCGCGGACACGACGATGACGACGAGCCCCGCAGCCGGCCCGCTGACACTCAAATGCGAGCCGCTCAACAACGCGACGATCAGACCGCCGACGATGCCGGAGACCAGACCGGCAAACGGCGGCACGCCCGATGCGGTCGCGATGCCGAGGCACAACGGCAGCGCAACGAGAAATACGACGATGCCGGCGAAGACGTCGCTACGCAACGTCGAAAGCGAAAAAGAGGAAGGCGATAGGCGGGGAAGTGACATAGCTTTATGGAAAGCGAATAGTCGAATGGCGTCGCGCCGCGCGACCTAGGCGGCGAACGAATCGAAAATGATCGTGAAAAATCGTGCGAGTAGGTGCGATGAAGACGCGCGTCAAGCTTCGACAATCGCAGCCGATGCGCGATGCGGCGCATCTTCGAAATCGGTCAGTGGGGTCAACAGCCCTTCGCGGAGCCCGAACACCCAGCCGTGCACCGTAGGCTTGCGCGCAGCGCTCGACAAGATCGGCGATTCGCGCAGAAGCCTGACTTGTTCGATGACGTTCAATTCAACCAATCGGTCGACACGGGCTTCGAACTCGTCGATCGCGTTCAACGCGTTCCGATGGCGATGCGCGAGTTGACGCAAGCCGGCGATGCGCCGGTTCACGGCAGGCAAGGCGCCGGACGGCGCGGACAACGCCGCGCGCACGCCGCCGCAGTGGTGGTGCCCGCAAATGACGATGTGCTCGACGCCGAGCGCATGCACGGCATATTCGACGACGCTCGATGTGTTGCCGTCGTCGGACGTATAAAGATTGGCGATGTTGCGATGGACGAACAGCTCGCCCGGTTGCGCGTTGGTGATCCCTTCGGCCGGCACGCGGCTATCGGAGCACCCGATCCAAAGCACGCGCGGTTGTTGGCCTTGCGCGAGTCGTTCGAAAAAACCAGGGTCTCGCGCCTTGGCCTCTTGCGACCAAGCGCGATTCGCGAGCAGCAGCCGCTTCGCGTAATTCATCGATGTCCTCCCACTGTAGTTCCGGACAGAATGGGGAAATCATTCTTTCAAACAATTTCCACATTCATTACCACAAGCTTACAGACAAGAGGTTCCAAAAAAAATTCAAAAAAAATGGTTTGCCCACGCGCCCGGCGTGGGCAATAGGTTCGGCTTACTGGAATGCGACTTCCGCGAAACTGCGCAGTTTTCGGCTATGGAGCCGATCGAGCCCGTTCATCCGCAGCAGCTCCATCGCTTTTACCCCGATCTGCAAATGCTGATCGACCTGAGCGCGATAGAACTGATCGGCCATGCCGGGCAATTTGAGTTCGCCGTGCAGCGGCTTGTCCGACACGCACAGTAACGTGCCGTAGGGCACCCGAAAGCGGAAGCCGTTCGCGGCGATCGTCGCGCTTTCCATATCGAGGGCGATCGCTCGGCTTTGCGAAAGGCGTTGAACCGGTTCGCGATGGTCGCGCAACTCCCAATTTCGGTTATCGACGCTCGCGACCGTACCCGTCCGCATCACGCGTTTGAGTTCCGCGCCCTCGAGGCGCGTCACGTGCGCGACGGCGCGCTCGAGCGCCACCTGCACTTCGGCCAGCGCCGGGATCGGCACCCACAGGGGCAGATCGGCATCGAGTACGTGGTCTTCGCGCACATAACCGTGTGCGAGCACGTAATCGCCGAGCCGCTGCGTATTGCGCAGCCCCGCGCAGTGCCCGAGCATGACCCATGCGTGCGGCCGTAGCACCGCGATGTGGTCGGTGATCGTCTTTGCATTGGACGGCCCCACACCGATGTTGATCATCGTGATGCCGCTGCCGTCCGCGCGCTTCAAGTGGTAAGCGGGCATTTGCGGCAATCGCGCCGGCACCGTGCCCTCGTCGGGTTGCTCGCCCAGGTTCGCGTTGTAGGTGATCACGTCGCCGGGCTCGACGAACGACGTGTACTCGCTTCGATAAGCGCGCAATTCTTCGTCGTCGGTGTGCGCCATCAATTGCCGGCCGAGCTTCGTGAACTCGTCGATATAAAACTGGTAGTTCGTATACAGGACGTAATTCTGGAAATGCGTGGGCGAAGTCGCCGTGTAGTGTTTGAGCCGATGCAACGAGAAATCGACGCGCGGTGCCGTGAACAGTGCAAGCGGCAACGGTTCGCCCGGCAGCGGCTCGTAAGTGCCGTTGACGATCCGATCGTCGAGCGCGGCCAAATCCGGCGTATCGAAGACGTCGCGCATGGCCATCAAGCGTTCGCGCCCGAGATCGCCCTCGAGGTGAATGCCCTCCGCGAAGGCGAAGTGAATCGGAATGGGCTGCTGCGAGAGCCCGACCTCGATCGCGACATGATGATTTTTCGCGAGCAGACGCAGTTGCTCCCGATAGTAGTTACCGAACAAGTCGGGACGCGTCACCGTGGTCTCGAACACGCCCGGCCCCGCGACGAAGCCGTAGGAGCGGCGCGAATCCACATGCGTATTGACGTCGGTGCGTACGCGGATGAACGGATAGCACGCCCGCACGCGCTCGCCCAACGGCTCGTTGCGGCGGTAGCGCGCAAAAGCGTCGCGCAAAAAAGCGGCGTTCGTTTCGTAGATCTCGGATAGACGCGTGACGGCGTCGGCGGCATCGGCGAACGCCTCGGTCGGGAAGTCCGTGGGATGCATCGTATGCGCGTGTTGTGTCAGATCGTTTTTCATCGTGCGTTTCGCCTCGTTCGTTGCAACGACATTACCACGAAGCGCCGTCATCCGGCCCTAGGCCGAATGGCCGAACGCGGCGCGAATTCGCCGGTTCTCGCACGGCGCGCGGGGCGCATTTGTTAGAATCCGGGGATCTTCCGGAGACCCATCATGAAGCCGTACATTTCCGCCGCCGTTTGCGCCGCGCTCGCCGTTGCGAGTCTGGCTGCCGCACCGCGCCTCGCGTTCGCGGCCCAGGCCGACAACGCGCAAGCGCGCGAAGCGCAGCGCGCAGCCAACAAGGCGGCCGGCCTGCCCGACCTGACCGAGATCAATCGTCCCGCCGCCGAAGTGTCGTCCAAGGTCGATATCAACGACGTCCCGCGCACGCCCAGCTTCCACGAGAAGAGCCGCAACGGAACGGAGATCACCGAGTATCGCGATCGCGGCAAGCCCGTCGAAATCGACGTTCATTCGAACTTCGGCACGCGCTATCAAATGAGCGCGTCGCCGGATACGTCGCCCCAGGTCCATAGCAGCGGCCAACCCAGCACGCGACTGCCGTCGATCAATCTGCACTACTGATCGCCGCGCTCGATTCGCCGCGGCTCGACCTCGCACGGTCGGCCGCGCGGCACGCGACGCCAACGTCGCGCGCCGCGTCCCATTCAATCGTATTTGAAGCCTTCCGCATGGCCGTCTTTACCGTCGTCAACGAAACCGATCTCGCGCAGTGGATGCGCCATTACGATCTCGGCGATGTCGTCGATTTCCGCGGCATCCCTTCCGGCATCGAAAACAGCAATTTCTTTCTGACGACCACGCGCGGCGCCTTCGTGCTGACGATTTTCGAGAAACTGACGGCCCAGCAGTTGCCGTTTTACCTCGAACTGATGCGCCACCTCGCGCACCACGGCGTGCCTGTTCCAGACCCGATGCCGCGCACGGACGGCGCGCTCTTCGGCCTGCTGCACGGCAAACCCGCGGCTATCGTGAGCAAACTGCCGGGTCAGTGCGAGTTGGCGCCCGGCTCCGAGCATTGCGCCGAAGTCGGTCAAATGCTTGCTCGCATGCACTTGGCCGGGCGCGATTTCAAGCCTTATCTGCCGAATCTGCGCAGCCTGCCATGGTGGCAAGAAACCGTGCCCCGAGTGCTGCCGTTTCTGGCCGAGCCGCAACGCGAGTTGTTGACGACAGAGCTCGCGCACCAAAGCGCGTTCTTTGCATCGGCCGACTATGCGTCGCTACCGGGCGGCCCCTGCCACTGCGATTTATTTCGCGATAACGTGCTGTTCGCGCCGGCCGCGCCGCAGACGAGTCATACGGTGCGCCTCGGCGGATTCTTCGATTTCTATTTCGCCGGGTGCGACAAGTGGCTGTTCGACGTGGCGGTCACGGTGAACGATTGGTGCGTGGATCTTGCCACCGGCCGGCTCGACCCTACCCGTGCGGATGCGCTGCTACGCGCCTACCAGACGGTGCGGCCTTTCACGCCGGAGGAACGGCGGCACTGGTCGGATATGCTGAGGGCGGGCGCCTACCGCTTCTGGGTGTCGCGTCTCTATGATTTTTACTTGCCTCGCGCGGCTCAGATGCTCAAGCCGCACGACCCAACCCATTTCGAACGCATCTTGCGCGACCGTCTCGCCGACGTCACGCGTTTGGATGCGTCAAATACATGCAACTGACTGAAGTTTCCGCAAAGACCGGCTACGTCTGGTACCGGCAAGGCATTTGGTTGTTCCGTCGCAATCCGCTCGGATTCCTGACGATTTTCTTCACCTACATACTCGCGATGTTGGCGATTTCGAGGATTCCGATCGTCGGCGCGGTGCTGCCGCTCCTATTGATCCCGGGCGTGGCGGTGGGCTTCATGACGGCCTGCCGCGATACGATCGCCGGCAAGATCGTATTTCCGACAGTGCTGGTGGATGGATTTCGGTCCTACGGTGCGCGCGGTGCGATGCGCTTGTTCGAACTCGGCGGCATGTATCTGGTTGCCATCGCGCTCGTGTTCGCAGGATCGGCGCTCGCCGACGGCGGCGAACTGTTCAAGCTGATGATGAGCACGCAGCCGCCCTCGCCCGAGACACTCGAGGGGGGTGCGCTGATGAACGCGGTGCTCGTCGCGCTCGTATGCTACGTGCCTGTGGCGATGCTGTTCTGGTTTGCGCCGGTGCTGACGGCCTGGCACGATCTGCCGCCCGTCAAGGCGATGTTTTTCAGCCTCGTCACCTGCTGGCGCAACCGCGGTGCCTTCATCGTGTACGGCCTGCTGTGGTTCGTCACGGCCGTCGTCGTCTCGATCGCCGTGTCGCTGCTGATGAACGCCATCGGCGCGACCGAGTACGCGTTCACCGTCATCTTCCCCGTATCGATCACGCTGACGACGATGCTGTACTGCTCGTTTTACGCGACCTACCGCGGCTGCTACGGCGTGCAGGAAGGTCAAAACGGCGAAAATCCCTGAAATCTCTCGCCGACTTATGCAGGCACGGCCACAACGTGCCGCATATCAATGAACTGATCATTCAGTCTATCGAACAGACGAGCCGGGCCATCTCAAGAGGCGGATAAGGTCCTAAATTTCCGCACGTATCGCTCCGTTTTGCCTCCCCCTGATATTACTCGATGTCCCGCATCGACATAGCAGGTAAGCAATGGCAAAAGTGAGAAAGGTTCCTTATTACACCATCGGATCTTCTGTCTTTCATGGGAAGGTGTGGAAGAAACACGACGGGTCTCGCGGTGCGGTTCCCATAAATACGCCGCAAAAAATATCGTATGACAGACTTGCTCCTGGTGAAGCTCCGCCTCCGCCGCCAACCAGGCCCACCGCCAACCAATCCAAATCCCGGCAAGCGGAAGCAGATAAGTACAAGCAGCTTGCCAAACAGTCCGCGAAGCAGCACCCAAAGGAACCGCCGAAGCCACAGTCCGACGACGCCGAGAATCACGCGGCAATCCCCGAATTCGACCTGCAAGACGTTCCCGACGCAATGGACAAGATGGGATGGCCCATAGCAGCAACGATTGCCAGGAAATGGTTCACTGGTCCGAGCCACGTGTACAACGATAAGGCCGACGGGGAGCAACCTCTAGACGATACAACCGTTACCATCGATTGGGCATTGAAATACGGCAAAGTTCAAGAACGGCTTAACGAATTAGTTTCTGCGGACATCCGCTCAGAAAAGGCACTTGCCCTGATCAGGCACAAAGTCACCGAGCACGTTACCAAGACGTTCACCGGCACGAAAAGCACCAACCCCAACCTCGGCTTCGAAACAGCCGTCATCAACTCCGACATAAGGCAATTCCACATTGACTGGCAGATTCAGCGAAAGATGGTTGATATATTCGACACACTCGACCGACTGACATTAACCGACTTGTCTGCAACATTAGGAAATTTCATATTGTATGCCGCCATCGGAAAAGTCGAAATCAGCAAAGAAAAATTCTTCAAATATGACAGAAAGCCGGCTGAATATTGCATCGATTCAGTGGCAAAATTAACCCACATATACGTCTACCTCAAGGATAATTATTCTTTCAACGACGTTGATCACTCCAACAGCCAATATCTCGGCCACTGGAACAGAAGTGGCATGGTTACATCCTACATCTTGGCAGCCAATGATTTGCTCGGTCAAATACGACCAGGATGGAAAATGAGGCTTGACCACAACGACAAGCTCGAGAAGAAAGAAATCAATTGGGACTACCTATCAATCGGAAAGGAAATCGACAAACCAGTCGACACAAGACGAAGATTCTTTAGAAAGCTATTTAAAAAGGACGTTTACTGGCCCGTTTACAACAGGACTTATAATGAGTGGAGAGCAAAACACAAGCGAGGCGAGGATTTCATGATCTATAGCAAACCTGAGCTCCGCAAGCTCAAAACGCCCATTGTCATTAAACTGGAAACGATATGTCGTCCGTACTTCAGTACTGCTACCGGTCGCTGAGAAACGTTACCCTAGTTGCTGCATCGGTCTGCGCTGTGGCTTCGGTGTGCGCAGTCGTTGATTGGCTTCTCCCGATCAACATTCACAATGGGCTAGTTGTCGCCGCCTTGCACTTGGACAAGCAAATAGAAATTGGCGCGCTATTCTTGGTTGCGCTGTTTTTTGCGTACAAGGCGCACTCGATTTACAAGACAGAAAATTCGTTCTGGCGTGAGCTTCTCAAGATGACACCGGCGATTGTTTTTTGGTTTACGCTTCTTTTATTAATAACCGGCTTCTTTGTTGACAACCAATATTACAATTGCCAGAAATACAACTACAGCAGCAAATTGAACGGGGGCAT
Source organism: Trinickia dabaoshanensis (assembly GCF_002879885.1). GTDB lineage: Bacteria > Pseudomonadota > Gammaproteobacteria > Burkholderiales > Burkholderiaceae > Trinickia > Trinickia dabaoshanensis. The sequence continues at coordinate 122,900 of NZ_PNYA01000018.1, forward strand.
AAAGACGTTCGACGGCAAAAAGTACACGATCGGTATTTGTGGAAGTGGAATAAATAACAGCCACTTCCTCGGCGATAGCATGGAGGCCGTTGAACTTACGGTCACTGACGAGCAGGGTGCGCTTCTGGCCAAACGGCACTACAAGGTCTTTTGGGACGGCCGGCCAGGGCATGAACCGCTGACCACCGGGCCACACAGCATCATCTACCAAGACGACGACAAGCAAGAGGATCACAGCATCGCTATGCCACCAAGCTTGCTTGATCGCGTACGCGCGCGGCTATTTTGACGAAAGGACTTCTTTCGCTCTCAACATCGGTTATCGCTCCACTACGCGACCTACCGCGGCGGCTATGGCGTGCACGAAACCCCGTTGGATAACGGGGCCGGAACTAGCAGCGTATGAACCGGACCGGCGCTACAGCGCCGGTATGCGCAATTCAGCGTGCGGCTTGCCAGGACGGCTGAACCACCACGGCTTCGCGGTCGAGCTTGCGCATGCGGAACTCGAGGTCGTACAAGTCGGTGGCTTCGGCCAAGTAGGCGTCGTTGCGCGCCTTTTGGCGCTCTTCGGCCGTTTGCGTCAGAAGAAGGAACAGGCGGCTAAGCAGGAACATGATGACCTCGGCAGTGATAGGTGTTAACACCTAAGCGATAACCCGAATTATAGGGAAAACCCTAGGAATACGCCAGCACTATCCGAGGCTGTGGCTTTTTTGCATCGAATCGTCGTTTCCGGCGCCGTGGCGCTATCGCGCCGCCGCCCGGCGCAGGGTCGCCGACGGACGCCTACGGTGGTCGCGGAAAAACGCCCAAATCAACGCGCTTGCGTCCGGCCCCGTTTCGGAATGGAACGGAACGGCCTCGTCGCCGCCGGCCCATGCGTGACCGAGGCCCGCGACGCTGCACACCCTCAACAAGCAACGGTTGCTCATTAGGTAATCGTGTATCTGCGCGGCCCCATCGCGCGTTTCGCGCAAGGTGCCGGCCATCCAGGCACCGGAGCGATCGACGAAGCCGTTCAGGCGTAAAAAGGCTTGACCCAGTTGCTCCGCGTTCTTCGGGGCGACCACGCGGTCGGCGTCGCCATGCACGACGATCGCGGGCATTCCCGGGTAATTCGCGACATCGACGATCGTGTCGATCAGCGCGATGGGATCGCGTCGCACGCCGCGCCGCATGACGTCCATCGCTGTCATCCCCGAATGCGCTTCGCCCAATGCCGGCGCCGAGTGCAACGCGATGGCCGCGAACCGCTCCGGGTTGTAAAGCGCGAGCAACGCCGCCAAGCCCGCGCCGGCGGACAAGCCGGCGACGTAAACGCGTTCGGGATCGATCCCATGATGGGCGATCAGGGAATCGACGAGCGACACGACCGCGCGGGCCTCGCCGAGTCCGGCCGTATCGCGATCGTCGTACCAATGCCAGCACCGGTGCGCGTGCGCATGCTTCGATTGTTCGGGATAAACGACGGCGAAGCCGTTGGCATCCGCCACCAGGTTCATTCGCGTACCCATCGCGAACTCGTCGATGGTCTGTTTGCAGCCGTGCAACATGACGACGACCGGGGTGGCGCCTTTCACGGCCGTCGGCGGCACATATAGGCCATATGAGAGATGGTTGACCAGGCGGCCCGGCACGGGCGGCGCCGAATGGTACGAGCGGGTCCATTGCCCTTTCGTCCAGGCACCGGCGCGCGGACGCACTCGCGATTGGTGCGCCTCGCGGCCGCCGGGCACATCGCGCTCCACCTTGCGCCGTTTAGGCTCGGCACGGGGGCGGCGCTTAGGCTTCGCGGTTTGGCGCAACCATTCCGCTTGAGCCGCAGGCACGCTCGACATGATGCGCTTGAAACCTTGCAGCCAGAGTTTCGTCAAACTTTTGGTCATCGGACGTGGCTCGCTAAAAAGGGACGGTTCATACGTGCGGCGCAGTTTTATGACGCAATGCACAATATACCCTCTTCGCGTTTCGACGCCCGTGCAACACTCGCATCAAATGGGATGCCGGCCGCTCGTGCGTCGTCGCACATCGGGCAGCACCGAGGGCCGCCCTGCTCGTTATACTGTCCCTTCACGTTACGCCTGTCGTCGTTTCGAGCGGCCCGTGCGTTAAGTAGATAGGAGCCGCGCGCCCCACCCGCGCGGCCTATGCCCGATATGTACGAATTGCCTATCCATCTCTGGTTTTCGATCACGCGCCTCGGTGGCGCGGGACTCACGCTGCCGCTCGCGATCGCGATCGCCTTGTGGCTCGCGATCGGTTATTCGGGGCGTCTGGCGCTCGGATGGCTCGTTATCGTCGGTGCGGCAGCGGGCCTCGTCACGCTCACCAAGCTCGCGTTCCTCGGCTGGGGCGTCGGCATTCGCGAATGGGATTTCACCGGTGTAAGCGGGCATGCGATGCTTTCTACCGCCGTCTACCCGGTGGCCTTGTTCTTGACGCTGTTGCCCGCCCGCCCGCGCTTCCGGATAGCGGGCGTCGTGCTCGGCCTCGCGGCGGGCCTCGCGGTAGGCCTTTCTCGCGTCGTATTGAGCGCGCATTCGCCGTCCGAGGCCGTCGCCGGCTGCATCGTCGGCGCACTCGCCGCGATCGTGTTCATCCGGTTGGCCTGGGACGTCAAGCCCAGCAAGTTGTCGGCCGTGCCGGTGGCCGTCAGCCTGCTCATGCTCGCCGCCGCCATGCACGACGTGCGCGTGCCCACCCAGTATTGGATTACGCACATCGCGTTGCACCTATCGGGCCGCGACCGTCCGTTCATTCGCGCCCGCTGGAAAGCAGGCTACCAGGTGCCGCGCCCGGTTCCCGCATCGCCCGTGGGTCGCAGCGCCGCGCTTACCTTCCCTTTCGCTTGAACCTGAACCGGCGATAGTCCTAGCCGAGCCCGCTCGGCCGACTTCCCGTGTGCCTTTGTCGTGCCATAGGCGCGACCGTATGTCCGGCATCGCGCGATGCGTTATCACCTGCGCTATATTACGATGTCGGTTTCGACTCTTCTTCCCGCTTTCATGAACGCCTCCGTGTCCGCTGCCCGCCGCCCGATCCGCGCTCTCGTATTGTTTGCCGGTGCGCTCGCCATGTTCTCCGTGCAAGGTGTCGCGCATGCCGACGAGCTCATCGTCTCGGCCGCCGCCAGTCTGACGAACGCTTTCCGCGAAGTGGCGACGGCATTCGAGAAAAGGCATCCGGACACGAAGGTGGTACTGAATTTCGGCGCGTCCGATGTGCTGTTGCAGCAGATCGCCAACGGCGCCCCGGCCGACGTGTTCGCTTCGGCCGACGAAACGGCAATGGATAAAGCCGTCGCCCAGAACGCCGTGGTACAGGGCACCCGCCATGATTTCGCGACGAACTCGCTCGTCATGATCGTCCCGGCCGACAGTCGTTTGAAGGTGCAGTCGGTGCGCGAGACGGTTGCGATGGCCGGGGTCAAACGCGTTGCCGTGGGGGATCCGGCGTCCGTGCCGGTCGGGCGCTATACGAAGGCCGCGCTCGAACACGACGGAAGCTGGGATGCGGTGAGCGCCAAAGCCGTGCTGGCCAATAACGTCCGCCAAGCGCTCGACTACGTTGCGCGCGGCGAGGTGGATGCCGGGTTCGTCTACGGCACCGATGCCGCGTTGATGCCGCAAAACGTCAAAGTCGCGATGAAGGTGCCCACCGGAACGCCGGTCACCTACCCGATCGCTGTCGTGAAGGGTTCGGCTCATGCGGCGCAAGCCGGCGCGTTCGCCGATTGGGTCCTCTCGCCGCAAGGTCAGGCCATCCTCGCCAAGTACGGCTTCGAGCCGCCGGCGGGGCGTTGATCGGCTCTCGAGCACGTTATGCAAGACGCTTGGATCCCACTCGCGTTATCGCTCAAAGTAGCCGGATGGGCTACGGCGCTGGACGCGGTCTTCGGCATCGCCGCGGGACTCGCGCTCGCGCGGTGGCGCTCGAACGCGCGTGATGTCGTCGATGCCCTGCTGACCCTTCCGCTCGTCATGCCGCCGACGGTGCTCGGCTACTACCTGCTCGTCCTGCTGGGCCGGCGCGGCCCGATCGGCGCGTGGCTCGACACGTTCGGCATTCGTCTCGTCTTTACATGGCAAGGGGCCGTGATCGCTTCGATGATCGCGGCGTTTCCGCTCGTGCTCAAAGCGGCGCGCTCGGCCTTCGAGGCCGTCGAGCCGCAATACGAGCACGCGGCGCGAACGCTCGGGATCGGCGAGGCGGCCTTGTTTTTCCGCGTGACGCTGCCGCTCGCCGCACGCGGGATTCTCGGCGGAGCGTTGCTCGCGTTCGCGCGCGCGCTAGGCGAGTTCGGCGCCACGCTGATGATCGCCGGCAACTTGCCGGGACGCACGCAGACGCTTTCGGTCGCGGTCTACTCGGCCGTGCAGGCAGGCGACGATCACACGGCGAACGTACTCGTCCTGATCACGTCGGTGGTCTGCGTCGCCGTGTTGCTGGTGGCGGGACGGCTCGTTCCGCAGCACAAGCTGCTGACGTCTCGATAGCTCGGCACGCCGCCATGACGCTCACCGTCGACATCCGCAAAACGCTCGTGACGCGCGAGCGCCGCTTCGAACTCGCCGTTTCGTTTACCGGTAGTTGCCAGCGCATCGTCCTGTTCGGACCGTCCGGCGCGGGCAAGACGTTGACGCTGCAAGCCGTCGCCGGGCTGCTCAGGCCCGATGCGGGCACGATCATGCTAGGCGGCGTGCCGCTATTCGATGCCGCCCGCGGTATCGACGTGCCCACCCGCATGCGGGCAGCCGCTTATCTGTTCCAAGACTACGCCCTCTTTCCGCACCTGAACGTCAGGCAGAACGTCGGCTTTGCCCTGAAGCGCGGTTGGTTCAATCCGCGTTCGCGCGAAACCGCGCGTGAGATCGAGTACTGGCTCGATGCATTCGACTTGATCGCCGTCGCCGGGAGTTACCCCGCGCAACTGTCAGGCGGACAAAAGCAGCGCGTCGCGCTCGCACGCGCGCTCGTGGCCGAGCCGAAAATCTTGCTGCTGGATGAACCGTTCGCCGCGCTCGATGCGGGCATGCGCGACCGAATGCGCCGCGAACTGTCCGAGTTGCAGACGCGCTTGGACATTCCGATGGTTCTCATCACGCACGATGAAGCCGACGTCGCGGCATTCGGCGATCAAGTCGTCCAATTGGCGCAAGGCAGCGTGCAGGAAGTGGCGCACTACGAGGCGTTCGCCGCGCGCAACACACCGCGCTGATCGTCCGCGGGCCAACGCGCGGCGCGCCATAAGACGTCGATCAATCGGCCGTACCGAGAATCACGCTCGACGCTTTGAACACCGCCGTCGCCCGCGTGCCCTGCGCGAGTCCGAGCGTATCGACACTCTCGTTGGTCACGATTGCGGTGATCACGGTCGAATTGAGGTCGGGCGATCCGCCCTCCGCGCTATCGAGCGCCAACGACACTTCGGCGTTGACCGCGCCGCGCGTCACTTGCGTGACCACGCCGCGCAGTTGATTGCGGGCCGACAAACGCAGCGGCTGTCCGGCGTCGGTGTCGTCCGCAACCAGCATCACCCATGACGCCTTCACGAGCGCGAAGGCCGGCGCGCCAACCGCCAGCCCAAGCGTTTCCGTGCTTTCGTGCGTGACCACGGCAACGATCGGCTGCCCGCCGGGGAGCGCAAGCGTGATTTCGTCGTTGACGCTGCCGCGCTTGACGCGCGAGACGATTCCGTAAAGCTGGTTGCGAGCGCTCGTCTTCATGCCGATTCTCCCGATCAATGCCCAATCGCCGGCGAAATGTTCGATTGCGGCACTCGCGCGTTCGATGAACTTGCGATGTTCGCGCTCTACGGCATCGAACGTCTCGATCAGGCGGTGCGCGCGCGGCGTGAGGGTCGTGCCGCCACCGCCCTTACCGCCCACGGCTCGCATGACGAGCGGTTCGCCCGCCAGGTTGTTCATGACATCGACAGCATCCCACGCGGCCTTATAGCTCATGCCGACGGCTTTCGCGGCGGACGTGATCGAACCGGTATCGCGGATCGCGGCCAGCAAGGCGATGCGCGCCGCGCCGCCCAACGTTTGCTGCCCCGCGCGCAACCACACCGATCCGCCCAACTCGAGCGGCGCCGTACTGTTGCCGCTCGAGGCGGATTGAGCCGGAGACGGGCGTGGATCGCTCATGAGTTCATAGGAAGGCGGAAAGGATGCGGCAATTATAGGCGGCCTGTGCGAGCCCTTCTCGTCGCGCGCGACGGGCGACGCCACGGCATGCGCCTGGCGGACCGGCTATGACTCGCGCGCGATCTTAGGTTTGCCGAGTTCCTGTAAGAGTCGCTCGCCTTCGATCGCCGACCATCGATTGACTGCCTCGCACCATCCCCGCGCGAAGCCGTGCGCGTAAGGCGATACGTCCAGCGCTTCGAGAAACTGCAATGCCGCGGTGGCGTCGCTGCCGTCGCCCAACACGCTCTGGATTCGGCCAAGCTGTTTCGACAGCGCGCGCCGTGTCTTGTGCGACGCAAGCGATTCGAAGAACTCCAGCGTGTAGCGCAGGCGCTTGGCTTCGATTCGTCGACGATGCCGCTCGGCCGGCGTCAATTCGGTGAGCGCCGGCTTTTCGATCAAGCGCGCGTAGTGCTTGCGCACGCGCTTAGCCGCGTAGCGAACAAGCGATTTGTCCACCATGTCGACAGGGCCGTGCGAGAACCGGAGAGAGGCCAGCCATTGCAGCCAGGCGAGGGAAAGCGCCGCGTACCGGCGCGAGCGCAGCGCGGCGCGCACCTGCTCGCGCGCTTCGTGGCGGCGGACGGCCGCGCGCGCTTGCAGCGACGTCCAAGTCGCCGCATCGACATCCGCGCCGGCCAATGCGGGCAAAGTAGCGTCGACGAATACGTCCAAATCGCGCGCTTGCCCGAGCAAGCCGCCCAGCCAATCGAGCTCGGGAACGATCGTGCGCTCCCATCGCTCGTCGGCCCACTTCGGAAACGTCTTGAGCAAGGTCTTCAGCCGGCGCAATGCCACCCGCATCTGGTGCACGAATTCGGTCTCGGTACCGCTGCCGTCTCGCACCCCCGCCTCATTACCGAACCACTGCCGCGCCACGGCGCCTGCGATCGCGACGAGCGCCTCGTGCGGGGTCTTCACGTTCGACAAATCGGTGCGCGTGGCACGAGCCGGCTCGTTGCCCGCGCTAGCCGCGCATGCGCGTTCGCAGCCGCCTTGCAAGACCGGGAAGACGGGCAACGCATCGGCCAATGCACCGGCCGCCGCGAACAGCGCGCGTACGGCACCCCATTCGGACCTAGCCCGCTCGTCCAGTTCGGCGGCGGCGTTTTTGTCGATTTCGGCACGCTCGGCTTGGACCTCGGCCGCCGCGCTCGGCGCCGCCACTTCCCTTTCTTGGGGAGCCGGGGCTTGCTCGATTCGAGAAATGAGCCGCAACTCGCAAAACGCGATCGGCCGTTGCCGCTGCTCAGCCGACTCCGCATCGATACTGTCGTAAAGCGCGCGCGCATCGCTAAGTTCGATATCGACGACAGCGCCGTCGGCACCGCTCCAGCGCCACGTGCCGCGGCGAATCGCCAGCGCCGGTGACGGCGCGAGTTTGCCGGGTTTGCCGAGGGCATCCTTGAGGACTTGTGGAAATGCCTCGGTGAACGCTAGCGCCACGCCGGCTTCGAGCGGTTCGTCGCACGCGGTCTCGCATCGCCGGACGCCGGGCGTCAACTCGTGCGCCCGCTCCGCCCGGATGTGGCGCGTACCGTCGCCGGCCGCCGTCAACATGACGCGCCAGGCCCCCTCCGGCTCGACGAATGCTCGCGCCGTCGAGCGTTCGAAGGCACTCGTCGCCTCGATCCCCGGCATTCTGCCGAGTGCGGCGGCGATCGCGGTGCCGGCGTCGTCAGGCTCGCCCTGCGTGGCGCTTGCGCTCGTGCGGGATGCGCGCTTGCGCTGCGCGGGCGCACTGCCGCGCGCGGCTGCCTGCGGAGCGCGTGTCCGGCGGCTCGGAGCGCCCGGTTTAACCGGACCGGCCATCCACTCCTTCGCCGAGATAGCTTCGAGCCCAAGCACGAGTTCGACGGTGCTCGACATGCTTGCGCCCTCCCGGCTGATGTGCACCCTTCATGATAGTCACGTCTGCGGCCGAGGGGTTTGATGCAACGTAAGCGAGCGCTCGTTCCCCACGAGGAACGACGCCCGCGAGGCGGGCAGCAACCGCCCGGTCACTGCGGGACGTACTGCGCCTCGCCGTTGCCGAACGACCAATTCTCGGGCAACACCTCCACGAGATTGATGAAAACGTCTTCCTTCCTGATGCCGGGATCTTCGGCCAACAACTCGACGATACGGCGATACAGCGCGCGCTTTTTCTCGAGCGGCCTCGTGTTGCTCACCGTCAACTGGATCAGCACGAACCCGTCGCTGCGCTCGATACCGAGGTAGCTGCGGTTGTAAATCAAGTCCTGCGGCCCATGCTCGGTCAGGACCATGAATTGATCGTCCTTCGGCACGTTGAAGGTTTCGACCAGCGCGCGCAACACGCCGTCGGCCAATCCTTTCTTGTATTGAGCGGTGCGGCCGGCGGGCAGCGAAATACGAGCGAGCGGCATGACGTTTCTCCTTGTTCAGTGTTCGATGTAGCGAGGATACGAAGCCTTTGCCATAATGAACAGAAATCAAACGTGATTTCTTTCATTTTCAATTGAAATGAATCTTCTCGATCTCGACGCCGTCCGGGCGTTCGTCCACGTTGCCGACCTGCGCAGTTTCACCCGTGCAGCCGATCTGCTCGGCACGACGCAATCGGCTGTCAGCCTCAAGGTCAAGCGGTTGGAAGCCCATATCGGCAAGCCGCTGTTCGAGCGCACCCCACGCTCGGTGCGCCTGGCACCAGCCGGCGGCGCGTTCTTGGATGCGGCCCGCGAACTGCTCGAGGCGCACGAGCGGGCGCTCGGGTCGCTCGGCACGGAACGCCGGCGGCTGAAGATCGGGCTCAGCGAACACGTTGCCGGGCCCGACCTCGCGCCGATCGTCGCCAGCCTCTATCGGCACGATCCGCGGCTCGTGATCGAAATGCATCTGGACTCGTCCGCCATGCTCGTCGCTCAGTACGACGATCGAAGACTCGATGCGGCGATCGTGCGCCACGAACCCGAGGAAGTCGCGGCGCGCGCGGCGCAAAACGGCGGCACGCCGGACGGCGAGGCGTTGTTCGTCGAACCGCTAGCCTGGCTCGCCGCATCGCATTGGGCACCCGCAGCCGGGGCACCGCTGCCGCTCGCCGTGCTCTCGGGACCGTGCGGCGTGCGCGTCACCGCGCAACGGGCGCTCGAACGCGCGTCGATCGAATGGGAAGAAACGTTCGTGGGCGGCGGGATCGCCGCGATCGGGGCCGCGCTCTCCGCTGGCCTCGCGGTGTCGGCATTGGCCCGGCGCATTGCGCCGCCGGGAGTCGTGGATGTCGGCGAAAAATTCGGGCTGCCGCCGTTGCCCGAATCGCATGTCGTCCTGTACTCGCGCGTACGAGATCCGCGCTCGATCGACGCCCTGAGGATGCTGGCCAAGTCGCTGGCCCGGGGATGAGCGGTGAGCGGTGAGCGGCGGTAGGGACCGTCCGCCTGACCGGCTCCTTGCTATTCGCGCCGCTCAGCGCGTGTCGATCCGGTATTGAACGAATTCGCTGCGCGGCGTATAGCTGTCGTACAGACCGCGCGCCCGGTAGTTGTTCTCCTTCGTCGTCCAGTACACGCGCGACCAGCCTTGGCGCCGCGCCTCGTCCAGCAGCCAGTCGATCAATTGGCGCCCCACACCGCCCGCCCGGATCGCCGGATCGACGAACAAGTCCTGCAGGTAGCAAACCGGCGTAAGCAGCGACGTGCTCTCGTGGATGACGTAGTTGGCGATGCCGACCACCGTGCCGTCTCGTTCGGCAACGATCGCATGAACGGGTGAACGTTCGTCGAGAATGCGCGACCAAGCATGCCGGGTGACCGGTTCGGAAGGTTCACGTTCGTAAAATCGCGTATAGCCGTCCCAGAGCTCGCGCCAGCGCGCTTCGTCGCGCGCTTCGATCCTGCGTATCGTGGTGGTCATCGAATCGCTTCCCCCGTCAATGCCGTCAATGGAATGTGAACTCTGCGCTCGATGCGCGTGCCGTCAATCTACCCGTACTCTCTAGAAGACGCATGCTTCATCTAACCGATTGCTCGACTGTCGCTCGAGCGCCACTTGCGCTCAGTATCGCCTTGCATTAATCCATAAATAGACTAAGATCGAATCGAGGTTCAATTAGAGATCGATCATGTCGCCTGCCGCCACACATCGCTTGTCCGCCGCCTATGCGCATGCGCGTGGCCAGGAACCCCTCGCCGCGCCGTCGATCGCGGACATGTCCGCGGCCGGCCTGCGCGCGTTCTTCAACATCGCCCGAGACTGGGGGCTTGGCATCGACGAACAAATCGTGTTGCTGGGATCGCCCGGCCGCTCGACGTTCTTCAAATGGAAAGCCGCTCCTGCTTCCGCCCGGCTGTCGCGCGATACGCTCGAGCGTCTGTCGCTGCTGCTCGGCATCTACAAGGCCCTGCAAATCCTACTGCCCGAACCTGCCGCGGCCGATGCATGGGTCAAGCGCGCCAATAGCGCGCCGCCGTTCGGCGGCAGCAGCGCACTCGATCGAATGCTCGCCGGCAATGTGAGCGACCTCGTCGCCGTACGGCAATATCTCGACGCGATGCGAGGCGGCTGGGCGTGACGACGGACGAACGCCGCACTCAAGCCACGCATCTCGCCCGTATCGATTGGACGCCGGCGTACCGCGTCATCCCCACGCGCTTTCCGGCGGTGAATCTGTTCGATCGTGTCGCTTCGTCGGAGGATTTCGAGGCGTTATACGCGCTGGAAGCGATGACGAACGATCGACTGCGCAACGAGGTGGGCGAACTCGATCTCGTTCCACCCGAAGAGCGCTGCTTTGGGCCCGGGTGCGGGCCGATCATGGCGGCGTTCACGCATTTGAACCCGCTCGGCAGCCGATTCTCGGACGGCAGTTACGGGGTTTTCTACTGCGCGCGCGAGGCGCGAACGGCTGTCGCCGAGACGCGATACCACTCTGGCCTCTTCCTCGCCGCGACGAAACAAGCGCCGCTGCGCCAGCAAATGCGCCTCTATACGGTACACGCACGCGGGGAAGCGATCGATTTGCGCAACGACCCGGCCCTCGATCCCGCCGTGCTTTCGCCGATCGATTATTCGGCGGGCCAAGCGCTCGGGCGGCGGTATCGGCAAGCGGGCGCCGCGGGCATCGTCTATCCGTCCGTGCGCGATCCGTCGGGCGAATGCTTGGCCGCGTTCAAGACGACGCTGTTGCGCGACTGCCGTCATGCCGCTTATTTGGAATACAACTGGAACGGCAGCGCCATCGACAGCGTTTTCGAGTTGAATCAGATCGGGTAATGCCGCGCGGCACGCGCATAAGCGCATCCGGGCAACGACTCAGGGTAGCGACATCTGGTGAGCGCCCTCGTCCAGCGCGTGCGCAACCGAGACGGACCAAGCGCGCGCGGTCAGCGCCTCCGTGACCGAGAGCTTGCCGGTGGCCGCGAACGCGCCGGTATCGATGAAGATCTGCGCGCCGATCCGGCCGATCTCGCGCATCGGCGTATGCCCGCAGTAAGTGGGCGACAGTCCGGCTTGACGCTCCACGACCCCGCTGCCGAGGGCGAGCTCCCGGCCCCACAGCAACTGCTGACGCACCCGCTCGGTGAATAGGCCGCTATCGAGCGCGGCATCGTCGCCGAAAAACTCCGCATGAATGACATTGAAACGCCGTGCCCCGCTGCCGACGACACGCACGAGCGGCAGCGTGCGCAAACGCCTCGCATACGCGCGCAAAACCTGATCGGGCAACGCTTGCGCCCATTCCCCGCCCAGTCCGTTCCAAGTGCTCTGACGCATGGCGCCTTCCGCCACCAGGCACAGCGCCTCCTCGTGATTACCGAGCACCGGAAAGAACCACGGCTTGTCGAGCAATGCCAGCGCCTCGTCCGATTGGCTGCCGCGATCGATCAAATCGCCGACAGAGAAGAGCCGGTCGCAGGCTGCGTCGAACACGATCTCGCGCAACAAATAGCGCAGCGCGTCGACGCAACCGTGCAGATCGCCGACGACGAAGTCCCGGCCCGCGGTGTTGGCCGCGTGCCGGCAGACGATGGGATAGGCCTCGTTTGTCATAGTCATGCGGCCAATCATAGTCCGGCGGGCCACGCCGGTGTTCGTCCAAATGCGCGGCCCCGCAGCCGCCCCTCGCGTGCTACTTACTGCTGCTGTCGACGCAGCTTGGCGACCTCTTGCGCCGTCACGGTCGCCTTGGGATCGCCGAAATGCTGCGTCACGTAGTTCGTAATCGCGGCGACTTGATCGTCGTTCAATTCGTCGCCGAATCCGGGCATCATCACGTCGGCGTCTTTCGTCCGCCGATTGACGCCGTGCAAGATCACCATCGCCAAGTTGCCGGCATCGGGCGCGCCGACCGCGCTGTTATGAATCAGCGAGGGATACGCGAGCGGCGCCGACGCGCCGACGCCTTGTCCCGTCCAGTTGTGGCAGCTAGCGCAGTTCGCCACGAAGAGCTGCGCGCCGTCCACGCCCGCGACGCGTGTGCCGCGCAGGCGACTCACGTCGTCGGCGGGATGGCCGAACGCGTCGCGCGGACGCGTTTGGCCGCCGGCAACGGGCGGCACCGAGCGCAGGTAGACGGCGATCGAGCGCAGATCGTCCGACGTCAGATACTGGGTACTGTTCTCGACCACATCGGCCATCGGTCCCGCCGCATTCGCGCGCCCCGGCACCGCGCCCTTGGCGAGGTAATCGACGATGTCTTGCTCGCTCCAGTTGCCGATGCCGCCGGCCTTGTCGGGTGTGATGTTGAACGCATGCCAGCCGGCTTGCACCTCGCCCGAGAAACGATCGCTCGAACTCAGCCCCTGAGTGAAATTGCGCGGCGTATGACACTCCTCGCAATGGGCCAGGCCTTCCACCAGATAAGCGCCGCGGTTCCATTGAGGGCTTTGCTTGGGATCGGGCACGAAGCGGCCTTCGCGGAAGTTGAACACGTTCCAGAAGAACATCAGCCAGCGCTGGTTGAACGGGAAGGCGAGCTCGTTGCGCGGCGGCGTGTAGCGGACGGGCGTCAACGTGTTCAAGTAGGCGCGGATCGCCAGCAAGTCGCGCTCGGTGACGCGCGTGTATTCGGTGTAGGGAAACGCGGGATACAAGTGCTGCCCGCCCTTGCCGATGCCTTTTTGCATCGCGCGTAAAAACTCGGCGTCGGTCCAGCGGCCGATACCCGTATCCGGGTCGGGCGTGATGTTCGGGGTGTAGAGCGTGCCGAACGGCGTCCCCATCGGCAATCCGCCCGCGAACGGCCTGCTCTTGTCGGCCGTATGGCACGCGATGCAATCGCCGGCCCGCGCGAGGTATTCGCCTCGCTTCACGAGATCGGTCATCGCCGCGCCCATCGGGGCCGCCCCATCGGCATTCGAACCGGCGCCTCCCGCGGGGCCGCCGGTGCCCGCTGCCGATCCTCCCGCGGCGGCGGCCGTCGCCTGCTCGCTTGCCGCCACTGACGCGCTCGGCGTCACGGCCGCACTCGCCGTGGAGGACGCCAGCGGCGCGGACGCGCCCGCCGTTGCCACCTCGCTTGCGCCTTGCGCCAGCGCGGCGGACATGGGCAATTCGTCGGCCGGCACCTTCTCGCCATCGTTCGGCGCATGCCACGCAAGATAAAGCGCGAGGACCGAAAAGGCGGCCGCAAAGCCCTTCATGCGGATCGGACGGCGCCGCGCGTCATGGTGCATAACGGCGGGGCGCAGGTCGGTCGCATCGGAACGGAGTCGCAAATTCGTCATCGGAAGTCTCTTGAAAGCGTCGTGCGATCACAGTTCGTGCTTGAGCTTGTCGGCAAGCCGCAGCGCCAGTGCGGCAATCGTCAACGTGCAATTGACCGAGGCGGCCGTGGGCATCACGCCGCTCGTGGCCAGGAACAAGTTCGGATGATCGTGGGTCCGGCAATCGGCATCGACGACCGAATCCTGCGCGTCGCTGCCCATGATCGTGGTGCCCATGATGTGGTTGTTCGGTGCGAAGCGATCGTCGAACGTCACCTCCGACCCGCCGAACAAACTCGCGATCTGCGCGTACACCTCGTGCGTATGGGCCGCGCTTTTTTTGACGTAGTCGTTGATCGAGTAATAGATCTCGGGCTGGGGGATGCCCAGCGCATCCTTGTGATCGGCGGACGGCACGATCCGGTTGCCGGGCTCGGGCAAATGCTCGTGAAAGCTGTTGATCGTCAGCGTGCGCGCGGCCCGCTCGCGGATCTGCCGATCCAGCTCGCCGCCGGTCAGGCCTTTGTCGATCAATGCCGCCGTCACCGCCATCGTCGGCACGCCATTGGACAAGTGCAGCTTTTTGGAGGCGTAATCGGAGCGGAACGATCCGTCGCGGAAATTGACGACGGAAGTCATTTCCATGGGGCCACGTCCCGGCCATAGCACCTCGTTCGCGAGGAAGCTCACGCCCGTGCCAGGATGATCCATCAAATTGCGGCCGACCTGATCGGAGCGATTGCCGATGCCGTGCGGAAATTTATCGGACGTCGACATCAACATCAGCTTCGGCGTCTCGATGCCGTTCGCCGCCAGCACGAAGAGCTTTCCGGTCACGCGCGTGGTGCCGCCCGCGGGGTCTTTGTAATGCACGGCCGTGATGAGGCCTTTATCGTCGGCTTCGATCCGATAGACGACCGCCCGATCGATGAGCTTGGCGCCGGCCTTTTCCGCTTTCTCCGCATGCACGATGCCGTTGTACATCGCGGCGATCGGGCAAATCGGCATGCAGTTGTTGTTGCCGCAGCACGTCGGGCGCGCATCGTAAGGGCGGCTGTTTCGCGCCACCGGCTCGGGGACGACCGTGAAGCCGTTCCCATTGAGCACGTCCGAAAAGCGCTTGTCCATGTACGACAGCGGTAACGGCGACATCGGGTAGGGCTTGGAGCGGGGGGAGCCTAGATCAACCGACGTCTCGGGCCCGGAGACGCCGAGCTCTACCTCGGCCGCGTAGTACCAAGGCTCGAGCGTTTCGTACGGAAACGGCCAATCGCGGCCCACGCCGTAAGTCGTCTTCAGCTTGAAATCGGAGGGCAACAAGCGCCATGCGGCCGCGGCCCAATGCCAGGTCGTCCCGCCGACGAGACGCAGGTACTGCGAGTCGTACGGATAGTCGCCCTTTTGGATCAGGTAGCCGTTCGGCGGCGCGTATTGCGGATGCGGCGCATAGGGCATCGACGGATACGGCGTCGCGAAATCCGCCTTGGCCGGCGAATTGCGGAAGTTTTCGACGATCTCCCAGCGCGCGAGCCGTGGGCCCGCCTCGAGGAGAATGACCGATGCACCCGCCAACGCGAGTTGATGCGCAACGAGAGAACCCGCCACGCCCGAGCCGACGACGACGACGTCGGCCGAAGTTGTGTTTGCCATGAGCGCTTCGCCTATTGCGTCTTTGTTCGGTACAGCAAACGGGAATCAAGGCGTACTACGCCAGATCGCGCGGAACGCAAGCCCAAAATTCGATCTCGGAGTCTCATCGGTTCTTCACGACGAAGCCAGCGCTAACCCGCGCCACGCGCCGCATAGCCTCGTCAAACGCCGGCCGGTTTTTGCGTCCAATAGAACGGCACGTCCCGGCAATACGAAGGGATCGTCAGTACGTCGGTCACCGGGTCGAACATCAGCGCACGCTCGTAAGCCACCACTTGAATGGTCGGCATTTGGCCGACGAGTCCGAGATACCAGGCGCGCACGATGTTGACGACGGCTTTGGCCAAGGCCGGATCTTGGCTTTGCAGCACAGCCACGACTCGATCGCTCGGCACGCCGGCGTTCGCCTTGAGCCACGTGTTCAGCGCGGCGACATTGGCGGCGAATGCGCTGTCGGACTTCGACATGGCGTTATAGATACGCGAGGCGAGCGTGGCGTCGAGCGTCGCGCGCCCCGTCAATTGCTTCGTCAATGCGGTAAAAGCATCGAGACCGCCGCCGGCCGGAGGCGCGAAGGCGAATGCGCTCGACATCGTGAGCGGCAGCCCGACGGTTCCCGCGAGCGCGAGCGCTACCGCCGAGGCGCCGGCATTCAGCAGAAAGTCCCTGCGAGCGGCAGCCGCAAGCGCCTCGTGCGGCCGGCTGGTTCGAGCATCGGTCATATGGGCTCCAGCATCGTGTTCATGACACCCCCTGCGCAGGCAGACGGCTTCGTCCCCGATTCCGGTCTTCGTGTGCCGCACTAGCCGCCGCGGCCTTTCTTATCCGTAATAACCCTCAGGCACCACCCATTGGCAGCGACTATAGCCGCGTCCCAGCATTTAGACAATCGGCATACGCAAATGGATAGTCATTGCATCCGGGATGAAAACGATCTTGTCCGGAAGGTAGGGGTTTCGGCGGGGGCACGGATCAGCCGGCCACGCCTTCATAGGCGCGCCGCAGCTCATCGATCTCGAGTTTGCACATGCGTGTCATCGCATGCATGACGCGCTCGGCGCGCTCGCGGTCGTCGTCGCGCAACATTTCGTCGACCATGGCCGGCACGACGTGCCAGGTCACGCCGAATCGATCTCTGAGCCAGCCGCATTGAAGCTGCTCGCCGTCCTCCCCGAGCTTGTTCCAGAGGGCGTCGACTTCCTCTTGCGTGCGGCAATGGATCGAGCAGGACATGGCGGGAGAAAAAGGATACTGCGGGCTCGGTCCGCCGTTCAAGGCGATGACCGTCTGTCCGTCGAGCTCGAAGGTGACGCTCATCACACGGCGTTTACCGCCGGGCCCAAGGCCGGGGTAGTAGATGACATCGACGACACGCGATCGTTCGAATGTCGACGTATAAAACGTCGCCGCTTGCTCCGCCTGGTCTTGGAACCAAAGAAACGGCGTAATTTTCCGCATGGCGTCTCCTTGTTGGCATGTCGCTGCCACGATGTGCATGAAACGCGCACGCGCGGGGCGACGCCCCGGCGCGGGCGTACGCCCGATATCGGAGCCGCGGCGCCGCTGTAAAAACGCGCCTGCATCTGTCACATTTACACCGCGCTGGCCAGACGATTGTCCTATCAAGACTAGTCGATGACCGGCCCCGCCGCCGTTCGGATCGCGTGCGCGACGCCGACGCAACACCCTATGCACGGTCCCGCTCGACGCGCGCATACTTGACGCCATCGACGCCTTCCGTTCGTCGCACGCGGACCCCGCTCGGGGTACGGCGGCATGCATCGTGCTTCCCGCTTTCTCGCGCGCTCATGCCTGCCGACTCCCCGGTCGGTACGCCCGCGCCGGCGCGCGGGTCATCGAGCGCCGCCTGACAACGCGATGCGATCGCACGTGCCACGTGCATCCACATCGCCGACGAACTGGAACGGACCGATGGAACACCGTCTCGCGTATGCGCCGCGTATCTATTTTCTTCATCCCCTGCTCGTCGGGCCGCTCGAGGCTTGGCCCGCGCACTTCGAGCGCGCGGCGGCGCTAGGTTTCGACCACATACTGATCGGCTCGCCTTTCGCAACGGGGCAAGCCGGACACCTCCAACTCGTCGCCGATCACGCACGGCTGCACCCCATCCTTCGCGCATCCGGCACGGCCGACGAAGCGCTGCATCGCCTCGCAAGCCAAGCACGCGCCGCGGGGCTCACGCTATTGATCGATATCGTGCTCGATCGCGTTGCCGCCGACGGCGATCTCGTGCGGGCCCATCCGCAGTGGTTTCATCCGTACGAGCCGGCGCACGTGCGGCTCGATCCTCGGCATACGGCGCAAGAGGACAATGCAGCCTATGCCAAGTTCGACGATCCGCACGCCGCCGCGCAACTGGGCACTTGGTGGAGCAAGCGGCTCGTCGCGCTGACCGATGCCGGCGTCGGCGGTTTTCGTTTCGACTCCCCGCATCGCGTGGCGATCGATATTTGGCAGGAATTGCGGGCGGCCCTGCGCTCGCGGCGCGATGGCGTCCGGCTGCTCGCTTCGACACCGGGGCTTGCGCGCAGCGATCTCGCGCAGCTTGCCCAGGCTCGCTTCGACAGCGTGTTTTCGTCGGTGCGCTGGTGGGACTTTCGCGAAGACTGGCTCGCGAGCGAACATGTGGCGCTCTCGCGCGTAGGCGCGCCCATCGCCTTCCCCGAGGCTCCGTACGGCCCACGCCTTGTCAGCGAAATCGTCCAAGCCGCCGACGCGACCGTCCTCGAGCGCGCCTACCGCCGCGCGATTGCGACGAGCGCCGCGCTCGGCACCGGGTGGCTCATGCCGATGGGCTTCGAATACGGCGTGGCCGAGCCGCTCGCCTATACGGCCAACGCAGGCAGCGCCGACCGATACCGCCAAGCATGCGCCGCCGCGCGCTTCGATGTAAGCGACGGCGTCAGGCAAGCCAACACCCTGTGCGAGCAGACTCCGTTGCTTTCCACGGTCGGCGAACTGCGGCAATTGTCCTCGGCCGGATCGAACGTCGCCGCCGTCTTGCGAGGTGAGTGCCCCGATTTGCGCGGCGCGCGCGAGGCCGTGCTGCTCATCGCCAATCCCGATTTGAGCCGGCCGGCTTTCGTCGCGCCGGCGCATTTTCTCGACGGCGTGCCGGGCAACTTCATGGCGTTCAAACCGCTGGCAAGCCCTTGTACGGAAGAAGCCGAGCCGTTGGCGCCGTTTACGCTCGCGCCGGGCGAAGCGCTCGTCTATCGCGCGCAGCCGTGTCCGAGCGTCGCGCAGCGTGTAATCAAGCGCGCCGCGACGGCGTCGGCCGCGGAGGCGCTGGCCGCCCCGCGCATCGCGATCGAGAGCGTGACGCCGAGCGTCGACGGGGGACGATTCCCCGCCAAGCGGATCGTGGGCGAGGAGATCGAGATCGGCGCGGCCATTTTCGGCGAAGGCCACGACAAGATCGCGGCGGCCGTCATTTGGCGCGCGACCGACGAAACCGCATGGCGCGAAGCGCCGATGCGGCCGGCCGAGCCGGCGGGACTGGACCTGTGGCAAGCGCGGATCGCGCTGACGCGCGTGGGCCGGTACGAGTTCACGGTGATCGCCTGGCGCGACGATTTCGCCTCGCTCGTCGATCACATCCGCAAGAAGCTCGACGCGAATCAATCGGTGGAACTCGAACTCGAAGAAGCGCGGCATCTGCTTGCCCGCGTATTGGCCGAAGCCGAGACCGCCGACCAAACCGGCGCGCAGCAGCAGATCCACCAGGACCACCGAGAATATGCCGAGCAGCGTTCGGCAATCGCCGAACTGAAAGAAATCGCCAAGCGCTTTTCCCACGCGAGCCCGGTCGCGCGGCTGGACGCCGTGCTCGCGCCGCAGACGGCACAAGCCGTCGCGAGAGCCCGGCATCGTCCGTTCCTGTCCCGCGACACGACGACCTATCGCATCGACGCCGAGCGCGCCGCGGCCCGCTTCGCGAGTTGGTACGAAATCTTCCCGCGCTCGATGAGCGGCGACGGTACGCGTCACGGCACGTTCGACGACGTCATCGCGCAATTGCCGCGCATACGGGACATGGGTTTCGACGTGCTCTACTTCCCGCCGATTCACCCGATCGGCAAGATCAACCGCAAGGGACGCAACAACACGCTCAATGCGCAACCGGGCGACGTGGGCAGCCCCTATGCGATCGGCAGCGACGAAGGTGGCCATACGGCCGTGCATCCCGAACTCGGCACGCTCGACGACTTCAAGCGGATGCTCGCCGCCGCGCATGAGCATGGTCTCGAGATCGCCCTCGATTTCGCGATTCAATGCGCGCCCGACCATCCGTGGCTGACCGAGCACGCGACCTGGTTCGCATGGCGCCCGGACGGCACGCTGCGCTACGCCGAAAATCCGCCGAAGAAGTATCAGGACATCGTCAATCCCGAGTTCTATGCGCACGATGCCAAGCCAGCGCTGTGGATCGCGCTGCGCGACGTCATCAGCTTCTGGATCGATGCGGGGGTAAGGATCTTTCGCGTCGACAACCCGCATACGAAGCCGCTGCCGTTTTGGGAATGGATGATCGGCGATATCCGCTCGCGCGAGCCGAACGTCATTTTCCTTTCGGAGGCCTTCACCCGTCCTCGGCTGATGTACCGGCTCGCGAAGCTCGGCTTTTCGCAGTCGTATACGTACTTCACGTGGCGCGAGTCGAAGCGCGACTTCACGGAGTATCTGACCGAACTCACGCAAACGAACGTCCGGGACTTTTTCCGGCCCAACTTCTTCGTCAACACGCCCGATATCAACCCGCGCCATTTGCAATCGCAAGGCCGCGCGGGGTTCATGATTCGCGCGGCGCTGGCGGCGACCCTCGCGGGCCTTTGGGGCGTATACAGCGGCTTCGAGCTGTGCGAGTCGGCCGCGTTGCCCGGCAGCGAGGAATACCTCGATTCGGAGAAGTATCAGTTGCGTGCGTGGGATTGGAATCGGCCCGGCAACATCGTCGATGTCGTCACCATGCTGAACCGCATTCGCCGCGCGAACCCCGCGTTGCATTCGCATCTCGGCCTCACGTTCCTCACGGCGCATAACGATCGCATTTTGTTCTTCGAGAAGGCCACGCGCGCGCGCGACAACGTGGTGCTCGTCGCGATCAGCCTCGATCCGTTCGCGCCGCAAGAAGCCGATCTGGAATTGCCGGCCCATCTGTTCGAGCACTGGCGTATGCAGGAGTGGGATGCCCTCGCGGTGACCGATCTCGTCACGGGGCAACGCCTCGAATGGCGCGGCCGCCGCCAGCACGTGAGGATCGAGCCCGATACCCAACCCTTCGCCATTTGGCGGGTCGCGCCCGCCGCGGGTTTGCCGCACGACGAACGCGCCCATGCATCGCTACACCGGCCCGGCCAGCAAGGCCGCCTCGGCCACCACACTCACGGCGCATCGGAGAACAGCCATGAAGCGTGAGGACCAGTCATTGGACACGCCCTTGACGCAGTCGGATTCGGACCATCGCGCTCGCACGTCCCGGCGTGCGGCGAGCTCGCCGGTCTCGGACGACCCGCTCTGGTACAAGGACGCGATCATCTATCAGGTGCACGTCAAGTCGTTCTTCGATGCAAACAACGACGGCGTCGGCGATTTCCCCGGCCTCATCGCCAAGCTCGATTACATCGCGGAGCTCGGCGTCAACACGATCTGGTTGCTGCCGTTTTATCCGTCGCCGCGCCGCGACGACGGCTACGACATCGCCGATTACCGCAACGTGCACCCCGATTACGGGACGCTCGCCGACCTCAAGCGTTTCATCCAAGGCGCGCATGCGCGCGGGATGCGCGTCGTCACCGAGCTCGTCATCAATCACACGTCGGATCAGCATCCGTGGTTTCAGCGCGCGCGCCGCGCGAAACCGGGCTCGAATCACCGCAATTACTACGTCTGGTCCGACACCGACAAGAAGTACGACGGCACCCGCATCATCTTCATCGACACGGAGCCGTCGAATTGGACGCACGACCCGGTGGCCGGCGCCTACTACTGGCATCGCTTCTACTCGCACCAGCCCGATCTGAACTTCGACAATCCGTCCGTGATGCGCGAAGTGTTGCAGGTCATGCGCTTCTGGCTCGACATGGGCATCGACGGGCTGCGGCTCGACGCGGTGCCGTATCTCGTCGAACGCGAAGGCACGAGCAACGAAAACCTGCCGGAAACACACGCGATTCTGAAGCGCATCCGGGCGACGATCGACGCCGAATATCCGAACCGCATGCTACTGGCGGAAGCGAACCAATGGCCGGAGGACGTGCAGGAATATTTCGGCCAGGAAGACGAATGCCACATGGCGTTCCACTTCCCGCTCATGCCGCGCATCTATATGGCGATCGCGAGCGAGGACCGCTTCCCGATCACCGACATCATGCGTCAGACGCCGGAGTTGCCGCCTTCGTGCCAATGGGCGATCTTTCTGCGCAACCACGACGAACTCACGCTCGAGATGGTGACCGATTCCGAGCGCGATTATCTGTGGAACACCTATGCGAGCGACCGGCGCGCGCGGCTCAACCTGGGCATTCGCCGCCGCCTCGCGCCGCTGATGGAGCGCGATCGACGGCGCATCGAACTGATCAACTCGCTGCTGCTGTCGATGCCGGGTACGCCCGTCATCTACTACGGCGACGAACTCGGCATGGGGGACAACATCCACCTCGGCGATCGCGACGGCGTGCGCACGCCGATGCAATGGTCGTCCGACCGCAACGGCGGCTTCTCGCGCGCGGACCCCGAGCAGCTCGTCCTGCCCCCGGTCATGGGCACGCTGTATGGGTTCGACGCCATCAACGTCGAAGCGCAAACGCGCGATCCGCACTCGCTGCTCAACTGGACCCGCCGCATGCTCGCGACGCGCCGCTCCAAGCGCGCGTTCGGCCGCGGGACGATTCGTTTCCTGCGCCCGTCGAATCGGAAAATCCTGGCGTACTTGCGCGAGATGGAAGGCGAGGCGCCGATTCTTTGCGTCGCCAATCTGTCGCGCGCGCCGCAAGCGGTCGAACTCGATCTGTCCGAATTCGCCGGCCGCGTGCCCGTGGAGATGACGGCCGATTCGGTCTTCCCGGCGATCGGTCAACTCACTTATCTGCTGACCTTCCCCCCTTACGGCTTCCTCTGGTTCTTGCTCTGCAATCGCGAGGACCGCCCCTCGTGGGCCCAGCCGGGCTCGGAACAATTGCCGGAGTTCGTCACGCTCGTGTTGCGGACGGGTCAAACGGGCCCCACGCCCGAAAACGTCCGGTTGCTCGAATCGGAGGTGCTGCCCTCGTACCTGACCCGCCGCCGCTGGTTCGCATCGAAGGATCAAAAGCTGCATTCGGTTCGTTTGGCCGCGTTGACGACCATCCCGGATGCGGGCTTCGCCTTCACCGAGATCGAAGCCGAGGTGGGCCGCCACACCGAGCGCTACGTCCTGCCGCTCGCGATCACGTGGGGGACCGATACCACGGTGCCGCTGTACATGCAGTTGGCGCTCGCGCGCGTACGGCGCGGCCGCAACATCGGCCACCTGACCGATGCGTTCTCGCTGCCGCTGTTCGCGCATGCCGTGCTGCACAAGCTGCGTGAGCAGGCCGCCATTCCCACCGTGCAAAAGAGCGAGATCCGTTTCGTGCCGACGGCGCGATTCGCGGAACTCGACGATCTCGGCGACACGCCCGAAATCCGCTGGATCTCGGCGGAACAGAGCAATAGCTCGCTGATCGTCGGCGAGCGCGCCGTGCTCAAGCTCGTGCGCCGTTTGATCGGCGGCATCCATCCCGAGGCGGAAATGAGCCGGCGCCTCACCGAGATCGGCTACGCGAATACGGCGCCGCTTTACGGCGAGGTGGTGCGCGTCGATCCGCAGGACGTACCGCACACACTCGCCTTGCTGCAAGGATTCATCGAAAACCAAGGCGATGCGTGGAATTGGGCGCTCGATTATTTGCGTCGCGTGATCGACGAGTTGGCGCTCGCTCCCGAGACCGAAGAGCCCGATGCGGAGCAGTTCCAGGGTTACCGCGCGCTCACCGGTACGATCGGCCGGCGCCTGGGTGAGTTGCACGCGGCGTTGGCGACGCCGTGCGACGACCCGGCGTTCGCCCCGGAGCAAGCCACGCGTGCCGACATACGCAGTTGGGTGGACGGCGCGCGCACGATGCTCGGGCATGCGCTCGACGTGCTCGCAACCGAAACCGCGAAAGCGGAGACGTCGATCGACGAGCCGACGCGCGCGCTCGCCAAGCGGCTCGTCGATCAGCGCGCCGCCCTCATCGAGGCACTCGAGAAGCACGTGCCGCATCAACTCGACGCGTTGCGCATCCGCGTGCATGGCGACTTCCACCTGGGCCAAGTCTTGATCGCGCAAAGCGATGTCTACCTGATCGACTTCGAAGGCGAACCGGCCCGCACCCTGGAGGAACGCCGCATGAAGCGCAGTCCGCTCGTGGACGTCGCGGGCATGCTGCGCTCGCTTTCCTATGCCAGCGCGGCGGCGCAGCCGGTGTCCGAGAACGCGCCGGCCGTGACCGCCGACCGCAAGCGCGCGCTGTTCGATCGCTTCCGCGAAGAGGGCCAACAAAGCTTCTTGGACGGCTATCGCGAAGCGGTCAGCCATGCCGTTCATCCGCTCGTCTCGCCTCAGGCCGAACAGGTGCTGCTCGACCTGTTCCTGATCGAGAAGGCGGCCTACGAGGTTCGCTACGAGGCCGCGAACCGTCCAACTTGGCTCGGGCTGCCCTTGCGCGGCCTCGCCGCGCTCGCATCGCGGTTGCTGGGCGAAACGGACGGCGGCGACACGGCGCCCGCGCAAACGTGAGACTTGCTCAAATGGGTTCCATGAACGATCAACCTTCACGCGTCAGCGAGATCGCCGATCGCGATCCGGCGGTGGGCATGCATCCCGTCGATATCGAAGCGCTCGTCGACGCCCGCCATCCCGATCCTTTCTCGCAACTCGGACCGCACCGCACGACGGCAGGCCATGCCGTGCGCGCGCTCTTGCCCGGCGCATCGGGCGTCGCCGCCGTCTCGCGCGCCAGTGGCGAATGCCTCGGCACGCTGTCGCCGATCGATTCACGCGGGCTCTTCGCGGGGCTCGTGTCGCGCGACGAGCCCTATCGCCTGCGCATCGATTGGCACGGCGTCGAGCAAGAAGTCGAAGACACCTACTCGTTCGGCCCGGTATTGTCCGAAGATGCACTGGCGCGTCTGGCGCGTGCCGATCCATATGCCGTACTCGATTGCCTCGGATCGCGGCCCTGCACGTTCGAAGGCGTGCCGGGGGTGCGCTTCGCGGTGTGGGCGCCGAATGCGCGGCGGGTGTCGGTCGTCGGCGACTTCAACTCGTGGGACGGCCGGCGCCATCCGATGCGCCTGCGCCACGTCGCGGGAGTCTGGGAGTTATTCGTCCCGCGGCTCGCCGCCGGTGCGCGTTACAAATACGAGATCGTCGCGCGCGAAGGGCACACGTTGCCGCTGAAAGCCGATCCGTGCGCATTGCAAACGGAGCGAACCCCGGCGACGGCATCGATCGTGGCCGATTGGAGCGAGATCGATGGCTTCACTTGGACCGACGGTGCATGGATCGCCAATCGCGCATCGCTGCAACACGCGCGCGCGCCGATCGCCATTTACGAGGTTCACGCCGAATCGTGGCTTCGTATCGACGAAGACGGCCACCGCGGGCTCGACTGGTACGAGATGGCCGACCGCCTGATCCCCTACGCGCTCGGGATGGGCTTCACGCACGTGGAGTTCTTGCCGATCGCCGAGCATCCGTTCGGCGGATCGTGGGGGTATCAACCGCTCTCGCCGTTCGCGCCGTCGGCGCGTTTCGGCCCGCCGCAGGGATTCGCGCATTTCGTGAATCGCGCTCACGAGGCGGGACTCGGCGTAATCTTGGATTGGGTCAGCGCGCACTTTCCGAACGACGCGCACGGGCTCATCCAATTCGACGGCACGCCGCTCTACGAGCACGCGGACCCGCGCGAGGGATACCACCAAGACTGGAACACGATGATCTACAACCTCGGCCGCAACGAGGTCAGCGCGTTCCTGGTCGCCTCGGCCCTTGCCTGGCTGCTGCGATATCACGTGGATGGGCTGCGGGTCGATGCCGTCGCCTCGATGCTCTACCGCGATTACTCGCGCGCTGAAGGGCAGTGGGTGCCCAACATCTACGGCGGCCGCGAAAACCTCGAAGCGATCGCGTTCCTCAAGCGCGTCAATCACGAAGTCGAATACGCGCCCGGCGTACCCGGCGCGATCACGATCGCGGAGGAATCGACGGCGTGGCCCGGTGTCACCGCGCGCCCGGAAGACGGGGGCCTCGGCTTCGACTTCAAGTGGAACATGGGCTGGATGCATGACACGCTGCACTACATGCACGAAGACCCGGTCTACCGTCGCTATCACCATCACAACATGACGTTCGGGATGGTGTACGCCTATTCGGAACGTTTCGTTTTGCCGCTTTCGCATGACGAGGTCGTGCACGGCAAGGGTTCGTTGCTCGGCAAGATGCCCGGCGACCGCTGGCAGCAATTCGCCAATTTGCGCGCGTACTTCGGGTTCATGTGGACGCACCCGGGCAAGAAGCTGCTGTTCATGGGCGGAGAACTCGCGCAATACGGCGAATTCAACCATGACGCCTCGCCGCATTGGCATCTCCTGGACGACCCGATGCATCACGGCGTGCAAACGCTCGTGCGAGATTTGAATCGCTTGTATGCGGCCGAGCCGGCCCTGCATGCGCTCGATTCCGAGCCCGGCGGTTTTGAATGGCTCGTCGGCGACGACAGCGCCAATAGCGTGTTCGCCTATCGGCGCTGCGACGGCTCCGGGCGCGAAGTGACCGTGATCTGCAATTTCACGCCGGTGCCGCGGCACGGCTACCGCATCGGTATGCAGCGCCCCGGCTGGTGGAGCGAAGTGCTGAACACCGACGCGGCCGTCTACGGCGGATCGAACGTGGGCAATAACGGCGGCATCGTGACGGAGGAGGTGCCGAGCCACGGCAAACCGCAATCGGCAGTGCTCGCGCTGCCGCCGCTCGCCACGATCGTGCTGCGCGCCGAGTGAGCCGGGGCATGGCGACATCGCTCGGCCGCACGCATTTCGGCAACGTTCATCGACAAAAACGGATCATAAGGACGCGGCATGGCGAATTCGTTACCCGATCGACTCGAGCCCGGCGCACCGTATCCGCTCGGTGCGACGTGGGACGGTCTGGGCGTGAATTTCGCCGTGTTCTCGGCCAATGCGCAGCAAATCGATCTGTGCCTGTTCGATCCGGCGGGCCACAAGGAACTCGCGCGTCTGCCCCTGCCTGAATGCACCGACGAAGTCTGGCATGGCTACCTGCCCGGCGCCCATCCCGGTACCGTGTACGCCCTGCGCGCACATGGTCCGTATCAGCCGCAATACGGCCATCGCTTCAATCCGGCGAAGCTTTTGATCGATCCGTACGCCAGAAAATTGACCGGACCTTTCCGTTGGGCCGATGCGCTGTTCGGCTACCGCGTGCATTCGAGCCGTGCCGATCTCTCGCTCGATAAACGCGACTCCGCGCCGGCCGTGCCGAAATGCGTCGTAATCGACGAAGCATTCGATTGGTCGCGCGACGTGCGCCCCGACGTGCCTTGGTCGGAAACGGTCATTTACGAAGCTCATTTGCGCGGCGTCTCGATGTTGAACCCGGACATACGACAGCACGACCGCGGCACGTTCGCCGCGCTTGCGTCGCCGCGGTTCATCGAGCATTTGCAGCAGTTGGGTATCACGGCGGTCGAGTTGCTGCCGGTGCACGCGTTTCTCGACGAGCGCTTTTTACTCGAACGCAATTTGACGAATTACTGGGGCTACAACACGGCCGCGTTCTTCGCGCCGCACCCGTCATATCTCTCGACGAGGCGCTTGAACGAGATGCGCATCGCCGTGCGGCAACTACACGCGGCCGGCATCGAAGTCATCCTCGATGTGGTCTACAACCACACTTGCGAAGGTAACGAACTCGGCCCGACCGTCTCTTGGCGCGGCCTCGACAACGCGAGCTACTACCGGCTCATTCCCGGTGACGAGCGTCATTACATCAACGATACCGGCTGCGGCAACACGCTCAATCTTTCGCACCCGCGCGTGCTGCAGATGGTGACCGATTCGTTGCGATATTGGGTCAACGCGTTTCATGTCGACGGATTCCGCTTCGATTTGGGCGTCACGTTGGGACGGGAGGGCACCGGGTTCGATCCGGGCTCGGGCTTTTTCGACGTGATTCGGCAAGACCCGGTGCTGTCGCAACGCAAGCTGATTTCCGAGCCTTGGGACGTCGGGCCGGGCGGATATCAAGTGGGCCGTCATCCGCCGGGCTTTGGGGAATGGAACGACAAATTCCGCGATTGCGTTCGCCGGTTTTGGCGCGGCGACGCGGGCATGCGCGCCGAGCTGGCCGCGCGTATCGCCGGCTCCGCGGAGTTGTTCAATCATCGCTTCCGGCGGCCTTGGGCGTCGGTCAACTACGTCGCCTCGCACGACGGCTTCACGCTGGCCGATGTCGTTTCGTACGAACACAAGCACAACGAAGCGAACGGCGAAAACAACGCCGACGGCCACAACGAAAATTGCAGCTCGAACTGGGGCGTCGAAGGGCCGACCGACGATGCCGCGATTACCGCACTGCGCGCCCGGGTCGCGCGCTCGATGCTGGCGAGCGTGTTCACCTCGCTGGGCACGCCGATGCTCGCGGCCGGCGACGAGTTCGGGCGCAGCCAACTCGGCAACAACAATGCCTATTGTCAGGACAACGAACTGTCGTGGCTCGATTGGGCACACGCCGACTCGAAGGAAGGCCGCGCGTTGACCGCATTCACCGCTCGCCTCATCGCTTTGCGCCGCCAACACCCGCTGCTGCGCGAGACGCGTTTTTTGCGCGGCGACGTGGATGTGCTGCCGGGAGTCAAAGACGTCGCCTGGTTCGACGAACGCGGCGAGCCGCTGACGGATGGAGCCTGGCAAACGCCCGAGGCGCGCGCGCTCACGTTGCGCCGCGCCGGCCTCGATCTCGACGGGCGGATCGAAGTGGTGCTGCTCATGCATAACGGCGCGCGCGAAGACCTCGTGTTCGTGCCGCCCGCGCCGCTGCTGGAATGGATTGTGCTCGCGGACAGCACTGACCCCGGCGTTGCGGAGCATCCGCTCGACGGCGGGCAGTTGCGCGTCGGCGCCCACGGGTTCGTGCTGCTTGCGGCCAAGCCGCCCGATACGCACGGGGCCGCGCCGCCTCCGGGCGAGCGTCCCGAACGCGATTGACGAGCGTCCCGCCTTCCCGACCAAGGAGCCATTGTGAAGTCTGATGACAAAGCCGATTCGCACGATCGCCGCGCGCGTGAGCTGACGTTCGGCGCCGAGTTGATCCGTGCCGGGGCGAGCGACACCCCGCGCACGCGATTTCGGCTTTGGGCGCCGTCTCGCGCGGCCGTGCGCGTCGAATTCGAATACGAGGGCAGCGCAAGCGTCGTCGAAATGACGCCTACGGGAGACGGCTGGTTCGAAGGGCAAGGCGCATGCGGCGCCGGCACCCGCTATCGTTATCGGCTCGACGGCGACTTGGCCGTGCCCGACCCGGCTTCGCGTTTTCAGCCCGACGACGTGCACGGGCCGAGCGAGGTGATCGATCCGCTCGCCTATCGATGGCAGCATCCCGAGTGGCGCGGGCGCCCTTGGGAACAGATGGTCATCTATGAGTTGCACGTCGGTGCGTTGGGGGGCTATGCGAACGTTGCGCGCCGCCTGCCGCAGATCGCGCAGCTCGGGGCAACGGCCATCGAACTGATGCCGCTGAACGACTTCTCGGGCCGGCGCAACTGGGGCTACGACGGCGTATTGCCCTATGCGCCCGATTCGGCTTATGGACGTCCCGAGGATTTGAAGGCCCTGATCGATCGCGCGCACGAGTTGGGACTCGCCGTGTTGATCGACGTCGTCTACAACCACTTCGGCGCGGACGGCAACTACCTGGCGCAATACGCGAAAGCGTTCTTTCGCGAGGACGTGGCGACGCCCTGGGGCCCGGCCATCGATTTTCGTCGCACCGAAGTGCGCGAGTTCTTCTTGGAGAACGCGCTCTATTGGCTGCACGAGTATCGATTCGACGGCTTGCGGATCGATGCCGTCCATGCGATCGACGACGACGGTTGGCTGCGCGAACTGTCCGGACGGGTACGCGAATCGACGGAGCCGGGGCGGCATATCCACCTGGTGCTCGAAAACGAGCGCAACACCGCCAGCCTCTTGCAGGGGCACTTCGACGCTCAGTGGAACGACGACGCGCACAACACGCTGCACGTGTTGCTCACCGGCGAGCACGAAGGCTATTACCGCGCGTACTTCGACCGCCCGATCGCCAAACTCGCACGGGTCCTTTCGGAAGGATTCGTGTATCAAGGCGAGCCCTCGCCGATCCACGACGGCGCCCCGCGCGGCGAGCCGAGCGCTCAGTTACCGCCCACCGCGTTCGTCATGTTCCTGCAGAACCACGACCAGATCGGCAATCGCGCATTCGGCGAGCGCCTACGCACGCTGTGCGCGCCGCAGGCGCTGCTCGCGGCCACGGCTCTGCTACTGCTCTCCCCGCAGATTCCGATGCTGTTCATGGAGGAGGAATTCGGCTCGACGCAGCCGTTTCTCTATTTCACCGATTACGCGGGCGAGCTAGCCGAGGCCGTGCGCGAAGGCCGGCGGCGCGAATTCGCGAAGTTCTCGGCCTTCACGGACCCCGAGCGGCGCGCGCGCATTCCCGACCCCAACGCGGTGCAGACGTTCGCGCTGTCCTCGCCGCCCACGGAGGAAGAGCCGAACGCGGGGCGCGGCGAGCGCGAGGCGTGGCTGCACTTTTATCGCTCGGCACTGGCCGTGCGCGCCAAGCTCATCGCCCCGCGCCTGCGCGGCACTCGCTCGCTCGGCGTCACGCTGCTGCGCACCGCGGCAGGCCACGACGCCAACGGGCTTCTCGCGCGCTGGCGCCTGGGGGACGGCGAAACGCTGAGCATCGCGCTGAATCTGTCATCGGACACGCTGGCGTTCGATCAACGCCCCGAAGGCAGAGTCATCTTCGAAACGCCGCCGCGCGTGCGCGACAGCGTCGAGGGGTACCAACTGCCCGGCTATTCGTGCGTTGCTTGGTTGTCGGGCGACGTCAACGCGTTCGCGCTCGCGCACGATGCACGTGCGAGAACGCTGGGAGGAAACGACGCATGAGCGGCCCCGCAACGTCCACATCGGCGCCCGGCAGGGATGCGATCGAACGGATCGCCGCGCGCGTCGGCTTCGAAGTGCATTGGGAAGATGCGAACAAGCGCTCTCACCGCGTGAAGCCGGAGACGCTCGCGACGCTTTTGAACGCGCTCGGGCTGCCCTGCGCGACGGCTGACGACGCCCGGCAAACGCTGGCGATGCTCGATGCGGAACGCGCCGCGCAAGCGCTGCCGCCACTCGTGACGGCCGAATGCCATCGCGCGACGGCATTGCCCGTGCTTCCGGACCGAACGGGTGCGGCCTATCGAATCGAACTCGAGAACGGCGGCACGGTGGAAGGCCGCTTGGGCGCCCCCAAAGGCGAATCGGCCGTGCTCGCTCCGATTGCCGAGCCCGGCTATCACACGCTCGAGCTTGGCGATCAGCGCGTTCGGCTGGCCGTTGCGCCACCGCGCTGTTACACCGTGCAGGACGCTTGCCGCGACGCGGCCGCCATGGCGAACGGCAAGCGTCCTCGCCGCAGCGACGCCGATGCACCGCGCGCCGCGTCGATCTGGGGCATCGGCGCGCAACTCTACGGTTTGCGCCGCGCAGGCGACGGCGGCATCGGCGACTTCTCCGCGCTCGCCGCGTTTGCAAAGGGCAGCGCGGCCGAAGGCGCGGACGCTCTGGCGATCAGTCCCACGCATGCCATGTTCAGCGCCGATCCGGGCAGGTTCAGCCCGTACGCGCCGTCGTCCCGGCTGTTCCTGAACGCCGGCCATATCGACCCTTCGTCGGTGCTCGGCAAGGCCGCCTTCGAAGCGGCCCTCGACGCGCTCACCGCACACGCCGGCACGCCGGCTCGCGAACAATGGAACGCGCTCGAAGCGTTGCCGCTGATCGACTGGCCCAGCGCGCTGCGGTTGCGGCTCGCGGTCCTTCGCGAGCTGTACGAGGGGTTTTGCCGCCACGAGCGCGCGGGGGCTACCTCGCTCGCGCGCGAATTCGACGCGTTCTGCGAGCGAGGCGCGCGCGCACTCGAGGACCATGCGCGTTTCGAAGCCATCGACGCCATTCAGCGCGGCGTGCATGGCATCGGCCGCTGGCGCGAGTGGCCCAGCGAGTTCGCCCACCCGCGCGGCCCCGAGCTCGATGTGTTCGCGCGCGCGCATCGTCACGACGTGGATTTTCATTTGTTCCTGCAGTGGCTCGCCGCGAAGGGAGTGGGCGACGCGCAGCGGGCCGCGCGCGAGGCCGGCATGGCGATCGGCTTGGTGGCCGATCTGGCCGTCGGTTGCGATGGCGCCGGCAGCCATGCGTGGTCGTATCCGGACGATATGTTGCGCGCCGTTTCCGTCGGCGCGCCGCCCGATTTGTTCAATCAAGCCGGTCAAGCCTGGGGGCTCACGACGTTCTCGCCGCGCGCCATGCGCATGCAAGGGTTCAGCGCCTTCATCGACATGCTGCGCGCATCGTTCGCCCACGGCGGCGGCCTGCGTATCGATCACGTACTGGGCCTGCAACGCTTATGGCTCGTACCGGAAGGCGCAAGCGCGGCCGACGGCGCCTACCTGCGCTACCCGATGACCGATCTGCTACGGCTCATCGCGCTCGAATCGACGCGCCATCGCGCGATCGTCATCGGCGAAGATCTCGGCACCGTGCCGGAGGGGTTCCGCGAGCGCCTCGCGCGCCATGGGCTGCTCGGTATCAGCGTGCTGTGGTTCGAGCGCAGCGAAGACGGCGGCAGCTTCACGCCTCCGGCCAAATGGAGCCGCACCTCGCTCGCCACGACGACGACCCACGACCTGCCGACCGTCGCCGGCTGGTGGAGCGGCCAGGACATCGTTTGGCGCGATCGGATCGGCCAGACCGCCGCGCGGGCGGACGGTCGCGATCCAGTCGCCCTGGCCAATGCCGAACGAGCGGCCGACCGCCACGCGCTCTGGCGCGCGTTCCAGCAAGCCGGTGTCGCGGCGCCCGGCGTCGGCGCGCCGCCCAAAGAGCAGGCGCCCGTGGATGAAGCGCTGGCCTTCGTCGCATCGACGCCGGCGCCGCTCGCCCTGTATCCGCTCGAGGACCTGCTGGGACTCTCCGAACAACCGAATCTGCCGGGGTCGATCGACGAACACCCGAATTGGCGGCGCCGTCTCGCCGCGTCCATCGACGCGCTCTTCGGCGGCGGCAAGCTGACCGACCGTTTGCTCGCGCTGTCGAGCCGCCGCACGCCTGCCGCCCGCCCC
>NZ_PNYA01000019.1 GCF_002879885.1 Trinickia dabaoshanensis
CTCTGGCGGCTCGGGTGGCGGACATGGCGGTCCGGGAGGCGGGTGCGGTTGCGGCGGAGGCGGCGGAAGCAGTGGTAGTAGCGGCGGCGGTAGCGGACACGGCTCGGGCGGCAGCGGCGGTTCGGGCGGTAGTAGCGGTGGAGGCTCGAGCGGTGGACACGGCGGCAACGGCTCCGGCAATGGCCACGGTGCGGGCGGCAATAATGGCGGTGCCTCGGGCGGCGGCCACGGGAACAGCGGCGCCGGAGGCAACGGATCGGGCAACGGCCACGGCTCCGGCGGGAACGGCTCAGGCGCAAACGGCAGCGGTGGTTCGGGCGGCGGTCACGGCCACTGAACAGCAAGACGTGCGGCGCGCGCCAAACGCGCGACGCACGTTGCACCGAGAGCGTGGCGGCCCTTTCACCGCAGCCACGCGTCCCACTCACCGCGCCGCCCTGGGTCGCTCGACGCAGCGGCGCGGGCCGCCCGAGTGCACCGTCTCAAAGATGCATCATCGTCGACCATTCGACCGACGCAAGATCGTTCGAAGCAGCGTCCCCCACCGCACCGACAACGCCCGCGATCACGCGCCCGGCAATCGACCGTATGCCTCCCGCACTCACAACATTTCGAGCGGCACCTTCTTGCGCGGCCGTTTGAACTCGCCGTCGATCGCCGCGAGTTCCTCGGCGGTCAGCGAAACATCGAGCGCCTGCCGATTCGAACGCACGTGCTCGACGCTACCGGCCTTGGGAATCGCGCACACTTGTGGCTGCGCCAGCACCCATGCCAGCGCGACTTGCACCGGCGACAGAGCGCGCTCACGCGCGACCACATCGAGCACCGATCGTTTCGGCAAGCGCATATGATCGATGGGGCTATACGCCATCGCGGGCATCCGGCGCGCCGCCATCCACGGCAGCAAATCGAATTCGGGTCCGCGCCGTGCCACGTTATAGAGAATTTGATTCGTGGCGCACGCTTGCCCGCCCGCGTCCATCAATTCGTCCATATCCGCGACGTCGAGGTTGCTCACGCCCCAGTGGCGTATCTTGCCGTCGCGCCGCAACGCCTCGAACCCCTCGATCGTCTCCTCGAGCGCGATACCGCCACGCCAATGCAGCAGATACAAATCGAGCCGATCGGTCTTCAACCGCCGCAAACTCGCCTCGCACGAAGCCGCCACCCCGCGCCTGCTCGCATTGTGCGGATAGACCTTGCTCACGAGGAACACTCGCTCGCGCAGCCCCGCGAGCGCTTCGGCCAGCAAAGTCTCGGTCGCCCCTTCCCCATACATTTCGGCCGTGTCGATCACGGTCATGCCGAGATCGATGCCGGCGCGCAATGCGTCGATTTCGGCGCCGCGCCGCTCGGCACGCTCGCCCATCTCCCATGTACCTTGCCCCAAGCGGGCGATGTGCTCGCCGTCGGGCAGCGTGACGAAAGCGTCGTCGCGCGTCATATCGGGCTCCTTTTCAACGATTGACGATGTTCACGAGTGTAGTCATCGCCGGCATTGTCCGCGCGCACATGACCCAAGCACCAGCCAAGCATGAGCCGATGACACGCATCACGAGGCGAGCTTCGAGGCCCGCCCACCGATAACCGGCCCTGAGGCCCGCGCGATGACTTAAAATTGCCGCTTGCCCTTCGCCGCGCATACTCCATGACCCAAGCTTCCTCGGAAGACCGCTGGCGCGATTTGCGCCCCGATCCCGATAACGACACGCCGCTTTACCTGCAGCTCGCGCGCAAGCTCGGCCAGGCGATCCACGAAAATCGTTGGAACGCCGGCGAAGCGCTGCCCTCGGAGCGCGTGCTGTCGGACGCCCTCGGCGTCTCGCGCATCACGGCCCGCAAGGCGATCGCCCTGCTCGTCGAACAAGGGCTCATCCGCCGCACGCAAGGCGCGGGCAGCTTCATCACCCCACGCTACGACGATCCGCTCTCGCGCCTATCGAGCTTCAGCGAGATGCTGCGCCGTCGAGGATTTACGCCGAGTTCGAAATGGATTTCGCAAGAAATCCAGCCCGCCAGCCGCGACGAAGTCATCCAGCTCGGTTTGTCGCCGGCCGCCGCCGTCACGCGGCTGAAGCGGCTACGGCTAGCCAATGGCATCGTCATGGCCGTCGAGAATTCGACACTACCCGCATCGGTCATACCCGATCCGCATGCGATCGGCGACTCTTTGTACAGCTATCTCGAGCAGCGTGGCCTCGGAATCGTCCGCGCGCTGCAGCATTTCCGCGCCGTCAACGCGAGCGAGGAAATCGCGCGCCAGATGGGCATCGCGACGCACGACGCGCTGCTGCTCATCACGCGCATCGGCTACACGGCCGATCAACGCGCGATCGAACTCACCGATACGTACTGCCGTAACGACTACTACGACTTCGTGGCAGAGCTTCGCAAGTAGCGCGGCACAAGCGAGCCATGCGCCGCGCATCGCGCAGGCCGGCGCCGCGCTACACGCCCCAACTCGCCCGATCGGTGCCGAGCGGGACAGGCGGACGGTCGAATCGCGCGGGCGTCGCCGACATCGCCTCGGCCGGCGCCACAGCCAGCACTTTGCCGAACGGCGAATCCATCGTCTGCATGAGGTCGCGCACGTCGCCCGGCCGTACATTCGGCGCGCGCCAGCCGTCGGCGATCGTCCCCAGCGATTGCAACCAGCGCCCGGTCTGCGCCAGCGACACGCGCACATGCCAGCTACCACCCTCGACGGCCCGTCGCTGCAACGCCACCATCGCACCGAACGCCGCGAGGTATCCCGTCGCATGATCGAGCGCCTGACAAGGCAAATGCTTAGGCGCCGCCGCGCCCGCCGCCTCGCGCTCGGTCCAGGCAATGCCGCTCGCGGATTGCACGAGACTGTCGAAGCCACGCCGCTGCGACCACGGGCCCGAGTATCCGTAAGCGCAGATGGAAACGTAGACGATTCCGGGCCTCGCGCGTGCCAGCGCCTCGGGCGAGAATCCGTGCGCCGCGAGCGCGCCGGGCCGATACCCCTGCAGGAACACGTCGGTGTCCCGAGCCAGGGCATGCAACACGGCTCGCTCGTCCTCGCGCCGTAGATCCAGCAGCGCGGAACGTTTGCCGCGACCGTTGTCGATGACGAGAGGTGCGATGTTCGGCAAGTGTGGCCCGTTGACGAGCAATACGTCCGCCCCATGCTGCGCAAGCGTACGCCCTGCCACCGGCCCTGCGATGATGCGGCTCAGGTCGAGCACGCGTACCCCTTCGAGCGGCCTCGTCGCAAACGAGCCGGCGCCGCCGATCGGCATGGGCGGCGCATCGCCCGCCTCGCCGCCGATCCGCTCGATTTCGAACAACGGACGGGCTGCGAGCGCGGCGGCTTGCGGCAGCGCCGCCCATTCCTCCGGGCTCCTGATCAATGCCGCGCAAAGCCCGGCATCGGCGAGCACCTGATCGAGCGCGGCGCCATCCCAGCCGCGAATCGCTTCGGCGACCGCGGCATGATCGTCGGCGCAGCCGAGCACCTTCACGACGCCTTGCCTGTGATGCGGGAAATTCGTATGGAGTTGAATCCATCGTCCGTCGCGCGTTTCGTAAAACCCCATCAACGGATCGCGCAGCTCGGGGGGCGGCCCTTCATCGATACGCAAATAACGTTCGCTTCGAAACACGGCAAGCGCACGCCGCTGCTCGAGCTCGACGCGCTGGCGCCGCCCCGTGCGCAATCGATAACATTCGGCGGCGGCCAGCGCTTGCGCGCCGATCGTCGCATTGGCGAGCGCGCCGACGCGGTAGACGGACGGCAGTCCGGGGTCCTCCCCGGCAAGCCGGATGTCTTCCAACGCAGCCGCGTCGCAACCGGCCAAGGACCACACGTATTGGAGTGCGCTAAACGCTGTCATGGTGCTAACCGAACGCAGTTGAGGTGTCGATGAGTCTAAAATCGAGGTCCATATCGATCAATCTCGATTCAAATAATCAACATATATCGATTTGTTGGGTTCTTCTCGCGACTTCAGATCATGTCGACTTACTTGACCGCCGCCGAAGCGGCCGCCGCCCTCGGCATCAGCCTCCCCACGCTGTACTCGTACGTGAGCCGGGGCGTGCTCAGTTCCGCACCGGAGAGCACCGGCAAGCGCAGGCTTTATGCCGCCGACGAAGTGCGACGGCTCGCGCGCCGCAAAGCGGACGGCAAGCGTGCGGGCAAGGTCGCGCAGAAGGTACTCGATTGGGGCGTACCGGTACTCGAATCGCGCATCACGTCGATTGCCGATGGCCGACTCCTTTATCGCGGACGCGACGCCATCGAACTCGCGCGCACCGCCACGCTAGAGGAAGCCGCCGCGTGGCTATGGGAATGCGATCAGAGCTGTTTCGATGCCGCGCCCGATGCACCGATCGCCTCATCGGCTTGGCAAACGTGGATCAAGCAGACGATCGCCAGCGCGCCGCACGAACGCGCGCTCGTCATGCTGCCCGCCGCGGCGGCGCATATGCCGCGTCTGTTCTCGACGGGCCGGCAGGCTCAGTTGGAGACCGCGCCGGCGCTGATGCGCGTGTTGGCCGCCGCGCTCGCGGCCGTACCCCTCTCGCGCGAACCGTTGCATCGACAGCTCGCCGCCGCTTGGGGCATTCGCCAGCGCAGGCACCTCGACTTGCTGCGCGCGGCGCTCGTCGTATGCGCCGATCACGAATTGAACGCGTCCACGTTCACCGTCCGATGTATCGCGTCCACGGGCATGCATCTGTTCGGCGCGGTCACCGGCGGGCTCGCGGCGCTGGCCGGGCCGCGCCACTGCGGCGAGACGATGCTCGTCACCGCCCTGTTTCACGAGGCGCGGGAAGCGGGCGATGTGGACCGCTATCTGGCCGCCAGGCTCGCGCGAACCGATGTCGTGCAACGCACCGTCTTGCCCGGCTTCGGTCATATGCTCTATCCGAGCGGTGACCCGCGCGCGGCGATCCTGCTCGAGATGCTGGCGCAGCAAGCTACGACTCGCGCCGAGCGTGAGACGCTCGGCCAAATCGATTCGATCGTGCGCGCCGCGTTCGACGCGACGGGGCTCGCCCCCACGGTGGACTTCGCCCTGTCCTCGCTCGAACGGGTCCTCGGTTTGCCGCAGGGCGCGGCGTTCTCGCTGTTCGCGCTCGGCCGGGCAGCAGGCTGGATCGCGCACGCCATGGAGCAGATCGACGACGGCCGGCTCATTCGGCCACGCGCACGCTACGTCGGCCCCGACGAACCGATGCGTTGATGCCTTGATACGCAGATGCGCTCCTGCGTGCGCGACGTGCATGCCGCCCGTCAAGCCGCCGCATGCCGCCAGCGCGTCGCGAAGCCGGTGGGCGCTACCCGCGCGGCCGCGGTTTTCGAACCGGCCGCCGGCAGCGCATTCCGGTCGAGCTGACCCCGGGCGCTTGCGTCGATGAGCGCCAAGCGCACATCCCCTCGCCCCGCGCCGATCCATGCCCGCGTCCCGGCGGGCAACAGAAAAGACTGGCCCGGATCGACCCAATAGTCTTCGGCATCGCCTTCGAACGTCAGCCACAGCGTGCCCTGCTGCACCTCGACGACGAGCGCGCGGCCCACGCGCCAGGACGCTGCGGGTTCGTCGTATCCCATCTCGAACGTTCGGATTTCGCGCATCGCCTACTCCTTCAAAATTGTTCCGTCTACGCATTATTGCGATGGCGCGACTACAATCACATGCACAGTACTGAACAGTTTTGTCCGAACTGTTCAGTTGAAATACCGAACAGTCGGAGCGTGTCGATGCAGATAAAAATCAGCCGCGAGAGCGCGGTGCCGATGACCGAGCAGATCGTCGCGGCCATGGA
Source organism: Trinickia dabaoshanensis (assembly GCF_002879885.1). Classification (GTDB taxonomy): domain Bacteria; phylum Pseudomonadota; class Gammaproteobacteria; order Burkholderiales; family Burkholderiaceae; genus Trinickia; species Trinickia dabaoshanensis. The sequence goes on from NZ_PNYA01000019.1 coordinate 5,800, forward strand.
AGCGTGGATTCGCTCGCGCGAGGCGCATGCGGGCGCCAAATTGCCGTCGATCCGCCAACTTGCCCAAGACTGTGCCGTCAGCCGATTTCCGGTGATCGAGGCTTATGACCGGCTGGTGTCGCTGGGCCTCGTCGAGTCGCGCCACGGATCGGGGTTTTACGTCAGCGCAAGCGCGCACGCCGCCCTCGATCGCGCGGGTGCGTCGGACCCGCGCCGGGCCGAGGAGGAATCGAACTACATCCTCGCGCAGTTCAATCACCCCGGCGAAACGCTGAAGCTCGGCAGCGGGTTCATCCCCGAGGCATGGCGCGACATGGAGGGCATCTCGCAAGCCGTCCGGCACGTGGCGCGCACCGATCCCGGTTCGCTGATCGACTACGCTACGCCGCTCGGGAATCCCGCGTTGCGCGAACACCTGCAAGCGCGCATCGCCCCGCTCGGGATCTCCGCGGACGCCGCGCAAATCCTGATCACCCAGGGCGCGAGTCAGGCGATCGACCTGATCGTCCGGTATCTGCTGCGTGCCGGCGATACGATGTTCGTCGAAGACCCGGGCTACTACAACTTGTTCGGACTCCTAAAGTTGCACGGCATCAACGTGGTCGGCATTCCGCGCACGGCCACGGGCCCCGACATCGAGTTCCTGCAAGCGCAGTTGAAGCTGCATCGCCCGCGCGCGGTCTTCGTCAATACCGTGTTTCACAACCCCACGGGGACGATCGTGGCGCCCTCGGTCGCGTTCCGACTCCTGCAACTCGCGCACGAGTATGACTTCACGATCGTGGAAGACGATATCTACGCCGATTTCCAAGCCGATACGACCGACCGTCTCGCGGCGCTCGATCAGCTCGAGCGCGTCATCTACATCGGCGGGTTATCCAAAACGCTTTCCTCGTCGCTGCGCATCGGCTTCATTGCCGCGTGCCACAAGACCGTCAAAGCGCTGGGCGACATCAAGATGCTGACGAGCATCAGCGGATCGCAATTCGCGGAAGCGGTCGCATTGACGATGCTCGAGCGCGGCGCCTACCGAAAATTTCTCGAGCGGCTGCGCCGGCGCATGAGCGACGCGCTCGGTGCGACGGCGCGCACGCTCGAGGCAAACGGCTGGCAATTGTTCGCGCCGCCGGCGGGCGGCAAGTTCATCTGGGCCCGCGTGCCGCACATCGACGATTCGCAAACCTTGGTGGCGTGTGCGTCCGAGTGCGACGTCACGATCGCGACAGGGGCCTACTTTCGCCCGAATAGCGAGCCGAGCCCTTGGATTCGGGTCAACGCCGCTTACGCGCAGGACCCACGTGCTCAGGCGTTTTTCGTGCGAGCGGGACAACTGGAGCCGGTCTCGGCCACCGCGCCCGCCGAGCGAGCGATCGCCTCTTGAGGCCGGCGCGCGATGCACCTGTCATGAGAGCGCGCCCCGTCCCGGTGCCGCGCCAGCAGCGGCTCAGCACCAGGGCTGTGCGCGAATACGCCTCGCGAGGAGCAACGCCAAGCGTTTTGACATCGCGCATAGAACTTGCTCTCGTATGCTGTACAGTTCGTAGTTGACGCCCCGCGTCGTCGCGCGCAAGCGCCCGTTTTCACCCCGTCGATTTCCCCATGAGCATGATCGATCTCGATCCTCCCGGCTTTCAGCCGCCTCGTCCCGTCGCGGACGACGCGGGTAGCCGCCGCACCGTCGTCTATGGCGGCTACACCGTGTTCAGCGTGTTCCAGCCGGTCTTTTCGGTCTCGCATCGACGGGCGATCGGCTATCACGCCTCGCTACGCGCCCACGACGACGAAGGGCGGCAGGTGCCTTCGCGCGACGTGTTCGCGCAAGCGGCGCGGCGCGGAGATCTGCTCGAGCTCGGGCGGCTCGCCGAATCGCTGCATCTGGGCAATTTCAGCGCGATCGACGGTCACGACGAGTGGCTCTTCTTGAGCCTGCATCCGGCGGCGCTGATGGATACGAGCTACGGCGATGCACTGCTCGCGAATCTGAAGTCGCTCGGGCTGCCGCCGCAGCGCGTGGTGCTCGAGGTTCCGGAGCAAGCGGGCGGCGAAACGGGCCGCTTCGCGGAGATCGTCGACGGCTTGCGCAAATCGGGTTTTTTGATCGCGCTAGGCGGATTCGGGGCGAAGCACTCGAACATCGATCGCGTCTGGCATTTGCATCCGGACATCGTTTCGCTCGATCGCGGCATCCTCGCGCAAGCAAGCGAGCACTCACATTTCGAGCGCGTGTTGCCTCAACTCGTTTCGCTGCTCCATGAATCGGGGCAACTCGTGCTCATGGGCGGCCTGGCGACCGAGCGCGACGCGCTGATCGCGCTCGAATGCAACGTGGATTTCGTGCAAGGCAGCTTTTTCGCCGAGCCGAGCGCCGAACCGGTCGAACCACAAGCCGCGGCCGGGCTCATCGACGGGCTGTCGGCGGCATTGCGCAAGCGCATCGCCGCCCGCGAGCGTGCGCAGACGGAGCGCCTGGAGCCTTACGTGAAGTCGCTCGAGCAAGCGTGCGAGCAGTTCGTGTCCGGCAAGCCCGTGGTGGCCGCTTGCGACGCGCTGCTGGCGCTACCGGATACCGCACGCTGCTTCGTGCTCGACGCCGAGGGCCGGCAGATCGGCGATAACGTCGTGCCGAACGGGCGCGTGTCGCGACGCGCGAAGCGCTTTCGGCCGCTGCTGCATTCGGAAGGGGCGAACTGGGCGCATCGTCCGTACTTCACGGAAGCCGTTCGGGCACCCGGGCCCGTGCATGTGACGGCGCCGTACCTCTCGCTGAACGAAGCGCATCTGTGCGTCACGGCATCGATCGCGGCGCAAACGCCCCAAGGGCTGCAGGTGCTGTGCGTCGATATCGATTGGGAAGCGGCGTCGAGCCGCAGATAAGAGAGAAGAGAGGGATAAAACGCGCGTCAGGCCATGCATTGCGTCGCAAGCGACGATCGGCCGGCGATGCGCGTGATCAATTCGGCGATCGCTTGCGAACCGAAGCGCCGGTTGAGCGCGTCCACGTCGGGCCCGCTCGTCACGAGCATGAATTCGCCCCTCCAACGGCCCGTGCGTGCGCGCATCCACGTGAAGCGAACGAGACCGACCACTTCACAGGCGCGCACGAGCGCGAACGCGCCCCCCCAATCCGACGGCAACGCATAGACCTCGACCGAAGCGCCCTCGCTTTGCCCCACCACCCGTTCGACGGCCGAACGCGCCGTGCCCACGGCGGCCGCGCGTGCGCCCGCCTGATTCGCGCCGGCAGCGATGGTCATCGGATTAACGGCAAACAAGCGCAAGGCGCCGGCGGCATCGGCCTCGTGAATGACGTCGCGCAGGCGCCGGGCGCTACCCGCACCCGATTGCGCGGCCTCGATGCGATCGCGCGATGCCGCGCCGGCCAGACGCTGCCGGGCCCGGTGCGCCAATTGACGGCAATGCGCGGCCGTCTTGCCGACGACCTCGCCGATTTGCGCGTAGTCGTAGTCGAACGCTTCGTGCAGCACGAACGCCGCGCGCTCGTCCGGCGAGAGCCGCTCGATCATCAGCGCGACGGCCTCCGATACTGACGCCGCGCGCAATGCCTCGTCCTCGGCGGAGGGGACCCACTCATCGAGCCAAGGCTGCAATAGCCAATCGTTCGCGCGCGCCGTCTGTTCGGATTGCAGACGCCGGATGCGGTCGATCGCCAGGCGGGTGGTCACCGTGGTGAGCCAGGCGAGCGGCGTACGCAGCTCTTCCGCCGCTGCCGCGTGCCATTTCAGCCATGCGTCTTGCACGACGTCCTCGGCTTCGGCACGGCTGCCGAGCATGCGATAAGCGATCGATATGAGCCGCGCACGGGCGGCCTCGAAACCCGATGTTTTCTCTATTTCTTCTTGTTTCATTGAATTGGCTCCTAAAGTCGAGCTTTCGGCGCGCGGTGCGCCTGCCTCATATTGACGTTCGAGCATGCTCCGATGTGACGCCCCTGCGGATGTTTTTTTCCGTAGGACGGCTCGCGCGGGCGTTTCGCCGGCCGAACGTCACACTATCGGCGGGCCGTGCGTCATGACAGCAAAGACCGCTTGCGAAGCGTATCCTCGCTAAGCGGACATCGTCGATTCTCACCCGAGGAGCGCCATGCCTTCCCATCCATCGAGTCAACTCGTGCCGACCGTCATCGAGCAATCGGGCCGGGGCGAGCGCGCCTACGACATCTATTCCCGGCTGCTGCGCGAGCGGATCGTCTTTCTCGTCGGTCCCGTCACCGACGACACGGCGAGCTTGATCGTCGCGCAGATGCTGTTTCTCGAGTCCGAGAACCCTGACAAGGATATTTTCTTTTACATCAATTCGCCGGGCGGCTCGGTGTACGACGGCTTTGCCATCTACGACACGATGCAGTTCATCAAGCCGCAAGTCTCGACGTTGTGCACGGGATTCGCGGCGAGCATGGGTTCGTTTCTACTCGCCGCCGGCGCGAAGGGCAAACGCTTCGCGCTACCGAATGCGCGCATCATGATTCACCAGCCGTCGGGCGGCAATCAAGGCACGGCCGCCGACATCGAGATTCAGGCGAAAGAGGTGCTGTTTTTGCGCGAGCGGCTCAACGGCATACTGGCGGAGCGTACGGGTCAGTCGATCGAGCAGATCGCCAAGGATACCGACCGCGACAATTTCATGTCGGCAATCGCGGCAAAAGAGTATGGGCTGATCGACGATGTACTCGCCGATCGGGTCTCGCTCGCGGACTTTGCGAGGCGCACGACGCTCTAATATGGGAACGGCGCCCTGCGATGGCGCCGCTCCACGAAAAAAAAGCTCTCCGGTGAGAAGAGCCTTCTTGTTGCAAGGGCGCTCTTTGCGGCGCCCTTGCCTTCGTGCAACCGTAACTTACGCGAAGTTCTTCGCGGCGAAATCCCAGTTCACGAGGTTCCAGTACGCCTCGACGAACTTCGGACGCGCGTTGCGGTAATCGATGTAGTACGCGTGTTCCCACACGTCGATCGTCAGCAGCGCCTTGGCATCGGTCGTCAGCGGCGTCGCGGCGTTGCTCGTCGACACGATGTCGAGCGAGCCGTCGGCCTTTTTCACGAGCCACGTCCAGCCCGAACCGAAGTTGCCCACGGCGGCCTTCGAGAACGCTTCCTTGAACGCGTCGAAGGAGCCCCACTTCGCGTTGATCGCGTCGCCCAGCGCACCGCTCGGCGCGCCGCCGCCTTGCGGCTTCAGGCAGTTCCAGAAGAACGTATGGTTCCACACTTGCGCGGAGTTGTTGAAAACACCGCCCGACGACTTCTTGATGATCTCTTCGAGCGACAGGTTTTCGAACTCGGTGCCCTTGATCAAGTTGTTCAAGTTCGTCACGTAGGCTTGATGGTGCTTGCCATAGTGAAACTCGAGCGTTTCCTCCGACATATGCGGAGCGAGCGCGTTCTTCGCGTACGGCAGCGGCGGGAGCGTATGTTCCATGGTGCTGTTCCTTCTGTGTTATGGGGAAGTAGGCGGCTAACGCTTTGGAGCATTGGATTGTAGGCGAGTTGGAATAACCCCGCAAACGAGCGGCCTTTATGGGCAGCATTGACCGTCAGCCGCCGTAATCAGCGTAAAAAATGCTCTCGCAAGACGCATTTCGTCGCATAGATGGAGGCAAATGACGGACATCCGCCCCCAAATCGCCGCATCTGAGGGCAAGCCCATCCGTTCGGCACGCGGCAAAGCGGGCGGGCGGCCTTTAAAAGTCGCCGGTCAATCGAGCTTGCACATCCTTGAGCGTGACGTCGACCGAGCCCTCGGCCACATGCACGGTCAGCCGTTTATCGCGCTTCAAAGTCGACGGCGATCGCACCGCGCGCCCCGTTTGCGTATCGATGAGTGCCGCGTAGCCGCGCTCGAACGTCCGTTGAGGGCTCAGCAGTTCGAGCCGGGCCTTAAGCGTCGCCACCTGCGCGCAGCGGCGCTCGCGCTGCCGCTCCACGCCGACGGCGAGCCGCCGCGACAGCCCCGCCAGCGCGGCGCGCGGGGCGGCGAGATCGGGCCGCCAGCGCTGCCACGAAAGGCGCACGAGCGCAAAACGCGCCTGCGCGTCGCGCAACGGACGCCCGCCCGCCGAGGCCAGTCGCGCCTGCAATTGCTGAAGATGCGAGCGTTGCCGGCGCAAACGCTCGGCAGGACTCACGAGCCTGCGTGCAAGCCAGTCGAGCTGCTGCGCCCGCCGCTCCATGAGCCGCCCGAATCCACGCGCGAGCGCGGCGGTGCGATGGTCCAACTCGCGCAACAGCATCGTGCGTTGCGGGCTCACGAGTTCGGCGGCGCCCGTGGGCGTGGGCGCCCGCACATCGGCCGCGAAATCGGCGATCGTGAAATCCGTCTCGTGCCCGACGCCGCTCACCACCGGCAACTCGCTCCCCGCAATCGCACGCGCGAGCCGCTCCTCGTTGAACGACCACAGATCTTCGATCGAACCGCCGCCGCGGCAAACGATCAGCACGTCGACCTCGCGACGCGCGTTCGCGGTCTCGACCATCGCGGCAAGCTTCTCGCTGGCCCCCGCGCCTTGCACGGGCGCGGGATAGACGATGACCGCCACGTGCGGCGCACGGCGCGCGAGCGTCGTGAGGACATCGCGCAGCGCCGCGGCTTGCAGCGATGTGACGATGCCGATCGTTCGCGGATGCGAAGGCAAAGGCCGCTTGCGCTCGGCGGCAAACAACCCCTCCGCCTCGAGTTGCGCCTTCAGCTTGAGGAACTGCTCGTACAGGCGCCCCGTGCCGGTACGGCGCACGGCCTCCACGTTCAATTGCAGCTCGCCGCGCGGCTCGTACATCGTCACGAGCGCACGCACCTCGATCTTGTCGCCCTCGCGCGGCGTGAATTCCGCGTACTGGGCACGGCCGCGGAACATGACACAGCGCATCTGCGCGCCCGCGTCCTTGATCGAGAAATACCAATGCCCGCTCGCGGCGCGCGTGAAATTCGACACTTCGCCCGCCACCCAAACGAGCGGAAACGAGCGCTCGAGCATCGTGCCGATGGCGCGATTGAGCACGGAAACGGGCACGGCCACATCGGCTTCGAAAGCGGCGGCGGGGAGCGGCGCGGACGAGCCGCCGGGCGGAAATGGAGGGCGAGATTGCATGCAAAACCTTTTTCGGACCGGTCAGGACAATAGACCGCGCGGCGCCGCCCGTCCAGTGCTCCGTCATGTCATGCAAGGTTTCCCACATAGCGAAGCGCCACCGGCGATGGCCGAGAACACCGAAGCGGGCTCGCGGAGCGCGCGATGAAACATCGCAAGTCATTGATTTTTATCGACTATTTTTACGCCATCGAATGGACTTGGCCGATAAGAAGTCCGATTTATCGGCCTCTGCGGTCGCGGCGATGGAAGTTCTTCACAGAGTTATCCACAGACGGGGAAGCCGCTCACCGTCCCGCACCGGCCAAGATCGATCGCAAGGCGCGCTTGCGGCGGGCTCGGGGGGCGCGCTACAGTGCCGGGTCCCGCCATAACCCGAGGCCCCGCCCGCCCGATGAACCGCATGGCCGACCGATTCAAAGCACGCGCCGAAGCCTATGTCACTCGCGAATGGCAACGTCGCGGCGCATTCGCTTGGTGCATGATCCCCCTTGCCTGCGTATTCGGTGCAATCGCCGCGATCCGGCGCGCCACCTTCGCGCTCGGCTGGCGCGAACGGGTCAACGTGGGCGTGCCGATCGTCGTCGTGGGCAACGTAACGGTAGGCGGCACCGGCAAAACCCCCACGGTCATTGCCCTCGTCGAAGCGCTGCGCGCGGCGGGCTTCACCCCCGGCGTGGTTTCGCGCGGCTATGGCGGCAAAGGCGCCGAGCCGCGCCCCGTCACCGCGGCTTCGTCCGCGAAGCAAGTGGGCGACGAACCGGTGCTCATCGCACGGCGCACGAGCGCGCCCGTTTGGGTCGCACGCGACCGCGTGGCCTGCGCGAAGGCGCTGCGTGCCGCGCACGTCGACGTGGACGTGATCGTCAGCGACGACGGCTTGCAGCACTACCGCCTGGCGCGCGACGTCGAGCTCGTGCTCTTCGATCAGCGCTTGGCGGGGAACGGCTTCTTGTTGCCCGCCGGGCCGCTGCGCGAGCCGCTCTCGCGCAGGCGCGACGCCACGCTCGTGAACAACCCGTTCGAGCGCACGCTGCCGCCGTGGCCCGATACATTCGCACTCTCGCTGACACCCGGCGACGCATGGCATGTCGGCGATCCGAGCCTGCGGCGCCCACTATCGCAATTCGCCGGCGAGCGCGTGCTGGCCGCCGCGGGCATCGGCGCGCCCGAGCGCTTTTTCGCGACGCTGCGCGCGGCCGGGCTTGCCCCGGCCACGCGGGCGCTGCCCGATCATTACGCGTTCGACGACAACCCGTTCGCGGACGAGCGCGTCGACACGATCTTGGTGACCGAGAAGGATGCAGTAAAATTGAACGCTTGGCGTGACGCTCGCATCTGGGTGGTCCCGGTCGAAGCCACGCTCCCTGCTCGCCTCATCGATTTGGTTGTGGAGAAACTCCGTGGACGCTCGCCTGCTTGAAATTCTCGTTTGCCCGATTTGCAAGGGGCCGCTCACCTATGACCGCGGCCAGCAAGAACTGATCTGCCAGGCCGATAAGCTGGCCTACCCGATTCGCGACGGCATCCCCGTCATGCTCGTCGACGAAGCGCGCCAAACCGTGGAAGGCACCCTCGTCGATCCGGCCGGCGGCGCCTGAAGCCCCCTCGCCGCCCAACGCCTCACGTATCCGCACTTTTTCCGCACCTCGATGACCGCCAACGCCCGTCTCGACACGCCGCCTTTCGTCGCGGTCGTCCCCGCACGTCTCGCTTCCACGCGTTTGCCTGAAAAGCCGCTCGCCGACATCGCGGGCAAGCCGATGGTCGTGCGCGTGGCCGAACGCGCGCGCGAAGCGGGCGCGCAACGCGTATTGATTGCAACCGACGATGCGCGCGTCCTTCAAGCCGTCGAAGCCCACGGGTTCGACGCGCTGCTCACGCGCGCCGATCATCCCTCGGGCACGGACCGTCTCGCCGAAGTGGCCACGCGGCTCGCGCTGCCCGACGACACGATCGTCGTCAACGTGCAGGGCGACGAGCCGCTGATCGACCCCGCGCTCGTACGCGACGTTGTGTCGCACCTGGCCGCTCACCCCGATTGCGCCATCGCGACCGCCGCTCATCCGATCGTCGATGCGGCCGAGGTCTTCAATCCGAACGTCGTCAAAGTCGTGCTCGATGCGCGCGGCGTCGCGCTCTACTTCTCGCGCGCGCCGATTCCTTGGCAACGCGACGCCTACGCGCCGCAATGCGGCGCGCGAACGATCGACGTCGCGGCGATGCCCGCGCCGGCGGCCGGCGCGGTGCTCCGTCACATCGGGCTGTACGCTTACCGCGCGCGTTTTCTGCGCACGTATCCCACGCTGGCTCAGGCGCCGATCGAGCACGCCGAGATGCTCGAGCAATTGCGCGCGATGTGGCACGGCGAGCGCATCGCGGTGCGGGTCACGCGCGAGGCGCCGGCGCCCGGCGTCGACACGCTGGCCGACCTAGAGCGCGTGCGCACACTTTTCCTGTCGAAGACCTAACCTTTTCCGGTCGAAGCCCTAACGACCCATGGCATAATCAGGGCCGATTGCGCGAGCATTTCGCACTATTCGCTTCCGATTCCCGTTCGTTTCGCTCGATCGCCCACCGGCGTCCGACCGCGTCGTACCGAACGATGCGGCCCGCCCAACGCGTGTGGCCGAGCGCCTTTGCGCCGCTCGCGACGCAACGGATGGAAGCGTGTGCCATCGGCATCTCGATTGTGCGTTTTAGCTTTGCGCCGCAGCATTCACATTCGATTCGGAGAACAGCATGCGTTTGATCCTGTTGGGCGCGCCGGGCGCGGGCAAGGGTACCCAGGCCAACTACATCAAAGAACAATTCGGGATCCCGCAGATTTCGACCGGCGACATGCTGCGCGCCGCCGTCAAGGCCGGCTCGCCGCTCGGCGTCGAAGCCAAGCGCTTCATGGACGCGGGCGAGCTCGTGCCGGACACGCTCATCATCAATCTGGTGAAGGAGCGCCTGCTCGAGGCCGACTGCAAGAACGGTTACCTGTTCGACGGTTTCCCGCGCACGCTGCCGCAAGCGGAAGCGATGAAGGAAGCCGGCGTCGCGATCGACTACGTGCTCGAGATCGACGTGCCGTTCGACGAAATCATCGTCCGCATGAGCGGCCGCCGCACGCACCCGCAATCGGGCCGCACCTATCACGTCAAGTTCAATCCGCCGAAGGTCGAAGGCCTGGACGACGTCACGGGCGAGCCGCTGATCCAGCGCGACGACGACAAGGAAGAGACCGTGAAAAAGCGTCTCGACGTCTACGTCTCCCAAACGAAGCCGCTTGTCGACTACTACCAGCAATGGGCACAACGCGGCGTCGAAAACGGTTTGAGCGCGCCGCAGTATCGCCGCATCTCGGGCCTCGGCAGCGTCGAAGAAATCCGTCAACGGGTGTTCGAAGCGTTGAAATAACGCGCCGTCAACCCAGCACAACCCGCCCCTCGAGGCGGGTTTTTTTATGGCCGCGAGCGATTACAATCGTCGGCGGCCCGCAAGCCAACCGGTCACGAGCCGAGCGGCACCGGGAATGCACCCTCTTGAAAAAATGAAAGGAGCACCAGCATGGAGATTCGCGGCAACGCATTTTTGGTCACCGGCGGCGCGTCGGGCCTTGGCGCGGCAACGGCACGGCTCATCGCCGAACACGGCGGCAAGGTCGTCATCGCCGATCTGAACGAAGATGCCGGCACCCAGCTCGCGAGCGAACTTGCGGGCGCGTTCGTCAAATGCGACGTGAGCCGCGAGGCCGACGCCAAGCAAGCCGTCGCAGCGGCCACGCGGCTAGGCCCGCTCGTCGGGCTCGTGAACTGCGCGGGCGTTGCGCCGGCGATCAAGACGGTCGGCAAGGACGGCCCTCACCCGCTCGAGAAGTTTCAACGCACGATCGAGATCAACTTGATCGGCACGTTCAACATGCTGCGGCTCGCCGCTTTCGAGATGGCGAAAAACGAGCCGAACGCAAACGGCGAGCGCGGCGTGATCGTCAACACCGCCTCGGTGGCCGCATTCGACGGACAAATCGGCCAAGCGGCTTATGCCGCATCGAAAAGCGGTGTGGCGGGCATGACGCTGCCGGTCGCGCGCGATCTATCCCGCAATGCGATCCGCGTCATGACGATCGCTCCCGGCATCTTCGAAACGCCGATGCTGCTCGGTATGCCCAAGGAAGTGCAAGACGCGCTGGGCGCGATGGTGCCGTTCCCCCCGCGGCTCGGCAAGCCGGCTGAATACGCGATGCTCGTCAAGCAGATCTTCGACAATCCGATGCTCAACGGCGAAGTGATTCGCCTGGACGGGGCCATCCGCATGCAGCCGAAGTAAATCGGCTCCCCTCGGGCACGGCGTCAAGCGAAAACGCCCGGCCAGCGCGTGCGCGCCGGCCGGGCGTTTCGTTATCGAGCCCCTGTTGCCCTATGCCTCAAACGTCGCCGTGATCGGTGCGCTGACGCAATTCGCTCAACTGCGATTCGACGGCCATCGCATCCTCGGCATCGGGGCAATCTTCCAGATAACGCTCCAGGTCTTCGAGCGCCGGGCGCAGATAATCGAGCCGCGCGTAGGCGAAGCCCCGATCGCGCACTTCCTCGATGTTGCCGGGCAGCAGCACGACGAGCCGCTGTTGCACCGCCAGCAAGCGTTGCCAACGTTCGGACTGCAAATAAACGGACTTCAAGTTGCGCAGCATGCGCGCCACTATCTCGCGCGGCGTGGCGGGCTGCAGCAACATCCGCAAGGCGTTGCCGACCGACTGCTCGGTGTGCGAGATATACGGCTCGAGCATGTCGACCATCTGTGTTTCGGACAGCGACTGCCCCGTGGTCGGATCGAGCATGACGTCGCCTTCGGGCAGGGTGACGCGCAGCAAAAAATGACCGGGGAACGAGACGCCCTTCACCGGCACGCCGATTTGCTCGCCGAGCTCCAAATAAAGCACGGCCAACGAGATCGGAATCCCGCGTCTGCGCTTGAGCACGACATTCAGATGGCTGTTGTCCGGGTCGTAGTAGTCGTTCAGATTGCCCGCGAACCCGAGTTCGCGAAAGAAAAAGCGGTTGAGCGCACCGATTTTTTCAGTCAAATCGGCGCCTTCCGGTAGCCGCCGTTTGATTCGCAGCGCGAGTTCGTCCAACTCCGCGAGCACGCCTTCGAGGTCGAGATCGGGATAGGTGTCCTGCGCGAGCGAAATCGCCGTCTCGGTGAGCGGCAAGCTGTCGTCGTCGGCAACGAGGGTGGCGAAGTAATCGAGTACGGATGTCATGACCGTCACTTGGCACGCCTTCTGAAGTAAGCGTATTTGAAGCCCATGAGCCAAAGCATACTGAAATATAGTGCGGCGAATATCACAAGGCACGCGGCGAGCAGCGCGATGCGCGCGAGCGGGTGATGGCGCAAGCCGATCCAGTCGAAATTGATCGCGCACCAATGCATGGCGCCCGCGAGCATCAACGACGAACCCATTAGTTGCACGAGAAACAGCAGCCACCCGCTCGACGGAGTATAGATCCCGCGCCGGCGCAAACCGATGAATAACAATGAAGCGTTTACGCAAGCGCCGAGCCCGACGCTCAACGTGAGGCCCGCAGGCCCGATGAGCGGGACGAACGCATAGTTGGACAACTGCGTGACGACGAGCACGACGACGCCGATTTTCACCGGTGTCTTGATGTCCTGCTTGGCGTAGAAGCCCGGTGCCAGGATCTTGATGAGGATGAGGCCGACGAGACCGACTCCGTAGGCGGCAAGCGCCCGGCCGACCATGACGACGGCATGAGCGTCGAAGCGCCCGTAGTCGAACAGCGCGGCGGTGAGCGGCTCGGCGAACAAGAACAAGGCCAGCGCGCTCGGCATCGCGAGCAAAAACGTCACGCGCAATCCCCAATCGAGCAGCGACGAGTACTCGTGCGGATCCGCGTCCGCATGCGCTTTGGCCAGACTCGGCAGCAAGATCGTGCCGAGCGCGACACCGAGCAAGGCCGTCGGAAACTCCATCAGCCGGTCGGCGTAGTAAATCCAGGAAACGGCGCCCGGCCCGAGACGCGACGCGATATTCGTGTTGATGATCAAACTGAGTTGCGCCACCGAAACGGCGAACGTGGCGGGGACCATCTTGACGAGCACGCGCTTCACGCCGCGGTGCGCGAGCGCGGCGACCGGATTGAAGCCGATGCGCGGCGCCATGTCGATCTTGCGCAGCCCGGGCACCTGCACGAGAAATTGCAAGATCCCGCCGACGATGACGGCCCAAGCCAGCGCATAGACCGGCACCTTCATGTGCGGCGCGACAAAAGCGGCGGCGATGATGAACACGACGTTCAGCAATACCGGCGCGAAGGCCGGCAGCGAAAACGTGCCGTAGGTATTCAGCACGCCGGCGGCGAGCGTCGTCAGCGAAATGAAGATGATGTACGGGAACATGATCCGCGTCATCGTCACCGCGAGCGCGAATGCCTGGCCGTCCGCGCGCAGACCCGATGCGACCGCGTAGACGACCCACGTCGCCCCGGCCACGCCGAGCAAAGACACGACGGCGAGCATCCAGGCGAGGACGGTGGACATCGCATCGACGAGCGCTTTGGTGGGATCGTGCCCTTGCTGGTTCTTGAATTCGGCCAGGATCGGCACGAATGCTTGCGAGAACGCCCCCTCGGCGGACAGGCGCCGCAAAAGGTTCGGAATACGGAAGGCGACGTAGAATGCGTCGGTGAATTGACTGGCGCCGAACGCGCGGGCGATCAGCGTTTCGCGGGCCAGTCCGGTCACGCGCGACAGCAGCGTGAAGCCGCTGACCGTCAGCAGGGCTCGGAAGAGATTCATGGGGCGCAATTATACGGACACCGGCCGCCGCGCCGCCCGCTTCGGGTATCGGCGAAATGCGCCATCGCCGGCGTGGCGGGTTAGAGGACGTCGGGCGGGCAGCCGAACGCGCATCCGGCCCCCTTCGACAGTGCGCGCCGCCGTGGGTTGCAGCAGTGCAGCATCCCGAGCGCGCTTGCCATCTATCTGATTTTGTTGCTATACTCGCGCGTTTCGAAGCTCGACCTCGGTCGCCGACCGGCCTTTCCTCGTTTTCGGCCGGCCCCGGTAGCTGGCTCAGAGGCCGGCTAAGGACCCCATGGCGGGCGCCGGCTAGTGGTCGCTAGGCGCCGTATTCGCGGTGAATCGCGAAAACCTCGAATACGCTTCGCCGATGTTTTTGCACTTCCGGGCAATCGCTTCCGGAAGTTTGGACCAAAAAGCGGCACTCGATCGACCTACCGGCCGGGCGCCGAAACAGTACAGGACAAGGAACTCTCATGGCTAACTCCGCACAAGCACGCAAGCGCGCCCGTCAGGCCGCCAAGGCGAACTCGCACAACTCGGCTCTGCGCTCGAAGTACCGCACGGCGGTCAAGGCCGTTCGCAAGGCGATCGAAGCCGGCGACCAAGCCAAGGCAGCGGAGCTCTTCCGCGCGTCGGCTAAGACGATGGACATCATCGCCGACAAGAAGATCGTTCACAAGAACAAGGCTGCTCGCCATAAGAGCCGCCTGGCTGCGGCCATCAAGGGCCTGCAAGCCGCAGCGTAAGCTGCGCTAGCCCCGAACGGGGGCTTCGCTAGCGATCGATCGACCCGCTTCGCCCTGCTCGACAGGCGAAGCGATCGCCGATGTAAGCTGCAACAAAAAAGCCTGCAATGCTCACATTGCAGGCTTTTTTGCGCTTCGCTTCTTTTTGCGCTTCTGTTGGTACGTCGTTCTCGCCCGACCGTCATCCGGCGCGGCCGGGCGACCAAGGCCGGGCGCGCCGGCCCGTTAAGCCTTGCGCGAGGCGCCGTGATCGTCAGGCAATTCGCACGCTTCCGTGACGACGAGATCGTTGTCCTTGGCGAAATTCATGACGAAGTCGAACGCCATCGGCTCGATTTCACGCAAACGCGAATCGAGAATCACGCACTTCAGATCGCCGAGGAGGATGGGGCGGACGTAGCGCGAGTATTGCAACCGCGCATTGGGCCCTTGAGCGCCGGGACCATAGCAGGACATGACCCCTGCCAGACGCTCGGACCAATCACTGGGCCGAAATTTCTTTCCGCCTTTCGTGATGCCTTGAATGAAGAATTCAGTGTGGGGTGCTTCGGCCATGTAACAAACCCATGAGACTTGCCCGAAGCCTGCCCGCCGGGCTTGGGAAAACTCGTCGATTATACCACCGCAACGCGCTTTTGCCGCACCGCACACAAACGGAGCATACCGCGCGGCGCAGGCGCGCAAGCGGGCCGCCCGGCTCGTCAAAATTGCCGAAATCCTTTATGCTGCTTGCAGTTACCACATTCGACGGCGGCGCCGTCCGGTGCTCACGCGCCGGGTGAAGCCCGCCGTATTCGTTTCATGGCCGCCAAACAAATCCGTCACTACCTCCAGTTCAACGACTTCTCCCGGGACGACTACGAGTACGTGCTAGAACGCGCGCGCATTTTGAAACGCAAGTTCAAGAACTACGAGACGTATCACCCGCTGCACGACCGTACGCTTGCGATGATCTTCGAGAAGAACTCGACCCGCACGCGCCTCTCGTTCGAAGCCGGTATCTTCCAGCTAGGCGGCCATGCCGTCTTCATGAGCACGCGCGATACCCAACTGGGCCGCGGCGAGCCGATCGAAGACGCCGCGCAGGTCATTTCGCGGATGGTGGACATCATCATGATCCGCACGTTCGGCCAGGACATCATTCGCCGGTTCGCGGAAAATTCGCGCGTGCCCGTCATCAATGGGCTGACGAACGAATATCACCCGTGCCAGGTGCTCGCCGATATTTTTACGTTCTACGAGCATCGGGGTCCGATCGCAGGCAAGACGGTGGCGTGGGTCGGCGACGCGAACAACATGCTCTACACGTGGATCGAAGCCGCGCAGATTCTCGGCTTCAAGCTGCGCGTGTCCACGCCGCCGGGCTACAAGCTCGATCCGGCGCTCGTGGCGGCCGAAAGCGCGCCGTTCTTCGAGGAATTCGCCGATCCGAACGAAGCGTGCCGGGGCGCCGATCTCGTCACGACCGATGTCTGGACCAGCATGGGCTTCGAAGCCGAAAACGAAGCGCGTAAAGCAGCGTTCGCCGACTGGTGTGTCGATGGCGACATGATGGCGGTCGCTCGTCCCGACGCCTTGTTCATGCACTGTCTTCCCGCTCATCGCGGCGAGGAGGTCACGGCGGAAGTGATCGACGGCCCGCAAAGCGTCGTCTGGGACGAGGCGGAAAACCGGCTGCATGTTCAAAAGGCACTGATGGAGTTCTTGCTGCTCGGCAAGCTCAATCACTGAAATACCGAACCGGGGCGCCGCTTTCGCCCCGTTATTTCCTCAAACGACGACCGGTTCCGGTTCGAGCTCCACGCCGAAGCGCGCGCGCACATCGCTTTGAATGGCTCGAGCGAGCGCAAGCACTTCGGCGCCTGTCGCGCCGCCGCGATTGACCAAAACGAGCGCCTGCCGTTCGTGAACCGCCGCGGCGCCCATCGCCCGGCCCTTCCACCCGCATCGATCGATGAGCCACCCGGCCGCCAGCTTCACGCGGCCATCGGCTTGCGGATACGACACGAGTTGCGGCGCGCGCGCGCGCAGCGCATCGAACGCCGCCGCATCGACGACCGGATTTTTGAAAAAACTGCCTGCGTTGCCGAGCACGGCCGGATCAGGCAACTTCGCGCGGCGCACCGCGACCACGGCATCGAAAATCGCCTGCGGCGTGGCCGCGCCTGCGCCCGCCTCGAGGGCGCGCGCAACGTCCGCATAGTCGGCGCGTGCGGTCCACGCCTTCGGCAACCGAAACGTCACCGCCGTAATCGCAAAGCGATCGCGCCCGTCGCGCTTGAAATAACTATCTCGGTAGCCGAAGCGGCATCGCGCCGCATCGAGCTCCACGACATCGCCGCTCGCCAGTTCGATCGCGCGCAACGAATGAAAGCGCTCGGCCATCTCGAGCCCGTATGCGCCGATGTTTTGGATCGGCGCGGCCCCCACCGTGCCGGGGATCAGCGCCAAATTCTCCAGGCCGGGAAAACCGTTCGCCAGCGTCCACGCGACGAACCCGTGCCAGTTCTCCCCCGCGGCCGCTTCCACGTACCATGCATCGTCGTCCTCGCGTACGAGGCGCTTGCCCGCGAGCGCAACCAGCAAGACGACGCCGTCGAAATCGCGCGTGAACACGACGTTGCTGCCGCCACCGAGCACGAGGTGCGGCGCGCCGGCCACGCGGGGGTCGCGCAGCGCGGCGACGAATTGGCCCGGCGATTGAACGCGGCAAAACCAGCGCGCGCGCGCATCGAAGCCGAACGTGTTGTAAGCGCGCAGCGATTGGTCGGGAACAAGCACCAGCGAATCGGAATCGGAATCAGGAAAGGGCATCGGCGAAAAGCGCGCTTGCGCTGCAGCGTCGGGATAACCGTCGCACAATGCGACGTATCGCGCGGTGCGAATGCGGCCCCGGCGTTTTCTAGGAAGAAAGGCGTCGGTAAAATGGCGTTCGGTCGAGATTATAGCGAGTGCTCGCGCCGCATCAGCGGTCGATGCGCGGGCACGCAAGCCATGCATGCGGCGGTCGGTGCCGCCGTTCAAAACACAAGTCGGGAGAAATGAATATGCCGTCGTTCGATGTCGTCTGCGAAGCCAACATGGTCGAAGTCAAAAACACGATCGAGCAATCGAACAAGGAAATCTCAACGCGGTTCGACTTCAAAGGGTCGGACGCGCGCGTCGAACAAAAGGAACGCGAACTGACGATGTTCGCCGACGACGACTTCAAACTCGGCCAAGTGAAGGACGTCCTGCTCTCGAAAATGGCCAAGCGTAACGTCGACGTGCGTTTCCTCGAATACGGCAAGATCGAAAAGATCGGCGGCGACAAGGTCAAGCAAATCGTCACGATCAAGAAAGGCGTGTCCGGTGATCTGGCCAAGAAGATCGTGAGGCTCGTGAAGGACAGCAAGATCAAGGTTCAGGCGAGCATTCAGGGCGATGCCGTACGGGTGACGGGCACCAAGCGCGACGATCTGCAAAGCGTCATCGCGCTGCTGCGCAAAGACGTGACCGATACCCCGCTCGACTTCAACAACTTCCGCGACTGACGCGCGCGGGGGACCCGGCACCGCGCCCACGGCTGCGGCCCGGCGCGGGCTCGAGCGCCTAGCCGCGACTACCGCGGCCGTCCGCGCTCAATGCTTGCGCGCATGCGCCTCGCCCGCATCGGCCTTCGCGGCCGCTTGCGCCCCGCTCTTCTTATCGCCGATCCGGCTCTCGGTGCCGGCGATCAATTTCCCGATGTTGGCGCGATGGCGCCACACGAGCAGCGCGCTCATCGCGAAGACGGACCAGGCAATCTCGTTCTCGCCGAACAAGAAGATGTCGAACAGCGGCGCGAATACCGCGGATACGAGCGCCGCGAGCGACGAATAGCGCATGAAGAACGCGACGATGAGCCAGGTCAACGCGGTGGCGAGGCCCAGCACCGGATGAATCGCGAGCAGCACGCCGGCGGCCGTCGCCACCCCTTTGCCGCCTTTGAATTTGAAGAAGACCGGATACAGGTGACCGAGGAAGACGGCGATCGCGGCCAACGCCACGGCCGTATCGCCCAAGCCGAAGCGAGGCCCGACGCGCGTAACGAGCCAAACGGCCAGCCAGCCTTTGAATGCGTCGCCGAGAAGCGTCAGGATAGCCGCGGTCTTATTGCCGCTGCGCAGCACGTTCGTCGCGCCGGGGTTCTTCGATCCGTAGGAACGGGGATCGGCCAGCCCCATCGCGGCGCTGACGATCACGGCGAACGAGATCGATCCGATCAAATAGGCGGCAACGGTGGCGATCAACAATGACATAGGGGGGGCTCTTTCGACTTAGCGGGCAAAACGCGCGGGCGCGCGGGCGGCTCATTCTACCGAACGGCGCGGCTCAATCGACGCTCGCGCATTGCACGGGGCGCGCGCCGAGCAGCGACGTCAATACCGACGGCGCGAGGCTGATCAAATAGCCTCGACGCCCGCCGTTCAGATAGATCGAGTCGAGTTCGAGAATGCTCGATTCGACATAAACGGGCATCGTCTTTTTCGTGCCGAACGGCGACGTGCCGCCGACCAAGTAACCGGAATGCCGGTTGGCCACCTCGGGCTTGCAGGGCTCGACGCGCTTCGCGCCGATCTGACGCGCCAGGTTCTTGGTCGAGACGGTGCGATCGCCATGCATCAAGACGATCAGCGGCTTCGCGCTTTCGTCTTCCATGACGAGCGTCTTGACGACGCAGTGTTCGTCCACGCCGAGCTGGCGCGCCGATTCGCCGGTCCCGCCGTGCTCGACGTAGTCGTAGGGATGCTCGCCGAAGCGCACGTCATGGCGCCGCAAGAACTGCGTCGCCGGGGTCTCCGAAACATGTTTGCTTTTGCTCATCGGCGCATTGTAAGCGCAACCGCGCGCGCGTTCACCGGGGGCGAGCGCCGCTGTCCTCATCCGCGCGGATGATGCGTCGCATGCAGTATCTTCAAGCGCTCGCGCGCGACGTGGGTATAGATTTGCGTCGTCGAGATATCGGCATGGCCGAGCAATAGCTGTACGACGCGCAAGTCGGCCCCGTGATTGATCAGGTGCGTGGCGAACGCGTGCCGCAGCGTATGCGGAGACAGCGGCGTTTGAACGTCGCCGGCGCGCGCGTGCCGCTTGATGATGTTCCAGAACTGCTGA
The DNA here is from genome assembly GCF_002879885.1 of Trinickia dabaoshanensis. GTDB lineage: Bacteria > Pseudomonadota > Gammaproteobacteria > Burkholderiales > Burkholderiaceae > Trinickia > Trinickia dabaoshanensis. The sequence goes on from NZ_PNYA01000019.1 coordinate 25,594, forward strand.
CGCGTCATGCCGTCGCCGCGCGCCGTCACGAATAGCGCGTCGGCCGCGCGCGCGCCCATGAGCGCCGGGCGGGCGTCGCGCAAATACCGCGCGATCCAGCCGTGCGCCTCTTCGCCGAACGGCACGAGCCGCTCTTTCGAGCCCTTGCCCATCACGCGCACGACGCCTTCGTTCAACCCCACTTCCACGGTCTTGAGCGCGACGAGTTCGCTGACGCGCAAACCGCTCGCGTACATGAGCTCGAGCATCGTGCGGTCGCGCAGGCCGAGGGCCGTATCGACGTCGGGGGCCGCCAGAAGGGCCTCGACTTGCGCCTCGGACAACGTCGAGGGGAAGCGCGGCGCCTGCATCGCCGAGCGGATGCGCATCGTCGGATCGACGCTGACGCGATGCTCGCGCAAGGCCCACGCGTAGTAGCGGCGAAAGACGGAAAGCCGGCGATTCGACGACGTCGCCTTGCCGTCGCTACGGGCGGCGATGTAACCGTTGATGTGCCGCTCGAGCGCCGCATCGATGCCTACGCGATGCGTGCGGGCGAGCCAATCGGCGAATAGACGCAAGTCACGGCCGTACGCATCGAGCGTATTGCGCGAGAGCCCGTGCTCGAGCCAGAGCGCATCGGCGAACGCATCGATCGAGCGCGTGTTGGCGCTTAGCAATGCGAGCACGGCCGGGTCGGCCGGCGCCTCGTCCGGCCCCTGCGTTGGAGGCGCGGCCAGCGCCGCCGTACCTGCCGCGTCCGCCGTATCAGATGCCTCGCTCATAGCGCGAGCGCCAGTTGGCTGCTTTCGTGCGCGATCAGCCAGCGTTTGACGCGCGGATAAAAGCCGTCCCCCGCGTGATGCGAAAACCCGCCTAGGCCGTTCGCCCCCACCACGCGATGGCAAGGCACCACGAGCGGAAAGGGATTGTCGCCGCAGGCCTGGCCCACGGCGCGCGCCACGCCGCCCACTCGAGCCGCGAGCGCGCCGTAGCTCATGACGCTGCCGAGCGGGATCTCGCACATGGCCTGCCAGACGCGACGCTGAAACGGCGTGCCGGCAGCGGCGAGCGGCAAATCGAACGGCGCACGCGCATCGCCGAGATAACGCTCGATCTGCCGCGCGGCAAGCTCGGCGATCGGCGAATCGGGCGCGCGAGCGGCGACTGAATCCTCGAGATAGACGATCGATCGCACGACGCCGGCAACAGCATCGACTTCGATTCCGACTTTGCCGAACGGTGCGCCCACGACGGCGTGATACATCGATTCTCTCCGGTGAATGGCGGCGGCTTCCACGCCTCGTAGCTTACGCCGCTTGCAGCGCCCATTGCACGTGCTCGCGCACGAGCGGCGACGGATCTTGCGCGCGTGCGCGCAGCGCTTGGACGATTCGCTCGCGCGCCTCACTGCTCGGCGCCGCGGGCTCGGCGGCTCGCGCGTGCACCGGCGCCGGCGCCGCGCTGCTCGGGGGCCGCAGCCCGGCGCGTAGCGCATTGCCCATCGCCACGGCCAGGTTGCGCAGCCACCGTTCGTAGCCGATGCGCCGGATGGCGCTGCCTTGCATCCGCGTATCGAACTCTTCGGCGCTCCAGGCGAACAAGTCCGCCAGCGTAGCGCGATCGAGCCCGTGACGCACGTCGAAGTCGTCGACCGGCGCCGGCTGCGCGAATTTGTTCCAAGGGCAGACGAGCTGGCAATCGTCGCACCCGTAGATTCGATTGCCGATCAGCGGCCGCAACGGTTCGGGAATGCTGCCCTTCAACTCGATCGTCAAGTACGAGATACAGCGGCGCGCGTCGACGCGATACGGGCCGACGATCGCGCCGGTCGGGCATGCATCGATGCAGCGCGTGCACTGCCCGCAATGCGCGCCGGCCTCGCGCGTCGCCCGCTCGGGATCCGTCTGAGCATCGGCCGGCAAAGCGAGGTCGACGTAGATCTCGCCGAGGAAAAAGAGCGAACCCGCGTCGCGCTCGAGCAGCAGCGTGTGCTTGCCGCGCCAACCGACGCCGGCCTTTTGCGCGAGCGCCACCTCCAGCACGGGTGCCGAATCGGTGAAAACGCGATAGCCGTAGGCGCCCACCACACGCTCGATGCGCTCGGCCAATTGCTGCAGACGCTGGCGCATCACCTTGTGATAATCGCGCCCACGCGCATAGATAGAGACGACGGCCGCCGCCGGGTCGCCGAGCCGCGCCAGTTCGCGCGCGCGCCAATCGCCGCCCGTCGCGCGCGGCTCGCCTGACGATGCGCTTACATCGGGCTCCGGGGAGAACGCGGCGGCCGGCAAATAGGCCATGCGGGCCGTGATCACACGTCGCGTGCCGGCCACAAGCTCGGCCGGCCGTGCGCGTTTGGCGCCATGTTTGGCCATATAATCCATCTCGCCGTGGCAGCCCGCCTCGAGCCAGGCGGTCAGCGCCGCTTCGGCATCGGACAAATCGGTGTCGCTGATGCCGACGGCCGAAAAGCCCAGCTCGAGGCCCCACGCTTTGATTTGCCGCGCCAGCGCCGCGAGCGCGGCGTCGTCGAGGGGCGGCGCCCGATCGTCGGCGCCGCCGCCCGCTTCGGCCTCGCCGAGCGTACGCGCGCCATGGGCGGCCTGTTCCGGACTTCGTTTCATCCCGCTATTTTACGAGAATGCCCGCCGCGCCCGCACCGTCGTTTTTTCCGCCCGCGAAAGCGCTTCTCGAGCGCAGCTTCCCGCTCGACGACCTCGCGGCCACCGATGCGTTCGGCGCGCGTTTCGCGCAGGCGATCGCGCAGGTCCGGCGGCTTCCCGGCTTTAGCGGTCTGCAGGTGCAGCTACTGGGCGACCTCGGCGCGGGCAAGACCACGCTCGTGCGCGCGACACTGGCCGGCTTCGGGCACAAGGGCCGCGTGCGCAGCCCGACCTATACGCTCGTCGAACCGTACACCCTCGCGTTGAACAACGGGGAACTCGAGCTCTATCACTTCGATCTCTACCGCTTCGCCGATCCGGCGGAGTGGGCCGACGCGGGCTTTCGGGAATATTTCGATGCGGGCGCGGTCTGCCTCGTCGAATGGCCGCAAAAGGCCGGAGCCCTGCTGGGCACGCCCGATCTCGTGTTCGCGCTCGAGCCCATCGACGACGATCGGCGCCGGCTCGACGCCCGCGCCTATAGCGAATCAGGAAAAGCATGTCTCGAAAGATGTTGATCAAGCCGTTCAAGTCGATCGAATCGGCCGCGACGGCCACTCACAACTGGCGCCGCCGCCAAGTGCTGCGCGCGGGCGCCTCGACGCTCGTGCTCGGGCTCGCGTCCTCGCTCGCTTTGCCCCGCCTCGCGCTGGCCAGTTCCGTGCTCGGCGTGCGGGTTTGGCCGGCGCGCGACTACACGCGCGTGACGATCGAGTCCGATCAACCGCTGCAAACCACGCAGCAACTGCTGCAAGGGCCCGATCGCCTGGTCGTCGATTTGAACGGTCTAGATCTGGACCAGGCGCTGCGCGATCTCGTCTCGAAGATCACGCCGAACGACCCGCAAATCCAAACGGTGCGCGTGGGGCAGTTTCAGCCGCATGTCGTGCGGCTCGTGTTCGACTTGAAGGGTTCGGTCAAGCCGCAGGTATTTTCGTTGCCGCCCGTGGGCAGCTACCGCTATCGGCTCGTGCTCGATTTGTACCCGACGGTCGCCCCCGATCCGCTGATGGAATTGCTGGCCGAGACCGAGCGCAAGGAAAAGCGCTTGGACCAAAGCGCGCGCAGCGCGGATGCCATGCAAACGCCCGCGCCGCTCGCGGGGCCTGCGGGACCCAATGCGGGCCCGGCCTCGCCGCCGTCCGCGCAGGACAACAGCGATGCGTTCTTCGAGCGCTACGCGCAGAACACGCAACCGGGCGAAACCGGCACGCCCGCCCCGAGCGCGAGCGGCCCGAACCCGAGCGGCGGCGCCACGCGCAAGGCGCCGAAACCCGCGGCCGAGCCGCCCACGCTCGCCCAACGCAAGAGCGGCCCGAGCAAGAGCGAGGACGCCGCGAAAGACGGCCTCGAAGGGGGCGACGCCTATGCGTTCACGGCGCCGAAGTCGGGCAAGACCGTGCGCTTGCTGACCGTGGCGATCGATCCGGGCCACGGCGGCGAGGACCCGGGCGCGATCGGCAGCGCCGGCACGTACGAAAAGCACGTGGCGCTCGATATCGCCAAGAAGCTGCGCGCGCTGATCGACGCGCAGCCGAACATGCGCTCGATGATGACGCGCGATGCCGACTTCTTCGTCCCGCTGAACGTGCGCGTGCAAAAGGCACGACGCGTCGGCGCCGATCTGTTCGTCTCCATCCATGCCGATGCCTTCACCACGCCCGAGGCGCGCGGCTCGTCGGTCTTCGCGCTGTCCGAGCACGGAGCGACGAGCGCGGCGGCCCGTTGGATGGCGAATCGGGAGAATTCGTCCGATCAGATCGGCGGCATCAACGTGAAGACGCAAGACGAAACCGTCAATCGCGCCCTGTTCGACATGTCCACGACGGCGCAAATCCGAGACTCCCTGCGCTACGGCAATTTCGTGCTCAAGGAAGTGGGCGAGATCAACAAGCTGCACAAGGGATCGGTGGAACAGGCGGGCTTCGCAGTACTGAAGGCGCCCGATATCCCGTCGATCCTCGTCGAAACCGCCTTCATCAGCAACCCGGACGAAGAAAAGCGTTTGAACGACGACGGCTACCGCGCCGAGATGGCCAACGCCATCCTCAAGGGCATCAAGCGCTACTTCGCGGCCAATCCGCCGCTTGCCAAGAACCGCATGGCGTGACGGGGCATCGGCCCGCGCATCCCCGCGCGGGCCGCGGCGGCGGATCGGCGAGGCGAAGTACAATGATCGGCCCCCATCCCTCGCAGGGAGTGCGCCGTGCCGACATCCGTAAAAGCCATCCTCAAGCCGACGCAGCGCGACATCGGCAGCCTCTTGGTCCGCCGGGTCCTACCGGCGCTGGCGGCGCGGCTCGTCGGCCCGTTCATTTTTTTCGATCATATGGGCCCCGCCGCTTACGCGCCGGGCACGGGCGTGGACGTGCGTCCGCATCCGCACATCGGGCTCGCCACCGTCACGTTTCTGTTCGAAGGCGCGATGCTTCATCGCGACAGCATCGGCTCCGTGCAGAAGATCACGCCCGGAGACGTCAATTGGATGACGGCCGGCCGCGGCATCGTCCACTCCGAACGGACGCCCGACGAAGAGCGGCGCCAAGGCCAGGTGATGCACGGAATCCAAACGTGGGTGGCGCTGCCGCTCGCGCATGAAGACGACGAACCGTCGTTCGAGCACCACGGCGCGGCGACGCTGCCGCAAACCGAACGCAACGGCGTCACGCTCACCGTGATCGCCGGCAGCGCCTTCGGCTTGCAAGCCCCCACGCGAACCTACTCGCCCACGCTATACGTCGCGGCGAACTTCGCCCCCGACGGCGCGCTCGCGCTGACGCCCGAGCACGAGGAGCGCGGTGTCTATCTCGTCGACGGCGACCTTGCGATCGACGGCGAACCGTTGGAGCCGCATCACATGGCGGTGCTCGTGCCCGGCGAAACGGCGACGCTCGCGAGCCGTGCGGGCGCGACGGTCATGTTGCTCGGCGGCGCGAAACTCGACGGCGAACGCTTCATCGAATGGAATTTCGTGGCGAGTTCGCGTGAAAAGATCGCCGGCGCCAAGGCGGCTTGGGCCGCGCAGACGATGGGCCGGGTGCCCGGCGAGACGGAATGGATCCCGCTGCCCGAGCGCGGGGCCAAGCCGCCGCAAGGTTGAAACGACGCGAACCGTACCCATCTGCTGCACCGACAACCATTGAGGGACGCGATGAACACCAGCTTGGCTACCTTTGAAAAAGACGTGATCGACGCCTCCGTTCTCACGCCCGTGTTGGTCGATTTCTGGGCGGAGTGGTGCGGCCCGTGCAAGACCCTCGGCCCGTTGCTCGAAAAGCTCGAGCAAGAGTACGCGGGCCGCTGGCGGCTCGTGAAAGTGGACGTCGAAGAAAATCAGCAGCTTGCGGCGCACTTCCAAGTCCGCAGCATTCCGCACGTCGTGGCATTCGTCGACGGACGCCCCGTCGACCAATTCACCGGGGTACTGCCCGAAAACCAACTGCGCGCATTCATCGAGCGCCTCGTGCCGAATCCCGCACAAGCAGAGCATCGCACGGCGCTCCATGCGCTGGAGCAAGGCGAGCTCGCGGTGGCGCGCGATCATTTGCAAGCGGCCTTGGCCCTCGATCCGGGCTTGGACGAAGCGCGGCTCGATTTGATCGAGCTATTGCTGGAGGACGAACAAGTCGAGGATGCGCGCCGCGAGGCAGAACTGCTTTCGCCGAAAATCACGCAAGGCATCGATCCGCGCTACAACGTGCTCAAAACACGCCTGGACGCGCTCGATGCGGCCACGGATCTACCGCCGACCGACGCACTCGAGGCGGCAGTCGCGGCCGACCCCGGCAATTTGGAGGCGCGCTTCGATTTGGCGAACGCCTTGATCGCGCGCCGCGCCTACGAACCCGCGCTGGAGCATCTGCTGGAGATCGTCAAACGCGACCGTTCGTTCCGCGACGACGCCGGCCGCAAAACGATGCTGTCGGTCTTCGATTTGGCCGCGCATCGCCCGGAGCTCGTCTCGCAATGGCGGCGCAAGCTCAGCGCCGTCCTGTACTAACGAACCGGCGGCCCGCCACCCGGCGGGCCAGCGTTCAGCCGGGCGCTTTCGCCAATGCGCGCAACACGTACGCGGCGGCCGCGAAGCCGAAACTCGCCGTCACGCACACGCTCGAGCCGAATCCCGCGCAATTGAGCCCGACCGGCCCGGCGTGTCCCGGCGAGATGCTCACGTGCTGGGCGACGTCGTCCATATCGCAGACCGCCGCCTCGGGATAGATGAGCGGCTCGTCGGAATAAACGGCGCTCACTTTGAATTTCGCCTTCGGCCCACGGGGGAACCCGTGCTGCTTGCGCAATTGCGCGCGCACCTTGGACAGCAACGGGTCTTGGATCGTCAACGCGAGATCGTCGATGCGGATGCGCGTCGGATCGAGCTGCCCACCCGCTCCGCCCACCGTGACGAGCGGCTGCCCATGCTCGACGCACCACGCGATGAGGGCCGTTTTCGTGCGGACGCTGTCGATCGCGTCGACGACATAGTCGAAGCCGCCGCCGAGCAAGGCCGCGAAATTCTCCGGCTCGACGAAATCCTCGACGCGGCGCACGTCGCAAGCCGGATCGATGAGCGCGATACGCTCGGCCATCGCATCGACCTTCGGCTTGCCGTAGTTGCCGTTGAGCGCGTGAATTTGCCGGTTCGTGTTGCTTTCGGCGACGTTGTCGAGATCGATCAGCGTCAGCGTGCCGATCGCGCTACGCGCCAGCGCCTCGGCCACCCAGGACCCCACCCCGCCGATCCCGATCACCGCCACATGCGCGCGCTCGAACGCAGCGAGCGCGGCGTCGCCGTACAGCCGGGCGATGCCGCCGAACCGGCGCGCGCGATCGGCCTCGCCGGCGTCGTCTACGGCGCCGGCTGCGGGAGTAACATCGGAATGGATCGCGGTGGCGCTAGGGCTGGACATGATGCGTGTAATTCATACGAGCGAAGCCCGTATTTTGCCTCATTGAGCCCGCGCTAGCCGCGCTGCCCTGCGCCGTGGGCCCGCGCGCACGGAACCACGCATTGCGGCTACGCGACACGCGGCATGTTTCTCGCAGGTTGGCTATACTGACCCCGACTGTAGTGGCCGCATAACAACATGACTACCCTCGCCGATCTCCGAAAAGACTATGCGCGCGGCTCACTCGATGAAACGAGTGTCGATGCCGACCCGATCCGCCAATTCGACGTCTGGTTCAAACAGGCACTCGACGCGCGGCTGCCCGAGCCCAATACGATGACGCTCGCCACGGTCGACGCGCGCGGGTATCCGTCCGCGCGGATCGTGCTGATCAAGGGCGTGGACGAGCGCGGCTTCGTGTTTTTCACGAACTACGAAAGCCGCAAGGGACTCGATTTGGCGGCCAATCCGCACGCGTGCCTGCTGTTCTACTGGATCGAGCTCGAGCGTCAAGTGCGGATCGAAGGAACGGTGGTCAAGACGAACGCCGAGGATAGCGACGTCTATTTCCATTCGCGTCCGCTCGGCTCGCGCATCGGCGCCTGGGCGTCCGATCAGAGCAGGCCGATCGAAAGCCGCGCGCTGCTCGAGGCCCGCGAAAAGTCGTTCGCCGAGCGCTTCGGGGAGCATCCGCCTCGACCGCCGCACTGGGGCGGCTACCGCCTCGTGCCCGAAACGATCGAATTTTGGCAAGGGCGCCCGTCGCGCTTGCACGACCGCATTCTCTATACACGCCAGAGCGCCGCCGAGACCTGGCGCATCTCGCGACTTTCGCCTTGATGGCGAGCTGACGCGCCTGCGCCCGCCGCCCCGCCGGGACGGCCGGCTCGACCGTCTGTGCAAGAACACGCCGTCCGCACCTCGCTTGCGAGGAGCGGGCGGCTGCTTTGCTCTGCTTTGAACTATCAACGTCAACGGAGAAAACGCATGTTCTGGGAGAAAAAGCTAGCGCAGTGGGTAGACGACGTGCGCAACGAGACGAACCTGCCGGCGCGCCTCGTCTTATGGAACGGTCAGCAACTCGACTTCGGCAGCTTCGCCGCGCCGCAAGTCACCCTCAAGGTCAACTCGGCCTCGGCACTGCCCTTACTGCTCGAACCGAGTCTCGACAATCTCGGTGAAGCCTATGTGAAAGGCAAAATCGACATCGAGGGCAAACTGTCCGACATCATTACGATCGGCTACTCCCTCGCGAGGAGTACCGTGACGAGCGCAAGCAAGCTCGCCCGCGTGCGTCGCTACTTCAATCACACGAAAAACTCGGACAAGAAAGCGATCCAGTACCACTACGACGTATCGAACGAGTTCTACAAGCTGTGGTTGGACGATAACATGGTCTATTCGTGCGCCTACTTCGAAAACGGCGACGAGACGATCGACGCGGCGCAGTTGAAAAAGATCGACCACATATTGAGAAAAATACAGTTGCAGCCGGGTCAGCGCCTGCTCGACATCGGCTGCGGCTGGGGTGCGCTCGTGCTGCGCGCGGCGAGCAAATTCGGCGCGCAGTGTTTGGGCGTCACGCTATCGCAGAACCAATTCGATCTCGCCACCGAGCGCGTCAAAGCGGCCGGACTGGCCGATAAGATCGAGATCCGGCTGCAAGACTATCGCGATATCGAAGGGCAATTCGATCGCATCACGAGCGTGGGGATGTTCGAGCACGTCGGGCGCAAAAACTTGCCCGAGTATTTCGGCAAGATCCGTCAATTGCTGGTCGAGGACGGCATCGCGATGAACCACGGCATCACCTCGACCGACTACGACAGCGGCGAAACCGCGCTCGGCGGCGGCGAGTTCATCGACCGGTACGTGTTTCCCGACGGTGAGCTGCCCCACATCAGCTTGGCCTTGGAGTCGATGCAGCGCGGCGGGCTCGAGCCGGTGGACGTCGAAAGCTTGCGGCGGCATTACGCGCGGACATTGGAGATTTGGACCGAAAACTTCGAGCGCCACAGCGAGAAGTTGAAAACGCTCGTCGACGACGAAAAATTCCGCATCTGGCGCGTCTATCTGGCCGGATGCGCCTATGCGTTCGAAAACGACGACGTTTCGCTGTTCCAGATCGTATGCCGCAGGGCGGGCCGCAGCGCCCAAACGTTGCCTTGGTCGCGCCGCTACATGTACGATCGGCCGCTCGGCGCGTAGCGCGCACTGGGACCCTTTCGCCAGGGTCCGGCAACCGATGGCAGCCAGTACACACGATTCGCAATTCGATCTATTCGGTGATTTGGACGCCGCCCCCGCGGCGGCGTCCGGCAACGAAGCGATGACGGAGCGCCCGGGCGCGGCTTCGTCCCCTGCCGTTTCCATCGTCGGCCCCATCGCCGGCTCCGGCACCGGCTCCACCACGGGTAACGTCACCGGCACCGCCGCCCCCAAGCGCGCCCGCCGCGCGCGGGCCGTCCTCGCCGCGCCCCCCTCGCCCGAGGCGCTCGCCTGGGCGCAGGCGTTGCCGCCGCAGGTGCGCCTAGGCACCTCGTCATGGTCGTTTCCGGGCTGGGAAGGCATCGTCTACGGCGAGGCCTACAGCGACTCGAAGCTCGCACGCGATGGGCTCGCCGCCTACGGCGCGCATCCGCTGCTGCGCACGGTCAGCATCGACCGCTCGTTTTACGCGCCGCTTTCGGTGGCCGACTATTTGCGCTACGCGCAACAGGTCCCCGACGGGTTCCGCTTCGTCGTCAAAGCCCCGGCGTCGGTGACCGATGCGATGCTGCGCGCCGAGCGCGGCGAACCGATCGCCGACAATCCCTGCTTCCTCGATGCGAGGCTCGCCGCAAGCGAGTTCGTGACGCCTTGCTTGGAAGGACTCGGGGCCAAGGCCGGCTCGCTCGTCTTCCAGTTTCCGCCGTTGCCCGAGCGCATCCTGGCCGATCCGCTCGCCTTCGTCGAACGGCTCGGCGCGTTTTTCGACGCGCTACCGCCGCTGCCGTCACCGCCGCCGGGCGATACGCCGGATTCGGACGACGTTTGGGGTCCATGCTACGCAATCGAAATTCGAGACGCCTGCCTGCTGACGCCGCGGCTCATCCGCATGCTGCGCGAGCGCGGGGTGCGCTACTGCGTGGGGCTGCACGCACGCATGCCCGATCCGCTCAGACAAGCGGCCGCGCTCGCCCTGCTCGACGGCGAAGCCCCGAGCGGCCCGCTCGTCGTGCGGTGGAGTTTGCACGGGGGCTTCAAGTACGAGCAGGCGAAAGCGAAATACGAGCCGTTCAACCGGATCGTCGACGAAGACCCGGCCACGCGCACGGCGCTGGCCGAGCTTGCCGCGCGCTACGCGATCGCGGGACAGCCCGTGCTCATCGTGACCAACAACAAAGCCGAGGGCTCGGCGCCGCTGACGTGCCTCGCGCTCGCGCGCAACATCGCCGCGGCATGCGCGCGGTTGCGGGAAGAGACGGCGCCGGCGCACGAACCCGGGCCGGATTGAGCGCTCGGCGCTCGCCTTTTGGCGAACGCCTTCGAACCAGCGCGCGTGGAAGCTAAGCGCCCGGACGCATCCAACTGGCGAACTTCGCCCGGAACTTCGCCACTTTCGGTGCGACGACGAAGGCGCAATAACCCTGCTCGGGGTGCTGGGCAAAATAGCGCTGATGGTAGGCTTCGGCCGGCCAGTAGTTGCCCTCGAGCGGCTCGACCTTCGTCACGATCGGCGCGTCGAACACGGCTTCGCGCTCGAGTTCGCGGATCGATTCGAGGGCGATCTCGCGCTGACGATCGTCGTCGGTGAAAATCACGGACCGATACTGGTCGCCCACGTCGTTGCCCTGCCGGTTCAACTGGGTCGGATCGTGGATCGCGAAGAAAATCTTCAAAATCTCGTGATAGCTGATTCGGGCCGGATCGAATTCGACCTTCACCACTTCGGCGTGGCCCGTGCCGCCATCGCAGACTTGCTCGTAGGTCGGCCGCGCGAGCGTCCCGCCCGCATAGCCCGATTCGACGCTTTCGACGCCTTCGACATCCAGATAAACCGCTTCGAGGCACCAGAAGCACCCGCCGCCCAGCATCGCGGTTTCGGTGGTCTGACTCATGGCTTTCGCTCTCCTCATGCTTGCGCGTTTGATGGCAATACACCCGATGTGCGCACTGCGCTCCGAGAGACTAGCTTAGTGCGTTTTCGCACAAGTTGTCAGCCAACGCGAATCGCGCGCCAAACCACGGGCGCGAGTTGCGCATGACGCCATCGGCCGATGCCGATTCCATTAGAATCTGCGCTACTCGCAACTTACGCCGAACCGTCAACCTTGGACTTTTCCCTTTCCGCCGCTCTTTCGTACGCGCCCTCTGCGGCGGCCGCGCGCCCGACCGGGGCCTTCGCACGATGAAACACGCAAGCCCGCCCAACTTCGACGCGGCCGCGTTCCGGCGTGCACTGGGCCAATTCGCGACAGGCGTCACCGTCATCACCACGCGGGCCCCGTCGGGGCAGCTCATCGGCATCACGGCCAGTTCGTTCAACTCCGTCTCGCTCGATCCGCCGCTCGTGCTCTGGAGTTTGGCGACGAAATCCGCCTCGATGCCGGTGTTCCAAGCCGGGAGCCACTACGTCGTCAACGTGTTGGCCGCCTCGCAACTCGATCTTTGCCGGCGCTTCTCGACCGTCAAGGGCGACCGCTTCGCGGGAGTCTCCCACGCGGCCGGCGACACGGGCATGCCCGTGCTGGACGGTGCGCTCGCGTGGTTCGAGTGTCACAACCGCAGCCGCTACGAAGAAGGCGATCACGTCATTTTCGTGGGGGAAGTCGAACGCTGCGGCGTGAACCCCGACGCCGAAGAAATCGCGCCGCTGATTTTTCACGGCGGCGCGTTTCATGGCGTGAAACCGCTATAAGGCCTGCGCCGTCGCGGCCGGCGGCATCAGACGAGCGTTTCGAGTTGATAACGGCGCGAGTAGACGCCTGGCGTCACGCTGCGATTGCCTTGCACGATCCGCACCCGATAATCGTCGGAATATTTGCTCATGCCGCCACTCAAGTCGCGCAGGCGCTTATCCAGGGGGCCCGAGCACTCGTGCCACGTACCGCGCCACTGGTGCGCCTTGTGGCGATAGCCGATCAGCCAACCGACTCCCATCCGGCGCGCCGCGATCATCGTGGCGAGATCTTGCAAGAAACCGGCCGCGCCGAGCAAACAGCCGCGAAAGGCGATCAGCCCCGCTTCGCGCATCCCCCATTGCTCGAGCCAACCGGACACCGCGACGGCATCGCTGGTCTTGCGGGCGATGCTGATCCCCTCCGGCAATCCGTGGCTCACGATGATCAGTTTCGTCTTCAAATCCGAAAACGAGAGGCACCCCTCGGTGATCGGCGTAAAGCCTCGAACCTTGCAGCCCGATGCGTGCGGTAGCGTGAAGCAGCGCCGATCCGGAATCGCGTAGCGCTGCTTCCACGCATAAGCATCCATGTTGATGATAGGGTCGTCGGGGTCGAGCAGGATGATCGCCGCTTGCTTCCATTTCATATGCATCTCCAGTTCGAGGAAGGATCGGCCTACGATAGCGGCCGCCCTTCGCTCGACTGGCTGTAGGCAGCGACCTCGGACTGAATTACCCGCCCCGCCGCGTTTTTGCGAGTTTTCGCAAGCGCGGCCCGCGCCGCGAGCTAGCGCGCCGGCGCCGCCGGCTCGGTGGGGGTGAGCGTGACGGGCACGCCCGAGTCCTCTTTGAGCGTCTGCAAGACGATGTTGGAGCGGATGTCCATGACGCCCGGCGCCTTGTACAGTTTGCTCAGCACGAAATCGGAATAGTGCTTCAGGTTGTGCGCGAGCACGCGCAGCACGTAATGGCTTTCCCCGGTGACGACGAAGGCGCCGACCACCTCCGGCCAGGCGCGTACCGCCTCGGCGAAGCGCTCGTGCCAGTTTTCCTGGTCGTTGCGCATCGAAACCTGAACGAAAGCTTCGAGCTCGAAGCCGAGCGCCTCGCGGTTCAAGCATGCCCGATAGCGCTCGATGACCCCTTGCTCTTCGAGCAGCCGCAGCCGGCGCAGGCACGCCGACGGCGACAACGAAATGCGCTCGGCCAGATCGAGGTTGCTGATCCGCCCTTCGTTTTGGAGAACGCTCAGGATACGGCAATCGGTGGCGTCCAGCGTGATCGCGTTCATTTTTGGCCCCCTTTTTAGGTTTATCTCGAATTATGTTCTAGTCTGCCCCGTTAGTGGCGAGAATTTCGCAAGCACTTTGCGCGCGAAGTTGCCTATCATCGTCCCAAGCATCCCGACAAGCGAGGAGACATGACGGAGACGATTTGGGACATCTCGCCGCCCATCGAGGCCGGCACGCCCGTGTGGCCGGGCGACACGCCGGTCGGCATCGAGCGCGTCTGGCGCATGGAAGCGGGCTCGCCCGTGAACGTCGCGCGGCTCACCTGCTCGCCGCATACGGGCGCGCATGCCGATGCGCCGCTGCACTACGACGCCGAAGGCGCCGCGATCGGGCACGTTGGGCTTACGCCCTACCTCGGCAAATGCCGCGTCGTGCACTGCATCGGCGCGAGTCCACTGGTGCGGCCCGAGCATGTGGCCCCGTTCGCCGAAGCGCTCCCGCCGCGCGTGCTGCTGCGCACCTATGCGCAAGCGCCTCTCGCGCAGTGGGACGAGACGTTTTGCGCCGTCGCCCCTGAAACGATCGACTTCCTCGCCGAGCGCGGCGTCACGTTGATCGGTATCGATACGCCTTCGCTCGATCCTCAGGAATCGAAAACGATGGACGCCCATGGTCGCGTGCGGACGCACCGCATGGCGATCCTCGAAGGGCTCGTGCTCGATGCCGTCGCACCCGGCGATTACGAATTGATCGCGCTGCCGCTCAAGCTCACCACGCTCGATGCGAGTCCCGTACGCGCGGTGCTGCGCGCCTGGGACCCACGCAACGAAGCGTGACCGCACCCATTTTCCCCACTTCGTATATCCATTTCATGAAGACACGCGCCGATGCACTCGCGCTCGATCGCGACGATCCCCTCGCCCCTTTGCGCGATCGATTCGCGCTGACCCCGGATGTCATCTATCTCGACGGCAATTCACTGGGCGTGCCACCCGCCGCGGCCGCCGCGCGCGCACAAGCCGTCATCGCCAAGGAATGGACGCAAGGGCTCATCCGCAGTTGGAACACCGCCGGTTGGTTCGCGCTGCCGCGCCGCCTCGGCCATAAGCTCGCACCGCTCGTCGGCGCCGCGGCCGACGAGATCGTCGTCACCGATACGATTTCGGTCAATCTGTTCAAACTCCTTTCCGCGGCGTTGAGAATGGCGCATGAGCGCGATCCGAGCCGCCGCGTGATCGTCTCCGAACGCGCCAATTTCCCGACCGATCTGTACATCGCGCAAGGGCTCATCGAGCAACTCGATCGCGGTTATAGCCTGCGTCTCGTCGACGATCCCGCCGAGTTGCCGGACGCCATCGGCGCCGATACGGCGCTCGCCATGATCACGCACGTGAACTATCGAACGGGATACATGCACGACATGGCCTCGCTCACGCAGTTGATCCAGCGCGCGGGCGCGTTCGCGCTGTGGGACCTCGCTCACTCGGCCGGGGCGGTTCCCGTCGACTTGAACGCGGTCGGGGCCGACTTCGCGGTCGGCTGCACCTACAAGTATCTGAACGGCGGCCCCGGGTCGCCGGCGTTCGCGTGGGTTGCCAAGCGTCATCAAGATGCGCTCGTCCAACCGCTCTCGGGCTGGTGGGGCCACGCCGCGCCGTTCGAGATGAATCCTGTGTACACGCCGGGCGGAGGCATCGGCCGCTTCTTGTGCGGCACGCAGCCGATCGTCTCGATGTCGCTCGTCGAAGCCGGGCTCGACGTGTTTCTCGAAACCGACATGGCCGCGATCCGGCGCAAATCGCTGGCGCTCACGGATGCATTCATCGATCTCGTTCAAACGCGCTGCGCGGACCATCCGCTGACGCTCGTCACGCCGCGCGCGCACACGCAGCGCGGCTCGCACGTGAGCTTCGAACATCCGCACGGCTATGAAGTCATGCAAGCGCTGATCGCGCGCGGCGTGATCGGCGATTACCGCGAGCCGCACGTGCTGCGATTCGGCTTCACGCCGCTCTACACGCGCTTCGCCGATGTCTGGGACGCCGTGGAGACACTGCGCGACGTGCTCGATACGCAAGCGTGGCGCGCACCCGAGTTCGCAGCCCGCCACTCCGTTACCTGAACGAAGCAGAGGAATCCTAAATGACCGGACATATGCGCCTACCGGAAGTGCCCGAAACGGCCGAGCCGATACCGATGCCGACCCCGCAAGCCGCGCGCGGCTGCCCGTTCGGCCATGGCGGCGATAGCGCGGCGGGCGACGGATCGGGGAAAGCCGCACCGCATGTACCCGCGGGCGATGCAGGCTGGCACGAGGCGCAACTCGACTTCTCCAAGTCGATGAGCTACGGCGACTACCTCTCGCTCGATGCGATCTTGCATGCGCAGCATCCGCGCTCGCCCGATCACAATGAAATGCTGTTCATCATTCAGCATCAGACGAGCGAGCTTTGGATGAAGCTCGCGCTCTACGAGTTGCGCGCGGCGCTCGGCTGCGTGCGGCGCGACGAGTTGCCGCCCGCGTTCAAAATGCTCGCGCGCGTCTCGCGCATCATGGAGCAGCTCGTGCAAGCGTGGAACGTGCTGGCCACGCTCACGCCGTCCGAATACACGGCGATGCGCCCGCATTTGGGCTCGTCGTCGGGCTTTCAGTCGTATCAGTATCGGCAGATCGAATTCGTGCTCGGCAACAAGAACGCGCAGATGCTAAAGCCGCACGCTCACCGGCCCGATGTGCTCGCCGAGGTGCAGGCCACGCTCGAGGCCCCGTCGTTCTACGACGAAGTGGTCCGCCTGCTCGCGCGTCGCGGTTTCGCGATCGCCGCCGAGCGGCTCGATCGCGATTGGACTGCGCCGACGGTCTACGACGCATCGGTCGAAGCGGCCTGGCTAGAGGTCTATCGCAATCCGTCGGAGCATTGGGAGCTCTACGAAATGGCCGAGGAACTCGTCGATCTGGAAGATGCGTTTCGCCAATGGCGCTTCCGTCACGTGACGACGGTCGAACGCATCATCGGCTACAAGCAAGGCACGGGCGGCACGAGCGGAGCGCCTTATCTGCGCAAGATGCTCGACGTCGTGCTGTTTCCGGAGCTTTGGCACGTGCGGACCGTGTTGTGAGGCGGGACGTGGCAGCAAGGTCCGGCATCCCCGTTCGATGCTTGGCGTCGAACGGAAATGCCGGTGCCGTCGTCAGATCGCAATGCTGCCCGGTTCGGGGCAAACCCATGAAGCCTTCAACCGTTCGCGGATTTCGGCCAGGGTAGTCGTGACGAGCAACTCCCCGTTGCGAAACACAGGCTTGAGTTCGCCCGCTTCGAACGCGTCGAGCGTCTGTTGCTCGTGCAGCACGTAGTCGCCGCCGTCCTTTTCCACACGCAGCAAGCCACGAGCCGACTTCTTCGTGCCGTCGTCGGTGGCCGGGTCCTTGTAGATGTCCACCGGCTCGTCGCCCACTTGCGCGTAGATCGCCTTCATCGCCCAGCCGAACGTATCGCGCGAGAGCATGTTGTAGGTGTACGAACCGATGCCGAAGACGACGTTGCTCGACGCGAACCCCTTGGCGGCGAGCCGGCGCATGATCTCCAGGGCGCGCGGCAATGAAATCGAATCGCCGTAGATCAAGCCGACCTTGTCGTTGAGCATCTTGTAGCCCTTCTCGGTCTGCGTGCCGCCGTAGACCTCCCACAGGCATTGCACGGAGCCCTTGCGCTCGGCCTCGGTGATCGTCCGCTCGGTGGCTGCCACGACGTACCTGCCGTCGACCATGCGCAAGGCACCGTCGGCATCGCGCGCCAACTCGCCGTCGTCGTAGCCCGCCAAGATGCGAACGGGATCGCCGGAATCGGGGCGGAACACCACGCGGCTTTGGCCCAGCGCATTAGGCTTGCGCGCCAAGATTTCGTCCTTCAACTCCTTCGCGATGACGGTAATGACGTTCCAGTAGTCGAACGAGTCGGACACGAGCGACACCATCCCAGCCGGATAATCTTGCGTGACGAACTCGCGGATGACTTCGCGTTCGGCCAAGCGCCGCAGGCCCTTCTCCTCGTAGCCGGTTTCCTCGAGTTCCTTCGTGATGCGCTGGACTTCGCGGGCGACGTCCTCCGGCGTGAGTCTTCTCAATGCCGCCGGCGTCAACATGGCATCGCCCCGGCCCGTCGCCAAGCGCTTGAGCGTGAACAAAATGCGCAACGTCATGACGCTATGTTCGGATGCGGGAATCGAGCCGCCGACCAGTTCCTTGTCCGCATCGGCGCCGTAGTAGTCCTCGGCGTAGTCGATGGCGGGCACGGTGTCCGTACCCGTGAACGACAGCAAGTGCCCCATACCGCAACGCATGGCGTCGTGGATGCCGCTCATCCCGCGCATCGAAAAATCGTGTCCTTGCCAATCGACGAACGCTTGCGGCGCCCCCGTCAGCTCGGCGAAATACGTCAGCAGTTTGCGGAATTCGAAAGCGATCGTCGCCACCGTGGACGGCTTCCAGAGTTCGGCGCTGAACAGCGTCTCGAAGTAGGTCGATACCCACGGAAAATCGGGATGCGTATTGACGAAAACGACCGGCGGCACTTTGATGTTCACGCGCGCGCCTTCGGGCAACGCGCGCAACTCGAGCGGCAGATAGCCCAGATCGTGCAACGCAGCCAGGCGATCGACGGGAACGGCATCCGGGCCCAACGCGGTGTCCATGCGGCGCTTGTATTTGCGCAGCGCCTCCGCCTTCGGGGCTTCGAAGAATTCCCGTTGGAATACGCCCAGGAAGAACTCCTTGATGAAGCCCTGCAAGCCGAACCAAACGATCTTGTTGTCGAAAAACTGCGGAAGCACCGGCGCGTGTTTGGCGGAGCGCGGCGTGAAATTGGCCACGAGTTTCGTCGTTTCGCCCGGGTACATCGCCGGATGGCCGGTTTTATAGAAATCACAGAGATTGAAGGGGATCAGTCCGTTCATGCTCTTTCTCCTCGGAATGCGTTCGTGCTGTGGTGTTAGACGTGAATGGCGCGCGTATCGCTCGTCCAGTTGTTGCGCGTGAACACGGCGGTGTAACCGTCGAGCAGAGCGTCGAGGCCCTTGCTGAAAATGCCGTGCGTCACGTAGAGGTACAGGGGGCGCGGCATGCCTGCGCCGCTTTGTTTGCGGCGCACCGCCTGCGCAAGTTCGGTGAAGGTACGACCGCCGTCGCAGATATCGTCGACCACGAGCAGCGCGCAATCGGGCAGCTCACCCTGAATCTCGGTGCCGGTGATGGCGCCCGTGCGCGTATCGCGGACTTTATCGGCAAATACGACGGGCAGTTCGAGTTGCCCGGCCAGTTTGAGCACTCGCTTGCGCGCGCCGGCATCGGGTGCGACGAGCGCCACGGGCGTGCCGATGCGCTCGAGCGTACGGCGTAACGCCGGGATCGGATCGTCGATGACGACACGCTCGAGCAACGCCGGCGTGACATCGCTGTGCGGATCTTGAATGACGACCCGGCGATACTGCTGCGCGTTGATCAGATCGCAAAACACCTTGGCACTCAACGATTCGCCGGGATTCGCGACGCGATCTTGGCGCGCATAGGGAACGTACGGCAGGTGCAGATCGATCGGCGCACCCGGATAAGCGCGGCGCAGCGCATCGGTTGCCATGAGCAGCGTCATCGCGGCGTCAGCATGGGGAACGTGAGCCGTCACCTCGACGGCATCGGCGGCGATCCCCGTTTCGACCGTCACATGCAACTCGCCGCCCGGAAACTTCAACACCTTCATTTCCACGGGACGCCGAGCGAACCCGGAGCCGTCCGGGGAATGCGTCGTATGAGCTACCGCCGTGATGCCGATCATGGCCCTCTCCACATAGTTGTAATGTTCGACTAACGTGGATCGAAGTATAAGACGACATAGTCGATATTTGCAACTATCTTTGCTAAAATCTTTTCATGGCGGTGTCGAGCAAGGGAGAAGGACCGATGACCAAGACGTACAAGAAGCCGGACGTGAGCGTCGACGTAGTGCTGTTGACGCTCGCGGAGCCAGGCTTGATGGTCGCGCTCCACCGGCGCCCGGGCGAACCGTACGCGGGGGCGCTCGCTTTGCCCGGCGGCTATATCCATGCCGACGAGGACGCTTCCCTCGAAGACGCGGCGCGCCGTACGTTGCGGGAAAAGACTGGGCTCGCGCCGCGTTACCTCGAGCAGTTGCAGACGTTCGCGGGCCCCGAGCGCGATCCGCGCGGATGGTCGGTGGCGATCAGCTACGTCGCGCTGGTGCCGTTCGAAGAATTGGCGTCGGTACGCGGCGGCGTCTTCGAGTTCTATTCGGTGGATGCCATCCCCGAGCTGGCGTTCGACCATAGCGAGCAAGTGCGCGCCGCTGTGCTGCGCGTCCGGAACAAGTCGAGCTACTCGACGCTGCCGTGCTGGCTGCTACCCGAGAAGTTCACGTTGACGCAATTGCAACACACGTACGAAGGCGTCTTCGGCGAAGCGGTCACGCGCGCGACCTTCCGGTCGCGGCTCGGCATCAAGGTGGGCGACGTCAAGGCCGGGGAAGCGGTGGACGAGGCCGGCGTCTTGATCGCGACCGACGACTATCAAGTCGGGAATCAAAGACCCGCGCGGCTTTTCCGCGCGGACAAACTCGGCTTGTTCAAGCGCGCGAGTTGGTGAGAACGCGAGGCTGAGCGCCCCTTAAGCCGCCTGCGCGGCGCGCGCGCTCGCCTCGCCATCCAGCTTCGCTTGCCCGAGCACCCAATCGCGAAACGCCGCGACATCCTCTCGCTCGGCCTTCGCATCCGGATAGACGAGCCAATAGCTGTAGTCGTTCGGAATCTCGAGATCGAACGGCCTGACGAGGCGGCCTTCACGTAGATCGTGCCGCGCGAGGGTCAGCCTGCCGAGCGCCACGCCCTGCCCGCGCATGGCAGCTTGCAAAACGAGCGCCGCGTCGTCGAAAGCGAGACCGGCATCGACGTCGATATCGGTCACACCCGCGCGCTCGCACCACATCCGCCAGCCGCCGCGCGGCACGTCGTGCAGCAAATGCGCATGCCGCAAATCGGCCGGTTCGAGCAGTGCCTGGGCGCCCGCCGCGAGCGACGGCGCGCACACGGGACTCAGCGATTCGGTCGCAAGGAGTTCGGCATTCAAGCCCGGCCATCGGCCCAAACCGGAGCGAATTCCGAGATCGAAACGATCGTCGATCCCGTCCCAGAGCTGGGTCGAGGTCGTCAGCTTCAACTCGATATCGGGATGATGCTTGCGAAACGCGTCCAGGCGCGGCACGAGCCAACAGGCCGCGAACGAGGGCAAGGCGGTGATGCGCAGCGGCCCTTCGCTGCCGTGCTTGACGCGCGCCGTGGCCGAGGCGATCCGATCGAGCGCGATCGAGATGTCCGCTAGATAGGCGCGGCCTTTTTCGGTGATCGTCAATTGATGGCCGCGCCGCTCGAACAAACGAAGCCCCAACCATTGCTCGAGTTGACGAACTTGATGGCTGATCGCGGCCTGGGTCACATGCAATTCGGCCGCCGCTTGCGTGAAGTTCAAATGACGCGCGGCGGCCTCGAAGGCGCGAACCGCGCCCAGTGGAGGTAGGCGGCGCATGCGCTCGATAATCTCATGTTATCGAGTCGATGAAAATCCCTCGCTTGGTGCCGCGCGCGAACCTGCGTCTAATGATCGCCAGTCATCGATCATTAGGAGAACGCATGGTTTCGCTGCAAATATGGATGCTCATCGTCGGCTTTTCGGTGCCGATGATCATCAGCCCCGGTCCGGGCAATACGATCCTCGCCACCGCGGGCGGGCGCTTCGGCGTGCGCGGCACGATGCCCTTCTGGTTCGGATTCGAAGCCGCCAATTTCATCTGGTGCCTCGTCTACGGCTTCGAGTTGAGCCGCGTCCTGCATGACGTGCCGGGCGCCGCTCACGTGCTCAAGTGGCTCGGCATCGCCTATACGATTTATCTCGCGTATGGCTTCGTCAAACCGTCGAAAGGCAATAAGAAGACGGCCATGCCGCGGCTCACCGCAATCGACGGATTTTTATCCGTCTCGCTCAATCCGAAAATCCATTCGATGATTTTCGTCTTGTTCTCGCAATTCCTACGGCCCGGGATTTCGCTTGCGCAACAAGTGCTGCAAATCACGTTCGTCTTTACCGTGCTTTGCATCGTCTGCCACTTTCCTTGGATCTACGGCGGACGCGTCGTATTCCATCGATTCAGCGACGAAAAGTCCGCGAAACTCCAAGGCTATCTGTTCGGCGGATGCATGGCCGCCGTTGCGCTCGTTCTCGCCGTCACCGTTTAACTGCGCCGTCACGCGCCGCGCACGCCCCGGCCGCGCCCCCCGGTAGGTCGCCGTTGATATCGTTCCAAGACACGCTTGAGTGATATGTTATATCATCTCACCCATGCCTCCTTACGGAACGACCCCATGTCCGCCGCCTCTTTGACAGCCCGGCTCGCGCGCGCCGATGCGTACGCGGCCGAACATGGCCTGGCGCTCACGCAGTTGCGGCGCCAGGTATATGCGCTCGTGGCCGCCGCCGGCAAGCCGATCGGCGCTTACGATCTGCTCGCCGCCCTGGAACCCGAACGCGGCCGCGTGCCGCCCACCACCGTCTATCGCGCGCTGGATTTTCTCGTCGAGCACGGGTTCGTCCATCGCATCGAATCGCGTAACGCCTTCGTCGCGTGCTGCGAAATCGGCAAGCCGCACCAAAGCCAGTTCCTGATCTGCGAACGCTGCGGCGACACGCTCGAGATTCCCGGCGAGGAACTGGCCGAACGGCTCTCGTCCACGCCGCCCGCCCATGGCTTCGAAGTGCATAAGCAAGTGGTCGAATTGAGCGGGCTGTGCGGCCAATGCCGGCACAAGCGCGGCGAGTCGCGCGAGCGTCGATGAAGCCCTTCCTATCCACACGCCGCTCACGATAATTAGGAGAACAAATGACATCGATCGACCGTACCGGTCGCATGGCAAGGCATGCGCGAGCACTCACGCGCCGCATCGCATTGGCGCTGACCGCACTGACCGTCAGCACCGCCGCGCTCGCGCAAACGAGCCCGCTTCCGGTCGTGGCCGCGGAAAACTTTTACGGCGACGTCGTCAAACAACTGGGTGGCGCGCATGTGAGCGTCACGAGTATCTTGAACAACCCCGACCAAGACCCGCACTTGTTCGAAGCGAGCCCGAAGACGGCCCGCGATCTGCACCGCGCGGCGCTCGTCGTCTACAACGGCGCCGATTACGACCCGTGGATGGACAAGCTCTTGGCGGCATCGCGCAACGACAAGCGGATCGTGATCGTCGCGGCCGAACTCGTCGGCAAGAAGGCCGGCGACAACCCGCACCTATGGTACGACCCAAAGACGATGCCCGCCGTGGCCAAGAAGGTCGTCGATGCGCTCGATCGCGCCGATCCGGCGCACAAGGCCGACTACGACGCGAACCTCGCCGCGTTCCTCGCCTCGCTCGAGCCAGTCGAGCACAAGATCGACGCGCTGCGGGCGAAATACCGAGGCACCGCCGTAACCGCTACCGAACCCGTCGCCGGCTATCTGTGCGACGCGATCGGCCTCACGATGCGCAACGCGCGCTTTCAATTGGCGGTGATGAACGACACAGAACCCGCACCACTGGATATCGTCGCCTTCGAGCGGGACTTGCGCAGCAGGCAAGTTCACGTGCTCGTCTATAACGCGCAAGCCGTGACCCCATTGACTCGCCGCATGCTCGAATCGGCGCGTGCGTCGCAGGTGCCGAGCGTCAGCGTGACGGAAACCGAGCCTGCTTCAACGACATATCAGCAATGGATGAGCACGCAAATCGACGCCCTGGCACGCGCGCTCGGGGAACGCGGACAATGAACGACGATAGCCTGCGCGACCCGCCTTCGCCTACGGCCTTGACCGGCCGTTCGTACGGCCCCGCTTTGGAGCTCGAACACGTCTCGCTCGAATTGGCCGGACGCACGATCTTGCGCGATGTAAGCCTGACCATCGATCAAGGCGAATTCGTCGGGGTGCTCGGTCCGAACGGCGCCGGCAAAACGACGCTGATGCGCGCCGTGCTCGGCTTGGTGCCGGTGGCGAGCGGCCGGATCCGCCTGGGTTCGCAAGCGGTCGAGCGCGGCAATCCGTCGATCGGCTACATGCCGCAAACGCGCAGCGCGCTGGCGAGCCGTCGTGTGCTGGGCCGCGATTTCGTCGCAATGGCCGCGGACGGTCACCGCTGGGGCCTGCCGATCGCCGACAGCGCGACCCGCGCGGACGTCGAGCGCGTGCTCGATCTCGTCGGCGCCGGCAAGCTCGCCGCACGGCCGCTCACGGAGCTTTCCGGCGGCGAACGCCAGCGGCTGCTGCTGGCTCAGTGCCTACTCGGCAAGCCGCGGCTGTTGCTGCTCGACGAACCGCTCATCAGTCTCGATCCCCACCATCAACGCAGCGTGGTCGAGCTCGTGCGGCGAGCGCAGCGAGAGCTCGGCATCACCGTGCTGTTCTCGGCGCACGAACTCAATCCGCTGCTCAATGCGATCGACCGCGTGCTTTATTTGGGTAGCGGCAGCGCCGCGCTGGGAACCGTCGACGAAGTCATCACGCGGCCGGTGCTCTCGCGGCTATACGGTTCGCCGATCGACGTCATGCGCGTGAACGGACGCATTTTCGTCATGTCGGGCGACGTCGAAGTGGAAAAGCACGATCACGGACACGAGAGCGACGGCAACGGCGCGCACCATGGGCATGAGCACGACCATGGGCACGGCCACCGCCACGGCGACGACTCATCACACGGACACACGCACGATGTTTGAATACGACTTCATGGTGAACGCGTTCGCGGCGTCGGGCATCGTCGCCGTGCTCGCGGGCATCGTCGGCTACTTTCTCGTCATGCGCGGACAAACGTTCGCCGGCCACGCGCTGTCGCACGTCGGATTCACCGGCGCGACCGGGGCCGTGCTCGTCGGCATTTCGCCGCTTTGGGGCATGATCGGTTTCACGCTAGCGGCGGGACTGTCGATGGGCGCCCTCGGCGAACGGCTGGCCGGCCGCGATGTCGCGATCGGCGTCGTGCTCTCGCTCGCGCTCGGCTGCGGCTTGCTGTTTCTGCATTTCTTCACGGCCTATGCCACGCAAGTCACGGCATTGCTGTTCGGCAACGTGCTCGGCGTGACCAAGCAAACGCTCCTCGTGCTCGCGGGCATCGGCGCCGCCAGCCTGATCGCGTTGGCTTCGATCATGCGGCCGCTGCTGTTCGCGACCTTGCAGCCGGAACTGGCGGAAGCGAAAGGCGTCTCGCTGCGGTTGGTCTCCGTCCTGTTCCTGGCCATCGCCGCGCTTGCGGTCGCCGCCTGCACGCAGATCGTCGGCGTTCTGCTCGTGTTCACGCTGATGGTCGGGCCGGCCGCCGCCGCCCAAAACCTCTCGACGCGGCTCGCCACCGGCGTGGCGCTCGCGGCGCTGTTCGCGCTCGGCGAGGCTTGGCTGGGCGTGACGCTCGCCTTCTACACCGATTGGCCGACGAGCTTTTGGATCACCGCGCTTTCCGCGCTCGTCTACGGCGCCAGTTTGCTGCGCCGCCGCTAAAACCGTCTTCGCGCTCGTCCCACGCCCTCCAGCCGGCTTCCCGGCCAGGGCGTGCCCTTCCCTTCCCGCCGCCCCCCCACGCTCGCACTGATTTTCGCGCTGCACCGCGCCTTGACTTTCGCGCGCCACAAACCGATCATTCGCTCAGTCAGAGATCAAAAGATCCATTTTTAGGCGGCGGTCGGCCCGCCGCACTCAACATTGCTGGGGCGCGAGCCTGCATTGGCGACCGTATTCGCGCTCACAAAGGAGACAAACGATGCACAACGGCTCGAACGTGATCTTGCATCTGGGCGTGGGCTCGTTTCATCGCGCCCACCAAGCGTGGTATCTGCATCGGCTATCCGCCGCCACCGCACCGAACGAGGCGCCTTGGTCGCTGACCGTCGGCAACATTCGCGCCGATATGAACGAGACGCTCGAGGCGCTGGCCAAACAGCGCGGCGTCTATACGCTCGAGACCGTCACGCCGCAGGGCGAGCGTGCCTACGAGACGATCCGCTCGATCACGCGCGTGTTGCCGTGGACGTCCACGCTCGCGCCGATCGTCGAGGCCGGCGCCGATCCTGCTTGCAAGATCATTTCGTTTACGGTGACCGAGGGCGGCTACTACCTCGACGAGCATGATCGGCTCGATACGGCGAACCCGGATTTGGCCGCCGATTTGGGCGGCGCTCGCACCACGATTTACGGCGCGCTGGCCGCGATTCTCGAGGCACGGCGCGCGAGCGGCGCGGGTCCCGTCACGCTGCAAAGCTGCGACAACCTGCGCAGCAACGGCGAGCGCTTCGAAGCGGGCATGCGCGCCTTCCTGGCCGCACGCGGCGAAACGGCGCTCGAAGCGTGGTTCGAGGCGAACACCACCTGCCCGAACTCGATGGTCGATCGCATCACGCCGCGGCCGACGGACGACGTGCGCGCACGCGTGCTCGAGGCGACGGGCGTTCCGGATAGCTGCCCCGTCATGGGCGAGGCGTTCATTCAATGGGTGATCGAAGATCGCTTCAAAGCAGGACGTCCGGCGTGGGAGCGTGCGGGGGCCGAACTGGTCGACTCGGTCATGCCGTACGAAGAAGCGAAAATCCGCATTCTGAACGCGAGCCATAGCTGCATCGCCTGGGCCGGCACGCTCGTCGGCCATACCTACATCCACGAGGGAACGCTCGATCCGGACGTGCGCCGTTTCGCCCACGAGTACGTCACACAAGACGTCATCCCTTGTTTGACGCCGAGCCCGCTCGACCTGGCGCGCTATCGCGACGTCGTGCTCGATCGTTTCAGCAATCCCTACATCCAAGATACGAACCAACGCGTCGCGGCGGACGGTTTTTCGAAAATCCCGGGGTTTATCGCCCCGACGCTCGTCGAAAGCTTTTCGCGCAACGCGCAGCCGAACGCCACCGCGATCTTGCCGGCGCTGTTCTTCCGCTTCCTCGACCAATGGCACAAAGGCGCGCTGCCCTATGCGTACCAGGACGGTTTGCTCGATGAAGCCGCGGTGCGCGCGTGGTTCGACACGCCCGAGCCGCTCGCGCGCTTTTGCGCGTCGCGCGCGCTGTGGGGCAGCTTGGCGGACGACGCCCGGCTCGAGCGGGTGATTCAAGCCGCGCTCGAACGCGTCGATGCGTGGCTCGCCTCGCGGGGCGCGCCGGCGCGTTGATGCGCCTTGGCGCAAGCCGCACCGCGCGGTTAAAGTAGCGCATTCGCGTTTTCCGACTCCGTCACCGATCGTATCGATCAAGGGGCCGTCCGCCATGTACCTCGGCATCGACCTAGGCACGTCCGAAGTAAAAGTCTTGTTGCTGTCCGCCGACGCGCGCGTGCTCGCCACCGCGGGTTCGCCGTTTCACGTGTCCCGCCCGCATCCCCGCTGGGCCGAGCAAGACCCGGCCGACTGGTGGCGCGGGACCTGCGAGGCCATCGCCAAACTACGCGCGGTCTGTCCCGATGCTTTCGCGCAGGTACGCGGTATCGGTCTCTCAGGTCAGATGCACGGCGCCGTGCTTCTCGATGCCGCCGATCGCGTTTTGCGTCCGGCCATCTTGTGGAACGACATGCGCAGCGTCGAGGAATGCGACGAACTCACGCGCCGCGCGCCCGATTTGCATACGGTCGCCGGCAACTTGGCGATGCCGGGTTTTACGGCACCCAAGCTGCTGTGGGTTGCCCGCCATGAGCCGGACGTGTTCCGCCGCACCGCCTGCGTCTTGTTGCCGAAAGACTATCTGCGCTTGCGCATGACGGGCGAGAAGGTCTCCGATCCTTCCGACGCCGCCGGCACGCTGTGGCTCGACGTCGCTCGCCGCGACTGGTCCGACTCGCTGTTGAACGCGTGCGACATGAACCGCTCTCAAATGCCGCGACTCGCCGAAGGCAGCGCGCCCTCGGGTGTGCTGCGCGCCGACATCGCGCGCGAATGGGGTTTGAGCGGGGAAGTCGTCGTAGCGGCGGGCGGCGGCGACAACGCGACGAGCGCGATCGGCATCGGCGCGACCGAGCCCGGCGACGGCTTCGTTTCCCTCGGTACGTCCGGGGTGCTCTGCGTGGTGGGCGACCGCTTTTCGCCGAATCCGGCGTCGGCCGTGCACGCATTCTGTCATGCGATTCCCGAACGCTGGCATCAGATGAGCGTCGTGCTGTCAGCGGCCAGTTGCCTGCGCTGGGTCTGCAAGCTGACCGGCACCGACGAGCCCACGCTCGTCGGGGAAGCGGCCGCCCTCGCGCCCGAGGCGCTCGAATCGGCGCCGATCTTTCTGCCGTATCTATCGGGCGAGCGGACGCCGCACAACGACCCCTACGCTCAAGGCGTGTTCTTCGGCATGACGCACGCGACCGATCGGGCCTTGCTCGGCTATGCCGTGCTCGAAGGCGTCACGCTGGCACTGACCGACGGCCTGGACGCGCTGGCGGCGGCCGGTACCGCGCCGAGCGCGCTATCGCTGCTCGGCGGCGGCGCGCGCAGCGCGTTTTGGGCTCAGTTGCTGGCCGACGCGCTTGCCACGCCCACTCGTCAACACGGCGGCGGCGAAACCGGTGCCGCGCTCGGAGCCGCCCGCCTGGGTTGGCTCGCGGCCGGCGGCGACCCGCGGCAGGTGCTCGCCAAACCGCCGGTGGTCGCGCAGTTCACACCGACCGCCGAGCGTCATGCACAATTGCGGGAGCGCCTCGGCGCATACCGCGAGCTGTACCGCCACGTGCGGCCGTTGTTCGAGCCCTCGCGCGCAAGACTCGCTTAACGCAATTTTTTGTAGCTTCACCCGCATCGGGTCTATCACCGTGTCAAAAGTCAACGAAAAGCTCGACCTGGCCACGCGCGCCGCGTGGCTCTACTACGTCGCGGGGAACACGCAAAACGAGATCGCGGAGAAGCTGCAGGTTTCGCGGCCGGTGGCTCAGCGGCTCGTTGCGTTCGCGGTCGAGAAAAATCTCGTGCGCGTGCGCATCGAGCACCGGCTTGCCGATTGCCTCTCGCTCGCCGAAGCGTTGAAAAACCGTTATGGGCTTTCGATGTGCGAGGTCGTTCCCGTCGACGACGACACGCCCGACGCCATCGACCGCAAGCTCGCCGTCGCGAGCGCTCAGGTGATGGAACGCTATCTGAGCGAAGAAAAGCCGATGATCATCTCGGTGAGCAGCGGGCGGACGCTGAAGGCGGCCGTCGATCAACTCGGGCAGATCGACCGGCCGCAGCATCGGCTGGTCTCGATGGTGGGCGCGATCGCACAAGACGGCTCGTCGAACCGGTACGACGTCGCGCTGCATATCTCGGAGAAGACGGGCGGCAAGCATTTTCTGCTTCCGGCGCCGCTCATCGCCGACAGCGAGGCCGAGCGCGCGCAGTGGGTCAATCACCGGCTCTACCGCATCGTCGAATCGTTGACGGCGCAAGCCGATGTAGCATTCGTCGGGATCGGCGACATCGGGCCGAAATGCCCGTTGCATGTGGACGGCTTTATCACCGCCGACGAAGTGGCGGATCTCACGAAGCGCGGCGCCGTGGCCGAGATGTTAGGACTGCCGATCGATGCGGACGGCAAGGGCGTCCAGTCGGCCACGGGCCGGCGCGTCACGAGCGTGCCGCTCGATTCGCCGCCCAAGCGGCCGACGATCGGCTTCGCCGGAGGCGCGCGCAAGCACGGCGCCGTGCTGGCCGTGCTCAAGGGCGGCTGGTTGTCGGGGCTCGTGACCGATGAAGCTTGCGCACGCGCGGCGCTCGAGGCCGACGAGCGCACGGCGAAGCGCGCGAAGGCTCGCGGCGCGCAAATGCCCGCTTGATATCTGCGTGATATTCGCTTGATGCTCGCCGCGCGGCGGAAATTTCACTGCTGGATTTCGGCTTCCACGAGCAGTTTCAGCAACGCGAGCGATTCCTGCCATCCGAGGTAGCACGCTTGCGCCGGAATGACTTCCGGTATCCCCTCCTGGACGACGTTCAGCTCCGTGCCGAAAGGCGTTTGCGCGAGCGAAACGGTAGTCTGCATTTCGCCCGGCAAGTTCGGATCGTCGAACTTGCCCGTATAGCGAATCCGCTCGTTCGGCACGAGTTCGAGATATTTCCCGCCGAACGCGTGCCCATCGCCCGTCGTGAAATTGGAAAACGACATCTTGTAGGTCCCGCCAACCTCGGCTTGCAGGTGATGAACGGTGCCCGTGAAGCCGTTCGGCGGCAGCCATTTCGCCAGCGCCGCCGCATCGAGAAATGCGCGGTACACGCGCTCGGGGGTGGAACGCAAAACACGGTGTAGGCGCACGGTATTCGTCGACATAAGCATCTCCAAAGCGAAGGGACGGCCCCTCCGATCCTAGACGACGAATGAGCATCCGTGAAATCGACATGCGCGGGCCAACTTGCGCGTTCACGGCGAACGCATTCCCCCAGTCCGGTTAAATCGTCGACCGGCCAGCGCGGGCGATTCGACCCGCATAGTGTGGATCTTCCGGATAGTGTTGGCCCGCGAGGCAACAAAATGCGAGCCCCAAAGAGATGAGCGAAGTGTCAGAAACGGATTGGAACCGCTTGGACAAGCTCAAAGACGAGGAAATCGATACGAACGACGTCCCGAGGCTTGGCAACGAGTTTTTCTCGCGCGCGAAGTTACATGCGCCGTCGGAACATGGTGCACACGGCGAGCGGACCGATGGCGCGCCGGCCGCGGCGCGCCACCTCGCCATCATGTTCAAGCGGCCGACAACACCTCGATGATCTTCCGGTCGTAAGCCTGCCCCTGCTCGTCGAACAGGTGGCAATGCTCCGGATCGGCGCCGAGCAGCAGCGCATCGCCGCGCTGGTGCCGCTCGAGCGGTGCGATGCGAGCGATCAAACCCTCCGGAGCCACCTGCGCTTCCGCATAAAGGTACGCGGCGTCACCGAGCGACTCGACCGTGGTCGTATGCGCAAGCACGCCATTCGCGGGCGCACCGCCTGCCGATGCGACCGGCTGCGTGTGCAGGTGCTCGGGCCGAATGCCGACCGTCACACGCGCACCGCGCTCGAGCGCGCGCGCCCCCGACGAGGACACGCCACGCGTCTCGATCGCCACGCGCTGCGTCTCCCCGGAGGCGTAGCGCACGAGGACGCCTTCGCCGTCCACCTGCTCGACGACACCGTCCAGGAAATTCATCTTCGGCGAGCCGATGAACCCCGCGACGAACCGATTGGCCGGCGCATGGTACAGACGATTGGGGCTACCCACTTGCTCGACGTTGCCGGCCGACATCACGACGATCTTATCGGCGAGCGTCATGGCTTCGACCTGATCGTGCGTGACGTAGATCATCGTCGTCTTCAACTCGTCGTGCAGGCGCGCGAATTCGAGGCGCATTTTCACGCGCAGTGCCGCATCGAGGTTCGAGAGCGGCTCGTCGAACAAAAACACCTTCGGCTTGCGCGTGATCGCCCGCCCGATCGCCACGCGCTGACGCTGGCCGCCCGAAAGCTGCTTCGGCTTGCGGTCGAGCAAATGGTCGATGTGCAAGATCTTCGCCGCGTTGCGCACGGCTTCGTCGATCTCGGGTTTCTTCGCACCGGCCAACTTCAGGCCGAACGCCATGTTGTCGTACAACGACATATGGGGGTAAAGCGCGTACGACTGAAACACCATCGCGATACCGCGCTTGGCCGGCGGCACGTCGTTCACGCGCGCGGCATCGATCAGCAACTCGCCGCCGCTGATCGCCTCGAGCCCCGCGATCATGCGCAGCAAGGTCGACTTACCGCATCCGCTCGGCCCGACGAAAACCACGAATTCGCCGTCCGCGATATCGAGGTTCACGTTGCGCAAAACCTCATGCTCCTCATACCGCTTCGCAATGCCACGCAGCGTCAAGCTTGCCATGATGCGTCTCCTTTCCCATTCATCGCCGTGCGCGCCGTTGCGGCGGCATCGGTCATCCATTGGTCGACGAGCGCGGGCAACGCACGCATGTCGTCGAATATTTGTTTGGCACCCGCTTGGACGAGCGCTTCGGCGTGGGCGCGGCCGCCGTGCTCGGCATGCGTGCCGCCCGCGAAACCGAGTACGGCCATGCCCGCCGCGGTCGCGGCCGCGACGCCCGCCACACTGTCTTCCACGACGACGCACGCAACGCTCGGCACACCGAGCGCATCCGCCGCCGCGATGTAGATGTCGGGCGCGGGCTTAGGCCTCGGCACGCGATCCGCGCAAAACACGCGCGAACCGAAGAAGCGGTCCAGCCCGGTGCGCGCGAGCACCGCGGCGACATATGCCGTGTAGCTGTTGCTCGCGCACGCCTTGGTCAGCGCGATCTGCGCGAGCGCCGCCTCGACGCCCGCCATCATGGGCGCTTGCTGCGCCGCCGCTTCGACGCTGCGCCGTATCGCATCCATTTCCACCGGTGCGAGTGTTTCGTTCAGCGCTGCGGCGCTCTCTTCGAGCACGCGCTCGATGCGCAGGCCGAGCAGCGGCATGACGACCGGTTCCACGTCGGCATGCGGCCAACGCGCCTGCAGCTCGCTGACGAGCATCTTGGCGGCCACGGCCTCGCTGTCGATCAGCACGCCGTCGCAATCGCAGATCAGCACGCGGTCGCGCCGCATCTCGTTTGCCCCGATCGTGGATGCCGTCATTTGACGGCCCCGAACGTGAGACCGCGCACGAGCTGCTTTTGCGACAGCCAGCCCACGATCAGAATCGGCGCGACGGCGAGCAGCGACGCCGCCGACAGCTTCGCCCAGAACAATCCCTCGGGGCTCGAGTACGAGGCAATGAACACGGTCAGCGGCGCCGCGTTCGAACTCGACAAATTGATGCTCCAGAACGCTTCGTTCCAAGACAGGATCACGAGCAACAGCGCCGTGGAAGCGAGCCCCGGCAGCGCCATCGGCATCAAGAGGTAGACGATCTCCTGCCAGGTCGCCGCGCCGTCGATCCGGCCGGCTTCCAGGATGTCGCGCGGAATCTCGTTGAAGTAGGTGAAGGCCATCCAAACGGCGATCGGCAGGTTCATCAGCGTGTAGACGATGACGAGACCCGACACCGTATCGAGCAAGCCCACGTTCTTCCACAACAAATAGATCGGCACGAGCACGCCCACCGACGGCATCATCTTCGTCGAGAGCATCCACAGCAGCAGGCTTTGCGTGCGGCGCGAAGGAAAGAACGCCATCGCGTAGGCGGCGGGCACGGCCAGCAGCAGGCACAGTATCGTCACACCGGCCGATATCAGCACCGAGTTGCGCGCGAACAGGAAGTAATCGCTGCGCGCGAACACTTCGCGGAAGCTATCGAGCGTCGGCGTGAAAATCAGCGCCATCGAGTACGCGTCGCGCTCAGTCTTGAACGCCGTGATCGTCATCCAGAAGATCGGAAAGAACAGCGCGAGCGCGATCAGCCAAGCAAGCACCGCGGGCAAGGCGCGCTTGACGGCGTCGAGCCCGGGCAGCGGCGCGCGCGGCGCCGGTACGGTCGGATGGCTCATGCTTCGTACTCCCCTTTCAGATTCTTCGCGAGCATGCGCACGAGGAAGAACGCGACGATGTTCGCGAGCACGACGGCGAGAATGCCGCCGGCGGATGCGAGACCGACGTCGAACTGTTGCAACCCGAGCGCATAGATGAGGTACGAGAGGATCGTCGTCGCATTGCCCGGTCCGCCCGAAGTCGTCGTGTAGATCTCGGCGAAGATCGACAGCAAGAAGATCGTCTCCATCATTACGACGACGGAAATCGCGCGACGCAAATGCGGCAGCGTGATGTAGAAGAACATCGCGAGCGGTCCTGCGCCGTCGATGCGCGCCGCTTCCTTTTGCTCCTCGTCGAGCGATTGAATCGCCGTGAACAAAATGAGGAAAGCGAACGGCAGCCACTGCCAAGCAACGATGACGACGATGGCGAACAGCGGATAGGTGGAAAACCAGTCGATGGGCTGCATGCCGAACCAACGCATCACGGCAGCCACGACGCCGTACACGGGGTGCAGCATCATGTTCTTCCAGATCAGCGCGCTGACCGTGGGCATGACGAAGAACGGGCCGATCGCGAGCAGCCGCGCGATGCCTTGGCCGGGAAACTTGCGGTCGAACAGTACCGCCATCAGGATGCCGCCGACGACCGTAATGACGAGCACGGAGCCGATCAGTTCCAGCGTATGGAAGATCGACGGCAGAAACGACGGATCGGTGACGAGATAGCGATAGTTATCGAGTCCCGCGAAACCCTTGGCGTCGGGATTGAGCAGGTTGTAGCGCGAGAACGAATACCAGATCGTCATGGCGAGCGGTATCGTCATCCACAAGACGAGCACGGCAACCGAGGGGGCGGCGAGCAATCGCGTCGAGCCCGCTCGCCGCTCGGGCGTGGGCAGCGCGCCTTGCTCCGCGGCGTGCGAGAGCGGCATATGAAGATGTCCCATTGTTTCGGACTCCTGTTCGGTCTGACGCCGTCCGCGCGGAACGGCGTCGAGAACGGGCCGCGAGGGACGGCCCGCTGGCGGGCGATGCGCGCGGGCGCACCGCCTGCCGGCTTACGTCACTTCTGGTAGCCGGCTTCGCGCACCGCGCGATCCGCGGTGGCATTGCCTGCCGCGAGGGCCTGATCCACCGTCATTTGACCGGCGAGCGCACCCGAAATGCTTTGGCCGACCACGGTTCCGAACGATTGGAACTCGGGGATGCCGACGAACTGCACACCCGTGTAAGGAACCGGCTTGGCCGTCGGGTGATTCGGATCGGCCGTGCGGATCGCGTTCAGCACGAACTCGCCGAACGGCGCGGCCTGGACATAGGCCGGCGTGTTATACGTCGATTCGCGCGTGCCCGGCGGCACCGAGGCCCAGCCCTCGTCCTTCGCGACGAGCTTGATGTAGTCCTTGCTCGTGGCCCATTCCACGAACTTCTTGGCATCGTCCTGCTGCTTCGAGGTCTTCGGAATAGCCAGCGACCAAGCCCACAGCCAGTGCGAACCGTTCGGCGTGACTTCGGTCGGCGCCGCCGCGAAACCGATCTTATCGGCCACCTGCGACTGACTCTTGTTATAGAGCATGCCGGCCGCGACCGTCGCGTCGATCCACATCGCGCACTTGCCCGAGGACATCAGCGTCAGGTTTTCGTTGAAGCCGTTCGAGCTCGCACCCGGGGGGCCGTCTTTCTTCAACAGGTCGACGTAGAAGGTGACGGCCTTCTTCCATTCCGGCGACGTGAGCTGAGCATGCCACTTCTCGTCGAACCAGCGGCCGCCGAACGTATTGACGACCGTCGTGAGGTACGCCATGTTCTCGCCCCAGCCCGCCTTGCCGCGCAAGCAGATGCCGTAGGTGCCGTTCGCTTTGTCGGTCAGCTTGTCCGCGAATTGCGCGATCTGGTCGTAGGTCGGCTTCGGCGGCATCGTCAGCCCCTTCGCCGCGAATAGATCCTTGCGGTAAAAGGTCATCGAGCTTTCCGCGTAGAACGGCAGCGCGTAGAGCGTGCCGTTGTAGGAAAGGCTGTCGCGAACCGTCTTGATGACGTCGTTCTCGTCGTAGCTGGCGGGCAGCCCAGTCATCGGCGTGAGCCAGCCGCGCTTGCCCCACTGCGGCGCTTCATATGCGCCGATCATCATGACGTCGAATTGGCCGCTCTTCGTGGTGATGTCGGTCGTCGCGCGCTGACGCAGCACGTTCTCCTCCAACACGACCCAGTTCAGCTTGATCGTCGGATTGCTCTTTTCGAAGTCCGACGACAGCTTCTTCATCTCGATCATGTCGGGATTGTTCACCACCGCGACCGTGATCGTCGCGGCGGACACAGGCAGCGCCGCCACCGCGCCGAGCGCCAGGGCGCCCGCGGCGAGCGCGCGCCGTGTGAATCGAGCATTGCGTTGCATCACTTGTCTCCTTCAGTCTTGTACGTTGTGGTGGAAATGCACGTGCGCTTCGGGGAGAAGCACGGTTCGTACTCAGCTCAGCCGGCCGGCGCGGCGCCTTGTCCGCTCATGCGGTTTCGCGTCCTTCGCCGAGCGATCGCCCGTCGATAGAGCAATTGTTCATTCCGTGGTCGAATGATCGGATACACGTGGGGGCCTGTCAAGGCGGCCCCGGGATTTTCGATGGTGCGCTGCGAAAGAGTGCGTTGGCCGTTCGGCGTATTGCGGGTTTGAGCTAAACTAACGAAACTTAGTCCACCTCAACAACGCCCTATGGAAATCGTGAACATCCACGAAGCAAAAACGCACCTGTCGCGGCTCGTCGATCGGGCCGCGCTCGGCGAAGCGTTCATCATCGCAAAAGCGGGCAAGCCGCTCGTGAAGGTCGTCCCGCTCGATGCGCCCAGCGGGGCGCAACGCCGTCGGCTCGGATTTCTGGCGGGAGAAATCGCCGTCCCGGAAGACTTCGACCGCATGGCAGCCGGCGACATCGAACACCTGTTCGGGGGTGCCGATACGTGAAGCTATTGCTCGATACCCATGTGCTGCTGTGGGCGGCCGCTCAGCCGGAGCGGCTCTCGAGTTCGGCACGCGCCCTCATCGAGGACGAAGAGAACACGCTGCTCTTCAGCGCGGCGAGTCTGTGGGAGGTGACGATCAAAAGCGATTTGGGGCGAGACGATTTCCGCGTCGATCCCCGGCTGC
Source organism: Trinickia dabaoshanensis (assembly GCF_002879885.1). Taxonomy (GTDB): domain Bacteria; phylum Pseudomonadota; class Gammaproteobacteria; order Burkholderiales; family Burkholderiaceae; genus Trinickia; species Trinickia dabaoshanensis. The sequence goes on from NZ_PNYA01000019.1 coordinate 61,877, forward strand.
TGCGCCGCGCGCTCGTCGACAACGGCTATCTCGAACTGCCCGTCACCCACCGCCACGTGCTCGCGCTCAAAGGGCTTGAGGCATTGCACCGCGATCCGTTCGATCGCATGCTGATCGCGCAGTCGTCGTCCGAGGGCGTTCCGCTCGTCACGGCCGATCCGCTGGTCGCGCAATACGCCGGGCTGGTGAAGCAGATTTGAACGATGAGGTCAGAAGCGCTCGCCCAGCATGTCGTCCACGAGCGGAACGGCGGCAAGGGCCACCAATACGGTGGCAAGCGGCACGGTGGAAACGAAGCCCATGTGTTTGAATCCGATCGCGCCCGCCAGGCCGCCGCAAAAGAACGACGCTAGCAGCGACGCGAGCAGCGCCAGGCGCTGACGGTCGGCTCGAACGAAGTGCGTCCCCCGCATCGCATCGCCGGCCAGCCCGTTCCAATAGAACAGTTTGCCGAGCTCGATACCGATGTCGGTGACGAGCCCCGTCACGTGAGTCGTACGAATCTCCGCCTTCGAGATCTTCGTGATCATCGCGTTTTGCAGGCCCATCACGAAGCACAGCAGCGCAACCGTGGCCGGCACGAACAGCAAGCGATGGTCCTTGAGGTTCGAGCCGAGAAAGCCGAAGACGAGAAGCAACGCTGCCTCGAGCATCAACGGCATCGCATACAAACTGCGTCGCGAATGCCGCTTCCCCCAATTGATCATGACCGCCGACGTGGCGGCGCCGCACAAGAACGACACGAGCGAGGCCAGTCCTCCGGCCGCGAGGCCGAGTTCGCCGAGGGCCAGATAATCGGCCATCGAGGAAACGATCCCGGACATATGCGACGTGTATTGGCCCACAGCCAGAAAGCCGCCGGCATTGGCGGCGCCGGCGACGAATGCGAGCGAACGCCCGAGGCGCCGATTGGCTTCGTCCGTGCGCTCGGGATTGGTGAACGCGCGAAGGTAATGGATAGGCATATCGGCTCACTCGCAGCAGGGCGCGCGCGCAACCTGTCGGTAGACCGCTTACTCCGCAAGCCGCCTTTGCGCACGCTCGTTCGATCGTACCACGACCGCCGGCCGCCCCCTTACGCTAGATCAAAGCCCGTGCGTGATGGGCGATGTGATCCTCGATGAAGGTTTCGATGAAGTAGTAGCCGTGGTCGTACCCTTCATGCCGACGCATCGTCAACGGTTGGCCTGCCTCGAGGCACGCGCGCTCGAAGACGTCGGGGTGCAATTGTTCGATCCGAAATTTATCGGCCAGCCCTTGATCGACCAGAATGCCTGCCGGAAAGCGCGGCTGCTGCGCACCCTTCACGAGTTCGCTCGCATCGTATTGGGTCCATGCCTTCGGGTCGTCCCCCAAATAGCCCGTGAACGCCTTCTTGCCCCAAGGGCATCGCGTAGGCGCCGCGATCGGCGCAAAGGCGGAGACCGAGCGATAGATATCGGGGTTGCGCAGCGCCAGAACGAGCGCGCCATGCCCACCCATCGAATGGCCGAATATGCCGAGCCGCGCACCGTCGATAGGGAGTTGCGAAATCACCGTCTCGCGCAGCTCGTCCCGCACGTATGAGTACATCCGGTAGTGACGCGACCAAGGCTCGCGCGTGGCATCGACGTAAAAGCCCGCGCCGGCCCCGAAATCCCAATCGTCGGTCTCACCCGCGATATTCGCTCCGCGCGGGCTCGTATCGGGGGACACCAGCGCGATACCGTGCTTCGCGGCGAAGCGCTGGGCGCCTGCTTTGATCGGAAACGTCTCTTCCGTCGCCGTCAGCCCCGCAAGGTAAAAGAGCGCGGGAACACGGGCGTGCTGCGCATGCGGCGGCAGATAGACCGAGAAGCGCATCGGCAGTCCGATCGTCTTCGATTCGTGGCGATAGATGCTTTGCGTGCCGCCGTGGGCGAGGTGGGTCTCGATCGATTCGAGCATCGGGCGTCTCCGGTTCGATGGGTCATATCGCTTGCGCGATACACATCATAACGGCCACGTGGCGCGCTGCGCGCTCGACCAGGCAGGCACGGGCGCGACGCCCCGTCCGGCGCCGCCGCCAGTGGCTCGGGAGGGCGTCGCCCATATCGGCCCGGAAAAGGATGGAATAGGTCGTGGCGTCTTGTGCCCCCACCGCCATCCGCCTACTGTTGAGCCACCCAATACAAAGAGACTATGGAGCGAGACACATGCAATCGAACACGGTTCATCCGTGCGACGAGCAGTTGCCGTTCGGACGGCTGCTTACGCTTGGCATTCAGCACGTTTTGGTCATGTACGCCGGCGCGGTGGCCGTGCCCCTCATCGTCGGCGGCGCGTTGAAGCTGCCGAAAGATCAAATCGCCTTCCTCATCAGCGCCGACTTGTTCTCGTGCGGCATCGCCACGCTGATCCAAACGCTCGGGCTGTGGATCTTCGGTATCCGCCTGCCGGTCATCATGGGCTGCACGTTCGCCGCCGTCGGACCGATGGTCGCCATCGGCACGAACCCGCAACTGGGTATCCTCGATATCTTCGGCTCGACCATCGCGGCGGGCGCCATCGGTATCGTGCTCGCGCCGATGATCGGGCGCTTATTGCGCTTTTTTCCGACGGTCGTCGTCGGCACCGTCATCTCGGTCATCGGTCTTTCGCTGATGGAAGTGGGCATTAACTGGGCCGCGGGCGGCGTGGGCAATCCCGACTACGGCGATCCCCTCTTTCTCGGTTTATCGCTGCTCGTGCTCGCCGCGATCTTGCTCATCAATAAGTTCTGCCGCGGCTTCATCGCCAACATTTCCGTGCTGATCGGCATCGTCGCGGGATTCGCGATCGCGGCCGTCACGGGTCACGTTTCGTTCGACGGCGTGCGCGCGGCACCTTGGGTCGGTATCGTCGCTCCATTTCATTTCGGACTGCCGCATTTCGATCCGCTCGCCATCGCCACGATGGTCACGGTCATGTTCGTAACGTTCATCGAATCGACCGGAATGTTTCTGGCCGTGGGCGATATGGTCGGCCGTCCGGTCGATCGCGCGACGCTCGTGCGCGGCTTGCGCGTGGATGGGCTCGGCACGCTCGTGGGCGGCATCTTCAATTCGTTCCCCCACACGTCCTTCTCGCAAAACGTCGGGCTCATCGGCGTGACCGGCGTGAAGAGCCGTTTCGTCTGCGCAACGGGCGGCCTGATCCTCGTCGTACTGGGGCTCTTCCCGAAGATGGCTCAGGTCGTCGCCTCGGTGCCGCCGTTCGTACTCGGCGGCGCGGGCATCGTCATGTTCGGGATGGTGGCCGCGAACGGCATCAAGGCGTTGTCGCGCGTCGATTTTTCGACGAACCCGCACAATCTGTTCATCGTCGCCGTCAGCGTCGGCCTGGGGCTCGTGCCCGTCGTCTCGCCGACGTTCTTCGGACGATTGCCGCATGCGCTCTCGCCGCTGCTGCACAGCGGGATCTTGCTGGCCTCCGCATCGGCCGTCCTGCTCAACGTCGTGTTCAACGGGGTCTCGACCGCAAGCGCGCAGGAAAATGAAAGCGAAACGGAAAGCTTGTACGTGGAGCGGAACGACGATCATGCGCCGACGCGACTCGAGCGGCGTGCCGTCGACCTGCATTAACTGAAGATCGCTTAAGGCCGCCGTCATATCGCGGCGGTCTTCGCGCTTCTTTAGTTAGCAGAACTGACTATCGTTTACACCTAACGATTCTAGTCATACGATTGCCGCCGCGCGGCGGCGCACACGCGCGAGGCCCTTATCCTAAAAGGGTCGAAGGTCGTTCCTCGATCGCCATCTATTAATTCATACGATTCGTTTGGACGCCGAAAATTCACGTCTCCTACGAACGAGCCTAAACCCGCGCAAACGATTGCCGTAAACAAATTCGGGAGCCTGCGTTTCCCACCCCCGTTGCGAAAGTGGTCCACTCTGACCCTTCGTCTCTTATTAAGGAGTCCTAATAATGTTGCGTTTTCTACGGTTCCTTTCGCGCGACGAGCGCGGCGTCAGCGCGCTGGAATATTCAGTTTTGGCCGGCATCGTAGTCGTGGCCGTTGCCGCGGCCGGTTTGATCTTCGGCGGCGCCACGGGTCTGCCGGCGCTGTTCAGCAACATGATCACGCACGTGACGAGCGTTCAGACGAACGGTCATTGATGAGTGGCGGCTGAACTCGTTCGGCGGTGCCGCCGAACGAGTCGTCCCGCCGGCGCTGGCGTTAGTAGATCGAAAGGCACACCAATATGTTCTCGGTCCATGCTCTCGCTTGCGCGCTCTTGGCCACGTTAGCTGTCTCCGACTTAACCCGGCGGCGGTTACCCAACGCGATCGTCGCGGCATTCGCGGTCCTCTATTTCGCCCAAGCGTGGATCGCCGGGGTGAATCGCCTCGGCCTCGAAACCCATGTTGCGATGGGCCTCGCGGCGTTCGTGCTCGCTTGTGTCCTATTTCATTTCGGATGGCTTGGCGGCGGCGACGCCAAGCTGTTCGGCGCCGTGTTTCTTTGGAGCGGCCCCGCTTTCGCGACGACCGTCTTTTTCGTCGTTTCGTTGATCGGATTGATGCTCGGCCTGGCGCAGATGGCCATCGGCCGGATGCAGCGCAATCGCGCTCGCGCCCCCACCCTTGGATGGCTCGCCCCCGCACGCGGCGTGCCGTACGGTGTTGCGCTCGCCGTAGGCGGCGTGGCGGCGGTATGGCTGCCACTCGTGCATGCCCACGTCGTATCGCCGCCGCACATTGCGGCCTGGTCGCTTTCGATCTCTGTGCGGCTCACATAACGGAACGCCGTCGTCATGCAAAACATTCTTAAACTCGCCGGCCTCATCATCGTCGCCGCAATCGGCGCGGTGGTGTTGCGCGCGCTGTACGTCGCCGCCTCGCGTCCGGCTCCGCCCAAACCGGCGCCGACGGTGCAGATTCGGGCCGCCGCGGCCGATCTGCCCGACGGTCTGCTGTTGCGCGACAGCGACCTCGTCTGGAAGAGCGTCCCGCGCGCGGATGTCCCGGCCGGCGCACTCGTCGAAGGGCAACCCGCCGGCGCTGACCTCAAAGGCGATCTGCTGCGCCATGCGGTGCATGCGGGCACACCGCTCGGCCAGGCCGACGTCATTTCTCCGAGTTCGCCCGGCTTTCTCGCCGCGGCGCTCAAGCCCGGCATGCGCGCGATCTCGGTTGCGATCGACGATGTGTCGGGCAATGCGGGCCTCATCGAACCGGGCGATTACGTCGACGTGCTGTTGACCCAGCAAATCGCGACCGCATCCGGCGCGCCGAGCAACCCGGACCGCACGGTCGAGACGGAGACGGTCGCCGAACGCGTGCGCGTACTGGCGGTCGGTTCGGCGTTCAAGCGCCCGAAGGACGACGATACGCAAAAGAGCGCGGCCAACACCCGCGCACGCACCGTCACGTTCGAAGTCACGCCGCGCAGCGCCGAGGTCGTGACGGTGGCGGCTCATCTCGGGTCGCTCTCGCTTGCGCTGCGCAGCTTCGCGACGCGCGACCGCCACGAACCGCAGACCGAGGACGTCATCGAGCCGCAATCGGCACCGGTCTGGGCCCGCGACGTTTCGCGCGGCTTGCGCGCGATGGCCGCGGCTGCGCCGAGCGCACCTCGCGGGGTCGCATCGCATATGAGTTCGAGCGCGCGCCCCGTCGTGGTCTATCGCGGATCGAAGCAAAGCGACTCGGGCGGCAGCGATTTCTCGGGTCTGCCGGGCGGCGGCGCCGGCCTCATGCCGCCGCTGCCCTCCGGCACGCCGCCCGCCTCGCCCGGCTCGATGCCGCCCCCAGCGCCGAGCGCTCATCCCGCAGCTTAGGATTCGTCAACGATGTTCGGTCTCACTCGCTCCCCATCGCGCCTTCGTCGCGGCGCATCGATGCGCTCCTTAGCGCTCGTCGCCATGCTCGCCTGCGCGGCCTCCTGGCTCGCGCTCTCGGCATCGCTCGCGCACGCAGCCGGCACTGCCGACGGCATCCTTCACGTGCCCGCGGGCGGCGGCGAACTCGTCCAACTTCCGGCGCCGGCGGTGGCCGTGTTCGTGGCCGATCCCGACGTAGCCGACGTGCATGTGCCGAACGCGCGCAGCGTGTTCGTCCTCGGCAAGAAGGCCGGCACGACGACGCTGTTCGCGCTCGGCGCCGACAACCGCCCGATACTTCGCAAGACCATCGACGTCTCGATGGATACCGCCGCGATCCAGCGGCTGCTCGACGCGCGCTTCCCGCAATGGCGGCTCACGGTCACGAGCGCGCCCGGTTCGTTGATGGTGAGCGGGCATGTGCCGAGCGCCGCCGATGCCGACGCCGTCGCGCAAACGTTGAAACCCTATCTGCATGGCGAGGAAGCGCTCGTCAATCGGCTCACGTTGGCGCAACCGATTCAAGTGCACCTGCGCGTACGCATCACCGAAGTGGATCGCAACATCACGCAGCAGCTCGGCATCAACTGGAGCGCGCTCGGCTCGCGCGGCAACTTCGTCGGGGGCCTGTTCAACGGCGGCAATACGACGCTCACTCCCACCTCGAAGCTGTTCACCTTGCCGGCCACGAGCGCCTTTTCCATCCTCGGCGGCTTTCGCGTGGGCGCCACCGCGATCGACGGCGTGCTCGAGGCGCTCGATCAGGAAGGGTTGATCACGATGCTGGCCGAGCCCAACCTCACGGCGATGTCCGGTCAAACCGCGAGCTTCCTCGCCGGCGGCGAGTTTCCGATCCCAGTCGCGCAAGACACGACCGGCGCGATCACGATCGAATTCAAGCCTTACGGCGTCTCGCTCGATTTCACGCCGACGGTACTCGCGAACAACCGCATTAGTCTCAAGGTGCGGCCCGAGGTCAGCGAAATCGATCCGAGCAACAGCGTCACGACCGGCTCCATCAAGGTGCCCGCCCTCACGGTGCGGCGCGTGGAGACGACCGTCGAGCTCTCGAGCGGCCAGAGCTTCGCGATCGGCGGCCTGCTGCAAAGCAACAGCAGCGATGTGCTGTCCGAGTTGCCGGGCCTGAGCCGTCTGCCCGTGCTCGGCAAATTGTTCTCGTCGAAGAACTATCTCAACAACAAGTCGGAAGTCGTCGTCATCGTGACGCCTTACATCGTGCAGCCGGTCGGCCCGGGCCAAACGCACGACGCACTCGATAGCGTCACCCATCCGAGCAGCGACGTCGAATTCGCGCTGCAGCGCTCGCTCGGTCTCGATCCGCTCAGCGGCGATGCGCCGCGGCTCGTCGGCGCCGCCGGCTTCGTCTATTGAACGGAGAACGTCATGCGCAATCGCTCAGTTCCACGAATCGTCTGCGCGGCGCTCGCCGCAACGCTCGGCATGGCGCTCTCGGGCTGCATGTCGCAACATCCGCCGCTCGGCATGCCCGACGACTCCGTCATCGGTTTTAGCGCGGCGAACGGCGGCCAAGCCATTCCCCCGCAATGCGAACGGCTCAATCAGCCGTCGCACATGATCGATGCGGGTCGAGGCCGCCCCGGCGTCGAATTCGGCTGTGCCACCTATTCGAATCTGGCCGCCATGCTCGTCAGACCCGCCGATCTCGTCGCCCCGCTTCCTTATGCCGGCGCCGATGCGGCGCTCGGCGCCAGTGCCGTGCGCGCGTATGAGGAAGGCCGCACGCAGCCGCTGCGCTCGACCTCGACGACGCGCTCGGTCACCCATTGAGTTTCACCGAGAACCACTAAGGACGCCACGCCATGGGTGCCTTCGATTTCCGCTCCAACACCCGCCGCGCGCAGCCGCTCGCGACCGATCGCATCATCGCCGTCCTGGCCGATGCGAGCAGCGAGGAAGTCGCTAAGAATCTGATGCTCGATCAGGGCATCGCCAACGCTTATGTCACGCGCGGCACGATCGCCGATGCGATCGAACTCATGCGCGGCCTGCCCCATTCGCCACGGCATTTGCTCGTCGATGTCTCGGGCTCGGCCATGCCTGTATCGGATCTCATGCGGCTCGCCGAGGTCGTCGATCCGTCGGTCAGCGTCGTCGTCGTGGGCGATCGCAACGACGTGGGCTTGTTCCGCTCGTTGCTGCGCATGGGCGTGCAGGACTATCTCGTCAAGCCGCTCACCGTCGAGCTCGTACAACGCGCATTGAGCGCCGCCGATCCCGCCACCTCGGTGCGGGCCGGCAAAGCGATCGGTTTCATCGGCGCCCGCGGCGGCGTGGGCGTCACGACGATCGCCTCCGCGCTCGCACGCCATCTCGCCGACAAGACGCGCCGCCGTATCGCCTACGTCGATCTGGATCTGCACGGAGGCGCGGCGGCCTCGATGCTCGGCATCGCGATGAACAACGGTCTCGCCGAATTGCTGCAAAACACGCAGCGGCTCGACCATCAGCTCATTCATCAAACCGTCGTGGCGCAAAGCGATCGTCTGTTCGTACTCGGCGCCGAGTTGCCCTACGACCAGCCGCTCACGCTGCGCCCGGGCACCGTCGGCGAACTCGTCGCGGCGCTCAAACGCCATTTCCATTACGTGGTGCTCGATTTGCCGCAGCGGGCCGGCGCATGGGTGGAGGAAACGCTCGACGCCTGCGAGACGATTCACGTCGTATCCGACCGCTCCGTGCATGCCGCGCGCGAAACCGCGCGGCTATGCCGTTTCGCCGAAGGGCGACCGGCGAACGCCGCCGTCTCGGTGTTGCTGAACAATGCGCAGCAGCCCGTTCGGGGACGCGTGGCGCCGGCCGATTTCGTTCACGCGCTCGGCCGCGCGTCGGTGCACGAGTTTCCCTACGAGCCGCAGACGCTCGCCCTCGCGGAAAATCTCGGCGAGGCCATTGCCGAGGGCAAGCACTCCGGCTTCCAGCGCGCCGTGGTGGCGCTCGCCGACTCCATCACCGGCTCGGATGCGCCGGCCGTCGCGGCGCGCGTGCCTTGGTACGCGCGGTTGGTGCCGAAGCGGAGTGCCGCGTGATGTTCGGACGCCGGAGCCATCCATCGGAAATCGCGTCGCCGCAAAGCGTTGCGGTTCAAGCGCAGGCCGAGAGCAAGCACATCGACGCGCGCGTGGAAGAACGCGTGGCCGAAGCCGCGCCCGTGGCCGCGGTCGCTCGGCAGCGGGACACGAGTGCGCCCATACCGCTCGCCGCTGCGCCGCAAGAAGCGCGCGCAGCGCAGCCGGTACCGTCCCTGCCCGCCGACCGTCACGAAGCATTGATCCGCTCCGATACGTTCAAGACGATTCGCACCGCCGTGTTCGCCTCGATGAACATGTCGGCCGCACTGATGATGTCGCGCGCGCAAGTACGCGAAGGCATCGAGCAGATCGCCACGGAAACGATCGCACGGGAACGCTTGACGATCACGCTCGCGGAGCAAGCGCTCGTGGTGGACGAGATGCTCAACGACATGTTCGGCGTCGGTCCGATCGAGCCGCTGCTCGCCGACGAAAAGGTCACCGACATTCTCGTCAACGGTCCCGACCAGGTGTACGTCGAGCGAGCCGGCCGGCTCGAACTGACGCCGCTGAAGTTTCGCGACAACGCACACGTCGTCAACGTCGCGCAGCGCATCGCGGCTGCCGTCGGCAGGCGTGTGGACGAGAGCAGCCCACTCGTGGACGCCCGCCTCGCCGACGGCAGCCGCGTGAACGTCGTGTTGCCGCCGATCGCCCTGCGCGGCGCGTCGATTTCGATCCGCAAGTTCGCCAAGCGCAACATCACGCTCGCGCGTATGGCGCAGCAGGGCAACATCTCGCCCGCGATGGTGGAAGTGCTGCGCATCGCGAGCGCCTGCCGCCTGAACATCGTGATCTCGGGCGGCACAGGGTCGGGCAAAACGACGCTGCTCAACGCGCTGTCGAACTTCATCGACCCGCACGAGCGCATCGTGACGATCGAAGACGCAGCCGAACTGCAATTGCAGCAGCCTCACGTCGTCAGCTTGGAAACGCGCCCTGAAAATAGTGAAGGACTCGGCGGCATCTCGCAGCGCGACCTCGTGCGCAATGCGCTGCGGATGCGTCCCGACCGCATCATCCTGGGCGAGACGCGCGGCACCGAAGCGTTCGACGTCTTGCAGGCGATGAATACGGGCCACGACGGGTCGATGACGACGATCCACGCGAACACCCCGCGCGATGCGATCACGCGGCTCGAAAGCATGGTCATGATGGCCAACGGCAACCTGCCGCTGATCTCCATCCGCCGCCAGATCGCGAGCGCCGTGCACATGATCTTGCAAATCGAACGCATGCGCGATGGGATGCGCCGCGTCACGCGCGTGACCGAAATCTCGGGCATGGAAGGCGACATCGTCATCACCCAGGATCTATTCGCCTTTCGGTTCAACGCGAGCGGCTACGAGGAGCAGGTGCGCGGCGCGTTCGAATCGTCGTCGCTGCGCCCGGCGTTCGCGCAGCGCGCAGCGTACTACGGCCTCGAAGAACAATTGATCGGAGCGATGCAATCGTGAGACCCGCGGATGTCGTCGCCGCCGGCGCATTCTTCGCGATCGTCATCTTGGGATTGATCGCGCGTTCGCTGCGCGAAATGCTGCGGCGCCGGCCCGCGCCGCGCATCGCACACCGCATGGGTGCCCTACGCGAGGCACATGCCACGAACCGGACGTCGCCAAGCGCGAAGCCGTCGCATCAACTCGTGAGCCTCGAGCGCCATTCGGAAGACGAACTCGCGATCCAAGCGTGGCTGCGCGCGAAGCGCCAGCGCATCGAAACGCTGGCTGGGCGCGCGGGCGTGCGCGCGATCGTCGTCGTCGCGTTGCTCGCGAGCGCCATCGCGTTCGGGGCGGCGTCCCTCGCGGCCTTGCCGCTGTGGATGCGCTTGTGTGCGAGCATCGTGGCCGCCCTCATCGCCGTGCGCTCGGTATACCTCGTCATCATCGCCCGCTTCAAGCAGCGCTTCTTAGCCGTGTTCCCCGACGCGCTCGATCTCATCATCCGCGCCGTGCGAGCGGGCATCCCCGCCGTGCAGGCGATTTGCACGGCCGGTGTGGAGAGCGAAGAGCCCGTGCGCTCGACGTTTCGCACGATGGGCGATGCGTTGCTCGTGGGGGCCGACGTCAAGGAAGTGCTCGAGCAGGCCGCGCAGCGGCTGCAATTGGCCGACTTCTCGTTTTTCGCCGTGTGTCTCGTGTTGCAACGCGAAACGGGCGGCAACCTCGCCGAGACTTTGGAAAACCTCGCCACGATCGTGCGCAGCCGGCGCGACATACGCGCGAAGACGAAGGCGCTGACGGCCGAAGGACGCATCTCGAGCAAGATCATTTCGGGCGTGCCGTTCTTCATCATGGGGTTTCTTTATATCGTCAACCGGCCGTACGTTTCGTTGCTGTTCACCACGCGTGCCGGGCACAAGATGCTCACGCTGGCCGCGGTACTGCTCACGATCGGACTCGTGCTGATCCGCAAGATCGCCAACTTGGATACCTCGCGATGAAGCTGACGGACGTTTGGATGAACCTGTGGCTCGTGGCCCTGCTCGCCGTGGTCACGCTGGTGCTCGTGCTGCGCGGCACGAGCGTGCGCTCGCGCATCGCACAGCGCATGCGGCACGGTGTGGCGCGCGCGAGCGCCGCACCGGGGCGCAACATGCCTCAGCAGCTCGCCCATCGCGTGGCGACGCTCGGCGAGCGCATGCCGATTCTCGATGCGGCCGAGCGCGGCAAGCTCGCGGCGCGTTTAGCCAGCGCGGGTTTTCGCGATGCCCGCGCCGTCTCGATCCTCGCAGGCCTGAAGCTCGTGTGCGGTGCGTGTCTCGCGTTGGGTGCGATCGTGCTCGCGCCGCACATTCCGCGCATCGGCGGCTACTTCGTGCTGCGCCTCTTGATGATGGCGGCGGCGTTCGTCGTCGGCATGATGCTACCGGAGCTTGCGCTCGACACGGCGATCAAGCGCCGGCAGCGCGCGATCGCCGGGGCGCTGCCCGACGCACTCGATCTGCTCGTGATTTGCACGAACGCGGGCAACAGCCTCGTCGTCGCGATCAAACGAGTCGCCAGCGAATTGAGCACGATCTGCCCAGCGCTCGCGGACGAGTTTTCGCTCACCGCCGACGAGTTGCAAATCGGCGGCGACAGCGCGCGTGCGCTGAACGCGATGGCCGCGCGCATCGGCTTGACGTCCATGCGCGCGCTCGTCACCACGCTCGTGCAATCGCAACAGTACGGCACGCCCATCACGCAATCGCTGCGCATGCTCTCGCGCACGGAACGCGCCATGCAAATCGTCGCATTGGAAGAAAAAGCCGCGAAGCTCGCGCCGAAGATGACACTGCCGATGATGCTTTTCATCATGCCCACCGTCGCGTTGATCGCGGCGGGGCCCGCCATCATTCGATTGATCGCGGTGTTTCATCAGCACTAGCCACACCTGAAGATCGTTAGAACCGTGGGAGGTAACATGTACTCGATCCCCTTGCCGGCGCCGCGCCGCTCGTTGAGCGCGCTCGTGCTCGGCACACTCATCGCTTGCGCGCTGGTTGGATGCGCGAGCAGTCCGCGCATCGAGACACGCCCCGTTCTCGCCACCCGCGGCGTCGATCAAAGCACGGATCTGCGCATCGCCGAAAGCGCGCTGGAGAGCGGCGACACGCAATTGGCGATATCGCTCTTCGAAAAGGCGCTGAAGGCCGATCCTACCTCGCGCCAAGCCGAGCTCGGACTTGCCGATGCGATCTATCAGACCGGCGAGCTCGCGCGCGCCGGCATGCTGTACGCGCGCGCGGCGGCGAGCGCGCCCGACGATCCTCGCGCGCAGCTAGGCCTTGCGCGCGTCGCACTGCGCGAGCGCCGGCTCGACGATGCTAGCGCCCGCTATCGCCGTCTCGTCGCTCGGTACCCCGACAGCGCGGCCGCGGCCGAAGGTCTCGGCGCCACGCTCGACTTGCAAGGCAAGCACGGCGAGGCGCAGGCCGTCTATCGCGCGGCGCTCGCTCGCCATCCCGAAGTGCAGGGGCTGAAGACCGACCTCGGGCTCTCGCTGATCCTCGATCGCCGTGCACGCGAAGGCGCGAACGTCTTGCTCGATATAGCGGGATTACCCGATGCGCCCGTGCAAGCGCGCGAGAATCTCGCCCTCGCGTACGGCGTGCTCGGCAACGGCCAAGCAGCCAAAAGCATCTTGACCGCCGACATGCCGGCTGCCTCCGCCGAAGACAACTTGCTCTTCTATCAAAAACTGCGTGAGCGTTGGACGACCCCGAGCGGCGACGAGGCGGCCGTTCGCGCGGTGACGCCGCAGCCGATCGCGCGCGTAGGTACGCTCGAATGAACCGCCCGGCCCGCCTGACCACCGACGAACGCGGCGTCGCCGCGCTCGAATTCGTGCTCGTGTTTCCGTTCTTGATGACGGTGCTGTTCGGTATCGTCGATACGAGCCTATTGCTTTGCGACAAGGCCGTCATCACGAACGCGAGCCGCGAGGCGGCGCGCGCGGGCGTCGTCGTACGCGTGCCGCAACTGAGCGCGAGCGAGGTATCAAACGTGGCCCTCGCCTATGCCCAAAACAATCTCGTGACGGGCGGTACCGCCACGACACCGACCGTCAACGTCGATCAATCGGCGGGCACCGCGCCCGGCAGTCCAATCAAGGTGACGGTCACCTACACATACGACGGCCTCGTACTGGGTTCAGCGCTCAGTTCGTTGACAGGCCCAGTGACCGTCACCGCCACGACGGTCATGAACTATGAGTAAGCCCGCGCGGCATCGCTCGCATCGCCTCGCCCGGCGCGGCGCACAACGGGGCTCGGTGCCGCTTTGGTTCATCCTCACGGCCGCGATCTTGCTGACGTTCGGCGCGTTTGCCGTCGACTTGCCGCGCGTCGCGACCGTGCGCAACGAACTGCAAAACGCGGCCGATGCCGCCGCGCTCGCAGGCGCATCGAAACTAATCGATGGCAGTAGCGGGCCCGACTGGGCCGGCGCCGCGAGCGAGACGAGCACGGCTGTCTCGTTGAATGCGTCCGACGGCGCCACGCTGCACGCGGGCACCGTGCAAACGGGGTTTTGGAATTTGACGGGTACGCCCTCGACGCTCGAAGCGCAGACGATCACGCCCGGGCTGTACGACGTGCCTGCCGTCCAAGTCACGGTCACGCGCAGCACGAGTCAAAACGGCGGCGCGGTTGCACTGCTGCTGGGCGGCTTTCTCGATCTATTGAGCACGCCGGCGAGCGCAACCGCCGTGGCGGTTGCCGCGGCCCCCTCGACCGTCGATTCGGGCGGGCTCTTTCCGATGGTCATCGACCAATGCGTGCTCAACCAATATTGGGACTCGACGACGAACGAGCCGACGATCGATCCGAGCACGGGTCAACCGTACGAGTTTCAAATCGGCAACGGGCAACTGTACGGGTCGAGTTGCGAGGCGGGACAATGGACGTCGTTTCTGATCAACGCGAACGACGTGCCGACCGTGCGCGGCCTCATCGATTCCGGCAACCCTTCGCCGATTTCGATCGGCGACAACATCTGGATCGAGCCCGGCGTCAAGACGACGATCTATAGCAGCGTGCCGACCGGCGCGACGATCGTCGTGCCTGTCGTCGAGCAGATCGACTCGCATAGCTACGTGCCGGTGGTGGCCTTCGCGGCCTTTTACGTCGACGGTTCCTACGGCGGCAGCAGCAAATACATCCAAGGGCATTTCGTGGGCGGCTATCGGATTCCCGTGCAATCGTGGGGCATCGGTCCCGACTACGGCGCCTATGTCGCGCCGAGGCTAGCGCTGTAGAACTGCGGCGGTTCTCGCTTCCTGCTGGAGCCGCGCCGGCAAAACGCGGTACGCTTCGGGGGAAATGCGACCGCCCCGTAAGCAACGAGGCGCGTCGTCCTAGCTTCTCTCGCCTCCCGCGCCGACACCGATGCCGACATCGATCGATTTGCCGAAAACCTACTTGGTCACGCCGGAGCCGTCGGCCGACCAGCCCCTCACCGCCTTTATCGAGCAGTTGGAGCGTGCGTTGGACAACGGCGTACGCCTCGTGCAATTGCGCGCGAAGACGCTCGCCACGCCGCAATACGTCGAGCTTTCGAGGCTGGCGCTGACGGTGTGCCGGCGATACGAGGCGCGCTTGCTGCTGAACGCGTCCATCGATATCGCGCAGGCCGTCGGTTCCGATGGAATCCACCTGACCAGCACGCGGCTCATGGCGTGCACCGCGAGGCCGTTGCCTGCCGATTGGCTCGTATCGGCCGCGTGCCACGACGCGGCTCAAGTGCTTCACGCGAACCGAATCGGAGTGGATTTGCTGACGATCTCGCCGGTGCTGCCCACGGCCACGCACACCACGGCAACGCCGCTCGGATGGCCACGATTTCGCGAATTAGCGGCGCTCGCCGAGGTCCCCGTCTTCGCGCTCGGGGGGATGAGCATGGAGACGTTGGATCAGGCACGCGACGCGGGCGCGCACGGTATCGCCGCTATTCGTGCGCTGTGGGGCAAGGGCGCACACTAGCCTAGACATAGCTAGGCATCGCAAGCCCCATAGCAAAAACGGCGAGCATCGCTGCTCGCCGTCTTCTTCATGCCGGAATGCTCGGTCTTTCAACCGTTCGTCTTGCTCGCTGCCGAAGCGCCCACGGGTGCCGACGCGGCGCCGACCATCGCCGGCGCGTCGGCCGGCCGAGGCGTATCGCCCGTGTTCGCGATCCAGCCGCCACCTAACGCGACATACAGACTGACGAGACTGTCGAGCCGCGCCACGCGCGCGTTGACGAGCGATTGCTGCACCGAATACAGGTTCGTCTGCGCGGTAAGCACTTGCAGATAGCTGTCCACGCCGTTCTTATAGCGCAACTGCGACAGATCGAGCGTGCGCGACTGCGCGAACGTCGTGCGCTCGAGCGATCGAATCTGCTCGTCGTACGTGCTGCGCGCGGCCAATCCGTCGGCCACTTCCCGGAACGCCGATTGGATCGCCTTCTCGTAGTTCGCGATCTCGATGCGCTTTTGCACGTTGGCGAGGTCGAGATTGGCCAGATTCTGCCCGCCCTCGAAAATCGGCAACGTGATTTGCGGGGCGAACGTCCAAGCAGCCGAACCGGCCTTGAACAAGCCGCCGAGCGTCGGACTCGCCGAACCCACCGAGCTCGTCAGCGAGATGCGCGGGAAGAACGCCGCGCGCGCGGCGCCGATGTTCGCGTTGGCCGCGCGCAGCGTGGCCTCGGCTTGCATGATGTCGGGCCGGCGCGTGAGTAGATCGGACGGCAAGCCGGCCGGGATATCCGTCAGCAAGCGCTGATCTTCGAGGCTACGGCCCGGCGGCAAATCGTCGGGCAACGGCTCGCCGATCAGCAGCACGAGCGCGTTCTCGGCTTGAGCGCGCGCACGCGCCTGCGCCGCGCGGTTCGCGCGCGCTTGCTCGACGATCGTCTCCGCTTGACGCAGATCGAGTTCCGAGCCGGTGCCGTTCTCGAATTGCAGCTTGGTCAGCGAATAAGAAGCCTCCGCCGTCTTCAACGTATCGTCGGTAATCTTGAGGAGATCGTCGACGGCGAGCATCTGCAGATATTGCTGAGCCACCTGCGAGACGAGCGAGATCTCGGCGGCCTTGCGCGCCTGCGCGGTCGCCAGGTACTTCTCGAGCGCCTGATCCTTCAAGCTACGGATGCGCCCCCAAAAATCGATCTCCCACGAAGCGTTGAACCCCGCTTGGTATTCCTGGGAAATGGTTTGACCCGACGGCGACAAATCCGCCGGCACGCGTTGAACCTGCTTGCTGCCTTGCGCGTTGATCGCGGGGAACAGTTGCGCCCGCGTGACGCGGTACTGCGCACGCGCCGCATCGACGTTCAAGACGGACACCCGCAAATCGCGGTTGTTTTCGAGCGCGATCTGAATGATCTGCTGCAAACGCGGGTCGGCGAAGAACTCGCGCCAGCCGATATCGACGGCGGCGCGGCCGGCCGCGGTATCGCCGGCGCTCGTCGTCGGTTGCGTGGCATACACACCCGATGCCGGGAACGCGGCCGCGACCGGCGCGGCCGGGCGCTCGTACCTCGGCTGGAACGAGCAACCCGCCGCGAGCGTCGCCGCGGCGATCGCAATCAAGGAATATCGTTTCATCTCAGTGTCCTTCGTCGCCGTTCTTGTTCTCGCCCGTATTCGGCGCATGCGGCGCCGAATGATGGGCTTCGGCCAGGCGCGCCGCTTCGTCCACGTCTTCCGTCTCGCCGCCGAACTTCGCGCGAATCACGACGAAGAACATCGGGATGAAGAAGATCGCGAGGAACGTCGCCGTCAACATCCCGCCGATCACGCCCGTGCCGATCGCGTGCTGGCTCGCCGAACCGGCGCCGTTACTGATCGCGAGCGGCAACACGCCGAGAATGAACGCCATCGACGTCATCAAGATCGGCCGCAGCCGCAACCGTGCGGCTTCCATCGCCGCCTCGACCGGCCCCATGCCTTCGCTTTGCTGCAGCTCACGCGCGAACTCGACGATCAGAATCGCGTTCTTCGCCGACAGACCGACCGTCGTCAGCAAACCGACTTGAAAGAACACGTCGTTCTCGAGCCCGCGCAGCGTCGCGGCCAGCAACGCGCCGATCACGCCGAGCGGCACCACCATGATCACCGAGAACGGGATCGACCAGCTCTCGTAGAGCGCGGCCAAGCACAGGAACACCACGAGGATCGAAATGCCGTAGAGGATCGGCGCCTGCGAGCCCGATTGGATTTCCTGATACGAGAGCCCCGTCCACGAGTAGCCGATGCCGGCCGGCAGCTTCGCCGCAATGCTCTGCATCGCCTGCATCGCCTGGCCCGTACTCTTGCCCGGCGCCGCCGCCCCCTGAATCTCCATCGACGAAATGCCGTTGTAGCGCTCGAGCTTCGGCGAGCCGTACGTCCAGTGCCCCGTCGAGAACGACGTGAACGGCACCATCGTGCCCGATGCGTTGCGCACGTACCAGTGGCCCATATCCTCGGGCGTCATGCGGAACGGCGCATCGGCCATCACGTACACCTTCTTGATCCGGTTATCGGTATCGAGGAAGTTGTTCACGTATTGCGAGGCCCACGCGACCGAGAACGTCTGGTCGATCGCTTGCGGCGACACGCCGAGCGCTTGCGCCTTCTCCCGGTCGATGTCGACCTTGAACTGCGGCGTATCGTTCAGCCCGTTCGGCCGCACGCCCATGAGCGTCGGATTCTGCGACGCCATCCCGAGCAACTGATTGCGCGCGGCCATCAGCTTGTCGTGCCCGAGGCCCGCGTTGTCGGTCAGCTCGAAGTCGAAGCCCGACGCGGTGCCCAACTCGGGAATCGACGGCGGATTGACCGGGAACACCATCGCGTCCTTGTAGCGCGAGTAGTGCATGAACATCCGCTGAATGATCGCCTGCACCTTCTGATCGGCATGCTGGCGCTTGCCGAAATCGGTCAGCCGCACGAACACGAGGCCCGAGTTCTGGCCGCGGCCCGCGAAGCTGAAGCCGTTGACGGTGAACACCGATTCGACGAGCGACTTCTCCTGTTTGAGCAGGTAGTCGGAGATGTTCGCGAGCGTGCGCGCCGTCGTTTCTTGCGTCGAGCCCGTCGGCGTTTGCACGATGACGAACATGAGCCCTTGATCTTCCTCGGGCAGGAACGACTTCGGCAAGCGCACGAACAGCAGCCCCACCGCGACGATCACGGCCAGGTAAATGACGAGCCAGCGGCCCGAGCGGCGGATCACGTGATGCACGCCGCGGTGGTACTTGTCGCGGCTGCGGTCGAACGTGCGGTTGAACCAGCCGAAAAAGCCCGTCGTGGCCGCGTGATCGCCCGGCGCGATCGGTTTGAGGATCGTCGCGCACAGCGCCGGCGTCAGAACCAATGCGACGAGCACCGAGAGCACCATCGCCGAGACGATCGTCAGCGAGAACTGGCGATAGATCGCGCCGACCGAGCCGCCCGAGAGCGCCACCGGCACGAACACGGCCGACAGCACGAGCGCCACGCCGACGAGCGCGCCGGTGATCTGGTCCATCGCCTTGCGCGTGGCCTCTCTGGGTGAAAGGCCCTCCTCGCTCATCACCCGTTCGACGTTTTCGACGACGACGATCGCATCGTCCACGAGCAGACCGATGGCGAGCACGAGCCCGAACATCGACAGCACGTTGATCGAGAAGCCCACCGCGTTCATGATCGCGAACGTGCCGAGCAACACGACCGGCACGGCGATCGTCGGGATCAACGTGGCGCGCAGGTTCTGCAAGAAGAGATACATCACGAGGAAGACAAGCACGATCCCTTCGAGCAGCGTCTTGATCACTTCCTCGATGGACAAGCGCACGAACGGCGTCGTGTCGTACGGGTACTTCACGACGAGCCCGTGCGGGAAGTACTTCGACAATTCGTCGATCTTCGCGCGTACTTCCTTGGCCGTTTGCAGCGCATTCGCCCCCGTGGCGAGCTGAATGCCCATGCCGGCCGTCGGCTGACCGTTGTACTTCGTATCGAAGTTGTACGTTTCGCCGCCCAACTCGACGCGCGCGACGTCCTTGATGCGCACCTGCGAACCGTCGGCGTTCACCTTGAGCTGAACGTTGCCGAAATCCGCCGGGGTGCGCAGCAACGTCTGCTCGGTGATCGTCGCCTGCAGCATCTGGCCGGGCACGGCGGGCGTACCGCCGAGCTGGCCGCCCGCGATCTGGACGTTTTGCTGCTGCAACGCCGTGACGATATCGCCCGGCGTCAAGCTATAGTTCGTCAGCTTGTTCGGGTCGAGCCAAATCCGCATCGCGTATTGCGTACCGAACAGCGTCACGGTACCGACGCCGTTCAGCCGGCTGATCGGGTCCTGAATGTTCGACGCGACGTAGTTGGCCAAGTCGTACTTGCTCATGCTGCCGTCTTCGGAGACGAACGCGAGCACGAGCAAGAAGCTGCTGCTCGATTTCGTCACCTTCGTGCCGAGCTGCTGCACGACCGTCGGCAACAGCGGCGTCGCCAGCGACAACTTGTTTTGCACCTGCACCTGCGCGATGTCGGGGTTCGTGCCGGCATCGAACGTGAGCGTGATCGTCGCCGTGCCCGAGTCATCGCTCGTCGAGGACAAGTACAGCAGATGGTCCAAGCCGCTCATCTGCTGCTCGATGACCTGCGTGACCGTGTTTTCGACGGTCTTCGCCGACGCACCCGGATAGCTCGCGGAAATCTGAATCGACGGCGGCGCGATCGTCGGATACTGCGCGATCGGTAAATTGAAGATCGACGCCACCCCCGCCAGCATCAGGATGATCGCAATCACCCAGGCGAAGATAGGTCGATCGATAAAGAACTTAGCCATTGTTGCGGGCTCTCCCTATCAGGCGGCGGGCGCCGAGGCACCCGATGCACCCGAGGCCGGCGCGGCCGCGGCCGCCGATGCCCCTTGCGCGCCGCTCGCGGCTGCCGGCAACTGTGCCGGGACCGGTTTCACTTGCATGCCGGGACGCACCTTCTCCGTGCCCTGTACGATCACGCGGTCGCCGCTTTGCAGACCGCCGTCGACGACCCAGTTCGGTCCTTGCATGCCCGAGGTCACGAGCTCGCGCGGCACCACCTTGTCGTCGGGACCGACGACGAGCGCGATCGCGCTGCCCTTCTGGTCATGGGTCACGCCGATCTGCGGCACGAGCATCGCGTGCTCGTTGACGCCTTCCTCGATGCGCGCGCGCACGAACATACCCGGCAGCAGCACGCGGTTCGGATTCGGAAAGGTCGCGCGGATCGTCACCGAACCCGTCGATTGATCGACCGTCACGTCGGAGAACTGCAACTTTCCGGGCAGCGGGTACGGACGGCCGTCCTCCAGGATCAGCGTGACTTTCGCCGCGCCGGGGCCGGTGGTCTTCAAACGCCCTTCCTGCACCTCGCGGCGCAGTTTCAGGCCGTCCAAGCTCGATTGCGTCAGATCGACGTAGACGGGATCGAGCGTTTGGATCGTATCCATCAACGTCGCCTGGCTCGCCTGCACGTACGCGCCCGGCGTGACTTGCGAGACACCGGTGCGGCCCGAGATCGGCGCGACGACGTCGGTGTAGCCGAGATTGATCTGCGCGGTCTCGACGCTCGCTTTGCCGGCGGCCACGTCGGCCTCGGCCTGGCCTTGAGCGGCCACCGCATTGTCGTAGTCTTGCTTGCTGACGGCGTTCGCCGCGACGAGTACCTTGTAGCGATTGGCTTGGGCCGTAGTCGTCGCGAGATTGGCTTGGGCCTTCGCGAGCGTCGCCTTCGCGCTATTCAGCGCGGCTTGGTACGGCGCCGGATCGATCTTATAGAGGCGCTGACCGGCCTTGACTTCACTGCCTTCAGTGAACTCGCGGCGCTGCACGATGCCGTCGACCCGGGCGCGCACTTGCGCGACGAGGAACGCGCTCGTCCGGCCAGGCAGTTCGGTGACCACGGGTACGGAACTCGGCTGCACGGTGATGACGCCGACTTCGGGCGTTTGCTGCGGCGGCGCGGACGGTTTTTGTCCGCACGCTGCGAGCGCCACGGCCGCGGTGGCGGCGCAGATTAAGCGAAATGGAACCGGTTGGACACGCATGGAGCGACCTCTGGTCTGTAGCTGGGAACAAAAATGGTCCTGTCGCGCCCCTTCCCCCGCGAGACGCGCGGCGCGACGTGTCGTCGCAAAACACTTGAGCAAGTCGATGGGCGCCGGCTCGGACGCCATACCTTGCATATGGCGCTGCGCGGGCCGCGCAAGAAGCGCGCGAGGAACGGCAAGGCGAAACTGGCTCGCGCGCAAACGACTGACGATCATACCCGGGATTTCACTTAGGGCACTTCGAACGCTGACGCGCATTTTATATACATTCTCGGCTGTATGTAAAATAGCGAGTATTACACGGTGTTCCAGCGCGACGACGACTTGCCATCCCACGCAAACTCGTAGCAACGGACCGACGGCGGCCGGATGTCCGCCACAACGCGCCCCAGCGAGACAATGGTTAGACGAACGAAGGAAGAAGCCCAGCGCACCCGCGATCGAATTCTCGACGCGGCCGAGCAGGTTTTCTACGACAAGGGGGTATCGCGCACGTCGCTGGCCGACATCGCCGCGCAGGCCGGTGTGACGCGCGGCGCGATCTATTGGCATTTCGAAAACAAGGGCGATCTGTTCACCGCGATGTTCGATCGCGTCCTGCTGCCGCTCGACGAACTCGGCGCACCGCCGGCCGATACGGCCAGCGACGATCCGCTGGCCCGTCTGGGCACCGTACTCAAATGGTGTCTGCAAGCGGCGTCCAGCGATCCGCGGCGGCGGCGCGTGTTCGATATCTTGTTTTTGAAATGCGAGTTCGTCGACGAGATGGGGCCTGTCAAGGAGCGTCACCAGACGAGCATGCGCGAGGGCGTGGGCAAGATCGAGAACGACTTGATGCTCGCCGTCGCGCATGGGCAGTTGCCCGTCGATCTCGACACGCGCCGCAGCGCGTTGTACTTGCATGCGTTCGTCGGCGGCTTCCTGCGCGATACGCTGCTGCTGCCCGCGCAGGAAGATTTCGCCGCCCACATCGATGCGTTCATCGACGCCTGCATCGACGCGTTGCGCACCAGCCGGGCGCTGCGCAAAACGAGTGCGCGCTCGGGGCCGAACGATTAGACCGCGGCCGGCGCCCGTTCCCGCGCTTTCCGGTTCGACGCGCCGATCGATCCGCCCGCGAGCGGCTTGCCGGCCTCGAGTGCCGCAATCCAGCCGTCGGTGCCGACGACCGCCGCGAACCGCGCGTGCATGACGACCGTGAACGCGCGGTGGATTTCCTCGGCGCTCGCGTAGCCCGCATCGTTTTCGTAGGGCAACGCGCCGGTTGCATCGTTCAGATACTCCACCTCGAGTCCCGCATGCGACGCATGCAGCACCGTCGACACGTTGCAGTTGTGCGTCATATAGCCGGCGACGGACAGCGTATCGATCCCGTTGGCCGCGAGCCAATCGGCCAGATCGGTCCCGGCGAACGAGTCCGGCAGCGTTTTCTCGATCAGGTGGTCGTAGGCGCGTTCGGCGACGACCGCATGCAACGCGCCGCCGTACGAGCCCCGCGCGAACAGCGACGCGTCAGGCGGCGAAACATGCTGCACGACGATCACGGGCACGGAGTGGGCGTGCGCGGCATCGATCGCACGGCCGATGTTGGCGAGCGAATCTTGCACGGGCGGATATTCGATCGGCAGGCCGCCGGTGACGTATTCGTTTTGAACGTCGATGACGATCAGGGCGCGGCGCGGGGACGTGGACGTGGACATGGCGATTCTCCTTTTCTTTCTCGGTAACGGATCGGTTGCGTCTGCGGCCATCGCCCTATCTACGACTGCTTGGCGACGGCATGGATGTCATTGTTCCCGCATCGCCCCGGTGGCGACAGCGGCCCGAGTGCCATTCATCGATATAATCGGGCCAATTGCACATTCGGCGTTTTCGCCGGCCATTTGCTCATGACGCCTCGCTCCTCTTCGTCCGCCGTCATCGCCGTCGTGGCGTTCGACGGCATCAGCCCGTTCCATCTATCCGTGCCGTGCATCGTCTTCGGCGAAGACTACGGCGCGGGCGGCGTGCCGCGTTTCGACGTGCGCGTATGCGCGGTCGAGCCCGGCATGCTGCGCACGACGGCCGGCTTTGCGATCGCCGCGCCGTATGGGCTCGAAGCCATCGCCGCGGCCGACATCGTGATCGTGCCGAGTTGGCGCGACGGGCACGAAACGCCCAGCGAAGCGCTCCTCGCCGCATTGCGCGAGGCGCACGCGCGCGGGGCGCAAATGGTCGGATTGTGTCTCGGTGCGTTCACGTTGGCGGCCGCCGGCATCCTCGATGGGCGCCCCGCCACGACGCATTGGGCCTGGGCCGACACGTTCGCACGCCGCTATCGGGCGGTGCGTGTCGATGCGGCCGTGCTCTATGTCGACGACGGCGACGTGCTGACGTCGGCCGGCACCGCCGCCAGCCTCGATTGCTGCCTGCATCTGCTGCGCCGCCGCTGCGGCGCGCAAGCGGCCAACTACGTCGCCCGCCGCTTGGTGGTGCCGCCGCATCGCCAAGGCAGCCAAGCGCAGTTCGTCGAACAACCGATCGGCGTTCGATCGCGTGACGAGCGGCTATCGCCGCTGTTGGATTGGGTGCGGGAGAACCTGGCGGCGCCCCATTCGCTCGACTCGCTCGCACAGCGCGCCTTGATGAGCCGGCGAACGTTCACGCGACGCTTCAAGCAAGCGACGGGAACGACGGTGGGTGCATGGTTGCTGGCAGAGCGCCTATCGCGCGCGCAGCAGTTACTGGAGACGACCGGCGAGAGCGTGGATACGATTGCAGGGGAGGCAGGCTTCGGCTCGGCCGTCTCGCTGAGGCAGCACTTTGCCGAAGCCTTCAGAACCACGCCGTCGAACTACCGGCGCGAGTTCCAAGGCGCGTAAGGGTAAGGCGGCTCGCGAACCGCCGAGAGGCTCAGCCGAGCCAATGCGACGCATACAGCAACACGGCGACGAGCACGACGATAGCGGCCCAGCCCCATACGGGCATGGCCTGCGGCGTCGAAGAGCGATGCAAGCCGTGCGCGCCGCGCGGCGAGACGAGCGTACCGGCGGCACGACCGCCCAGCGCCGCGGCGGCGTTCTGCTCCCAGGATTTGCGGCCGAGCCCGGCCAAGCTGATCGGCCTCAAAAAGACGTGCTGCCGGCGCATGCCCGCGGCGGCACGGTTTTCCCGCTTGCCGTGCTTGGCTTCGACGACGGCGCAAAACTCGGCGAAAAAATCATCGGCCACATCGTGCAGTGCGTTTTCGATTTGGCGCGGCGGCAATTCGGCGAGCGGTCCCGTCAACGTGGCCCAAACCGAATACTCGATACGCGTCGCGCTGGCCTCGCCGCTCTCGTTCGCGAGACCTTCGCCGCGCAGCGCGAGGTCGATCTGACCGCGCAACGATCCGACGCCCGTGGCGCAGGCCTTGAAATTGAGCGTACGGTGCACGCCGTCGCCGAGCGTGCCGGGCGAGTCGTCGCCCGCCGGCTGCGATTCGAAGCTTCCCAAGTGCGCGCGCACATCGTAGCGAGCGCGCAGCGGCCCGAGCGGCACCGTCAACGTCACCTCGTATTCGCCGTTCGGGGTTCGGCTGAACCGCTCGCAGTTTTCGAGGCTGGCGCGCAGCAACGCGATGTCTTGCAACGCGTCGCACACAGCGGCGGGAGGGAGCGGAATGTGCAGCGCGTCGGTCAATTCCATGGCGGCCTCCTCGATCTGCCTCGTCTATGAGGTTTGATCGATGCGGTCCACGCGCGACGGATAGAACGCCACGCATAGCTTGATCGCCTCGGCGCCGGGCAACGGAGATTCGTAGCTCCACGCGGCATCGACGACGGGACCGTCTTCTTCGGTCAACAGATGGAAGTACGACGCGTCGCCTTTGTACGGGCAATGCGAACCGCTCTCCGAACGGTGCAAACGCGACATGTTCACGTCTTCCCGCGGAAAGTAAAAGACCTCGGGCAAGCCGGTTTCGCGCAGCGTCAGTCCTCGGCGCGTATCGGCGATCGTGATGCCGCGATGAATGACCCGCAATCGATGCGGGTTCGGCGTGATCTCGACACGGTGGGTGGCATCGGCATTCGTCATGACAAACCCCTCGCAAGGCGTATGCCGGGTGCCCGTGTGCGACGCACAAAAAAGCCACGAGCGGGCGCCCGTGGCTTCATTATCGACGAAAGTCAGACCGCATGCGCGGCCGGTACGCTCACTATTGCGTATTCCAGTGGAAATCTGCGCGAGCGCCCGGTTTGCTTGCCACGGTGACCTGGCGGGTTTGGTCATCGTCCTTGTACCGGGCATGCACGGTATAACGGCCGGGCGGCAGCTTCACGAGCATGTAGGGACCGCGCGCATCGGCTTTGAGCACGTCGGTGTCGTGCGCACCGACGATGCGGACGTGAACGTCGGCTAAGTAGTCCGCGCCCGGACCCGTGAAGCGCA
The DNA here is from genome assembly GCF_002879885.1 of Trinickia dabaoshanensis. Lineage (GTDB taxonomy): Bacteria > Pseudomonadota > Gammaproteobacteria > Burkholderiales > Burkholderiaceae > Trinickia > Trinickia dabaoshanensis. Next base: position 87,742 of record NZ_PNYA01000019.1, read on the forward strand.
TGGCCAACGGCCACTGACGAGCGGCGCTCTTGAGCGCGGCCGACTCGTCGGTGCCGACGCCGCCGGACACATACGAGATATCGCCGTCGTGCTGGATCTGCGGCATGCCGCCGCCGTTCACATTGCCCGCGCTGGTCATATCGGTGGTCGTTCCGCCGACCGTGTCCGAGGCCTGCGCGAACGCGGCGGCCGTGAAGCCGAGCGCCGCCGTCGCTACCGCCGCGGCGAGCGCCGCTTTCTTGCTGGTTCGCGTTTTCATGCATCGCTCCTTGAGTTGCGCGCCCCTCGCCAAACGAGTCGGGCGCCACGGAAAAAACGCACGCAAACCGCGTTCCCGGCGGGCTGCAAGCTTAGCTGCGGCGCCCGCGGGAACCGGAGCCGGGGCAATCAGCCCAAATCGACCGGTACGAAGATTTGCGCGTTGTCGCGCTGGATCAGGAGCGCCACGCTGTTGCCCGCTTTGGCGATGACTTCGCGCAATTGCTGGACCGAGGTGACCGGGCGGCCATTGACCGCCAAGATCACGTCGCCGGGCTGAATGCCCGCGCTCGCGGCGGGGCCGCTCGCTTGCTGCACGAGCAAGCCATGCGAGAGCGAGCTGCCGTTGCGTTCTTGCGGCGTCAGCGCACGCACCGCGACGCCGAGCCGCCCTTGCTCCGAGGCCTGCGCGCCGCTATCGGCCACCTTCGTATCCGAAAACGAGCCGAGCGTGACCGTCACTTGCTTCTTCGACTTGTCGCGCCAGACGTCGAGCGTCGCCTTGGAACCCGGCTTCATGCTCGCGATCTGCGCCGGCAAATCGGTCGAATCGTTCACGGCCGTGCCGTTGACCGCCAAGATCACATCGCCCGCTTGCAAGCCGGCCTTCGCCGCCGGCCCGCCCGGGTCCACCGAACTCACGAGCGCGCCAGCCGGCTTCGGCAACCCGAACGAGTTGGCCAGCGTCTGATTGACGCCTTGCACCGCCACGCCCAACCGGCCGCGGCTCACGTGCCCCGTCTTGACGAGTTCGTCCTTCACGTGCATCGCCTCGTCGATCGGAATCGCGAACGACAAGCCCTGGAAGCCGCCCGTTTGCGAATAGATCATCGAATTGATGCCGATGACCTGCCCTTGCAGGTTGAACAGCGGGCCGCCCGAGTTACCGGGGTTCACCGGCACGTCCGTTTGGATGAACGGCGTGTAGTTCTCGTTCGGCAGCGAGCGCGCCTTCGCGCTGATGATGCCCGAGGTGACCGTATTGTCGAAGCCGTACGGCGAGCCGATCGCCACGACCCACTGGCCGACCTTGCTTTGGCTCGGATCGCCGACCTTGACCGTCGGCAGGTTCGATGCGTTGATCTTCAGCACCGCGACATCGGACTGCTTATCCGTGCCGACCACCTTCGCGCGAAATTCGCGCTTATCCGTCAGCTTGACCGTCACGACGTTCGCGCCGTCGACCACGTGCGCGTTGGTCAGGATGTAGCCGTCGTTACTGATGATGAAGCCCGAACCGAGGCTCGCGCTGGGCACGTCTTCCTGTCCGCCGCCGCCGTCGCCGCCGTTATAGCCCGGAACCTGCCCGTAAAAGCGCTTGAAGAACTGGAAGAAGGGATCGTTCGGGTCGACCGGCAACTGCTGCATCGACCGGTGCGCCGTCTCCTTCACCACATGCTTGGCGCTGATGTTGACGACGGCCGGCCCGTATGTTTCCACGAGGCCCGAGAAGTCGGGCACACCGGTTTTCGCGGCGGCTTCGGCCGGCATCAAGGCGGCCGCTTGGGCCGACGAAATGATCTGAGGATCGGTATGGCGCGTGCCGGCAACGTAGCCGACGGAAAGCGCACCGGCAACCGCAATGGCCACGGCACCGCGAGAGAGCGTTTTTGCGTTCATGGGGAAAGGCCTCCTTGCTTGATGTCAGCCAGAGTAAAAGGGCTGTCTTAAAGGAGACTTAACCGTGAATCCGTCCGATTGCGTGAGGCTATCGGCTTGCGGCGAGGCCCGCGGGCCGCGAGCCCGCGTAGGCGCCGTTAGAACCGGACGGTGACGAGCAGACCGCCGAGCGGCGCATCGCCGAGTTCGATCGACGCCTTGTGCTGCGCCGCGACGCGCTTGACGATCGCGAGCCCCAGGCCGCTGCCCGAGACGTCGGTACGCGCGCGGGCCGACGCGTCCCGGTAAAAGCGATCGAACACGCGCGAGCGTTCCTCGGCGGGAATGCCGGGGCCGCTGTCGGCGATCTGCACGCAAGCGAGGCGCCCGTCTTCGTCGGCCGTGAGGCTCACGTCGATCCGGCCGCCGGCCGGCGTGTACTTGACCGCGTTGTCGAGCAGATTGCCGAACATCACGCGCAGCGAATCGGCATCGGCCGTCACCGTCGCCTCCTGCGCGCGCTCGAAGCCGAGATCGATGCCGGCGCGCTGGGCGATGGGCGCGTGGGCAGCCACGCAGTCGGCCAGCAGCATACGCAGATCGATGGACTCCTTGACCGCGCCGGCGTCGGGTTCCGCCCGCGCGAGCGCGAGAAGTTGCTCGGCTAAACGCGTGGCGCGCGTAACGCCGGCCTGCAGATCCGCCAGCGCTTCTCGCCGCGCGTCGGCGTCTTGCGCGCGCGCGACGAGCTGCGATTGAATCTGGACGGCCGCGAGCGGCGTGCGCAGTTCGTGCGCGGCGTCGGCGACGAACGCGCGCTGCGTGTCGAGGGCCGACGAGAGCCGCGCCAGCAAGCCGTTGAGCGCACGCACGAGCGGGCGCACCTCCAGCGGTAAGCCCGCATCGGGCAACGGGTCGAGCGCCTCGGGGCGGCGCGCATCGAGCGCGCGCGTGACGCGCCGCAGCGGCGCAAGCCCGCGTCCGACGACCCCCCACACGGCCACGCCGAGAAACGGCAGCAACACGATGAGCGGCCAGAGCGTGCGCAGCGCGACGTTCGCGGCGAGCCGGTTTCGTACCGACAACGGCTGCGCGAGCTGCACGACGTTATCGCCCACGATCGCGCCGTACACGCGCCAATCGCCGCGGTCGGTGCGCTCGGTCGAGAAGCCGAGTTCCGCCCGCGGAGCGAGCGGTGCGCGCGGATGCGAGTAGTACATCAGCGAGCCCGTACGGCTCCAGATTTGGATGACGATCCCTTCGTCCGCATCGTTGTGCGCCCCGAAGATCTGAGCGAACGGCTCGGACGGCAGGGCCGCGGCGATCTCTTGCAACTGATAGTCGAATAGTTCGTTGGCCTCGGCGAGCGCCTGCCGGTAGATGAGCCACCCGGCCAGGCCCACGCCTGCCAAAACGATTCCGATCAGCCAAAACAGCAGTTGACGGCGAATGGATTGCATCGAGGCCTTCGGTTCCTATTCCTTGGCGATCATGTAGCCGAGGCCGCGCACGTTGCGGATCAGATCCGCACCGAGCTTCTTGCGCAAGGCATGAATATAGACTTCGACGGTATTGCTGCCGATCTCCTCGCCCCAGCCGTACATCTTTTCCTCGAGCTGGGCCTTGGAGAGCACCGCACCCGGGCGGGCGAGCAACGCTTCGAGCAGCGCGAATTCGCGCGCCGAGAGCGCCACGGGCGCGCCCTCGAGCGTGACCTGATGGCCCGCGGGATCGAGCGTGAGCGCGCCGTGGCGGATCGTCGATTCGCAGCGCCCGGCCTGGCGGCGGATCAGCGCGCGCATGCGGGCGCCGAGTTCGTCCAGATCGAACGGCTTGACGAGGTAATCGTCCGCGCCCGCATCGAGACCTTTCACGCGATCGGCCACGGCGTCGCGCGCCGTCACGATCAGCACCGGCAACGCATTGCCGCGCGCGCGCAGCGCCCGGAGCACGTCCAGTCCATCGCGCTTGGGCAAACCGAGATCGAGCAGCACGAGATCGTATGTCTCGCTGCCCGCCGCCGTCAGCGCGGCCTCGCCGTCTTGCACCCAATCGACCGCGAAGCCCTCGCCGCGCAGCGCCTTGCGCACGCCTTCGGCAATCATCCGGTCGTCTTCGACTAGCAGTATTCGCATCGCTTTACGCCCAACGCGTCCGGTATCACTCAAATAGCGCATTCTAGCGGGTCCGGCGACGACACCTTGCGCGACACGAGCCGCCGCTTGCCTCATACAATGAGCGCTTCGTGCGCCTCGATGGGCGCCCACCGGTTCTTTGCGCATCCTTTCATGTCGATTGCCACGTCTTTTTCGCCGCGCCGCCGCACCGCCCTCGTTCCATCCCTTCTTTCCGCCTCAGCCGGCGTTCGGCGCCGCGTAGCCGCGCTGTGCGCGCTCGCGGCCGTCGCCGCCGTGACAGCCGCCGCGCCCGCCGATGCGCGCGTCAAGCTGCTGCACCGCCATGCGCATGCGGCCGCCGCGCCCGCCTCGTTGCCCGTCTCGGTGACGAGCGCGCTCAAGCGCGCCGGCGTGCCGCTCGCCGACATCAGCGTGGTCGTCGAGCGCATCGGAGACCGTACGCCGATCGTCGCGCTGAACGCGCAAAGTCCGATGCTCCCGGCCTCGACGATGAAACTCGTCACGACCTACGCCGGCCTGTCGATCCTCGGCGTGGATTACCGTTGGCGCACGAGTGCCTACGCCGACGGCAACGTGGACGGCAACGGCGTGCTGCACGGCAACTTGTACATCCAGGGAACGGGCGACCCGAAGCTCGTGCCCGAGGAGCTCATCGATCTCGTCGATAAGATCAAGCAAGCCGGCATCACGGGTATCGACGGCGCGCTCGTGCTCGACAAGCGCTTCTTCGATCCCTCGACGCGCGATGCGCCCCCGTTCGACGGCGACGTGAACGCACCGTACAACGTCGGCCCCGATCCGTTGCTCTACGCCTTCAAGTCGCTCACGTTCACGCTGACGCCCTCGCCCGACGGCAACGTGGCCATCGACGTGCTCCCGGCCCTCGCGCAACTGCAAATCGACAACTCGCTGCGTGCGAGCCCGGGTGCCTGCGTCGGCGTGGATGCCGCGCTTACGCCGAGCGTCACACCCGAGCCGAACGGCATCGTCGATGCGCTCTTCTCCGGCGAATATCCGCTGCGCTGCGGCTCGCGCACGATCAACGTCGCGGTGCTCGACCATAGCGCGTTCTTCGCGGGCGGCTTCCTCGCCTTATGGCGCTCGGCGGGCGGCACGTTCAGCGGAACGACTCACGAGGGCCCCGTACCCGTGGGCGCGCGGCTCCTTGCCGTGCACCGCGGCCCGGTGCTGGGCGACATCGTTCGCGACATCAACAAGTTCAGCAACAACGTGATGGCGCGCAACCTGTTCCTGACGATCGGCGCCCTCGCGGAAAAACCGCCCGCCACCCCGCAAAAATCGGCCGATGCGATCGAGCGCTTTTTGCATGCTCAAGGGCTCGTCATGCCCGAGCTCTCGCTCGTGAACGGCTCCGGCCTGTCGCGCGAGGAGCACGTCAGCGCGCAATCGCTGGCCGATCTGCTGCAAAACGCGAACGCGAGCCCCGTCGCGCAGGTGTTCGTCGCTTCGCTGCCGATCGCGGGCGTAGACGGCACGATGCGCAACCGGTTACGCAACGAGCCGGTACTCGGCAACGCGCACATCAAGACCGGCACGCTGAACGACGTGCGCGCGATCGCCGGTTATGTCGCCGCCCAAAACGGCGAAAGCTACGTCGTCGTCAGCTTCATCAACGCGCCTCGCGCGGAGCAGGCCCGCGCCGCGCACGATGCGCTGCTCGAATGGGTCTATCGGGGTTTGCGCTGAGCGTTTCCAGGGCGTCCGGCCAGGCAGGCCGGGCGCCGGCCATCGAATACTTCTTCTAGGATGAAATGAAGCCGGGCGCGGCTCCAACGTGTACGCTGTCGGGCAACGACCGGCCGAGAAGCCGGATGGACGCGTTTGCCCCGCCGCCGGCGATACGGCGTGACGGCGATTTGCACCGCACAGCCCGATAACGACGAGACACGAAGGAGGAAGACGTCATGCAATTCGACGCCGAATTGCTTCTACTCGCCTTGGCGCCCGTCTTTCTCGCCTGCATCGCCTGGGAAGCCTGGCACTTCGCGCGCGCGGGGCGCCTCGCGCGCCTGTACAGTTGGCCCGATACGCTGTGCAACGCCGCGCTCGCCCTCATGCATCAGGGTGCCGATAAGCTCGCTTGGCTCGCGGTGGTACCGGTCTACGCGTACGTCTACGCGCACTTTCGGCTGTTCACTTGGCACGGCGGCTGGGCTTCGTTCCTCGCCCTGTTCGTGGCACAAGACCTGCTCTACTACGTGTTTCACCGTTGCAGCCACCGCGTCCGCTGGTTTTGGGCCGCGCACGTCGTCCACCATTCGTCGGAGCGCCTGAATCTGTCCACGGCGTTTCGGCAAAGCTTGATGTATCCGATTGCCGGCATGTGGGCGTTTTGGACCCCGCTCGCGTTGCTCGGCTTTCCGCCCAACCAGATCATCGGGATCGTGCTGATCAACTTGGCGTTCCAGTTTTTCGTGCACACGCAAGCGATCGGCCGCCTCGGATGGCTCGAATACGTTTTGAATACGCCTTCCATTCATCGCTGCCACCACGCGCGCAACCCGCGTTACATCGATCGCAATTACGCCGGCGTGCTCGTCGTCTGGGACCGGCTGTTCGGCAGCTACGTCCCCGAGGATGCGAACGACCCGCCTCGATACGGCATCGTCGAGCCGCTCGACAGCCATAACCCGCTGACGGCGACGTTCCACGAATGGCGCGCCATGCTGAGCGACGCGCTGCACGCGCCGAGCCTTGGCGATAAACTGCGCGCGATTTTCGGGCCGCCCGAGTGGGCCGCGGCGTATCACGCGACGCGCGCCGGGCGAGCCGCCGAGCGCGGAGCAGCGAACATCGAGGGGCCCGGCCCGGTCGCCGCGCCGGGCGCCGCGGTGTCGAGAAAGACTTGAGCAAGTAAGCGGCGCCGGGCATCGTGCCAGGCCGTCGGCGGCGAGGTCCGTCGGCCCGTAGAGCACGAACCGGGCGCCGGTTTTCAGGCAGCACGCATCACATCACGGCCATGCCGCATATACGAGGAGATGAAGTCGATGGAACACCGTAAAAAGACCCAGAACAATACTTGGCTGCGCGTGGCGCAAACCTCGATCGCAACCGCGGCGTTCGCGCTGCTGGCCGCTTGCGGCGGCGGCGGCAGCGGCTCGTCCTCGTCGGCCAGCGCCACGCCGGCGGGCGGCGTCTCGATGCAAGTCGTCTCGTTCGGCACGAGCCTGTCCGACGCCGGCACGTACTCGCCGGTCATCACCCCGCAATTCGGCGGCGGCCGCTTCACGACGAACCCGGGCCAAGTCTGGACGCAAAACGTCGCCAATTACTACGGCGGCACGCTCACGCCCGCCGTCGTCGGCGGGTTCGGCCAGGCGCTGAAGGCCGCCGGCGGCCTCGACTACGCCCAAGGCGGTGCGGAAGTCGTCAACGCTCAGGGGATCGGCTGGGCGCCGGCCAACATGGCCGCCACGACCACCCCGATCGTCACCCAGGTCGCGAACTACCTGAGCGCGAACGGCAGCTTCAATTCGAATCAAATCGTGCTCGTCGAAGGCGGCGCGAACGACATTCTGTCGAACCTGAACGCGCTGCTGGTGGCGGTACAAACCGACATCGGCGGGGGCATGACGCCGCAAAACGCGTTGCTCAAGGAAGTCAGCACGACACTCGGCCCGGCGGCCCAGGCGCTCGCCACGCAGGTCGCGACCATCGTCTCGAAGGGCGCGACGCACGTCGTGCTCGTGAACGTACCCGACATCGGCCAAACGCCGCTCGGCGTAGCGGCAGCCGCCCAAAACGGCGCGGCCGCGCAACAGTTGATCTCGGGCGTCGTGCAGACGTTCAACGGACTGGTCTCGGCATTCGTGCAGGGCGCCAACCTGCCCGCCGGCACGGTGATCTCGGTCGATGCATTCACGTGGCTCGACCAATTGATCGCGACATCCCAAGCCAACGGCTTCACGGTGTCGAACACGGGCACGGCCTGTAACTTGGCATCGATGCAAGCGTCGGCGACCGCGTACGCGCAGCAAAACCCGAGCGCCTTGCTGCCCGGGCAAACGCCGCAATCGTTCGGCGCCGCGCTGGCCTCGTCGCTGTTCTGCTCGCCGCAAACGCTCACCGCCACGAACGCCGACCAGACGTACATCTTCGCGGATAGCGTCCACCCGACCACGCGCACGCACTTGCTGTTCGCTCAATACGTCGAATCGAAGATCGCGGCCGCGGGCATCGGTCACTAAGCGGACCGTCGTGTAAGCCGGCGCGGCCAGCCGGCTTTTCTTGCGCCGCCAGAAAGAGAACACCCGGCTCGAAAATCGAATTCGAGCCGGGCGTTTTCTTTGGGTGTTTGCTTTCCGCCAGCGCTTCGGTGCCGTGATCGGCACCGGTCGGACGCCGCTTATTCAAGCGCCTCGAACGCCGCGGCCGCGCGGCCGAGCCGGTCGTTGACCGCAATCCATTCGAGGGTGTCCGGCAGCTTTTCGACGAAGATGCGTTCGACCTGCGCCCGATCGAGCGCACGCAACAAGCCGTAAAGCTCGCGTGCGTAGATATGCGGATCTTCGGGTGCCGCCACGAAGTGCACGTTGGCCGCATCGGCCCAGGTGCCCGCGCGCGAAGCCCGCGCCACGAGCGCGACGCGCATGCCGGCCGCCCGCGAAGCGGCCAGATGCGGCTCCAGTTGTTCGAACGGCAGCAGCGCCAACGGCGTGCGCGGCGCGTAATGCGCTTTGAGCGTACCCGACGCTCGGGGCGCCGTCGCATCGCCGCCGTCGGGCAAGCGCGGAGCGACGCCCAGCACGCTCGCGATCTCGCCCGGCGTCACGCGCCCGGGGCGCAGCAAGGCGGGGAAACCGCGCGACAGATCGAGAATGGTCGATTCGATCCCGACGTCGCACGCGCCCCCGTCGAGCACGTGGATCGTATCGCCGAATTCCTCGCGGACATGCTGCGCCGTGGTTGGACTCACATGGCCGAATCGGTTCGCCGACGGCGCCGCTACCCCGCCATGCCCGCCGCGCCGCGTATCGAACGCGGCAAGCAGCCTTTGAGCAACCGGGTGGGACGGGCAACGCAAGCCAACCGAGTCCTGGCCGCCGCTGACGGCAGCCGGAATACGGGCCGCGCGCTTGAGAATCAGCGTGAGCGGGCCGGGCCAAAAGGCATCGATGAGCTTGTGGGCGTCGGCGGGTAGGTGCTCGGCCCAATACTCGGGATCGCCCTTCGGCGCCAGATGGACGATGACCGGATGATTGGCCGGCCGCCCTTTTGCCGCGTAAATGCGCGCGACGGCATTCGGGTCCTGCGCATCGCCGCCGAGCCCGTAGACGGTCTCGGTGGGAAACGCGACGAGCTCGCCGGCTGCGAGCAGCGCGGCCGCTTCGTCGATCTGCGCGTCGCTAACCGCGGAACCCGCGGAGCCCGACGCTGCGGCGGATGGAGTCGAACGATCGTCGGACATTGTCGAGAAGCCTATGCGCCGCCGCGTTACGCGAGCGCGATGTGCAGCAGCCGCGCGCAATCGCGTGCGGCCGTGCGCGCTTCGTCGAGCGTGGCGGCGGTGAAGTTCACGTGCCCCATCTTACGTCCGGGCCGAGCCTCCTCCTTGCCGTACAGATGCAGCCGCGCGGCCGGCATCGCGGCCACTTCGTGCCACGGCGGCGTCACGGCCGTCGCGCTGGCCGCGCCCTTCGGGTCCACGGGGAACCAGACGTCGCCCAAGATGTTGAGCATGACGGCGGGCGAGTGCTGGCGCGTATCGCCGAGCGGCATGCCCGTCATCGCGCGCACCTGTTGCTCGAACTGGCTCGCCGCGCAAGCGTCGACCGTATAGTGGCCCGAGTTGTGCGGCCGCGGCGCCATTTCGTTCGCGACGAGCGAGCCGTCTTCGAGCACGAAAAATTCGACGCACAGCACGCCGACGTAGCCGAGTTTCTCGGCGATGCTGATCGCCGCCAACTGCGCCTGTTCGGCCAGGGCGGGCGATGCGTCGGGCGCCGGCACGACCGTCAGCGCGAGCACGCCGCCGCGATGCAGATTCTGCGCAAGCGGGTAGACCGCCGTCGCGCCGCTCGTGCCGCGCGCCACCAGCGCCGACACTTCGTATTTCAACGGCAGCCGCTTTTCCAGCACGCACGGCACACCGCCCAGCGCGCTATAGGCATCGCGCACTTCTTCCGCGCTCGCCACGCGAACCTGGCCCTTGCCGTCGTAACCGAGCCGCGCCGTCTTCAAGATACCGGGCAGCACTTGCGTGAGCCGCGCATCGTCCAACGCGGCGAGCGCATCGGACGACTCGATGACGACATGCGGCGCGACCGGTACGCCCGCCTCGGCGATAAAGCGCTTTTCGGCGATGCGGTCTTGCGCGATCGCCACGCAGCGCCCGGCCGGGCTCACGAACGTGGAGCGCGCGAGAAAATCGAGGCTCTTGGCGGGCACGTTCTCGAACTCGGTCGAGACGGCCGCGCACAAGCGCGCGAGTTCGGTCAGCGCGGCTTCGTCGGTATAAGCCGCACGCAGATGGCGATCGGCCACGCTGCCGGCGGGGCTCGTTTCGTCGGGATCGAGCACCGCGACGCGATAGCCCATGGCCTGCGCCGCGAAGCAGAACATGCGGCCGAGCTGGCCGCCGCCAACCATCCCGAGCCAGGCGCCGGGCATGATCGGGGAAACGGGAGTGTTCTCTGGATTCATCTCAGTGGTCGGTCGCGCCCGCGGCGCATCGGTGAGCTACGGGACTGGAAGCAACGGTCGCGAAAACGGGACCTATAAAACGGGCCCATAAGCGGGGCCTGCAAGCGGGGCCGGACAACGCGCCGGCCCCAAGCGCTCAAAGCGCGGGCAGCACCATCGCATGCGCCGCCTGATTTTGCCGGACGCGAAATGCCGCGAGCCGCTCGGCATACTCGGCGGACGTGCCCGAGAGCATCGCGACGGCAAAGAGCGCCGCATTCGCCGCGCCGGCCTCGCCGATCGCGAACGTCGCGACGGGCACGCCCTTGGGCATCTGCACGATCGAATGCAGCGAATCGACGCCCTTTAGATACTTGCTGGCCACCGGCACGCCCAACACGGGCACGGTCGTCTTCGCGGCGAGCATGCCCGGCAGATGCGCCGCGCCGCCGGCACCGGCGATGATCGCGCGGATACCGCGCTCGCGCGCGGTCTCGGCATAGGTGAACATTTCGTCGGGCATCCGATGCGCCGAGACGACTTTCGCCTCGTACGGCACGCCGAATTCTTGCAGCATCGCCACGGCGTGTTTCATCACATCCCAATCGGAGCTCGATCCCATCAGCACGCCGACGAGCGGCGCGTCATGCGTATGAGCGGTCTGTACTAGTTCGGTCATGATCCGACTCTTCCTCTTTCTCGATCGAATCAAGCCTTAGGCCAGCGTTTGGCCCGTCAGACGCTCGAGCGCTTCCTGGTACTTGCTGCTCGTCTTGGCGATCACGTCCTCGGGCAGCTTCGGCGCGGGCGCCGTCTTGCCCCAGTCTTGCGTTTCGAGCCAGTCGCGCACGAACTGCTTATCGAACGAAGGCGGGTTCGTGCCGACGCGATATTCGTCGGCGGGCCAGAACCGCGACGAATCGGCCGTCAGCGCTTCGTCCATCAGGAACAGCTTGCCGTGATCGTCGAGGCCGAATTCGAACTTCGTGTCGGCGATGATGATGCCGCGCGTGGCCGCGTATTCGGACGCTTCCTTGTAGAGCTTGATCGAGATGTCGCGGATCGTCGCCGAGAGTTCCGTGCCGATGCGGCGCTCGCAGTCCTCGAACGTGATGTTTTCGTCGTGATGACCCATCTCGGCCTTGGCCGCCGGCGTGAAGATCGGCTCGGGCAGCTTCTCGGCGTTTTGCAGGCCCGGCGGCAGCGCGACGCCGCACACGGCGCCGCTTGCTTGATAGTCCTTCCAGCCGCTGCCGGCGAGGTAGCCGCGCACCACGGCTTCGACGAGAATCGGCTCCAGCCGCTTGACGACGACGGCACGTCCCTTCACCTGCTCCACTTCGTCGGGCGCGACGACCGTTTCGGGGTCGATGCCCGTCAAGTGGTTCGGGACGATGTGCTGGAGACGGTCGAACCAGAAGTTCGCCATCTGGTTCAGCACGCGGCCTTTGTTCGGAATCGGCTCGCCCATGATGACGTCGAACGCCGACAGACGATCGGTCGTGACGATCAGCAATTTGTCGTTGCCGACCGCATAGTTGTCGCGGACCTTACCGCGGCCAAGCAGCGGCAGCGAGCGGAGCGTGGATTCGTAGAGGGTAGACATCGTCGTGAGCCGTCAGTCAAAAGTGATGAACGAATGAAACACTACAAAAGACTACAAAACAACAAAAGGCAAACGCCGTTCCCATCGATTGATCGGAACGGCGATCGGTTCACGACGGCCGCGCGGACCTCTGCGCGGCCTTGCCTGCGGCGGATTAGCGAACGACTTGCGCCAGCTCGCCCGCCTTGTATTTTTCCGCCATCTTGTCGAGCGAGACCGGCTTGATCTTGCCGGCTTGCCCTTCGCAGCCGAAGGCCAGATAGCGGTCCACACAGACCTTCTTCGCCGCTTCGCGCGCGGGCTTCAGGTAGTCGCGCGGATCGAACTTGCTCGGATTTTCGAACAAGTAGCGACGAATCGCGCCCGTGATCGCCAGACGCAGATCGGTGTCGATGTTCACCTTGCGCACGCCGTGCTTGATCCCTTCCTGAATTTCCTCGACCGGCACGCCGTACGTTTCCTTCATGTCGCCGCCGAACTCGCGGATTTCGGCCAGCAGTTCCTGCGGCACCGACGACGAACCGTGCATCACGAGGTGCGTGTTCGGGATGCGCGCGTGGATCTCCTTGATCCGATCGATCGCGAGGATATCGCCCGTCGGCTTCTTCGTGAACTTGTAGGCGCCGTGCGAGGTGCCGATCGCGATCGCCAACGCGTCGCACTGCGTCTTCGCCACGAAGTCCGCGGCCTGCTCGACGTCGGTGAGCAGTTGCTCGCGCGTCATCGTGCCTTCGGCGCCGTGGCCGTCTTCCTTGTCGCCCTTCATCGTTTCGAGCGAACCCAGCACGCCCAGTTCCGCCTCGACCGTGACGCCGATCGAGTGCGCCATCTCCACGACCTTGCGCGAGACGTCGACATTGTATTCGTACGATGCAACCGTCTTGCCGTCCGCTTGCAGCGAGCCGTCCATCATGACGCTCGTGAAGCCGCTGCGCATCGCCGCCATGCAGACCGCCGGCGATTGCCCGTGATCCTGGTGCATGACGACCGGGATGTGCGGATACGACTCGATCGCCGCTTCGATCAAGTGGCGCAGGAACGGCTCGCCCGCGTACTTACGGGCACCGGCCGACGCTTGCATGATGACCGGCGCGCCGACCTGATCCGCCGCGGCCATGATGGCTTGCACTTGCTCGAGGTTGTTCACGTTGAACGCCGGCAAGCCATAGCCGTGTTCGGCGGCATGGTCCAGCAGTTGACGCATTGATACGAGAGGCATGCTTGTACTCCTAGGATTGAAATCTGGGTGCTCGGTCGGCACGTTTTTTTGTGCGAATACGCGATTTTATCGCGAAGCGAGGGCTCGACCGGCACTTTGGGGCGCCGGGAACTCCCCGCGAAGCGCCAAACATACGGCGCTGAGCGCCGGCTCGTGGCCGGCGCACCGCTTTCAATGTCCTAAGCCCGCGATCAATACGGGTCGCCGACGCGCACGATCTTCAGCGTATTGGTCCCGCCCGCCTGGCCCATCGGCTCGCCCACGGTCAGTACGACCATGTCGCCGCGCGAGGCGAAGCCCTTCGAGACGACCACCTCGACCGCTTGTTTGAGTGCCTGATCGCGATCGCTGTTCGGTTCCACCGAGAGCGGCGTCACGTTGCGGAACAGCGCCATCCCCCGCTCGCTCGTCACGCGCGAGGTCAGCGCGAAGATCGGCACGTGCGACCAGTGGCGCGACAGCCACAGCGCGGTTGCGCCCGATTCGGTCAGCGCCACGATCGCCTTCGCGCCGAGGTGGTAGGCCGTAAACAGCGCGCCCATGGCGATCGATTGGTCGATGCGCGTGAACGTGCGGTCGAGAAAGTCCTTGTCGAGTTCGACGTGTTCGGATTTTTCCGCTTCGATACAGATCGCGGCCATCGCCTCGATCGTCTGCACCGGGTACTTGCCCGCGGCCGTCTCCGCCGACAGCATGACCGCGTCGGTGCCGTCGAGCACCGCGTTGGCGACGTCGGACACCTCGGCGCGCGTGGGCACCGGCGCGTGGATCATCGACTCCATCATCTGCGTGGCCGTGATGACGAGCTTGTTCGACTCGCGCGCCATGCGGATCATCCGCTTTTGCAGCGCCGGCACGGCCGCGTTACCGACTTCGACGGCCAAATCGCCGCGCGCGACCATGATGCCGTCGGATGCGTCGAGAATGCCTTGCAGCGCCGGGATCGCCTCGGCCCGCTCGATCTTGGCGATCATCTTCGGCTTGTTGCCGTACGGCATGCCGGCGATGTTCGCCAGTTGGCGCGCCATCTCCATGTCCGTGGCGTTCTTCGGGAACGACACCGCGATGTAATCGACCCCGAGCGACATCGCCGTGCGGATGTCTTCCATATCCTTGGCCGTCAACGCCGGCGCGGTCAGGCCGCCGCCTTGGCGATTGATGCCCTTGTTGTTCGAGAGCTCGCCGCCCACTTTGACGATCGTATGGATTTCCTCGCCGATGACGCGCGACACGGTCAGCACGATGAGCCCGTCGTTGAGCAGCAGCACGTCGCCCGGCTTCAGGTCGCGCGGCAGATCGCGGTAATCGAGGCCGACGCGCTCGTCGTTACCGATCTCGCAGGTGGCGTCCAAAATGAACGGCTGGCCCGGCTCGAGGAACGTCTTGCCCTTCTCGAATTTGCCGACGCGAATCTTCGGCCCTTGCAGGTCGGCCATGATGGCGACCTCTCGCCCCATCTGGCGCGCCGCCTCGCGCACGTGCTCGGCGCGCTGGCGGTGATCGTCGGCCGTGCCGTGCGAGAAATTCAGGCGTACAACGTCGAGCCCCGCTTGCATCATCTGCAAAAGGATCTCGGGCGAACTCGATGCCGGTCCGATCGTGGCGACAATCTTGGTGGCGCGATGCATGTATCTCCTCGTCTGAGTGGTGTCGCTGGTAAACGGGCTGCGAGATGATGCGTCGGGCGCCTGGGGCAAAGCGCTCGTACTGGGGCTGGGTTGCGCGCCGGATCGGGCCGGCGTCGCTTTGACTTCGTCTTTGACGGGTACCGCGGCGGCGGGCACCGCGACGGGTTCGACAGGCTGGACGGGCTGATCCGCCTGCGCTCGTTGTTGCGGGTTTGCGGACGCGTCCGCGGTTTCAACGGCCGGGGCGCGGCGCGACGATCGGGCCGGCCGGGCCGGACTCTTGGCCGATTTCGGAGCGCGCGCGCCCATGATCAAGCCCGCGACTCGAGCACTTCGACGGCGGGCAGCTTCTTGCCTTCGAGGAACTCGAGGAAGGCGCCGCCGCCCGTCGAAATATAGCTGACCTTATCGTGGATGCCGTACTTGGCGATCGCCGCGAGCGTATCGCCGCCGCCTGCGATCGAGAACGCGGGCGACTTCGCGATCGCCTCGGCAAGCGTCTTGGTCCCGTTGCCGAATTGATCGAACTCGAACACGCCGACCGGCCCGTTCCAGACGATCGTGCCGGCGCTCGAAAGCTGCGTGGCGAGCGCCTTGGCCGTTTGCGGGCCGATGTCGAGGATCATGTCGTCGGCTTCGATGTCGGCGACGTTTTTCGTCACGGCCTGCGCCGTGGCCGAGAACTCCTTGGCGACGACAACGTCGGTCGGGATCGGCACCGAGGCGCCGCGCGCGCGGGCCCCGTCGATGATGGCCTTCGCTTCGTTCACGAGATCGGCCTCGGCCAGCGATTTGCCGATTTTCAGGCCGGCCGCGAGCATGAACGTATTGGCGATGCCGCCGCCGACGATCAGTTGATCGACCTTTTCGGCCAGCGACTTCAGGATCGTGAGCTTGGTCGAGACCTTCGAGCCGGCGACGATCGCCACGAGCGGGCGCTTCGGATTGCCGAGCGCCTTGCCGAGCGCATCGAGTTCGGCTGCGAGCAGCGGACCCGCGCAGGCGATCTTGGCGTACTTGGCGATGCCGTGGGTCGTGGCTTCGGCGCGGTGCGCCGTGCCGAACGCGTCGTTCACGTAGACGTCGCACAACTGCGCCATCTTTTGCGCGAGCTCGTCGCTGTTCTTTTTCTCGCCCTTGTTGACGCGGCAGTTCTCGAGCAGGACGACCTGCCCGGGCTCGACGTTCACGCCGTTTTCGACCCAGCCCGCAACGAGCGGCACGTCGCGGCCGAGCAACTCGGCCAGGCGCCGGGCAACGGGAGCGAGCGAATCCTCGGGCTTGAACTCGCCTTCGGTGGGGCGTCCGAGGTGCGACGTCACCATGACGGCGGCGCCGGCGGCCAGCGCGGCCTCGATGGCCGGCACCGACGCGCGCACGCGCGTGTCTTCGGTGATGTTGCCTTGCTCGTCCTGCGGCACGTTGAGATCGGCGCGGATGAAGACGCGCTTGCCGGATAGCAAGCCCTTTGCGATCAGATCGGAGAGACGCAGTACTTGGCTCATGGGAATGTACGCATGCAGGTTGATTGGCGGGCGAGTGCACCCTTGGGCGAACGGGCCGAAGGTCGGCTCGCAGCTGGGCGGCAGTCGTGCATTTTAGCCGATCGTCCCGCCCGACAAGCCGATCTTGGGACGAATGTCGCGTATTCGGGGAACGCATGTCGTAAAACGGTGAATTCCGCGCCTGCCCGAGACGGGGGCAAAAGACGCTAAAATGGCGAACTCACCGGGGCAGACCCGACCGCATCACTAGGAGGTTCCTATGTCAATGGCCGATCGTGACGGCAAGATCTGGATGGACGGCAAGCTGATCGACTGGCGCGACGCGAAAATCCACGTTCTTACGCATACGTTGCACTATGGCATGGGCGTATTCGAGGGCGTGCGCGCGTACAAGACCGTCGACGGCGCCACCGCGATCTTTCGTCTGAAGGAACATACGAAGCGCCTGCTCAATTCGGCGAAGATCTTCCAAATGGACGTCCCGTTCGACCACGAGACGCTCGCGGCCGCCCAGTGCGAGGTCGTGCGCGAGAACAAGCTCGAGACGGCCTATCTGCGCCCGATCATCTGGGTCGGCTCGGAAAAGCTCGGCGTGTCGGCGCGCGGCAACACGATCCACGTGGCGATCGCGGCCTGGCCGTGGGGGGCCTATCTCGGCGAGGAAGGGATCACGCAGGGTATCCGCGTGAAGACGTCGTCGTTCACGCGCCATCATGTGAACGTTTCCATGGTGCGCGCCAAGGCATCGGGCTGGTACGTCAACTCGATCCTCGCGAACCAGGAAGCCACGGCCGACGGCTACGACGAAGCGCTGCTGCTCGACGTCGACGGCTACGTCTCCGAAGGCTCGGGGGAGAATTTCTTCCTCGTGAACAACGGTAAGCTCTACACCCCCGATCTGGCTTCGTGCCTGGACGGCATCACGCGCGACACGGTCATCACGCTCGCCCGCGACGCCGGCATCGAAGTGATCGAAAAGCGAATCACGCGCGACGAGGTCTACACGGCCGACGAAGCGTTCTTCACGGGCACCGCCGCCGAAGTCACGCCGATCCGCGAGCTCGACAACCGCACGATCGGCACGGGCTCGCGGGGCCCCATCACCGAAAAACTGCAATCGGCGTTCTTCGACGTCATCGCGGGCAAGAACGCGAAGTACCCGCACTGGCTCACGAAGATCTGAAAGAGCCGATCCGAACACTGCACGCCACACCGCCAATAACGAGAATCCGTCCCATGAGCGAAACGAAGGAAATGCCGCTGGTCGAACTGTCGGCTAAAGATTTGCCCGCTTATTGCCCGAATCCGTCGATGCCGCGTTGGAGCGCGCATCCGCGCGTGTTCATCGACGTCACGCACGGCGAAGCCCGCTGCCCGTATTGCGGCACGCGCTACAAGCTGCGCGACGGCGAGATCGTCAAGCACCACTGATTCCCGCGGCGCCGCCCGCTCCTTAGCGGCGGCAAGCGCTCGCCTCGAAAAAGGGCCGTACCGCCGAAGTACGCGGTGCCGCGGCCGGGGCGGGCGGCGCTCATCGCTCAATTACCGAACGCGGCGCGCATTGCGCGCCGCGTTCCGCTTATCTATCGGATATCCACACTGATGCGTCGCGCGTTGGTTATCGCACCGAATTGGATCGGTGACGCATTGATGGCGCAGCCGCTGTTCACGCTGCTCAAGCAACTTCATCCGCGTCTCGTCATCGACGCGGTCGCGCCCACCTGGGTGGCACCGGTGCTCGAGCGGATGCCGGAAATCGGCGAGGTGCATGCCACCGACCTCGCTCACGGCAAGCTCCAGCTTCTGAAGCGCTGGCAGCTCGCGCTCGATCTGCGCGAGAACGATTACGACGCCGCGTATGTGTTGCCGAATTCGTTCAAATCGGCCTTGATTCCTTGGCTGGCGGGCATTCGCCTGCGCATCGGCTACACCGGCGAAGGCCGGGTGGGCCTGCTGAACGTGCGGCACGCGAATCCGGGCAAAGGCGAGCGCGCGCCGATGGCGCCGCACTATGCCGCCCTCGCCTACGCGCCGGGCGCCGAGGTACCCGATCTCGAAGCGCGCTTGCGCATGCCGCATTTGGAGGCCGATCCGAACGAATCGGTGCGTGTGTCCGCGCGTTTTCACCTCGATACGCGCGTGCCGCTGCTCGTGTTCTGCCCGGGTGCCGAGTACGGCAGCGCGAAGCGTTGGCCCGCCGAGCACTTTGCCGCGCTCGCAAAAATGGTCGGCCAGTCGTTCCCGTACACGCAGATCGTCGCGCTCGGCTCGAACAAGGACGCACCGCTCGCGGCGGCCATCGCGGCCCAGGCTCCGAACGTGCGCAACCTGTGCGGACAGACCTCGCTCGGCGAAGCGTGCGCGCTGATCGCGCGAGCCGGCGCCGTGGTGAGCAACGATTCCGGCCTCATGCACGTCGCGGCGGCGCTGCGCCGGCCGCTGGTCGCGATCTACGGATCGAGCGATCCGCGCCACACCCCGCCTTTGTCCGACTTCGCGAAGGTACAATGGCTGCATCTCGAGTGCAGCCCTTGCTTTGCCCGCGAGTGTCCGCTCGGCCATTTGCGCTGCTTGCGCGAGTTGTCCGCCGAGCAAGTGTTCGCCGATTTGCGTGCCATGTTGCTCGGCGAGCGCTGACGCACGGAAGGCCTGGCGGCTTTATGCGTTCATTGACGCGTGGGCGCCGCACGTCGAGCCCGAACGACCGTATTGCCGAGCGCGCCTCGCGTTTTTTGCCGCGGGCGTGACGAGTTAGCCTGACGGCGCGTTTTTGCGCGATATCTACGAGCCCAGAGAGCCATGCCACGTTTTGCCCGCTTGTTCGAAGCCGCAGCCGATACGTTGAACGCGTTCTATCAGACCGTCGGGGACGGCAACATCGACGCGTTGATGGCCCTTTGGATCGACGAAGAGTTCGCGAGCTACGTGAATGCGGGCGGAGCGCACTGGCACGGCGTGGATCAGATCCGCGCCGGGCTGGTTGCGCTTGCCGATGCGCGCGCACTGCCGACGGCTATCGAGCCGCTCGACGTGCGCGTGTACGACAGCCTCGGCACGGTCGTCTACACGGTCGCGGAAGCGCATCGGTTGCAAGAACCGCTCGCGCCGTCGCGGATGATCTACGCAACCTACGTCATGGTTCACGAGCGCGGCGAATGGCGAATCGCGCACATTCATGCGAGTCCGATGCCGGAAGAAACGGCCACCGACTTCGCTGCCAAGATTCGACACGGACAAGGCGCATTGCATTGACCGGCCGGCAACCGATAGCCGGCCGAGGCGATTACAGGATTTGGGGACGGTCATGAGCACGACACATGACAAACGGGCTTCGTCACCGGCTGCGGGGGCCGCGGCCACCGAAACGTTGGTACAACTGCTCTACAACCCGCCCCGATGGCTCCCGACGAGCCATGCCCAAACGATCGTTCCGGCCCTCTTCGCACGCCGCCCGGCCGTCGAATATCGACGCGAGCGATGGGATACGCCCGACGGCGATTTCATCGAACTCGACTGGCTCGCCTACGGCGCCGGTACCGGAAACGACGCTGCCCCGCCGCCCGACGCGCCGCTGTTCGTACTCTTTCATGGG
Source organism: Trinickia dabaoshanensis (assembly GCF_002879885.1). Lineage (GTDB taxonomy): Bacteria > Pseudomonadota > Gammaproteobacteria > Burkholderiales > Burkholderiaceae > Trinickia > Trinickia dabaoshanensis. Next base: position 107,929 of record NZ_PNYA01000019.1, read on the forward strand.
CTCGAGGGCAGTTCCGATTCGCATTACGCGCGCGTCCTGATGGCATCGGCTCGTGCGCTCGGATGGCATGGCGTCGTGCCGCATTTTCGCAGTTGCAGCGGACCGATCAATCTGGCGCCGCGCTTTTACCATCTCGCCGACAGTGCCGAGGTGGACTGGGTCTTGCGGCGGCTGCATGCGCAGCATCGCGGGCCGCTCGTCGTCGCAGGCGTCTCGCTCGGCGGCAATGTCCTGTTGCGCTGGCTTGGCGAACAAGGCACGGATGCGGCGTTCGTGTCGGCGGCGGCCGCGATTTCGACACCATTGGATGTGCATGCCGGCGGGCGCGCGCTTTCGCAAGGTTTCGCGCTCGTTTATACGATGAGCTTTCTGAAGACGCTCAAGCGCAAGGCGTTGAGCAAGCTCGAGCAGTATCCCGGGTTGTTCGACCGGGATGCGATGCTGGCCTGCCGGACGATGTACGAGTACGACAATGTCGTGACCGCGCCGATCCACGGTTTTCGCAATACGGAAGAGTATTGGACCCGAGCGACCACGCGCCCGCTGCTGCCCGACGTCGTCGTGCCCACGCTCGTGCTCAACGCGCGCAACGATCCGTTCCTACCGAGCGCCGCGCTGCCCACGCATGCCGAAGTGTCGCGTGCGATCGAGCTCGATCAGCCTGAAGCCGGCGGGCACGTGGGCTTCATGACCGGGCCCTTCCCGGGCCGGATCGACTGGCTGCCTCGGCGCGTATTCAATTTTTTGGAGCCGCACGCGCACGATGGATGACATCGTCAAAGCCGCGCTCGCCAAATGGCCGAACGTGCCGCATTGCACGGGATGGCTGCTGCTGGACCGGCGCGGACAATGGCGGATGCGCGACGAAGGCGCGCAAGCGCGCGGCGAGCTTGGCACGACGATCCGCCATGCGGCGCTCGTCGGCTTCATCGAGCGCAATTACGCGTGTGACGACGGGGGTTGCTGGTTCTTTCAGAACGGGCCGCAGCGCGTTTATGTGGAATTGGCTTATACACCGTGGGTGGTGCGGCTGGCCTTGCCTTCACCCGGTTCACCGGTGCTGACGGACCAGACCGGCGCCGGGTTCGAGCCGGCGGCCGTGTATATCGACGACGAAGGCGGCGTACTGTTCGCCGATCGTTCAAACCCGCAACGGATCGCCGTGTTGCACGACCACGACCTCGACCTGTTTGCGCAATTGGCCGCGCTCGACGAATCGGGCACGACGGGCACGCTCGAATGGCGTCCCGGCCATGTGCTCGCGGTCGAGTCGGTGCGGCGCGCCGATATCCCCGCGCGCTTCGGCTTCGTCGCCAGCCCGGCGGCGGCGCAGCGTTGAACGCCGGAGCGCGTTCGCCCTTCCTTTTCCGTTCCCTTTGAAACCGCGGGTCTGCCCCAATTGCGGCGAAGCTCGATACATATAAACATATATATGACTGGTTGACCGTATTAATCCTTTCGAGCGGAGTTCCCATGCAGGCCGACGACCGACTTCCTCGCTATCAGCGTCTGCGCGACGAATTGGCCGCTCAGATCGCAGAGCATCGCTGGCGTGCAGGCGAGGCCATCCCCACCGAGCAGGAACTGTCGCGCACCCACGGCGTTGCCGTGGGCACCGTGCGCAAGGCCATCGACCAGCTCGTCGCGGAAGGCATGCTCGAGCGCTTTCAAGGGCGAGGCACGTTCGTCCGCCGGGCCAGCTTCGACGGCTCGCTGTTTCGTTTTTTTCGTTTTCAGAATCGCCGCGGAGAGCGGCGCGTTCCCACGAGCCGGATTCTGTTGCGCGAAGTCGTGCCGGCGCCTTCGGCCGTCAGCGCCGCGCTCGGCATCGACGCCAATGCGCGCGTCATCCGTATGTCGCGGCTTCGTCTCCTCGACGATCATCCGATCCTCGCCGAGGAGATATGGCTACCGTATGAGCGCTTCGAGGCGTTTGCCAAGCTGCCCACCGAGGAAATCGGCGACCTGCTCTATCCGGTCTACGAGGCGCATTGCAATCAGGTCGTCGCATCGGCCAGCGAAACCCTGACCGTCGAAACGGTCGACGCGATGCATGGGCGGATGCTGCGCATCGCCCCGGGTACGCCCGTCGTCGTCATCGAGCGGCTCGCTTACGGCTACGACCGCCGCCCCCTCGAATGGCGTCGCTCGCGTGGGCCGGCAAGCGAGTTCCTCTATCAGGTGGAGATCCGCTAAAGGCATGCGGACGCGCGCGATCGACGCATGGGTTCGCGGACGACGCGCGCACCGATGAACGGTAATACATGGGCCCAATCCATACGAAAGCGGCCCCACAGGAGACATGCGATGTTCAGTTGGTTCAAAGATATCTCCCCGGTCGAGCGACGCACGTTTTGGGCTTGTTTCGGCGGCTGGGCACTCGACGCGCTCGATGTTCAAATCTTCAGCCTCGTGATTCCGGCGATCATCGCCGAGTGGGGCATCGGTAAAACGCAGGCCGGGCTCGTGAGTGGGGCGACGCTCGTCGCGTCCGCGCTCGGCGGGTGGATCGCGGGCGCGCTCGCCGACCGCATGGGCCGCGTTCGCACGTTGCAGTTCACCGTCGCGTTCTTCTCCGTATTCACGTTCGCCTGCGCGTTCGCGCACAATTTCCAGCAGTTTCTCGTACTGAAGACATTGCAAGGGTTGGGGTTCGGCGGCGAGTGGGCAGCAGGCGCGGTTCTCATGGCCGAATCGATTCGCGCGCAGCATCGAGGCAAGGCCATGGGCACGGTGCAAAGCGCTTGGGCCATCGGCTGGGCAGCCGCCGTCGTCTTGTATTCGGTCATGTTCTCGCTGATGCCGAGTGCGATGGCATGGCGCACGATGTTCGCACTCGGCCTGTTGCCGGCCTTGCTCGTGCTTTATCTGCGGCGCGGCGTGCCGGAGCCGGAAGCACCCGCGGGGCGCCCGGCTTCGCAGGCCGGTGCCGCGCCGAGCATGCCGTTGCTTGCAATCTTTTCGCCGAGCGTGCTGCGCATGACGCTCATCGGGGCGCTGCTCGGCGTGGGCGCGCATGGGGGCTATTACGCGCTGATGACGTGGCTACCCACGTATCTGAAGACCGAGCGTCACTTGTCGGTGTTGGGAACCGGCGGTTATCTGGCCGTGATCATCGTCGCATTCTTTTGCGGCTGCGTGGCAAGCGCTCAACTGCTCGACCGAATCGGGCGCCGCGGCACCATCTTGCTGTTCTCGATTGCTTGCGTCGCCACGGTGCTCGTCTATCTGTTCGTACCGCTGACGAACGCAGCGATGCTCGTCGTCGGATTCCCACTCGGTTTTTTCGCTGCGGGCATTCCGGCCAGCATGGGTGCGCTCTTCAACGAACTCTATCCGCGCGGCATGCGCGGAACCGGCGTCGGGTTTTGCTACAACTTCGGACGCATCGTCTCGGCGGGCTTCCCCGTCATGGTCGGGCACCTGGCCCAGACAACCTCGCTCGGCTTCGCCATCGGCGCCGACGCCGCGATCGCGTACGCAATCGTGGTCTTCGCCGTGTTGATGCTTCCGGAAACGCGCGGACGCGCCCTCGCGGAGAACGAAGCCGGCGCGACCGGACATCGCGCATCGCCCGATGTACAGACCGCCGGCCATTGATCGGCGTCGGGCGCGCCGACAGCGATAACGACGAGCCCGGTAGCACCACTACCGCAGTCATTGGAACCGAGGATTTTTGGCTATGTCGACAAACGCCGCGCGCGCTACGGGCGCGGATACGCTGCACGGGGCAAGCACCGGCGCGATCACGGCAATCGATACTCACGCTCACGTTTTTTCGAGGGCTCTTCCGCTCGCGGCGGCCCGCCGGTATGCGCCCGCGTATGACGCCCCGCTTACCCGGTATCTCGCGCAACTCGATCGACACGGCATTTCGCACGGCGTGCTCGTGCAGCCGAGCTTTCTCGGCACCGACAACGGTTATTTGATGGGCGCTATCGCGCGGGCACCGCACCGCTTGCGTGGCATCGCCATGATCGACCCGGAGGCCGTAGCGACCGATCCTAGCTCGCTCGACGTCCTCGCGCTCGGCGGTATCGTCGGCATCCGGTTCAATCTGTTCGGCCTGCCCGATCCCGATCTTGCCGGTGCCGCGTGGCAAACGACGCTGCGCAAAATCGTCGCGCTGGGCTGGCAGATCGAAGTGCACTGCGAGGCTCAGCGGTTGCCGAATGTCTTGGGAGGGCTGCTCACGCAGACCGGCGAAGCGATCGACATTGTCGTGGATCACTTCGGACGCCCCGACCCGGCTCTCGGGATTGCCGATCCCGGCTTCGGCTATTTGCTGACGCTCGGCGCGACACGACGCGTATGGGTCAAGTTGTCCGCGGCGTATCGCAATGCCGATCCGCTGAGCGCCGGCTCGCTCGAGGGCACGGCACTGGCGGCGATGCCCTTGTTGGAAACTGCCTTCGGGCTCGACCGGCTCGTGTGGGGCAGCGATTGGCCACACACCCAACATGAGCGCGGCCACGATTACGATTGCGCGTATGCGCTGGCAAACAAGCTGCTCCCGACGCAGCGGGCGCGGCAGGCCGTGCTCGTCGATACGCCGGCTCGCCTGTTCGGTTTCGCATAACCGGCCAGTATTGGGCGGAGAGCATGTCGCGACGCTCGCGGGCGGGGTTCGCTTTGGCGCAGAATGTCGCTACGTTAAGCGCGACCGGGGCGCACAGGGCGTACCGGCAGCCCGTCGGCAGGCTGCTAAGATAAGCGCCCCTCGAAGGAGCACGACATGCCTGAATTGACCCATTTCGACGCAGCCGGCCAGGCTCATATGGTGGACGTCGGCGGCAAGGACGAAACGAAGCGGATCGCCGTTGCGCGCGGCTCGATCCGAATGAAGCCCGAGACATTTACACTGATCCGTGACGGCAATGCGAAGAAGGGCGACGTGATCGGCGTCGCCCGCATTGCCGCGATTCAGGGCGCTAAACGCACGGCCGATTTGATCCCGCTTTGCCATCCGCTCGCGCTCACGCGCGTGGCAGTCGATTTCGCGCTCGACGAGGCGATGCCTGGAGTGCACTGCAAGGTCCAGGTCGAAACGCTCGGCCGCACGGGCGTGGAGATGGAAGCGCTCACCGCCGTGCAAGTCGGCCTGCTGACCGTCTACGACATGTGCAAAGCCGTGGACCGCGGGATGGTCATCACCGATGTGAAGGTGATGGAAAAGCATGGGGGGAAGTCGGGGGATTGGGTGGCTCCGTGAAGCAACGCCAACCTCGGACGCTCGCCGGTATGTCGCTCAGCGTCCGCGCCCCTCCTGCCGGTCAATCGCCGCTATCCTCCTCGTCATCCGACGACTTCGGCGCAGCCCCATAGCGCTTGACCAATTCCGCCTTGAACGACGCCAGCTTGGGTTCGTCGTCGCACAAGTCATACAGCGCCGAGAGCTGCGACGGCCAATCGTGCAACACCAGCGCGAAGATCTTCAGCCGCTCCACCGTATCGAACGCTTGATCCGGCTTCCCGTCGAGCGCCAGCAACACCGCGTATCGACGCAGCACCGTCTCGCCTGGCAGTAGCGCCAGCGCCTTTTCATGCATGTCGATCTTCGTGCGCAGATCGTTGCTATCGATCGGCAGCAACGTCGCCATCCCATACTCGCCCCACGCCCCGAACAGCGTCGACGGCGCCGCCCGGTATTGCTCGGCGGGGTGTGCGCCGTAATACAGCACCTCCGAGCGCGCGTAATCGCGATAAATCGGCAAGAGCGCCGCCAATCCGCCCAATACGACGAGCCATTGCAGCCCCAACGCAAACCGCCCCGGCACGAAGGTCAACGGCTTCGTCTCCAAGATGCCGAAGATGAACATCGCAGGCAGCAGGAAGAACATGTACTGCTGCGGATACTCCACCAGCGCGTGCATCAGCAACGCACCGATGAGGGCAAGGCCGAAAACGCGCTCGACCGTATGCGGCGCGCGCAGCACGCGCCACAACCAGGTCAGCAGCCCCAGCAACACGACGCCAAAACCGAGCACACCGGTTTTAGCGAGCAAATCGATGACGATGTCGTGCGAATTGTTGGCGATTTCGACGTCGCCCAATTGCTTCACTAGCGCGAATTCGAAACGCGGAAACTCGCCCCAACCCACGCCCAGCAACGGGTGCCCCTTGAACATCGTCCAGCCGTACTTCCACATCGCAAGCCGCAGGACGAATTGCCCCTTGTCCTGAAAGCGGTGTGCGGCCGACACGTCCAATCCGAGCTGGTAACGCGCGTTGGCCCAGCGAGTGGCCATATTCACCGCGATGAACAACACGACGAGCAGAACCGGAATCATCCACTCCCGCGTGCGGCGCCCGGAAAAAACGTTCGCGCGCGGCGCGACGAGCGCCATCCAAAATCCCGCGACGACGATGACGCCCGTTTGCAGCCAAGGCCCGCGCGACACCGTCAGCGCCTGCCCGAGAACACAAATCGCCGATACGACCGCCCAAACGAGGACGTTTATACGGCGCGTCTGCACGAGGTACATGGCGCCGGCCAGCGCGAACGCGATCACGGTGGCGAGGTGGTTGGCCTGCGCCATGTTCCCGAACGGCCGCCGGTCGGTCGTGACGTTATAAGCCACCACGAACGGGGCGAATTTCGCTTCCGCATGAAAAAGCTGCACCACCTGGCAAAACACGGCGAACAGACCGCCCACGACGAGCGCGGTCGCCATCCAGCGCAACGCCGTATCGGCCGCCCCTACGCGCGCAAGGCCATACCCCGTTTGCACGGCCATGAAGCCCGCCAAGAGGAAGCCCGCGCCGAGCCATGCCATCGAAGGCTGCGCGAGAGGCAGCACGAATGTCTGTAAGACCAACAGCGCCCCGAAGGCGAGCGGGACCAGCGCCACGGTGGGCATCGCGTACTGCGCCCCCTGCCGCTCCGACAGCACCAGCAGCAGCACCGAAGCGCCGACCAGCAAATACAGCGAGAGCGCCGTGAACTCCGCGTAGAAAGTTGGGACCGGGTACGTATGGTTGGTGACCGCGTACGGCAGCAGCGCCGCGAAAGCCAGGGACGCAAACGACAAATAACGGGCAGATGGAGAAGTCATGAGTATGGGAGCGTCGGCAACCGGCGCACTATACAAAAATTTCCTTTCACTGTGCGAAGCCGTTTACTCCCGGCGCACCATCAAGCCCGGCATTCCGGCGGCGCGAGGTTGGCCGGCAACGTCGCCGGCTCGAGCGGAGCCGGTCCCGAGCCGGGCGCCGGAAGCGAAGACCCTTGCTTACCCGCAGCAAAACATTCCCACGACATGACCCCGCCCTGGACGGCGCCCGCTTCCAGCGCCACGCGCGCGGTGGGCGGATCGGACGCGTCGGGTACCGACGGAACGAGCACCAATGTATCGGTGCCCGCCGGGGACACCCGCGCCGTAAAGCGGACGGAGATTTCTCCGGTCGTATCGTCGATCGCGATGGCGTCGATGTTGCGGGTGCCGGGCGGCGCGACGTATCCGCTGCCGAAGGGACTGCCCGCGGCGGCGTTCTCGGCCACCGCAAGGCGCGCCCCCGAGGCGAGCGCCAACCCTTCCCCCACCCGGCTGCGACCGAGGTAATCCTGGTAGGCCGGCACGGCATAGGCGGCGACGATCCCCACGATCGCCAGCACGATCATCAACTCGATTAGCGTGAAACCGCGTTTGGCGCGGCGCGGCGGCACGGCGGCCGACACGAGCCGGCGCGCTAGGTTGAAAAAAACGGCGGACATCGCGAACACGCTCCTCGAAGGACGGCCCGCCGGCAAATGGGCGGGCAACCAATGGGGAGCGTATCCACGCCGCGCTAACGGCGACAGTCGGCCGATCGGCTAGGCGCCGGCTCGCAGCGTGAATCGGTAGGTATCGGCGGGCATCAGTGCGTTTGGCGCGAGCTCGTCGTATTCGCCGCCGCGCGGCGGGACAGGCGGCGCTTGAGCCAATATCCGACGAGCACGACGAGCAGCGCGCCGGCGATGTGCGCCCCGTACTCGGCGAGCGGCGTATCGAGCAACGGCCAACGATCGCCCGCGGGATCGTTGATGATGAGCCCGCCCGCGATCCAGCCGAGCAGCGCCGCGCCCAAGGTCACGATGACGGGGAAGCGGTCGAGCATGCGCAGCACGAGTGTGCTGCCCCAGACGATAAGCGGAATGCTCACGACCAAGCCGAAGATCACGAGCGCGATCCGGTGCTCCGGATCGGCCGTCTCGGCCGCACCCGCGATCGCGATCACGTTGTCCAGACTCATCACGGCATCGGCGACGATGATCGTTTTGATCGCCGCCAACAGCTTATCGGCGGGTTTGATGTTTTCGTGGGCCTCGTGCGACGGTGCCATGAGCCGCACGCCGATCCAAAGCAGCAATAGGCCGCCGCCGAATTTGAGGAACGGCACGTCGAGCAACGCAACGGCGAACACGATGAGCACGACGCGCAGCACGATCGCGCCCGCCGTGCCCCAAAGCACGCCTTGCATGCGCTGGGAGGCCGGTAACTTGCGGCACGCGAGCGCAATGACGACGGCGTTGTCGCCGCCTAGCAAAATATCGATGACGACGATCTGAAAGACCGCCGCCCAATGGAGCGTCGTTAGAAATTCGAGCATAGCGTCGAGCATGGGGCAATCGCCGTTCCAGAGCAACCAAAGGCGACAGCCATAAAAAAGCGAGGGAGCACGGATACGCTCCCTCGCTTTTTTGCGTCTGTCGGAAGCCTTACGAAAGAATTTCGCAAGGATACCAAAAACGGCTCATCGGCCACGCCCAGTGCGATCGCACCGGGCGCGGCGATCACGGCAACTTACAGCACCGACTTCAGCAGACGGCCCATCTCCGACGGGTTCTTCGTCACTTTGATGCCGCACGATTCCATGATTTCGAGCTTCGCTTCGGCCGTATCGGCACCGCCCGAGATCAGCGCGCCGGCGTGGCCCATGCGCTTGCCCGGAGGCGCCGTGACACCGGCGATGAAGCCGACGACCGGCTTGGTCATGTTGTCCTTGATCCAGTAAGCCGCGTTCGCTTCGTCCGGACCGCCGATTTCGCCGATCATGATCACGGCGTCCGTATCCGGATCGTCGTTGAACATCTTCATGACGTCGATGTGCTTCAGACCGTTGATCGGGTCGCCGCCGATACCGACCGCCGACGATTGGCCGAGGCCGAGCGCCGTCAGTTGCCCCACGGCTTCATACGTCAGCGTGCCCGAACGCGACACGACGCCGATGCGGCCCTTGCGGTGGATGTGACCGGGCATGATGCCGATCTTTAGCTCGTCCGGCGTGATCGTGCCCGGGCAGTTCGGTCCGAGCAGCAGCGTCTTGCGGTTTTCACGGCGCATACGATCGCGCACTTCGATCATGTCGCGAACGGGGATGCCTTCGGTAATGCAGATCGCGAGGTCGAGATCGGCTTCCACCGCTTCCCAGATCGCCGCTGCGGCGCCTGCGGGCGGCACGTAGATGACCGAGACGGTCGCGCCGGTTTCGGCCTTCGCTTCCTTCACGCTGCCGTAGATCGGAATGCCTTCGAAATCTTCGCCGGCCTTCTTCGGGTTCACGCCCGCGACGAACGCTTCGCGGCCGTTGGCGTACTCACGGCATGCGCGCGTATGGAACTGGCCGGTTTTACCGGTGATGCCCTGCGTGATGACCTTCGTGTCTTTGTTGATCAGAATCGACATGTATTGACCTCTGTTCGTATCCTGTTGCGTCCGGGCCGCTTACGCGTTGCCCTGGACTGCCGCGACGACCTTCTGCGCAGCCTCTTCCATGCTGTCCGCCGAGATGATCGGCAGGCCCGATTCAGCAAGCATCTTCTTGCCGAGGTCTTCGTTCGTGCCCTTCATGCGCACGACGAGCGGAACGTTCAGGTTCACCGCCTTCGAACCGGCGATCACGCCTTCCGCGATCACGTCGCAGCGCATGATGCCGCCGAAGATGTTCACGAGAATCGCCTTCAGACCCGGGTTCTTCAGCATCAACTTGAACGCTTCGGTAACCTTCTCCGTCGTCGCGCCGCCGCCGACGTCCAGGAAGTTCGCCGGCTCGCCGCCGAACAGCTTGATCGTGTCCATCGTCGCCATGGCCAGACCGGCGCCGTTCACGAGGCAGCCGATGTTGCCGTCGAGCGAGATGTAGGCCAGGTCGAACTTCGACGCTTCCACTTCAGCCGGATCTTCTTCGTCCAGATCGCGGTACGCGACGATTTCCGGATGACGGAACAGCGCGTTCGAATCGAAGTTGAACTTGGCGTCGAGCGCGATCACCTTGCCGTCGCCCGTGAGGATCAGCGGGTTGATTTCGGCCAGCGACGCATCGGTTTCCCACGTGGCCTTGTACAGACCTTGCAGAATCGCGCGCGCTTGCGGGATCGATGCGTCGGGCACGCCGATCTTCTTCGCGAGGTCGTCGGCTTCCGAATCGAGCAGACCCTTCGACGGATCGACGGCGACCTTGTGGATCGCTTCCGGCGTCTTCGCGGCCACTTCCTCGATGTCCATGCCGCCTTCGCTGGACGCCATCACGACGACGCGTTGCGAGACGCGGTCGATCACGAGGCCGACGTAGAGTTCCTTCTTGATGTCCGCGCCTTCTTCGATCAGCAGGCGGTTCACCTTCTGGCCTTCCGGACCGGTTTGGTGCGTGACGAGCTGCATGCCGAGGATCTGGTTCGCGTACTCGCGAACTTGCTCGAGCGACTTGGCCACCTTCACGCCGCCGCCCTTACCGCGACCGCCCGCGTGAATCTGCGCCTTGACGACCCACACCGGGCCGCCCAGCTCTTCAGCGGCCTTGACCGCGTCATCCACCGAAAACACCGGCTTGCCGCGCGGTACCGCGACGCCGAATTTCCGCAGGATTTCCTTACCCTGGTACTCGTGAATCTTCATGCGTGATTCCCTTCAGTCTGAGTGAGAGTTAGATTGAACTTCGTTATGGTTTTTCGTCGTCGAGCCGGGCGCGTCAGGCCCAGCCGGGTCGCTTACCGATGCCGGTGCCTGACCCGCCGATGCGTCGCTCGTTTTGAGGCTGCGCGGTACGTGCCCGTGCCAGCGCGGGTAAAAGCGGCGCACCGCTTCGCCGTCGAAGCGCAGCGCGTGGCAGCGATCGAGCTGGAATGGCGGTTCGCGATGTGCGCCGGGGCTGTCGGAGTCGCCTTCAGCGGTATCCGTCGCGCTGTCGCGCGTGCTCCAAACGTCGCCGGCGAATGCTTGGATCGCGGCGGACGGCAAAATGGAGCAGAGTTCGGTGAGATGCGTGCAGCCTGCCGTTCCGGCGAGCAAGCGCCGTGCTTGGCGGCGGAAATCGTTGAGGAGGTTGAGACCGATGAGGGCGCGGTAGGCGGGATTGGCGGCTTCGCAATGACCGGGGTAAGGCACCCATTCCGACGACGCTTCGGCGTCGACGATGGTGAGCTTGCGGTCGATAGTGATGCGAAGCCAGAGTTCATGGATCGGTAGGCCCTTGGGCCGGACACCGGGCGCCAATGCGACATCGCGCGGCTTATGGTCGGTCAGACACGCCTCGAGATCCCACAGACCGTCGTCGCGCTCGAAGGCTTCCGCTCGGATTGCGCGGCGATGGCGCAACTGGCGGGAGGCGGGCGGCGAAAGCGGCATGCGAGGGGAACGGCTGGAGAGGAAAACCGATGGATTTTACCATACTGAGTATGACAGGCGCCGCGAGCCCGCCCCGCTCGCCTTATTCGTCGCTCCAGTCGTCGTCGCCTTTGAGAACCTGCGAAATCGTGGAATGCGAGAACCCGCGCATCGCGAGAAAGCGCGTTTGCTTCACCCGCTCGGCGGGCGAGCCCGGAAGCTGACCGAACTTCTTACGCCACACCGCCTGAGCACGAGCCCGTTCGGTGTCGCGCAGTTGCGCGCCGACCGATTGGACCAGCGTGTCGTCGAGCCCATGCTGGCGCAACTCGCCTACGATACGGCTCGCCCCCAACTTCGACGAACGCCGATTCATCAGGCTTTCGGCGAAGCGCGCATCGGATAGCAGGCCTTCCCGTTCGAGCGAATCGAGCAGCGGATCGAGTTCGTCGCCGGGTTCGACGAACGGAGCAAGCTTGCGGGTGAGTTCGGCGCGGCTGTATTCGCGCCGCGAGAGGTAATCGATTGCCCGCATTTTCAGCGGGCGAGTAGGCCGGCGCGAACGGCCGGCCTCGTCGGATTCTTCCGAAGCGGCCGACGATGAATCGAACGCCTCGTCATCGGATTGCGGATCGAGCGGATCGGAGCGCCGCGGCGCCCGCCCTTTGCGCATCACGAGCGGCTTACTCTTCTTCGTCCGCTACTTCGACGTCGCTACCGGTACTGGCCGGCATCGCATTGACGCCGAGCGATTCGCGGATCTTGTTCTCGATCTCGCGCGCCATTTCGGGATTCTCGCGCAGGAACTCACGCGCGTTGTCCTTACCTTGGCCGATCCGTTCTCCGCTGTAGCTATACCAGGCGCCCGCCTTGTCGACGATCTTCGCTTGCACGCCGAGGTCGATGATTTCGCCCTGACGCGAAATACCCTCGCCGTAGAGGATGTCGAAGATCGCTTCGCGGAACGGGGGCGACACCTTGTTCTTGACGACCTTCACGCGCGTTTCGTTGCCGATCACTTCGTCGTTCTTCTTGATCGAGCCGATCCGGCGGATATCGAGCCGCACCGACGCGTAGAACTTCAGCGCGTTACCGCCCGTGGTGGTTTCCGGGTTGCCGAACATGACGCCGATCTTCATCCGAATCTGGTTGATGAAGATGACGAGGCAGTTCGTACGCTTGATCGTGCCCGTGAGCTTACGCAGCGCCTGCGACATCAGCCGTGCCTGCAAGCCCGGCAGCGAATCGCCCATCTCGCCTTCGATTTCGGCCTTCGGCACGAGCGCTGCGACCGAGTCGATCACGATCATGTCGATCGAGCCCGAGCGCACGAGCGCATCGGCGATTTCGAGTGCTTGCTCGCCCGTGTCCGGTTGCGACACCAGCAGATCGCTCACGTTCACACCGAGCTTCTGCGCGTATTGGATGTCGAGCGCGTGTTCGGCATCGATAAACGCAGCGGTGCCGCCGATCTTTTGCATTTCGGCGATGACTTGCAGCGTCAGCGTGGTTTTACCCGACGATTCCGGGCCGTAGATCTCGACCACACGGCCGCGCGGCAAGCCGCCCACGCCCAGTGCGATGTCCAGACCGAGCGAGCCCGTCGACACGACCTGGATGTCCTCGACCACCTCGCCGTCGCCGAGCCGCATGACCGACCCTTTGCCGAACTGCTTCTCGATCTGCGCGAGCGCGGCGGCCAGCGCCTTGCTCTTTTCAGCCGTCAGTCCAGCCGAGCCTTTCTTGCTTTCTTCCATGAATCGTCCTTTGCTATGATGAGCGGGCATCTGCGGCGGGCGGGCCGGGCGATGAGGCGCCGATGACTGCGCAACCCCGGTTCAAACCGAGGCCGCTTTTTGCCATACGCCGGCTGGCGCTCGAAACGCAGATACTGTATAAAAAAACAGGGTTCTTTGCAAGCCCGATGCGGGCGAATTTGCGTTGCGGCAACGAAGTATCGGAGCGGCGCCTCGCGAAGCCGCTTCCCGCGTCGGTTCCACAAGACCACCGGAGACACCCGCCCGACACCGGCCCGAAAGCGCCGGCCTGCCGTGCGGTGCATCATGCGAATACTCATTGCCGAAGACGACAGCATACTCGCGGACGGCCTCGTCCGATCACTCCGCCGATCGGGCTATGCCGTCGATCACGTGAAGAGCGGGAACGAGGCCGACGCCGCGCTCTCCATGCAGACGTTCGACCTTCTCATTCTCGATCTCGGCCTGCCGCGCATGTCCGGGCTGGAAGTGCTGCGTCGGCTGCGCGCGCGCAACTCGGCCTTGCCGGTACTGATTCTGACGGCCGTCGACAGCGTCGACGAGCGCGTGAAAGCGCTCGACCTCGGCGCCGACGATTACATGAGCAAGCCGTTTCATCTAAACGAACTCGAGGCGCGCGTGCGCGCGCTGACGCGGCGCGGCAGCGGCGGCGGCCCCGCCCTCGTACGGCACGGCTCGCTCGCGTACGACCAGGTGGGGCGCGTGGCGTCGGTCAACGATCAGGTGCTCGAACTGTCGGCGCGCGAGCTTGGCGTGCTGGAGATCCTCTTGCAGCGCATCGGGCGCCTCGTCTCCAAGGAACAACTCGTCGATCACCTGTGCGAGTGGGGCGAGGAAGTCAGCAATAACGCGATCGAGGTGTACGTTCATCGCCTGCGCAAGAAAATCGAGCCGAGCGGCGTGCGCATCATCACCGTACGGGGTCTAGGCTATTGTCTGGAGAAACCCGCGACCAATTGCGCCGCGCCTGCCAGCGCGAGCCCCAGCGCCACGAACACACCGGCCGAGCCCGTGACGAACGTGCCCGTTCCACCCCCGTCAGCCGACGTTGCCGCGAACGCCCGGCCCAAGTAGGCCCGCCGTGGCTTCCCCCGCTTCCGCGAACGACGGCGTGCCGCACGCGTCCGACTCGCCCCCGTCCGACCAGAGCGCGCCACCTACGTTGCTCTCGCCCTCCAGCGCGACGATGCGCGCCGAGGCCGACGCGGCCAATCCGTTCGCCCCGCCCGACGAAAGCGAGCCGGCGCCCCCTACCCGGCCTCGTTCCCTGTTCGGTGAAATTCTCGATTGGATGCTCGCGCCGCTGTTGCTGCTCTGGCCGATGAGCATCGCCGTCACCTATCTCGTCGCCAAAACGATCGCCAACGGCCCGTTCGACCGCGGCCTCGAAACGGACGCCTACGTGCTCGCCCGGCAGATCCACCCGGTAAACGGCGTGGCCGCGTTGACGCTGCCCGAGGCCGCTCGCGATTTCTTGACCGGCGACAATGTCGATAAGGTCTTCTATCAAGTGATCGGCACGCGTGGCGAGCTCGTGGCCGGCGTGCCCGACATGCCGTTGCCGAACGACGACGACCGGCCGCAGCCCGGCCTCGTGGAATTTCGCGACGCGACGCTCGCGGGCAACGACATCCGCATCGCCTATACGACGGTGGCCCTTGCGCCGAACGGCGGCAACGAGCAGCCGGTGCTCGTGCAAGTGGGCGAGACGTTCGACAAACGCAGCGCGCTCGCCAACGAGATCATCAAAGGCGTGATCCTGCCGCAGTTCGTGATCTTGCCGTTGGCGATCGTACTCGTGTGGTTCGGATTGTCGCGCGGGCTCGCGCCGCTGACGACGCTGCAGGCGAACTTACGCGCGCGCCGGCCGGACGACCTTTCGCCGCTCGAGGCCTCGAGCGCGCCGCCCGAGATCGAGCCGCTCGTCACCTCGTTCAACGATTTGCTGACCCGCCTCGCACAAAACGTCGAACTGCAAAAGCGCTTCATCGCCGACGCGGCGCATCAAATGAAGACTCCGCTCGCCGGGTTGCACACGCAGGCCGAACTCGCCCTGCGCGACGACGTCTCGCCCGACGTTCGCCGCTCGCTCGAGCAGATCGCGACCGGCGCCGATCAGGCCGCCCGCCTCGTCACGCAACTGCTGGCGCTCGCGCGCGCCGAGAATCGCAGTTCCGGCCAGGTGTTCACGCACGTCGAAGTCGCGCATCTCGCCCGGCTTGCCGTGCGCGACTGGGTGCGGGCGGCGCTCGCCAAGCAGATGGATTTGGGCTACGAGGGCCCCGATGAGCCGGTTTTCGTCGACGGCAACCCCATCATGCTGCGGGAAATGCTGTCGAACGTCATCGATAACGCGATCCGCTACACGCCGGCCGGCGGCCGCATTACCGTGCGCGTGCGTCCACGGCGGGAGATCGGCCACGTCCTGATCGAAGTCGAAGACACCGGCCCGGGTATCGCGGCGGCCGAACGGCCGAAGGTGGTGGAGCGGTTTTATCGAATCCTTGGGCGAGAAGGCGACGGCAGCGGCCTCGGTCTTGCGATCGTACGCGAGATTGCCGTGATGCACGGCGGCACGCTCACGATCGACGACCACGTTTATCAAGAATCGCCTCGTCTTGCGGGCACGCTCGTGCGCATCAGCCTGCCGATTTCGGAAGAGACCCCGAACTTACCCTGAGAGGGGTGCCCGGCCACGCATTTTTCCGGCCATCAAATCGACGCCACAGCGAACTTGCATCTATTTTGCGAGTTTTTGCCGCAAGAAGCGATCATGAAGCCGACATTCGCTCTTTCAGGGAATATCCAGTGGATACACCATCGGCGTCAGTAGGCCGTAAGTTTTCGTTCCAATAATCTTCCACGGGTGGGCAAGGACTGTCGCCGCCTGCGAACGCATTATCAAAATTATTGGAGACGAACGATGGCAACCCTTGGCGGGCAGGTTTCGCACGCGCCGATGACCAGCGACGAGAAACGCGTGATCTTCGCGTCGTCGCTCGGCACCGTGTTCGAGTGGTACGACTTTTATCTAGCGGGCTCGCTCGCGGCTTACATCAGCAAGAGCTTTTTCTCCGGGATCAATCCGACCGCCGCATTCATCTTCACGCTGCTCGGCTTTGCCGCGGGCTTCGCGGTGCGTCCGTTCGGCGCGCTCGTGTTCGGGCGGCTCGGCGACATGGTCGGCCGTAAATACACGTTCCTGATCACGATCATGATCATGGGTCTCTCGACGTTCATCGTCGGGTTCCTGCCGGGCTACGCCTCGATCGGTTTCGCGTCGCCCGTGATCTTCATCGCCATGCGGCTGCTGCAGGGCTTGGCACTCGGCGGCGAGTACGGCGGCGCGGCCACGTACGTCGCGGAGCATGCGCCGGCTAACCGCCGCGGCTATTACACGTCTTGGATTCAAACGACGGCCACGCTCGGGCTGTTCCTCTCGCTGCTCGTGATTCTGGGTGTGCGCACGGCGATGGGCGAAGAATCGTTCGGCGCCTGGGGCTGGCGCATTCCGTTCGTCGCTTCGCTGATTTTGCTGGCCGTTTCGGTCTGGATTCGCCTGCAACTGAGCGAGTCGCCGGCGTTCGAGCGGATCAAGGCGGAGGGCAAGACGTCGAAGGCGCCGCTCACGGAAGCCTTTGGCCAATGGAAAAACCTGAAGGTCGTGATCGTCGCGTTGATCGGCCTGACGGCCGGCCAAGCGGTGGTCTGGTACACGGGTCAGTTCTATGCGCTGTTCTTCCTCACGCAAACGCTGAAGGTGGATGGCACAAGCGCGAACATCCTGATCGCGCTCGCTTTGCTCATCGGCACGCCGTTTTTCGTGTTCTTCGGCTCGCTGTCGGACCGGATCGGGCGCAAACCGGTGATCATGGTCGGTTGCTTGATCGCCGCCGTGACGTACTTCCCGCTGTTCAAGGCACTGACGCACTACGCGAACCCGACGCTCGAAGCCGCCGAGCAGAGAGCACCGATCGTGGTCATCGCCAACCCCGACGAATGCTCGTTCCAGTTCAACCCGGTGGGTACGTCGAAGTTCACGAGCTCATGCGATATCGCCAAGAGCGCGCTGGCCAAGTCGGGCCTGAACTATTCGAACGTCGCAGCGCCGGCTGGGACGATGGCCCAGATCAAGGTCGGCGATACGGTCATCGACACCTATGACGGCAAGGCCGCCGACGCGAAGGAGAAAGGAGCGGTATTCACCAAGACGCTTTCGGGAACGCTCAAGAGCGCGGGCTACCCGGCGAAAGCCGATCCGTCGCAATTGAATTGGCCGATGACCGTGGCGATTTTGGCGGTGCTCGTGATCTACGTGACGATGGTGTACGGGCCGATCGCGGCGATGCTCGTCGAGATGTTCCCGACGCGGATTCGGTATACGTCGATGTCGCTGCCCTATCACATCGGCAACGGCTGGTTCGGCGGGTTCTTGCCGGCCACTGCGTTCGCCATCGTCGCGGCGCGGGGGAACATCTACTCCGGGCTCTGGTATCCGGTGGCGATCGCACTGGGTACGTTCGTGATCGGGATGCTGTTCGTCAAGGAAACCAAGGACTCGAACATCTACGCGCAGGACTGAGGTAGGGAACGGGCGGGTTGGGCGGCCACGGTTTTTATGGGCCGCAGCAGAAAGGACTTGACAGCCCGGCCCGCCTTCACCATAATCGATCTTCTTCGGCGAATTAGCTCAGTCGGTTAGAGCGACGGAATCATAATCCGCAGGTCCGGGGTTCGAATCCCTGATTCGCCACCAGTTGTAAAAAAGCCGCTGTTCCGCAAGGTTCAGCGGCTTTTTCTTTTCTCGAAAAGAAAATGTAAATCCTTGATTTTAAAGGATTTACAGTTACCTCTCCGCCACGAGCGCTTTGTACAACGGTTCAATCCTGGTACAAAGCGCTGGTACAAAACCGCCCGCGCTCTTACCATGCCCTTCATGGAAAAAGACGTGGCCAAACATCCCTACCTGCATCAACCCAAAGACCGGAGTGGCTGGGTTTTCCGGGTCGTCATCCCGCTACGCCTCCGGGCCTATACAAAGCCGAGGCGACGCGAATTCAAGGAAACACTGGGGCCGACCTACCAGGCGGCGATGGAGCGCTACCATCAGGCGCTTGCCACATGGCTCCAGTTGCGCCAGAGCCTGGAAGAATCGGCTCGCGCAGATGGTCCCGCCATCGACGACAACTATATCCCGCCCGTTACATACAAATACCTGACCGCCCGCCAGCGCAGGCTGCTGGACAACTTTGTCGACAGCTGGGTGTACCGCAGCGCGGAAGCTCACGACGTCCAAGTTCCCTCCATAGCGGCCAACGACGAGGAACGCCAAAGCACGGGCGAAGAGACGTCGTTTAACGAGCTCGATGAGTTCGAGCAGGACCTGAAAAATGAGCTCGCGGAACTGAAGGGAGCCATGCGCCGCATGCAGCTCCCGGAATCCTGGGTCGAAGACAAGATGTCTGAGCTGGGCGAGGTGACGGGCATCTTGCTGCACCCGGAATGCGCGGAGCGCAACGACTTCCTCTTCCGCCTCGCGGCGGCCGACATTGAGGCGCTCGAACTCAGTCTCGGCCGGCTATCGGGCAGCAAGTTTCGTCCGACGCCACCCAAGCCGGACGGTCCATTTGACGAAGAAGACCGAGTAAAGCAGGGCCCCACCCTGCTCGACGCCTTCACCAAGTGGTCGAATCAACGAACCCGCGCCGGTGAAGGCAAGACCGACAACGAATACCGTGCGTTTGCCGAGCGGTTCGCCCGCTTCGCCCTGGACGCGCCGCTAGAACGCGCACCGCTTGAGATACTCGCCGCACTGACGCGCGAACGTCAAATCGGCCGGTGCTGGCTTGAGCATGTGGCCAACAACCAGGGCGTTCAGCGCAAGACGCTACAAAAGTACCGCAGCGCCATGTCAACACTGTTCGCGGTCGCCATCGACAATGGCATGACAGACGTGAATCCGTTCTCTTTCAAGCTCACGAGCCTGCAGCTGCGTGGCACCACAGCGGAGAAAAGCAAGGGCAACAAGGAAGCACGAAGCCCTCTGCCCGCATCCGTCATGGACTCTTTCTTCTCGGGACCACTCTATGACGGGCCCGGCTTCGACCGGCGCCTGCCGCCACCCGTTGCGTACTGGTTTCCCCTGCTGTTCAGATTCACCGGCGCACGCCCCTTGGAACTTGCGTTCCTGATGCGCGATGACATCGTGCTAGCCGAAGACGGCACCACGGAAGCCCGCTTGCTTGCAGGTCATGGTGACGCGAGTTGGATATATATCTTTTCCGACACTCCTGGAGTGGGCGGGCTCGCACGGCCCCTCAAGACTGGCGTCAGTCTTCGACGCTTTCCCGTGCCCCAGGTGCTCCTTGACCTGGGTTTCGCCGACTACGTACGAAGCGTCCCGCGCGGTCAATGGCTGTTGCCCATGAAGGTCCCTACCGAAAAACCCGGAAAACGGGCATTGTACGTGCTAAACGGGCTGGGGGATTATCGGAAAGTGACGCTGGGCATCATGGACGGGCAATACGTTACCTATAGCCTCCGGCATACGATAATTGACGAAGCCCGTGAGGCCGGTATTGCACAGGAGGTCCGAGATGCCCTCGTCGGGCATAGGGAAGGAGACCACCGCAATAAGAACGCCGGCGAAATCTACTATGGCGCACGCTGGTATCCGGCCAAGCCGCTGCTTGAGGCCGTGGCACAGCTTGACAGGGTCATGCATCGGCTCCCATCGGGCTTTCCTACCTGGGCGGAGTTCCAACGACGTACACCGGATTTTTCGAGCGTCGCACGCTCACCCAAAGCACCGCCACTCAAAAAGCCCCGACTTAGAACGTGAAAGGAGGCTGCTGCGCGCAGCTTCACAACCATCGCTGCCCGCGCCCACCGACGATTAGATGACTTGTACGCATCGTTGGCGGACGCGGTCGCGCTAAATGGAGCGTTGCACGACCAACCGGCTAGAAGTGGCTTATGCGCGGAGTCGCACCGGTTTCGAGCACCTGCCGGGACTCGTTGCTATACGTCTTGAGCACCCCGCTCAAGGACAACGCAACGACGAGGACCCATGTACTTCAAAGCCCTGATTGCACACAATAACATAGCGAGCGAGACGATTTTTTGCGTCGCCGAGAACTTCCACCTAGCCAGGAAGGGCACCGAGCTCGCGTACCCAGACTCGCGACTGGTTTGGCTGTTTCCAGTCGACGAAGACGACGTCCCCGACTACATCAAGGGCTCCAAGGAGGAACCGGTGGGGCACGAGCTGCTCGACATCGCGCGCGCACCAGAGAAATGATTTCCAGCGCCGCTTCTGTTCGCAGAAGCGGCTTTTTTCATGGCAACTCGGACCTTCCGTCCGAGATGAGATGCGGGCTGGACAGTCGGGCGACATCCATGTCCTCCTCTACCGGACTAGCCATACCCCTCCCTACCGCTTCCGCGACAGACGCTCGCACATCTCCGTCACCCATCGCCGGATAAGGTCTCGGTCGCTATCGCCCAGCTTTGCAAGCATGTCCGCGATGTCTGCGGCCTCATCGGCCGCGCGATTAGTCGTCCCGCGCAGCAGCACCTCGAGCGGCAACTCGAAGACATCTGCCAGCTGAATCAGCCGAGGCAGCGGCGGCAGCGTGAGGCCGCGCTCGAAACGACTGATGGTCTCCTGTTCGACGCCGAGCAGTTCCGCGAGCCGCTCCTGGGTCAGCTCGCGGGCAACCCGTTCCCGCGCAATCTTCTTTCCCAGCCTCTTGGCCACCCCGGCCGTCTGTGTCGCCATGTCCACGTCTGTTGTCGCAAAACGACATGCAGTGTGGTACTAGCGCCCGAGCTACGTAACGTCATAGAATATGGTTATAAGACATACTGTGTATATATCGGCATCAGCGGCGCGCTCAGTACTCGTAGCGCGCGGCGCCGGCCAAAAACAAACAGACGGGGAAAGAATGAATGACACGAGGGGTTCCGCAACTGCTCCATCCGCGCTCAGCGGGAGCTCCGGCGGGCTGACCGGGGTCGAGCAAACTGTCGCCGACGGGCCAGTCGGAACCACGGACCATCGGGTCAACGAGACTTCGGTCCGCGACACCGCATCGG
This sequence comes from Trinickia dabaoshanensis, assembly GCF_002879885.1. GTDB lineage: Bacteria > Pseudomonadota > Gammaproteobacteria > Burkholderiales > Burkholderiaceae > Trinickia > Trinickia dabaoshanensis. The sequence continues at coordinate 129,386 of NZ_PNYA01000019.1, forward strand.
CGTCGCATGCTCAGGTCGTGCAGCTTGGGCAGCGGAAAATTGCTGGCGACCAATCGCAGATGGACAAGGTCTCCGTCCACTGACGCATTTCGCTACGTTCCCACAGACAGAAAAATCTGGTTCGATTCCGCGCAGACACGCACGGCTTCGGCCAGATTTTTTCTTTTGTTGCCTTCATTTCCACTCATTCCGGCCTATCAACCCATGGTTAAGATTCCAGAATTTCTGCAACTAGATGCCAAGCATCGAACGACAGAGAACTTCCTCTTTGTCAGTGGCATCGCATTGCTTATTGCAGCGTTAAATCTCCCCTTAACACAGGCAACCTGTCTATCCACTGTCTCCCTGAGTGGATACCCCGATGAGCTTGCGTGGCTCTATATTGCCGCAGCTTCGGTAGCGTACGTCGCGCACTTTGGCCTATCACCTTCCAAAGCACGGCTTATGCTGCAAGCGGCATCCTGGGCGGGAATCATACTGGTCGGTTACTCCATCTTTGTGCTCTACCAGTGGAGAGATTGGCATCTCGAAAACGAGGTAGCTTTTGGTTTTTCGACTGCAACGAATCAGGACGCGTTTCTTCAATATCTCAGCACTAAATTCGGCATCGAGCAGAAGACGCTTCTTTTTGTGTCTAGTTACGGGCGCGATTTTTCTGCAGTTACAAACAGACTTGCAACCGACCAACAGCGGGAGCTGATATCCATTTCCGGCATTCGTTATCACGTTTTGCCGTATGGGTTTGCGTGCCTAGCGACTGGAGTTGCCTGCCTGCTGCTTTCGGCGCGTCGACGTATCCGTAGCCTCACTGCATAACGCTAACGGATGACGAACCCCATATGTCGTGCATGTAATGAATTAGAGCGAAATACTGAATATAAGACTCTCTAAAAGGGATAAGACCATATGAAACACGGGCGAATTACGGCTCTGACCGCCTCCATGTGCCTCGTGGTGCTGACCACTGGTTGCGCGACGGTAACGGGTGGAACCACACAAACGGTGTCGGTGAAGACACAAAAGGAAACGGCGGACGTCGCAGGAGCAGATTGCGTTCTCTCCAACTCGAGGGGTACTTACAAGGTTACGACACCCGGCAAGGTAAACGTACATCGTGCAAAAGACGAGTTGAACATCAAGTGCATAAAGGATGGGGAAGCAGACGCGACAACAACGGTCAAGTCGTCAACACGTAAGGGCGCATTCGTCGCCGGCAATCTCATCATGTTCGGACTTATCGGCTCGGCCATTGCGGCACCCATCGACCATGCTACCGGAGCGGAATACGCGTACCCCGATGACATCACGGTGGCATTCGGCAAGGCCGCCGGGGAGACATCGGCAAACACCGATGCAGTTCAAAGCGTCCAAGCCGTGACAACGTCAACGACGGATACCAGTGCGAGTGTGGCTAAGTAACTCGTTTGTTTGGGAAACCCGGACACACCGTGCGCTTCTTCGACTTTAAAGGAGGGACCATGCGTTACGCGATGCGAAAGGCGCTACTTCGACTTCTACTACTGGAGGCTACCACTGCAGTATTTCTTTTCGTGAGTGCCTACTTTCGCCTGGATGACCTAGCAGAATCAAACTTCCTAGCACAGCTCGGCAGCCTATACCATGCAAGCGCACTGCTGCATGCGGGCTACGCAATCGCAGCCTTGGGTAAGTTCTGCTCAATTTGCCTGGGGCGACTACCGACAGCATCGGTGGTCGCTCCCAACCGCCATTCGCCAGGTCTGCAAACGAGTTCATCGGATGACGATTGGTTGGGTGGGTCACGACCCCCGCATACATCGGCGACAGTCGAGGCGGAATTATCGTCTCCCTCACCCTCCTACGGCTCGCCTGCCGCCGAGACCGTCTGGATAAACCCATCAACAGGTTGCCCGATGCTCAACGGCCCGAGCAGCTTCGACACGTCCGGCCATACATGGATGCAATAGAACAGACGCACTACATCTAGATGAGAACAAAGCCCGGCCATGCTACTGGCGCGCGCTTTGCGAATCACGGGGTGCTGTGCTGAACGTGGGCTACAAGATATCGGCCCATTCTTCTGTTTCGAGCCTTCGCACCTGACGGGCCCCCATAAAATAGCTGGAGATGCCATGGTCGTATGCGGCATCGAAAATGCACCGCCCGCACAAAGCGGTCAATTCAACGCGCGTATCACGGGAAAAGTCTTCAGCACTTGAAAACCAAAGGGCGAAGACCTTGGCTCCGTCTCGAGGCTCGGCCAAGCCAGCAATCGCTTCGAGGCGGTACGCAGATGAACCGTCCGCTTTTCGAGCCGACGCCCTCTTTCCATAGTCGGCTGCAACTGCCTTGTGCGCGGCCCGGTACGCGGAGAACGCCTTCGTCTGTAGGTCGGCAGGCGTTTCGTCATCGACTGTCATGCCCGCCAGTTGGTACAGGAACGCGATGTCGACGCTGATTAGTTTTGTGGTGCTCTTCATGTTCTCAATATCTTACGGACGCCGAGCGTTCCTGCCTACCCTGCGCTCGCAACGGCGCAAGTCGCGTAGGTGTTGGTCGCCGTCGTCGGCGAGGTACCCGCACAACATCGACTCGGAATCATTGGTCCTTTTTAGCTCGCCAGAATGCCTGTCACGCATGCCGCTCGCCGAATCACGGGACGAACAACGGTACGAGAACAAAGCCCGGCCGAGTCATCGGCACGGGCTTCGTGAATCACGTCGAAGTCGCGCGTCACCGAAGTGGGCGCACCAACTCTAGCACCATGGGTAGTAAATGTACTTATTCCGATTCTTCAATTCCTTCTTGAAGCTCTTCGGCTCCGGCTTGGTAGGGCGGACCTTCACAAGCTCCGACGGGAGGTGATGGATTGCCGTACGGAAATGAATGTCCGCCCGCGTGTCCAACGGGTGAGGCTTGACGAAGTCGAACTGCGAGAAGGTGTACAGCGAGCACATCCATTGAGCCATCTCGGCGTCGAGCATGATTGGCAGCCACGAAGGGAGCTCCGCCATGTCCAGCGGGAAGTCAATGTCGAAGCTGCCTTTCTCCGTTTCGACACGCACGCTGTACTCGTCCATGGCGAAGATGGCGGCAGCAATCGTCGCCGGATGACTCGTCGCCAGCAACCTGACCTCGTCCAACAGCAGTTCGCCAATCCAAACGTTCTGGCAGTTCCGGAAGAACGTCAATTTCAGCATGTCTAGTTTCCTCAAAGTTGGCCTGTATGAACCGTATAGCAACTCGGCGGATGCACTTCGGTTCGAGCGATAGTTCCCGCCGACGGCCGGCAGGAGCGCGTTTTCAAGTTTTCGATTGGAATGAGAGGGCGTTGCCGGGCGCGACAGCGCAATAGGAACGCAAAGCTTGATGCGGACGTGCGTGACCACGGCCGGCGCGACGACACCGGCAGTCCCGACAGCCCGGCAAGCCGCTTCCTGGGGCAGCGATGCCGCGAGGCTCGGCGCCTGTGTCATGTGCGGTTGAATCCCGACGCGGCCCAAGCGCCCGCCTCGGCAGCGGAAAGCGCTTCGTCGGCCGGTACCCACCGTGGACCAGCGGGCGTGTGCACCGCCACCGACAGATGGTACGCTTCGAGGGCAATGCCGATGTACGTGCCGAGGCGGCCGAGAAATGGGTGGCTCGCCCAGATGACCTTGCGGCCAGGGGCGCTCGAGAGATTACGACGACGGGATTTTCTGCTGCTGGATGCGGAACTCTGCTTCATGTGTACCTCGGCGCTGTGCGCGAACGAATCCATCGGCCGGCGACAAGGTCGCTCGGAACTTTATGTGGATTCGCTGACAGCAGCGAGGTAACAGAGCTCGCGAAGAAGTGCGAACGCTTAAAAGGTAACCGACGACGGTAAATGTCGTCAAGAAAAATAGTTGGCGATGCCCGGGGCAGTCGACTAACCGACGGACCACGACTCGACGGCCGCTACGGGAGCCGCAATCCCGCAACCCTCGAAAAGTGAGCCGTCGGCTTGCGTGTCGCGAAACGCCGTTGGACCGGAAGCTTGCTCCTTTGGTACGTGCCTCCGTAATCACCTAGCGAGAGGTCGCCCCCTTACCCAGGGGGGACTAGTGCTCGACAGCCTTGGCCAAGTTATATCCGTCAGGCGGTCGGCGCATCAATAGCAGCAGCATCGATTAAGAACTTCGAGCGGTCATCGGCCGCAGCGAGCCATGCAGGCGCCGGACCGCGCCCACTCCAAGTTGCTCCGGTTTCCGGATTGAGATATTTGGCTGGCTGCTTGCCCTTTGGCGGTCCCTTTCGAACACGCAGTGTCGCAGTCGCTGATGCCTTGCTTTTCGACTTCGGTAACGTCGTCCCAACGGCCGCCCCAGCGTTCTCGTCGGCTACAATCGAAAACTTCGCTCGGTCCTTCGCATTCGCAATCCACGCCGGCGCGCGACCGCGACCTGACCACGTAGCGCCGGTCTTCGGGTCACGGTACTTGGCGGGCTGCTGCCCTCGAACGTAGTTGCCTTTGCTTTTAGCCTTGTCGCCGGCAGACGCCGGCATACCCGCTACATTTCCATCGACAAGAAAGCGGTCGCGATTCTTTGCATTCGCTATCCAACTCGGAGCCCGTCCACGCCCGCTCCATGTCGCGCCACTCTTTGGGTCCTGGTATTTCGCAGCGACGGATGAGGTTTGCGTGGTGGCAGGCTTACCGCGTATTGCTCCATCTTTATTGTTGCCGACGTAGGCCTCGATGTCCTCCACCGAAATCCCATTCTTACTCATAAGCTCGGCGATACGACCGAGCACCACCGAGGCTTGCTTTGCTTTCATTGCTTCGGCTTGTTCCTGCAACCGCTGAATTTTTGCTTGGATTGCTTCCAAGGTCGGCATGGGTTCCTCTCAAGAAAACGATTTCGATGCACTATGCCACGGCCGCAATTGTTTTCCCACCTGAATCGAGGCGCTCAGATACTAGGCGCGCGAATCCTACGGTGTCGGCTTTGAATGGACACTGCGGGCGCGCTGCTCCGACGCTAGAGCCGCCTTCGGGCGACTCTACTTATCGGACACATGCAGGCCGCGCCCGACATGGGTCACGGACCCGGGGTAGCGGCGATTACGTTGCTATCGAGCCAAGCGCCTGTGACGCGATGAGCTTCGGCAACGGGTCGCATTTGCACTGGCAGAGGTCGTTCTCTAGGGCGACTTGCTTGCCCATCACCGTCATCGTGCGCGGCGAGCCGTCAGTGATGATGACGCACTCCGCACCACACGCAGGGCAGTCCACTGGAGCTCCTAGATAGGCCAGGGGCTGGCCCTGTAGTGACGAATTTCCGATACCATCCTTGACGACTCCGTCACGGTCCGTCTTGTCTCCCTTTCGAATGAATCGGCGATTCACGAAGCGACTCCTGTTGCCTGCTTCCGGGAGGAATTGCACGCGCGCTCGACGTCTTCGGGCCACACGGGCTCACGGCAGGTCAGTTGCGCTAGGTAGTGCACTGTCGCTTGAATGAGGCTAGGAAGTGCTGTCACGGCGAGTAGCAACAAAAATGCTGGATTTCGAGACTGAATGATGTCGGGGACGTCCTGAAACTGCATCTTCAAGGAATTCCGGAACGATATTTTCGTGCTTAAAAACTCGGTCACCGGAGGCACAGATGACGGACCATCCTTCATAAACCGCCGATAGAATTCAAAATTTCCATAGAGCAAATCCATTACTTGCTGGCCTGCCGCACTGGTTTCCTCAGCAGTCAGCACGACACGCCGTCCGACCGAGAACGTATCAACGACTTGTCCATTGCCGTCCAGAACAAGGCATCGGATGAGACGCGGAGCGGTCCGTGCGAGCCCCGCGCGTGGTTTGCGCTCGACGTAGAAGAACGCTTTGTCCCAGGGTATCGACAGTACGCCACCAGGGCCGTTGTGACGAAACACATACACCGTTTGATTCAGTCGGTTGAAACGAATAGGCTTTCGCGTGTAGTTGAAGCAGTCACGCGTCAGGCCCCAGATACCCACCCCGAGCAGGCAAAGCATGACCACCAAAAAGAAGCCAAGGAGTCCGTGAATGATTCCCAGTTGTCCGCGCTCTTCGTACACGGGCGGGATGTGGGTCATCATCCGCAATATGCCAGCGGTGCCTGCTAACGAGAAGCTGCCCGGCAACAGGAATCCCAGGAGACCCCAACCCTTTTCCCTGAAGTTGGCATCCGAAACCTCAAGGTAAGCGTTGCTCATCGAAAAGACAGTGTTGCCATCCTTGGGCGCATCAGAGCACGACTCGGACGTCTGAAGACGCGCGGCCACTTCCTCTTCTGCGACCGGCCTGTTCATCCGATACCAAGATAGTCCATCAAATGCCATTTTTTCTGCACCACAAGGACGCGCTCTCAAGGCTTGGGTGAAGCGAATCTAGACTATGTCGTGATGGAACCCATGGCCTGTGATGCGATAAGCTTCGGTAGCGGGTCGCATTTGCACTGGCAAAGGTCGTTCTCGAGAGCCACCTGCTTTCCCATTACGGTCATAGTGCGCGGCGAGCCGTCGCTGATGATTACCCCCTGCATCCCACAGGCAGGACATTGCACCGAGGCGCCCAAATAAGCCAGGGGCTCGCCTTGGAACATCGACTGTGCAACGCCGTCGATGACAACACCGTTTCGGTCTGTGGTGTCGCCTTTGCGGATGAATCGTCGCTTCATTTCAATCTCTTGTTTCAGCAGCATCGGGGGTCCTCGGCGCGTTCATCCAGCGAGCCGCCACCGAGTTCCAAAACGCCTTGGTTCTTTGCCGTCACAACAACGCGGCTCGGGCATGTTGGGGCTCGCGTATTTCTCTGTTTTCCGGCTGGTAGGACTCTACATAGGAGCTTGACGCGTCTCCATCGTCACAGCGGCTTACGATGCAACTCCCTGCGCCACTGTCGCCGACGAATTGCACGCGCGCTCGACGTCTTCCGGCCAGCGGGGTTCCCGGCAGGTCAGCTGGGCAATGTAGTGCGTTGTTCCCTCGATAAAACTCGGAAGCGCAGTGACGAGTAGAAGCAACCACAATGCAGGATGACCTGACTTGACGATGTCGGGCGCGTCCTCGAACTGTAGCTTCAGCGAGTTCCGCAATGACACTTTGGTATCGAGATACTGCGTCACTGGTGGTACGGCGGTCGGCCCTTCTTCCATGAACCGTCTGTAGTATTCAAAGCAGCCATAGAGCTGGCCCATCACTCTCTGACCAAGAGGGCTGTTCTCATCCGTTGCGAGCACAAATCGCCGTCCCACCGAAAATGTATCGACGACTTTTCCATTGTCATCCAGCACAAGACAGCGAACGACGTACGGCGCAGTTCTTGTTAGCCCCGCCCTTGACCCTCTTTCGACGTAGAAAAACGCCTTGTCCCACGGGACCGATAGGACACCTCCTGAGCCGTTATGCCGGAATACGTACACCATTCTATTGGCGCGGTTAAAGCGCACGGGGTTTCGCGTGTAGCCGAAGCACGCTCTCGTCAGCGCCCACACACAAACCGCGCATAGGCAAAGCATGAACAGCAATAGTGGACCGAACACCGGCAACACGTAGCCGGATTGCCCATGCTCCCTCACCGCTTCCGGCGGAGAAAGTATCACCCACAACACGAATGCAGTAGCTGCGAAAGCCCCCATTCCCGGCAATGCGAAGATGACAAGCCCTCGCCCCTTGTCCCGGTAGTTGCCGTCTGAAGCTTCTAGGCAGGCGTCGCTCATCGAAAAGACCGTATCGCCATCCATCGCCGTCTCGGAACACGACTTTGTGGTCGAGAGGCGCGCAGCGCTCTCCCGCTCAGTTACTGGCCGATTAAGCCTATACCACGACAGTCCGTCGAATGCCATCTCTTCACTCCACTAGGAGACTACCGCAACGAGCGCTTTGCAGTCCTCGTCCAGAGTCTGAAATCTCTCTTCTGGGGCCTTTTTTCCGAAATAACACTGCTCGAGCCACTCGTAGACTTCTCGCTGCTTGAAGTAGCTAATGGCCACCCCTATCGCTGCCGCAAGGATAAGCAACGGCAGGGCCACGATGGCTGCGGTTGCAGCGGGAAGAAATACAGTCACCGCCAACGCAATCCCTACGCCCATTGACAGCGTGTATAAACCGGCCAGCAGCACGTTACCATGTTTGACTTCGTCGTACGCATGATATCCGTCGATGGCGGCCGCAACGAGCCCAACGATTGCGCCGCCATACATCCCCACGAACTGAAAGCGACCACCCCATTTCAGCAATCCCTCTGAAATCCTAATGCCGCCCTTCTCGAGTTGCTCAATCGTCGCCGAACTGTATTGTGCGACGCTTGCCACAAGCCCCGCACACGCATTTTTGAATTTGATGTCGTTCTCGGTTCCGTTGAAGCTATTCGATTTTTTCAACTCGGCGCGAGCAAGGCGCAAGTTGATAGCGTTGAATATTGCTCCAATGCCAGCATAAGCTGGCTCCCCTCGGGCAAAAAGCCGAAACTTCGGCATATAAATCTTTTCGACGACTTCTGGCGTCAGCGTCGCTGCTGCCATTTTTGTCGACGTTCCAGGGCCTACTTTGATGCCGACCATAGCGGCTGCTTCGTCCGGAAGGGTCTCGACCGGAACGAACTGCTTCGCCTTGACCTCCCAATCGGTTTCGCCGGCGGGTGCGGCCTTTTCTTGTAGCCCTTTTTGCAGGTCTTGTACATCGGCTTGCTGTCGTCCAGGCAACATCACCTGCATTTGCCGAGCGATGTAACTGACCCACTGTGCGGGTGAGCCATACACCGGCCTGCACTCGAATGCTTTTCCCGTTCGCATGCACATTGCCGCGTAGATGACTTTTGCCGCCGCCGCATCCACATTCTGAGTTACTGTTTCGACAATCGGGCCACCCGCCTCTTGCAAGAGGTTTGCGAATGAACCGGACAGTGCGCGTGCAATGCCGTGGTCTGCGTGTTTCGCGACTTCGGTCACCTTACTATAGGACTCGATGAGCTTGGCAACAAATTCTCGTAACGGGTCGCTGTAGCTATAGCTTGCCGCCTCTTTAACCTTGTCGGCTAGTATCGGGTGGTTCAAGACCAACCCACGCAGCAGCGGGTTGCGAGTGTCTGTGACATCGCCTTTCGCCCATTTGACAAGCACATCGACCGCCTCTGCGCGGTCGGCCGCACCTTCAATGCAACTAGCAAGCAGGTTTGTGTAACCGACACCGCTGCGACAATCTCCGGCCTCATAATCGAACTGAAAGACGTCCAGTAGCGCTGAACTGGTTAGCCATGCCTGATGGTCCTGCGATAGAGGGACAAGCGTATTCGTTTGCTCTTGCTTCAACGCATCAGCCATCTGGCTTTGAAAATCGGTAATCGCGGTCGGTCGGTAGTGATATGTATATGGCCTCCATGCGTCGGTGCCGGCGGATACGAGGTCCGCCTTCTTCATCTCCTCGATGCTTTTCAGCTGCTTTTCGAGTAGCTTACCTCCATCGAATACAGCGGAGTTGCCTAGTCCGTCATAGGCACCGAACTCCATCAGACGAGCGCCACTTTCCACGTCTTCGTTGGCTGAGGCGATGATGGATTTCCGCATCGCGTCGATTGCGCTAGCCGTCCAAATGCCGTGGCCATAGGGCGCCAGGACAGCGCCAAACGCTGCCCGTTGCTCAAAATTCAATTCCTGCGTGATGCCGGCCGGGTCCCACAATGCAAACATCAGCCCCTTGTCGGGCGTAATGGAGTCCATCGCCTTCTTGAGGTCTGGTCCTTGCCCTGAGCGGTCGTGATATACGAAACAGGCAGTCGTCAAGGCGTCCGGTGGACTTCCCTTGTACTCGCACAGAAGGCCCGCAACGTTCGTCACATTGTCAGCATGAGGCTGCTTTGTGTTTCCGTTGAACCAACCTGCCGCGTCGAATTTTTGCATCCGTTTGTCGCGGCAGCCCATGATGTTTGTCGCGTAAGCGTCACGAACCTTCTTCGTCCACCGCTCGTCGCTGAAGGCGATGTAGACGACACCAGCCTTTTGCGCATCCTCGATGGTTATGCACTGCGCGAGCTGGGCGTGTCCTGCTTGCTTACAGTGAAACGGCTGCTCTAGGCTACGGTCGATGTTCATATCTGGCGGGAATTCGTACAGATTCCCTTCTGCCGTAACGGCATACGCCTGCCAGCGGCCAGTCTTCGGATAGAACACGTAGACGTACCCGTAACGTAGCGTGCGCAGCGTGTACTTCGCCCTTTTCAATGCGACGCTCATCACGCCATCGCCGAATTTGCCGCCCATGAGCCGCACCGCGCCGGACGCACTATGAGCCTTGGTGTCGGCGAATGCGGAGTAACGGACCGGCAAGATGGGAAGACCCTTTTTCTTGCACATGTTGCAGCTGCCAGACTCACGCGTTGGCGCTTGCAACGCCGATGTGGTCAGTTGACTGATACTCGAGAAGTCGAAGTCGTAGGCCATTTTCTTTTTCGATTCACATTTTGGACGTCGCGGCGGTCATTGGTACCGAATGCTCTCTCGCGCAATGGCTTCCCAGTCGGGCTGCGCCCAACGCGCGACGGTTTCCGCGTACGGTTGCTTTTCCGGTTGCTGCAGCACGGCCTGCACTCGCGGATGGCGGTCGAAATATGGAGAGACGACGGTGCCATGAAGGGCGAAAGCGAGCAGGTCGCCACCGGACAGGCCGTATGTCTCCCCCTTCGCCAGTTGGGCGTCAATCAGCGAGGGCATATCGGGCTTGATTGCCGCACCATTGCTGCGTAGCGTCTCGAGCGCACGCTCGATGACCTCGATGCGGCCCACTTGTGCGTACTGTGCGCTAGTCAGCGCAAAGTCATCACTCGGGACCTTCGCGCCCTCCACCGTCACCCATCCATCCTGACGGTCCAGATAGGTCCACCGTCTGACCGGGCCCATCAGCGCTCCCAACTGCTCGTGTTTCAGTATCCATCGGAGGTGCGCGAAAACACGGGGGTCATAGAAGCGGAAAATCGCCGTCCCGCCATCATGCTTTGGCAGCGCCAGGCGAGTTGAAAGATGGGCATGCAGCCGATGCGTCGCCTTGTCGCACTCAACGATGGCGCAGATAACAGGCGGTGCTCGCGAGGTGAGAGCATGCTCAGCTCGCTCGCGCAGCGTCGGCAGTTGTTCGTCGGGATGTTCGGCGCAATGAAGAACCGGTGCATTACCGGCCAATTCCGGTCTCTCTTCCGGCACGAGTTCGCCGACGGGATAGACCGCCGGAATATCGGAAAGCTCCAGCTTCCCGTTGAGGGGTTCAACGATGACGTAATGAACCATTGGTGGCCTATACGAGTGCGGCGCCGGACTGCGCAGCAGCGCCCATCTGCTGGGCGCACGACTTGGCCGGTGCAAGTTGTGCGGAAGCATTCTCGCTAGCGGGCCCGTCGAAGACATGCTGCGCCCCCTTGACCTCGACCGTCCCTGGCGCGTGCACGTAAATATTTCCCCCCGAGAGCCGGATGGTTGCGCCGCCGGCTCTAAGCGTGATTTCCTTTTTCGCCATCACGTCCACTGCATCGGCGGTAGAAACAACCTTGACCGTCTTATCCGCCGTGATTTCAATGTTGTCCGACTGCGCTTGCACCTCGACCTTGCCCTTGCCTGCGAACAACTTTATTCCAGCGTTCTGCACGAAGAAGCTCAACTTCTCGCCGACGCTCGCAATCCATGATTTCGCGGTCGAGATGTAGGTGCTCGAACCACTCACGATATTGACGTGTTCGGTCGCCGCCGCATGCAGCGACTGCTGAGTCGACAAGCCCATACCCGCAGGGCTGGCTAGCAGCATGATGGGCTGCGAGAAACCGTTGGCTGCGCCGGTACCGCCGCCCGCCGTGCGACCGCCGCTCTGGCTACCTTGAACCTGGCTTTGTGTGGCCGACGCGAAGTCTTTGATAGCGCCTTGCGCTGCGTCGAGTCCTTCCGCTTTCGCGTCGACCGCTGCGAGCGACCGCCGCTGAATGACGCCGCCGGAGTCGATTAGATGCTGAGTGGCCTCATTGACGTCGAGCAGTTGGCTAGATGTGCCGCCCCGCGCGTAGGTCGAAACGTAAAGCCCTTGTCCTGCCCGTAACGTTCCCCAAGAGTCGGTCTTAAGGTCAAAGCCCGTGCCGAGATAGCTCCCGCGAGTATTACCGGTGTGGTCAATGAGGTACCCGATGTGCAGGTACGAATTGGCCGTCGAACTATAAATTTGCGCGCGATTTTGCCCCGTCGAGTCGTCAAAAACCAACTGGCTAAAGCCTCGTCCGCCGTATTCCTTCGACTTGAAACCCGATAGCAGGCCATTCGTATGCCAGTGAGGCGTGTTGAGCCCGTTGAACAGCACTCCCGTGATAACCGGACGGTCGCAATCGCCGTCGACGTAATCAATTGCGACCTCGTGGCCGACTCGAGGCACGAAGACGCCGCCGAATCCGCCCCCAGCATTCGGCGAGACGACCCGCATCCAGCATGAGGACGACTGGTCGTTGCTTCCGAGCCGGTCCCAATGCATCTGAACCTTCACGCGATTCAGTTCGTCGGTGAATATCTCTTCGTTCGCGGGACCAACAACGGTGGCCGTCTGCATATGCATAACGGGCTTCGTGTGCTCGAAGGGACTGCGATACGGTACTCGTCTGCGTTGCGCCTCGATTTCGACCAGGAAAAAGCTTTCGTTGCCGTTCTCGTCTCTGGACGTGAACAGCGACTGCATGTCCTTGTATTCAGCTCTCACGCGCGCCATTTGGCGTTGCAAGCTGTGCGGAAACGGACGACTGTTGCCCAAGGGCAGATTGTTTTGAATGCACCACGCGACCGCGATAGTGGCGAATTCCTGGTCTTGTGCTTTATCCGAGTCGTGTTCGGGATGGTTCTTCAGGTGGAACCACCGCCCCGCATCCATGCATAGCACGCTTCCTACGCCAAAGAAGCGCTTGGTTCGCGACTCATACTCTTCAAGGCGGTACTGGACCGCGAGCGAGCCCCGGTCATTTCCCCCCTCTGCCGGAGGGAAGCTGTAGTGCCCGGCGTACTCGTAGACCTCAAGTTCACTAGGAACGTCGCCGTGCTCGTCCGTCGATTTACCCGACCGTTCCTTCGGCCAACTCGGCCTCTTGTAGTCGGGCGTGCGCATACCGTAGGCAACGCTTTGGAGAATGCGCTCGCTGCTCCATTCCACGAGAGCATCGGCGCCAGTTCTCCTGTCAGCGCGGTAAAAAGCGACGTCCTGCGTGTCAAGCGGTTTGAAGCGGAACATGTCGTCGGTGATGACGACCGTATGCGACTTCCCGTCCTCTGCCTGCTCTAGGTACGTGAACCATCCCTCGGACTCCATCAGTCGATGGACGAAATTGTGGTCGCTGTCGTACTGCGTGCAGTACGAATGCGTCGCGCCGCGACCATGCAAATCGAATCGGTAGTGCCCGCGCGCATGGGAGTGGCCTTCAAATACCTGGGCCAGAATGTCCGCTGTCGTGCGGTTTTGGAAGATTCTCGCGTCCTTCCGATGCTGTAAGAATCGCATCCACGACGAGAACGAAAGCTGGTAGTAAGTCATGCCCCCATCGGAACCGAGTTTTCTCGTCGCGAAAACGAACCCGTGATAGGGAAGGTAGGTGTTGTCACGCTGGCGGACCCATAACGTGACGGACTTCGCCATCAGTTTCTTCAACTCGATAGCTCGCTCGCGGGACACAACGTCGACCGTCATGTCGAACTCGCGCCCGATACGCGACTCGCCCACGACTCGCTGTGGTAAGAGCACCTGGGACCCCAACGGAGACTCCAATATCAGCGCTCTGTTAGCTTGCTCGATTCCGGTCTCGAGCATGAGTGAGCGAGCGGACCTACCCATATCGATTAACCCCTCTCAAACTGCACAGGCAAATTAAAAGAGGGGAATCATAAGTTAAAAATCCAAGCATTTACAGTGACATAGCTTGTTTCCAAACAATCCCAAAGCCGCCGACCGCCTCCTCGGAAATTTATACCGAATGAAAGCGTGTTCATTTAATGGTCATGTCGAATCAAGCACTTTTTACTTGAAGATGGCTTACAACTCCATTCTCCCAAGTTTCAAGAGAAGTCATCCCCAAAATGCTTTGAGGCATGAATCGAAAGCGGTGCATGTGCGAACCTTCGCATTGCGGCTCCGCCGTACCGCTCGTGGTAAGGAAGGGCCCTGCGAGAGGCATGCACCAAAGTCTCGACTGAGCAACCAGTTTTGGCCTCGCACTCGGCGACAATTTGTTGCGCGAATTCGTTTGCGGTTAGGCCCCGAAATCGCGTGTATCGGTCGGCGCCGTCCTTCGCCTCGCTCGGTTAGATGACCCACTTGTCGGGCGCGGTACCGCAACTGAACTGCTCGATGTCGAGGGCGAAATGACCACGAGCTGGAGCTTCGACGGCAAAATATCCTAGCAGGACCCTCAGAAGCGCTCGGACATCCTCGGATTCTTCTCCGTTCACCTTCCCTTTTACCGAGCGCGGGCACGCCCCATCGTGACCCGAATTTTGGAAGCGTTTTTGGGCGCGACAAAGTCCGAATGGATGTAGTGCATCGAGTACGCGGATTACTCGTCATCACGAAACGGCGCGCGAGGCATGCGCTACCTGTTAGCTGAGTCAGTACCCGCCTGCCGAGACTCCGAAAGCTTCCATGTTGAATAAGTCATTCAACTCGGCTGGACCAACCGCTGCAGCTGTGGCAATGGCAACAGCAAAGGGGGAGACCTACCCGGGCCTCCGGAGCCTTGGGGCATGGAACGGTATCGAAGACGATGGCGGTATCGTGTTCACGGACATGCCGACCGTCGGCGGCTTATGCACATGCGAGTTGGACCCGGACGGTATCCCCGGGCTGCAAGAGTCGGATACAGTTGCGCAGATTGTCGCCGATGTTACTTCCATCTGGCCCGCTTCAAGCATCCAGGTGGGACCCTACAAGTACTTCTCGCAACAACAGGTCTTCGAGCATCGCCTCGGGGTTGCATGGATGCTCTATTTACCCCAAACGTTGACGGTCGACCAAGTGCCGAAAGCTGGCGCGCTCGTACCCGTAATGGATGGCAAGAAGAGAAAGGGCACTGTTATCGTCAGCGTCACAGATGAAACGTTTTCGGCCGACAACCCCGACCATATCAGGCTCGCAAACGCTATCGAAGTAAGACTCGTAGACCAAGGCTTTGTGCCACAGTTCATGGAGCGGTGACCGTTATGGAAAAGGGGCGCTCCCTGTTCGAAAGACAGTCTTTGGTAGATGATATGGCAAGGCAAGGCTAATATGTCTTGCGTATCGCCTAGCAACTAACCCTGATAGAGACCATGGATAAAGTAAAAGTACAGTCACTCGCTGTTGGGCATGGGGAATGCACGCTGATTGAATTTTCAACAGAATTGCATCCACCATTTCGCATACTGATAGATGCCGGGGCCAGATATCCCAATAAACTGGATGAGCTTATCCTCAAACCACACAAAATCGACTTACTCGTTCTGACCCATGTGGACGACGACCATCTTGGCGGCATGGAAGAGGTCGTAGAAAAATTTGAGATTGGCGCCTATTGGGGGCCCTGCCTGGCAGCTTTTAAGCGATATGAGTGGCTGTTCGAGGCTCGCGTTGCCAAAGGAATTGCTCGCGCGGGCGACCTCGAGGCCAAGCTTCGGGAAAAGCAAGTCTCAATTATCAATCCGGTCGAAAATTTTTCGCTTAGAGACGCAACCGGAAAACTATTTATTGAAGTGCTTAGCCCCCCGGGGCGCGTGATACGTGAGCTCCTCACTGCCCCTCGCTTCGAAGACGTGAGGCATCTGTTTGAAACATCACCGATGCCGTTGCAATACCTGCTTCTCCCGGAGGTTGAAGGTGGAAATGATGGTGAAATCGTCCCTGCGGCATTAAGCCATACGCTAGCCTCCGGCTACGTCGCCGTCGATGAAGCAACCCGACTGCCTCCAATAGTGCCATTGACTCCTCAGGCAACCCAAAAAATAAAAAATGAGTTCGTCAAGGCTACTGGAGTTGCGCCAGAATTTTTCGGAAATTCCGTCCTGAACGACACATCACTCGTTGTGCGCATTACCGCAAATTTGGACGGTCGGCACTACCGCAGAATCCTCCTCGCCGGCGACCTGGAAAACTGGACCTATCTTGCTGGCAAGTATCCGAATGGACTCCATTGCGACGTCGTCAAAGCTCCGCACCACGGGGGACGTCTATATTTCGAGCGCGACATAGCATGCAATGAGGTCTCGGCGTGGTTGAAGGCGCGTCATTTCATAGTCAGCGCGAACGGCAGGCATAAGTTGCCGAGGACGGTCTTTAGAGACGCTGTACGACAAACCGGCGCATCACTTTTTTGCCCCAACGTGAGGACAAAGGAAATTGTCCGGCAAGCGCCGTCAACAACTGCGGGGGCGACCCATGATTCTTGCTTTGCTCTACACGACTGCAATAAAGATGCACAAAACGATATAACCTTGGAAATGACTGCCGAATGCGAACAGGCCAGCCCACCGCCTTGCGTTCAAGGTTTCTCCGGCACTAGCAGCGCCCCAATCGTTGTGCTTACACAGCGCATCGTCGAGCCAGATGAAATAATCAACCGCTATACCACCGGCGAACTGGTCAAGACGGAGAAGTGGATTGTCAGCAAACTTCGCGAGTGGCACAGGTGTCGAATGCGACGGCACCCTGCGACCGGGTGGCAACGCGCAAGCACGAATGAATTCGGGCTCGACGAGCTCGTTTCGGAAGCGCAAGGGGAAGACATGTTTCAGTTTTCCGAAAATCCGATTCCCGCAATTCGATATGCCGCTGGCAACGGAAATATTTGGCTCAGCGCAGATTTTGGGTATCGAACTCCACATGAAGACGTGCGCGTTTACCTATGGCCAAAAGAAAATGATTTAAAGCCCATCTATTCCTGGGCCGCGAAGCATATTGCATACATTTTTCCGTTTAAGCAGGACACCTGGTCCGTCAGCTCGGTCAGAGAGGCATTACGTCAAATCGATTCGTCGATGGTCGAGGCGAAGATAGAGTATCAATTCGGGATGCCCGTGAAAGTCATTGAACAAGTCATCTGGCCAGCAATCGCCAGCCGATTGCTCGCCGGCGGATGGCATCTGACGGCTTTTAGACGAGCTCGCTACGGGGCCAGTGGCGAACTTGTACTGGCCACACTGACTCCAACGCGGTATGCGCCCGATTACGCTCCCTTTAGTGAGCCAGACGTGCTCGATAAAATGCTCAGTGGCGAGCTGATGGACAACCCCTATAGATTCGGACCGACGGAAATCTTCGATAACAACATGAGAGATGTCGTATTCGGGCGTATCAATAAGAAGGGCCTTTGGCTGAACTGCGGAAGCTTAGACGGATGGCAGAACGAAATAACGGTGGGTGAAGCGCTTACACGCAATCACACGCCCGAGCTTCTATAGGCGAGCGAACGAGGCGAACTCCCCACGAAGCGAGCGCTCATCCGCGACTATTCCGGTAGTCGAGGGAACCTATGGTTAGCTGGTGAGCGTTACTAGTACGGAGTTGCTCAGTTTCCCGAAATGTGAGAACCGGCAAGCAAGCAGAGGGCTTGTCTTGGCCCTCTGCGCTGCGGCAATTGTAAGCTGTACAACGCTCGCATCATGGTGAGTCCGTTTTCAAGGACGTAACGAGCGAACACCGGGGGTAAGCATGGTCTCAGCGAGCGTTAGCAGCAGGCGTGTTCAACGAAGCGCCAATGATTTGAGAGAGGCGGACATACATCTCTTGCTAAGCGCCCCCGATGGACTAGCAGATTTGTTGAGCAAGTTCGATTCCGCCGAAACGGCAGGCATAATCGAGTCACTTGCCGGTCACCTGGACGTTGCCACTCAGATTGATGCCATTGGGTTCATCGACCAACTCACGGTTCATTGCGCAGATGACGAAGGGACGGAACGGACGTCGATACGGAGCCTTAGCCGTGCAGTCGCCGCGCTCGTCGCCCGCTGTATGCAATTCGTCGACGAAGAGGATGCCGAAATCATTATCGAGTTTGTCTCGTCGGCGCCTCTCATCTATGGATTCGACCTTCTTTGTAACGTCGGCCCCGCACACGGCTTAGTTCGAGGAAGCACCGCCAAAAAACTCGGCAGGGCTAAGCGGCATATAGCCTACGGCAAGGCAATCGAGCACGCAATCGAAGTCTGGAGACAACGGGCCAAGCGAGTGATTGAGTCCGGCTATGTAATGGAGGAAGGCGACCTGTTCGTATTTCTTGATGGCCTCGCGCGCCTCGGGGCCGGCGCCACGGATGCGGACGCGCTTGCCGCGCTCGGAGAGTTCTGTTCGGAAGTGCCTGGCGGATTCGCGCACTTTCTCGAACGGGCCCGCAAATGCTGAGGGGCAGCGTGATGTTCGTCGCCAACAACTTGGATACGGGTGTAATTGCCCCACCGCCAGTCATCGCGGAGCAATACTCGACGAAGGCTGGCCGAGCGTCGCTCCCCTTGGAGGTTTATTGCACGGCACCTCTGTAGTTGCCTTCGAACAGGGGCAAAGTCAGTTCTACGGTTTTTCGCAAGACCGTGGCTACACTTTGCACAGGCGTTCCGCTTGTGAACAAATAGGACGGCCCGGCCCTCAAGAAATTGAGGAAGCGGTCGATAACGACGAACTGGCACGCTCACTGTGCTATTTCTGGTAAAGGGGAAATGGTCGTGGAATACGATGAAGAACAGGCTGGCATGAGTCGCGCCGCTGAACGGGTTGCGCTGGAGGGCCTCGAGGGGCTGATTCAAGAGGCGTTTGAAGCAAACGGTTTTCACGGCGTGATGCAGGCGTGCCGCAAGGTCCTGGAGCGCTATGACGCGGCGTTCAACGGGCACGAAAGCCAGATTGTGGAAATTTCCGATACGGTACGCCGCACCACAGGCGCGATGCATATCAGTCTGACGGCTGCACCGGAGCTGCGACAAGCCCTCCAAAAGGATGGCGTTCAGGCATTGCTTTGATGATTCGAGAGCCCCGCCAAGCGGGGTTTTCGCTTAGTTTTCTTCTGCCGCCAACGCCCGTCGCGTCGGTAAGGGCGCGATGTCTCCCCGGTATGTTAATCCCCCGGGGCTCCCAGCCCCAACATGGACACGGGGTGCCATACTGGTGCCGGTGCCGATTGTCCCCACCCCCGCCCTAGTGTGGGTATCAGTAAAGGCCGTACTATGACGGAGTCGACGAGCGGGAGGCGAAGATGTGCTACTCGGCCCAAATCAAAGCGGACTACCGAAGTTTCGTCAGGACCTATGGCGCGCGTATCGACCTCGAAGAGTTCACCAAGCTGTATTGGGCGCGAGAGCAAGGTACCGCCCTTTTAATTCCAAAGGCCGTCGACGCAATGTTCCTTGAGCCGCAGATACCCGACGAGCAGCGCATCAAGGAGATGATTGAGCGGTTCAATCGGTCGCAGGCAGCAAAGGTCGAGGAAGAGCTCTTTAAGCAACGCACACGCCTCGCCGACGCTGAACGGGCACTTCTAGCGAAGGTGACGAAGGCCGCAACAGAAAGCAAACGAATTGCAACCAACAAAGTTGAGGCGCTGCGTCGCCGACTCGATGACTTGCGCCGAACGGAACTGCTGGAACGAGACGCTCGAATATTTCCAGGCCACTACGCCCCGGTCATCGTCAGGGAGAACGGCGAGCGCGTCGTGAAGCCAATGCGCTACCAGTGCCGACCTGCCGGCAAGCCCGCCTTCTACGACAAGAAGTTTCCGGGTACGTACAACGCACGTAGGGACAACCTCGAAGGATTTTGGAAGCAGTTGTTCGGTTACTCGCACGGCCTACTGGTCGCCACGGCATTTTTTGAGAACGTCAGTCGGGCGAAGCTCGAGGGCCGGACACTCCAGGAAGGCGAAAAGGACGAGAACGTCGTCTTGCGATTCGAGCCGAGGCCGGCAGAAGACATGTTGGTGGCTTGCTTGTGGTCGCGCTGGTCGGGGAAAGGCGAGCCCGACCTGCTTTCGTTTGCCGCCATTACCGATGAGCCTCCGCCCGAGGTCGCCGCAGCCGGCCATGACCGCTGCATCATTCCAATCAAGCCCGAGAACGCCGACGGCTGGCTTCAACCGGAGGCAGGCAACCTCGCGGCGCTGTACGCCATTCTGGACGACCGAGAGCGGCCGTATTACGAGCATATGTTGGCGGCATAGCGCCCCGGACAAACGGATAACGGGCACCAGCTTTAGTTGTTCATACGCTTGCCCCGATTCGCAACGCAACAGCCGGGTTGACAGCGGCTCGGTCTATCGTCCCCACAGGCGCCCGACGAGTTCCTATACGGGAAAAAGCTTGCCGAAGACCGTATGCCACCCAAGCCTTCTGATTACCGCTCGCCCCCTCTAGATTTTCAGCGATACATAGCCGTCGACCCTGGAAGAAAGGGTGCCGTTGCGGTGCTCGATGCATTTGGCGAACTAATCAGACTGGTAGATGCCGGAAGCAAGGAAGAGCTAGGAGCGGGGGCCGTCATTCGGGTGATTCGAGAGGAATCAACGCATGGGCGGCTTGCTGTTGCTATCGAGCGGCCTCTGGCATTTCGCATCGACAATGCCGCGTCGCTCGTGACGCTCAGTCTCGCAGCTGGAGGTGCTTATGGTGCAGCCGTGGCGCTCGGGGCGTCGGTCGAGTTTCCGACTGCATCGGTATGGAAGCGGAGCATCGGGGTCACGGCTGACAAGACTACGAGCCGAACGCGTGCACGTGAGCTGTTCGGCGATGCCATTCCCACGAGGTGCCGCATCGATAGGTGCGAAGCAGCGCTGATTGCTTACTGGCTTCACCGCAAGTATCAAAACCCCGTCGCAATCTAGGCACGCGAACGAACCCTGCGGAACCATCAGTCGACGATGGGTCCGCGACGTTGGCGACGACGCTACGGCGTGCTGTCGATGACCTCGCACACTTCCCGAAAGCGAGCCAGGTCAATGCCCATTGCAGCCAGCTCGGCGCGACGGTCCGCGCGAGCCCTATTCGCACTCGGCCGGGCGGCATTGTGTGCACTCATGTAGCGCGAGCGACAATACACGCGCAGCGCTTTCACGATGTTCCGTCGTATATCAAGTCCGTCGCCGTCCGCGACGATGCTGTATTCACTCGCGCTGCGAACCAAGCGCATTCCATAGCGCGCGAATGTTGCTTTGAGCACGGATTCATCAAACTCCCGCTCCCGGGCCGCTTTTTCCAGTACCTTCAGGCCAGTTCGGCGTGCGCGATACGCTGCCTGCTGGACGGCTTTGGTCGCACCGTGCAAGCGCGGCTCTTCAGTGATTTTCGCAGCGATGGCGTCAAAAACTGCTTCGCTCATCGGTCAACGTGGTAGTGGTTACCGCACCTACCGGTGCGGGTAGCTCCTCCGACGAACGTCGTCATGACTATGCCTCCACCGTCGCCTTAAGCTCGTCGTACCAGGCGAGTAGGGTCCCGTCATCTGGGGTTTCAAGCCTGAGCACCTTCAGCCCTTGCCTCGCGACCACGTCACCGTTCCTGTCGTTTTCCAGGAGCACGGTGTCGTCGTGGATTCGCACAACGTGCCCAGGTTCATCGTCGTAGTGCACGTAAGGAAAATCTTTGACGAGTATCCGGAAGAGACGTGCAAACGTGGATTTGCCCCCGTACTTCCGGACACCGCCTCACACTTGAGTTGATGATTCGGTCCTGCGCCGGAATTCGCGTGGCGAACGGTATTTCAGCGCGCTATGGGGATGATGCTCGTTATAGTGCTCGAA
>NZ_PNYA01000001.1 GCF_002879885.1 Trinickia dabaoshanensis
CGCCCGCATCGATCAAGTACCCGACGAACGCCTCCTCGAGCGTGCGCGCGCCACGCTCCTTCACGAGTTGCGCCGGCGGACCGCTCGCCAACACGCGGCCCGCGTGCATCAGCGAAATCCGATCGCAGCGCGCGGCTTCGTTCATAAAGTGCGTCGAAATGAAGATCGTCACGCGGTCGCGCCGGGCCAGATCGATCATCAAGCGCCAAAAATCGTCGCGCGCCACGGGGTCCACCCCCGAGGTCGGCTCGTCGAGAATCAACATCTCGGGCCGGTGCACCATCGCCACCGCTAGCGACAACCGCTGGCGGATCCCGAGCGGCAATCGCTCGGGCAGCGCATCGAGCACCCCCGTCAACCCGAAGCGCTCGCTCATCTCGCCCACGCGCTCGTCGATGCGCGCCGGATCGACCTGAAAGAGCCGCGCGTGCAACACGAGGTTCTGACGGACCGTCAGTTCGTTGTAGAGCGAGAACGCCTGCGACATGTAGCCGACGCGGCGCCGCGTATCGAGATCGCCCGCATCGACGTGGCGGCCGAACAGCGTCGCCGTGCCCTCGGTCGCGCTGAGCAAGCCCGTGAGCATCTTCATCGTCGTCGATTTGCCGCAGCCGTTCGAGCCGAGGAAACCGAATATCTCACCGCGGCGAATGCGGAAGCTCACATGATCGACCGCGACGAAATCGCCGAAGCGCATCGTCAAGCCTTCGGCTTCGATCGCCGCTTCGTCGCCCTCGCCCCCACGCCAAGGTTCCACGACGACCGGCTTATGATCGCGCCGTTTGGCTTCGGGCAGGAGCGCGATGAAGGCTTGCTCGAGCGTTTGGGCCTGCGTACGCTCGAGCAGCGCCTGCGGCGTGCCCGTCGCCAGCACGCGCCCCGCGTCCATCGCCACGAGCCATTCGAGCCGCGCGGCTTCGTCCATATAAGCGGTCGCAACGATGACGGTCATCGCCGGACGCATCGCGCGCAACGTCGAGATCAAATTCCAAAACTGCGCGCGTGCGAGCGGATCGACACCGGTCGTCGGCTCGTCGAGGATCAGGAGATCCGGGTCGTGGATCAACGCGCAGCACAACCCGAGCTTTTGCTTCATGCCTCCCGACAGCTTCCCCGCGGGACGCGACAAAAACGGATAGAGCCCTGTGCTATGCGTCAACGTGTCGATGCGGCGGCGGCGCTCGTCGGCACCATGTCCGAATAAGCGCGCGAAAAACTGCAGGTTCTCCTCGACGGAAAGCGTCGCGTAAAGATTCTTGCCGAGCCCCTGCGGCATATAGGCGATGTTCGGACACACCGTTTCGCGATGGCGCGCCGAGCCCATGTCGCCGCCTAACGCGTGCACGGCACCGGACTGAATCGCGCGGGCGCCCGAGACGAGCGCGAGCAAGCTCGATTTGCCCACCCCGTCCGGGCCGATGAGCCCTACGATCTTGCCCGCCGGAATGTCGATCGTCACGTCCTCGAGCGCGACGCTCTTGCCGTAGCGCAACGAGACGTTGCGCAGGCTGACGACACTCGGCCCGCCCTGCGCGAGCTCGTCGCCGGCGTCGACGCTCGTCGTATCCGCGAACCCGGTCACTGCGGTACCCTGACTTCGAGTTGCTTGGGCCAGACGGCGGCCGGATCGACCTTGACCCAAGCGACACCGGGCACACCCGTCTTGACGATCTTCAAATGCCGCAGCAGCAAATCGCGGCTAATGCGTGCCTTCACGCGAAACATGAGCTTTTCGCGCTCGCTTTGCGTCTCCACGGTTTTCGGCGTGAATTGCGCGGTACTGGAGACGAACGATACGGTCGCCGGAATGACGTATTGCGGGGCCGCGTCGAGCACGAGATGCACGTCGGCCCCCATCGCCACCTTGCCCGCCACGGTCTCGGGCAAGAAGAACGTCATGTACACGTCGGACAAATCGACGAGATTGAGCACCTTGCCGCCGGCCGGCAGCACTTCCCCCGCCTGCGCCACACGATACTGTACGCGCCCGTCTCGCGGCGCCACGAGCCGGCTGTCGTCGATTTCGGACTGCACGCGCTGGACCGTGGCTTTGGCCGCCGCCACCGTCGAACGGGCCGCGACGAGCTGCGCGCGAGTCGCATCGATCGCCGCTTGCGCGGCCGCGACTTGAGCCTGGGCCGCACGCACCGTGGCCTCCATGCCGCGTACCCTCGCACGATCGTCGTCGCGCTCTTGCATCGACGAGGCCCCCTCGCGCGAGAGCGTTTCCGACCGCGCCAACCGGCGGCTCGCCGCATCGAGCTCGCTTGCGCGCTGCGTGACGATCGACTGCGCCGCGATCTTGTCGCTCTCGCGCTGCACGACCAGCGCCGCCACGCTCGCCACCGTATTGACGGCTTCTTGCTCGCGCGCGCGGGCTTCGTCGAGTTGCGCATCGAGCGATTGCACCTCCATCTTCGCGAGCGGCTGGCCAGCTTTGACGAAGTCGCCTTCGTCGACGAAGATGTCGTCGATGCGGCCGGGCAGCTTCGTCGCCACGTCGATTTCGGTCGCTTCGATGCGGCCGTTGCCGCTCGCGAAGCCGTCGCCCGGCCCCGTATTGCGCCAGTGCAGCCATGCGTAGCCGCCGGCAAGCGCGATGGCCGCCGCTACCCCAAGCGCGATCAGCGCGGATTTATTCGTGATTTTCATGATGTGTGAGGGTGTTGGGCACGGCCGCGACGCCACCGGCATCCTTCGCGCGGTCCGCGGTTGCGGTGGCGCCGCCAAGCGCCGTATAGAGCGCGACGCGGCTCGAGAGCAGCGCCCGGCGGGTTTGCACGAGTTGCTGCTCGGCATTGAGCCAATCGCGCTGCGCATCGAGCACTTCGAGGAACGGCGTCACGCCGTCGTCGTATCGCAAACGCGCCAGACGCGCCCGCTCCGTCTGTGCATCGAGCGTCGCGCGCGCCGTTCGCACTTGCGTGCCGAGCCAGTCGGTAGCCGACAAGGCATCGGCGACGTCGCGAAACGCGTTTTGTATCGCCTGCTCGTACTGCGCCGTCGCTTCCTCGCGCTGCGCTTTCGCCAGCGCGAGATTGGAACGGTTGCGGCCCGCGTCGAAGATCGGCAACGCGAGGTTCGGTACGAAGGCCCACGTCCCGGCGCTCGAGGAAAACAAATTGCCGAGTTCGCCACTGCTGCTGCCGTATGAACTCGTCAAGGCGATGCGCGGAAAGAAGGCTGCGCGCGCCGCGCCGATATTCGCGTTCGCCGCGCGCAGCCGATGCTCCGCGGCCACGATGTCGGGCCGCGCCTCGAGCAGCGAGGACGGCAGTCCCGCTTCGAGCGAAGACATGACGGCCGCGTCGTCCAGCGGCTGGTCGCGCGTTTGCACGTTCGCGGGTGCGCCGACGAGTGCATCCAATGCATGCGCTTGCGCGGCGCGCGCCTGCGCAAGCTGCGCTTCGAGCGTGCGCGCTTGCTCCAGCAATATTTCGGACTGCTCGAGATCGAGCTTGGACGTGGCGCCTACCTCGTAGCGCCGCGCGAAGATATGCCGGGAACGCTCCCGGCTCGCGATCGTCTCGCGCGTGAACGCCAAGCGTTCGTCCAATTCGCACAGGCCGAAATACGTGTCGGCCACATGCGCGATCAAGCTCAAGGTCACCGCCCTGCGCGTCGATTCGGCCGCATACAACGATTCGAGCGCGGCCGCCTTTGCGTTACGCACGCGGCCCCACAAGTCGATTTCCCAACTACTTTGCAGGAGGCCGGCGTCGTATAGATCGCCAACGACCGGCCGGGGGCTCAGCAGCCCCGCCGGCAAGCGAAAACGAGCCGCCGTGGCCGTTGCGTCGATCGCGGGAAACTGCGCGGCGCGACGAAGGCCCACGATCGCGCCCGCCTCGTCGATGCGGGCCGACGCGATGCGCAAGTCGCGGTTGTTCGCCAGCGCCTCGCCGATGAGCGCGCGCAAACGCGGATCGAGAAAGTAGTCTTGCCAGTCGGGCAGCGTGGGAGCGGCGGCGGCATCGGCGCCATCGACCGCCTTGGGCCCGCTCGGTACCGTGTCGGCCGGATAGCTCGCCGGCACCGGCATGGCGGGACGCGTGTACTGAGGGGCGAGCGAGATGCATCCCGCCGACACGAACGTCCAAGCGACCGCGAACATCCACCGAACGGATGAGCGACCGATCCGACTACGCGACGCTCGCGCATGTTCGTGCTCGTGCTCGGATGACGCGGATTGGCGCATGGCGGGTTTCGGGTTGCGTTGACGATGACCCGGTCTCGAACCGGTGGATCTTTCGCGCGGTTCGTACGATCGTTCGTTCGCGCCGCAGGCCCTTTATATCCGAGGAAACCCTAGGCCCGTCTTGATCCACGTCAAGCGTGAACCGTCCTTCGCCTTGCCGGCCGGGCAAAGCCGGTCGCGCTAACGCTAAAGCTGTGGCTGCGGCTCGCCGAGCTTCGAGACGAACCAATCGCGCGCGAGATGCGCGGCCTCCTCGAGTGTCCCCGGCTCCTCGAACAAATGCGTCGCGCCCGGCACGATCGCGATGCGATGCTCGCAATGCATTTGCGCGGCCGCGAGCCGGTTCAGGCGGATGACCTCGTCGTCGAGTTCGCCGACGATGAGCAGCGTCGGGGCCGCGACATGAGCCAGCGCCTCGCGGGCAAGATCCGGCCGCCCGCCGCGCGAGACGATCGCTTTGACCTCGCCTTGCCTTGCGGCGGCAGCGACCAGTGCCGCCGAGGCGCCGGTGCTCGCGCCGAACAGGCCGATGCGCAACGAACGGGTATCGGCGCGCGTGCGCAGCCAGTCGAGCGCGCCCTCGAGCCGGCGCGCGAGCAGCGCGATGTTGAAGCGGTACTCGGCCGATACGACGTCGAGCGCGTGTTCTTGCGCAGTCAGCAAGTCGAACAGCAACGTGGCGAACCCTGCCTGCTCGAGCACCTGCGCGACGTCTTGATTGCGCGGACTCAGCCGGCTGCTGCCGCTGCCGTGCGCGAACACGACGATCGCGCGTGACTCGGGCGTAACGGTCAGCAGGCCTTTCAGTTGGACGTAATCGTCCGAGACATCGACTTCTTGCGTTTGCATGCGAAGCTCCCGAAATGCACGGTGGCGCGGGCGATGCGCATCAAGCGCGCACCGCCCGCGCAGGCTGCGATTCGTGCCCGGCAACGCGGATGCAGGCACAACACGGCAAGCACGACGAATGCGCCGGGCAGCGTCAGAAAGCAGAGGAATACGATTCGCTTGGCCATCGTTCATCGCTCGTACCGAAGCTCGTTCGAACCAGTCTAGGCTTCGCGCGCATCGCCTCGTTGACGAACGTCAAGGCCGGAAGGCGGCGAGCGCCGCGCGCTTTCGTATGGCCGCGCGAGATCCTCTCGAGACGCGCATCGATTGCGGCAATCGTCCAATTCGATGAACCCGCTCCCGTTGATCGGCATCAACTCACGCTCGCCCACCCGGGCGAAAAATGGAGACACTGACGCGCGCCGGGCCCGGCCCCGGCGATGCGCGTGAGCGGGCATGGCTTATTCCATCAACGGGAACCATCATGAAACTACCTTTGGAGATCTTCTTCGAAGGCCTCGAACGCTCGGAGGCCATCGAAGCCGCGGTGAAAAAGCATGCGGCCAAGCTCGATCGGTACTACGGCGAACTCATGCGTTGCAGCGTTCGTATCGTTTGCGACGAGAAGCACAAGCATCAAGGCAAGCCGTTCGCGGTCCGGATCGATCTCACGATGCCGGGCCACGAAATCGTCTCGAATCGCGAGGCGCATGAAGATGTGTACGTGGCACTGCGCGACGCCTTCGACGCTACCTCGCGACAACTCGAAGACGTGGTACGGAAACTGCGCGGCCAAGTCAAAACGCACGCCGAGCCCTTGCATGGCATCGTCGTCAGCGTGAATCGCGAGCACCGATTCGGGTTCATCAGAACGGCCGCGGAGGAGGACTTTTACTTCGGTCCCGATAACCTAGCCGACCTCGACTTCGGCGAGGTAGCGGTCGGCACGCACGTGCACTTCATCGGCGAAGTCGCCGGCGAGGGCCGCCAGGCCAAGCGCGTGTGTAAAGACGCTCGTTGAACGCGCGCAGCGCCGCAATGCGCTTCGCGGCATAGGGCAACAAGCCAGGCGCAGCCGCGCTTCGCACACGGCGGCTGCGGTCATTCGATCGAGCCGGGATCGATCGCCATCAACCCGGCTCGTCGTCGGACTCTTCCGCTTGCAAGATATCGAAGACGCGCGCCGCCTTCCCATGCAGTTCGTACTCGAGCTTTTTTTCCTGCAATTGATCCGATCGATAGCGCGTGTAGGCATCGAGCACTTCGGCGCTCGTCGCGCCCACCTCCACGATTCGCGCAATCACTTCATCTTCCAGCGGACCGACGATTCCACGGATATCGCTAGCCGTGGCAGCCGGCAATTGGGGACTCGAGTTGGCACTCATCATGCTTCTCCAATCGACGTTCACGAGACTAGAAGGACGTCGGCGCGAGGCGGCGCCGAGCCGTCACGTGCTCAAAATCCGCGCCGCACCCCGTTGCGCCGCGCCACCGGACCCAAGCGGCGCGAGCGCACCAATTGATACGGACGCAGCGCATAAGCTAGCGTACCGAACCCGCTCCAAATATGCACGAGGCGCGTGAACGGAAACAGCAAGAACACCGTCATGCCCAGAATCAAATGCAGCTTGAACGGCCACAGCACCGAGGCCATCGCGCTCGCATCCGGCCGCAACGTGACGATCCGCTGGGCCCAATCGGCCAGCATCAGCATTTCGTGCGCGTCGGCGCGCTGAGCATACGAAAACGGCAGCGTAAGCAGCCCGAGGCAAAGCTGCACCCAGAGCACGGCCAAAATCGCGATATCGGTCGAACGGCTCGTTTTTCGGATGCGCGGATCGAACAAGCGCCGATGCAGCAGCATCGTCAACCCGACGAAACACAGCGTCCCGGCAACGCCGCCCGAGACGATCGCCAGCATCTGCTTTTGCGAGGCCGTGATGAACGCCGAGTACAACGCGTGCGGCGTCAGCAAACCCACGGTGTGTCCGAACAGCAGGAACAGCACGCCGATATGGAAGAGATTGCTGCCCCAGCGCAATTGAGCATGCCGCAGCAACTGCGACGAATCGCTCTTCCAGGTGTATTGCGCCCGCTCGAACCGGGCCAGGCTGCCGAGCAGAAAGATCGACAAGCAGATGTACGGATAAACCGAGAAAAAGAAGGTATCGAATGCGTTGCTCATGCCCGTGCTCCTTGGGCGGCGCTATGCGCTGCGGGTGATTCGGCGTTGGGCGCGCGGCGCACGATGCGCACCGGCTGTGGCTGCCCCGCCACGGCTTGGCTTTGCCCGCCCTGTTGACCTTGATTGCCGCAGCCGTCGAACGCCGCGGGTTCCTGCCACGTTTCGTCCAGATCGGGTTCGGCTTCGGCTTCGAGCGCGGGCTCGAGCGCATCCGCGCGCTTGCCCGCGAGTTCGAGCAGCGCACCGAGCACGGCCGCATAGGCGCTGCCGCGTTTATCGACGGCGCCGTGGATGCGCCGCAAGATATGGGCGACCTCGCCGAGCAACGCTACGGCCGCTTCACGCGGCTGCGTGGACGCATATTCGAGCAGTACCGTCAGATGGTCGGGCAGCTCGTCGGTCCGCATCGCAAGACCCGCTTGCTCGTACGTGGCGATCAGGTCGAGCATCGCCGGCCCGCGCTCGCGCGAGTCGCCGTGCACGTGCTCGAACAGATGCAGCGCGGTGCCGCGGCCCCGATCGAACAATTCGACGTAAGCCGCTTCGGCGTCGAGCGCATCGGCTTGCCGAATCTGCTCGATCAGCGCCCCGACTCGTTCGAGACGAGCGTGGCTCAGCGCATTGGCGTCGACGATGGCCTCGCCCACTTCGTCGAGGTGACTGCGCCATTGCGTATCCGGGTAACGCATCAGGTAGGACAGCGCGCGCAGCGTCGTCGCGAACGCGCGTTGTTCTCGATCGTATTGCCCCATGATCAGTTCTCCACCTTGATCGGAATCGTGCGCTTGCCTTCGCCGCCGAACAGGCTGGGCTCGTCGCCATGGTTGCAGCCGTTGCCGAAGCTGAAGCCGCAGCCGCCGCGCATATCGAACGCGTTCTCCGCATACTCGCGGTGCGAGGTGGGGATAACGAACCGGTCTTCGTAGTTGGCGATCGCCATCACGCGGTACATGTGCTCCATCGTCTCCACGCTCAAGCCCACTTGCCGCAGCACGGAATCGTCGGTGACGCCGTCCACGTGCTTCGCGCGCTGATAGGCGCGCATCGCGAGCATTCGTTCGAGCGCCCGCACGACGGGGCCCTCGTCGCCGGCGGTCAACAAGTTGGCCAAGTACTTCACGGGGATGCGAAGCTGGCTCACGTCGGGAATCGCCCCGTTCGCGCCGATATGGCCGGCCTGCGCCGCACCGGTGATCGGCGAGAGCGGCGGCACGTACCAGACCATCGGCAGCGTGCGGTACTCGGGGTGCAGCGGCAACGCCACTTGCCAATCGACGGCCATCTTGTACACCGGGCTCGTACGCGCCGCTTGCAGCCAGTTTTCGGGCACGCCGTCGCGACGCGCCGCCTCGATCACCTCGGGATCGTTCGGGTCGAGGAACACATCGAGTTGCGCTTGATAGAGTGCCTTCTCGTCTTCGACGCTCGCTGCCGCCTCGATGCGATCGGCGTCGTAGAGCAGCACGCCCAGGTAGCGAATCCGGCCGACGCAGGTTTCCGAACAGACGGTAGGCTGTCCCGCCTCGATACGCGGATAGCAGAAGATGCACTTCTCGGCTTTGCCCGTCTTCCAGTTGTAGTAGATCTTCTTGTAGGGGCAGCCGCTCACGCACATGCGCCATCCGCGGCACTTGTCCTGGTCGATCAGGACGATGCCGTCTTCCTCGCGCTTGTAGATCGATCCCGATGGGCAGGACGCCACGCATGCCGGGTTCAGGCAGTGCTCGCACAGCCGCGGCAAATACATCATGAACGTGTTTTCGAACTGTCCGTAGATGTCTTTCTGGATCTGCTCGAAATTACTGTCCTTACTGCGCTTCGAGAATTCGCCGCCGAGGATCTCCTCCCAGTTCGGCCCGCCCGTGATCTTCTCCATCGGCTGCCCCGTGATCAAGCTGCGCGGCTTGGCGGTGGGCGCGGCCTTCATCTCGGGTGCGCTTTGCAGATGATCGTAATCGAACGTGTACGGTTCGTAGTAGTCGTCGATCTGCGGCAGATTCGGATTGGCGAAAATCTTCGAGAGGACCTTGAGCTTGCCGCCTTGGCGCGGTTCGATCGATCCGTCCTTCTTACGAATCCAGCCGCCGTTCCACTTCTCCTGGTTCTCCCATTGTTTCGGGTAGCCGACACCGGGCTTCGTTTCGACGTTGTTGAACCACGCGTATTCCACCCCGGGCCGGTTGGTCCAGACGTTCTTGCACGTTACGCTGCATGTATGGCATCCGATGCACTTGTCCAGATTGAGCACCATGCCGATTTGGGCGCGCACTTTCATTGTCCTGCTCCTTGCGTTTGCACTGCGCTGCCCGCGGTGCTCTCGTCGAGCCAATCCACGCGGCGCATCTTGCGCACGACGACGAACTCGTCGCGATTCGTGCCGATCGTTCCGTAATAGTTGAAGCCGTAACTCAATTGCGCGTAGCCGCCGATCATGTGCGTGGGCTTGAGCACGATTCTCGTGACCGAGTTATGGATACCGCCTCGCACCCCGGTGATTTCGGAACCCGGCGTGTTGATGATTTTTTCCTGCGCGTGATACATGAGCACCATGCCCGGGTTCACGCGCTGGCTCACCACGGCTCGCGCCGAGATCGCGCCGTTGACGTTGAACAGCTCGATCCAATCGTTGTCCTCGATCCCCGCGCGGCGGGCGTCGTCCTCGCTGAGCCAGACGACGGGCCCGCCGCGATTGAGCGTGAGCATCAGCAAGTTGTCGCTGTAGGTGCTGTGAATGCCCCACTTCTGGTGCGGCGTGATGAAATTCAGCACGATTTCGGTGTTGCCGTTCGGCTTCGCGCCGTTCATCAAGTCCGTCGCCTTCATATCCACCGGCGGACGGTAGCTCGAAAAACCTTCGCCGAACGCGATCATCCAGGGGTGGTCCTGATAGAACTGCTGCCGCCCCGTGAGCGTTCGCCATGGGATCAACTCATAGACGTTCGTATAGCCGGCGTTGTAGCTGACCGTCTCGCTTTCGATGCCGCTCCAAGTCGGCGAACTGATGATTTTGCGCGGCTGCGCCTGCACGTCGCGATAGCGGATTTTTTCGTCCTCGCGCGGCAACGCCAAATGCGTGTGATCGCGGCCGGTCGCTTTCGACAGGGCCTCCCAAGCCTTGACGGCGACATGACCGTTCGTCTCCGGCGCGAGTTGCAAGATGACTTCGCACGCGTCGATATCGGTCACGATGCGCGGCATGCCGTTCGTTACGCCCGCCTCTTCGGTGAAGCCGTTCAGTTCGCCCAGCTGCCGAACCTCGGCCTCGGTCTGCCAGGCGATACCCTTGCCGCCGTTGCCCACTTTCGACATGAGCGGCCCGAGCGCCGTGAAGCGCTTGTACAGATTCGGATAGTCGCGTTCGACGAGCGTCACCTGCGGCGCCGTCTTGCCCGGCACCAGCGCGCATTCGCCCTTGTGCCATTCGCGCACGTCGAACGGCTGCGCCAGCTCGGCGGGCGTATCGTGCATGAGCGGCGTCATGACCACGTCCTGCTCGACGCCCAAATGGCTGCCGCACACGTCGCTGAATGCCTGCGCGAATCCCTTGTAGATTTCCCAATCCGAACGCGCTTGCCATACCGGGTCCACGGCCGCGGAGAGCGGGTGGATGAACGGATGCATGTCGCTCGTATTCAAGTCGTTCTTTTCGTACCAGCTCGCGGTGGGCAGCACGATGTCGGAATACAGACACGTGGTGCTCATCCGGAAGTCGAGCGTCACGAGCAGGTCGAGCTTGCCTTCGGGGGCTTCGTCGTGCCAATTCACCTCGCTCGGCTTCGCATCGCTCGGGCCCAAATCCTTGCCCTGCACGCCGTTGCTCGTGCCGAGCAAGTGCTTGCAGAAGTACTCGTGCCCCTTACCGGACGAGCCCAGCAAGTTCGAACGCCACACGAACATGTTGCGCGGCCAGTTCTCGGGGGCATCGGGGTCCTCGCAGCTCATCTGCAAGCTGCCGTTCGTGAGCCCCTGCGCCACGTACTCGCCGATGCCCTGACCGGCCGCCTTCGCCTGAGCCGCGAGCCGTAGCGGGTTCGTCTTCAATTGCGGCGCGCTCGGCAGCCAGCCCATACGCTCGGCGCGCACGTTGTAGTCGATCATGCTCGAGCCGAACTTGGCCGCATCGGCCAGCGGCGAAACGATTTCGCCGGGGCTCAATTTCTCGTAGCGCCATTGATCCGTATGCGCGTAAAAGAAGCTCGTGCCGTTCATCTGGCGCGACGGACGCGACCAATCGAGCGCGAAGGCGAGCGCCGTCCAGCCCGTTTGCGGGCGAAGCTTCTCTTGGCCGACATAGTGGGCCCAGCCCCCGCCGCTGCGGCCGATACAGCCGCACATCATCAACAAGTTGATGACGCCGCGGTAGTTCATGTCGGCGTGGTACCAGTGATTCATCGCGGCGCCGATGATGACCATCGATTTGCCGTGCGTCTTGTCGGCGTTCTCCGCGAATTGACGCGCCAGCGCGACGATCTGCGAGCGCTCGACGCCCGTGATCGATTCGGCCCACGCGGGCGTATAAGCCGCGTCGACGTCGTAGCTCGATGCACCGCTGCCGAGGCCGCGATCGACGCCGTATTGCGCGGCCTGCAAATCGAACACCGTCGCCACGTACGCTTCCTGCGCGCCGTTTTCTCCCGCCAGCGTCAGCCGCGCGGCCGGCACGCGGGCGATGTTGATGCGGCCGCCTTGTTCGTTTGCCGGGAAATGCGGGTTGTGCACCCCGCCGAAATACGGGAATGCGACATCGACGATCTCGTGCGGCTGCGCGCCGTCCTCGAGCACCGACAGCTTAAGGCTCGTCGCCCCGCCGCCCTGCGCTTCCTTCTCTTCGAGATTCCACTTGCCGGCGTCGTCGCGATCCTCGGCGCCCCAACGGAACCCGATCGAGCCGTTCGGCAGCACCACGCGCCCCGACCGATCGAAGGCCACAGTCTTCCATTCGGGATTGTTGGTCTGCCCGAGCTGCCCTTCGAAGTCGCTCGCCCGCACATACCGGCCCGGAACGAGCGTCGTGCGGCCGTCCGGCAGCGTGTGCCGCTGCAACACGACGAGCATCGGCATATCCGTGTAGCGGCGGACGTAGTCGTCGAAATACGCGCTACGTGTG
Organism: Trinickia dabaoshanensis; assembly: GCF_002879885.1. Classification (GTDB taxonomy): domain Bacteria; phylum Pseudomonadota; class Gammaproteobacteria; order Burkholderiales; family Burkholderiaceae; genus Trinickia; species Trinickia dabaoshanensis. The sequence goes on from NZ_PNYA01000001.1 coordinate 12,322, forward strand.
CGGAAGAAGAACTCAGTCAGCACGACGTGGCCCATCGCCATCGCGAGCGCGGCGTCGGTGCCTTGCTTCGGATGCAGCCACAAATCGGCGAGCTTGGCGACCTCGCTATAGTCGGGGGTGATCGCGACCGTCTTCGCCCCCTTGTAACGCACCTCGGTGAAGAAGTGCGCGTCGGGCGTGCGCGTTTGCGGGACGTTGCTGCCCCAGGCAATGATGAAGGTCGAGTTGTACCAGTCGGCCGATTCGGGCACGTCGGTCTGCTCGCCCCACACTTGCGGACTCGCGGGCGGCAAATCGCAGTACCAATCGTAAAAGCTCATGCATACGCCGCCGATCAAGCTCAGATAGCGGCTGCCGGCCGCGTAGCTGACCATGCTCATCGCGGGAATCGGCGAAAAGCCGATGATGCGGTCGGGCCCGTGACGCTTGATCGTGTAGACATTGGCCGCGGCGACGAGCCGATTCACTTCCTCCCAGCTACTGCGCACGAAACCACCCATGCCGCGCACCTGTTGGTAGTCGCGCCGCGCGGCATCGTCCTCGACGATCGAGGCCCATGCATCGACCGGATCGGCGTGCACCGCGAGGGCCGCGCGCCAACGCTTGAGCAGGCGGCCGCGTACCATCGGGTATTTGACGCGATTGGCGCTATACAGGTACCACGAATACGACGCGCCGCGCGCGCAGCCGCGCGGCTCGTGGTTGGGCATGTCCCAGCGCGTGCGCGGGTAGTCCGTCTGCTGCGTCTCCCACGTCACGATGCCGCCCTTCACGTAGATCTTCCACGAGCACGAGCCCGTGCAGTTCACGCCGTGCGTGCTGCGCACGATCTTGTCGTGCGACCAGCGATTTCGGTAGGCATCCTCCCACTTGCGATCCTCGCCCGTGGTCACGCCGTGTCCTTCCGAAAAGCGCTCGGACGGCAGCGCGAAGTGAATCAGTCGATCGAGAAAATGACTCATGGATGCTCCGAAATCAGCAAGGCATCGGTGCGCCGCGGCGGGCGTATTGCCACCACGTGACCGCAATGCATACGACGTAAAAAGCGATGAAGAGATACAGCGCCGCCTCGGGCCCTCCCGTCAATGCGATGGCGCTGCCGTAACTCTTGGGAATGAAAAAGCCACCATAGGCGGCCATGGCCGCGGAAAAACCGAGCGTGGCGGCCGCCTCCGTGTTGCCTTGGCGCGTGGCGGCATCGACCGCTTCGCGATCGCGCGAGCCGGCTTCGCTCAGGTTCAACGCGAGGAAGATCACGGGAATCATGCGGAATGTCGAGCCGTTACCGATGCCGGTCGTGAAAAACAGCACGAGAAAACTGAGGAAGAAGCCGCCAAAGCTGCCGCCCGACGGGCCCGAAGGCAGAAAGAACAGCACCCCGCCCACGGCCAGCGCCATGACCACGAAGTTCCACATCGTCACGCGCGCCCCGCCGAGCTTGTCGGCGAGCCAGCCTCCGAACGGACGCACGATCGCGCCGATCAGCGGTCCGAGCCATGCGTAGGCGAGCGGATTGACGCTGGGAAACTCGTTCTTGATCAGCAGCGGGAAGCCGGCGGCGTAGCCGATGAACGAACCGAAGGTGCCCAGATAGAGCAGGCACATGAGCCAGTTGTGCTTGCGCCGGAAGATCGCGGCCTGGGCCGCGAACGATGCTTTCGCCTCCGCGATGTCGTTCATGCCGAACCAGGCGGCCAGCGACGCGATCGCGATCCACGGCACCCAAATAAAGGCCGCGTTTTGCATCCAGACTTGCGACGTGTGGCCGGCCTTGACGATCGTTTGCGGCGCCCCGCCGAAGATGCCGAGCACGCCTGCGGTCACGACGAGCGGGCTCAGGAACTGCACCACCGATACGCCGAGGTTGCCGAGCCCGGCGTTCACGCCCAGTGCCGAGCCTTTGCGCTCCTTCGGAAAGAAGAAGCTGATGTTGGCCATGCTGGAGCTGAAGTTGCCGCCGCCGAAGCCGCACAGCAACGCCAGCATGAGCATGGTGCCGTAGGGTGTGGTGTTGTCCTGCACCGCGAAGCCGATACCGAGCGCGGGTACGAGCAGCGATGCCGTCGAAATCGCCGTCCATCTGCGACCGCCGACGAGCGGCACCATGAACGAATAGAAGATGCGTAGCGTGGCGCCGCTGAGCGCAGGGGCGGCAGCGAGCCAAAAGAGCTGGTCGGTCGAATACTTGAAGCCGAGCGCGGGCAGGCTCACGGCCACGACGCTCCAAACCTGCCAGATTGCAAAAGCGAGGAACAGCGCGGGCACCGAGATCCACAGATTGAGCTTGGCGACGGCCTCGCCCTCGCGCTCCCAGAACGCTTTGTCCTCGGGTGTCCAGATTTCCAGCGTGTGGCCACTTCGCTGTGTCAGCGAACGGATGGTCATGACGGTTCCCCTATCGATTCGTTGTGAACGTCGAGGCGATGCCCCCGACGTTGCCGCCGGCGCGCGCACGCCCCGACGGTTCACAAACTAACCGGTCAGCCCATCCGGGGGCTTGATGCTAATCAACTACATCACAAAGTGACATTTCATGCGACAACCTGTCGGCCTGCGATCCGTTGCGTCGATGGCGGCGCTTGATGCGCGTCAAATGCGTGTTGGCGGATCAACGCGGCAGGTATCGAAGAAGATGCTTGAACGCGTTCTCTACGTAAGGCTCTTTCTCGCTGACCGGCGCGACGTAGTGCAACGCCGCGCGAGCCGCTTCCACCCCTTCGGTTCGCGCGATGATCCACGCCGCGAGATACGGCGAAGCCATACACCCGCCCGCCGTGGCGATGTTGCCGCGTGCGAAGAACGGCGCGTCGAGGACGTCCACACCGGCTTCTTGCACCCAAGGTTTGGTCGTTAAATCGGTGCACGCGGGCACATCGGCGAGCACCGGCCGGCTCGCCCTTATCGCTCGATCCCGCGAACCCCTGGACGCCGAGCACTCAAGCCGCGAGCGCGAAATCGAGCGGCCAGCGCTTACGCAAGCAATCGACGATGTTCAAATCGAGCGTGGGGGACGCGTAAGTCCACGTCAGTTGCGCCTCGGTCAGCTTGGGCAGCTTGTCGCAACGAATGCCCGCATGCGCGAGCGGAAGGTTGCGCGCGCGATACCACTCGACATCGGCCGCACTGGCCGGATCGTCGCGGTAAACGAGCCATTCGGCAACGAATGCGTCTTGCGCGCGTTCGAGCGCATGCCCTACCCCCTCGGGCAGCGGCGAACGCGCGCCAAGCTCGATTTCCCGCGGTGGATAGGCGAGCACCCAATCGTCGTAGACGTCATCGCCGATCGTGCGATAAAAGGCCGTTTCATGGGGCGAGTAATAATGCTCGAGCATGAAAAAGGCCGAAACGTACTGCCCTCGCGAGGGCCCCGCATACCAACCGTAGACATTGGGCCCATCGACGAGCACCATCACGGCACACACGAGCCCGGGGCCGTCCGGTTGATACGCAAGATAGGCAGCCGGCTCATTCATCGCGATCTCCCTTATGTGGCTTCGCGCTCGCGCGCGAGTAACTGTTTGCCGCCGCGTGCCACTTGTGGCGCAGCATCATTGCGCGCATCGGTTGGGCGAACGCGCGCCGGGCCGCGGCGTAGGTCGCGAGCTTCGCGCACACGCGCGCATTGACGCTATCGGGCGCAAACACGCCTTGCGCATCGGCTACGCCTGCCGGCACACCCGTCAGCAACTCGATGGCTTCGTCCGCCGACGCCACCGCATAAACGTGAAACCGCCCCGCCGCGGCAGCCTCGACGACATCTTCTCGCAGCATCAAATGCTTGATGTTCGCGCGCGGGATGACGACGCCTTGCTCGCCCGTCAGCCCCCTCGCCGCGCATAGATCGAAGAAGCCTTCGATCTTCTCGTTCACGCCGCCGATCGCTTGCACTTCGCCGTATTGGTTGATCGAGCCCGTCACGGCGAGCGATTGCTTGATCGGGACATCGCTGAGCGACGACACGAGTGCGCACAACTCCGCCACCGACGCGCTATCGCCCTCCACTTCGCCGTAAGTCTGCTCGAACGTGAGGCTCGCCGCGAGGCATGGCGGCTGAGTGCTGGAGTAACGCGCCGTGAGATAGGCCGCGAGCGTCATGACGGCTTTGGAATGAATATTGCCGCCGAGCTTGGCCTCGCGCTGAATATCGACGACTTCGCCCTCGCCCAAATGCGTGCGTGCCGTGATCCGGGCCGGCTGACCGAACGCCGCGCCGCCGAACTGCGTCACCCACAGACCGTTCACTTGTCCGGCGCGAGCGCCGTCGGTATCGATCAAGAGCGTCCCGCGCAGCATCGCTTCGCGCAAGTGTTCGCGCACGCGGTCATGACGCGCGAGCTGCGCGGCGATCGCCCGCACCACGTCTTGCCGTTCCACCGCCTGCGCCTGACGGTCGCGCGCATGGAAGTCGGCCTCGCGGAGCAAATCCGCCAGCGTGCGCATATGCAGCGAGAGCTTTTCGGCATCGCCGGCATTGCGCGCCTGCTGCTCCACGACGCGCATCACGGCGTCACGGGACAACGGCAGCAGTCCATGCGAACGCGCGACCGACGCCACGAGGCGCGCGTAGCGCGCGTGATTCGCGCCGTCGCGCGGCAGGTCGTCTTCGAAATCGGCCGGTACCTTGAAGAGCTGAGCGAAATCGGGATCGAGCTCGTAGAGCATGTAATACAGCCAGCGATCGCCGAACAGCACGACCTTGACGTCGAGTGCGATCGGTTCCGGCTCGAGCGAGACGGTGCTGACCATGCTGAACATTTCGGCCAGCGATTCGATGCGCACTTCCCGCTTGAATAGCGCTCGCTTGAGCGCTTCCCAGGCGAACGGCTGGCGCAATACCTTGTCCATCTCGAGCAGCAGGTAGCCGCCGTTCGCGCGATGCAGATCGCCGGGCTTGATCAACGTGAAGTCGGTGACGAGCGTGCCGAACATGGCGCGATGTTCGACGCGGCCGATCAGGTTTTGATACGACGGGAAGTCTTGAAAGACGACCGGCGCGCCCATCGCCGCTTCTTGATCGAGCAGCACGTTGACGCGATAGCGCGAGAACACCGAATCGCCGGCCGGCATCTCGCCCTCGGGCGTTTTGCGAAACGCGTCGACGTTGTCGAGCACGTCCAGTTGCACGGCGTCCAGATACGCCATGACGAGCGGCAGATCGGTGAAATCGCGTTTGACGTCGTCCACCAAATGCGACACCGCCGCTAGCGCCACTTCCCGATTCAGCGAGCGAATCCGCTCGCGTCGCTCCTTGTGCCATACCGGCACCTGCCGGAGCAATTTCTCGAGTTGCTCTTTGAGCCCGCCGATGCTCGCCTCGATCGCTGCGCGTTCATTGGGGGGCAACGCTTCGTATTGCTCCTCGTTCAGCGTCTCGCCGCCGTGCATCGGCGCGAGCGAAAAGCCCATCGGCGTGCGGATCAGCGCCACGTTGTGCCGCTGGGCCTCGTCGCCGAGCGCGGCGAACGCCCGTTCGTGGCGCTCGTTGAACTCCGTATCGATGCGCTCGGCCTGCGCGCGATACGAATCGCTTTCGAACGTCGCCGGGATCACGACTTTCAACTCCTCGACGAGTTGGTCCATTTCATGGTGCAACGTCGTGGCGCGGCCCGGCGGCAAGCGCAGCGCATGCGGCTTGTGCGGCTGTTCGAAATCGTTGACGTAGCACCAACCGTCCGGCGCATGCTCGGCTTTCGCGCGCGCGCCGATGATCCGCTCGAGCACCGTGCGCTTACCCGCTCCGGTGGGGCCGAGCACGAACAAGTTGTAACCGTCGTGCCCGATCCCGACGCCGACCCGGATCGCCTCGAGCGCGCGGTCTTGTCCGACGATTTCTTCCGGTTCCGGCAACTCCTCGGTCGTAATGAAGTCGAAATGCTTCGGATCGCACGTTCGGCGCAGGCAATCGGGTGTAAGACGCAGTGTATGGGTCATGGCAGCCAGTGGGGACGAAGCGATGCCATCCATCGTGCCCCGCCGGCGGCGGCGGCCCTTGATCGTCGTCAAGCAAGCGCGCGCCTCGCGGCGACTCCCCGGCTTGATGCCGATCAACAGCCGCTTCGCTGCCGGTGTCTACGATGGTCATGATCGTCCCGTGGGCCCGTGCCACCGAGGCGCGTACGAAAAATCGAGGGCCGCATCGCTGCGGCAAGGAGCATCGCATGGACGAGAATCACGAACGCCGGGCCTTGCTGTTGCACCTGGGTGGCGTGCTGCGCACGGCCAGCCTGCTGATGGAGCATGAAGGCCTCGAGCAAACGCTGGGCGAGTTGATCGAAGGTCAGCCGCTCTTGGCCGATGTCCCGCTGCTCGAATACGCATACGAACGGATGACCGTGCCGGAGTTCGCCGCCGCCGCGCTACGCGCGTTTTGCCTATGGCCGCAACTGCTGCTGGAAACGCCGCTCGACCATGCGGCATTGGCCGCGCCGGTACGCGAGCACCTTTTTGCGGGCAATCCTCAGGGTTGGTCGGCCTACGCCGCCTCGCTGCAGGCCGACGTGCCCTGGTTTGGCAAGCCGGCGGCCGTACCGAACGGCCACTCCGGCGACCTCGACGTGCGCCGCACGGCCTAGCGCGACGGTACCCGCGATCGGCAGCCCCGGCCGAAGCAATCGGGCCGCACCGGGCGATTGAACTTGCGCCGATCGTCCCCAACTGCCGTGGCATACGAACGCCGTGCCTTCGCCCCGCGCTTTCGTTAGCGGTCCTAAACGGTTGCCGATGCAGCCTGCGGTTCGTCCTCTGTTCTGCTTGAGCGGGTCGTCCCCGTCGATCAAATGAATCTGCACACGAATGCGTCGCCCGACGCGCCCTCTCTCGGCCTGTGCGCTCCGTTAGCCGAGCGCCCGGGTCATGCCGACACGCTCGCGCAATTGCTCGCTCTAGCGGCGCGGCAAGGCTATCTGACCGAGGCGGACTTGGCCGATGCGTTAGCCGACGACGACACGCTGACCGATGCCGTGCTGGCCGCGTTATCGGAGGTGGGAATCGCCGTGCTCGAGGAGCGGCCGCTCGCTAGCGGCTTCGAGATCGACGAGCCGGTCGATAGCGAATCCCTCGAACAGGCCAGCGCCGTGCTGAGCGACGCGGCGGCGGGCGCGCGCGCGTCGACCGAACCGTTGACGGTCTTCACGCGGCGCATGCAAGCGGTGCCGCTTTTGACGCGCGAGGGCGAGATCGCGCTGGCGATGGAAATCGAGGCCGGACGCGAGGTATTGCGCGAGGCGGCCGCGAACGATTCGGCCTCCCCCGCCCGGCAGCGCGAGATCGCGGCCGCCCAAGCGCGCATCGCACGCGCCACCGCCCGCATGGTGGAAGCCAATCTACGGCTCGTGCTGTCGATCGCCAAGCGCTACCAGCATCGAGGGCTCGATTTGGCGGACCTCGTGCAGGAAGGCAACCTGGGCCTCATGCGCGCCGTCGAGAATTTCGAGTACCGGCGCGGCTTCAAGTTTTCGACCTATGCGACCTGGTGGATCCGCCAAGCCGTGTCGCGCGCGGTGGCCGATCGCGCACGCACGATCCGCGTGCCGGTTCATGTGAGCGAAGAGGCGAGCCGCGTCTGGCGTGCCGCCCATCAAATTCATCAGCGAACGGGGGCGCGGGCGAGCGTCGACGAACTCGCCGCGCTCACCGATCTTGCGCCGGACAAGCTGCGAGCGTTGCTCGCTTTGCCCGCCGAACCGATGTCGCTCGATGCGCCGATGGCCGACGGCGAGGTGTCGCTGACCGATGCGATCGAAGATGAAACGGGCGTCGATCCGTTCGAGGCACTGGCCGGCCACCGCCTGAACGCTTGCGTGGCCTCGCTGCTGAAAACGATGCCGCCCGAGCAGGCCGATGTGTTGCGTCAGCGCTTCGGCATCGGCGACGACGTCCCGCGCACGTACGATGAGATCGCGCAACGGACCGGGGTCTCGCGCGAGCGCATCCGGCGCATCGAAAGGCAGGCGCTCGACGCGCTACGTGCGTCGGCCGGTGCGCGCGCCGCGCACGATTTCATCGAAGCGGCCTGAGCGTACGCGGCGGCGCACGAGCATGGGTCCGCCCGGGCGCAACGCGCGCCGGGCGGACCCATCGGCTCACTGCCGATCGGTACCGATCAATGCGATTTCGGCTGAAACGCGCTGGCGCCCGTTTGCCAGAGCGAGAACGCCCATTCGTCGGCAAAACGATCGGCCGTTTGCTTCACGCTCGAGCCGATGCCATGCCCCGCATCGTAGTCGACGCGCAGCAACACGGGACGACCGCTCGATGTCGCCGCTTGCACGCGCGCCGTCATCTTGAGCATGTGCCACGGCGATACGCGCGGATCGTTGGCGCCCGTCGTGAACATGACGGCCGGATACTGCGTGCCGTCATGAATGTGCGCGTACGCGCTCATCGAATACACGCCGTGGAACCCGGCTTCGGTCGAGGTGGAGCCCATCTCGGGCACGTTCGGCGGCCCGTTCGGTTCCGTCTCGAAGCGCAGCGTATCGGACACGCCCACGTCGTCGAGCACGACTCGGAACAGCCCCGGATCGATCGTCAGAGCCCCGCCCATCACGATACCGCCCGCGCTGCGCCCGTTCGCAACCAGATATTCGCGGCGCGTGTAACCGTGATCGATCATGTAATGCGCGCCCGCCAGGAAGTCGAACATCGTGTTGATCTTCCACTGCTTTTGGCCGGCCCGGTGCCAAGCGTCGCCGTACTCGCCGCCGCCTCGCATATGCACGACGGTCATGATGCCGCCTTGTTCGAACCAGGCTCGCCACGCGGCTTGGTAGTTCGGATCCATCGACAAGCCGTAACTGCCGTAACCGTAGATGATCGTCGGATGCGTGCCGTCGAGCTTGATGTCCTTCTTCGAGATGATCGATACCGGAACGCGCGTGCCGTCGTAGCTGGTGGCGAACGTTTCCACCGCCTGCAAGTCGTCCGCCTCCGTCTTCGACGGCGGAATCAAGCCCGTGTCCACCGCGCCCGCCGCACCGGGGGCGTAAGCGAACTCGCGCGGCGACTTCGTCCAGCTATGCAACGCGAACATGACGCCGGGCAGCTTCTCGTCGGTTGCGAGGTCGTGGATCGCGCCCGCGAAGGGCATTGCGATCGTCGCGTCGCCCTTGCCGTCGAAGCCGGTTCGATGCAGTTCGAACGTGGCCCCGGCGCGCTCCGCCAGATAGATGCCGTCGGCGCCGAGCGCGAACGAATCGATCACGTTCGAGCCCTCCGGCACGACGACCTGCGCATGAGCGAGATCGGGATGCGCGAGCGGTGCCGAGACGATCTTGAAGCGCGGCGCGTCTTTGCCCGTCTGCGCATAGAGCCGGTCGCCGTGCAGTTGCACATCGACGACGCCATCCTCGGGGTTGGCGATCTTATGCCAGGGCGTATCGGCGCCGTGAATGTCTGCGAGGCGTGTCACGTAGAACGTATTCGGGTTGTTGTCCATATTGTGATTGGCCACCGCCACCGCGTACGGCGAGTCGGGCGACACCATCACATAGGCGGCTTGCCCTTCGGGCACGTCCACCTTCGGCGATACGCCGCGGCCGAAGACGGCCACGTCGCCGTCGCCGTTCTCGTTTTTTCCCAGCACGTGCACACGCGCCACGGCGTTGTATTCTCTCAGCGCGGGGGGCGTATCCGGCCCGACCTTCGGGTAGCGCAGATAGAAGAACGAACGGTTGTCGCTACGCCAGGACACGATGCACGAGCTCGTCCGATCGATCGATTCGGCGAGTTGACGGCCGCTTTGGACGTCGATCACGTGCAATACGCTTTGCTCCGAGCCCCCTTCCGAGATTCCGTAGGCGACGTAGCGGCCGTCCCACGACGGCATGTACCAGTCGAGCGCGAAATGACGCGAGCTATCGGTCGAGAGCTTCGCCGGATCGACGAGCACGTGTTCTTCGCCGCTCACGCCGTCGCGATAGGCCAGCTTGAGCAGGTTATCGCCGGCGGCGGCCGTTTGATAGAACAGCCGATGCCCGCGCCGCGTGAAACTCATGCGCCGCAAATCGCCGCCCATCAGCGATTCGACGCGCTGGGAGAGCGCCTCGCGCGCGGGAATCGCGGCGAGCACGCGGCGCGTGTAATCGTTTTGGCCCTTCATCCAGCTCTGGACTTCGGGGTCCTGCAGGTTCTCCATGTAGCGGTAATTGTCCACGACGGGCGTGCCGAAGTAGACGTTCTCGACGGGACGCACGGGGGCGACGGGGGGAAGATCGGCGGACCAGGAAGCGCTCGAGGCGGTCAGACAGGACAACAGTGTTACGGCTAACAGCGGATTGTTTTGTTTCATTGTTGTGTTCGCTCCAAGTAACGACGCGCAAGATTAACGTGCCGCGCGCAACGGCGATAGTAGAGCGTTTGCTCGAGTCGCGGCGCGAAGCGCGCAGTTCACCCGCCGGCGGGTCTCAGAGCCCTTGCTCGAACGCGTGCGCGACGACGTCGATGAACGCCTGGATACGCGCCGTCTTGTACAGATCGGCATGCGCCACGAGCCAGACGTCGAACCGATCGACCCGGCCGCGCATCACACGGACGAGCTCCGGTTCCTCATCCGCGCGGAAGCACGGGAGTTCCGTCACGCCTAGGCCGGCGATCGCCGCTTCGAACAGCATCATGGTCGATGAAGTCTGGAACGCGACGCAGCCTCGGTGGATGGGCTCGCCGCATAGCGATTCCCACATCGAGGGCACGAGCGTGCGCTGGTACATCAGCAAGTCGTGTCCTTCGAACGCACTGCCCTCGCGGGGCTCGCCTCGTGCGGCCAAATACGCGCGCGACGCGTAGACGCCCGATTCGAGCTGAGCCAGGCGGCGCACGATGAGATCGGGCGATTCGGGCCGCAGCGTACGAATGGCGACGTCGGCCTCGCGCCGCGTCAAGTTGGCGAGACCGGCCGAGGTCACGCAAACGACGTCGATCCCGGGATGCGCGGCCCGCAGCTTCGCGATCGCCGGGACGACGAACCGCTTACCGAGCGAGTCGGTCGTGGCAACGCGGATCGTGCCGGACAGTTGCTCGTCCATCCCGACGATGCGCCGCTCGATTTGATGCACGGCCTGCTCGATCGCCTCGGCCGGCGCAATCATGGCCTCGCCCGCGCTCGTCAGCACGTACATCGTCGGCGTGCGTAGAAAGAGCCGCGCCGACAGCGCCTCCTCGAGCGCGGCGATGCGCCGGCCGACCGTCGCTTGATCCACGCCTAGGCGCGATGCCGCGCCGCGCAAGGTGCCCGTTCGCGCAACGGCCAAAAAAAAGCGTGCGTTGTCCCAATTCGTCATGGCGATTTACGAGAATCCGTAGCGTTGTCGAGGCGATTCGAGCCGATGCATTTTTGCATCACCCGAGTGCAAATTCACCACTTTATTGCAGCAGGCTCAGTCTATAGACTTCCGCCATTGCCGACATCGAGCGATGCTGCAAAAAGGAGGCGTTTATGACGGACTGCGCGGTGGAACCGCTTTATCCCGACCCGGCCGAGGGGCGCGCCGCCGCCGTGCGCCGTCGCTTGGCGCTCGTTCTCGTGGCAAGCGGAATGTTCATGGCGGTCCTCGACACGACGATCGTCAACGTCGCGCTGCCCTCGATGCGCGCGCATCTTCATGCCTCGGTGAGCGGACTGGCCTGGATCGTCGATGCCTACACGCTGAGCTTCGCCGCGCTGATCCTCGCCGGTGGCGTCGCCTCCGACCGATTCGGCGCGAAGTCCATCTATCTCGCGGGCCTGGCGCTATTCGTCGCAGCTTCCGCCGCATGCGGCCTAGCGCCCTCGGTCGGCACGCTCGTCGCGGCGCGCTTCGCGCAAGGCATGGGCGCCGCCTTGTTCCTCCCCGCCTCCCTCGCGATCGTCCGCGCGACGTTCGACGATCCCGCCGAGCGCGCTCGCGCTATCGCCGCCTGGGCGGGCATCGCGTCGATCGCGGCCGCGATCGGGCCGGTAGCCGGCGGCCTGCTCGTCGATGGCTTTGGCTGGCGCAGCGCATTTCTCGTGAACGTGCCGACGGGCATCGTCGCCTTGGCCGGCGCCTGGATCGTCGTGCGCGCCGATGGGCGGGCCGCGCGTTCGAGCGGCTTCGACGCGAAAGGCCAGATCGCGAGCACGATCGCGTTGGCGGCGCTATGTTTCACGGCGATCGAATTGCCCACGCGCGGCATGGCCTCGCCCGAGGTGTGGGGTGCGATGGCCGTCACGATCGTCGCGTCCGCGCTATTGATCGCCGTCGAACGGCGCGCGGCGCACCCGATGGTGCCGCTCGCTTGGTTCCGCAACGCCAAGTTCGTCGCGATGAACGCGAGCGGTACGCTCGTTTATATCGGCTACTTTTCCGTGCTGTTTTTGTTGAGCCTCTACCTACACGGCGTGCGCGGGCTCGATGCACGGCAAACGGGGTTGGCGATGTTGCCGATGGCGGCGAGCCTATCGCTCGGAAACGTCTTGGCCGGCAAGCTGCAAGGCCGCTTGAGCGCCACCCGAATGATGACGATCGGCCTTGTGACCGCCACGCTCGCCGGCCCCGCGATGGCGGCGCTCTTGGAGACGAACGCCCCTTGGGCTTTTGTCATCGTGGCAATGGCCGGGTTCGGCGCCGGGACGGCGTTGTCGGTGCCGCCCATGATCTCGACCATTCTCGAACAAGTACCGGGCGAATCGGCCGGGGTCGCCTCGGGATTGCTCAACGCGTTGCGCCAAGCGGGGAGTCTGCTCGGCGTCGCATTCGCCGGTGCCGCCGCGGTGCTGGCCGTACATTTGTCGACGGCGCTAACGGTCGTTGGCGTACTCGCGGGCGTCACGTACGCGGGCGCCGCCTGCCTGGCCGCTGCGGCGGGACGTGCACGAGGCTATTCGGCCGGCGAGCGGGCCGCCGTTCGCTGACGCGTCGGCGCACCGCCCGGGTCCTGCGGTACATGCGCCGTTAGGCCGACTCGGGCCCCACCTTGCGCTGCCGCCATAGGCACAGCAGGTCGCACGCGACATGCGCCGCCGCGATCGACGTGATGTCCGCATGGTCGTAGGCCGGTGCGACTTCCACCACATCGGCGCCGACGATATCGAATCGCCCGAGCGCGCGCACGATCGCGAGCGCTTGCGCCGACGATACCCCCCCGGCCACGGGCGTGCCCGTGCCCGGCGCGAATGCGGGATCGAGACAGTCGATATCGAACGTCAAATAGACGGGCCGCTCCCCCACCACCGCCCCGATCCGCTCGACGGCAGCGCGCGTGCCGTGCTCGTGTATCCAAGGCGCATCGAGCACATGCATGCCCATGAAGTCGTCGTTCCATGTGCGGATGCCGATTTGCACCGACGCGGCCGGATCGATCAGCCCGTCTTTCACGGCCTTGTAAAACATCGTGCCGTGATTGAGGCTGTCCGGCTCATCGTCGGGCCAGGTATCGCAATGGGCGTCGAAATGAATCAGCGAAAGCGGCGCGCCGTATCGCTCGGCGTGCGCGATCAATAGCGGATAGGTGACGAAGTGATCGCCGCCGAACGTCAGCATCTTCGCGCCGCTGCGCAAGATCGTGCGCGCATGCTCGACGATGGCCGGTTTGATGGTGAGCGGATTATGCGCATCGAGCCAGCAATCGCCGTAATCGATGACGGCCAGATCGTCGAACGGATCGAAGCCCCACGGGTACGGCTTCAATTCCGCGAGTTGCACGCTCGCGGCGCGTATGGCGGCGGGTCCCAGGCGCGCGCCCGAGCGGAAAGTCGTCGCCAAGTCGAGCGGGATGCCCGATACCGCCACGTCGACACCGGCGAGCTCGCGCGTATAGCGCCGTCGCATGAACGAGAGCACACCTGCGTAGGTGTTTTCGACCGAAGAGCCGTGAAGTGAAGAACGGCGAATGGCGCCGTCGCCGTAAACCGGATCCGTCATGAGAGAAACCTGATAAACGTTTAATGCAGCCTAATGAGCGTGGACTTGAGCTCGGTGTACTTGTCGAGCGCGTGCAACGACTTGTCGCGCCCGTTGCCCGATTGACGATAGCCGCCGAACGGAAAGTTCATATCCCCGCCCTCATCGTAACAGTTGACCCACACCGTGCCCGCGCGCAAACGGCGCGACACCTCGTGCGACGTTGCCGGTCCATACGGCCGCGGCCAAACCGTATTCGGTATCGTTGGCGATGCTCACGGCCTCGTCCACGTCATCGAACGAAACCACCGATAAAACCGGGCCGAAAATCTCTGCGCGAGCGATTCGCGCATGGGGGCGCTTCACATCGAAAATGGTTGGTTCGATGTACAACCCGCCCGGCATCCTAACTATCTCGAAAATCGGGCCATCGCGAGCCGCTGTGGAACATTCTAATCACACCGCGAGAGTCGAGGATGCGCGAGCGCGCATGAAACGCGTCGGTCCAACCGCAGACGGTGTCGCAAGGCGAAACGGCAAATGCACGACGCATGCATTGCGCGTGAAACGGTGCCCGATCCGCTCGAAAGGGATTGACGGCACGCTTGGCTGATATATGCTGACAGGTAGTTGTACCCTCAATGTCACCGAATCGAGTCATATCGTGAGAGTCCGAGGCCCTTTGGTTAGATGGAACCGCAAGCAGGTCGCGAATCGCATTCGCGCCGGCCGCGCCATCGCCGACGGCAGCAACGGCCCGCTTGCGTTCCGCCGGTTTCTGTCCGTCTTCACGATCCTGTCACGCCGCTGCGTCCGCCGTCACAACGTCACGTCCGCACGCGCCTATATCGCCGTCCATCTCGACGACGTCGCCTCGCTGCTGCCGTAGCGCCTCTCTGCCGCTGCTCATCCATTCGAATCGTCTTCGGCGCCGCCTGTGCGCTTGGTTTATCGCGTCTATCGCGAGGCCCACGCTCGTTTAGGGTTTGCCGGACGAAATCGTGCTCGACCGTACGCGACGCTCGCGTCCGCCATCGCGCTCGAGCATCCGCCGTCCAATCAGAACAATTAATTAGTTATGCTAAGTAAACCAATCGTTGGCGTCACGGCCGACTCTACGGAAATCGGCATGCATCGCGCGCAGGTCGTCGGCGACAAGTACCTCATGGCGGTCGTCGAGGGCGCCGGCGCGCTCGCGCTTGCCGTTCCGGCGCTCGGCGCACGCCAGCCGGTGCTTGCGCTGCTACAGGCGCTCGACGGCCTGCTCTTCACGGGCAGCCATTCCAACGTCGAACCGCGCCACTACGGCGGCGCGCCGAGCATCTCGGGCACCTTGCACGATCCCGATCGCGACGCCACGACGTTGCCGCTCATGCTCGCCGCCATCGAACATGGCGTGCCGGTGCTCGCGATTTGCCGCGGATTCCAAGAAATGAACGTCGCGCTAGGCGGCACGCTGCATCAAAGCGTGCATGAAGTGCCCGGTCACGACGACCATCGCGAGACCCCCACCGATCCGATCGACGTCCAGTACGGCCCCGCACATTGCGTCCGGCTTTACGCGGGCGGCCTATTGCATTCGCTGAGCGGCGCGAGCGCCGAAGTTCGCGTGAATTCGCTGCATGCACAGGGCATCGACACACTCGCGCCGTCGCTCGCGGTCGAGGCCGTCGCGCCCGACGGGCTCATCGAGGCCGCGCGCGTGCGGGAGGCGCGCGCGTTCGCACTCGGCGTGCAATGGCATCCCGAATGGCGGCATTCAAGTGATCCCCTTTCCCGCGAGATCTTTCGTGCGTTCGGCGCGGCCTGCCGGGCCCGGCGCGCGGCGCGCTCGAACGCGCACGCCTAAACGCACGGCATCCGCCCCTACCCATTACACCGAACGAGGACTCTCATGGTCGAGATCGACGAATTTCTCAAGAAGCATCGCATCACCGAGATCGAGGCGATCATTCCGGATATGGCCGGTATCGCGCGCGGCAAGATCATTCCGCGCAGCAAGTTCGAATCGGGCGAATCCATGCGTCTGCCGCAGGCGGTCATGATTCAGACCGTCACCGGCGAATACCCCGACGACGGCGGTTTGACCGGCGTCACCGATCCCGACATGGTTTGCGTGCCCGATGCCTCGACGATCCGGCTCGTTCCCTGGGCCGTCGATCCCACCGCGCAAGTGATCCATGACTGCGTGCATTTCGACGGCTCGCCTGTCGAAATCTCGCCGCGCCGCGTCTTGCGCCGCGTGCTCGATCTCTATAAAGCGAAGGGCTGGAAGCCTGTCGTCGCGCCGGAACTCGAGTTCTATCTCGTCGAGATGAACAAAGATCCCGATCTGCCGTTGCAGCCGCCGATCGGCCGGACGGGACGACCCGAGACCGGGCGCCAAGCCTACTCGATCGAAGCGGTCAACGAGTTCGATCCCCTGTTCGAGGACATCTACGAGTACTGCGAGATTCAAGAACTCGAAGTCGATACGCTGATCCACGAAGTGGGCGCGGCGCAAATGGAAATCAATTTCCTGCACGGCGATCCGCTTAATCTCGCCGACCGCGTGTTTCTGTTCAAGCGCACCGTGCGCGAGACGGCGCTGCGCCATCACATGTACGCCACGTTCATGGCCAAGCCGATGGAGGGCGAGCCGGGCTCCGCCATGCACGTGCATCAAAGCGTCGTCGATACCGAGACGGGACGAAACCTATTCACCGATCGCGACGGCGCGCCGACCGAGATGTTCCACCAATACATCGCGGGGTTGCAGAAATACACGCCCGCGTTGATGCCGATCTTCGCGCCGTATATCAATTCGTACCGGCGTCTATCGCGCTTCATGGCCGCGCCGATCAACGTCCAGTGGGGGTACGACAACCGCACCGTGGGCTTTCGCGTGCCGCATGCCTCGCCTGCGGCGCGGCGTATCGAGAACCGCATTCCAGGGGTGGACTGCAACCCCTACCTCGCGATCGCGGGCACGTTGGCAGCCGGGTATCTCGGCATCACGCAAAGGCTCGCGCCAACCGAGCCGCTCGCCAACGACGGCTATCGCATGCCGTATCAGTTGCCGCGCAATCTCGAGGAAGGCCTCACGCTGATGGCGGCATCCGAGCCGCTCGCCTCGATCCTCGGGGAAGCGTTCGTCAAGTCCTACCTTGCGCTGAAAGAAACCGAATACGACGCGTTCTTCCGTGTGATCAGCTCTTGGGAGCGCAAGCATCTATTGCTGCATGTTTGAACCGCACCTATCTCTCGTTTGCCTGGAGGCTACATGAATCACGATTTCGATCCGTTCACCGCCACGGTCCAAGAAAGCGCCCCCGCCCCCACCACCGCCGACTATCGCGCGCTCGACGCCGCTCATCATCTGCATCCGTTTTCCGACATGGGCGCACTGAACCGAGCCGGTAGCCGCGTGATCGTCAAGGCCGACGGCGTCTACCTCTGGGACTCGGACGGCAACCGCATCATCGACGGCATGGCGGGTCTTTGGTGCGTCAACGTCGGCTACGGCCGCCAAGAGCTGGCGCAGGCGGCTTATCGGCAACTGCGCGAATTGCCCTACTACAACACGTTCTTCAAGACGACGCATCCGCCCGTCATCGCCTTGTCCGCGCGGCTAGCGGCACTCACGCCCGCGCCGTTCAAACACTTCTTTTACTGCAACAGCGGCTCGGAAGGCAACGACACGGCCTTGCGCATCGTCTACCGTTACTGGGCGGCGCAGGGCAAGGCATCGAAAAAATACGTCATCGCGCGCAAGAACGGCTATCACGGTTCGACGATCGCCGGTGCCACGCTCGGCGGCATGGACTCCATGCACGAGCAAATGCCCTCGAAGGTCGAGCACATCGTGCACATCGATCAGCCCTACTTTTTCGGCGAAGCACCGGCGCAGCTCTCGCCCGAAGCGTTCGGGCTCGAGCGCGCGCGTCAACTCGAAGCGAAGATCCTCGAGTTGGGGCCCGACAACGTCGCGGCCTTCGTCGCCGAGCCGTTTCAGGGCGCGGGGGGCGTCATCTTTCCGCCGTCGACGTACTGGCCGGAGATCGAACGCATCTGCCGCCGGTACGATGTGCTGCTCGTTGCCGATGAAGTGATCGGCGGGTTCGGGCGCACCGGGAAATGGTTCTCGCATCAGCATTTCGGTTTCGAGCCCGACCTGCTCACGCTCGCCAAAGGACTGACGAGCGGCTACGTGCCGATGGGCGCGGTCGCGGTGCATGAGCGCGTCGCTGCGCCGATCGTCGAGAACGGCGAATTCAACCACGGACACACGTACTCGGGCCACCCCGTCGCAGCCGCGGTTGCCGTCGCCAATCTCACGCTGCTGCGCGACGAAGGCATCGTCGAGCGCGTCGAGCACGACACCGGCCCCTACTTTCAATCGAGCTTGCGCGAGGCGTTCGGCCATCACCCGCGCATCGGCGAAGTGGCAGGAGCGGGACTCGTCGCGGGCATCCAACTCGCGCAGTCGCCGCGCGAGCGAACGCGCTTCGCCAACGGAAGCGACATCGCGCTCGCCTGCCGCGACCGCGCGTTCAACGGTAATTTGATCATGCGCGCGTCGGGCGACCGTTTGATCCTCTCGCCGCCGCTCGTCGTCTCGCACGCCGAAATCGACGAGATCGTCGACAAGGCGAAGCACGCGATCGATGCGACATTGCGGCAATTCGGGCTGTTATGAGCCGCGAGGACGGGTGCACCGGATGCGGACGCACGGGCGCCTTCGGCTACGTGGGACGCCCCTCGTCGAGCCGGCGTGCGAGTTCGCGCAAGCCGTCCGAGACGGCGACCGGGTAAGGCTCGTCCGCGTCCAACGAACGCTGCGCGCTCGGTAGCCCCCGTAACTGGCGGCGGGCATGTTCGCGCGCGCACTGCAGCGTCACCGGCCCGTCGCAGCGTACGCCGCCTCGCATGACCGCCTCGAGCAGCGGCTCGCCATCGCGCCGCTCGCGCGCGAGCGTGACCCAATCGCCCGCCATGACGCCGTTCGCCCCCCAGAGCCGATAGACAGCCTTGCGTCCGGGCCACGTCGCCTTGCCCTCTGAACGCTTGCGGCGCGGCTCGCCGGCATATTCCACGAGCTTGTAGGCGCAATCGAGATAAGGCGCGTCGGCCGATGTGTTCATTCGCGTGCCTACCCCGAACCCGTCGATAGGCGCTTGCTCGGCGGTTAGTTGGCGCAAGCGGTAATCGTCGAGGTTCCCGCTCGCGAAGATCGTCACGGCGGCAAGACCGCCGTCGTCGAGGATGCGGCGTACTCGCCTCGCATGTTCGCCCAGATCGCCGCTGTCCAGACGCACGCCGTGAATCGCGATGCCCTCGCGAGCGAGCAGCGGCGCCAGCGCCACGACCTTGCGCGCCGCCGCCTCGGTGTCGTACGTATCGAGCAGCAGCGTCGTGTTGGCCGGTTGCGAACGGGCGAACGCTTCGAAGGCGAGCGCTTCATCCGTATAGGCTTGGACATAAGAATGCGCCATCGTCCCGTACACGGGGATGTCGAACGCGAGCCCCGCCGCAACCGTCGCCGTGCCGCCGAACCCAGCCAGATACGCGGCGCGCGCCGAAAGCAACGCGGCCTCCGCCCCGTGCGCACGCCTCAGGCCGAAGTCGACGAGCAACTTATCGGGCGCCGCCAGCACGCAACGCGCGGCCTTGCTGGCCACGACGGTTTCGAAATGGGCCAAGTTCATCACACGGCTTTCCACGAACTGCGCCTCGCGCATCGGCGCCGTGATGCGGATCATCGGTTCGTCCGGGAAAAACACCGTGCCTTCGGGCAGCGCATCGACGTCGCCCGTAAAGCGCAGATGTTCGAGCGAACGAAGGAACGGCACGGAGAAACGTCCCGTCTTGGAGAGCGCGGACAACTCGTCGGGCGAAAAGCGCAATCGCTGCAAATAGTCGAGGACTTGTTCGAGACCGGCCGCCATCAAGAAACCGCGGTGAAGCGGCAGCGCGCGCACGAACAGTTCGAACGACGCCGTTTCGTTCACGCCGGCATCGAAATACGCCTGCAGCATCGTCAGTTCGTATAGATCGGTCAAAAGCGCCGTGCCGGGCGAGTACTTCATGATGGGGTGGTCTCCGCTCCACGCGTCGACGCCCGCAACAACGGCCGCAGCGCGTCGAGCCCGCGCGTGTTGACGACGTCGTTCTTTTCCAGCCAGCCGCGCCGCGCTTGGTCCACGCCGTGGCGAAGATCGTCGAATCCGAGCGTGTCGTGCGCATCGGAATCGATCGCGATGAGCACCCCCTCGGCCTTGGCCATGCGGCAGTAGGTATCGGCCAAATCGAGCCGCTTGGGCTGCGCGTCTAGTTCAAGGCCATACTCGTTGATCGTCAAGCCGAAACCTTGGGCGATGCGCCGCATCGCGATGTTGTGCGCCTTCGATCCCGTGAAGTACACGAGCGCCGCCTCGAAACTGTCGGGCTCGACCACCCGCAAATCGACCTGAATCCCGCTTGCGAGCACGACGCTCGATCGTGTGTCGCCTCGCGCGAGCACCTGTCGCACTTCGTCGTAACCGACGAAGCGCTCGAGGATATGCGCCTGCGTCTTTTCGCCGAAGCCGGGGACGGAGCGAATCAACCCCTGCTCGGCGGCCTCGCGCAATTGCGCGATCGTCCGCACGTGCAGCGCTTCGTACAACGCGCGTACCCGCTTGGGCCCCAGCCCCTGCACTTGCAGCAGCTCCGTGATCGCCGCCGGCATCTGTGCGCGCAAGCTCGTCAGCAACGTGCAAGTGCCGGTCGCGGCGATTTCGCGCAGTTTGCCCGCGAGGTCGTCGCCGATGCCCGCGATGCGTTTCACGTCTTCGTTTTGCTCGATCATCGCGGGCACGCTCTTGCCGAATTCGCCGACCGAGCGCGCAGCGTTCCGATAGGCCCGCACGCGGAAAGGATTGGCGCCTTGAATTTCGAGCAAGTCCGCAATCTGCTCGAACACCGACGCCATATCGGCGTTTTGCATCGGCATGATGACTCACCTCGCGCCTCAACCTCCGCGCGTTTGCGCACATTGCGCGAAACGACGTTGCGATCGAGTGTCGAGGGCAACCGCCACGCGAGCTCAGCGCCGCCAATGCACCCGCGCCAGGTCTTGGTCGAGGCTGTACTTGACCTCCAGCGTTCCCTGGAAAGCGGACTTCAACGCCTCGCCCAAATCGCGCGTGTAATGGACGTCCGTCGTCTCGACGACCGTCGCGCCGTCGCTCGCTTCGATCGACATGATGCGTTTCATCGGATGATGCGCGCGGGTTTTCGCTTCGTCGCGGCGCAATAGGTCGACGATTTCGACCTGATGCTGCGCGGCGAATTCGCCGTCGATCGTCAGATAGCCGGCGGGCAGGCGGTCGGCCGTGCGGCGGCAGGCCATACACGCCGCCTCATGGGCATCGGCCGGACGCGGCACCCATTGCCACCGCCCGCCCGTATAGACGACGCCGCAACTCGGGCACACCGACGGTTCGTGCAACTTTCCGCGCAGCCGATAGGGATCGTGCCCGAGCCCTGGAAACACTTCGGCGTGCTCGCCCGCCTTGAATGGCCTCGTGTGATCGCTCATAGGAATGCTCCTGGTCGCTAGGGTGCGCGATATGCGCCGATGTTTGGGTGGCCGCGGGCTGCGAAACATGCGCCCGGCAAGGTCAGCCTATGACGCGGGCCGCGAGCCGGCTTGACTTGCGTCAACGAAGCCCCAGCCGATGCCGCGACGATGAACGGGCGGGCCTACGTCCGCCCTTTTTCCTCGAATAGCGTCTGCCGTATACCAATGCGGCGTAGATCGTCGAGCAACGTCGCGATCGCATCGAGCAGATCGTCCGCACTGACCACGCCGACGAGTTCGCCGAGCGCGTTCGTGACCGGCACGCGCCGCACGCCGTGCAGCCGCATGCGTCGCAGCACGTGATCGATGCCGTCGGTTTCAAGCGCGACGACGAGCGGCTCCGACATCAAATCCGCAACGAATACACTCGCCGGATCGACTTCGTTCGCAATCACGGCCAACACGAGATCGCGATCGGTCACGATGCCTCGCAACACGCGGGCACCGTCGCGCTCATCGACCACCAGGACATCGCCGACATGGCGCGCTCGCAGCAGTTTCGCCGCATCGAGCGCGGTATCGCCGGCTGCGCATGTCACGACGTCGCGCGTACAGAGTGCCCCCGCGTTCATGGCGTTCTACCGGGGATTGCGCTGCGTGCGCGAACCGTCGCGCGCGCCTTTGCGCGCTCGCCTCGCGCCGTCGGACGCGCGCAACCCGCGGCGCGGGCGCCGATACACATCGAGGCTCACGTAAAGGCCGCCCGCCGCCACTTCGGCGATGGCGCTCGTCAACTCGCCGTCGGCCGTGCTGTGCCACAGATAGCCGCTCACGCCCGCTTCGAACGCCCGCGCGGCAAAAGCGCGCTCGGCGTGCGCGCTGACCACGAGAAGCCGAACGTCCGGGGCCGCATCGCGTATTCGTCTGATGACCTCGAACGTATCGCCCGTCGATGCGGCCAAGTAGATCGCAAGCACGCGCGCGCCGCGCTCGAGCGCGTAATGCGCGGCCTCGGGAACCAGCAACGTTTCTCCGGCCAGTTCGATGTCCGACGCGCACGAGAGCAACGCCCGCAAGTGCGCCAACGCCGGGCTCGGCGTTCCAGCCAGAACGACTTTGATCATCGAACGGTCCTCTAAACCAAAGGCTTTGCCTTTCCATTCTAGTTCGTGCATCCGTAGGGTGAATGTGCGCTCGCCCGCGCGATGAACGGCTTCAAACGGCTCGAACTTGGCCAGAAGACGCTCCATCGGCGCAGCCCACGCTCGATCGGACCGCGAGGCGCGTTCCCGCCCGGCGTTCCCCTTTGACGAAAATCAACGGCCCCATCGGCTTCGCTCACTAACCTGCCGCTATCGGACACCGCCGAGGCGGCGCAACCTCGCCTGCCTCGCACCTGCGTATGCAGCAAGGGAGACACGCCATGACCGCCAAGGCGCTGATTTTTCACCAGGACGCTCGGCACCTGCTCGTGCGCGGCGTCAATGCGCTCGCCGAAGCCGTCAAAGTCACGCTCGGCCCGGGCGGACGCAACGTCATCGTCGAGCGACCCGACGCGGCGCCGCTCGTGGCGAACTCGGGTGTCATCGTCGCCAATCACATCGACCTCACCGACCCGTTCGAGGAAATGGGCGCACGGTTGCTTCGCGAAGTGGCGACCAAAACCAGCGAGGTGGCCGGCGACGGCACCACAACGGCCACCACGCTCGCGCAGGCCATCATCGTCGAAGGCATGAAGTGCGTGGCCGCCGGACACGATCCGATGGAATTGAAGCGCGCCATCGAAGGTGCCGGCAAGCGCGTCCTGACCGAGCTTCAGCAACTCGCGAAACCGTGTGCGAGCATCGACGAAATGCGCCAGATCGCGACCATCTCGGCCAGTGGAGATGCGAGCATCGGCGAACTCGTCGCGCGCGCGGTCGAACGCGTCGGCAACGACGGCGCGATCAGCATCGAAGACGGCTCCAAGCTCGAGGACGAGCTCGAGCTAGTCGACGGTTCGCTCCTCGAACGCGGTTACGTCTCGCCGCTTTTCGTCGAAGCGTCGGGCCGCGAAGTGGTGCTCGACGAGCCGCGCATCTTGCTCGCGGATATGAACCTCACCTCGGTCGCGCATTTGCTGCCGGTACTCGAGGCGGTGAGTGCCAGCACCAAGCCGCTCGTCGTCGTCGCGAACGAAGTCGAGAGCGAGGCGCTCGCGACGCTCGTCGTCAATCATCTGCGCGGCACCTTGAAGTCGTGCGCCATCCGCTCCCCCGGCTTCGGCGAACAGCGCACGGAGCAACTCGCCGATCTGGCCGCGCTGACGGGTGCCACGGTCATCTCGCCGCAATTGGGCCGCACGATAGAGCGCGCGACGCTCGACGATCTGGGCACCGCGCGCCGCATCGAAATCGGGCGCGACAGCACGACGATCATTGCGGGCGGCGGCGATCGCTCGCGCATCGACGCGCGCATCGCGGCGATCAAGGAGCGGATCGCCGGCGCGAAGAACGACTATGAGCGCGACGCGCTCACGCGGCGGCTCGCGAAACTCGCGGGCGGCGTGGCCGTGATCAAGGTCGGCGCGGCCACCGAAGCCGCGTTACGCGAGCGGCGCAATCGCTTCGACGACGCGTTGCATGCGACGCGGGCGGCGGTTGAAGAAGGCATCGTCGCCGGCGGCGGCGTCGCGCTGTTGCGGGCGCGGCGCGTGCTCGCGGACGGGAACGGGAACGGCGCGGCCGGCATCGAGCGTATCGGCGCCGCGATCGTCAGCCACGCGCTTGCTTGGCCGCTACGGCAAATCGCGCAAAACGCGGGGGCGGACGGCCAGGCGGTCGCGCACGCCGTGGCCGAGGCCTCCGGCACCTATGGCTATGACGCCAAGGGCGCCCGCTACGGCGACATGATTGCGTTCGGTATCGTCGATCCGTTGAAGGTCACGCGCTCGGCGCTGCAAAACGCGATCTCGGTGGCCTCGTTGATGCTGACCACGGACTGCATGGTGGCGGTGTCCGCGCCGGCGAACGGCGCGCTGCGCTCGATACCGGAGCGCGGGTACGGCGAAGGGGGCGCTTACGAGTGAGGCGAGTGAGGCAAGTGAGTCGGGTGAGAGGGGCCAATGAACAAGCCGGATCGATGCGCCCCATGCAAGCGCGCCGCCCGCGCTTGACCGCCGCGCAGTTGAGCAGTCTCGAGCGCGCGCTGCTGCGGCCGCGGGCGTATGCGCATCGAACCGGCCATATACGCCGTATCGAAACGCACATCTCGATCCTGTATCTCGCCGGTCCGTTCGTCTACAAGCGCTGCAAGCACATCGATCTGGGCTTCGTCGATTTCACTCGGCCCGAGGCGCGCTATCGAGCCTGCATCGATTCGCTGCGCTTGAACCGGCGGCTGGCCCGCCCGCTCTACCTGGACCTCGTGGAGGTGGTGGGCAAAGGGAACCAGTACAGATTCGCCGGCACGCGAGGCCCGCATCGCGGCGGCTCCGCCGTCGACTACGCGCTGAAGATGCGCCGCTTTCGTCAAAGCGATTTGCTCAGTGTCCGTGCGGCACGCGGGGCCCTGCGCCGCGAGGAGATCGAGTGGAGCGCGCAGCGCATCGCCGCCTTTCACCGTCGCGCCGCCGCGTGCCCGCTCGCATGCGGCTTGGGCTCGGCCGCGCTCGTGCGACGTCAAATCGACGACGTGCTGACGGGTCTCGAGCGCGAGGCGCCGGGCGCGTTGCCGGCGACACTCGCGCAGGTACAACGCCGGCTCGCAGACGAACTCGCGGAACACTTCGAGCAACGCCGCGCCGCGGGATTCGTGCGCGAATGCCATGGCGATTTGCATCTCGAAAACATCGTTCGCCGAGGCAACGACATCGTGCTGTTCGACTGCATCGAATTCGCCCCTGAACTGCGTTGGATCGACGTCACCGCCGATCTCGCCTTCCTCGTCATGGACCTGCTCGCGCACGGCCGCGGCGACCTGGCCACGCGACTCGTCGACCGATGGCTGCTCGCAACCGGCGATTACGCCGGAATGCGCGCATTGAAGTGCTACGTGATGTACCGTGCGCTCGTGCGCGCGTTCGTCTCGATCTTGAAGGCACCCGCGCAAGACGGCGCAGCGCGGCGCATTCCGCCTGCGGCCGTCCGCTATTTGGCGCTCGCACAGCGCTTGAGCGCCGCGCCCAGCGCATCGCTCGTGCTGTGCCACGGTTTTTCCGGCTCGGGCAAATCCGTCGTGGCCAATGAGCTCGCGCCGTACATGGGGGCGATCGTCGTCAGCAGCGACGTCGAACGCAAACGCGCGTCCGAGCCGCTGGGCGCATCCTGCCGCGAGCCGATGCCCGCCACCGCCTATTCAAGCGTCGCGCTCGATGCCAACTATCACCGCCTCGCCGAACTCGCCGATGCGCTGTTGGGTGCGGGCCTGCCTGTCGTAGTGGACGCAAGCTTCCTCAAACGCGCCCACCGCGCATCCTTTCTCGAGCTGGCCAAGCGGCATGGGGCGCACGTGACGATCGTCGATGTGCACGCGCCGCGCTCGCTGCTGGTCGAGCGATTGCGCGAGCGCGCGAAGTCGCGCGACGAACCGTCCGATGCCGATGAAGCCGTCTTGCATCGACAGATGAAGGAGGCGGAGCCGCTCGACGCCCGCGAAGTCTCGATTACGGTCGCGATCGACGCTGCGACCCCACGCGAAGCGATGCGTGACGCAACGTTCTGGCAACCGGTGCTCGCACGCACCGGTGCGCCCGGGTGGCTCGCCGGCGCCGATATCCGCGCACCAGGGCGCGCCGGCTGAAACGGGACCGCCGCTCGGCGGCCCGCGCGCATCAACCCGGTTTGCCGTCGATACGCGGCGCGCTCAAGTAGGGAATATAGCGAATCAGGTAGACGGCGAGCGACGCGCACCACAAACCGCCCGCCACGTCGATCCACATGGCGGTCGCGCCGGCGAAGGCCATCGGGCCGAATACGCGAGCGAGCGCGGCCGTGACCATGAGCCAGTAAGCCGCCACTTCGAACGGCCCCGCGACGAGCACCCGCCCGGTGTGCCCCAGCGCGGTACGCGTGATCATGGCGACGATTGCGCCGCCCATCGCGCCGACCGTCAGCGCGTGCATCGCCAACGAATGCGAGACGCGTCCGAACGCGGCGCCCGCAAGCAGCGCGAACCCGATCGGAATCCAGAGACACGCGACATGCAAGATCCATAGAATCGGCCTCGCCCCGACGCGCCACGAGCGCCATCCGATCATGCGAGCCGCGTGCAAGAGCGCGGTCGCCGCCGCGCATGCGGCCACGAACACGGCGGGTGCGCCCAGCGCATCGACGGTCATCGTGACGAGCGGCGCAAGCGTCGAGCCGTGATCGACGAACTTCCAGCGTTTGAGCGTGAACCCCGCGATCGCATTGACCGTAAACATCGGCACCACTCTGCCCGTGATCACCGAGACGAACATGATGATGAGGCCCGTCGTCGCATAGGCCACGCGCAGCGCGAGGTCGATGCGGCCATCCCATGCGTACCAATGAAAGAGCGCATTAAGCAGCCCATACAGGCCGAGCGCCACCGGCAAAAAGATGTTGTGGCTATTTTTCGCGGCGATCAATACGCGCAGCAAGACCACGGCTGCGATCGGCAAGAACGCGACATCGACGATGGCCGCCGCAGGCTCGGGCCCCGTCCACACGAGGACGCGCCCCGCCGCCCACAGCAGCCACAGCGCCGCGAGCGAGGCGCCGGTGGGCGTGGGGCGCGAGGTCCACGCGCGCACGGCCGTCAACAAGAAACCGACGACGATCGCGCCGACAAAACCGAACAGCATCTCGTGCACATGCCATGCAACACCGGTCAGCGCGGCCTGCCCCGCCGCGCCGCCGCCGCGCAGCGCCGCAACCCATAGCGCGACGGCGACGAAGCCGAACAGCGCGCCGCCGAGATAGAAGGGACGGAAACCGAGCCGCAACAACGGCAGTCCCGATGCTTGCTTCGATGCGCCGCGCCCGAGCGGCTCGTTGATCTTCATCATCCTTATTCCCCTCGGCGGCCCCGCCGCTTCAGGCTTCGCTGTTGGGCGCGCCTTGCGCACCGGCTTCGCGATCCGATCGGCTCTCCATCGATCACGATAGATCAAGATAGATCACGACTTGATATGAATACCGTCAGCATAGCGCGCGGCGGCGTCGATTTCGGTGCCTGCGACAATTGGCGCAGCGCTATCCGGCCCACACGTTCTATCTTGATAGCACATGCCATCCGATCCGCCACGGAGGAAAAAATGCTCAGTCCGCACGAATTCGCCGCGCTGCTGCTCGTGGGCGAGCCGCGGGCTCTGGACGATCTCGATCGAGGCGATCTGGCCTCGCTCGTGGAAAGCCAGCTCGTTGCATTGGAGGAGTTGGCCTCGGGCCATCGTCTGCGTTTGACCGAACGCGGCAACTCGGTGGTCAAAGCCGTGACGCGGCGGCCGCACTGACGGCTGCAGCAACGACTGCCCGGGGCCGCCGGAGGCACGTCCGGCCCGGACGGTGAAACTGAGGTAGTATCCGCACCGAAGCGGGTTGCCTCGAGCGCGCGTGGCGCCGGCCCTGCTTGCCCATGAACCGCTTGCATCGATCCACCGACTGCCTCACCGTTTGCCCGCCGTGCCACAGCCTCCGATTTCCGCCCCGCAAAACTTCGACGAATACTGCGCGCAAAAAGCGGCGCCCGCCGGTTCCAGCGCCTATTACGCGTTGCGGCAGGCGCCTGCCTCGCGTCAACCGTTTCTGACCGCGCTCTTCGCACTGCGCCGCGAACTCGAGGAGACGGTCAAGAATACGAGCGATCCGACGGTCGGCCGCACCAAGCTCGCCTGGTGGCAAAAGGAAACGGCCGCATTGGCCGCCGGTCAACCGTCTCATCCGGTCTCGCACGCGCTCGCGCGGCATAGCGCCGACATCGAATCAGAGGCGCCGATGTTGCGCACACTCGTCGCCGGCTTCGAGATGGATTTGGACCAGGCGCGGTATCTCGACTTCCCCAACCTCGCCCGCTACATCGAGCGCGTCGGCGGCGCCTTCGCCGGCGCGGTGGCACGCGCCACGGCCCGGCAAGCGCAGCACGCCGATGCATGGGCCGCCCCGCTCGGCAATGCGCTCATGCTCGCGCAGTTCGTCCAAGAACTCGGCAACGACGCGCGGCATGGCCGGATTTACTTGCCCATCGACGAGCTGCAACGCTTCGGCGTGACGGCGGCCGAGATCGTCAACCGCAAATACAGCCCGGCGTTTTCCGAGCTCATGCGCTTCCAGACGAATCGCGCCCGTGAAGCGCTTCATACGGCACTCGCCGGCATTCCGGCCGCCGAACGCCCGACGCAGCGCACGTTGAAAGCCCAAGCGGCGATGGCGCTCGCCCTGCTCGACGAGATCGAGCGCGACCAGTATCAGGTGCTGCATCAACGCATTGCGCTGACGCCGATTCGTAAGCTTTGGATTGCGTGGCGAGCGGCGCGCAAACGCTAGAGGTCAGCGCTTATAGAGCTCGCGCACCGCGTCTTCGATATGCTGACGCAACAATCGCCGTTCCTCGACGGTCATATGACCATCGCGCTGATGCTCGCCGAACTCGGCAGGCGACGAGGCCGTACGAACGATCGGCGCGGGCGGCGGCGCGCTCGCCGGCATGGAGTGCGCTGCGTTTTGGGCGGGCAAATAACGATGATGGAACGAACGGAAGGGGCGCGACGCATCGGGCCCGCGCTCGCGCAGCGCCGGTTGCGCCTGTGCTTGGGCGGCAACGACCAGACTCGCGACAACACCCGCGATGGCAACGGCGGCGATCCGCGCTCGCATGCGCGGCACCGCGTATCCCACCGTCATCTTGTTCCCTTCGTCATGCGGCAACCGGCGACCTCGAATTACGTGTACTGATGCCCGATCCATCATCGAGCGCGAGAGAGAGGTGTTAATGGGATGAAGTATCCACCGAACAGCCGCTATCAGTGAAGAAGTTTATGTGCGCACCGTTTACGGCGCGCATCAACACGGGTAAATTTTGTAACTGTCTGTAACCCGATAAATCGCACTTTCGCGCCCCGGATTGCAATCGCGCTAAGATGCCGCCCATGGAAACGAAAAACCCTTCGAAGATTTTGGTCGTCGACGACGATCCCCGCTTGCGTGACCTGCTTCGCCGCTACCTCGGCGAGCAAGGCTTCAACGTCTACGTTGCCGAGAATGCGCCGGCGATGAACAAGCTTTGGGTGCGCGAGCGGTTCGACCTGCTCGTGCTCGATCTGATGCTGCCCGGCGAGGATGGCCTGTCCATTTGCCGCAGGCTGCGCGGCAGCAACGATCGCACGCCGATCATCATGCTCACGGCGAAAGGCGAAGACGTCGATCGTATCGTCGGCCTCGAAATGGGCGCCGACGACTATCTGCCCAAGCCCTTCAACCCGCGCGAGCTGGTGGCCCGCATCCACGCGGTCTTGCGCCGTCAGTCGCCGTCGGAGCTGCCCGGCGCGCCGTCGGAAACGGCGGAAGTGTTCGAGTTCGGCGATTTCGCGCTGAACCTCGCCACACGCACGCTGACGAAAGCGGGCCAGGAAATTCCGCTCACCACCGGTGAATTCTCGGTGCTCAAAGTGTTCGCGCGCCATCCGCGTCAGCCTCTGTCGCGCGAAAAGCTGATGGAACTCGCACGCGGCCGCGAATACGAAGTGTTCGATCGCAGCCTCGACGTGCAGATCTCGCGTCTGCGTAAGTTGATCGAGGTCGATCCCAGCAGCCCTCGTTTCATTCAAACGGTCTGGGGTCTCGGGTACGTCTTCATTCCCGACGGCTCCGCGTGACGCGCGCTCCATCGCTTCGCACGCCACGATAGGTCCCCATGCGTATCAACCGGCGATTTCTCGCCCACGCATTCGGGGGCCTGTTTTGGCGCACCTTTTTGTTGATCGCGCTGCTGATCGCGGTCAGCCTCGCCGCGTGGTTTCAAAGCTTTCGTGTGATCGAGCGCGAGCCGCGCGCGCAGCGCGTCGCGCTGCAACTCGTGGCGATCGTCAAACTCACGCGCACGGCGCTGCTCTACTCCGATCCCGATTTGCGCCGGGCCTTGCTGCAAGACTTGGAAAGCAACGAGGGCGTGCGCGTTTATCCGCGCGAGAGCACCGATAAATTCACGCTGCAGCCCGACGAATCGCTGAACCGGCTCATCGAACACGATATCCGCGGCCGACTTGGAGACGACACCGTCATCGCGCAGTCGGTGAACGACATTCCCGGCGTATGGATCAGCTTCAAGATCGACGACGACGACTACTGGGTGGCGCTCGACCGCGATCAGCTCGATAGTGTCACAGGCCTGCAATGGGCCGGCTGGGGCATCTTCGCGCTCGCGCTCTCGCTATTCGGCGCGGCATTCATCACGAGCCTCGTGAACCGTCCATTCGCGCGCTTGGCGGCCGCGGCGCGGCACGTCGGTTTGGGGCAAGCGCCCGAACCGTTGCCCGAGCAAGGTCTCGGGGTCGCCGCCGAGACCAATCGAAGCTTCAATCAAATGGTGCGCGACCTCGAGCAGCTCGAGGCCGACCGCGCCTTGATGCTCGCCGGCATCTCGCACGACTTGCGTACCCCGCTCGCGCGGCTGCGGCTCGAAACCGAAATGAGCCCGTCCGACCAGGCGACGAAAGACGCCATGATCGACGACATCGAGCAAATGGACTCGATCATCGGGCGCTTCCTCGATTACGCGCGCCCGCCTCAGCATTTCTCGCGTCCGGTCGACTTGTCGATCGTCGCCGGCGACATGGCGGCGCGCCTGGCAAGCGAAGACGGCGTGCGGCTTACGGTTCGACTCGCGGAAGCGGCCGTCATCGAGGCCGACGAAACCGACTTGCGCCGCGTGGTCGGCAACTTGCTTGAGAACGCGAGGAAGTACGGGATTAGCGAAACGGACGGCATTCCGCACATCATGGTCGAAACGCGGGTGTCCCATTCTCGAGCGGAGCTGTCCGTGCTCGACGAGGGGCCCGGGATTCCCGAAGACCAAATCGGCCTCGTCACTCGTCCGTTTTACCGAGTCGATACGGCCCGCACGCAGGCCAACGGAACGGGCCTGGGCATGGCGATCGTGCAGCGGCTGGTCAGCCGCCATCGAGGCCAGCTCAAGCTGCGCAACCGCACGCCGGGCCCGGGGCTCGAAGTCACGATCGAGTTTCCGCTGGCTAAAAGCAGCTAAACGCCCCCGTACGACCGGCCCGCTCGACCGAACCGGCCGGCAATATTAGTCATTTTCTATTCGAATCTGAAATCGATAGCGATCTGGCTTTCGATATCGCGGCGTAACGCATTCGTTACAGCGGGCAGGTAGTTTTGAACACCGCCTCACCTTTGTTCAACCAAACATAGGAGTCAACGCATGAAAACCGTGGGCGATAAACTCGAAGCGTTCACCGTCACGGCCGCGAAGCCGGGCTTTAACCAACACGAAGAAAACGGGCAGTCGGCGTTCGAAGAGATCACCGAGCAATCGTTTCCGGGCAAGTGGAAAGTCATTTATTTCTACCCGAAGGACTTCACCTTCGTCTGCCCGACCGAGATCGTCGGATTCGGCAAACTTCAAAAAGACTTCGAAGAGCGCGACGCGGTCTTGCTCGGCGGCAGCGTCGACAACGAGTTCGTCAAGCTCGCATGGCGCCGCGAACACAAGGACCTCGACAAGCTGAATCACTACTCGTTCGGCGACGTCAAGGGTGAGCTGATCGACCAACTCGGCGTGCGCGACAAGGAGGCAGGAGTGGCGCTGCGCGCGACGTTCGTCGTCGATCCGGACAACACGATCCAACACGTCTCGGTCAACAACCTGAACGTCGGCCGCAACCCGCAGGAAATTCTGCGTATTCTGGACGGCCTGCAAACGGGCGAACTATGCCCCTGCAACCGCTCGGCCGGCGGCGCGACGCTGTAATCGCGGCCCGGCCGGCGGCCTTTCTGGCCGGCGCGGCCGCCCTGTTTGCGGTTTATGCGTCCTCACCGGCGACGCTGAGCAGGACGGCGGCCTGCGCCTCGATGCCCTCGCCTCGCCCTAGGTAACCGAGCTTCTCGTTCGTCTTCGCCTTGACGTTCACGCGCGTGAGCGGCAAACCCAGATCCTCGGCGATATTGGCGCGCATGGCCTCGATATGCGGCGCGAGCTTGGGCGCCTGAGCGATCACCGTGCTATCGACGTTGACGATGGCGAAGCCCGCTTTTGCGATGCGCGCCGCGCACTCGCGCAGCAGCACGCGGCTATCGGCGCCCGCGAAGCGCTTGTCGGTATCGGGAAAGTGCCGCCCGATGTCGCCGAGCGCCGCCGCACCGAACAGCGCATCGGTCACCGCGTGCAGCAGCACGTCCGCATCGGAGTGGCCGAGCAGCCCGCGTTCGTAGGGCACCGTCACGCCGCCGATGATGAGCGGCCGCCCCTCGACGAGTGCGTGCACGTCATAGCCTTGTCCGATTCTGAAATTCATTTTGCGTGTCTCACTGCTGTCGCGGCCCGTGGGCCGCACTAGGATGGTAAAGGTCGCCGGGACCGGCGACGGCCCCGCATCGAATGCCTCAGCGGCTCGCGCCGTGCGTCAAGATCGCCTCGGCCAAGGCGAAGTCTTCGGGGTACGTGACCTTGAAATTGCGCAAGCTGCCTTGAACGAGGCGCGGCGCATGGCCGAGCCATTCGATGGCGCTCGCCTCGTCGGTCAGATCGTGCCCGTCGCGCTCAGCCCGCGCGATCGCCTCGCGCAGCATGCCGATCCGGAACATCTGCGGCGTTTGCGCCTGCCACAGGCCGCTGCGCGGCTCCGTGCGCGCGATTCGGTCACCGCCGGCGGCATCGACACGCTTGAGCGTATCGGCCACCGGCAGCGCCATGATGCCGCCCACGGCGTCCTCCGCCAGGGCCGCGATCAGCGAGCGGATCAACTCGGGGGTAATGCCCGGGCGCGCCGCGTCGTGCACGAGCACCCAGTCGTCGTCCGTCGCCCCCGTCTCGCACAGCGCATCGAGCCCGTTTCTGACCGAGGCTTGCCTCGATGCGCCGCCGCAGCGCCGCACGGCAAAACGCATCGGCGCGAAGCGCTGCGCGTCGAAATGGGTGTCGTCGGGCGAAATGACGACGAGCGTTTGGGCGAGTTCCGGGCAGGCGTCGAAGGCCGCCAGCGTGTAATGCAGCAGCTCGCGCCCTGCCACGGAGCGATACTGCTTGGGCATCGGCGCGCCCGAGCGGCTGCCTGTGCCGGCGCAGGGAATCAGTGCGAAAAAGCGGGAATTCACGTGAGCGGAGTCGGGCCGTGCTCGGCCGCCAGTCAAAAATGGACGACGGATTTTATAATAGGCGCTTTGTTCCGGGCACCTCGTTTGCGAACGAGGCTTGCCCCGGCGCTCGAAAGCCTGTCGCAGCGGGCTTTCGCCACGTTCAAGCTAAGGCCGCACGCCCTCCGTCATGCCGCAATCCGCACCTTCGTCCGCCTCGTCCCAATTGCCGCTCGCGCTCGTCAAAGCCGGTCAACGCTTCGCGTTCGACGGCACGCACGGTTCGTCCGATGCCCTGTTGATCGCGCGCTATAGCGAAGCGGCGCGCCTGCAGGCGGCGCAAGGGCGGCAACCGCTCATCGCCGTCGTCTGCGCCAGTGCCGTCGACGCCCAACGCCTCGCGCAAGAAATCCCCTGGTTCGCCCCGAACGCGCGCGTGCGGCTGCTGCCCGACTGGGAAACGCTGCCCTACGACACCTTTTCGCCGCACCAGGACCTCGTGTCGGAACGGCTCGCCACGCTGCACGATCTCGGCGAAGGACGCTGCGACATCTTGCTCGTCCCGGCCACGACCGCGCTTTATCGCATGCCGCCCGCCGCGTTCTTGGCCGCCTATACGTTCTCGTTCACGCAGGGCGAGCGGCTCGACGAAGCGAAGCTCAAAGCGCAATTGACGCTGGCCGGCTACGAGCACGTCAGCCAAGTCGTGCGCCCCGGCGAATATTGCGTGCGCGGCTCGCTGATCGACCTGTTTCCGATGGGCTCGCCGCTGCCGTATCGGCTGGATCTGTTCGACGACCAAGTCGATTCGATTCGCGCGTTCGACCCCGACACGCAGCGCAGCCTCTATCCGGTGCGCGAGGTGCGTCTGCTGCCCGGGCGCGAGTTCCCGTTCGACGAAGCGGCGCGCACGGCGTTTCGCAGCCGCTGGCGCGAAGTATTCGAAGGCGATCCGAGCCGCTCCTCGATCTATAAGGACATCGGCAACGGCGTGCCCTCGGCCGGCATCGAGTACTACCTGCCGCTGTTCTTCGACGAGACGGCCACCCTCTTCCACTACCTGCCCGAGGACGCACAGCTCACGTTCGTCGGCGATCTGGACGGCGCCATCCGCCGCTTCACGGCCGACACCAAGCAGCGCTACAACTTCCTATCGCACGATCGCGAACGCCCGATCCTCGAGCCGCAGCGTCTGTTTCTCTCCGACGAGGATTTCTACGCGCTCGCCAAACCGTTTGCCCGGCTAGTCTTGCCGGCGAACGGCGGCGGTGCGTGGGCGACGGCGCTGCCCACTCTTGCCATCGACCGTCACGCGGACGACCCTGTTCTCGCGCTGCGCCGCTATCTCGAGGACAGCGGGCGGCGCGTACTCGTGGCGGCCGAATCGGCGGGCCGGCGCGAGACCATCGCGCAGCTTCTGGCCGAACACGGCCTGCGCCCCGAATCGGTCGACAGCTTCGAAGATTGGCTCACGAGCGAGGCGGGCTTCACGCTCGGCGTCGCGCCTTTGACGAGCGGGTTCTCGCTGCCCGGCGAGGGCATGTCGATCGTCACCGAGACGGAGCTTTACGGCGCCCTCGCCCGCCGCGCGGGACGCCGCCGCCAGGAGCAGGCGAGCAGCGTCGATTCGATGGTGCGCGACCTCTCCGAATTGAAGGTCGGCGACCCCGTGGTGCATGCCCAGCACGGCATCGGCCGCTATATGGGCCTCGTCGCGATGGATCTCGGCGAAGGCGAAACCGAGTTCCTGCACCTCGAATACGCCGGCGACAGCAAGCTGTACGTGCCCGTCGCGCAACTGCACGTCATCTCGCGCTACAGCGGCGCCGATCCCGAAAGCGCCCCGCTGCACGCGCTCGGCTCCGGCCAGTGGGAAAAAGCCAAACGCAAGGCGGCGCAGCAAATCCGCGATACGGCCGCCGAGCTGCTCAATCTTTACGCGCGCCGGGCGGCGCGCGAAGGCCACGCATTCAAGCTCGAGCCGCGCGACTACGCGAAATTCGCGGAGAGCTTCGGCTTCGAGGAAACGCCCGACCAAGCCGCTGCGATCGCCGCCGTGATCGGCGATATGACGGCGGGCCGTCCGATGGATCGGCTCGTCTGCGGCGATGTCGGCTTCGGCAAGACCGAGGTCGCGCTGCGCGCCGCGTTCATCGCCGTGATGGCCGGCAAACAAGTCGCGCTGCTCTCGCCCACCACGCTTCTTGCCGAGCAGCATACGCAGACCTTCACCGATCGCTTTGCCGATTGGCCCGTGCGCATCGCCGAGCTGTCTCGCTTCAAATCGACGAAGGAGGTCAACGCGGCCGTGGCGCAAATCAACGACGGCTCGGTGGACATCGTCATCGGCACGCACAAGCTGCTCTCCTCCGACGTGCGCTTCAAGCGGCTCGGGCTCGTCATCATCGACGAAGAGCACCGGTTCGGCGTGCGCCAGAAGGAGGCGCTCAAAGCGCTGCGCGCAGAAGTGGACGTGCTCACCCTCACGGCCACGCCGATTCCCCGCACGCTAGGCATGGCGCTCGAAGGGCTGCGCGATTTCTCCGTCATCGCGACGGCGCCGCAAAAGCGGCTGGCGATCAAAACGTTCGTGCGCCGCGAGGAAGACGGCGTCATTCGCGAGGCCATGCTGCGCGAATTGAAGCGCGGCGGGCAAGTCTACTTCCTTCACAACGAAGTGGAGACGATCGAGAACCGCCGGGCGATGTTGGAGGCGCTCGTTCCCGAGGCGCGCATCGCCGTCGCCCACGGTCAGATGCACGAACGCGAATTGGAACGCGTGATGCGCGAGTTCGTCGCGCAGCGGGCCAACGTGTTGCTTTGCACGACCATCATCGAGACCGGTATCGACGTGCCGAGCTCGAACACGATCATCATTCATCGCGCCGACAAGTTCGGTCTCGCGCAGTTGCACCAGTTGCGCGGCCGCGTCGGGCGCTCGCACCACCAAGCCTATGCGTACCTGCTCGTGCACGATCCGCAAGGGCTCACGAAGCAGGCGCAGCGCCGGCTCGAGGCAATCCAGCAAATGGAGGAATTGGGCTCGGGCTTTTATCTCGCGATGCACGACCTCGAGATTCGCGGCACGGGCGAAGTGCTCGGCGACAAGCAATCGGGCGAAATTCACGAGATCGGCTTCCAGCTTTATTCGGACATGCTCGCCGATGCCGTGAAGGCGTTGAAGAACGGACGGGAGCCCGACCTCACGGCCCCGCTGGCCGCGACGACGGAAATCAACCTGCACGCGCCCGCGATCTTGCCGGCCGATTACTGCGGCGACGTGCAAGAGCGGCTGTCGATCTACAAGCGCCTCGCCAGTTGCGAGTCGAGCGATTCGATCGACGACATCCAGGAAGAGCTGATCGATCGTTTCGGCAAACTGCCTCCGCAGGCCCATGCGCTCGTCGAAACGCACCGGCTGCGGCTCGTGGCGAAACCGCTCGGCATCTCGAAGATCGACGCGGGCGAAGCCGCCATCAGCCTGCAATTCATCCCGAACCCGCCGATCGACGCGATGCGGATCATCGAGATGGTGCAAAAGCACAAGAACATCAAGCTCGCGGGGCAAGACAAGCTACGCATCGAAACGCGCAGCCCCGACCTCTCGGTGCGCCTCGCCACGGTCAAGGAGTCGTTGCGCGCGCTGGGCGCGCCGGCCCGGCAAGGTGCGGGAGCAACGGCGCGCTAGGCTGCCGCAATGGCGCAGTGCACAAACGAGAAGGTACCGCTCGGCGGGCCCTTCTCGTTTTTTTTCGGTATGATCGGAGCCACTCAAAGGCTGGAGCTTCGTCATGTCGCAGGCTGCTGAAACAGCACCGCTTTCCCCTCCTTCGTCTTCATCGGGGCCGGCATCGGCTCTTCCCGCCCACTCGGAACTCTCCCCGCTCGGCCTCACCTGGGTCCAACGGCTCGTCTCCATCGATACGACGAGCCGCACGCCGAACCTCGGTTTGATCGAAATGGTGCGCGACGCGCTCGCCGAACAAGGCATCGTCTCGACGCTCACGCACGATCACCGCGGCCAATGGGCCAACCTATTCGCCACGATCCCGGCTCACGACGGACAAACGAACGGCGGCGTGGTGCTGTCGGGACATACCGACGTCGTGCCCGTCGACGGCCAAGCGTGGGACAGCGATCCGTTCAAGCCCGAAGTGCGCGACGGGCGGCTCTATGGGCGCGGCACCTGCGACATGAAGGGTTTCATCGGCATGGCGCTCGGGCTCGTACCCGAGATGCGGGCGGCCAAGCTCGCCAAGCCGATCCATCTCGCGCTGTCGTTCGACGAGGAAATCGGCTGCGCCGGTGCGCCGTACATGATCGACGAGCTCATGGCGCGCGGTTTGAAGCCCGAAGGATGCATCGTGGGCGAGCCCACGAACATGCGTCCCATCGTGGCGCACAAGGGAATCAACGCGTATCGCTGTTGCGTGAGCGGCCACGCGGCCCATTCCTCGCTGACGCCCAAGGGACTCAATGCGATCGAGTACGCGGCGCGGCTCATTTGCCATATCCGCGACCTGGCCGATGCGATGCGCCGCGAAGGGCCGTTCGACGAACATTACGACGTACCGTTCACCACGGCTCAAACGAGCACCATCGAAGGCGGCAACGCGATCAACACCGTGCCCGCGCAATGCCGCTTCGCGTTCGAATTCCGCAACCTCCCCACGCTCGATCCCGAAGCGATCTTTGCGCGCATCGAACGCTACGCGCACGAAACGCTGTTGCCGCAAATGCGCCGCGAACATCCGGGCGCCGCGATCGAATTCACGAAAATCGCGTCGGCGCCGGGGCTCGATGCATCCGAACAAGCGGCGATCACGGCGCTCGTACGAGCGCTGACGGGCAATCGCGAAACGCGCAAGGTCGCCTACGGCACCGAGGCGGGACTGTTCGCACGAGTCGGCGTGCCGAGCATCGTGTGCGGCCCGGGCGACATCGAGCAAGCGCACAAGCCGAACGAGTACGTCGAACTCGCGCAACTCTCGGCTTGCGAAGCGTTCCTGCGTAAATTCATCCGCAGTATGTCGGTCGGCGCGCAGGCATAGCGCGCGCCGTGCTTCGAGCCATGTCCACCGCCATGCCGCAGCCCACGGACCGCACGATCGACGGGGAACCGATCCCCACGCTCGATGCCATCGCCTCGCAACATTTCGCGCTGACGCCGTGGGTACTGCGCACGCCCGTGTTCGAGCGGCACGACTTTCCGTCGCTCGAAGACACGTCGGTCAATTTCAAGTTCGAACTCCTGCAGGCGGCAGGCAGCTTCAAGGTACGCGGTACATTCACGAATCTGCTCGCGCTCGATGCCGCGCAGCGCAGCGTGGGCGTGACGAGCGTGTCGGGCGGCAATCACGCGGCGGCCGTGGCCTATGCGGCGATGCGGCTCGGCGTGAGCGCGAAGGTGGTGGTGCCGCGCACGACGAGCGCCTCGCGCCTTGCACTGTGTCAGCACTATCGCGCCGAAGTGGTCTTGGCCGATACGCCGGCCGAAGCCTTCGAACTCGTGCGTCGTATCGAAGCGGAGGAAGGCCGCTTCTTCGTGCATCCGTTCAACGGTTACCGGACCGTGCTCGGCACGGCCACGCTCGGTTACGAATGGGCCACGCAGACGCCGGATCTCGACGCCGTGATCGTCCCCATCGGCGGCGGCGGGCTCGCGGCGGGCGTGGCGACGGCCTTGCGTCTGGCCAATACGCGCGTGCATGTGTACGGCGTCGAACCCGAAGGCGCCGATGTCATGAGCAAGAGCTTCGCGGCCAACCATACCGTCAAGATGGGCACGATGCACACGATCGCCGATTCGCTTGCGGCGCCCCACACCGAGCAATACAGCTACGAATTGTGCCGGCGCCATATCGATCGCATCGTCACCGTGCCGGACGATGCATTGCGCGCCGCCATGCTCAAGTTGTTCAAGCGGCTGAAGGTCGCCGTGGAGCCGGCTTGCGCGGCACCGCTCGCCGCCTTGCTCGGCCCGCTGCGGGAAACGTTGCAAGGCAAGCGCGTCGGCGTGTTGCTCGGCGGCTCGAACACGGAGCCCAGCGCCTTCGCCGCGCAGGTTCAGGACGGCACGGCCTGAGCCGCGCGCCGCGATCGCCTGGCCAAGGTTATCCCCAGATTGTGTTGACAGACCTGTTGATAAGGTCGGAGCGGCCACGCTAAGCGGTTGTTCGCGCAACGATTTTTCTACGGTGCTTCATTTGCGTCAGGCAGCGCGTCAAAACGGCAATCCGAAGCGATCAGGTGCTCGGCTCGTCGCGATAAACCGCGATTCCCTCCATCGGGTCCATCGTCTCTTGCCACGGCGCGCGCTCGAGCATCCGGCGCGTGTCCTCGTATCCGGCCGCGCGGCGACGCGCGATGCCGGCCGGAGAGAAGTCGATGTCCTTGTGCAGGTCGTCGTTGCCGAAGCTGGGCGCATCGAGTTCGATGACGCGCATCGTCGTGCCGCAGCCCCAAGCGAGCAAATCGCGCACGGCCTGCGTGTCGCGTACCGGCTCGGCGATGTATTGCTCCAGCTCGCGAATGACATGGCGCAAACGGTGAATCTGCCGTTGCCGTTCGAGATGGCTTTGCGCACGGCTCGAGTATTGAATATCGCGTTGACGCACCATCGCTTCGACGATCGACTCGGGTTCACGTCCGCTCGCGGGCCACAGTTGAACGGCGAATATGACGGAGCTGCGGCGCGGCCGGTCGTCGAGCACGGCCTCGAGCGGCGTATTCGAATAAATGCCGCCGTCCCAATACGATTCGCCGTCGAGTTGTACCGAAGGAAACCCCGGAGGAAACGCGGCGGAAGCCATCACGTGCTCGACGGTGAGCCGCTCGTCGCGATTGGTGAAGTAGCGCATCCGCGCCTCGGCGACATGCACGGCGCCCACAGTCAATCGGACGTGCCGCGCATCGAGGTAGTCGAAATCGACGAGGCTATCGAGCGTCTCGCGCAATGGCTGTGTCGTATAGAACGCCGCGTGCTCGCGTCCGAGCGGCGTGTTCAGCGCCCACCACGCATAGGGCGACGGCGTGAAAAACGCGGGGATGCCTTGCAGAAAAATCGATGCGCGCCGCCACCAATCGTCGAAGGTGGGGAGCCATCCGGCAGTCGCGCCGCCGGCCGCCGCCACGCGGGACCAGAACTCGCGTAGCCGCGCCAATCGCGTCTCGGGCGGGTTGCCCGCGATGATCGCGCCGTTGACCGCACCGATCGACGTGCCGATCACCCAATCGGGCTCGATGCCCGCATCGTGCAAAGCCTCGTAGACGCCCGCTTGGTAGGCGCCGAGCGCCCCGCCCCCTTGCAGCACCAGCACGAGCTGGCCGGGGATACCGGCCCGCTCCGCGCGCTGCCGCGGCGCCTCGCCGGCGCCGCTCGCCACGTTTTCGTCCATCCGCCTCTCCGTGTCTCGGGTGAAGCCCTGTGTCCGACATACGCAAGCAAGCGGCCCTCGGATGCATCGGGCGTTACGGCCGGTTGTCCTCGAAGAGATTGAGGATCTGCTTTTGCTCTTGCTGCGTCACATCGGGCGGCGGCGCCGCCATTCCGGCCGGGCCGACGGAACCCACGGCCGCGCTGGCGTCGCTGGCACCACCGGCCAGCGCCGTTCCCGATTCCATGCCGATGCTCGCCACGAAGCCGTTACCGGGCACCTTGTCGGCCAGATAGACCTCGCCGTCGAGCGACACCACGTCCTGCGGCATCGGCATCGGCTGATCCGGTACCCCGCGCAACGCGCGGCCCATGTACTCGACCCAGATCGGCAGCGCGAGTTGGGCGCCGAACTCGCGGCTACCCAAGCTCTTGGGCTGATCGTAGCCCATCCAGGCCACGGCCACGAGCGTCGGTTGATAGCCCGCGAACCAACCGTCCTTCGCATCGTTCGTCGTACCGGTCTTGCCGGAAAGATCGGAGCGGTGCAACACGTTCGTACCCGCCCCCGTGCCGGAGGTGGCCACCGAATGCAGCAGGCTGTTCATCAGATAGGCGTTGCCGGCGCTGATCGAGCGAGGCGCGTCGCGGCCCGCTACGATCGGCTGCGCCTTCGAAATCGGCTGGCCGCGCGCGTCGTCCACCTCGGCGATCAAATACGGATTGACGCGATAGCCGCCGTTGGCGAAGACCGAATACGCCACCGCCGATTGCAACGGCGTAACGAGCCCGGCGCCCAGCGCCATCGGCAGATACGGCGGCGTCTTGTCGGCATCGAAGCCGAAGCGCTGCGTCACGTAGTCTTGCGCGTACTTGGTGCCGATGAACGACAAGATCCGGATCGAGACCAGGTTCTTCGACTTCTCCAGCGCGACGCGCATCGACATCGGCCCTTCGGGATGGTCGTCGTCCTTCGGCTCCCATGGTTGACCGCCCGGCGTGCTCGGCGGGAAGTACAGCGGGGCATCGTCGATGATCGTAGCCGGCGCGAGACCCTTTTCGATCGATGCCGAGTAGATGAACGGCTTGAAGCTCGAGCCCGGCTGACGCCACGCTTGCGTGACGTGGTTGAACTTGTTCTTGTTGAAGTCGAAGCCGCCCACGAGCGCGCGCACGGCGCCGTCCTGCGGCGCGAGCGAGACGAGCGCGCCTTCGACCTGCGGCAGTTGCGTGATTT
This sequence comes from Trinickia dabaoshanensis, assembly GCF_002879885.1. GTDB lineage: Bacteria > Pseudomonadota > Gammaproteobacteria > Burkholderiales > Burkholderiaceae > Trinickia > Trinickia dabaoshanensis. Next base: position 54,587 of record NZ_PNYA01000001.1, read on the forward strand.
GCCAGTTGCCCTTCGCGTCGGGCATCAAGCGCACGATCGAGCCCACGCGGATGCGTTGCGTTTGCGAGGCGCGCGAACCGAGCGCGAACGCGGCGAAGCGCAAACCTTCGCCGGTCACTTGCGCGGTGCCGCCGTCGACGAACTGCACGGTCACTTGCTTCGGGCTCGCCTCGGTCACGACGCCGGCGACGAGCTCGCCGTCGTCCGGGTGATCGGCCAATGCGTCGTCGATGGCCTCGTCGCGCTGATCGCCGGCCGCGGGCAACTCGACGAAACCTTCCGGCCCGCGATACCCGTGACGGCGCTCGTAGTCCATGACGCCCTTGCGCACGGCGCGATAGGCCGCGTCCTGATCGGCCGAGTCGATCGTCGTCGTGACCGACAAGCCGCGCGTGTAGGTCTCGTCCTTGTACTGCGCATACATCATCTGCCGCACCATCTCGGCGACGTATTCGGCATGCACGCTGTATTCGTTGCCGGCCAGCTTCGTGTGGATCGGCTCTTTCACGGCCTCGTCGTATTGCGGCTGCGTGATGTAGCCGAGCTCGAACATCCGCTTCAGGATGTAGGCCTGACGGATCTTGGCGCGCTTCGGATTGACGATGGGGTTATAGGCCGACGGCGCCTTGGGCAGCCCCGCAAGCATCGCGGCCTGCGCGAGCGTGATGTCCTTCAAGTCCTTGCCGAAGTACACGCGCGCCGCCGCGGCGAAGCCATAGGCACGCTCGCCCAGGTAAATCTGGTTCATGTACAGCTCGAGGATCTGATCCTTCGTCAGCGCGCGCTCGATCTTGTACGCGAGCATCATTTCGTAGATCTTGCGCGTGTACGTCTTCTCGCTCGAAAGGAAGAAGTTGCGCGCGACCTGCATCGTGATCGTGCTGGCGCCTTGCGAGGCGCCGCCATGCATCAAGTCGGCCGTGCCGGCCCGCAAAATGCCGAGGAAATCGACGCCGCCGTGCTCGTAGAATCGATAGTCCTCGATCGCGAGCACCGCCTTTTTCATGATGTCCGGGATGTCCTGGAACCGCACGAGGCTGCGCCGCTCCTCGCCGAATTCACCGATCAGCACGTGATCGGCCGTGTACACGCGCAACGGGACTTTCGGGCGATAGTCGGTCAGGGCATCGAGCGAAGGCAACTGCGGCGCCATGACGATCAGCGCGTAGCCCACGATCAGCGCGCCCACGACGGCGACCGTGGCCACGAGTCCGGCGAACGTCAGGGCAATGCGTGAGCCGAGGGAGCGGCGGCGGCTGTCGGGGGCTGATCGGGAAGGTTCTCGGTCGTCGACCGGACGGTCGGCGGAAGGCGGTCGTTTGATAATAGGCATGACGGCATGAATGGCGCGGCTCTCAGCGCCGGTCTCGCGCAGGCGGAGTCCGCTGCGCAACTCGTAGTAGTCGTGTGGTCGGCCGTATCCGGCTCAACCGCCGGGGACGGGCCAACTGCGCATTCTAATGAAATCGCCGGGACCGCATCGGAATTTTTTTGTAAGAATTAACCAAAACCGGCAGATTCGCCCGATAGCGGGAAGTTATCAACAGAAAATGTTGAAAGACCTGTGGAGAAAGTGCAGAAAAAGCGGCCAAGTCGTTGATCGAGCACGCAATACGCGGTCGCCCACGTTTTGAGGCAGCGCGCGGCTCTATGATGACAAGTCCCATCCACGCGAGCGCGCGTGCTAGAACGCATCGTGCTCGTCTTGCTAGCGAGCCGGCCATGAACGCACCCAGCAGCGAACGCCTCGTCGTCTTCGTCACGCCCGCGCAAAAGCGCGTGCTCGCGGCCCGCGCGCAGCGGATGGGCATTAGCTTGAGCGAGCTCGTGCGCCGCGCCGTGCTCGCTTTCGACGAGACGGGCGAGGAGGTTCGTGCGGCGGGGCTCGTCGATCGCCTGGGCCCGGCCAGTATCGCCCGGCGCGACGACCTCCTGCGGCGTCTGGCGCAAAGCGAGCCGGGCACCGCCCCTGCTGACCAGGGCGAATTTAAGCCGGTTTTAAAGAAGGCCTGATGTACTATCCGCGGGCGGCACAAAATAGGAAGCGATCGCGATGCCACTCTTGCAATCGGATCGCGCGCCCCGACATTCGGGCAGGCTACGCCGCGCCGCCCGACACAAGGCGGCGTAGCATGTAGACAATCGGGTACTTGCCGAACTGCCACACGCTCGCGCCCGGCGCCGAACTCATTTCACGGAGGTTTTCATGTCGTTGTTCGACTCTATTTCCCGTACCGTCAAAGGCTTGCTCAACGATGCGGCCGATTCCGTACAGGACCCCTCGCGCGACGCGCGTCAGATCGTGCGCGAGCTCGACGAGAGCATCGGGAAGGCAGAAAACGCGCTGATCGAAATCGAGGCGCAAGTGGCGATGCAGCAAAGCAAGCGCGACGCCGCGGCCGAAAAGGCCAAGAAATACGAAGACGGCGCCAAGCGCGCGCTGCAATCGGGTGATGAAGGGCTCGCGCGCGAGGCGCTGGCCGCCCAGGCGAACGCCGAAACGGAACGCGATGCGCTGACCAAGGAGCTCGCGACGCTCGAGCCGTCCGTCGATCAACTGAAGAGCCAGATCGCCGATATGCGTCAGCGTCGTAACGATCTGAACGCGCGCTCGAACATCCTTCAGGCGAAGCAAGAGATTTCGCAAGCGAAGGATGTCGCGGCCACCGCGCTCGGCGGTATCGGCGGTAAGAACTTGTCCGAGGATTTCCGCAAGCTCGAAGACAAGGTCGCGCTCTCGAACGCACGTTCCGACGCGCGGCTGAACTCGGCCGATACGTCGTCGGGCAAGGCGCTCGAGGACAAGCTGGCGGCGCTCGATCGCGGCCCCTCGGTCGAAGATCGCCTCGAAGCGCTGAAAAAGCAGATGAATTCCAATACGCCGGCGCAATGACGCACGGCGATGCGGGTGCGCGTGGGCGCGCCCGCTCGAACAGGTCGATGATGGTTATGGAGACGGGCGCTGCGCGCCCGGTTCGGTCTATGAAGACATTTTTCGCAGCCGTGGGCGCCGCCTTGCTGTTCGTCTCGAGCGCGGCTTTCGCCCTGCCGAGCGCCAGCGACGTCGAGCGCGCGATGGCGCAAGGTCGTTGGCAGCAAGCCGATACCGAGCTTTCGCAAGTGCTCGCGGCGCATCCGAACAATGCGCACGCGCATTATCTGTACGGACAGGTGCTCGCGAAAGAAGGCCGGTATGCGGACGCGCTCGCGCAAATCGAGCAGGCCAAAACGCTGGACCCGCAAATCCGCTTCGCGAGCCCGGGGCGCTTCGCGCAGGTCGAGGCAAGCATTCGTTCGATGGCGGGCCGCTCGAGCGCACCGACCTCACCGACCCTCAGCGGCGGCAATTCGATCGCCACCGCGTTGCCCTCGGCCCCCGCACCGGCTCATCGCGGTCCGTCGATGGGCATGTGGATCGGGTTGGCGGTTCTGATCGTCGCCGTCGTCTTGATTCTGCGCTGGACGCTGCGGCGTGCGCGTTCGAGCGAAGACGGCCGCGCCGGCGAAGAACGGCGCGCGCAACTGAAACGCGCCACCGAGTTGCTGAATGCAACGCGTTCGCTGAAGCTCGATGCGCGGCTATCGAGCGCTGCGGGCCATGAAACGCTGGCGAGCGAAATCGAAAACGTCGAGAACCAACTGCGCACGCTCGTTGAGTCGTTGTCGAACAACGGCAATCCGGTGCCCGCTTACCAGCTCGACGACCTCGCGCGGCAGCTCGAAAGCTTGCGCGCGCGCGCCGAAGGCCGCCCCGATCCGAACGCGCAGGCGCCCGCGGGATCCTCGGCTTACGCGCAAGAAGCCGAACGGCTGCAGCAACAGCAGGCCCAGCAACAGGCGCCTTACGGCATGCAGCAGCCCTATCCGCCGCAACAACAGCCGCCGATCGTCGTGCAACAAGGCGGCAGCGGTATGGGCGGGCTGCTCACGGGCGTGCTGCTCGGCGAGGCGCTCTCGTCGCACGGCCGCGATCGCGTGATCGAACGCGACGTCTATATCGACGAGGACGAAGCGCGCCGCCGGGCCGCGGAACGCGGCGACGCCGGCAATGTCGATTTCGGCCAGGGCTCGAACGACTGGAATGACGGCGACGGCGGCGGCAGCGATGGCGGCGTCGATTTCGGCAGCAACGATTCCGGTGGATGGAGCGATAGCTGAGCGTGAGCGGTTCGAGCAAGATCGGGCTGCGGGTAGCGATCGTCGGCAGCGGGTTCGCCGGTATCGGCATGGCCATTCGGCTGCGGCGCATGGGCGTGGCCTCGGTGACGGTCTACGAAGCGGCACCCGCGATCGGCGGCACTTGGCGTGACAACGCCTACCCGGGTGCCGCCTGCGATATTCCCTCGCACCTGTACTCGTTCTCGTTCGCGCCGAACCCGTCGTGGTCGCGCACGTTCGCCTCGCAGCAAGAGATTCTCGAGTACTTGCGGCGCTGCGCGCGGGAGCACGGCATCGAGCCGCTGATCCGTTGCAACGCGCGCGTCACCGCTGCCCGCTTCGACGACGCGGCGCGCATCTGGCGGCTCGACGTATCGACGAAGCGAGCAGCAAACGATACTTCCCCTACTCAGGAAACAGTTGAAGCGGACGTGGTCGTCGCGGCGAGCGGCCCGCTCTCGCGTCCGGCCTTGCCGGACATTGCCGGCATCGATCGTTTTCGCGGCAGGCTCTTTCACTCGGCGCGTTGGGACCACGACTATCCACTCGAAGGCAAGACCGTGGCCGTCATCGGCACCGGGGCGAGCGCCGTGCAGTTCATTCCGCATCTGCAACGGCACGTGGCGCAATTGCACGTTTTTCAGCGCACGCCGCCTTGGATCATGCCGCGGCCGGACCGGCCCATCGGGGAGCATGCCCGGCGTGCCTTTCGCCTCGTGCCGCTCGCGCAGCGGCTTGCGCGTTGGTCCATCTATTGGCGCCATGAGCTGCGCGCCCTCGCCTTCGTCGTCAATCCGGCATGGATGCAGGCGCCGATGCGCTTCGCGTCGAGCTATCTCGCGCGGCGCGTGAAAGATCCGGCGCTGCGCGCGAAGCTCACGCCCGACTACCTGCTCGGCTGCAAACGCGTGCTGCTTTCTAGCGATTACTATCCCGCGCTCACGCAACCGAACGTCGAAGTCGTCACCACGCCGATACGGGAAATCGTCGAAGACGGCCTCGTCACCGCCGACGGCCGCCATATCCGTGCCGACGCCATCGTCTGCGGCACCGGCTTCGAGGTAGCCGACGCAGGCGCGCCCTTCCCCATCGTCGGCGCCCACGGCGTCGAGCTCGACGCCCTCTGGCGCAGCGAAGGTCCTCAAGCCTATCTCGGCGCGGCCATCGCCGGCTTTCCGAACTTGTTCATGATGATCGGCCCCAACACCGGGCTCGGCCACAATTCGATGGTCTACATGATCGAGTCGCACATCGCTTACATCGCGAGTTGCCTGCGCACGATGAGCCGGCGCGGCGCGCGCACGATGCAGGTGCGCGAAGACGTGCAGCGCGCGTTCAACGAGCACTTGCAGGAAGCGTTTCGTAAGACGGTGTGGTCGAGCGGTTGCCGCAGTTGGTATCTGTCCAAGCGCGGCAGAAACACGGCCCTGTGGCCCGGTTTTACGTTCGCATTCCGGTGGCTCACGCGACGCGTGCGCGCCGGCGATTACCGGTTCGACCGATGAACCGGCGCCGCTTACCCGTCACGGCCGCGCATACCCGATTAGGCCTCGAATTCCCGCTCTAAAGCACGACAAGCGCTTGCGTTCGCCGACACAATAGCGAGCCGGTTCGGCACGATATCGACGTACGTTCGCTCGAGCACCACGGGTTCGAGCACAGGGAGAGAACCATGCAAGCCACGCCGTCTCGCGCCGCGTTGCCGCGGCGCTCCTGGCTCGAACGCTTGGGGATGATCAGCCTTAAGCGCGACGAGCTCGTTCGCCGTCATGGCCGTTCGAATTCGCGCTTCCTCTCGTTCATGGGCGCGCGTGTCCACTATCTGGACGAGGGCGCGAGCGCGGCCGGCGGCGCGCCCATCGTGTTGCTGCATGGATTCGGCGCGTCGCTCGATACATGGGACGGCGTGGCCGCGGATCTCGCGCGCGAGCATCGCGTGATCCGGGTCGATCTTCCGCCGTTCGGTATCACCGGCCCGCTGCGCTCGGCATCGGGGGAAATCGCCACGATGGACCTGCCCGCGTACCGGGCCTTCATCGATGCTTTCGTCGCGGCGCTAGGTATCGAAGAACGCGCGACCTTCGTCGGCAACTCCCTCGGCGGCCTCATCGCATGGGACTACGCGCTGCGTCATCCGAAGGGGGTCGATAAGCTCGTGCTCGTGGATGCGGCGGGCTTTCGCATGAGGGTGCCGAAACACATCGCACTGTTCACGCACCCGCTCGTACGGCTGACCGTGTCGCATTGCATGCCCGACGCATTCGTGACCGATGCGATTCGCTCGGTGTACGGCGATCCGGCCCAGCCCGATGCCGCCACGCTGCGCCGTTATGCCGATTTCTTTCACGGCGAGGGCACGCGCGAAGCCGTAGTCAAAATGGTGCCGACGCTCGATTTCGCCGCGCTCGACGTCGAAGCGCTGGCGCGCCTTCACGTGCCTACGCTCGTGCTATGGGGCGGCAAGGACCGTTGGATTCCGCTCGCGCATGCGAACGAGTTCGTCCGGCGCATTCGGGGCGCGCGCTCGGTGGTCTACCCCGAACTCGGTCATATCCCGATGGAGGAAGCCCCTGCGCGCGTCCTAGCGGATTTGCACGCGTTCTTCGAACGCACGACCGGCGCCGCGCTGGGCGTCGCCGGCTAACCCCGCGCGCCGAACAGCCCGGCGCCCGGCTGCGCGGACTCTCAGCCCGCCAATACGGGTTGAGCGCCGAACGGCTCGCGCGCGAGGCGCGATGCCGCGGTACGAGACGACTGCGCCGCATGCCCCTGCACATGGAAAGCCGCGACGGCGGCGTCCAGTTGCGCCGCTTGCTCTTGCAGCGAAGCGGCAGCCGCCGCGGCCTGTTCGACGAGCGCGGCGTTTTGCTGCGTGACCGAATCCATCTGCACGACAGCCAAATTGATCTGCTCGATGCCGGTCGATTGCTCGCCCGATGCCGCGCTGATCTTGCCGATGATGTCCGTCACGCGATGCACGGCGGCCACGACCTGATCCATCGTCTCACCGGCCCGGCCCACGAGCGCGCTACCGTTGTGAACCTTGTCGGCCGAGGCCGCGATCAGCGATTTGATTTCCTTGGCCGCGCTCGCACTGCGTTGCGCTAGGCTGCGCACCTCGCCCGCCACCACCGCGAAGCCCCGCCCTTGCTCGCCGGCACGCGCCGCTTCCACGGCCGCGTTCAACGCCAGGATGTTCGTCTGGAACGCGATGCCTTCGATGACGCCGATGATGTCGCCGATCTGATGCGAGCTCGACGCGATGTCCTCCATCGTGCGCACGACGTCGCCCACGACTTCCCCGCCGCGCGTGGCCGTATCGGACGCATCGCGCGCCAGGTCGCTTGCTTCGATCGCGTGCGCCGCGTTGAGCTTCACCGTCGCCGTCAACTGCTCCATGCTGGAAGCCGTCTCTTGCAGCGATGCCGCTTGCTGTTCGGTGCGCTGGGACAAATCGGCGTTACCGGTGGCAATTTCCCGGGCGCCGTGCATGATGGCTTCAGAGCCCGTACGCACACGTGAGACGGTTGCCACGAGCGCGGCCTGCATGCCTTGCAGCGCGACGAGCAAGCGTCCCATTTCGTTTTGCCGATCGACCGTGATCGAGCCCGTCAGATCGCCGGCCGCAATGCGCTCGAAATGCTTGATCACGACGCCGATGGGCCGCACGACGGCCGATAGCAGCGCCCCTCGCGCAATGAAGCCGATGATCAGCGCGAGCACGGCGATTGCCGCGCCGCCCGTGGCTAGGGCGTGAAAGGTCGATTGAGCCGCGGCGTAGCGCGCCTCTTGATGCGAGACTTGCAAGGCTTCGAGTTCGACGATCGCCTTCTCGTAACGCCCGTACAGTTCGTTCGCGGTTTGCCCCTGAATCGTGCGGAACGTGTTGAAGTCGTTCTGCTCGAGCGCCTGAAATTCCGGATTGATGGCCTGCTGCACGAGCGCGGTGCGTGCCGAGCCGACCGCATCGGCCAATCGGGACTCGTTTTCGTCACGCGGCTTGGCCAGGTAATCGCCCCATTGCGTATCGCTGTCCTTCAGGACGGCATGGGCTTTGGGCAGCAGATCGTCGCCCGCTTTCCCCATCGAAAACAGGGTCTCATAGCTGCCCAGCGCGAGCCGCACTTGCAGCATGCGCTCGGAGCTCGTCTTCAAATGGGTCAGCGCGGCCGTATCGATCGAATACATGTTCTTGAGCGCATCGTTGCTTTTTTGCAGCCCAAGCATGCCTGCGCCCATCGCCGCCATCAGGGCGAGCGTATAGCCCGCGATCGTGAGCGTCAGCCCCGCGCGAATAGTGAAACGTTTAAACATGGCATTGCCGCGCGCGCTCGACGAGCCGTCGCACGGTCCCCTCCGTGGTGGTGGTGAAGCGCGCACATGCGGCTCTCTGCGGAGCGTCGGATGGACCCGGCCTGCTGCGAGTGGTGTCTGATCGGGCGCGTCGTGCGTGCGAAGGTTCAGCCGAAATCTAAGCGTTTCCCGCCGATTGCGCAATGGCAAAAAGCACTATCGTCATACTATCGTCATCCCCACTCAAGTCGAGGCTCGGATCGTCCGTTAACACAAAGGAGAGCCTGTCGACACGAGCGGTCAAGCCTGGTTTTTACCGAGCGACGATCGCCCTTGCGCACACGTACAACGCGTAAGTCCCGCGTAAGCCCAATCGGATAGATATGGGCCGCGGCCGCCGTCGGATCGCGGCGACACACAATGAATGAAGCGCGCGGCAAAAACGAATTCGCGCGAAGGAGACAACATCATGCGTTTGACCTTGCGTCGGCCGGGCGCCGCGCGTTCGATCGTCGGAGATATCGCCGAACACGCCGGCAAGCTCGGCATCGAGATCTGCGACGTATCGGGTCATGTCGAGGAGGTCGCGAATCGCGTGGCCCAACAGGCGAACGTGTGCCGCGCCCTGCGCGAGTCGGCCTCGGTGACGATGCAAGGCAACCACCGGATCGCCCAGGCCGCGCAGCAAGTTCGCGTGGTCAGCCGCGAAGCGTCGAGCGCCGTCGAGCAATCGCGTCAAACGCTCGATGCCTCGTTGGCCGATATCCACGGCCTGGTCGAAGGCGTGACGAGCATCGCGACGCAGATCGAGGCGCTGCGCGAAGCGCTCGATCACGTCAGTACCGTCTCCGAGGAGATCTCGTTGATCGCGCGGCAAACTCATCTGCTCGCGATCAACGCGGCAATCGAAGCCGCCCGCGCCGGCGAATCGGGCAAGAGCTTCGCCGTCGTGGCGGCCGAGGTCAAGAATCTCTCGAGCAAAACCGCGCAAGCGACCGCTCAGATCGAGGCGACGCTCGCGCGGCTGACGCAACAAACGGAACAGCTCATCGCCGACGGCACCGAAAACACGGCGCGGGCCCATCGCGTCAAGGAAGGCTCGGCGACGATCGGCGGCATCGTCGAATCGACGGGCACCGCGATCAACCAACTGCACGAAGAAGCCGAGCAGATCGCCACGTTGACGGGGGAGATCGAAACGCAATGTCACCACCTCGAAGAACAGGTCGGCGACATGGCGACCGGCGTCGAGCATTCCAGCGCGAATTTCATGCAAGCGAAAGACCGGCTCTCCTCGCTGCTGTCGGTATCGGAGACGCTCATCGAGTTGACGGCGGCCACGGGCGTCGAGACACCCGACACGAGCTTCATCGCGGCCGCGCAGAACACCGCCGCGGCGATCGGCAAGCGCTTCGAACAAGCGCTCGCGCGCGGGGAAATCACCGAGGCGGCGCTGTTCGACGCGCAGTACGTGCCGATTCCGGGCACCGACCCGCGGCAGTTCATGACGCAGTTCACGGCGTTCACCGATCGCGCGTTGCCCGAGATCCAAGAGCCGCTGCTTGCGCTCGATGCGCGCGTGGCGTTTTGCGCGGCCGTGGACGTGCGCGGCTATCTGCCCACGCACAATCGAAAATTCTCGCAGGCGCAACGCCCGGGCGACGCGGTGTGGAACGCCGCCAACTGCCGCAATCGCCGCATGTTCGCCGATCGGACGGGGCTCGCGGCCGCGACGCACACCAAGCCGTTCCTGCTGCAGACGTATCGGCGCGATATGGGGGGCGGCGCGTACGCGATGATGAAAGATGCCTCCGCGCCGATCTACGTAAATGGCCGCCATTGGGGCGGCTTGAGGCTCGCCTATAAGAGCTGACGCACGCGCGGCGCGCGAAAATTCCCCCCGTGACGGCCGGCCCTTCGCTATCATGGCCGCGATGGCATGCGCCTTGCGCGATCCACGCGATTCGCATGCATTCCCGTCAAGCAAGGAGGAAGAACAATATGGGCATCGTCAAGGAATTCAGGGAGTTCGCCGTCAAGGGCAACGTGATGGATCTGGCCGTCGGCGTGATCATCGGCGGCGCATTCTCGACCATCGTCAATTCGATCGTCAAAGATCTCATCATGCCGATCGTCGGCACGGCCACCGGCGGCCTCGATTTCTCGAACAAGTTCATTCGGCTCGGCGATATCCCCCCGTCTTTCAAAGGGAACCCCGATTCGTTCAAAGACCTGCAAACGGCCGGCGTGGCCGTGTTCGGCTACGGCTCGTTCATCACGGCCGTCATCAACTTTCTGATCCTCGCCGTGATCGTATTCGGCATCGTCAAGCTCATGAATACGATGCGCAAGCGCGCTGAAGAAGCACCGGCGGCACCGCCTCCCACGCCGGAAGACGTGCTGCTCCTGCGCGAAATCCGCGACTCGCTCAAGCAACGATAGGCCGGGCCCCTCGCGCGCGCCGGCTAAGGGCCGGCTCGATGCAGCGCGCCGCTACCGCCCGAGCATTTTGTTGTCGGCCGCGCGTTGAATCAGCACCTCCAACTGCGCGAAATTGACGGGTTTGGTCAAATGCGCCGTAAATCCGGCGGCGAGGCAGCGGCGTATGTCTTCGTCCGATCCGTATCCCGTCAATGCGATGGCCGGTATCTGCGAATGCTGGCGCACCGCGCTGACGAAGTCGAGCCCGGTTCCATCGGGTAAGCCGACATCGCTGACGATCAAATCGAAGTGGCGGGCCCGGGTGGCCGCCAATGCCTCGGCCACCGATACCGCAACGGCCACATCGTGCCCGAGCGAGCTGATCAAGTGCGCCATGACATCGGCCGTATCCGCGTGATCCTCCACGAGCAAGATCGAAATGCGCTCTTTTCCCGCTGCCTGCGAGGACAGCGCCTCCACGGGCTCGTGCGCGGGCAAAGTCGTCGTCGGCAACGCGATCGTGAAGGTGGCGCCGCAATGCGGTCCCGGGCTACGCGCGCTCACGGTGCCGCCGTGCGCATCGGTCAATGCCTTGGTGATGGCCAGGCCCAAGCCGAGCCCGCCGAACTGCTGCGTCATTCGCTGGCTGCCCTGCTCGAACGCATTGAACAGTTTGCCGATCTGTTCGGGCGCGATGCCGATTCCGGTATCCTCGATTTCGATTTCGATGCGCATGCGCGAATCGCGCGTACGCACGTAGATGTGACCGCCGTCGGGCGTGAACTTCGCCGCGTTGCGCACGAGGTTCCATAGCATCTGCTGCAGCCGGGCCGGATCGGCGAGCACGTAGTGATTTTCGGCCCGCTTTTCCACGTGAACGTCGAGCGCCTTGACTTGAATCTCGGCGCGAAAGAGCTCTAGCACGCTATCGACGACGTCATGTACGTCGACCGTCTCGAGCGCGAGGCGCAGTTTGCCGTTCGCGACGCGAGTCAAGTCGAGCAAGTCGTCGATCAGCCTCGCCTCGAGTTCGATGTTGCGCCGTATCATCTTCACGCTCGATTGCGCCGCGGCCGGCAGATCGGGCATCGTCTCGAGCACGCGCGTGCCCGCGAGCACCGGCGTGAGCGGCGTGCGCAGTTCATGCGAGAGCATGGCGAGGAAACGATCCTTGGCGCGATTGGCCTCCTCGGCTGTCTGCCGGGCGCATTGCTCGGCCGCGAGCAAGCGTTCGCGCTCCTCCATGGCCTCGCGCTGCGATTGGATGTCGGTGCAACTCGCGAACCACTTGCCGACGCGCCCGTTCGCATCGCGCACGTCGGCAATACGCATGTCGAACCAGCGATAGGTGCCGTCGATCGCGCGCAGGCGCAACTCGTGCCGATACCCCGCACCGACCGCACCGCCCACGGCGGCGAGCCACGATTGGCGCAGCGCGTCGCGATCGTCGGGATGAACGGCGGCGAGCCAGCCAAGCCCGCGCGAAGCCGCCTCGTCGAGCCCCGTGTACGCGTACCACTGTTTGGAGAAGAAATCGCACTGGCCTTGTGCGTTGCTCGTGAAGACGAGGTGCGGCAACGCCTCGGACAAACTGCGGTAATGCGCCTCGCGATCGCGCAGCAATAGCGCCTCGGCGGACGCGCGCTGCAGCCGCACCTGCGTCAATACGCGCTCGACGGCCTCGGGTAAGTACTCCAAGTAGCCGCCCGACTTGGGCACGACGTCCGAGATCCCCGCGCGCAGCGCCTCGATGACACGCGATTCGTCGGTGAAGCCCGTCACGAGAATCGCGGGCAACGCAGTGCCTTCGTCGCGCAGGCGCCGAAAGAAGTCGAGCCCGGTTTCGGCGCTATCCAGTTGGTAGTCGAGCACGAGCAGATCGGGCGCATCGGCAGGCAACCGCTCATGCGCCGCTCTCGCGCTCGAATACGCGAACACGCGGCAGCCCGCGCGTTCGAGCGACTTGCGCGCAAGCCGCAAAATGCCCTCGTCGTCGTCGACGATCAGCACGCGGGCGGACTCTTGGCGAGAAACGTCGGTCATTACAGGTTTATGAGTTCGTTCGGCGCCGCGCGCGGCGCGTCAAGTCATCCGCAAGGGTTGCTCGGGCAAGGTCACGTAAAAGGTCGAGCCGGCCCCCTCCGTCGATTCGACCCACGCGCGGCCCCCGTGCCGCTCGGTCACGCGGCGCACGAGCGCGAGGCCGATGCCGTCGCCCTTGGCCCGATCGCCATGCAACCGTTGAAATGCACTGAACATTTTCGGCATGCAGGCATCGGGAATCCCAAGACCGTTGTCGCGCACGAAATATGTACGCATTCTAGGCGCTCGCTCGCCACTTTCGCGCGGGGCCTGATCGAGGGTACCGATTTCAATGCGGCCGGCGCGCGACGTGTCGAGATAGTTCACGGCGTTGCCGATCAGATTGGCGAAGATCTGTTCGATCGCCGTGGGATCGCCCCATACCGGCGGCAGTTCGCCGACGGACACGGTCACACCGCGTTCGGCGATGGCTTGGTGCAGCGATTCGACGACACGCGCCACCGCGCGGGCGACGCTCACGCGCTGCCATTGATATTCGAGGCGCCCCGCGCGCGAAATGCGCAGCAGCGCATCGATGATCGATGCCGAGCGGGCTACCGCTGTGCGCAAAAAGTGCAAGGCTTCGCTCAGATTGCCGTCGAGCACGCTCGTGATGCGCGTCCGTTCGGCTTCGGGCAAGCGCGCCGCATCGAGCATCGAACGCAGCTCTTCGCAAGAAACCTGCAGTTCGCGCGAGAACCCTTGCAGGTTCACGAGCGGCGAGCGCAGATCGTGCGACACGCTATAGATGAACATGTCGTTGTCTTGCTTTTGCTGACGCAGGTTATCGTTCACCTGGGTCAACTCCTGCGCGCGCGACTCGAGCGTGGCCTGCAGCGCGGCCTGGTCGTGCTCCGACTCGGTGAGCAACACGCTCGTCCGGTGCAGCGCCGCATCGAGATCGGCGAGCTCGTCGTTGCCCACGAGCGGCGGACCCAGCGCCTGCGCGCGGCCGAGCCGTTGCGCATTGGCCGTGAGCGTACGCAGGCGGCGCCCGATGTTGCCCGCAAAGGCCAGCGCCGCGATGGCCCAGATCAGCATCGAGCCCGCGATCGCCGCGATGAGCGCGTCGCGTTGCTGCTCGCGCGTTGCCGCCAACTGCGCGCTACGCTCGCCGTCGAGCCGCGATTCGTCGGCAATGAATGCGCCCAGCTCATCGCGAAAGGCGGCGATCGCCGGCGGCAGCGGCGTATCGTCGAACGAAGCGGGGACGACGTTCTTGCCTTCTCGTAGCGAAGCGTAGGCCTGTTCGGTTTGCGCGCGGAACGCATCCACGGCCTCGCGCATACGCCGTACGCGCTCCACTTGGAGGGGATCGTCCGCCACGAGCTTTTCGAGACGCGTCAGGCGATCGCGCAAGTCGACCCACACGACCTGGTGATCGACGAAGGAGGCATCACCGAGGATCAGGCCCGAGCGTACGCGCGCGGCCTCGCGCAAAAGCGGATCGACGATGACCGATGCTTCGTAGAGCACCTGTTTGCTGTGGGACGCCCATTGCGCCGCCTGTGTCGCTTGCTCTTGCGTTTTCGACAACATGCCGACGAGCGCGAGCTCGACCAAGCTCGGCACGGCAATCAGCAGCAGCCCCTTCGTGAATAGTTTCATGCGTCCTTGGCGGCCCCCCTCTCGAGTCGCGTGCCTTCGCGCTGGCGCGGCACGGCGCTTGCGTTGCAACGACGTGCAACAGTGAAACCGAACCATTATCCGTGCTGTTCCGAGATATTTCAACGGACGATATAGAGGCGCGTGTGCGCACAGAAGTTGGCATTTTTTATGAGTTAGGTCAGCACTTCGGCGAAACTCGGGCCTATTATTGCCATAGATGTCGAGTTCGATGCGACGCACGCCATGCACGGCTTCGACATGACTGCCTACGAACGCTGCGAATATGGCCGAAAGGTTGTTCGGTCGTGAATGCGACGATTTCGTATGCTATAAAAGATCGGACGTGCGGCGCGCGAGAGCCGGGAGTGGTCGCATGAGGACGCTGTGTTTCTTGCAACTCTTTTTCAGGCGAATGTTTATGTCCTTCCCGAGAAAGCGCAGGCGCGCGAGTGCGGACAGCAAAGAATCGTTTCTCGCCGTCCTGCGCCAGTTCAAGCCCTTTGTTCAGCTCGATACGAAAATCGCCCGCGCGCGCGCGCAGGACGAGCCCGTGCTCTATGAGCACGCGCTACCGGGCCTCGACGTCCTGCTGTGTACCGTGCGCGGCGCACAGCCGCCCTATCCCGATGTCGACGAACTGCGGCGCCGGTGCATCGAATCGATCGCCAACGCGCTCGAACAGCCGCTCGAGGGCCTCGAGAACGGCGGGTATTGGTACGAGACCAACGGGTTCGGCTTCCTGGTGTTCGCGAGCCGCGCGCGCGCGAAGATCTTGCCCGAATTCGGCGCGGGCGCCGTCGCCCGCGGCACGCGCAAACAGAACGCCGGCGACGCGGCACCGCGCTCGTTGCGCTGACGGTTCGCGCGCGGTGCGTGTCGGAACCGTTATCGCTCGCGCGGGGCCGGCCTCGCTTGCGGCCGCACGATGTCGATAAATGCCGCCAAATCGCCTTGGCCGAGCCCCATCGCCGCGCCCAGGCGCAGCACCTGTTGAACCGCGCCCACGACAGGCATCACGGCACCGGTCGAGCGCGCGGCATCGGCCACCGTGTCGATATCCTTCTGAAACGTTCTTAGCGAACCGAGCGGCGCATGACCTCGCTCGGTCATCCGCGGCACGAACGTCTGAAGCAGGACCGAGTCGGCCCAGCCGCCCGCCAACGCCTGCGTAAGCCGCGAAGCATCGATGCCCGCTGCTTGCGCGAGCCCCACGGCTTCGGCAATCCCCGCCACGGTCGCGCAGACGATAGCCTGGTTGCACAGCTTCGTCATCTGCCCCGCCCCCGCCTCGCCCATATGCGTGACGCGCGCGGCATAGCTGCGGATGACGGGCTCCAATTGCGCGATATCCGCTGCGTCCCCACCGGCCATGACGGCGAGCGTACCGGCCTGCGCGCCAGGCACCCCGCCCGAGACCGGCGCGTCGATCCAGCCGATGCCGCGGCGCGCCGCCCGCGCCGCATACCGCCGCGTGGCGTCGGGTGCGATGCTCGAATGGTCGACGATCCAACGCACCGTGCCTGCATCGGCCGCCGCGTCGCCCAGCAATCCGGCAGGCCCGAAGACGACCTCCTCGACCGCTTGCGTATCCGACACGCACAGAAACACCGCCTCGCTGTGCGCCCGCAGGTCGCCGGGGGTATCCGCTACGCGCGCGCCGTCGGCGGCGAGCGCCTGCGCCTTGGCGCGGGTGCGGTTCCACACCCACACGGCGTGCCCGGCGTGCAGCAGATGCCGGATCATCGGCGCCCCCATGAGACCCGGTCCGCAAAATCCTATATCCATCGATGTTTTCCCTCGCGATGAAGATGATGCCTGTCACGGCACCGAAGGGCCGAGCCCTCGACAGCGCGCGGCGATCGGCATGCTCGAGCGTCGTTGCCTATACTGGTCTTTCCATTCTCGCCGAGAAACGGAGAACACTGATGAACGACCACGTCTACAAGTACATTGAACTGACCGGTTCGTCGACCAAGTCTTGCGACGACGCGGTGCGATGCGCGATCGAGCGCGCCTCTAAGACACTGCGCAATTTGAACTGGTTCGAGGTCACGGAAACGCGCGGGCACATCGAAAACGGCACCGTCGTGCACTGGCAGGTCACGCTCAAACTGGGCATGAGGCTGGAGGATTGAAAACGGGCGGGCGGGCGCGCGCGCCGCCCGCTCGGATGCGTCAGTGCGGCAGTGCGTCAGTGCGTCAGTGCGGCAGCGTGCCGTCCACGCCTTCGACGTACCAATTCAGACGTTGCAATTCGGCGTCGGTGAGCGTCTTGCCCGCGGCGACCTTGACCGCACCGGTCTGATCTTTGATCGGGCCGGTGAAGACGTCGCGTTTGCCGCTCGCGATCGCGCTGTGCGCGCTCTTTTCGTCGGCCAGCGCCCCGGCGGGCACGGTCGTGCTCAGGTCTTCGAGATCGACGGCCTGCTGCGGCAGCCCCCACCACACGGGGTCATTCTTCCACTTGCCGTCGAGCACCTGTTGAATCGCGGCTCGATAGTAGACGCCCCAGTGCGCCACCACCGAACCGAGCGCCGCGTCGGGTCCGAACTTCTTCATATCCGAGTCCCAGCCGAACGCATGCACGTGCTTCTCTTGCGCGGTCGCGAGCGTCGCGCTCGAATCCGTGTTCTGCAAGAGCACGTCGGCGCCCTGGCTGATCAGCGTTTCGGCCGCTTGCTTTTCCTTGCCCGGATCGAACCAGCTATTGATCCAGATGACCTTCGTATGCACCTTCGGGTTCACCGAACGCGCGCCGAGCGTGTACGCGTTGATGTTGCGCACCACTTCGGGGATCGGCACCGACGCGACGAACCCGAGCGTGTTCGTCTTCGTCATGTGGCCCGCAACGATGCCGGCGAGATAAGCGCCTTGGTACATGCGCACGTCATAGGTGCCGAAGTTCTTGCCCTTCTTGTAGCCCGTCGCATGCAGGAAGACCGTATCGGGGAAGTCCTTCGCGACCTTCAGTTCGAAGTCCTGATAACCGAAGCTCGTTCCGAAGATGATCTTGTTGCCCTTGCTGGCGAGATCGCGGAACACGCGCTCGGAATCGGCCGACTCGGGCACGTCCTCGACGCGCGTGATCTTGATCTTCTTGCCGAACTGCGCTTCGGCCTCTTTCGAACCTTGATCGTGCGCATAGGTCCAGCCGGCATCGCCCGGGTTGCCCAAATACACGAACGCGACGCCGGGTGCGTCGGCCGCCCGCGCGGCGGGCGCGAGTGCCGCGCCCAATGCGAGCGCGGCACCGGCGGCCAGCGAGGTCAAGGTCTTTCTTTTCATTGAGCTTCTCCAGTGGTGTGGGGTGAAACGGTCGATCGGCGCATTGGCGCGTTGGCGCCCGATTCAGCTCGCCGCGAAAAACGGCTTGCCGAGCGATGCGGGGGCATTGAGCTTGATCGTATTCGGGTTGCGCGAGATGACGGCCAGCACGACGACGGTCGCCACGTACGGCAGCATCGCGAGAAACTGCGTCGGCACGGGGACGCCCACGGCCTGGGCGTAGAACTGCAAACCGGTGACCGCGCCGAAGAGCAGCGCGCCGACGAGCAGCCGCGCGGGCCGCCACGTGGCGAACACGACGAGCGCGAGCGCGATCCAGCCGCGCCCCGAGGTCAATTGCTCCTGCCACAGATGCAGATAAACGATCGAATAATAGCCGCCGGCCAGCCCCGCCATGCCGCCGCCGAATAGCGTCGCGCCATAGCGCACGCCGATCACGGGGAAACCCACCGAATGCGCGACGCTCGGCGATTCGCCGACCGAGCGCAGCACGAGCCCGCCGCGCGTGCGATAGAGGAACCACGCCACGAGAGCGAAGGCGACGAACGCGAGATAGCCGAGCGGCGTCAAGGAAAACAGCGACGGCCCGAGCACGGGCACGTGCGCGAGGCCGGGGATCGGCCATGCCTCGATGGTGGCGCTGACCGACGCGGAGGTGTAGGGCTTGCCGACATAAGCGGACAAGCCGGTGCCGAAGATCGCGAGCGACAACCCCGTAGCCACTTGGTTGGCGAGCATCGTCAGCGTCAGAAACGCAAACAGCAGCGCCATCGCGACACCCGCGCCGATGGCCGCCGCCACGCCGAGCCACGGATGCCCCGTGGCGACGGTCACGGCGTAGCCTGTCACGGCGCCCATCAGCATCATGCCTTCGACGCCCAAGTTCAGTACGCCCGATTTTTCGGTGACGAGTTCGCCGAGGCCGGCGAACATCAGCGGAATGGCGGCGACGACCGCGCTCGAGGCAAGCGATCCGGCTTGTTGAATATCCATGGTCGTTCTATTTCGATGTGCGAATCATTCGTTGAGCAGGCATGCGTTCGATCGTTCCGGCGCGTTCAGCCGTGCGCGACACGGGACACCCGGCGTACGCGGTAATTGACGAACAGATCGGCCCCCAGCAAGCAGAACAGCAGCAGGCCTTGGAATACGCCCGAGAGCGCCTGCGGCAGTTGCATCGACGTCTGCACCGCTTCGCCGCCCAGGTAGAGCAAGGCCATCAGCAAGCTCGCGAGGACGATGCCGATCGGATGCAACCGGCCGACGAAGACGACGATGATCGCCGTAAAGCCGTAGCCGGGCGACCACGTCGCCTGCAATTGTCCGATCGGACCTGCGATCTCCCCCATTCCCGCTAGACCGGCCAACGCCCCGCTGATCAGCAGCGAGGTCCATACCGTGCGGGAATCTGAAAAACCCGCGTAGCGCGCGGCGAGCGGCGCAAGGCCACCCACGTTCATACGAAAACCCGCGAAGCTTTTACGCATGAAGAGCCATACGGCCGGAATCGCCGCGAGCGTCAGGAAGACGGACGCATTGAGCCGCGTTCCTTGCAGCCAGTGCCAACGCCAGTCGCCGCCGAAGGTCGGATAAAGGGCGTCGCCCGAGAACATCTCCGAGATCGGGAAGTTCATGCCTTGCGGATCGCGCCAAGGACCGCTGACGAGATAGATCAAAAGCTGCGCGGCCACATAGGTCAGCATGAGGCTCGTCAGGATTTCGTTCGTGTTGAAGCGCGTCTTCAACCAGGCCGGGATCGACGCCCATAGCATGCCGCCGACGATGCCCGCGCCCATCATCAAGAACAAGATCCAGGCACCGCTCGCCTGATCGAAATGGATCGCGACTCCGCTCGCGGCGATGCCCCCGGCGAGCATCTGTCCTTCGGCGCCGATGTTCCATACGTTCGCGCGATAGCCGACGGCCAGGCCCAGCCCGATCAGACACAACGGCGAGGCTTTGAGCAAAAGCTCCGACCACCCATTCACGTTAGCGAGCGGATCGATGAAGAACGCGCGCATGGCTTGCACCGGATCGCGCCCGACGAGGCCGAAGATCAGAAAGCCGATAGCCAACGTCAGCAACGCGGCGACGACAGGCACGGCGAGCCGCATCGTGCGCGAGGGAGCCGGCCGGGCTTCGAGTCGATAGGGAAAATACATGGTCAATTCAAGCGTGGGTTATGCGCGTCCGAAGCGCTGGACGGAAATCGATCGGCTCGGGCCATTCCGGGGCGCGGCGAAGCGCGACCTGAGCGTGCCCGAAGCGGCGTCAAGCATGCACAGGCTGCTCGGCGGCAGGCGGCGCCGCGCCGTGTTCGCCGAACATGCCCGCCATCCACAAGCCGATCTCCTCCGCATTCGTCTCGCCGGTCTTGCGCGCGGGCGACAGCCGGCCGCCTGCGAGCACGGCGATCCGGTCGCAGATATCGAACAGCTCGTCGAGTTCTTCCGAAATCACGAGCACCGCGACGCCCTTCGCCGACAAGTCGAGCAAGTGTTGCCGGATGAACGCGGATGCGCCCACGTCGACGCCCCAGGTCGGCTGGGCCACCACGAGCACCTTCGGCGCTTGCAGCAGTTCGCGCCCGACGATGTACTTTTGCAGATTGCCGCCCGAGAGCGATTGGGCCAGCGCGCCCGGCCCGCCACAGCGCACGTCGAATGCGCTGATACAGTGGGTCGCGAATGCACGCATCGCTCGGGCGCCGATCCATCCGTGGCGCACCATGCCGGGTTGACGGTGCGCCGTGAGCAGCGCATTTTCCTCGAGCGACATCGCGGGCACCGCGCCGCGTCCAAGCCGCTCCTCGGGCACGAAGGCGAATCCGAGACGGCGCCTTGCGCCGGCCGAGAGCCGCGCGGCGCCCTTGCCGCAGATCGTCACGGCATCGGCCTGCGCCGCGATACGTTTCTCGCCCGACAACGCCGCGAGCAACTCGGCCTGGCCGTTGCCCGAGACCCCCGCGATGCCGAGAATCTCTCCCGCGTGCACCTCGAACGTGACGTTCCGCAGCGAAGTACCGAAGGGATCGTCGCTCGGCACCGACAAGCGGTCAACGCCGAGCAGCACCTCACCCGGCGCGTGCGCCCGCCGCGTGTAATCGGGCAGCGCGTGTCCGACCATCAATTGCGCGAGCGACGCATGAGTCTGCTCGCGCGGCTTGACGTGCCCCGTCACTCGGCCCCCGCGCATGACGGTGGCCGTATCGCAGAGCTCGCGAATTTCATCGAGCTTGTGGCTGATATACAGCACGCTGCATCCCTGGGCCGCGAGCCGCTTGAGCGTCTCGAACAATTTACGGACCGCCTGCGGGGTCAGGACGGACGTGGGTTCGTCCATGATCAGCAAGCGCGGATGCTGGAGCAGGCAGCGCACGATCTCGACACGCTGGCGCTCGCCCACCGTGAGGCTGTGGACGTGCCGCTGCGGGTCGATATCAAGGCCGTACTCGGCGGAGACTTCGCGAATGCGTTTGCCGAGCGCGGCGAGATCGAACGGCTCGTCGAGCGCGAGCGCGATGTTCTCGCCGACAGTCAGCGTCTCGAACAGCGAGAAGTGCTGGAAGACCATGCCGATCCCGAGCTTGCGCGCCTGCGCGGGGCTCGCGATCTCCACGAGATCGCCTTCCCACCGGATTTCGCCCGCGTCGGGCCGCACCGAGCCGTAGATGATCTTCATCAACGTGCTCTTGCCGGCTCCGTTCTCCCCGAGCACCGCGTGGATCTCGCCCGGCGCGACGACGAGGTCCACGCCGTCGTTCGCCTTCACGGACGGATATTGCTTACTGATACCTGTCAACGCGAGCCGCGGCACCAGAGGTGAACCGGCGCCCGCCCGGTCGGTGTGAAATGAGTGATCGCCCATGAGATCCGCCAAACCTGTCTACTTATCTACTCCGATGCGGCACGCCGATGCGTCGATACGCGCACCGCGCCCCCCGTTACCGGCGCCGCTTCGCGCCGTCCCACCGCGCGGCCTGGCCCGACGATACCCAAATCGCGCGCGAGCGTCGAGCCGACAATATCGTACGAATACTCGATTCGGCCGATGCGCCACACGGGTATGTGCGCCCTTGACGCGACTGCATGCACATATTAAAAGTCTGATACCCGCACCCCTCGTCCATCAGCCGCAACGTATACCGGAGCAATTCATGAGTCAGCAACGCGAGGCGATCGACACGTATCTTTTGCGCGTCTTGCACACCCTCTTGATGGAACGAAGCGTCACGCGCGCCGCCGTCAAGCTCAATCAATCCCAACCCGCGATCAGTGCCGCGCTGCGCCGCCTGCGCGACATCACGGGCGATCCGCTGCTCGTGCGCGGCAAGTCCGGCATGGTGCCCACCGAATACGGCCTGCGCCTGCTCGAGCCGGTGCAGAACGCGTTGCGCGAAATCGAGCGGATTCGCTTTCAGCAGCACAACTTCGATCCGGCCACCTCGATTCGCTGCTACCGCATCGGTTGTCCCGACTACCTGAACGTCCTGTTCGTGCCGACCGTCGTCGAACGCTTTCGGCAAGCCGCGCCGAACGCCCAGCTCGAATTTCATTCGCTCGGCCCTTCCTTCGACTACGAGCTCGCGCTCGAGGACGGCAAACTCGACGTCGTGATCGGCAACTGGCCGGAGCCCCCCGAGCAACTGCATCTGTCGAACCTGTTCGTCGACGAGATCGTCTGCCTGATGAGCAATACGCATCCGTTCGCCAAGCGCGGCACGCTCACGCTCGATCAGTATCTGAACGCCCCGCACCTCGCGCCGACCCCTTACTCGGTGGGCCAGCGCGGTGCGATCGACGTTCACCTCGCGCGCGAACGGCTCAAGCGCCACGTCGTCGTCACGTTGCCGTACTTCAATCTGGCGCCGTACGTCCTCATCAAGTCGGATCTCATCTTCACGACGACCCGCTTGTTCGCCGATCACTACGCCAAGTACCTGCCGCTGACGGTCCTGCCCGCCCCGCTCGACTTCCCGCCGATGCAGTACTACCAGCTCTGGCACGAGCGCTGCCATTATTCCGACGAAGTGCGGTGGCTGCGCAGCCTCGTCGCCGACGCGACGCGCACACTCGTGGATCGCGCCTAGGCGCGCGGCGCGCGCTCGCCGTCAGGCGCCGCGCGCGGCCTCGGCCAGCGCGCCGGCGAGCGCGTTGTGACGCTCGAGCAGCGGCACCAAATCGAGCGTGGCCAAACGCCCTTCCTGCACGACCACCTTCCCGTTGATGACGCTCAACGCGACCTGAGACGGCGCGCAAAACACCAGCGCCGCCACCGGATCGTGCAGCGCACCCGCGAAATTGGGCTGACGCAGATCGAACGCGACGAAGTCGGCCGCCATGCCCGGCGCAAGCGCGCCGATGTCGTCGCGCCCCAGCACCGCTGCGCCGCCGAGCGTCGCGAGTTCCAGCGCTTCGCGCGCGCTCATCGCATCGGGACCGAACCCCACGCGTTGCAATAGCATCGCCTGCCGGGCCTCGCCGACGAGATGCGCGCCGTCGTTCGATGCCGAGCCATCGACGCCGAGCCCCACGGGCACCCCTGCATCGCGCATGCGCCGGATCGGGGCGATCCCCGAGGCGAGCCGCATGTTCGAGCACGGACAGTGCGCGACGCCGGTGCGCGTGCGCGCGAAGAGCGCGATGCCGGGCGCATCGAGTTGCACACAATGCGCATGCCAGACGTCGGCCCCCACCCATCCGAGGTCCTCGGCGTATTGCGCGGGCGTCATGCCGAAGCGCTCGCGGCTATAGGCCACGTCGTTGACGTTCTCGGCGAGATGCGTGTGCATCGAGACACCGTAGTGCCGCGCGAGCGTGGCCGATTCGCGCATCAGATCGCGGCTGACCGAGAACGGCGAACACGGCGCGACGACCACGCGCAACATCGCGTAACGCCCCTCGTCGTGATAGGTTTCGATCAATCGCTGGGTGTCGGCGAGGATGGCGTCTTCACGCTCCACGAGCGAATCGGGCGGTAGGCCGCCGTCCTTTTGTCCGACGCTCATGCTGCCCCGGCTCGCATGGAAACGCATGCCGATGCGTGCCGCGGCGGCAATGCTGTCGTCGAGCCGGCTGCCGTTCGGATAGAGATAAAGATGATCGCTGGAGGTCGTGCAGCCCGACAGCAGCAACTCGGCCATCGCGGTGAGCGTCGACACCTCGATCATCTCCGGCGTCAAATGGGCCCAGATCCGATACAGACTGGTCAACCAGCCGAAGAGCTCCGCGTTTTGCGCCGCCGGGACGGCGCGCGTCAAGCTCTGATACATGTGATGGTGCGTATTGACGAGCCCCGGCATGACGAGGTGCCCGCGCAGATCGAGCACTTGATCGGCCGTGCTCGGCAGTTCACTCGTCGGGCCCACGGCCAAGATCCGGTTGCCCTCGATGTAAAGCCCCGCGTCGCGCAGTTCGCGGCGCGCGCCATCCATGGTCACGAGCACGTCGGCGTGCTTAACGAGCATCGTCTTGGGTCGCGCCGCACCGCTTGCGTGCATGGACTCGTCGTTCGTCATTCTTTATTCCGCATTCATGTGTGGTGAAGGATTGGCATAACGATCAGGAGCCAAAATACCGCTGGCAATGTACGATGGAGCGATACTCGCCTTCACCGTTTCGATATATTGGTCGCATTTTCGTCGGCCGCACCGGGCGATGCCGCCGCCGCGGCACCCTCGCCTCATGCGGCCGCCCTTATCTTTCCTATCGCGCACGCGCGGGGCCCCGCCAACTTCTTAGAATGGCGACACGGCGCTCGCATCAAAATCGCCGACGGGTATGTAGCCACGCGACGTGGAGCCTCGATCCGCCGCTTGCGTATTGGATCGGGTTGCCCACGCCACTTTTCGCGTTCATCAAAAGGAAAACTGCGAATGGGAAAGCTCACTACCCACGTTTTGGACACGGCGCACGGCCGTCCCGGCGCCGGTATCGCGATCGAGTTGTACAAGCTCGACGGCGATACGCGCAGCCTCATCAAGCGCTCGCTCACCAATGACGACGGCCGGTGCGACCAGCCCCTGCTCGAAGGCGAAGCATTGGTCGCCGGCGAATACGAACTCGTCTTTCATGCGGGCGAGTACTTCGCCGCGGCCGGCGTGAGCGTACCGCAGCCGCGCTTCGTCGATCGCGTGGTGCTGCGCTTCGGCATCGCCGACGCCACCGCGCATTATCACGTGCCGCTCCTGGTCTCGCCGTGGGCTTACAGCACCTATCGCGGCAGTTGACGCAACTTATACCAACGATCATCAGGAGTTTGGAGGCGTTTCATGGAAGGCTTTATCACCGACTGGCTGAATCTCGCGATTCGCTGGCTCCACGTCGTTGCCGCGATCGCGTGGATCGGCGAATCGTTCTACTTCGTCGCACTCGACAATAGCTTGAAGAAGCCGAAAGATCCGGCCCTTGTCGAGCGCGGCGTGTTCGGCGAGCTGTGGCACGTTCACGGCGGCGGATTCTACAACATGCAAAAGTACATGGTCGCGCCGGCGCAGATGCCCGAGGACCTGCACTGGTCGAAATGGCCGTCGTACACCACGTGGATGTCCGGCTTCGGCTTGTTCACCGTGCTCTATCTGTTCTCGCCGAGCACCTACCTCATCGATCCGAACGTGCTCGACATGGGACCCGTCGTGGCCGTTGCCGCGGCGCTCGGCTTCCTCGCCGCGGGATGGATCGTGTACGACACGCTATGTCGAGTACTGGGCCACAACGATCGATTGCTCGGCGTCATCGTGGGTCTGTACGTGCTCGTCGCGGCCTGGCTCGCCTGCCATATATTCGCGGGACGTGCCGCCTATCTGATCGTCGGCGCGATGCTCGCCACCATCATGTCGGCCAACGTGTTCTTCGTGATCATCCCGGGCCAGCGCAAGATGGTGAACGCGATGCTCAAGGGCGAAGCGCCGAACCCGATCTATGGCAAACGCGGCAAGCAGCGCTCGGTGCACAACACCTACTTCACGCTGCCGGTGGTATTCGCGATGCTCTCGAACCACTACGCGATGACGTACACGCACCCGTACAACTGGGCAGTGCTGGCCGTCATCATGCTGGCCGGCGCGCTGATCCGTCAGTTCTTCGTCATGCGCCATCGAGGCCAGGTGCTCTGGTATCTGCCGGTGGGCGGCATCGCGCTCCTCTCGCTGGCTCTGGCGGTTACGCTACCGAAGCCGGTCGTGCCGCAAGCGCAAGCGGCGAATGCGCCCGTCATGAAGCTCGCCGATATTCAGCCGATCTTGCAGCAACGGTGCGTCGCCTGCCATTCGGCGCATCCCACGCTGATGGGCAGCGCCCCCGCCGGCGTGTTGTTCGACACGCCGCAGGAAATCTCGACGAACGCGCAGCGGCTGTACGAGCAGGCGGTCGTGCTCAAAGCGATGCCGCTTGGCAACGTCACGAAGATGACGCCCGACGAGCGCGAAAAAATCGCGGCCTGGTTCAACTCGGGCAAGCAGCAATAACGGTGCTGGGCGGCCGCCGATTCAAAGCAGGCCCATCGCCGATGCTTTGAGCGTGGCCGCGGCCCGCGTGGAGCATTCGAGTTTGCGAAATACGCTCTCGACATGAGTACGCACCGTGCTCGGGCTGATCGCCAATTCGCGCGCGGCTTCCTTATTGCTCGCGCCGCGCGAGATCGCGCGCAGCACTTCAGTTTCGCGCACGGATAACAGCGAGTTTTGGGTCGCGCTTTTTTGAGGCCGCCCGACCGAGCGCCCCGCTTCCGCGATGAGCGCATCGACCACGTCGCCGCTTAGCCTGCCGCTCGCCACTTCATGACGTAGCGTCTGCAAGGCGGCGTCGGACGGCAACGCGGCGCGCCAAGGACGCGTCGAGCGCAACGCAACCCACGCGACCGAAGCGGCCAGAATTTGCGCCTCCAGCGACAGCGCTCTAGCATCGGCGCCGCGGAAGTATCCCGAGCCGTCTTGCCGCTCGTATGCATAAGAAGCCAGTTCGGCCGCTTCTCGGAGCGTGCCGGTCTGTTTGCCGGCGCGAGCCGTCCAATACGGCACGAGCCGCACCCTTTCCCAAGCACCGGCCGGCAACGCGCACGGCCGATTCCATACCGCGTTGGGCACGGCGGCCCTGCCCACCCCGTGGATGAGCCCGGCGCGATAGATGCATGCCTGCGCCGCTTCGTCGAGACCAAGCCGCGCGCAACACGCAAGCGCCGTCATCGCGACCGCGCGCGAAAAACCGGTCATCCACGGCAATTTCAGATCGATCACATCGGCGATCAATTCGGCGCGCGCGTCCCGCCGCATGCCGGATGTGATCAGCGCGGCGTCGAAATCGGCCAACGACGCCTCGTCCATTGCACAGGACCAGTCGCGCGCATTACGCGCGGCAACGTCGGCAAGGAAAGCGGGATATCGCTTGCCCGAGCGCTGCTCGATCAACTCCAGCGCACGCTCGAGGCCGTACACGCGATTGAAAATCTCGAGGTCGCCCGCTAGCGCAACGACGAACACAGGCACCGGCACCTCCTCGCGAGCGATGCTTGCGGGCAGGCCCGCCCCGTCCCATGTTTCGAAAATATTGCGTAACGCGGTTTCGGTCGAAGTGGAAAGGCCCAAGATCCGCGCGATCTCGCCCGACACCTCACAGTGAGTTTGCGCGAGCGGCCGCATCAGGGCAGCGGCATCACCGGGGGCTTCTCGTGCTTCGGCCCAGCCGGGGCGCGCTTCGAGCATCGCCAGCCGAACCGCGACGTCATCGCCGAACACGTCCGCGAAACCGGCTGCGTTCGCCGTGCACCCAGACCAGCGCAGCAGCGCCACTTCGCGGACCGTATCGCCGATGCTCGCGTCGAGTCCCGCCGCCTCGGCAATGCGTGCGGCAATCCATCCCGTGCGCAGCGAATGATCCGTCGGCTGCCCCATGCTCAAATCGCCGACGAAAGCAAGCGCTCGGACCGAATCGAACACCGGCAACAAAATCCCACCGGATTGAACATCCAACATAGGCATCTGGCGCTCAAGAACGTATGAAACGACACGGAATCATACGCCGGGCGCCGAATACGCGGCCGGCGTAAGCGCGGTACCTAGCGCCTCCCCGGGGTCGGTCATTCGACCGATACCGCCATGCCCGGCGAGGCGCCATCCTTGTGTTCCGGCCAGACGAAACGAGATTGCCTTGACGCACACCACGATACATCCCGCATGGGTTCGCATCTTCCATTGGGTCAATGCGGCCGCGGCCGTCGTCATGTGCTTGAGCGGCTGGCAAGTGTACGACGCTTCGCCCATCTTCAAAGCGATTCGCTTTCCCGCCGCGATCACGTTGGGCGGCTGGCTAGGCGGCGCGCTGCTTTGGCATTTCGCGGCGATGTGGATATTGGCCGCAAATTTTTCGGGGTATCTGGCGATCGGCATCATGACCGGACGTTTGCGCACGAAATTCTTCCCCCTTCGGTTCCGCGCCATCGTCAATGACTTGGCAGCCGCGATGCGCGGCACACTCAGTCACGACGATCTGAGTCGATACAACGCGGTGCAGAAGCTCGCCTATCTGTTCGTTCTCGCCGACATCGCAGTGCTCGTGTTATCCGGATTGGCGATTTGGAAGCCGGTTCAATTACCGCTGCTACGCCTGCTGATGGGCGGTTTCGACAACGCGCGCGTCGTCCACTTCGTTGCGATGAGCGCACTCGTGGCCTTCTTGGCGATACATGTCGTCATGGTCGCGCTCGTGCCGCGTTCCTTGCTCACGATGATCCGGGGCCGATAGTCATGAATCGACGCAAACTCATTCGCCCGCTCGATGCCGCGTCGATCATCAAGGACACGCGCAAGGAATTGCACTCGTCCGCCCGGCGCCTATTCGGCAAGCGGCTGCTGACTTTGGGCGGACTTGCGCTGCTCTCGGGCTGCGACCTGACGGACGACAAGTCGGTCAACACGATGCTGCGCCGCGTGTCCACATTGAACGACCGCGCGCAAGCGCTGCTGTTCGATCCGAGCAAACTGGCGCCGACCTATCCTGAATCGATGCTGACGAGGCCGTTTCCATTCAACGCCTACTACGACATCGACCAGGTACCCGAGATCGACGCGCAAACCTACCGGCTGGAGCTCAGCGG
The DNA here is from genome assembly GCF_002879885.1 of Trinickia dabaoshanensis. Lineage (GTDB taxonomy): Bacteria > Pseudomonadota > Gammaproteobacteria > Burkholderiales > Burkholderiaceae > Trinickia > Trinickia dabaoshanensis. The sequence goes on from NZ_PNYA01000001.1 coordinate 83,522, forward strand.
CCTAGTCAAGCGCAAACGGATCTGGACGCTCGACGAATTGCACGCGCTGCCGCAACTGAGCCAAATTACCCGGCATATCTGCATCGAAGGCTGGAGCGCCATCGGCAAGTGGGGCGGCGTGCGGTTTGCCGACTTTCTCATGCTCGCGGGCGCCGATACTCAAGCCAAGTACGTCGCGCTGCATTGCGCCGACAGCTATTGGACGAGCATCGATATGCCAACCGCGCTGCATCCGCAGACCCTGCTCGCGTTGACGTATGACGGCGACGTCCTGCCCGCCAAGTACGGCTTTCCAATGAAGCTTCGCATACCCACGAAGCTCGGCTACAAAAACCCCAAGCACATCGTAGCGATTACGGTGACCAACGAATTCCCCGGCGGCTACTGGGAGAACCAGGGTTACAACTGGTTCGGCGGTTCCTGAGTCAGACGCCACACGCAGTTGCCCACCAACACCCATTTATTGGAGCTGTCATGCCCACCGGTTTCAGACTTGCCGTTTCGTTCGCCGCACTCGCGCTCGCCACCACGGCGTTCGCCCAATCCTCCGCCGTCAAGCCCGAGCGTATCCGGGGCGAAATCGTGTCGTTCGGCGGCAGCACGTTGAAGGTGCATCGGCGCAGCGGCGAGACCGTGACGATCGACATGCAAGCGTCGTCGGCCGTCAATGCCGTCAAGGCAATCTCGCTGTCGGATATCAAGCCCGGTTCTTACGTCGGCGCGGCCGCCATTCCGGGCCCCGACGGCAAGCTCACGGCCAAAGAAGTGCTGCTATTTCCGGAAGCCGCGCGCGGCACGGGCGAAGGCCACTATGCGTGGGATCTCGGCGCCAATAGCACGATGACGAATGCAAACGTGGACACCGTCGTGCAAGCGACCAGCGGCCGCGATCTCAAACTGTCATACAAGGGCGGCACCAACACGGTCACCGTACCGGCTGACGCGCCCGTAGTGACACTGATTCCGGCCACGCGCGCCGAGCTCACGACGGGGAAAAAAGTGTTCGTGGTAGCCACGCCGGCAACGGGCGGAACCTATCAAGGTAAGTTCGTCGTCGTCGAGAAGGACGGCGTTGCTCCGCCGATGTAAAGACGGCGCGAAAAAGAAAAACCCCGAGTTGCGATCGATCGCAACCCGGGGGGACAGAAAGTAAGGGTATCGACGGCGGTTACGCAGCTTGCGCGAGCAGTTCCTGGACGTGCGGCGCGCGCACGGCGGGCGCCGCCAGCGTGGAGAGCATCGAGCGGTCGTTGAAACGGAAGAAGCAAACGAGCTGATCGCAAGCGGCCAGCTTCAGCAGTTGCGGCCCCGAGAGATCGGCAATGACGTCCGCCACTTGCGTCGATAGGCCGAGCCGCTCCATACCCGCGGCGCGGTCGGCCCGCAAGAGGCGCTGCGCCAGCGAAAGGTAGGAGAGGTTGATTTCGCGGATCGATTCGAGGTTTTCGGAGCCGTTCATGACTTTCTCTGTCAGGGGTTTCGTGATTCGAATTTAAAAATCGGCCGGTAAGCGGTGATCCCGGGTAGATCGCTGTAGCTTGCCGTTGCCCAAAACGCGTTAGCGTGTGAAACGTTTGCTCGAGCGTGCGATCAGCAGCCGCCGCGCTCGTCGGCCACGCCCGCCGCGATCAAGCTGCAAGCGATCTCGCGCAGCAGATGCTGCGTCAACGCACCGGAACCGCCGAGGCAAAGGCGTTGAAGTTCGATGAGGTCTTTGGCGAAGCGGCTCATGGCGATCTCTCCGTGGCTCAAGGTTTGAAACGTTCGCGCCGTCATTCGTGGTACGAATCGTTCTCCTGTGACGAAAGTATCGGCCAGAGCCCTTCGGAAACAAATCAGCCGCCGCTGAACCTCGCGTAATATCTGGCAGCGCACTTGTCAGTCTTTTCCTACATCGTGCGTGTGCCAGGGCTACGGCCAAAATTACATGCAAAAACGCCCGTGTGGATTCACACGGGCGTTTCAATCGGCTCAAACGACAACGGGTTAACGGGGCACGTTGTCCAGGGCTTCTTGCGTCAGCCACAGCGACTCGGGCAGCGTTTGCTCATCGCAGTTGTGGCCCTCGCCGCCGCGGTCGACGACGATGAAATCGCTGACTGCATCGAGCGCGATCAACGGATGGTGCCAGACCCCTTTTGCGTAATTGACGCCTTGCCAACCATGCGTCACGAACGCCCGAACAGCATTGGGCTCCAGTCGCCCGGCCGGCGCGACGACGACGAGGTACGGCTTATCCGTTAGCGGCACGAAAGCCTGGGAACCCAACGGGTGGCGCTCGAGCATCGTCACTTCGAACGGCAGCAGGCGCGGCTGGCCGCGAAATAGATTGACGAGTGGCCGCCCCCCGGCCTCCTCCACATCGATGCGGGCCAGATCGTGGAAGCGGATCGTCGTGCCGAGGTTGATCGGAATTTGCCGCGCGCCATCGAGCTCGATGACGTCGCCGAACGGCGCGAACGCCTCGCGCGTCAGCGGCTCGATCGTCAGCGCTTTCATGAGCGCGCCGCTCATGCAAGCACGCCCCAAGCGCGCAAGCGCGACACGCCGCCGTCCGGAATGATGTTCAAGCGCAGGTGCGTGACCGGGCCGATCGCGGCCAACTCGGCCTCGAAAAAGTGCTGCTTGTCCATTTGGAGCTTCTGCTCGCCAAGCAGCGTCGCCCAGAACATGGCCTGCGTAATCAGGGAGCTATCGGTGCCGCCTTTGACGTAGGCCGCTTGAATCGAGCAACGGTCGGGATAGTTGCCCTTGAAGAACGCCGTATCGACTTCGATCTTCGTGATGGTGCCGGGCTGCGCGAGCGCGATGATGGTCCAGTCGTTGCCCGGCTCGCGCCGGCGGCGCGTTTCCCAGCCGTCGCCCATGTTCACGCCGCGGCCCGGCATCAGCAAATTCGACGCGGCCCCAAAATGCTGATTGTTGGCGGCAACGATATAGGCCCCGTTTTCCATTGCCGCCAAATCGACGGGCGCGCTGCGGCTCGCGCTCGCCCAGTCGACCTGCGGCTGCCCATAGACGCGCAAGCGCGCGACGCCGCCGTCCGGATACAAGTTCAAACGAATGTGCGTGAAAGCGCCTCCTGCGGCCACCTCGACGTAATGATGCGTATTGCCTTGCAGCGTCGTGGACGGGACGATCTCCTCCCATTGCGTCGCGCCGCTGGGCTGCTCGCCGGCCGGTACGCGCGCCGCCTCGACCGAAGCCGCGGGCGGGAAGTTGCCGGTGAAATGGCTCGTGTCGATATCGAGCCCTTTGATCACGCCCGCGCGCGCGAGCTTCACGATGCACCAGTCGTAGCCGGTCGTGCGCTTGCGGCGCGTTTCCCAGCCGTCCATCCATTTGCCGTTGTCATCGTATTTACCGGGAATGAACACGGCGGGCTCGGGACTGAGCATGCGCTCCTTCGGCGCGAAAAATTCGTCGCTCGCCTCGAGCGCCTGTGCCCCCAAGCGCGGATCGGCCAGGTTGACGTAGCGGCGTGTGAAATCGGGCGCGTTGGGGTCGAGAATCGGGAGAGCCATCGTTGTCGTCCTTCGTGTCTGTCAGTTCGTATTGCGAATCAAACGTCGTATCGCCGCGTCAAGCCGGCGTCAAGCGGGCATGAATCGCCCCGCATCGATGCGCTCGGGCCATCAAGCCGTCACGAGATCGTCGATGCGAAACCTTGCGATGCGGTAAATCTGCTCCAAGCTCGCGCGGAGCTCTTCGTCGCGCGTGTTGTTCACGCGCGCCTCGAAATTGGCGATGATGCCCGCGCGATCGTAGCCGCGGACGGCGAGAATGAACGGGAAGCCGAATTTCTCGCGATAGGTCGCGTTCAAGCGGTGCAGCTTGTCGAATTCGTCTTGCGTGCATGCGGCAAGGCCCGCGCCGCTTTGCTCGCGCGTGGATTCGGCCGTCAACTCGCCGCGCACCGCCGCCTTGCCCGCGAGTTCCGGGTGGGCGTTGATGAGCGCGAGCTGACGGGCATCGCCCGATTGCGCGACGATCTCGCGCATCTTTGCGTAAAGCGCATCGACGCTCGCGAACGGCCGCGCGTCGGCCGCTTGCTCGGCCACCCAAGGTGAATGCTCGAAGATGCCCGACAGCGCCGCCCCGAACGCATCGCGCGGCATCGAATTGAGTTGTTCAAGCGAGTATTGCATCGGCTTCATGCGCGTGAGCTGTTCGTCTGTGACGGATAGGGATGGTGGGCGCGCCAATGGCGCGCGATGTCGACGCGCCGCGTCACCCAGACGCGATCGTGCCGTTCGATGTGATCGAGAAACCGCTGCAACGCACGGAAACGGCCGGGCCGCCCAAGCAACCGGCAATGCATACCGATCGAAAGCATCTTCGGCGCCTCGGCCCCTTCTTCGTAAAGCACGTCGAAGGCGTCGCGCAGATAAGTGAAGAAGTGGTCGGCCGTGTTGAAACCTTGCGGCGTCGCGAATCGCATATCGTTCGTATCGAGCGTGTACGGCACGATCAGTTGCGCCCGCGTTTCACCGCCCGAAACCGGCACGTCCATCCAAAACGGCAGATCGTCGCCGTAGTAATCGGAGTCGTACAGGAAGCCGCCGTATTCGGCCACGAGCCGATGTGTATTCGGGCTATCGCGCCCCGTGTACCACCCGAGGGGCCGCACGCCCGTCACGCGCTCGATCGCCTCCATGCCAAGCCGCATATGTTCGGCCTCGCGCTCGGGCGACATATCCTGGTAATGGATCCAGCGCCACCCATGACAGGCGATCTCGTGCCCCAACTCGACGAATGCGCGGGCGAGCTCGGGATGCCGTTCGATCGCCATGCCGACGCCGAATACCGTCAGCGGCAAGCCGCGCTTCTCGAACTCGCGCAAAATGCGCCAGACACCCGCGCGCGAGCCGTATTCGTAGATCGACTCCATGCTCATGTGCCGGGCCGGATAAGCGGCTGCGCCCACGATCTCGGACAAAAACTGTTCCGAGCCCGGATCGCCGTGCAGCACGCAGTTTTCGCCGCCTTCTTCATAGTTGAGAACGAACTGGACGGCGACGCGTGCGCGGCCCGGCCAATCGGCCTGGACCGGTTGCCGGCCGTAGCCGATCAGATCGCGCGGATAGCGGGAGTCGGATGTCATGGCAAAGATTCGAGGCAAACGTTGATGGACGTCCACGCGGCGCCGCGCCGGCTGCGCGCGCGTCGCCGCAATGGGTCAATTCGGTGGAATCAGTGTATAGAAAACGCCGTGGCGCGCCCATACAGGCAGGCCGATAACGGGGGTCACCGCCAACGTATGTCGGCCGCCCCTCCCGCCCGGCACCGCCGCGGCAGGCACCGCAGCGCAGCGCGCATCAAGCGTCGCGCGGGCTGAAATCGGCCAACGGGCCGTCATAGCGCTTCGCGAGCGGACGCGCGTACTCGCCTCGCTTGGCCGTGGCGAGGCCCAAGCCAGCCAGCGCCTCGACCCACTTGAGCGCCGCCGTCACGCCTTCGACGACGGGCACGCCGATCTCGTCCTCGATCGCGCGTGCGAGGTCGGCCATCCCCGCGCAGCCCAGCACGATCGCGTCGGCCCCGTCGTCCTCGAGCGCGCGGCGGCATTCGTCCGCGATCAGCCGCCGCGCCGCGCTGCCCGGCCGATCGAGATCGAGCACGGCCACGTCGGTTGCGCGCACGTTGCGGCAAAACCGCGTCATGCCGTAACGCTCCGCCAAATGCCACGCCATGCCCGTAGTGCGCGCGAGCGTCGTCACCACGGCAAAGCTCGGGGCAATCACGCTGGCGGCGTGCATCGCCGCTTCGGCGATACCGATGACCGGGCCGCGCGCCAGTTCGCGCGCCGCGAAAAGCCCCGGGTCGCCGAAGCAGGCAATGACGTAGCCGTCCATGCCCTCGCGCTCGCCGGCCGCCACCTCGGCGAGCAAGCCCGGCAGCGCGAGCGACTCGTCGTACCAGCCTTCGATCGAAGGCGGCCCCATGCTCGACGTCGCGGCATATACCTCGGTCCCCGCTCCCGCCACGGCGCGCGCGCAGATCGCCATCGTCTCGGTCATGCGCGCCGTCGTGTTCGGATTGATGAGCTTGATCTTCATCGCCAGACCCTCCTATGCCTAAAACGTTGCACGTCACTTACGGGCCGAACGCGCCGCGAGTGCGTAGAACGTCCCGCCGAGCGCTACGCCGATGAACCACGAGAAGTTCGCGAGCGAGGCCAAAGCGGGCGTCATGACGCACGCCACCGCGATAACGGCCGCGGCCAATACGGCCAAGACCGCGCGCCGGTTCACGCCACCGCGATACCAATACTTGCCCGTCTCGGACATCGAATAGAGATCGTCCAAGACCACGCGCTGGCGTTTGACGAAGAAGTAATCGACGATCAGGACGCCATACAGCGGCCCGATGAACGAACCCAGCACATCGAGCGTGTAATGAATCACAGCCGGGTTGTTGAACAGGTTCCAGGGCGTGATGAACACCGAGGCGACCGCGGCCACCATGCCGCCGGCACGCCAACTGATGTGCTTGGGCGCGACGTTCGAAAAGTCGAACGCCGGCGATACGAAGTTCGCGACGATGTTGATGCCGATCGTGGCGATCATGAACGTCAACGCGCCGAGTACGACCGCGAATGGATGATCGATACGCGCAACCGTCGCGACCGGATCGGTGATCAGCTCGCCGAACACGGGCAGCGTGGCCGACGTGGTCACCACGGTGACGAGCGAAAACGCGAGGAAGTTGACGGGCAGGCCCCAAAAGTTGCCGAGCTTCACGCTTCGATAGCTTTCGCAGTACCGCGAGAAATCGCCGAAGTTGAGCATCGGGCCCGAGAAATACGACACCACGAGCGAGATCGCCGTGATCGTGACGGGCAACGCCTCCCAGCCGTGATACTTCACGGTGCCCAGGTTCAGCCGAATGTTCGAGATACCGGCGCGCGCCACCATGTAGCCGGCCAAGATGAACATCACGACATAAACCGCGGGGCCGGCGAAGTCGATGAACTTCTTGATCGTCTCCATGCCGTTCCAAAACACGAGCGCCTGCAGCACCCAGAGCACCATGAATCCGGCCCAGCCGAGCGTCGATAAGCCGAGCCAGCCATGCTGGTGGACATCGGCGTACGGCATCAACTGCGGGGCAAACTTCAGCAGCACGATAACGAACGCGCTCGATGCGAGATACGTTTGGATTCCGTACCATGCGACGGCGATCAAGCCGCGAATCACGGCCGGGATGTTGGCCCCGAGCACGCCGAACGTCGCCCGGCAAATGACCGGATAAGGCACGCCGTTGCGTTGGCTCGATTTGGCGATCAAGTTTGCGAATACGTTGACGATGCCGATCCCGACGAGCAACGCAATCAGCACTTGCCAACTGGTCAGGCCCAACGCGAAGAGGCTACCCGCGAAGACGTATCCGCCCACGCTGTGCACGTCCGACATCCAGAACGCAAAGATGTTGTAACTGCCCCAGTGCTGATCGCGCAGCGGAGCGAGATCGGCATTGCACAAGCGGTCGCTGTAACCGGCGGGAAGACGAGAATCGGTGGGGACGGCCGATGGGCCGACGGCGCCGGCATCGGTTGGAACGGTCAAGTCAGGCATGAGCGTCTCCGGTGAAAGACAAGAGCGGGCTCGCGCGGCACCTCTCATGCCGACGCGCGGTTGGGCGCCTGGATCGACTGGCCGCAGCCGGCGCATCTTGCGGCCATCACTTCGACTCTTACTTAGTTGTACTAAGCAAATACAGGAGAGCGCGCGCTCGTCGACGCGAGCGCGGCTTAAGCGCCGAACACCTCGCGCAAATCGGCCGCGCCGCGCGCGGGCCGATCGAGCATCTTCAATTCGACCGTTTCCAAATGCCGCGCCATCAACTCCGAGGCGCGGACCGAATCGCCCGCGCCGATCGCCTCGACGATCTCGGCATGTTCGTCGAACGAGCATGGGCTGCGTCCGAGCGATTCGTACAACGCGGAAATCAACGTCGAGCGCGCCACGAGACCCGACAAGCAATCGCAAAGCACCTCGTTGCCGGTCAATGCCGCGAGCGAGGTATGAAATTCGCCCGACAACCGAATCCAGGCCCGAAAGTCGCGCTGCTCGAACGCACTGCGCTCGCGCTCGATCATTTTTGCGATCGCCTTCAAATGCCCCGCCCCTTGTCCGCCGCGATCCCGGCAGACGCGCTCGATCACCGCCCGCTCGATGATGCGGCGCATTTCGAAGACCTCATGCACCTGCTTGAGCGACGGGCTGGCGACGAACGCGCCACGATTCGGCTCCAGATCGACCAGATGCTCGCTGGCCAACAGCGAGAGCGCTTGGCGCACGCTGCCGCGCTTCACGCCGAACACCTCGCACAATTGCGCCTCGGTCAGCTTCGCGCCGGGCTCGAGCCGATGCTCGAGGATCGCGTCGCGGACGCGTTCGGCGATCGTCGTGGGCGTTGCGGACTCGGACATTTTCGGCTTCGGCATGTTGGGTATAGTAGGTTCGACATAAAGATTGTCAACAATTTATTTATCGCAGCGCTATGTCGTTCATACCGCAAACCACCCGACAAATCCACGTGTGGTGCATGAATGCGCCATCTGTGAGCATTCGGCGGTAGCCCATGCACCGAATTCCCGCACAGCGTGGCGAGATAAATTGTTAACAATTTGGATTGCCGCAACGTGGCGGGATCGAGCGCGCGCGTCGCGCCACGGGGGCTTCAGCGCAACGTGGGATGTCCGTTGACGGTCAGCGCGAAGCCGTCGCGCCCGGCTCGTAGCCGCGCCTGTGCACCAAAGGGCAGCGTGACGAGATCCGCGCCATGACCGAAGCGCAAACCTTGGACGATCGGCAGCCCGCTGAAGGCGCGGACCTGCTCGAGCATGGTCGCGAAGTCGTAGCCGTTGTCGTAAGGCGAGAGCTTGCCGCCCGTGAAATCGCCGAGGACGAGCGCCCGCTGACGGGCGAGGATGCCGGCGAGATGCAGTTGATAAAGCATCCGCTCTAGACGGTACGGATGCTCGTTGATGTCTTCGAGAAAGAGGATGCCGCCGTCGATCCGCGGCATATAGGGCGTGCCCGCGAGCGCGGCGATCATGGCGAGATTGCCGCCCCAGAGCGTGCCCTCGACGTCGATGGAGCCGGGTTGGGCGAGCGTTTCGCTCACGGTGAATTCGGGCGATTCGAGCGCTCGCCAAAAATGCTCGGTCGTGAAGCCGCTTAGCTCGGGTGCCCCGAAATTGCCGGCCAGCATCGGGCCGCCGAACGTCACGAGGCCCGCGCGCGCATAGAGCGCCAGTTGAATTGCCGTGAAATCGCTATGGCCGCAAATCGCGATGGGCGCACCGCTCAGCCTGTGCGAGAGTCCTTCGTAATCGAGAGAGTCCAGAATCCGCACCGCGCCGTAACCGCCTCGCACCGCAAGGACGATATCAGGCAGCGGACGGTCCGGATCGGCCAGCCGGTTCAGATCGTTCGCGCGCTCGGCGTCGGTGCCGCCGAAACGCAAATGGCGCCGCTGCGCGAGCTCGTCGCCAAGCACGCGGTGACCGTCCGCCCGCAGCCGCGCAACAGCGCGTTCGAAGGCGGGTACATCGGGCGGATAGCCGGAGGGAGCGACGATTTCGATGGTGCGCGAACGGGTCATGCACGGCATTTTAGCCGATGTATCGTCCGTGCCGCCGCGCGGCGCGCTTAGACCGGCTGATGCGGGATGCAGGCTGCCGAGGCTGCCGCGGCCGCCTCGCGTTCGGCACGAATCGTCTGGCGCCGATGAGCGAAGAACGACTTCAGTGTGTCGCCGCATTCAGTCGCGAGCACGCCGCCCGCGACTTCGGTGTGGTGATTGAGCTGACGATTGGCGAAGGCATCGACGACGCTGCCGCACGCGCCCGTCTTCGGATCATGCGCACCGAACACGACGCGCGCGATCCGCGCGTGCATGATGGCCCCCGCGCACATGAGGCATGGCTCGAGCGTCACGTACAGCTCGCAGCCGGGCAGGCGGTAGTTCCGCAGGGATTGAGCGGCTGCGCGCAAGGCGGCCATTTCGGCATGGGCGGACGGGTCGTGCCCGCCGATAGGATGGTTGAAGCCCGTGGCGATGACCTCGTCGCCGCGCACCAACACGGCGCCGACAGGCACCTCGCCCGCCGCGCGCGCCGACTCGGCAGCCTCCAGTGCGAGCGTCATATAGCGCCGGTCGCGCTCGGACACCGCTACTTCAGGCCGCGGCTCGGCGTTAGCCGGGACGGCGGTGTCCTGCTTCGGCGAAAGAGGCGCCGCGAGCGGTTGGCTCACGAAAGCCCCGCTAGCTGAGTGCTAGCCGCGCCGTCCTCGCCGTCCTCGCCGGCAGACACGCGCTCGGAAAGACGCTCGGCGATACGCCGGCAATATTCGCGCGGCACCACGGTCGGCTCCCCACGCAGCGATTCGAGCGCCATATCGAGCGCGAGCAGCTTCGCTTGCACTTGGCAACGCGTCGCGTGATCGCCGGCGGCGTCGAGTTCGTCCTTCAGATGCCGCAACGAGCGCAACTGCTCGACCGCCGGCGGCACGAAACCTGCGTTTTTCAAAATCCGATTGGCGACGCGGACTTCCTCGGGCACGAGCAAGTCATCGTCTAGTTCCTGCGGCGCCCCTGCACCCGGCAAATCGTCGAACTCGCCACGCGCGGCGGCGGCGGCAATGCGCTGTTCGACTAAGGCATCAAGCAATTTCATCTGCGATCCACTACATTGCGGCGAGCGCATTTTACCAGGGAGTCGAGGCCGGTTTGGTGGAGCGAACGCTCGGGAAGCGGCCGCCGGGGTCCGAACGAACCCGCCGAGCCTTACGGGGCGGCGAGTTCGCGGGCGCCGTGCGACGCTCACCGCGCTCCTACGTGCGCTTTTCCCGGAGACAGGTCACTTGCCGACTTTCGCCCGCATTTCGCGCGCCGTCTCCAGCAAACCTTCGTAACCCGCCCGGGTATGCTCCGGCAGGTCCGGGTCGCCCACCAAAGCGCCGAGCGTCTCGATAAGGCTGTAAAGAATTCCCTTGGCGGCGCTGACGGCGATATTGCCCGACGAGAGCAACGTATCGACGTGATTCAGCGCATCGTTCAGATGGGCGAGATCGGGTGTTTTCGGATCTTCTTGCGGCCGGTTCGGGTCGGGAGTCATGATGGCATTCCTGTCGGTCTGATTTTGGCGAGCCAAGCTCGTTCGACTCTTATATACCGGGCGGGCGCCATCGTCCACTGCTGACGGGCAATGGCGTATCCGGTCGCCGCGCCGTGGAACGCTGCCCGCACCGCTCTCGGCGAATGGGACATGCGACCGTTTGCCGCGCAAGGGGCTCGGCAACGCGACCTAACCGTTCCGAGGGTTTTTAAAGGAACGAGCGCTCGCGCGTTCGGTCCTCGCCTCGATCGCCTTCACGACGGACACCATGTCCTGCCCGCCGAGTCCCAACTCGCGCGCTTCGCGATACAGGCTATGACAGACGTCGAGCAACGGCGCAGCGATGTTCGCGCCGCGCGCGGCCGCGGCAATGAGCCGATTGTTGTCCAAAACGTTCTCGATGCTGGCTTGCTCGTCGAAATCGCCGTGCAGCAGCTTCGCGGCTTTTACGCGCGACACATCGCTCGCCATGGGCCCCGCATCGACGATCGCGACGAATTGCGCAAGATCCAAACCGTGCTCGCGCGCGAAATGCATGGCCTCGGCGAGCCCCGTCACCATCGTGATCAGAAAGAGGTTCACGGCTAGCTTCATCGTCAATGCCGCGGGCACCTCGCCGCAATACTCCGAACGTTTGGCCATCGCCTCGAATAGCGGCCGTACCGCGGCTACCGCCTCTTGCTTGCCGGCCAGCATCGCCACGAGTTCGGCAGCCTGCGCGGGTTTGCGCGAGCCCGATACCGGCGCCTCGACATAACGGCCACCCGCCGCGCGGACGGCCTCGTCGAGCCCCCGCGAGTAGGCCGGCGACGTGGTTCCCATATGCACGATCGTGCGCCCCCGCACACGGTGTCGAAATTGCGGCTCGCCGCGCGCGAGGACCAGGTCGATGGCTTCGGCGTTGGCAAGCATCAGCAACACGGTTTCGCATTGCTCGAAGACATGGGCGCAATCATCGGCCACGCGCGCGCCCGCCTCGGCCAAGACGGCGCGCTTGAAAGCCGAGCGGTTCCATACGAGAAGATCGACTCCCGCTTTGCGCAGGTTGAGCGCCATCGGCTCCCCCATGGCACCGAGCCCGATAAAGCCGATGGGCGTATTCGACTGAACCATTGCATCGTCCCTTTGTAACGTTCTCGATCTCGTTGCCGTCTCGTTCGCGACGGAGCCCATACTAGGGATCTGCTACTGTTCTGAAAATCGAAATGTTCGAAACTCCCACTTCAGGAAATCGAAATTGAGCCAGCCCCTGAACTTCGATATGGATGCGCTGCGCACCATGGTCGTCGGCGTGGAGTTGGGCGGTTTCGCGCATGCGGCGACGCGTCTGCATCGCTCGCCCTCGGCGGTCAGCATGCAATTGCGAAAGCTCGAAGCGCAAGCCGGGCAGCGGCTGTTCGAGCGGCGCGGCCGCGGACTCGCGCTGACCGACGCCGGCCTCGTCTTGCTGCAGTATGCGCGCCGCGTTCTCGCACTGAACGACGAACTCGGCAATGCGCTCGGCGCGGCCGATACGCGCGCGGCTATCCGTCTCGGTATCCCCCAGGATTTCGCCGACGTGATGTTGCAAGACTTGCTGATCCGATACGCCGCCTCGCGGCCGCACGCGCAGCTAGAGATCAAGGCGGGACGAAACTTCGAACTCGCGGCCGACGTCGCGTGCGGCAAACTCGATGTCGCCGTTGCCTTCTCCGTCGCGCCCACACTCGGCGCGCAACGAATTGCCACCGTTCCGGCTGTCTGGCTCGGCTGCGCCTCGATGCTGCCGAGCGCAGGCGCGAGCCCGACCGTACCGCTGGCCGTCTTCGACGGGCCCTGCTTATTCCGCGACATGGCGATCGACGCACTTTCGCGCGCGGGCATCGGCTGGCGTCTCATGATGACGACCCCAAGTCTCGCCAGCCTCTGGTGCGGGATGCAAGCGGGTCTCGGCGTGACGGTGCGCACGGCGCTGGCCGTGCCCGAGCGCCTGTCCGTCCTTGCCGGCGGACCTGCGCTGGGGCCCGTCGATATCGTCGTGCATCGAGCGAGCCGCTGCAGCGAGGACGCCCATGCGCTCGGCGATTTATTGCAAGCGTCGATCCGCAAGCATTACGCCGCGCAGCCGCGTTAGGGTTCGTCGCCGACGCGAAGCCGGCGCGCTAACCGACCTAGCCCGCGATGGCGTCGTCTAATGCGCGATGGCGATCTTGCCGAAGTGCTGACCGCCTTGCGCGAGATAAGCATAGGCCTGAGGCACTTCGTCGATGCCGAAAGTCGTATCGACGACGGGCGCGATCTTGCTCGCGGCAACGGCTCGCGCCACGTCCCGCAGGTCGGAGACGGGCCCCGTATTGTTGCCCTGCACGTTCAGCGCTTTCGTCATGATCGCCATTAGATCGGCGGACGCCGTGGCGCCCGTCACGAAGCCGATGACGAAGACCGTTGCGCCGACCGCGGCCGCGTTGACCGAGCGACCGAACGTTTGCGTGCCGCCGGTCTCGATGATCAAGTCGGCCCCCTCGCCGTTCGTCAGTTCGAGCACGGCTTCGTCCCACGCCGGCGTACGGCGATAGTTGATGAGATGATCGGCGCCGAGTGCCTTCGCGCGCTCGAGCTTCTCGTCGGACGAGGATGTGATGATCACCGTCGCGCCGGCCGCTTTCGCTAGCTGCAGCGCGAATACGCTCACCCCGCCGGTGCCGATCAACGCCACCACCGAACCGGGGCGCACGTTCGCGGCCCGAAGGCCGCGCCAAGCCGTCGTCGCCGCGATCGGCAACGTTGCGGCCGCCGTGTCGCTCAAATGCGCCGGCGTCGGAACGAGCCCGCTCGCCGGCAACACCACGTATTCGGCCAACGAACCGGGCAACACGACACCCCGTGTGGCCGCACTGACCGATGCGCGCGCTGGGCCGCCAACCCAAAGCGGCTTCGAATGGGGAATCACACGGTCGCCGATCGCGAATTCGCCGACCCCGGCGCCGATCTCCGCGACTTCGCCCGCGCCGTCCGCAACGGGAACGATCGGGAAGTGCGGCACCTTGTACCGGCCCGTGGCAACGGCGAGGTCGATGAAATTCAGACTCGCCGCGCGCATCCGCACCAAGACCTCGCCGGGCCCCGGATGCGGTTGCGCCAACGTCACACTGCGCAAAGCCTCGAGCGTCGGGGCGGAAAGTTCGATTGCTCGCATGGTCGTGCTCCTGAGTGGGTATGACGTCAGATTACTCGTGCACGTATGCGGTATAAACTATCCGCACCACACGACACTCATGCACCCCATGCAGCAATGGCCAGACGGGAACGAAGTAGCCGAGATCGCGGCGTTTGCCGCTGTCGCGGAGCAAGGATCCTTTGCCAAGGCGGCCGCGGTACTCGGCCGCGATCCGACCGTGCTATCGCGCCGAGTGCAGTCGCTCGAACAGCGGTTAGGCGTGCGGCTGTTCACTCGAACCACGCGCCACGTCGCGTTGACCGAAGCGGGTACCGGCTTTCTCGCTCGGGCCCAGGCAATCGCGGCCGCTTTTGACGAGGCGCGGGAAGAAGCCGCCACGCATGGCCGCGGCGAGCCCCGCGGCACGCTCAGGTTGGCGCTGCCCGGGACGTTCGGACGAATGTGGATCGCCCCTTACCTTCCGGATTTTTTAGCGGCGTATCCGCGAGTGCGGATCGACGCCTCGTATTCGAATCAATTCGTCGATCTCGTGGCGGAAGGATTCGACGCGGCCGTTCGGCTGGCGGAGCTCGCCGATTCCAGGCTCGTCGCGCGGCGCATCGCGCCAAGACGGCGGCTCCTGTGCGCCTCGCCCGCGTTCCTCGAACGCTATGGCGCGCCCACCCGGCCCGAGGACTTGCAGCAACTGCCTTGCCTGGTCTTCACGGGCTTGGCCTCACACCCGAACTGGACCTTCGGCAACGAGCAAGGCGAACGCGTGACGGTACGCGCGGACGGCCCGCTGGTGTCGGACGATGCTCAAGGACTCGTGCAGGCGGCGGAACGGGGATTGGGCATCATGTTGAGCACCGACTGGCTCGTGGGCCGTGAGCTTGCACTAGGGACGCTAGTACCCGTTCTCCCCGAATGGCTGCCGCGCGACGAAGGCGCGATTTATACCGTGGTACCGTCCAACCGGTTGCTACCGGCCAAAACGCGAGCATTCATCGATTGGATCGCCTCTCGATTTTCCCCGGTAGCGCCCTGGCGCGCGGGGCTCAGTGTGCCCACGGATCGATGACGGCAATACCGCAATCGACGAAATCCTTCACGTTGCGCGTGGCCAGCGTGGCGCCCGTTGAGCGCGCGACCGCTGCGATCATCGCATCGAACTGGCTGATTTGTTTGCCCGCGCTTCGACGGGAGACGGCGATCGTGGCATACAGATCCGCCGCATCGCTGTCGAACGTCAGCAGCCGTCCGGCAAAGTCCTCTTCGAAAATGGCTTCGACAGCCGTGGACAACGCTTGCTTGCGAGGGCCGTCGGCCAAGAGGCCGAGGCCATAAAGAATCTCCGCGCGCGTAATCGTCGTCGTGAACAGGGCCGCCCGGCGTTGAGCGCGAAACCATTCGATTACGCGGGGATCCGGTGCCGACCTCAACGTTTCCGAGAGGACGTTCGTATCGAGAACGATCATGCGCCGAAATCCACTCGATCCGGAATCGTCTCCCGAGCCGGCAAGGCCAGATCGACACCGCCAAGCGGCGACATGCGCGAACGAATGGAGTCGATCAAGCTTTGCCGCGCGGCATCGGCTTGCGTCGAGAGCGCGGCGCGCAAAATGTCCCGCGCCTCGTCCTCCATCGAGCGCCCGTGATGCGCCGCCTGCACGCGCAAGCGGGATTTGAGTTGTTCGTCGATGTTGCGAATCGTCATACTCGCCATGCCGGGGCCCTCCATTAATCATTGATTGCATTTTAATCAATGATTGCAAATAGGACAACCGAAGCGGTCCGCCGCGTCCTTCCCACTGCGTCCGGCGGACGGTCCACGATGCCCGCGCAGCCGCGCTGGGCGTGAGCGCCAGGCATAATCGCAGTCGCGTCGACGCGCCGACGTCCGCTCCCGTGTGGCGCGCTTGGACAACGGTTTTCATCTCGTATTTCATCGCTCAATCGATCCTTGCCGGGTTGGGTTCATCGTGCCGGCCCTGAGCCCTGAGTCGCGAAGCACACGAAAGCAATGAGCCGACAGCCGATTCTCGCCCTGCGGCATTCGGCTCGATAGCCGTCCGAACGGCTAACGCAGCGTTGCGCCGCCAAGCAAGCCGTCGCGGTTTCGGCAAGCATGCGGCGCACTGCTCGTCCGGGGGAACGAGCAAGGGCTAAAGGAAAAGGGGACGCGAGCGCGCCGGCCGGGCCTACGCCCTAACCCGCTCGGTATCGGAAATGTGGTATTTGCGCATCTTTTCCCACAGCACTTTGCGGCTGATGCCTAGGTACTGCGCGGTGTCCTGGCGACGCCAGCCGTTGGTCGCCAGCGCATCGAGAACTCGCGTTCGATCGGCCATGTCCCATCGCTGATAGTCTTGCGAGCCCAGGGACAGCGCGGCTTGCGTCCTTTGCACATGCCCCAGCAGCGCCTGCAGCCGCTGCGGATCCCACGCGCGCATCTGCTTCACCGTCACACCGATACGTTCGGCCAGATTGCGCAACTCCCGCACATTGCCGGGAAAGCGCATTTTCGCGATCGCCTCGGTCAGCCACGGCGGCACATCGGGCAGTGTCCCCGCGAGTTCATCGCCAAAGAGCGAACTGATCACGGAGCGGAAGATACCGATCTTCTCGGCACTACCGCGTTCTTGGAGCGACGGCACGTACATCTCGATCACCGCCAGGCGATAGTAGAGATCGGCCCGGAACATCCCCGCCGCCACGAGGCGCGGCAAATCCTTATTGGTCGCCGCGAGCACGCGCAGATTCACGCTCATGGGCACGGACGAGCCGACTCGTGTCACGCACCCATCCTCGAGCACCCGCAAAAGCTTCACTTGCTGATGCAAGGGCAGATCGCCAATTTCGTCGAGAAACAGCGTGCCGTGATCGGCGCGCTCGAAGTACCCCTCGTGCGCACCGACGGCCCCCGTAAAGGCCCCCTTTGCATGGCCGAAAAAATGCGATTCGAATAAGCCGTCCGGTATTGCACCGCAATTCACCGCGACGAAGGCGCCGTGGCTGCGCCTCGCGTGCTTCGTATGCAGCAGTTTCGCGACGCGTTCCTTGCCGACGCCGGTTTCGCCGCGAATCAACACGTTCGTATCGCAATCGGCAAACATATCGACTTCGTGCAGTAAGGCTCGCATGCATTCGGAGTGAGCGATGAATGCCGTGGCGCCGGATCGATCGGCGGGGTTAGCACTGACGCGGGTAGCCCGTTTCGCGACCAGAGCGCGCAACGCAGCGCCGGTAAACGCGAGCGGCAATACGTCGAGACCGGCATGTGTCGCGCGCTCGCCCAACGGCTCCAAGTCTCCGACCCAAATCACGGGCATCACGCTCGCCCGCTGGCATTCTTCGAGTGTGGGAGCCGAGCACCCCACGGCATCCGTGCTGATGATGGCCACGCACGCGCGCGAGGCGGCTTGCGCCGGCGCGATCGTCAAATCGTCGATAGGAATGACGTTCACATCGATTCGATCGAAGCAACGCCGCACTCGGCTGACTAGACCGGTGCCGCCATCTAGAACGTAAAGATCCAGCGAACCGTTTTTTTCGACGCCTTTCATCGTGTTTCGCCAGTTGTACGGACTCGCCCGAGGCAAGCGAACCCCGCGCCCGGTCGTTGCACCGAAGCGCGGATCCGATTCGTCCGCTAAAGGTGGATGATTCGCGAATGCCTACCGGTTCGATTCGCGATTCGCCAACGCGTGCAAGGCGTTAAAACGCGCCGACCGGTATTCGACCGGGCTCACCCCGAATTGCTTGACGAAGTGCTTGCGAAGATGGTCCCCATTGAATAGACCGCAATGGCGCGCGATCTTATCGACGGGAAGCGCCGTCGTGACGAGCAGCTTCCGAGCGTTTTCGAGCCGCACCTTCGACAAATACTCGTGCGGCGTATGGCCCATCTCCGCACGGAACCGTCGCAAAAAATTCCGCTCGCTCATCAGGGCGTGTTCGGCCATCGCCGATATCGAAATGCGGCTACCGTAGTGCTCGTTGAGCCACTCGACCGTGGACCTGATCCGTTCGCTAGCCGACGGCTGATCGATCAACACGCCCGCCGCCGACGTCTCGGCCGTCGTGTCGCTGGGTCTCGCGGCTTGCGCGCTGTCCCAGCCGGTCCGCTCCGGGGCGGCGTCGGAACTGGCATCCGGCTTGCCATGGGAAGGCAGCGTCTGCGCATCAGCCGGAGGATGGGCGGGCATCGTCCCTACGGGACACGCATCGATCGCTAGCCCGATGATCTTCGCGCCGGCGCCGGCGCGGGCCAGCCACGCGACGATTTCGGGCCGAGGTTCGGGTGTGCCGCTACCCCCTTTCGGAACGACGAAGTAGTTGAAGTCCTGCGGGTCGACATCGCGAATCGCCTCGCACCATACCGGCAGACGCGCATTCTCCCGCAGCACGAAGCCGCTGCGGCCCGCGATCATGGTAATACTGAGCTCGCCGCTCTTGTGCGCGGCGCTTTGCTCTTCGCCGAAGTGCTCGCACGTCTTTGCGAGAGCCTTCGCGACGTCGCTCGGCGAGCAATCGTCGCTGATCACGACGCCGATCCGGCACCCGCTCCCACTGTCCGCGACTGCGTCGCGAAATTCATTCGCCTTGTCTTGCGATAAGTGCTGCCCCCTTGGAGTCACCGGCAGCGGATCAGTGTTGCCCAGAAACATGACTCCTCCGGTCAAATCGTGAATTTGCGTTGCTGAGCGGCATCAGTCTAGCGTCCACCATTTCCTCTCTGGAAAATTTGTCCGAAGCGTAGGCCTCGTTGTCGCGATTTTCGGGGCGCGCAGGCGCCCGCTTCGACAAACACCGGCCAAGGCGACGCGTGCGAGCTACGCATCGCCTCCCATGGAATTTCGTTACGTGCAGCCTTGCGCCCGCAACCGGAGCGCTCCCGCGCCTTCGCGTCATCGTGTGACGGGCACCTTCACATCGCGGCGGGCGCGCGTCCCTCCTCGCTGATCGATAGGCTCTGCAGTTCGTCCACGCGCGTTCGGTAACGCGCGACAACGGCTTGGCGATCGCCAGTCGAATCGGAAATCGGATCGAGGTATATCCGGGGCATCATGTCGAAGGAAGAGTCGAATCGTTTTCGTGCTCGCGCGCCGTGGCCCGACGTAGCGCCGCCGCGACTCGAGTGGAAGTACGCGGCAAATATCCCGTTTTGCCGGGTGCGGCGCAACATGGACACCGGAAATTGGCGAATAAGTCCTAGGCTTGCGGCCGCCGCCGGGTGGAATTAGAACGCCGCCACAATTTGAACGACAACCCGATCGACTAACGCGAACAGGTTCCAACGTCAGGAGCCGGCCGGCGATAAATGTTTTTTTTAGCCGCCCGGCACCGGTCGATACGCCCACCAGAGCAATGTTCGGCAGGTCGGGATAATTCTCACGAGAGCGAACAAAAGAATCCTGATTTCGGGCGGGCATCGCGGGACCCGCCCTTGGATTTTGTTTATCGATATGGTTATTCCGTCGTCATCGCCGAAAAGGCGAACGCCATCCGCAATGGCGGTCAAAACGTGAACATCAAAGGGGCGGAACTGCGAAGAAACGCGTAAGCTGGGCCACTACTGCCTGTGGCGCCTCTTCCGGCATGTAGTGCCCGCAATTGTCGAATATGCCGCCTTCGACCTCGTCGGCAACAAGCCGCATGGTGGCCAAAAGTGCGCCGCCGACACCGCCGTCGGCGCCGTACGCGAGCACCGGCATCGTCAACTTGCGCGCGCCGCGTGCCCGGTTCTGTTCCAGCCCTGCCGCGCTGAAACCATACCGGTAATAAGACAACGCCGCGCGGGTCGCGCCGGGCGCCTCGTTCACGCGAACGTATTCGTCGAGATCGGCGGAGTCGATCGTCCAAGGCCTCACCGCCTTGGCGCGGAACAGCCAGGTGAGGAATGCGCGTTCGCGCCCTTGCAACAGCAATTCGGGTAGATCGTCGAGACGGTTGAAACCGAAGTGCCAACTTTTGACGTTAGCCTGCTCCGAAGGAATTCCGCCGGGCGGTGGCACGCTCACGCCAGGTAGCGCGGCATCGAATACGGCAAGCCGCCTCGCGTCCGTCGGCCAGTCGGCCGCGAGCGCATACGCGATCCAAGTACCGATATCGTGACCGACTACGTCGATGCCGCCCGTGCCCGCGAGACCGAGCGCGCCGATCAATCCATGCAGTTCCGCCGCGACGGTCCGCAAATCGTAACCGTCGGCGGGCCGGTCCGAGTCGCCCATGCCGCGCGGATCGACGGCGATGACACGCCGGCCGGCCGCGGCGAGAAGCGGCATCACGTAACGCCATACGTACCAGCTTTGCGGCCAGCCCGGCAACAGCAACACCGGTTCGCCCTGCCCGCCTTCCACGTAGTGCAGCCGCACGCCGTCGACGCTTGCCGTGCCGTGCCTGAACTGCGTCCAGAACGTTTCGGAATGAAAGCGGGCGCATGTGTCGGCGTCGGATGTGGGAATCGAATCGTGTGTCATGTGGACTCCAGGTGGGACTCTCAAATTTGGGAGCGATCGCTTCCAAATTGATCAAAAAAATTTCAGTCGAGCAGCGCGAGCGCTCGCTCGGCAACGCCCATCATTTCAGGCCCCGAACGGCCCGTTTTGCCGAGTACGCGCATACCCTGCACCATGCAAAGCAGCAAGCGCCCCGTCGTGCCCGCATCGACGCGCGCGGACACCGACCCGTCGCCCTGTCCTTCTTCGATAAGCTCGACCAGCCGCTGCTCGAGCGTCGCGAACTGGTTGCGCACGCGCTCGGCCATTTCCGGATCGGTACTGGCTAGATCGACGGCACTACCGACCACGAGGCAGCCGCGGCGCCCCTGCTTGCCCGCGCTATCTTCCGCATACGCCGCGAGGACCGCCTTGATTTTGTCGCGGCCGGTTTTCACGGAGGCCAGCTTGCGCGCCAGGCGTTCGCCGCGCAAGCGCTGATACCGCTCGAACGCGGCGAGAAAGACCCCGCGCTTGTCTTGAAAAGCTTTGTACAGACTGCCCTCGGCAATTTCCATTGCGCTCGTGAGTTTGCCCAACGAGGTAGCGTGATAGCCCGACTCGCTGAACACACCGATCGCCTTGTCGAGCGCCTGCTCGAGATCGAACTCGCGAGGACGGCCGGGGCCGCGCGATGCGGTAGAGGAACCAGTGGGTGCTTTCATCGCGCCATTATAGGAAGCAAACGCTTCCAAATCAACCGCATGCGCTGCACACATAGTCGATAAACCGCAATAACAAAGGATTCGTATCGGCGCTGCGCCAGCAGACACCGACAGGCCACTTCGACGCAGGGCCGGTCAAGGCTTGTTGGTGGGTGCGGTCGCCCAATGCTTGAACCCCG
Source organism: Trinickia dabaoshanensis (assembly GCF_002879885.1). GTDB lineage: Bacteria > Pseudomonadota > Gammaproteobacteria > Burkholderiales > Burkholderiaceae > Trinickia > Trinickia dabaoshanensis. The sequence continues at coordinate 105,130 of NZ_PNYA01000001.1, forward strand.
TGCCACGGCAAGAACGCAGCGCCCAACCCCGCGGCCACGATCGAATGGACGGTGAGGATATCGTCGGCTCGTTGGACGATACGCGGCTCGAAGTGGGCGCAGGCGCACCATTGAGCGATCTACCCGTCCAGCCCAGGCCCGCGCGATGGAGAAAGCGCGACGAAACCGAGTTCATTCCAGGCCGGCATCCGGCGCCGCGATGGGATCTTGACGTCGCGAGGAAGGACCAACGCGAGCCGTTCATCGAGGATTCGTTTGAAGGACAACCCCTCGATTCTTTCGGGCGCCCGGCAAAAACCCAGATCGAGCCGGCCATCGAGCAAGCGCTCGTGTTGCTCCTTCGACGGTAGATCGTTGAGTGTGATCTGACTCTCGGGGGTGGTCTCCCGGAAGCCGGCGATCAATTTCGGCGCGACGATCAGCGTGGAAATGCCAAAACCGATATCGAGATTACCGGTGTTGCCCGTAATGGCACGCTGCATTTTGACGTCGATCTCATCGCTCAACCGCAATAACGCGCGCGCTTCTTGCAAGAGCAGTTTTCCCAACGGCGTCAGCTTCGCACCGTGCCGGCCCCGTTCGAATAATGCACCGCCGACCGCGACTTCCAGCGCGTGCATTTGTTTGGACAGCGTGGACTGCGTGACGAACAGCTTCGATGCCGCCTTGCCGTAATGGCCCGTGTCGGACAGATGGACAAAGGCTTGCAACAGTTTTATATCCATTCGATATCCGACTTTTTTGCGTCGAAAAAGTCATTTTACGAAACGACCTTCGCATGGTCAAATGAGCTTCGACGGACTCGATAACGTTCCTGCGATCGCAGGATCAATGAACGAAGCAATTCGATCGCCGGCCGGTGTTCGTCACTTGCAAGAGCCGGTAATAAACCAAATCGGCCGACATCGTTCAACAGGATGACTTGCGCGGCGCGCATACGGTCGCCTGCCTGGATAAGCAGTCGAACTACCCTGACGCAATTGGCTTTGCCCTATCTCTTCCACTGGTTTCCGAAGTGAGTCGTCCAATATCGCCGGATCATTCGGCGTCAACCAGAAACACGAAAGAAAGGTGATCGAACCATGCCGAACGTCGCAGTGCTCACCAACGATTTGCAGTACGAGTTCACCCACAAGATATCCAAAGATCCGCACGACTTGAGCCGGCTGCTCAAGCAGTTCAATACGTTCCTCGACGGCATCCGCGCCGCTGGACAACTCGTCGTGCACCTGCAACTGATTCACGATCCGAACGACCCGCAAGTGCAGAGCCGTTATCGTGGACGCGCCATTCCCGCCATCGCGGGCACGCCGGGAAATCGGCTGATCGAAGAAGTGGTGCATCCGTCGGACCTCGTCGTGGTGAAGGGCCGCGACAGCGGCTTTTACGAGACCAAGCTCGACGATACGTTGCGCGAGCAAGGCGTGAAAACGGTCGTGGTGACCGGTCTGCAGACCCATGTGTGCGTCCAGACCACGGCCGCCGATGCATTTTTCCGCGGCTATAAGATCTGGGTGCCGAGCGACGGCGTGTTCTCGCCGAAGCCCGAAGACACACAGCGCGCGCTCGAATGGCTGGCCAGCTATTGCGCCGTCATCGCTCCCTCGTCCGAGATCCTCGAACGGCTGAAGGATCACGACGATCTGCCGGGCCGCGGCGAGGAGATCGCCGCATGAGCGCCGATCAAACGCTGATCGATCGCGTAACGGGCGGCGCCGCCCCGGTTGCCGCCACGGCGAATCCGAACGAAACGGTCGTGCTGGATCACGGTACCGGCGCAAAACTGAGCCGGGAGTTGGTGGAGCGCATCTCCGAAACGCTTGGCGACGTCTACCTGGGCGCGATGGAAGACAGTGCGCTGTTAGAGCTGCCGACCAACCGGATCGCCTTCACCACCGATTCGTTCGTCGTCACGCCGATCATCTTCGGCAACGGGGATATCGGCAAGATCGCGGTGTGCGGCACCGTCAACGACCTGGCGGTCAGCGGCGCGCGCCCGCTCTATCTCACGCTGAGCCTCATCATCGAGACCGGCATGCCGATGGACGAGTTGCTCACGATCATTGCGTCCGTGCGCGATACCGCTTGCGCCGCCGGCGTGAAGATCGTCGCCGGCGACACGAAAGTGGTCCGTAAAGGCGACGCCGGCCGGCTCTTCATCAACACCGCCGGTGTGGGCGTGTTGGAGCGTCCGCCCACTTCCATCCAGAGCGTTCGCCCCGGACAGAAGATCCTTCTATCCGGCTATATCGGCAACCATTCGATCCATTTGCTTTCGATTCGAGAAGGACTGGGCTTCGAACGCAACGTTCTGAGCGATTGCGCGCCGCTCAATCACATGATCGACGCGGTGCTGAACGGCGTACCTGCCGGCAAGATCGCTTCGCTGCGCGATGTCACTCGCGGCGGTCTTTGCGCAGTGCTCCACGAGCATGCGCGCGCGAGCGAATGCTGCATCCGCTTCGAACGCAACGCGCTACCGATTTTGCCGGAAGCCGCGATGGCCGCGGACATGCTCGGAATCGACGTCATCCATCTCGCCAACGAAGGTTGCCTGTGCCTGTTCGTCGAGCCCGACGCGGCCGACGACGTACTCGCCATCTTGCACCGAGATCCCGCCGGCCAGTACGCGGCAATCATCGGCGAGGTCGGCGCAGCCACCGGTGCGCAGGTGCGCCTTGTCGAAGCGGATGGCAGCGAGATCACCATCGCGGAACTCCATGGCGCCGAACTGCCCCGACTCTGCTGAATGCCTCGCGACGCCGCCGACTCGCCGCTACCGGGTCTGCGGCATCGTGCAGGGCGTCGGCTTCCGGCCCTTCGTGCATCGGCTGGCGCGCAGCTACGGCGCCAACGGCTGGGTGCTCAACGATTCGGAAGGGGTCCTGCTCGAGGTGCAAGCCTCCGACCAGGCCATCGACGGCTTCATCGACGAACTCGTCTCGAGGCCGCCTCCGCTCGCGCGGATCACCGATGTGCGACAGGTGGCGCACGACGTACCCGTGCCTTGCTACGAGGGCTTCGAGATTCGCAAGAGCGTCGATCTGGCGTATATGGACACCATCATTCCGCCCGACTCGAACGTCTGCGACGAGTGCCTGAGCGAAATGCGCGATCCCAACGACCGGCGTTACCGGTATGCCTTCATCAATTGCACGCATTGCGGGCCACGTTACTCGATCATTCACGGCATGCCCTACGACCGCGCGCAAAGCACCATGCGCGCGTTCACCCTGTGCCCGCAATGCCATCGCGAGTACGAAGATATCGAGGACCGCGGGTATCACGCGCAGCCGAACGCGTGCCCTGTATGCGGGCCCCACCTGCAGTTGACCGACCGCGATGGCGTACCGGTCGAAACCGGCGACGTCGTGCGCGACACCATCGCCAGGCTGCGCAACGGCGCCATCGTCGCGATCAAAAGCCTGGGTGGTTTCCATCTCGTCGTGGACGCCCGCAACGAAACGGCGGTGCGCGAGTTGCGCCGGCGCAAGCGGCGCGACGCGAAGCCCTTTGCGGTGATGGTCGCCGACGCGGACGCAGCCGCCCGATGGGCACACGTCAACCCGCACGAGCGAGCCCTCCTCGAGAGCCCGCAGCGTCCCATCGTCTCGCTGCGCAAACGCGCCGAGACGCTGCCGGAAGCGATCGCGCCGCGCAACCCGAATCTTGGCGTGACGCTGCCCTCCACACCGCTGCAGCATCTGCTGCTCGAGGACCCGGCGTTGAGTGTGCTAGTCATGACGAGCGGCAATCTATCAGGGCATCCGATCGCCTACGAGAACCAAGCCGCGCTCGACCAGTTGCGTGAAATCGTGGACGCCTTCGTGCTCAATGACCGGGATATTCGCACGCGCGTGGACGATTCGGTCGTCCGAGTCATCGTACGCGAAGACAAGCATGTTCCGCTGATGTCGTTCATGCGCCGCTCGCGCAGCTATGCGCCGTATCCGATCCATTTGCCGTATTCGGTCGGCTCGATCGTGGCGCTCGGCGCCGAACTGAAAACCACGGTCGGCATCGGCAAAGCCAACCAGGTCTTCATCAGTCAGCACATCGGCGACTTGAAGAACGACACCACCTTCAAATCCCACACCGATTGCGCCGCGCATCTGCAAGCGCTGCTCGCCGTGCGGGCCGACACGCTCGCCTGCGACATGCATCCCGCGTTCCGCTCGACGCGCGCGGCGGTCGAGCAAACCGAGATGCAGGTCGTGCAAGTCCAGCATCATCATGCGCATATGGTCTCGTGCATGGCCGAGCACGGTCTGTCGGGCACCACCATCGGCGTGATCTTCGATGGCGCGGGCTACGGCCCCGACGGCACGATCTGGGGCGGTGAATTTTTACTGGGCGATGCCGCCGGATTCGAGCGTGTGGGACATCTGCGGCCTTTGTTGCTGTTGGGTGGGGACCAGGCCGTCAAAGAGCCCATTCGCGTGGCCATCGCTCTGCTGGTCGATACCTTCGGCGAACACGCCGCGCAACTGGCCCTGCCCGCATTGCTCGCGGTGGACGAACAACGACGCGACGTGTTCGCGAAGATGGCGGCCCGCAGGATCAACGCGACGACCACGACCAGCATGGGTCGATTGTTCGACGGCATCTCGGCGCTGCTCGGCATCTGTTCCAGAGTCGAATACGAAGCGCAAGCGGCGATCGAGATGGAAGCCCTGCTGCAGCGCGATTTTCATCGCGCGCGGCCATTCGAATATGCCATCGAGACGCGCGGCGAATGCCTCGAAGTCGACTATCGCCCGATGGTCCGTGAGGCGGTCGCACTGCTCCTTGGGCCCGGCGCCGACCTCGCCGAACTGAGCCGGCGCTTCCATTCGACGGTGGTCGAGATCATCGGCGACATGTGCGAGCGCCTCGTCGCGCGTTTCGGGGTCGAGCAAATCGTGATGAGCGGCGGTGTCTTCAGCAACGAATTCGTGCTGGTCAATGCGCTAAGCGCGCTCGAGTCGCGTGGATTCAAGCCTTACTGCCACCAACTGGTGCCGACCAACGATGGCGGCATCTCGCTGGGTCAGGTGGTCGTCGCCGCCGCTCGAGCCACCGCGGGCAGCGAGCTCCAATTGATCGAGGAAATGAGATGAGCCAGATGAGCCATTACGCAGCCAACGTATCGGCCGTGCTGTTCGACATGGACGGCGTACTGGTCGATTCGCGAGCGGTGATCGAGCGCGCATGGCGCGAGGCCGCGCAGCTCTACGGCCGCGTGATCACCGAGGACGACATCCACCGGCATATCCACGGACAGCCCGGGCCGCACACCATTCGCGCGCTGTTCCACGACTTGCCGCGCATCGACCAGGAGAAGGTCCAAGCGCACGTCATCCACGTCGAGAACACGGCTGACTACGAAACCATTCCCGGCGTGGCTCGCCTCGTCTCGCGCCTCGGGGAGGCCGGCATCACGATCGGTGTTGTCACGAGCGGCTGGCGCTACAAGATCGATCGCGTGATCGATATGCTGCGAGCGAAATCGTACTTTTCGGTCATCGTCGAGCGTGACGACGTGGCCCGCGGCAAACCGCATCCCGATCCGTATCTCCTGGCGGCGCACCGTCTCGGCATACCCCCGTCGCGCACCGTGGTCTTTGAGGATGCCGGCAGCGGCGTCACCTCGGCAGTCACCGCGGGCGCCTATTGCGTCGGCATCGGCGGTGAGGAGTTGTTACGCAACGGCGCGCAGCTCGCCATCCCCGACTTCCAGGGTGTCGAACTGCACACGAACGGCGAGGATGGTTCGATTCTCTCGTGCCGGCCGGGGCATCGGCTTTTCGTTGAGCGCTTAACCGCCGTGCAGGCGTGACGGTCCAAGCGGCCGGTTCGCCGTCGCTGCAATCCTTGCTCCGCGGACATTCGGATGCCGCTCCGGAGCAACGCCCGAGGACGACCATGTACAGAACGACTCGCACCTGTGCCGCAGGCGCGGCCCCGCCCGCCGACAGCGGCGGCCGCCCCAGCGCGCTGGACTCGTTAGCGCCCGCGGTTGCCGGCATGCTCGATCGCATCCGTGCAGTGACTCCCGAACTGTTCGGCGACCATGCGCGCCGTATCTTGCCGACAGCCGAGGCCGTTCTGATTCTTGCGTGCGGCGGTAGCTATCACTTAGCGCTGGTGGCCAAAGGCTGGATCGAGAGCCTGGCCGCGGTGCCCGTGAACATCGAACTCGCGAGCGAGTTCCGCTATCGGGAGAGCGTAGCGAACCCGGGCTCCGTCGTGGTGGCGTTATCGAGGAGCCGCGATCTCGACGACGTTTTGGGGGCGATCGAGCTTGCCGTACGAATGGGGATGCCCAATACCCTCGGTATCTGCGATAGCTCGAACCAGACGCTCGCGAGCGCTTGCCGGTTGGGTTTCACGATGAACGCGATACCCGACGGCGCGATGACGTCTGCGCGAACAGGCACGATGCAACTGATCGCCCTTTTCCTGCTGGCGCTGGTGCTCGCCCGCTCGCGCCGCGCGCTGACCGCGCAGCAGGAGCAAAGCCATCTGCAGGCGCTACACGAGTTGCCCGAGGTCGTCGCCGAAGCCGTGACGCTCACATCGGGCATCCAGGCTTGGGCCGAACGCCTCGCATCGAGCGACGACATGTTGTTCCTCGGCCGTGGGATGCACTACCCCGTAGCGCAGGAAGGCGCTTTGAACATGAAGGAAATCGCACGCGTTCATGCGGAGGCCTTTTCCGCCGGCGAGCTCAAGCATGGCCCGCTTGCGTTGGTAAGCGCCGATATACCGGTCGTAGTGACCGCGCCGGGCGACCGGCTCGCGGAAAAGCTCAACTCCAATCTTCAGGAAGTCAGCTCACGCAACGGCAAACTATTCGTCTTCGCGGACACGGATTGCAACGTGCCGGCCAACCTCGGCATCGAAGTCATGCGCGTTGGCCGGCACCGCGGACTGCTGACCCCTATCGTGCACACGATCCCGATGCAGCTTCTCGCCAGGTATACCGCGCTCGAGCGTCGTTGCCGCATCGAGGGAACGCGCGACACCGCCTGCGCCATAGAGGCCGGATAGCGCTTGTCATCGACACGAGGGAAACGAATGTCCGCTTCCGACGAGGCAAACCTATACGTTCCGACCGCCGTGGCGCCGGTGATCTCGAACGTGCGTTTTTACGATACGGCGGATCGTATGTTGAAACGCGCCGACATCGAGATCCGCGATGGCGAGATCGTCGATATCGCGCCGCCGGGAACGTTGTCGGCACACGAGCACGTCGACGGCAGCGGGTTCGTGTGTTTGCCCGGCCTCGTCAATGCCTGTCTCGCGGCCGACATCGCCCGCGATGACGAGCCAGCGGACGCCGCCGAGCTTCGCATTGGACAGCTCGGCGACATCTTGCTTCACGCTGTATCGACCGGCGTGACCGCCGTCGGCATGTTCGGATCGCGAGTGCAAGATTGTCTCGCCGCCGCGGCGCGGGTGGGCTTGCGAGCGAGCTTGTATCGAACGTACACGGACCTATGGCTCGGACCGGAGCCAGGACCCGTCGCGTGGAATATGGCCGAATGCCCCTGATATCAACTATTGCGAGACTGAGCGATGCACCCAAACTCGACCCCGCCGCATTCGGCGTCACCGATCCGATTGACCGCGGCAGGAGCACGCCGTGCGTAAATCGACTGTCGACACGCGCAAAGACTCACCTGCTTGGTACCCGACGGCCGCCATGTTTTTCTTGAACGGCGCGCTGATCGGCATGTGGGCTACGCAAATCCCGGTCTTCAAGGAGCGCCTCGGCCTCGCCCCTTTCGTGCTGAGCCTCATCTTGCTGATGCTGGGAGGCGGTACCGTCGTGGCCATGGTATTCAGCTCATGGTTGATCCAGCGAATGGGGGTGTCGAGATCCATACGCATCAGTGCCATCGTGTATTGCTGCCTTGCCAGTCTGATTCCACTGGCACCGGACGTCGCCACGCTGGCCGCGATCGTGTTGCTGTTCGGCGCATCGGGCGGCACGATGAACGTCGCAATGAACGCGCACGCAAGTGACGTCGAAATGCGCTTCAAGCGACCGTACATGTCGTCATTCCACGGCATGTGGAGCTTGGGGGGCTTATTGGCCGCCGGTGTTGGGGCGGTGCTCATGCGCGCATCCACCCCGGCCATCGAAGCGCTGGCGATCGCCAGCGCCATGTTCGCCCTCTTTCTATGGGCGCAGCGCGGTCTTCTCCCCCGCCAACAAACGGAGCCCGGCGAATCGGCACCTGCAAGAACGCGGCTGGCCCTAGTCGGCCCAGCGCTGCTTCTTGGGGTAGTCGCGACGTTTGCATTCGCTTGCGAAGGCGTCGTGCTCGATTGGGCGGCGGTGTATATGCGGCAAACGCTTGGCGCCGCCAACGAAGTGGCTTTGATGGCCTACGCCGTCTTCGCCGGTTTCATGGCGGCCATGCGTTTCGCTGGGGATCTTATTCGCCGCAGGTTCAGTTCGCGCGCGCTCGTGTGCGCGGGCGGCCTGATCGCCGCCATCGGATTGATGGCGGGCCCGCTCAGCCGCGACGCCGTCGTCATGATTACAGGCTGTGCAATTGCCGGCGCCGGTCTCGCCAATGTCGTGCCGGTTCTTTTCAGCATGGCGGGGGCGCTTCCTCGGCCAGCCGTGCAAATCGCCACCGTATCGACGATGGGATTCGCCGGGCTGCTCTCCGCCCCGCCGTTGCTCGGCCTCATCGGCCAGCATTTCGGCCTGGGTGCCATCTTCTACACGGGCGCCGCCGCCGCGATCGCCATTGCCGTTCTCACCCTATCGGGGATTCATGCTTCGTTGCCCCGCACGCCCATCGACGCGCGCGTTCATTCGCAAGAGTGACGATCGCTTTGGCTTGCGCAACTGAAAAACCCGGCAATCCGCAGGACGAGGCGGCTAGCCGTCTGAAATGCCGATGCATTTCCCAGGAATAAAGAAAAATCATCGATATTGCAGCATCGCGGCACCCCAGCCCCTTCGCATGAGATCAATCAACACAAGAGACTAAGCGAATTGGTTTTATGCATTTCAATCCTTAATATCAGATGGGAGGAATCATGCCGGAATCGATTCTTCGCGTAGCGTCCATTCAATTTCAGCATCGCGCCGGCGACAAGCGGTATAACCTGGCTCGGATCGCGGAATTTGCCGGCGCGGCGGCGGCTCAAGGTGCTCGTCTGGCGATTTGCCCCGAGATGTGCATCTGCGGCTACTGGCACGTCCCGAAGCTCGATAGAGCGGAACTCGCTGCGCTGGCGGAACCGGTCGATGGACCCTCGATTCGGGTGGTGCGGGACATGGCGGCCCGATACGATATTGCAATCGGCACGGGATTGCTCGAGACGGCGCCGGATGGGCAGCTTTTCAACACCTACGTTCTATGCATGCCCAATGGCGAATTACACAGCCACCGTAAATTGCATGCGTTCGAGCACGAGCTGATCAGCAGTGGAAACCGCTTCACGGTATTCGATACGCAGTGGGGAATCAAAATGGGAATCCTCATCTGCTGGGATAACAATCTCATCGAAAACGTTCGTGCCACCGCTCTATTGGGCGCGACGATTCTCATCGCGCCGCACCAGACAGGCGGCACGAACTCCAGAAGCCCTCATGCCATGAAGCCGATCCCTTTGGACAAATGGCACGACAGACATCGGAACCCCGATGCGCTAGTCGCCGAATTTCAAGGGCCGAACGGGCGTGAATGGCTGATGCGCTGGTTGCCGGCACGCGCCCACGATAGCGGAATCTTCGTCATCTTCAGCAATGGCGTGGGGCAAGATGAGGATGAGGTCCGGACCGGCAACGCCATGATTCTCGACCCTTACGGCCGCATTGTTGCCGAATCGACTGCATGCGAGGATGCGATGGTGGTAGCGGATCTCGACTTGCAACTCGTCGCGGCGAGCACCGGGCAGCGATGGATAAGGGGCCGCCGCCCCGAGCTGTACGGTTGCCTCGCGCAAGTGCGCGGCGACGAACTGGGCCCACGCGATACGCACTTCTTGGAGGTGCCGACGAAAGCGACGTGAGCGTCGGTTGGCATGCGATTTACTCACGGCGGCGCAGCAGCGGCCCGATTCGTTAGCATTCCGTAAGGCGCCGGCACTTGAAAACCGAAAACTCCGGCGCATTTGGTTGACGTCCGATTCGATCATCATCATTATCCCGTCGAGAATTCTTCTCTTAGCGGCATAATCGAACGGCTTTTCCCTACTTGGGAAGAACTGCCATCCGTATTCCGGAATGTATTGCGCCAACCGAAGGCCCACGTATAATTCGCCGCAGCCCCGCTATTGCGGGAATTACCGCCAGCCAATATCAGAACGATCGCACCACACTCGCGACTTCCCAGCATGTCTTCCGACGAGACCTTGCGCCGCTGGCGGTTGATCCTCGGCCACTACGCCAACCGTTCGCTCACTGGGGCGGCATTCTCAGCCGACGACTGGAAACTCGACCAGACGCTCGAATATCTGTACGGCCGCGAGTACGAAGGTCGCGGGCTCGCGCGCGGCAAACCGGGCGCCGGCGGTTCGCTCGATCCGAGCCAATTGCGCGCCATCGATTGGCTGTCGCGCTCGCGCAAGCTTTTTCCGCGCGAGGTGTTCGAGCGCATGCAGACTCAGGCGATCGAACGCTACGAACTCACAGAAATCCTCGAAGACCCTGCTGTACTGCGCTCGCTCGATGCGTCGCCGGCCCTGACCCGCGCATTGCTCGGCATGCGCGGCCGGTTGTCCGCCCAGATGCGCGACGCCGTGCGGGAAGTCATCCAGAAGACGGTAGACGAGATTACGCGCCGGATCAAAGGCGAGTTCGTCAACGCGCTGACGGGTCGGCGCAATCGGTCGCGCCGCTCGCTGACCCCGAGCGCCCAGAACTTCGATGCCGGTGCAACCATTGCGGCTAATTTGAGGCACTACAGCGTGGAGCGCCGGCAGATCGTCATCGAACGGCCGCGCTTCAATTCGCGCGTCAAGCCGCATCTCCCATGGGATGTCGTGCTTTGCGTCGACCAAAGCGGTTCGATGGCCGACTCCGTGATTTACAGCGCCGTCATCGCCGGCATCCTGTCCGGGTTGCCCGCGGTGCGTGTCCGGCTCGTCGTATTCGACACGAGCGTGGTCGACTTAACGCACCTCGCACACGACCCTGCCGAAGTGTTGCTGACCGTGCAGCTTGGCGGCGGGACCGATATCGGCCGTGCGGTAAGCTACTGCGAATCGCTGATCGCCAATCCGCGGCGCACCGTATTCGCAATGATCAGCGATTTCGAAGAAGGCGCGCCGCCAGGGCCGCTGCTGGCGGCGGTGCGGCGCCTTGCCGAGGCCCGCGTAACGCTGCTCGGCCTTGCCGCGCTGGACGAGGCGGCAATGCCGGTCTACGACCGTCAAATGGCGCAGCGTCTCGCCGACCGCGGGATGCAGGTTGCCTCGCTCACGCCGACACACTTCGCGCAGTGGCTGTCCGAAGTGATGAGTTGAGCGCACAAACATGCCCTGGTTCGACATATACCGCGCCTACGACGACGACACGCTGACCGCGCTCGCCAATGCCGGCCTGCTGCGGCGCGCCGCCAAGGACGTGGACGCAGGGAAAGTCGGATGGATCGAGCAGGAAGAGGCGCATGGCGTCGTCGATGCCGATGGCCAGCGCGTGCAACTCGACACGCGCGGTCCGCAGCAGGCGCGCTGCGATTGCCCTGCTCCGGGCCTGTGCAAGCACATCCTCGCCGCCGTTCTTTGGTTGCGGGCGTCGCCGGCGGCAACCGTCGGGCCGGCAAACGATACGGCTCGGCCCGAATCGGCGATGCCGGCAGCCGATTCGCCTGCGCCCACACCGGAGCCGTCCCGACCACAGGTCGTTACAAATGACCCGCTGAACGAAGTACTCACCTTGCCGGTTCCCGCTTTATTCAGGGCGGCCGGAGCGGCAGCAGTTCGCCGGGCTGCTGCCACACCCGCGGGCCGCCTGGAATGGCGGCAGCAAGGCGGCGTCCTCATCATGGAACTACCCGATCTCGGTCAGAGTTGCCGATGGATAGCCGGGGCAGGCTTTTCCGGCATGGTGTCCGATGTCCCTGCCGCAGAGCGCAAAGCAGTGCATCTGATGGCGCTCGTCGCGCTGCGCGAGGTCCATGGCCTTGCACCGGAGTGGCCGGCCGACGCTCAGCCGCCGGCCGCCGAAGACACGGCCGCGCTCACCGCGCGCGAGCAGACATTTCTCACGCAAGTGGAATCCACGCTGGCGGAGCTGCTGACAGGAGGGCTTTCGCATGTCAGCGAACTGACGGCCGCGCGGCTTCTTGCACTGAACATGTCCGCACGGGGCGAGGGTTTGCCGCGCCTCGCCGCCCTATTGCGCAACCTCGGCGGCACAGTCGATCTGCTGGTGCGCCGCGATCATCGCGCCGACGAACGAGACGCCCTGGCCGCAATGGCACGCATTCACGCGCTATGCAACGCACTGCGCACCGCGGACGGCGCACTGGCCGGCGCGCTGCGCGGCCGGTTGCGCAGGCAATTCGCCCCATCGCAAACGCTAGAGCTGCTACCGCTCGGCGCGCATTGGTGGCAGACCCGCGGAGGCGCGCGCGGACTGACGCTCGCGTTCTGGGACCCGCAGGAGACTCGGCTATTGCAGGCCACGCTCGCACGTCCCGACGGCAGCGATCAGTCGTTCACCCGCCAGGGCGCCTGGACCTCGCAAGCGGTGTGGCCCGGCGCCGGCGCTGCGCAACGAATCTGCGAGGCCGCTTGGCGCATCGAACAACCGCGGCTTGCCGACGATGGCCGGCTCGCCCTCGGCGGCGCCACGCGGGCGCAGTCCGAGCCGCTGTGGCATCTGGACGACCCGCGTCTGCAAGACGTCGGATTTTACGACTGGGCCGAACTCGGCGAGCGCCTGCGTGCTGCCGTCGGACTCGCAGGCGAACCGCTCGACACCGTGCTGCTGCGTCCCGTCGACACGCGCCCCCCGCGGCTCGACGAGGTCCGTCAGCAAGTCGAATGGACCGTTGAGGACACGAGTGGCCGCTGGTTGACGCTTGTCGTTCCGATTTCTCCCGAGTATCAACGGCGAGCCGACAATCTCGATCGCCTCTGCGCGAGGCGAGCCGGCGTGCTGGGGGTGCTCGTGCGCGTGGAGCGCGGCGCAGCCGAAACGGCGTTCATCCCGCTCGCCATCCTCAGCCGCGATGCGAAAAACCGGCTGCAGGTCATCTCTCTCGATTTCGCCGAAGAATCCGAGCGGCCGACTTCATTGGCGAACCGCATTTTGCGCATGTTGGAATCGCGCCGCGAGCAGGCGCCCCCGGCCGCGGCCCCGACGCTCGCGGCACGGCTGCTGGCGCCGGTGTACGAACTGCTCGAAACCCAGGCCGCAACCGGCCGTCTCGCGACGACCGCGTCTCAGATCGAACGTGCCGAGCGAGCTTGCGAGTCGATCGATTCGGTCGGACTCTCGACGGTTGCCGCAGCCCTCTTATCGCATCTGCGCAACCCGGACGCTCACGGCATGCTACGGCTGTACCGGTTGTGCGAATTACTGACCGAGCTCGATGGGCTACCGGGCATCGGCCGCTAACAGACGAGGACAACCCGTCCCGATTGAGGAGAACGCGTGGGGATTTTGGGAAAGATACTGGGAGTAGTGACGGGTAAAGCCGACAAACGGACGGCCGAAACCGGGGCATACGGCGGCTTGACCCACATGCAGGTCCAGCACCTCCGGGAAGCCTTCAAACCGCTCGGCTCGGCCAACGCAACCCTGCCCGAAAGGGCCCTCGAATTCGTGGTCGACGGCGCAGACGTGGATGTACTAATCGCTCTGCAGCACGCCGCTGCGTCGGAGCCCGGCCAGTTGCTTGGGGCACCCGGCCGGTTGCGCTGGAAATTTCAGTCGTGGCAGAACAAACCGCTCGAAGCAGCCGGTAACGGCAGTCTCGAGAATCGCGCGCGTTTCTACGCCAGCCTCGACAGCCAAACGGTGCCGCTCGAGTCCCTGGTTAGGCTCGGCAAGCTCCTGGCCGCCGCTGACGCCGGCAAGTCGCTCGACAAGTCGGGCGCCCCCGTGCCAGATTGGCTGCAGTACCTCGTCAACGACGCGATATTTGCGTCCTTTAACGATCACCGTTCGCAGACCGATCTCGTCAAAACCAGGCCGGCCTGGGACATCGCGCTGGTTGCAAGACTGCTCGAGCACGAAGCGCTAGACCCTATGCTCGCTCTGCAACTGATCTTCGAGCGCCGGGATATGTCGAGCTATGCCCGTAATCGGTACGACGGTCTGACCAACCTTCCCGCGGTCGCCGAGTTCATGCGGGCACATCGCGAAGCGACGAGCGTCCTTCCCGGTCAACTCTCGACGGCGGGCCGCATCGCCCTTGCTCAGCGCATCGGCAGCGACACGGCGTTGCTCAACGACTTCGCGTCCCTGTTCGTCCGGCTCGCCGTCGATGGTGCCAAAGGCGTGCGCGCCGAGGCCATTCCTTACCTCGAAGGCATCGCGCAAGCCGAGCGGCTCGAGTTGCTCGCCGCGCTACTGACCACCGGCGACACCACCGAGCGGGCCCAAGCCGCCGAGTTGATGGCGCGGCTGCCCGTCGAAGCCACACGCGAGCGGCTCGAAGCCGCGCTCTCAGCCGATGGCAGCAATACCGTTCGGCACGCGATCCGTGCCGCACTCGCGCGCATCGACGCCGCCAGCGACGCAAGCAACGTCGACCTGCCGGATCCTCCCACGTGGGAGTCCATCCCCGACGCTGCGCTGGGTGACGAGGCGATCCCGCTGTTGAACGCAAGCCATACCGAACTGCTGGAGCTTACGCGCCGACGGGCCGAAGAGGAAGTCGAGCTGAACAAGACGCAGCCGTTCAAACGCAAGTGGGCGCAGGAAGCCTACAAGCGCTGTCAAAAGATTCGTGACGACGATCTACGGGCCGTCGTGCGCGTATACAACGGCCAGGCCGGCAAAGGCGATCGCGAGCGCATGAGGGATCCGTTAATCCGGCAAATCGCGACCTACGGCAATCGGCTGCATGCGCTGCCGGGGTTCGGCGCGGCACACGTCATCCGCTGGACGGCGGCCACGACCAACTGGTCGTTCTGGTTTGCCAACGACTTCCAGCTGTGGCTTGCCCGCCAGCCCGAGGGCAGCCTCGATCTTCGTGCGCTCGCCGAACTGCTGCAGCGCGCCGGTCAATCGATCGACGATGTGGCAGGCGCGGCGCTTGTCCCGCACTGGAATCGCCCCACCGCATCGAAGCTGTTACCGCCCGAGCGCGTTTGGCCATTCTTTGCCGAACATCCGGAATTCATCGACGAGGGGCTGGGGCTGGCCGCGCCGGTCGAGCGTGAGCACAGGCGCATGGCATTTCACCTCGGCGCCACGCTCGAGACGCTAGGCACGTTTCCTACGATGCCGCCGCGATGGCTGCCGCGGGTCATGGAAATCGCATTGGGCGAAGGCAAAACGCATCGGGCCGCGGCGCAGCAGGCGCTGTCGAGGCTGCCCGACATCGGCCGGCGCGTGATCGAATCGCTGACGCATTCGAAAAGCGAGGTACGCATCGAGGCAGCCAACTGGCTGGCGCAATTGCGCCATACGCCGGCAATCGAGGCACTCACGGCGGCGCTCGACAAAGAAAGCCGAGAAACGGTACGCGCCGCCTTCCTCACCGCGCTCGAAGCGCTGGGCGACGATATCTCGCCGCGCATCGCGCCCGCGACCTTGCTCGCCGAGGCACGCAAAGGACTGAAGGCCAAGCTTCCCACAGGCCTCGCATGGTTCCCCTTCGATGCCTTGCCAGCTTGCCGGTGGGCGAATACAGATGCGGTCGAGCCCGACATCATCCGTTGGTGGATCGTGCTCGCCTGCAAGCTCAAGGAACCCGGCGGCAACGCGCTGTTGACGCGCTATATCGGACTGCTCGACGCAACAAGCCGCGAGGCGCTGGGCGCCATGGTGTTGCGCCAGTTCATCTGGCGCGACACCCTGCATCCTTCGCTCGAAGATGGTATTGCGTACGCGCAAGCCACGGCGCCGCAACGCTGGCAGAACAATCAGCAGCGCTGGCAAAACGCCAAGCCGGAGCACAAACAGTTTTACGAGGCCGAATACAACAAGTCGCAGGATCAGGTGTTCGAGGAGTGCAAGCGCCAGAAGATGAGCGAGTACCTCGGCAGCGCCATCGGCGAAAAGGGCGTCTTGGCACTTGCCGCATTCGCTCCCGCGCACGAGGCGGTCACGCTGCTTCGGCAGTACATGCGCGACCACTACCAGCGCCGAGCGCAGCTCGAAGCGATGCTAGAGGCCACGGCGGCCGGCAACCATCCGCTCGTGATCCAGTTGCTGCTCAGCGTGTCACGACGATACCGGACTGCATCGGTGCAAGAGAAGGCACGCGTGCTGGTACAGGAAATCGCCGAGCGCAACGGCTGGTCACAGGAACAACTGGCCGATCGAACCATTCCGAATGCCGGCCTGGACGACACGGGCACCATGACGCTGCAGTATGGTGAGCGCGTCTTTACCGTCGTGCTCGACTCTGCCATGAAAACCGAGTTGCGCAATGCCGACGGCAAGGTGATCAAGACCTTGCCCGAGCCGCGTCAAACGGACGACGAAGCGCTGATCAAGGCCGCGAAATCGCAGCTTTCGGCGCACAAAAAGGAACTGAAGCAGGTGATCGAACTGCAGACGGCTCGCCTGTTCGAAGCGATGTGCGCCGGCCGGGCATGGCCGCAATCCGAATGGCGTGAGTATCTGCAGCGCCATCCGATCGCGGGCCGCCTCATCCAGCGTCTCGTATGGCTCGAACTCGACGGGCAAGGCCAGGTTCGCACCAGTCTGCGCGCAACGGAAGACGGCAGCCTGATCGACACACAGGACGACGAGATCGAACTCGCCCCCGACAGCATGCTGCGCCTCGCGCATGCTTCGCTGACGGACGCTGAAACGATCGCCGCCTGGGTGCGCCATTTCAAGGATTACAAGATCGCGCCGCTGTTCCCTCAGATGACGCGCGTTACGCCTGCGCTCGACCTGCGCGATGACGCTGGCCGCGACGTTACCGAGATTCGTGCCCGCCTCGGCTGGATCAGCGACGCATTCACGCTACGCGGCGCCTTTACAAAGCTTGGCTACCAGCGGGCGCAAGCCGAGGATGGCGGCTTCTTCTATCAATACACCAAAGACTTCTCGAGTGTTGGAGTACGGGTGGCGATCGAATTCTCGGGCAATACGCTGCCGGAAGAAAACGTGCCGGCCGCGCTCAAGACGCTTAGCTTCGAAAATAGCAAGGCCCGCAACTGGAACGAGCGTGTCTTGCCGCTCGGGAAGGTACCGCCGGTCCTCCTGGCCGAGGCTTATTCGGACTACATTGCCATCGCCGACGCCTGCGCGGGCTTCGACGCCGACTGGGAAAAGAAGATGCCGTGGTAGCACCGCATCGGCATCCGACTCATCTCCATTGACGACATCGCCATGACTGAATCTTCCGCATCCGTAACCGGCCACGCTGTTCGCCTTCCCGCCGAACGGCGCTACGCCGATGAACTGGCGCGTCTCGCCGCGGCCGATCATGATGCCCGTCCGCCCGGCTGGAACCTTTCGCCGCGCGCCGTACGGCGTTTCATCATCGGCGACGAGGCGCAGCAGATTAGCCGGAAGTTCTATGGCGACGATCCACTGGTCGATCGCGCCATCGTTACGCTCATGGGCCACCAAGGTCTCATGCTGGTCGGCGAGCCAGGTACCGCGAAATCGCTGCTCTCCGAGCTTTTAGCAGCCGCGATCAGTGGCGACTCGGGCCTGACCGTACAAGGCACGGCCGGCACCACCGAGGATCAGATCAAATACAGCTGGAACTACGCGTTGCTGCTGGCCGAGGGGCCGAGCCAGCGTGCCCTTGTACCGTCGCCGATCCATCAGGCGATGCAGGCAGGCCGGATCGTGCGCTTCGAGGAAATCACACGCTGTCCGCCCGAGATTCAGGACGTCTTGATCTCGCTCATGAGCGACAAGCAAATGATGATCCCCGAACTGGCCCGCAGCGCCGGCGAGGACGCGCGCTTGCACGCGCAGCGCGGCTTCAACATCATTGCGACGGCCAATCTGCGCGACCGCGGCGTGCATGAAATGTCGTCTGCGCTGAAGCGTCGTTTCAACTTCGAGACAGTGCATCCGATTCGCGATCACCAGTTCGAAGTCGACCTCGTAATGGCACAACTGAAGCGCGAACTGGCCGGCAACGAGGCGCAGGTCGAAGTGCCGCGCGACGTGGTGGCGCTGCTCATCACCGCGTTCCAAGAATTGCGCGCGGGCCAAACCAAGGAAGGCACGGCCATCAAGGGGCTGGATGCGGTGATGTCGACCGCGGAAACCGTCAACGTTGCCTACGCCGCGGCCCTGCAGGCGCAGCATTTCAACGACGGCCGGCTCACCGCGCGCGAGATTGCCGGACAGCTCCAAGGCGTAGTACTCAAGGATAGTCAGGAGGACATCAAGCGAGTGCGTCACTACTTCGAGACCGTCGTGCGCGAGCGCGCCCGCCGCGACGCGCAGTGGAAATCGTTTCACGAGGCAGCGCGCACGTTATGGCAATAGAGCATGCGGCGGCTACACTGCCGCCGGCGTTGATCGAAGCCGCGACACGTCTTTTCGACGGCGAGCAGGAGGTCTATTTCGCCGGCATCCGGCACCACAGTCCGGCCTGCGCGCTCAATCTGCGTGCCATGCTGCATGAGATCAAGCCGACGGCCGTTCTCGTCGAAGGTCCCGACGATCTCGATCACCTGCTGCCACTGCTGCAGCATGAAGACACCCGTCCGCCGGTGGCCTTGCTATGCCAGAGCAACCACGATCGTCCGGCGTTGCCCGGGAGTGAAGCCGGCGACGGAGGACGCGCCGAAACGCGCAGTGCTTTCATTCCGTTTTGCGACTACAGCCCCGAATGGATCGCCCTGCGCGAGAGCAATGCATTGGGCGCGCAGGTCGCGTTTATCGATCTTTCCTGGCAAGACAAGGCGTGGCGCGAGCGCCGTGCGGAGGATGGCAATGACGCCGCGCGCAGCCTGATGGAAGAACGTCATTTTGCGCACAGCCG
Organism: Trinickia dabaoshanensis; assembly: GCF_002879885.1. Taxonomy (GTDB): domain Bacteria; phylum Pseudomonadota; class Gammaproteobacteria; order Burkholderiales; family Burkholderiaceae; genus Trinickia; species Trinickia dabaoshanensis. The sequence goes on from NZ_PNYA01000001.1 coordinate 124,227, forward strand.
TTATCTTGGCACGATGGCGCAACGGCTCGGCTGCGTCGACCACCACGAGTTGTGGGACCGTTTGTTCGAACTGCGCGCACCGGCGGCGCAGCCCAACTGGCGGGCGTTCTTTGCGGATGTTTTCCATTGGTGCGCCATGGCGCGGCTGGACTACGAGCACGAGGTGCTGGAGACCGAAGGCAGCCTGCCACGCGAGCGCCATATGGCCGCACATATTCGTCGCTGGCGGGCCCGGTGCAGCGGTCCGATCGTCGTGGTCACGGGGGGCTTTCATACGCTCGAACTCGTGCAGCAATGGCAGCGGACGGAACCCTTGTCCGCCCCCGCCAACGCGAAGAATAACGCCGCCGCGTGGCTGATTCGCTACAGCTTCGACCGGCTCGATGCATTGAATGGCTATGCCTCCGGCATGCCCTCGCCGGGGTACTACCAGCAGGTGTGGGAACAACTCAGTGGCGGCAGCGTTCCGGGCACGAGCGGCGAGAGCCCCTACGCGACAGTCGCCGTCGAATGCCTGACGCGCTTCGCACGGCACACCCGCGCCGAAGATTATGCCGACTCGGTTTCGACCGCTCTGGTGCAGGCCGCAGTCGCACAGGCGGCGCGGCTGGCCGCACTGCGCGGCAACGCGGGGCCCGGCCGGCAGGACCTGCTCGACGCAATCCGCTCTTGCTTCATCAAAGGGCCGATCGATGAGGGACAGCGTGGCTTCACCGCCGACCTGAGGCGGTTCCTGAGCGGCTCGCAGGTGGGTGACATCCCGCCCTCGGCCGGCTCGCCGCCGCTGGTCGAAGACGCACGGCGCCTCGCCCGCAAGGTCGGACTGCGCCTCGACGACAGCACGCCGCGCGTGTCCCGTCTAGATCTTTACCGCAAGCCCTTGCACCAGGTCCGCAGCCGCTACTTCCACGCGATGGCGTATCTCGGCGCCCCACTGGCAACATGGCTGACCGGGCCCGATTTCCTGGGCAACAGCCGGCTGCAGTTGATGTTCGAGGAGTGGCAAGTTGCATGGTCGCCATTGGTGGAGGCACGATTGATCGAGCTGGCCTCGACTGGCGTGACGGTCGAGGCAGCCTGCATGTCCAGGTTACGCCGAGACGAGGACGCGCTAGCCGAACAGGGAAGCGCGCGTAGCGCGAGCGCCGCTGTGATGTTGTTATTGCGCGCGTGTCTGATCGGTCTGCAGGCACGGCTGCCACAATTGTTGGTCATGTTGGCTACGCATCTCGAAGAGGACAGCAACCTCGGGTCGGTCATCGAATGCGGGCACCGGCTCGTGACGCTATGGCGCGCTCGAGAACCGCTTGGCGTACAGCAGCACCCGGCGTTGCGGGCATTGCTCGAACAAGTCTGGCCGGCAGCGCTGTTTTTACTGCCCAACTTGTCGCAGGTGGATGAAGCCGATGAGGCCAGAGCGGTCACGCAGCTTACGTCACTTCGGGAATTGGGGCGCCTGTTGGCAGCGCTCGATCCGCACGAACGGATCGATACCGACGATGCCCGGCTGCACGCACAGCTTGAACGGTTTGCCACCGCGGTCGACACGCCGCCCGCAGTATGCGGCGCGGCGGCGGCGTTCCTGTTTCTCGATGGCCGTTGGGACGAGCTCGCGCTCGGGAGCCTCCTAGGCCGGCATTTCGGCGTCGGCGCAGACGCTGGGCAAGCGGTGCGCTTCCTGAACGGCCTGACGACGGCCGCCCCCGAACTGTTGCTGCGCGTACCGGTCTTGCTCGAAGGACTCGATCGGCTGGTACACCTCTGGGGTGCCGACGCCTTCATCGCCCACCTGCCCGATCTACGTCAGGCATTCACGCGCCTCAAGCCGCAGGAGACCGCCGCGCTTGCTAGCCGGATAGCTCGGCTACATGGCTTAGACGACGGTGCGGCATCGCTCGTGCAGATGCATGACGATACCAGCGAAGAAGATCTGCGCACGGGCTTGAAACTCCAGTCCGCCCTGACGGAATGCTTGCGTCGCGACGGGCTCGCCGGCTGGCTGGGGCAATTTTGAATTTATAGCGAATCGCCAATAAGGACGACGCCCCTTCGCGGAAGCGATCAAGTCTGCGTTGGCGGCCTGACTATGGTGCCGCACGCGTCTGTTCGCGCGCATAGCGCGCCGGCGGTAGCCCGACATGACGGGCGAATGCGACGCTGAACGCACTCGCCGATCCGTAGCCCACGCGCTCCGCGATCTCGGCGATTGAGCGGTTGGTCCGCCTGAGCATGTTCTTCGCCAGCGCCATGCGCCAGTTCAGCAAATAGGCCATCGGCGCGAGCCCCACCGCGCGGCTGAAACGCTCGAAAAACACCGAGCGCGAAAGTGCCGCCTCCTTGGAAAGCTCGGCGACGGTCCACGCCTTGGCCGGGCTTTCATGCATACGGCGTAGCGTCACGGCAAGGCGCTCGTCGGCAAGCCCCCGCACGAGGCCCGGGCATGCCGGTGCCCCGGCCGTGGAGCGCAGCGCTTCGATCAGGAGCACTTCGACGAGGTGGGCGAGGATCACCTCGCGTCCCGCGCGCCGGTCCTGGAACTCGTTTCTGATCAATTGGACGAGGGTAGCGAGTTGCGGCTCGCCCCTGACGTGTACAACGCGCGGAAGCAACGACACCAACAGGTCCGCGTCGGGCGAGCCAAAGCTGCAATGCCCGGCCAGCATGCTTACATCGGGCGGCCCTGACGAATCTCCGATCCTGAATTCGCCGGCGCCCAAGGCGACCGGCATCGCCTCGGGCGCGCCGGGCGGAACCGGCACGGCACTCGACATCGCGCCACCGTACGCGTCAGGGACGAGAATGAAGTCCCCGGAGCACAGTTCGATCGCTTCGCTTCCGTCAATGGCAATCCGGCAGGCTCCCGCGAGAACGACGCAATAAAGGGGCTGCCCGGCGTCCGAACGACGGATGTGCCAGGCGCCGGCCCCGACGACGAGCTTCGAATGCCGGGCACTCGGCTGCAGCAGCGTGACGACGTCCGCGAGCGGGTCGATCATACCCGGACTCCCACTAATAAAATCAGGACTCGCGATTATAGATAGTCCACCCACGGCGGTCTATCGTCTGAGCCTTGTCAGCCACTCCTGGGAGTCACATGAAAACCGTTCTGATCACCGGATGCTCGTCCGGCTTCGGCCTCGAAACCGCCCAATACTTCGCCGAGCGCGACTGGAAGGTTCTGGCAACGATGCGCACGCCTCGGGAAGATCTACTGCCTGCCCACGAAAATTTGCGTGTGCTCTCGCTGGACGTGACCGACCCGGACAGTATCCGGAAAGCGGTCGAGACCGCCGGATCGATCGACGCGCTCGTCAACAATGCGGGCTTCGGCGCCGCGGCGCCTTTCGAGGTCACGCCGATACAAACGATACGCGAAGTCTTCGAGACCAACGCGTTCGGCACGATGGCCGTGACGCAGGCGGTCCTGCCGCAATTCAGGCAGCGCAAGACCGGCGTGGTCGTGAACGTCTCGTCGAGCGTAACGTTGAAAGCGATCCCGCTGATTGGCGCGTATGCGGCGAGCAAGGCGGCGGTCAACGCATTCACCGAATCGATGGCGCTCGAACTCGGCGCCTTCGGCGTGCGAGCGCATCTCGTGCTGCCCGGGCGGGCGCCCGATACGCGCTTCGCGGAAAACGGCCGGCCCCACATGCACGGTCTCGATCACGCGGCCTATGCCGGGCTCGTGCAGGGCTTCATGGCGGGATTGAATGAGCCAGGACCGGTCACGCACGCGCGCGACGTGGCCGAAGCGGTATGGCGCGCAGTGACCGACCCGTCATCTCCGTTACGTATTCCCGCCGGCGCGGATGCCGTGCTCTGGGCCCAGGGGGGTTGAGCCGGAGCCTGCCCTCACCTATATCGCGCGCAAAAGACCGCCCCGGCCTCGATGCCGGGGCGACGCGCCGTCGCTTATGGGTAGTCGTCGCTTATTCGTATTCGTCGACTACCCAGTAGCGGGCAGGCCAGAAATAGAGCGAGACGAGCCCGCGCCGGCTTCCTCGACGAACCGCGGACGCCTTGCGCCCCCGAAACAAAAACGTATTGGAAACGACGGCAGTACCCCATTTCAAGTGCCTATCGAGCAGATCGCCGACCCCGGGCATGACGGACGGCATCAAATAGCAAACGATCGCGTGGGCGCCGCGAAGATGACTGCGATGGAAGTTGCCCCATCTGAGCCTAACGTTCGGCAATCCAGACGCTCTCAGTCGCGATATCAAATACGGCAACAGCGATATCTCGATCCCTTCGATCGTCGCTTCGGGAAATGCGCGTGCGAGTGCGACCACCAACGCACCCCACCCGCTTCCGAGATCGATGATCACGGCAGACCGGGCAAGCTTCGCGTGTTTGAGCAACGCGATGACGTCGGCGGCTTCGACGCCTCTCGAGGAAAGCGTCGGCACGCCCGTCAGCGCCGTGAAAATCACGAGACTGAGGCCCGCGAGCAGCGTCAGGACGACGGCTGCATACGGCAGCAGCGTCATCATCGATGCGCAATGCGCGGCAGCAACAGGTACGACCGATGTTCCCCACCGGTCGCGACCGTGTTCGTCCCGCCATACAGCGTGGCGCTGCGGTTCGGGTGAGCGGCGAAAAAGAGCCCTGAATGATGGGCGTCGGGAAGCGCGTAATCGTCGGCATGCACGATGTTCGCATTCGGTCCGTATCCGAAATCCTGGCCTTGGATCGTCAACGCAAGTCGATAGCCCCTGGGAATGACGATACTCGTCGGCTCGGTAAATTCGACGTCGACGGGATAGAGCTGCCCGGGCGTCATCGGCTCCGAAGCGACATGAGGATGGAAAAGCTCGTATGGCGTCGACCTCGTCCGATCGACGGCGCGGTGCGATACGCGCAGATAGCCGAGATCCAACGGCACGTTCGGATCGCTGTTGCCCACGAAAGTGACGTCCCGCCCCTGCGGATCGATCAGCCTGAGCGCCGCGAAGATATCCATGTCCGCCGTCGAAGAACCCACCCACAGCCTCACGCCGATCGGGCCGGTGAATTCCGTCTCCTCGCTGAAGGGCTGCGTCGTAAAAGTCAGCCCGTCCCCAAGTCCGGCGTAGGATTTCCGAGCGGCCGCCAGATGTTCTAGACCCGGCGCCATCGAAGCGTTCGCCGCATCGAGATAGTAGCGTTGCCAGTGCGTGCCCGGCAGCGGCCACGCGGCAGCGCTCCTCCAAACTGTTCCGTTGGGCCGGCGCACTTGCACCGCGACGCGCGGCTCTTTCTCCCAACCATTGTCCAGGCCCTTGAGGAAATGATCGAAGAAGCGTTTTTGCAGCGCAAGCGCCTCGTCCGAATAGAAAGGCGTCAGATGGTCGCCGGTTTGAATCCGCAGCCATTTGTCCTTGCTGGCGGCGAAGCGGTAGCCTGCCGTGCTCCAGTCCGTCCAATTGGCAACATCGAGTAGCGGTACCTCGATCCGGCTCGCGTCGGGCGTACGCTCTCGGTAGTAGGCGTCGTCAAAGGGGTGCTGCGCGAAGGCTTCGACGGGGTCGACGCGGTTTTGCTGCAAGGCGTCCGCGGCAAGCGGCACACCCGTATCCGTGCCGCCGTTGATGGAATCGAACAACGGTGTTTGCGCATTACCGTTCTGATTGGGGACGACCTGATGAGTCCACCAGAACTCCCATGCAACGTTCAAGATGCCGCCGTAGTAGGCGATTTCTCGATATGGATCGAACGCGCCTTCCCAGGGCAGTATCGCCGCAAGGCCTTCCGGCTGTAACGCGGCCACTTGATACTGATTGATCGCATGGAACGACGTGCCGAGCAGACCGACCCTTCCCGAACTCCAGGCCTGGCGGGCAGCCCACGTAATCAGCGTCGCGTAGTCTTCGGTCTCTCGCGGCGAGAAGGGATCGAGTACGCCCGGGGATGCGCCGGCCCCGCGAACGTCGGCGTGAATGACGATGTAACCGTCGGCTACCCACCGCTCGGGATCGGGCGCCTCGAATCGGAGGTAGCGGCAAGAGGATTCCTTGCATAAATCCGGATACTTGGCCATCAACTTCGCCCACGATGTTTTGTAGGCCGGCGCGTCCGCCATGCTCGTATCCTTGCCGTAGGGACCCATCAACATGAGCACGGGATATCGGCCGGACTTTTCGGGGCGATAGATATTGACGCGCAACTGCTCGCCGTCGGTCATCGCGACCGGCACGTCATGGTCGAAGATCATCCCTGGAACGCCGCTATCGACCTGCTTCGCCAGACAAGGCTGGGCCAATGCGATGTGCAAGGCCGCGATCCACGGCGCGATTCGCGTAAGACGCATGATGAGATTTCCTCATTGATCGATACGGCAATTGCGCCGTGTCATCGCGGTTCGGTAACCGCGGCAGGATACGGTTGGCGATCAACGGCCCCGATCGCTCAACGCGGCCGCAAGGTCGTTCATCAATGGAGCATGCCGTGGGGTCCAGCCCAGGCGCTCCTGCGTGAGCTGACTGGAAACCGGATTGTCCGTAGCGGCAAACGGCGCGAGCCAGCCGAAATGCTTTGCGCAGTCTTTGGCGAGCAAAGGCACCACAGGGATGTCGAGGTGGCGTCCGATCGCATCGGCGATATCGCGGAACGGCATTCCCTCCTCGGCCGCGCCGTGATAGCGGGCACCGGGCTCCCCGTTTTCGAGCGCCAGTCGAAAGAGCCGCGATGCGTCCAGCCTGTGCACGGCGGCCCATCGGTTGAGCCCATCGCCGGGATAGGCGGACATCCGCTTTTTCCGCGCGATCTCGATCAACCGCGTGACGAGCCCGAGCTTCGTCTCGTCATGTACCGAGGGCGGTAGCCGAACGACGGTGGCGTTCACGCCGCTACGTACAAGACCCAATGCGGCCTGCTCGGAATGCGCCCTCGCGCCGCCAACGGCACGGCGATCGGCATCGTCGGTCTCTTGCGCGGGCCGCCCTGCTGCCATCGCCATCGTTGGAAAGGCGATGACGAGCGAGCCCTTCCGCATTCCGAGCGCCTCGCCGAAGGTTTCGATAGCGCGCTGATCCACACCGACCGCCGCAGCCGCGAAGCGCTCGACGATACGCGCCGGCGGCCCGCCGAACAGTATCCGCGCGCGAATGCCGAGACTGGCGTGCGACAACGCGTGGAAGAAGGCAGTGTGGATCACACCGTCGGCGAGCGCTGCCTCCTGGCGCAAGATATCGAGGTCCTCGATCGTCCCGCGACGTGCCTTCGCCCCCATGCGCTCGAGTGCGGCGGCTGCATGCGCCGAACGCACGAGGCCTGTCACCGCGTGGCCCGCGGTGACCAGTTCGCGAACGACGGCGGAACCGATGAAGCCCGTCGCCCCTGTGATGAATATCCGCATCGCACCTCTCCCGTTCAAATTCGGGTACAGCTTAGGGCGTTGAATCGGAACGATCTATGCCTTAAAGTTCGCTTTTAGTATTCATTCGTTCGAACGACATCATGGATCCACTATCAGACGTCTTGTCGCTTTTAAAGCTCCGCAGCTATGTGTCCGGCGGCTTCGATGCGAGCGGGGATTGGGCCGTGCAATTCGGTCCATTCGAGGGGATCAAGTTTCATGCGGTGCTTCGAGGCCGGTGCTGGCTCTGCGTCGATGGCGAACCTGAGCCCTTGGAGGTTGCCGAAGGCGAGTGCTTTCTACTTGCGCGAGGCAAACCCTTTCGCATCGCGAGCGACCTTGCGGCAGAGCCGGTCGCGTTCGGCACGCTGGTGCCGCCGGCCAAGGACGGCCGCATCGTGACCCACAACGGCGGCGGCGAATTCCTGAGCGTCGGCGGATATTTCACGCTGGCCGACGGTCAGGCCGATCTGCTGTTAGACGTGCTCCCCGCGGTCATCCACGTGCGAGAGGAACCAGGCCCGTCAACGTTGCGATGGTGTATCGAGCGCATGAGAGAGGAATTGCGCGAACCGCAGCCGGGCGGCGGCATCGTCGCGCAGCAGTTAGCTACCCTCGTGCTCGTGCAAGCGTTGCGGCTACAGCTTGCAGGCGGGCGTAACGAACCCGGCGGCTGGCTTTTCGCGCTCGCGGATAAACGGATGCGCGCGGTGATCGACGCGATGCACGAGACGCCCGGCGCGAAATGGACCCTGCAGACGCTGGCCGAGCAGGCTGCCATGTCGCGTACGAGTTTCGCGCTCCGATTCAAAGAACTCGTCGGCCTCTCGCCGATGGACTATCTGACGCGGTGGCGTATGACCTTGGCCGCCGCCAAGCTGACGCAGTCGCGCGACTCGGTTGCTGAAATCGGGCTCGCGCTTGGGTATGAATCGGAAAAGTCCTTCAGCACGGCGTTCAAAAGGATCATGAAATGCGCCCCGCGCCAGTATGGCCGCCGGCAAATCAATGGGGGTGTGTCGAATTGATCACCGCGTACCGGAAACCCTGGCCAGCGTCTCTTCCAAAAGACCACGGTCCGCCGCGCGCTTGGCATCGGTGCGCTGCGCCAGGTTGTGAAGCTTGCGCCGCACAGCCGGCAAATCGGCCGCTTGCGGAAGCTCGATCAGATTGAAGTCCGGCCGCTGATCCTCGATGGATCGCAGGAACGCACACGAAGGTTCATCCAGCCAACCGGCCACACGCGCCAGCAACCGTTCATGGATGTCCAGTAAGTCCCCAACTTCAATAGGTTCAGCCGTCATGCCTTTGAAGTGCGCGTCGAAGGTCACTGCAAAATCTGCGGGCACGCGAGGCGCCAGCATTTCCCAGGCAGGCTTGGGGCTGCACGTCAGGTAGACAAGAAAAGTCCGCCAGAGCACCCGATCCGCCCGTTCGTCCTCCAGCAACAACCCGACATCGAAGAGATCGCGGGGATGCTGCCTCGACAGTGCCGCAGCTAGCTTGCCTGCATAGAGGTCGGCGAAGTGCAACACCTGAACCGAGGCGAAGCCAAAGGCGTCCTCGACCCTCGGGCGCACCACCATGTTCCGCGCCGGATGCACGGCACCGCGCATAACCGGCGTCGTTTCGATCTGCACGCGCGCGCGGCCGCGACTGGCTACCAGCCGCGTGACGTTCGCGCCCTCGCCTGCCGACAACTGCACCTGCAGTTGCGAAGGCCGGCCACGCAGCACCGCAGCCAGCCGCCCGAGCGCTTCGGCGATGAGTCTTGCGTCCTCGGCATAGTCATGCACGGGCAACCAGGCCAGATCGATGTCCACTGACAATCGGGGCAGATCGTGCTCGAACAGGTTGATCGCCGTGCCGCCTTTGAGCGCGAAGCGAGGCTCTTGCGCCAGGGCCGGCAGAATCTCGACAAGCAGCCGGACGCGGTCGGTGTAGCGCCGATCCCAATGATCAAGCCAGGTGTTCATCGAGGTCTCCCGGCAAGGTGATTTGGTAGATCGGGTGCAGGCGGCCGCCCGGCACCAGCGCGCGCTTTCCCCGGCCCAAATCGACGTTATCCAGCGGCACGTGCGGCAGCCAAGCATGCCGATGGCGCTCGGCCAATGCAAGGAACAGTCGTTTGCTCTTAATGCTGCGGCAGTGGCGCAGCAACAGACCGATCCGCTGAGGCCGCAGCGTGGTCATGGCCTGCATGAGCGCATCCACCTCGTAGATCAAGGCGGCGTCCGAAACGTCATCGCACAACTCCAACATGGCCCGCTCCGGCGAGGAACAAACCAAGGCATCGGAGCCGGGGGCAGCCTGGTACCACGCCAGGCCCTGGTCGGACAGGGCTGTCGCGGGGACATCCACTGTGAACGACACGGGCGGCCAATCGAAGGGTCCCTTGCCGCGATACTCGAAGCATTGCGCCAAAGACAAATTGCCGAGCCATGCCGGTGGCCGCTCCGACCCGTACAAGGTAATCGTGCCGGCATTGCCTAGCCGCAAGTAGTGCTCGTGCCCCTGCAGACTTAACGCAAAGCGTCCTCCCACGTGCAGCGGAATGCCTTCCCCGACCTGCAGACTGCGAACCACGCCCTCCCACTGCAGGCGCCCACCCTTGCGCATGTACACGCCGCGTGCGGGCGATACCAGCCATCCGCTACTCACATAGCGCGCGACGAGGCTGTTGGAATAGCCGTGTGCCCGCAGCCAGCGACTCGATATTAGGCGTGTGTCACCCAGTTCGGCCAGCAGAAGGTTTAGTTTTCTTGAATTTTGATCACCCATAGTGTTCAAAATACAGTCTTTATAAACCGTTGCCAAGCCCTCGATGGTTTAGCAGAGTGAGAAAAAGCTCACTAACAGTGAGCTTTTTCTCGGAATGGCAAACCAGGACGTGCGCCGCCGAGCGACGAGCCAGGCGCAAAGATAAGTTGCAGATCCTCATCGGTTTCCTAGTCCCGCAGGATGCGCTCGGTGATTTGCAGCAGCCGCCCCAATTCGATGAGCGCGGGAACCCCGGCGGGCACCGGCGCTTCGAACTCGTGTTCCCCGCTCCAGCGAAACCGCAAGGCGCCCAGACGCGTTTCATCGGCTACGCCCAATAAATTCGCAGCGCGCCATTGAGATCAATGTAGACGTCAACATCAGCCATGGTCACCCTTTCCTTTCATTCGCGGCAGACGCACACGCTGCGGCAGTGCCGCAGTCGCCAGCGCCTGTCCCGTCGTATCCCGATCGGCGCCGGCGGACTCGCTTAGCCCGTCAAGGAGCCCCAGCGCCTGCAGCACGGCCGCATAGATGCCGATGCTCACACCCGGATCTCCCGCCTCGACCCGCTGTAGCGTTCCGCGTGACGTGAAAGCCCGCTCGGCAATTACTGTCATGGTCAACTTGCGGCGGCGGCGTGCATCATGGATATCGGCGCCCAGTTTTCGCAATGCCCGCCGGACGGCAGCGGAAGGCGTGTGGGGAGTCGGCATTCTGTTATCTTCGTAATACTTTAAGTGGCATTAATGTATTGCGAAGATGACATTGCGTTCGAAAGCTGTCTGCGGATGACACGAGCACAGCGGACGTTTCTGGCACCTCGTCGACAAAGTGTGCACAGTAAACTTGAAAGAGTCCGAAGGAATCCAGCAGGCCAGTATCGTCAACGTTACCGAGATTCCCGCTTGGCGCTAGACCGCGTTTGGTGGGCTGCTCACGGTTTGTCAGAAATCAACATGCTTACTTACATTTATGTTACGTTTTGACCAATGGAACCACAGATCAACAGCATCCAATTGCGTGCCCAACGCCTATGCAACGAATGCATGGCGTCTCACGGCGTTCCTTAATCAGGCGTCCCCAAAAAAGCTGGACGCCCTCTTCAGCCCCTGCGGTGCCGCAGCATAATTCCAATCATCTACTATCGTGCACGAGATAGAAGAGAGGAGCGTACCCTGTGCAGCCGAATGCAACTGCAGCAGAACTTTTCAGGCATTTGGGCGCCGAGAAGTCCACGTTCTATCGATGCATCATGGATGTCTTCGCCGCAGCCAAGCGGCAATACAGGCTCCAGCTCCGCCCCGACGAGGTTCTCGCTGAGGCGAACTGGTCCGAAGGGATACCACGTATCGAGGAAGTCAACGCTGCACTGACCCAACTGACTGAATGGGGGAATCTCGAATCCCAGCCGGATACGGCACGCGTTTCTTCGCTCAGCGACTTTTACCGCGCACGCTTCCTTTACCGGCTTTCTCATGGAGGCGAAGCCGTGGAGACGAGCCTTGCCGTGTTCTTCCAGACACTACAGCGACGAGCCGAATTGCAAAGCGTGGCGCTGGAGGACATTGCCAGCCGCCTGCAGGCTCTACGGCAGCTGATCGACGACGACACTCCCGAAAATGGACTAGACGTCGCCAAGACGCACCAGCTCCTGCGCGATCTGGTCGCCGTCTTCCATGACCTTGCCGAGAACGCACAGGCATTCATGGCAGGCGTCGCGCGAAGCCTGGAGCTTCGGCAAGCCGAAGCAAATGCCGTCGTCGCGTACAAGCGCCGCCTCATCGATTACCTCGATCGCTTCCTTGGGGATCTGGTCCGACGCTCCGACTCCATCGCTCGGCTCATCGAGGAACTGGCCCCCCGCATCGACTCGGTCTTCCTTCTGGTCGCGGACCGAGAAGCTCAGGATGCCGCTCCGGAAGACACACAGAATCAAGCCGACGAAAAATTGAGACGCTGGCAGGCTTGGCGCGAACGCTGGAAAGGCCTACGCGGCTGGTTTTTGTCGACGGGACAGGAACCACCCCAAGCCGAGTTGCTGCGTGCACGCGCACGCGCCGCCATTCCGCTACTCTTGGGCGCTATCGCCACGTTGAACGAACGCCGCAGCGGACGTAGTGATCGCTCTGCCGACTTTCGCGTGCTCGCCTACTGGTTCGCCGCATGCAACAGCGACAGCGAAACGCATCGGATGGCACGGGCAGCTTTCGCACTTCATCCCGCTCGGCACTATTCCCTGAATCCCCAGGCCGACGACGACTTGCCTGCCAGCACGCCTTGGGCAGATGCGCCCCCGCTCCAAATCAACCCCCGCTTGCGCGAGTATGGCGAGGCCGCCCCTCGGGGGCCGCTCCCGAAGGTACGTGACCGCAGCGCGGAGCGCGCGCTCATGGCAGAGCAGTTGGCAGAGGAATCGCGCCAGGTCGATGCCGCTCGGCAACGCTTGGCCACCGGGCGTCCAATCCGGCTTTCGGAGCTGGGTGACCTGGACGTCCACGCCTTCGCCCTGTTTCTCAATCTCCTGGGAGAAGCATTGACCGAGCAAGCGCGTCCCGACCAGACGGTCGAGCGCCAAACGGGCGACGGTCTGCTCTATATCCGAATGGAGCCGCTCGACGCCACCACCGAGGCTCGCATCACGACCCCTGCTGGCGTTTTCGCGGGTCGGGATCACCTTCTCACGATCAAGCTAACGCAAGAGCCAACATGACTGCACGCTCATCATGGGGACACGATCGTCAGCGAATCGGTGAACTCCAACGTGTCCAGCAGCAAGACGAATTTCGCCGAGCGCTCCGTGCCCTGCTGTTGCAGCCGCTGATGGCACCGGATCATGACGCTTTCCCGGCGGTACGCCGGCAAGCCGAACGATTGCGCGACTGGTTTGCGCGAGAAACCGGCTGGCCCCTGCACGTCGAACGCGATGGCGCCCGGCTTTTCAAGCGACCCGCGAACCTTGCAGACGATACGCGTGGGCTGCCGAACTACGACCGGCAGCGCTATGTCTTGCTCTGCCTCGCGTGTGCCGTGCTCGAGAGAGCTGATCCGCAGATTACGTTGCAGTTGCTCGGCGAACGCCTGATGCAGTTGGCGTCCGATCCAACGTTGGTTTCTTGCGGCTTCCAGTTCACGCTCGGTAGCGTTGCCGAGCGGCGTGACCTCGTTGCCGTGTGTCGCACCCTGCTCGACATCGGCGTCTTACAACGCGTCGCTGGCGACGAGGATAATTTCGTCCATGAAAATGGCTGGACGCAGTCGGACGCGCTCTACGATGTCCAGCGGCGCATGCTGGCGGGCATGCTTGCGGCCGTGCGTGGACCGTCGACGTGGCGTATCGAAGATACACCGATCGACTTTGAGCATCGGTTGCGCTCATTGGTTGCGGAGCACGTCGCGGACAGCGAGCAGGGACACCGCGATGCTCTACGTCACCATCTGGCACGCCGGCTTCTGGACGATCCCGTGATCTACGGCGCCTCCTTGGATCCCGAGCATCTCGCGTATTTCACCAATCAGCGCGGCGCGATGGCGACCCGCCTTTGCGAAGCCACTGGACTAACCGCCGAGCAACGAGCCGAAGGGCTCGCATTGACCGACGAGTCGGGAGAACTCACCGACATCTCGATGCCTGCAGAAGGGACTGAAGCGCACATTACGCTGCTAGTCGCCGAATTTTTGGCCTCACGCCTGCGAGAAGTGCCGGAAATTGCGTTGACATCCCAGGGCGCTGTAGCTGCCTTCCTGCGCGGCGCCGCGGAGCAATATGGTCGCTACTGGCGCAAATCGGCACGCGAACCTGGTGCTGAAACAGAGCTGGCAGAAATCGCACTCGACCGATTGGAGCGGCTGCAACTGATTGTCCGAATCCATCGCGAGATTCGACCGCTGCCGGCCATCGCACGCTTCGCTCTGGGCGATCCCGAAGGTCGTTCGAAAGCAACCGGCGACGTCACTCCAGAATTACTGCTTACTAACGCATGACCGACACCCTCTTCGATTCGCCCCAAGCACTGCGTCCAGTATTGCCGGAACCCCGACACGAGCGGTGGCAGCCTCTGCGGATCGGTCTCGTGGAACTTTTTCACTACGACAGTGAGGAATTTTGGTTCCGCGACGGCCATTTGCTGCTACGTGGCAACAACGGCACCGGCAAGTCCAAAGTGCTTTCTCTCACGTTGCCCTTTCTCTTCGATGCCCAACTGCGTCCGTCGCGCATCGAACCGGACGGGGACAACGGCAAGAAGATGGCCTGGAACCTGCTTATGGACGGCTATAAACGCCGAATCGGCTACACGTGGATTGAGTTCGGCAGACGGCAAGCCGACGGCATGGCGCGCTATTTGACTCTGGGGGCCGGGTTATCAGCGGTGACCGGCAAAACGCAGGTCGATAGTTGGTTCTTTTTGATCGAAAGCTCGTCAGGTGAGCAAGATCCGCGTATCGGTCAAGATCTGTGGCTCACGAACGAACAGCGGATCGTGTTGACCCGCGAGCGTTTGCGCGATCTCCTGGAAGAGCGCGGCCATGGCACAGTCTTTGAGAACGGTCGCAACTATCGCCGGGCTGTGGATGAGCGGCTCTTCCACCTTGGCGAAAAGCGGTACGAAGCGCTCATGGACACTTTGATCCAACTGCGCCAGCCTCAATTGTCGAAGAAGCCCGACGAATCGGGCCTTTCCCACGCACTAACGGAAGCGCTCCCCCCTATGCCACAGGAATTGTTGGCGGACGTGGCGGACGCGTTGAATCAGTTGGAGGCGGATCGTGAGCAGTTGAACAACGCTCGTCAGCTCGAGCAGGCAGTCAGGCATTTCGAGCAAAGATACCGAACGTACGCTAGCACATTGACTCGACGCCAAGCGCGCGAACTTCGTCAGGCACAGACCGCATTCGACAATGCCAGCGTGGAGCGCAACGATGCACAGAACGTATTGCACGCGGCGAAGGAAGCAGAGGCTGAAGCGATTCGCGCTCGTGACGCCGCGAAGCATGCATTGACCGCGGCGCGAGAACGCCTGGAAACGCTGCAAAGCGATCCCGCCAATCAGGATGCCAACCGCCTGAGCCAAGCCGAGAGAGATGTCAGGGACCGAAAGGAGGAAGCGGCCAAGGCAGAGGAACAGCGCGAGGAAGCTCGGCGGCAACTGGAACGCGAAAAGGAACGCAGCCAGGCGTCCAACCAACGGGTCGAGGCAGCACGAAGGGAAGTCGCGTCCGCGCGCACGCAATGCGCGTCCGACGCGCAAACCGCAGGCACGGCCGTCGCGCTGTCCCGCAATCCGCTCGTCGCTATCACCCTTGACGAGCTCGCCGAGCTACCGGTGACGCAGTTCACGTCCGCAGTGACCGAGTTGCGCGATGCCGCAAACACGCGCCGCAAGAACATCCGGTATCTGGAACGGCGCCATGCTGCCGTGGCTACCAAACGGTCGACGCTTCAGACATTGCAGACAGCCCAAAACGATTGCCAAGCAGAACTCGAGGAAGCGATAGAGCGGCGGGCCGAGGCCGATCTGGATGCGGAAACGACAGGCAATGCGCTGATCGACGCCTGGACGGAATATTGCGCCGGTCTGGAACAGCTACGTTTCCAACAACAGAGCGCACTATCCGAGCTTGCAGGCTGGACAGCCCGTCCTGAGGGCATCAATCCGGTTCACTCGGCGCTGAACACTGCTTACTCTCAAGCATTGGAACAGCTCGCCACTCGCCAAACCGAACTGGCAACGCGCCAGCGTGATCTCGACCAGGAACGTCGTGTTCTGGCCGACGAACGGGAACAGCTCGCGGCAGGCCAGGACGCCATTCCGCCCGTTCCCGGGACTCGAGGCTCGAACGTTCGCGAGGGACGGGCAGGTGCCCCGCTCTGGCAGCTGATCGACTATCACTCCCATGTCACGCCGCAACAGCGTGCAGGTCTGGAGGCATCGCTGGAAGCATGCGGCCTGCTGGACGCATGGGTCGCGCCTGACGGCGACGTGTGCGATACGGCGGGAAGACCGATTTGGGACACGCATTGGCGGCAACGTCCCGCCGTCGCGGGCGAGAATCTGCTGAGTCTGCTGTCGCCGGCGGCACCGGAGGATTGCACGGTAGATCCAGCGCTGGTGGAAGCCTTGCTTGCCAGCATCGCCTGCGGACCGGAAGACAATCTCGCCACCGAATCCTGGATCGCTGCGGATGGGCGCTTCCGGCTAGGTGCACTTACAGGTGCGTGGGATAAACTGGAAGCCGTATACATCGGCCACACGGCCCGGACGCAAGCCCGACAGCGCCGGATGCAGGAAATTGCGCTACGGCTTCGGCAACTGGATGCTGAAGCCGCTATCCTGTCGCAGGCAGTTGAAGCGCTTGCCGCCGATCGCGCGAAAAGCAAGGAAGAGTTGGACTGCGCACCTACCGATACCTCGCTCCGTCAGGCCATTCTTGCCGCAGCAAGCGCCGAGCGTGACGTGCTCCAAGCTCGCGCTCGACTCGATCAAGCAGACAACCGATGCCGAGCAGCAGAGACCGAGCTCTACGCGGCACGCGAAGCGCTCGAGAACGATGCCGCCGACCTGCAACTGCCGCTCGACCAGGCAGGCCTCGCTCCGATCGACAGTGCCCTGGACCGATTCACCGATGCGCTCCACACCTTGTCCCAAGCCGGCCGGGAGTGGCGCAGCGCCTGGCCGGACCACCTGAAACAGCAGGAGCGTGAGACCGAAGCCCAAACCGGACTGGAACGCCGAGAGGAAGAACTCGGCACTGCGAATGAACGGACGGAGAAAGCCTTCGCGCGCTACGCAGTCCTCATGGAGGCGATTGGCGCGAAAGTTGAAACACTGCGCCTGCAACTGAACGAGGCAGCCCGCAACGCAACCGAAGCCTCGACCAACGCCGACGACAAACAAGCGGTCTTGATCAAAGCAGCCGAAGCCCGCGCCGTAGCTGATACTGAAGCCACCACCGCTAATCGTGTGCTGGCCGAGCGCGCGGACATTCGCACACTGGCTGTCGAGCGGCTGCAACGCTTTACTGAAAGCACGCTGCTGGCCTCTGCGCTGCCCGACCTGTCCCTCCCGCCCGCCGGCGTGCCCTGGACCATCGATCCAGCGCTGCAACTGGCGCGCAGAGCAGAACAAGCGCTTGCGCACATCGGAGATGACGACGTCAGTTGGACCCGCATCCAGCGCCAGGTGTCGGAGGGCCTGACCGAACTACAACGCTCGCTCAGCGCGCTCGGCCATCAGGCAGCCTCCGAACCCAACGATTGGGGATTCACAGTTCACGTCAATTATCAGAACCGCCCGGAGCGACCGGACACACTGGCCGCTCACCTGGCTGACGACATTGCGCAGCGCAGCGAACTGCTATCAGCCAGGGAGCGGGAGATTCTGGAGAACCACCTGCAAGCGGAGATCGCTGCGGAAATTCAGCGCTTGATGCGTGCAGCAGACAAACAGGTCAACGCGATCAATGATGAGCTGTACAAACGTCCCACCACGACCGGCGTTCGCTACCGCTTGCAATGGCAGCCTCTTGCGCCGGAAGAAGGTGGGCCCTTAGGCCTCGAGATCGCACGCGAACGGCTGCTCAATACGAGTTCGGACCTTTGGTCCGCAGAAGATCGTCGCGTGGTAGGTGTCATGTTGCAGCAGCAGATCGCCGTGGAGCGAGCCCGTGCTGAAGACGATGCCACTGCGTCCGGTTTCAGCCTGAACGATCAATTGGCGCGAGCGCTGGACTACCGCCGGTGGCATCGGTTTCGCGTCCAGCGTCAAAGAGACAAAAACAGCAGTTGGCAAAAACTCTCCGGCCCCGCGTCGAGCGGAGAACGTGCGCTTGGACTGACCGTTCCACTTTTCGCGGCCATCGCCAGCTTTTATGGTCGAGGAGGCAACCCGCACGCGCCCCGCCTGATGTTGCTGGACGAAGCCTTCGCCGGCATCGATGATGCAGCCCGTGCGCATTGTATGGGGCTCATCCGAGAATTCGATCTGGATTTCGTCATCACCAGCGAACGCGAATGGGCATGCTATGCAGAACTGCCCGGCGTGTCGATTTGCCAGTTGCAACGGCGCGAGGGTGTGGATGCTGTCTTCGTTTCGCGCTGGACATGGGATGGGCGAGCCAAGCGGCGCGAAAGCGATCCCGACCGGAGATTTCCCGATACATGATGCGGACAACCGACACACCAGCCAGCCCCGACGCCCGGCTGCAACGTTTGCTAGGTGGTGCTCAGCTAAACTCGCTCCGCCAGCGTATGCGGCGCTACTTCGAACGCGTCGACAACGGCACGGCGGGAAGTAGCCTGCTGCTGTCCCAGCTCAGTCTCGCGGAACAAGAAGCTTTGGAGTTGCTTATCGGCCGACCATCTCGCATTTCCCGCTCTGTACGGGTCGACATTGAACGACTAGATAGTGCGCTGCGAGAGGCCGGCATCGCCGATTCGCTGCGAGCAGCGCTCGAACGCATCGATGGTCCGATCGTGAGTCGCGCCGCCGTCAGGGCAAACACCAGCGCGCAGTGGACAAGCATGATTGCACTTGACTCCTGGCACGGCGTACTGCGCACCTGGCTCACGACTCCTGCGGCGCTGGGTCTGCTCAAACGCCTTTCCCGACAGGATCCGATGACGGGACAGCAATTGCTCGGACGAGCAGATGCCACGCTGCATCGGCTGCCGGCCCACGGTATCGCACGCTCACAACTCGCCGCAGAGACCCTAGGCAACGCACATGCACTCGACGGCGGTGAACCTACGGCCACGATCGTATTGTCCGCCTGGCGGCACATGGAACGAACAGCCAGCTATGACGACAATATGCGCGACGCAAAAGGCAATCCGGTTGAGCCGCCGCAACTCGACGATCGCGCGCGCGACATTTGGGCACGGGCGGGCGTGCTTGTCAACGAGCTGTCCCGCCCCGCCCTGTTTCTGAATCTTCCCGTCACCGCTGGCGACCCGGTAGGAGAATCTCCCGGCGAGCCAGGCTACGCATCGTTGCGCAGATTGTTGCGAACACCGCCGGCGTGGTCCGTACGTGGCACCACGGTGTTCGTCTGTGAAAATCCGAACTTGGTGGCCATCGCGGCCGACCAACTGGGGGCAGCAAGTGCACCGCTGGTCTGCACAGATGGTATGCCAGCAGCCGCGCAACGAACGCTATTGACCCAGTTGGCGTATGCGGGAGCTCATTTGACGTATCACGGGGATTTCGACTGGCCAGGCTTGCAGATCGGAAACCAAGTAATGAGCACATGGCAGGCGAGTCCATGGCGATTCGCGACCCACGACTATAAGGCCGCCGTGACAAATTCCCCTCCCGTAACGCACGAGCTGAGTGGCGCTTCGGTATCAGCCTCATGGGATGAATCATTGGCTGATGTGATGCAAAGCCATGGCATCGCCATTGCCGAAGAGGCGATGGCGGCGGTATTGCTCGAGGATTTGAGTCAAAGGTGCCGGTAGAAATTTCTCATTTTCAGTGACTTACGGACAGAATCTCGCAATTTAGAATGCAGTCGCGATCATTCGGAAATAACCGTAAGTCACTAATTTTTAAATAAATCCAGTTCCCCCTTCACTCCCACTCGATCGTCGCAGGCGGCTTCCCGGAGATGTCATAGACAACCCGATTGATCCCTCGCACCTCGTTGATGATGCGATTGGACACCTGCCCGAGCAGTTCATGCGGCAGATGCGCCCAATGCGCGGTCATGAAATCGAGCGTCTGCACCGCGCGCAGCGCGACGACATACTCGTAAGTCCGCCCATCGCCCATCACGCCAACGCTCTTGACCGGCAAGAACACGGCAAACGCCTGACTCGTCAGGTCGTACCACGACTTGCCCGTTTCCTTGTCGATCGTGTTACGCAGCGTCTCGATGAAAATCGCATCGGCGCGGCGCAGCAGATCGGCGAAATCGCGGCGCACCTCGCCGAGAATCCGCACGCCAAGCCCCGGTCCCGGGAACGGATGCCGGTACACCATCCCAGGCGGCAAACCGAGCTTCACGCCCAACTCGCGCACTTCGTCCTTGAACAGCTCGCGCAGCGGCTCGAGCAGCTTCAAATTCAACGTCTCCGGCAGGCCGCCGACGTTGTGGTGGCTCTTGATCGTGTGCGTCGCCTTCTTGCCCTTACCCGCCGATTCGATGACGTCCGGATAGATCGTGCCTTGCGCGAGCCACTTCGCATCGGTCAGCTTGCCCGCCTCGGCCTGGAACACTTCGACGAACTCTGCGCCGATGATCTTGCGCTTTTGTTCCGGATCGGTGACGCCGGCCAGCTTTGAGAGAAACGCCTCGCTCGCATCGACGTGAATCACGCGCACGCCCAAATGGTCGGCGAACGTCGCCATCACTTGCTCGGCCTCGTTCAAACGCAGCAAGCCGTGGTCGACGAACACGCACGTCAATTGATCGCCGATCGCACGATGCAACAACGCCGCGGCCACCGACGAATCGACACCACCCGACAAGCCCAAAATCACGTGCTCGCTACCCACCTGCTCGCGAATCTTCTCGACGGCTTCGTCGATGTAATGGCCCATCTCCCAATCCGCCCGCGCGCCGCAAATCTGCAGCACGAAACGCTCGAGCATGGCCCGGCCCTTGACCGTATGCGTGACCTCGGGATGCCACTGCAGACCGTAAAAGCGCCGTGCCTCGTCGGCCATCGCGGCGATCGGGCACGATTCGGTCGAAGCCATCAACGCGAAACCTTCCGGCATCTGCGTGACTTTGTCGCCATGGCTCATCCACACCTTGAGCATGCCGTGCCCTTCGGGCGTCACGAAATCCTCGATCCCTTCGAGCAAGCTCGTATGGTTGCGCGCGCGCACTTCCGCATAACCGAATTCCCGGACATGACCCAAGTCGACCTTGCCGCCCAACTGCTCGGCCATGGTTTGCATGCCGTAGCAAATGCCCAGCACCGGCACACCGAGTTCGAAGACGGCTTGCGGCGCACGAGGCGCGTCGGCCTCGGTCACGGAGCTCGGGCCGCCCGAGAGAATAATGCCCTTCGGGGCGAATTCGCGAATGAACGCGTCATCGACGTCGTACGGATGAATTTCGGAGTAGACGTGGGCTTCCCGAATACGGCGCGCAATCAGTTGAGTGACTTGCGAGCCCATGTCGAGGATCAGAATCTTGTCATGCATGGCAGGCACGGATCGATAGTGAATAAATACGGACGCAGCACGTATCGCGCTGCGAATGAGAGGTCGAACACGAAGCGCCGCGCGAGCAGCGCGCATGCGCTAAACAGCGTCGAGTCGAAAGTGCGCACCGAGCGCGCTCAACCATGAAACGGTGGCCGTGGCGCGGACTGGGTCCCGCGCACATCGCCGCTCCCGCTCGCCGCGCCGGCACTTGCCGATGCATCCGCGGTGCTGACACCCGGCACCGGCGACGCCGTAAAAGCGCGCTCCGCATGCGGGCCCGCGCCCGTCACGTCGCCGCGTTGCAGCGGCTGGGACGGCTGAGGCGGCTGAGACGGCCGCAGTACCGGCTCGGCGGGCACCACGGTAGCCGGTGCGGCCGAGGCGCGCGCCTTGGCGCCGTTGCCCGCAGCCTGCGCGGCTTTGCCGATTTCGCGCCGTCGTACCGCCCCGGCGAAGCGTGCGCCGCCAAGCCCGATAACGACGAGAAAGGCACCGATGAGCAGATTCGGCACGATGCCGAGCGCGGGCAACCAGAGCTCGTGCGGCCCGATCGTCCACGCCAGCACCAGCGCACCGGCCAACCACGTCACATGACCGACGATCTTGGCCGCGCCCACCGTCATGGCGCCATCCAGCGCGCCACGCAGCGAGAGCCACGCCAACCCGAGCAACGCGAGGCCCAGCATTTGTCCGACCATCGCCGGCTCGATCGCGGTCAGCAGCAGCGCGCGCTGCACGCCGCTGAGCGGCGACAGCAGCAACGCGGCACCGGAGCTCAAATAAAGCCCCGCATCGACGATCAAAACGGCGCGCAGTAGCGGTTTCATCGGCGTTTAGTCGACGTGATAGTTCGGCGCTTCCTTCGTGATCTGGACGTCGTGCACGTGGGACTCGCGCATGCCGGCAGCCGTGATCTGCACGAATTGCGCTTTCTCATGCATTTCGTCGATCGTGCGGCAGCCGCAATAACCCATGCTCGCGCGTACGCCACCAACCAATTGGAACAGGATCGCGCCGACGGAGCCCTTGTAGGCCACGCGCCCTTCGATCCCTTCGGGAACGAGCTTGTCGATGTTCGCCGAATTGTCTTGGAAGTAACGATCGGCGGCACCGTCCTTCATCGCGCCGACGGAACCCATGCCGCGGTACGACTTGTATTGCCGGCCCTGGAACAGGAACACATCGCCCGGCGCTTCTTCGGTGCCCGCGAACATGCTGCCCATCATGACCGCGTTCGCTCCGGCCGCCAGCGCCTTGCTGACGTCGCCCGAGAAACGCACACCGCCGTCGGCGATGACCGGGACACCCGTGCCCTTCAAGGCTTGCGCAACGTTGGCGATCGCCGTGATTTGCGGCACGCCCACGCCGGCCACGATCCGCGTCGTGCAGATCGAACCGGGGCCGATGCCGACCTTCACACCGTCCGCGCCGTACTCGACGAGCGCGCGTGCCGCGTCGGCCGTCGCGATGTTGCCGCCGATCACCTCGACGTGCGGGAAATTCTTCTTCACCCAACGCACGCGCTCGAGCACGCCCTTGCTATGGCCGTGCGCCGTATCGACGACGATCACGTCCACACCGGCCGCGGCCAGCGCCGCGACGCGCTCTTCGTTATCGGCACCCACGCCCACCGCCGCGCCCACGCGCAGCTTGCCGTGCTCGTCCTTGCACGCATCGGGGTGCTCGGTTTGCTTCGTGATGTCCTTGACCGTCATGAGGCCGCGCAGCTCGAAGGCGTCGTTCACGACGAGCACACGCTCGAGCCGGTGGCTATGCATCAGCGCCTTCGCCTCGGCCAGCGCCGTGCCTTCCTTCACCGTGATGAGCCGTTCGCGCGGCGTCATGATCGTACGTACCGGCTCGTCGAGCCGCGTTTCGAAACGCAGGTCGCGATTCGTGACGATACCCACCAACTGAGCGCCTTCCACCACCGGGAAGCCCGAAATGCCGTGCTGCAGCGACAGAGAGATGACGTCGCGCACCTTCATCTGCGGCGGAATCGTGATCGGATCGCGCACCACACCCGATTCGAAACGCTTGACCTTCGCCACTTCGCGCGCTTGTTCGTGGGCCGTCAGGTTCTTATGGATGATCCCGACGCCGCCTTGCTGCGCCATGGCAATCGCGAGGCGCGCTTCTGTGACCGTATCCATCGCGGCCGAAACGAGCGGCATATTCAGGGAAATGTTGCGGGTCAGCCGGGTTTTGAGGCTGGTGTCGCGCGGCAGAACGTCGGAGAACGCCGGGACGAGGAGCACGTCATCGAACGTGAGTGCTTTTTGGATCAGACGCATGGCAAATCCTATGGGCGCAAAAGCGAATTATACGCGATACCTCCCTGGTTTTTCACTGTGCGAACAGCGAGTTAGCGTTTTTTCTGTTCGGGGCGGGTGTCCCGTTTCGCTTTCCGGTTCGCGCGGTGTTCGCAAAAGTTTCGTTTGCCCAAGGCGCGCGTTCGAGCCGCCTGCCCCGTCGCGGCGAAGCGACAGCGAGTGCCGCGATGAGCGCAAACGGCGTGCCGCCGATTGCAGAATCGAACAAGACGGCACGCTCGCTCGGGACGTAAGCTGGCTCATCCAATCCATTTTCGAAGGGGAACGAGTATGCGGCGTGGGGTGATGTACGGGGTGATGGCGGGCGCGATTTGGGGCACGGTCTTTCTCGTGCCGCGCCTGCTGCCCGATTTCCCGCCGCTTTGGCTCGGCGCGGCGCGCTGCATGATGTACGGACTCGTTTCGATCGCGGCGGCGCTACCCATGATGCGCCGGCTCGCCCGCAAGGCGACGCGCGAAGACTTGTTCGCCGTCGGCAAGCTCGCGTTCGTCGGCAATCTCGTCTACTACATCTTTCTGACCGCCGGCGTCCACAGGGTCGGAATCGGACCGACCTCGCTCATCGTCGGCATCTTGCCCGTCACCGTGACGCTGGCGGGCCGCCGCGACGCGGGGGCCGTGCCGCTTGGGCGTCTTTATTGGCCGCTATTGCTCGTCGCGGCGGGCATCGTCTGCATCAACGTGGACGTGTTCGCGGCCGCCCCCTCGCCGTCCGGCCCGGGCGGCGCGCTGGACAAGCTCGCCGGCATCGCCTGCGCGAGCGGCGCACTGCTGAGCTGGACGTGGTTCGCCGTGGAAAACACCCGCTACTTGCGGCGCAACCCGCACTTCGACGGTAACGAATGGTCGGTCTTGCTGGGCCTCGCAACGGGCCTGTTCGGGGCGATCGCCTGGGCCGGCTGCATGCTGACTGCCGGCGCGACGCATACGACAGTCCACCTGGATGCGCGTTGGACCGTGTTCTGGGTATTGAATTTGGGATTGGCGATCGGCCCGTCCTGGCTGGGTACGGGCCTGTGGAACGCGGCGTCCAAACGGGTGCCGCTTACGCTCTCGGGCCAGTTGATCGTATTCGAGACGCTCTTCGCCCTGCTTTACGGCTTCGTCTACGATTGGCGGTTGCCGCGTCCGCTGGAAGCCGCGGCGATCGCGCTTTTACTGGCCGGCGTCACGTGGTCGGTCCGGCGGCACGACGACGGCGGCGGCTTTGGGCAGCCGGCGCCGATCGAAGCTCAGCTCAGCGCGAATCCTTAGGCAGCCATTTGCGGCCCTCGATCGAGCCGGCGCGCCGCGTTTTTTCCACACGGCGCTGACGAGCCAGCTTCGGATCGACGATCAGCGGACGATAGATCTCGACGCGATCGTGATCGGCAAGCGGCGCATCGAGCGACGCGAGCTTGCCGAAGATACCCACCTTCATCGAAGCCAGGTCGATTTCGGGATGCTTGCGCGCAATGTCGCTCGCCTCGAGCGCCTCGCGCACCGTGGCGCCGGCCGGGATCGTCACGGCAATCCGTGTCTGAGCGTCGGCGCGCGCGTAGCACACCTCGATGCAAAGGGTTGCGCTCATGGGCGGCCGTAGCGCTCGTCGGCGCGTTTGACGAACGATTCGACGAACGTGTTCGCGATGTGATTGAACACGGGCCCGATGATTTTTTCGAGAATCACGCTCGAAAACTCGTAATGCAGCGCGAACTCGATCTTGCAGGCATCGGTGCGCAGCGGCGTGAAGCGCCAGTAGCCCGTGAACTTGCGAAACGGACCGTCCGCGAACTCCATGTCGATCCGCGTGGGCCTGTCCTGCGTGTTATGCGTGGCGAAGTGCTGCTTGATGCCCTTGAAATTGATGTCGATGCGCGCCTCCATCTCGTGCTCCTCCTGCCGGCGTATGTCCACGCCTCCGCACCAGGGCAGGAAGTTGGGGTAGTCGGCCACGTCGGTGACGAGATCGAACATTCGCTCCGCCGAGTGGCGGATCAAGACGGTTTTTTGAACATCTGCCATAAAGAAGCACTGCGCGCGGCGGAAGTGGGGCGAGCTTGGCGGGCTCGATGGGCGCCGCTTTGCTAAAATCGTGATTTTAAACGAGTTGGGCGCCTTCCATATTCATGAGCATCATCGACAACAGAAAAGCCTTCTTCGATTACTCGATCGAGGAACGCTACGAAGCAGGGCTCGTGCTCGAGGGATGGGAAGTCAAGGCGCTTCGCGCCGGGCGCGGTCAGATCAAGGAAGGCTACGTCGTCATTCGTGCAGGCGAGCTGTTTCTGATCGGCGCGCACATCAGCCCGCTACCCGAGGCATCGACGCACATCACGCCCGATCCCGTGCGTACACGCAAGCTGCTCTTGCACGCGGACGAGATCAAGAAGCTGATCGGCAAGGTCGAGCAGCGCGGCTACACGCTCGTACCGCTGAACTTCCACTACAAGGGCGGGCGCGTCAAATGCGAAATCGGACTCGCCAAAGGCAAGAAGCTGCACGACAAACGCGAAGCCGAGAAGAAGCGCGACTGGGAGCGCGAGAAGGCACGGATCATGCGTTCCAACTGAACGAGTCGGGCGCGGCCGATCTGCGTCAATCGGCCGCGCCCTTTCGCACGTTCATCGCCCTTCCGCCACCGCCGTGCTCTTGCCGCGATTGACGATCGCCAGCGCCGACGCCACCATCGAACCCAAATCCGACAGATTGCCCGGCACGATCAACGTGTTACCGGCCTTGGCGAGGTTGCCGAAGGCATTGACGTACTGCTCGGCCACCTTGAGGTTGACGGCATCCATACCGCCCGTCGATTGAATCGCTTCGGCGATTTTTCGGATGGCCTGAGCGTTCGCTTCGGCCACCGCTAAAATCGCGGCCGCCTGCCCTTGCGCCTGATTGATGGCCGCTTGTTTCTCGCCTTCCGACTTCTGGATCGCCGCTTCGCGCCCGCCCGAGGCGATGTTGATCTGCTCCTGCTTACGCCCCTCCGACGCCGCGATCAACGCACGTTTCTCGCGCTCCGCCGTAATCTGCGCCTGCATGGCATGCAAGATCTCCTTGGGCGGCGTCAAATCCTTGATTTCATAGCGAAGCACTTTGACGCCCCAGCTGGAAGCCGCCTCGTCCAGCGCGGAAACCACGCTGTGGTTGATCAAGTCGCGCTCCTCGAACGTCTTGTCGAGTTCGAGCCGGCCGATCACCGAACGCAACGTCGTTTGCGATAGCTGCGTAATCGCCTGCACGTAATTGCTCGAACCGTACGAGGCCTTCATCGCATCGGTCACTTGGAAATACAGCACGCCGTCGACTTGCAGTTGCGTGTTGTCGCGCGTAATGCAAATTTGGCCCGGTACATCGAGCGGGATTTCTTTGAGTACGTGCCGGTAGGCGACGCGATCGGCGAACGGCAACACGATGTTCAGGCCGGGTACGAGCGTCGCGTGATAACGGCCGAAGCGTTCGAGAACCCATGCATGTTGCTGAGGCACGATCTTGATCGTCTGCGCGGCGATCGCGATCACGACGATGAGCAGCACAACCCCGACGATAGTCATATCCATTGTTCACTCCTTCGTTGTCGATACGGGATGATGAGAAGCATGCTTGCGCGCGACCAGCACGAGACGATTCGCGCGGACGGCCGCGATCTCGTACTCGCGCGCGTCCTCACGCTCGCCCGGCGCAAGCTCGACATCCCACTCGGCCCCGCGGTACGGCACGCGCGCGCGGCGATCGCGCCAGGC
The DNA here is from genome assembly GCF_002879885.1 of Trinickia dabaoshanensis. Classification (GTDB taxonomy): domain Bacteria; phylum Pseudomonadota; class Gammaproteobacteria; order Burkholderiales; family Burkholderiaceae; genus Trinickia; species Trinickia dabaoshanensis. The sequence continues at coordinate 151,537 of NZ_PNYA01000001.1, forward strand.
GCTGACTTCAACCGGCGCGCCGACGTCCAACACGACGTCGGGGTTCGTCGAGGTATCGCGTCGCTGCCGGTGGCCGAAACGCGAACGGCGCAGTACGACGACGGCGGCCAGCGCGACGAGCGCCGCCCACACGCACTGCGCGGCCAGGCTCGCGCCGTTCAGCTTCACGAGCGCGCCGGCGAGAAAGCCAAGCGCGATCATCAGCAAGTAAAACGTGCCCGTGAGCAACTCGGCAACGATCAGCGCCCCCGCACCGATCCACCACAGAAAATCGTTCGGCGCCATAACGGTCTCCTCGAAAAAAAACGCCCCGGATACACCGGGGCGTTATAGCACGAAGCAGGGTCCGACTTGGTGGTCGGGCCCTCGACTTCGGACCGTTACTTCGTCGTTTTAGCCAACGCTTGCCACGTATCGATGATCGTGTCGGGGTTCAGCGAAATCGACGCAATGCCTTCATCCGCCAGCCACTGCGCGAAATCGGGGTGATCCGACGGGCCTTGGCCGCAGATACCGACGTACTTGTCCATACGGCGGCACGTTTCGATCGCGCGCTTGAGCAGGAACTTGACGGCCTCGTCGCGCTCATCGAAGTCGACCGCCAGCAATTCCATGCCGGAATCGCGATCGAGGCCGAGCGTCAACTGCGTCAAGTCGTTCGAGCCGATCGAGAAGCCGTCGAAGTGCTGCAGGAACTGCTCGGCCAAAATCGCATTGGACGGCACTTCGCACATCATGATCAGCCGCAAGCCCTTTTCGCCGCGCTTCAGGCCGAACTTCTCGAGCAAACCGACCACGCGTTCCGCCTGCTTCACGGTACGGACGAACGGCACCATGATCTCGACGTTCGTAAGGCCCATGTCCTCGCGCACACGCTTGAGCGCCATGCATTCCATCTCGAACGCTTGCGCGAAATCCTGTGCGATGTAACGCGACGCGCCACGGAAGCCGAGCATCGGATTTTCTTCGTCCGGCTCGTAGCGCGAGCCGCCGATGAGCTTCTTGTACTCGTTCGACTTGAAGTCGGACAGACGCACGATCACGGGCCGCGGATAGAACGCCGCCGCGATCGTCGCAATGCCTTCGGTCAGCTTGTCGACGTAAAACGCCCGCGGCGATGCATGCCCGCGCGCCACGCTTTCCACCGCCTTCTTCAAATCCTGATCGACGTTCGGATACTCGAGGATCGCCTTCGGGTGTACGCCGATGTTGTTGTTGATGATGAACTCGAGCCGCGCGAGACCCACGCCCGCATTCGGCAGTTGCGAGAAGTCGAACGCGAGTTGCGGGTTGCCGACGTTCATCATGATCTTGACCGGGATCGGCGGCAATTCGCCGCGCGAGACTTCGGTCACTTCGGTTTCGAGCAGCCCGTCGTAGATCTTGCCTTCGTCGCCTTCGGCGCACGAAACCGTCACGAGCGAACCGTCCTTGAGGACGTCCGTCGCATCGCCGCAGCCCACGACCGCCGGCACGCCGAGTTCGCGGGCGATGATGGCCGCGTGGCACGTGCGGCCGCCGCGATTCGTGACGATCGCCGCCGCGCGCTTCATCACGGGCTCCCAGTTCGGGTCCGTCATGTCGGCCACGAGCACGTCGCCCGGTTGCACGCGTTCCATTTCCGACGGATCGTGGATCACGCGCACACGGCCCGCACCGATCTTTTGCCCGATCGCCCGGCCCGTCGCCAGCACTTGCGATTGGCCGCGCAGCTTGAAGCGCTGCTCGACCTTGCCCGCGCCTTGGCTCTTCACCGTTTCAGGGCGCGCCTGCAAGATGAAGATCTTGCCGTCGCGGCCGTCCTTGCCCCACTCGATGTCCATCGGACGCTGGTAGTGCTTTTCGATGATGACGGCGTACTTGGCCAATTCGATCACGTCTTCGTCGGTGATCGAGAAGCGGTTGCGCTGCTCGTGCGATACGTCGATCGTCTTCACGCGGCCCGGCTCGCCCGGCTTCGTGAACTCCATCTTGATCAGCTTGGAGCCGATCGAACGACGGATGATCGGGTACTTGCCTTGTTCCAGCGTGGTCTTGAACACGTAGAACTCGTCCGGATTCACGGCGCCTTGCACGACCGTTTCACCCAGGCCGTAGCTCGACGTGATGAACACGGCGTCTTTGAAACCCGATTCGGTATCGAGCGTGAACATGACGCCGGCCGCGCCGACGTCGGAACGCACCATACGCTGAACGCCCGCGGAGAGTGCGACTTCGGCGTGCGTGAAGCCCTTGTGGACGCGATACGAGATGGCGCGATCGTTATAGAGCGACGCGAAGACGTGCTTCATGCGATCGAGGACGTCCTCGATGCCGACCACGTTCAGATAGCTCTCCTGTTGCCCCGCGAACGACGCGTCGGGCAAATCCTCTGCCGTCGCCGACGAACGCACGGCGAACGACAGCTCTTCGGGGGAGCTTTTTTGGAGTGTCTCGAATTGAGCGCGGATCTCGGACTCGAGGCGCGGCTGCATCGGCGCATCGACGATCCACGCACGGATTTCCTTACCGGCGGCCGCGAGCGCCTTGACGTCGTCGACGTCCAGCGTTTCGAGGCGAGCGGCAATCCGTTCGGTCAAATTGTTGTGCTTGAGGAAATCGCGGAACGCGAGCGCGGTCGTCGCGAAGCCCGTGGGCACGCGTACACCCGCCTCAGCCAATTGGCTGATCATCTCGCCGAGCGACGCATTCTTGCCGCCCACGATCTCTACATCGGTCATCCGTAGCTGTTCAAACGGAATTACATACGCCTGATCCTTCGCGATGTTTGCTGCGTTAGTCATACAAGCCCCTAAGTGTGAAAAAAATACTCAGTCGCGCGTGTGGGCTTGGTGCGCGCGGGCCATTGGAACCCGGTGCGCAGCACGCGCAACCTGTTGGAGAAGCAATCGCCGCGCGCGGCCGATCGCAATTGCTTATCCAACAGGTTGTCCGCTATTCTACCCTGCTTCTATCTCCGCGCTTGCTCCGGCACGACCGCGAGATGACAAAATGACCCGCTAGGGGCACCGTTGCACGCGAAAACGCGCGACAATCGCGTTTTCTCCCGCAGCGCCCGCGCTGCTTCCGACGCGTTTGCCGATGCCGCCTACCGTATTTATCGTCTCCGACGGAACAGGGATCACCGCCGAAACGTTCGCGCACTCGATCCTGTCCCAATTCGACCAAAAGTTCCGCCTCGTGCGGGTCCCGTTCGTGGACTCGGTCGACAAAGCCTACGCCACGATCGAAAAGATCTCCGAATCGGCCGAACTCGACGGGCGCCGCCCGATCGTCTTCACGACGCTCGTCGACAGTGCGTCGAACGCGATCGTCAAAAACTCGAACGCGCTCGTACTCGACATCTTCCAGCAGTTCGTCGAACCGCTGGAGCAGGAACTCGAGATGAAGTCGACCCACGCGATAGGGCGCGGGCACCAGAACGCCGATACCGACGAGTACAAGACGCGGATCGAAGCGATCAACTTCTCGCTCGCGCACGACGACGGTCAGTCGAACCGCAATCTCGCCGATGCGGATGTGATCCTCGTCGGTGTCTCTCGTAGCGGAAAAACGCCGACGAGCCTGTACCTCGCCATGCAATACGGCGTGAAAGCGGCCAACTATCCGTTGATTCCCGAGGATTTCGAGCGCGGCAAGCTGCCTACGCCGCTCATCGCGCACCGGGACAAGCTGTTCGGGTTGTCGATCGATCCGCAGCGGCTCTCCGAGATTCGTAATGAGCGCCGCCCCGGCAGCAAGTACGCCGCGCCGGAGAATTGCCGCTATGAAATCAACGAGGCCGAAGCGCTGATGCGCAGAGAAGGGATCAAGTGGTTGTCGTCGACGCATAAGTCGATCGAGGAGATCGCCACCACGATCCTGCAGGAAATCAAGCTCGACCGGCCGACTTATTGAGATTGAAAGCGCGAGCGGGCGTTAACCGCCGCGTTGCGTTGGGCTTGCCGGCGGATTTTCGAGCCGCCGGGGCGATTCACCTCGGTGGACTCTGGACTCAACGCGCGGCGCGCTGCTGGCGGCACTGTTCGAACAAACAGATCGCCGCCGCTGCGGCCACGTTCAGCGACTCCATGCCGCCCGGCTGCGGAATCGTCAGACGATGCTCGACGGCGGCGCGCCACGGTGCCGATACGCCCGCCCCTTCGTTGCCGAACACCCAGGCGATCGGGCCTGTCAGATCGCAGTCGTAGAGGGCCTGGGGGCCATGCGAATCGGTGATGGCGGCCGGTACGGCCAGTCGCTCGATCAGCGTGGCAGCGTCGATGTCTTCATGGATATCGAGCAGGAAATGGGCGCCCATGCCCGAGCGGAGTACCTTCGACGACCAGGCGTAGGCCGTGCCGGGCGCGCAAAACACCTGTTTGACGCCGGCCGCCGCCGCGCTGCGCAGGATCGAGCCGACGTTGCCCGCGTCTTGAACGCCGTCGAGCACGACACAGGTCACCGCGACCCGCTCGGGTAGCGACGCGGCAAGCTTGCGCACGACCAACAGCATCCCTACGCCGTGCACCACGCTCGACAATTGCCCGAACAGTGTATCGGGCAGTACGACGACGCGCTCGGCCTCGAGCCTTGCAACGATGGCTTGCGCCTCGTCATGGCGCAATGCCCCTTCCGTCACGACACAGGTTTCGGGCTGCCCCGCCACGTCGAGATAGGCGCTCGCCAAATGAAAGCCCTCCAGCAACGCTTGGCCGCCCTTCTTTTGCTGATGGGTGGATGCGGCTAGCGCCTTGAGACGCTTGTACAGGGGGTTGTCGCGCGAGGTGATCGCTTTCACGGAAATAGGCTGAAAAGTGGCCGCCTAGTGGCAGGCGACGCGTTCGGATTGATGGGTCTATTGGTCGGCGCTTACGCCGGCTGCGCCCGACGCAAACGGATCGTTCAGGATAGCTTGCTCGCCGAACGCATCTGAGCCGATTTCAATCTCGAGCGCAATGGCGCCCGCGCTTGCCGGCGCTGTCGTGCCGATGCCGAGGCGCGCGAACGCGGCCCGCACCGGCGCGAACGAGCGGCGATGATGCTCGCACGGCCCATGCTCGGCCAGCGCCGCCAAATGCTGCGGCGTGCCGTAACCGGCGTGCGCATCGAAGCCATAAGCGGGAAACTGCGCGTGAAGCTCGAGCAGCATCCGGTCGCGCGTGACTTTCGCCAGAATCGACGCCGCCGAAATCGCCGGCACGAGCGCATCGCCGCCGATCACCGCTTCGCTCCGGACGGAAAGCTCGGGGCACCGGTTGCCGTCGATACGCGCAAGCGTCGGGGTCAGCGACAGCCCCTCTACCGCCCGCTTCATGGCCAGCATCGTCGCGTGCAGGATATTGAGCCGGTCGATTTCCTCGACACTCGCCGATGCCACGCAATAGCTCAGCGAACGCTCGACGATCTTCTCGTACAGCGCCTCGCGCTTTTTCGCGCTCAGCGCTTTCGAATCGTCGAGACCACGGATGCGGCGCTTCGGATCGAGAATGACGGCAGCGGCAACCACCGGCCCGGCCAACGGCCCGCGGCCCGCCTCGTCGACGCCGCAAACGATATCGAGCGGCGAATTGAAATCGAGCGCCCCTTGCGGCGAGAGACTACCGCCTCGAGCGCGACTCGAACCGGGCGCGCTCGCCGAGGCGGCATCGACCCGGGGCTCGGCGGATGCGCGCTTTGCGCGCGGCGGTCGCGAACTCGTCATGGGCGCGGCTTCCTCGCTTCGATGACGCGCGCAACCGCCTCGGCCGCGCGCTCGGCCGTGTTCCTGCGCAGCGTCAAATGCATCTGCGTGAACACCTCCGTGAGCGTGCGCCGGTTTGCGTCGTCGTGCAACTGCACGAGCGTCGCGTCGGCCAGCGCTTCCGGCGTGGCGAAGTGCTGAAGCAGCTCCGGCACGACAAAGCGCTCCGCCAAGATATTCGGCAGGCCGACGTACGGCAAGTACCCTTGCCGGCGCATGATTTGCCCCGTCAGCCAAGGCACCTTGTAGGAGATCACCATCGGCTTCTTGAGCAACGCCGCTTCGAGCGTAACCGTGCCGCTTTTGACGAGCACGGCATCGGCCGCGGTCATCGCGCGTTGCGCATCGCCGTCGGTCAGCGTGAGCGCGAGTTCGGGGTGCGCCGCGACGAGCGGCTGCAGCAGCTCGCGCAACGCGGGCGTGGCGGCCGGCATCACGAATCGCAAACCCGGCTCGCGGCGCTGCATGATCGCCATCGCGGCGAAGAACGTCGGACCGATCAGCCCGATTTCGGAGCGCCGGCTACCGGGCAACACGGCAACGATGGGCCCCGAGGCAGGCAGGCCCAGCGCTGCGCGGGCACCGGCGACGTCGGGCTCCAGGGGGATTTCGTCCGCGAGCGGATGACCCACGTAGCTGGCCGATACGCCGGCTTTTTCCAGCAACGCCGTCTCGAACGGGAACACGCAGAGCATATGATCGACGGCCTTGACGATCGTCTTGATGCGTCCGCCGCGCCACGCCCAAATCGAGGGGCACACGAAATGAATCGTCGGGATACCGGCCCCGCGCAGTGCCCGCTCCAACCCGAAATTGAAATCGGGGGCATCGACGCCGATAAACACGTGCGGCGGCTCGGCCAGCAATTGATGCTTGAGCTCGTTGCGGATACGAAGGATTTCGGGGATGTGCCGCAGCGCTTCGACGTAGCCGCGCACGGCGAGCTTGTCCATCGGCCAATGGGCCTCGAAGCCTTGAGCGGCCATGCGCGGACCGCCAATGCCGTAGTACCGTGAAGCCGGCGGCAAGACGCGCGTGAGACCGCCGAGCAGCGAAGCCGCCAGCAAATCGCCGGACGGCTCGCCCGCAACCATCGCGATACGCAACGCTTTCGATTGCAACGTCATCGCTTAGCGGATGATGCCGCGCTGCGACGTTTCGATGAAGGCAATCAGCTTTTGCACGTGCTCATCGCCGTCGCCGCCGGCGGACGCCAGATCGGCGAGCTGCGTCTTCGCTTCCTCGAGCGACAAGCCGTTCTTGTACAGCAGCCGGTAGGCGCTGCGCAGCGCGGAGATCGCGTCGGCCGAAAACCCGCGCCGCCGCAACCCTTCGACGTTGATGCCGTGCGGCTCCGCCTTGTTGCCGGCCGCGATGACGAAAGGCGGGATGTCCTGCACGAGCGCCGAAGCCCCGCCGAGCATCGAGTGCTCGCCGATTTTCACGAACTGGTGCACACCGGACATGCCGCCGACGATCGCCCAATCGCCGACGATGACGTGCCCCGCCATCTGCGCGTTGCTCGACAAAATCACGTGGTTGCCGACACGGCAATCATGGCCGATGTGCACGTATGCCATGACCCAATTGTCGTCGCCGACCGTCGTCACGCCGCCGTCTTGCACCGTCCCGGTGTGGATCGTCGTGAATTCGCGAATCGTGTTGCGATCGCCGATTTCGAGCCGCGTCGGCTCGCCTTGGTACTTCATGTCTTGCGGACGGCCGCCGACGTTCGCGTAATGGCCGATCCGATTATCGACCCCGATCGTCGTATGTCCTTCGATGACGCTGTGCGAACCGACGCTCGTGCGCGCGCCGATCGTGACGTTCGCGCCGACGATCGCATACGGTCCGATCTCGACGTCCTCGCCGAGCTGCGCGCCCGGCTCGATGACCGCTGTGGGATGAATCCTGCTCATGCGCTTATCGCCCTTCTCTATGCTCAGTTGCGACGTTTCGGCCGCCTCGGCTCGCCATGGTTGGGCATGGGCCGAATGGGCGTCCGCGACCGGCTGCGCTGGCGCAGCCGCGTCACTCGTTCGTGTGCTTCACCGTACACATTAGTTCGGCTTCGGCGGCGGTCACGCCGTCCACTTCCGCACGCGCCTTGAACTTCCAAATACCGCGCATATAACGCTCGAACGTTACGTTCAGAATCAGTTGATCGCCCGGCTCGACGACACGCTTGAAGCGCGCCCCATCGATTCCGACGAAGTAGTACAGCGTCGTTTCGGGATCGTGCGGTTCCTCGGCGAACGTCAGCAAAGCCGCCGTCTGCGCGAGCGCCTCGAGAATCAGGACCCCGGGCATCACCGGGCGTTGGGGGAAGTGCCCCATGAAGTACGGTTCGTTGATCGAGACGTTCTTCAATGCCTTGATGCTCTTGTGCGGCTCGAGCTCGAGCACCCTGTCCACGAGCAGGATCGGATAGCGATGCGGCAGCAGCGTGAGGATCTTATGGATGTCGAGATTGATTTTTTCAGTGCTCATGGTGTGTCTGCTCCACGCAATGGTCTCGCGCGGGTGATTGACTGCGGATGCTGATCGCGGCGGCAGGTAGGCCGCCTGCCGGGGCGCCGCCTTGCCAGGCGCAGCCCCGGTGCTTGCTCAAGCGTTGTCACCTCGCTCGGCAAGCGTTGCTTCGAGTGTCTTGATGCGTTCGCGCATCTTGTCCAGATTGCGTACGAGCGCGGCGCTCTTGTTCCATTCGGCATGACCGACGGCCGGGAACGCGCTCGTATAGATGCCCGGCTTGAGCAGCGACTTCGAGACGCCCGACTTCGCCGTCACGATGACGAAATCGCCGAGCGTCACATGTCCGGCAACGCCGACGGCCCCGCCGATCATGCAATGACGGCCGATCGTCGTGCTGCCCGCTATACCGGCACAGCCGGCGATCACCGTGTACGCACCGATCTTGCAATTGTGGCCGATCTGCACGAGGTTATCGATCTTTACGCACTCCTCGATGATCGTATCGGCCATCGCGCCGCGATCGATCGTAGTATTTGCGCCGATCTCGACGTCGGCGCCGATCGCGACGCCGCCCACTTGGGGAATCTTGACCCAACTGCCCGTGCGCGCCTCGCCCTCACCCTCGAAATCGGGGGCGAAACCGAAGCCGTCGGAACCGATGACCGCCCCGGCATGCACGATGGCACGTGGCCCGATGTTGCAGCCATGATAGACGGCGACGTTCGGATACAGATGCGAGTCTTCGCCGATGCGGGTGCCGCGCCCGATCGTCACGTTGGCGTCGATCCGCGCACGCGCGCCGATGACGGCACCTGCCTCGATGACGACGTGCGGCCCGATGACGGCGTCCGGTGCGACCTGCGCGCTCGGATCGATGACGGCGCTCGGATGCACGCCCGCCGGCGCCTTCGGCGAGGCCAGGTCGATGAACCACTGCGCCACGCGCGCGAAATAAGCGTACGGGTTGGGTGTGACGATGAAGCTACGCCCCTCGCGCGAGGCGAGTTTGGCCAGATCGCCCGGCGCGATGAGGACGGCGCCGGCTTGCGTCGTCTCGACTTGCGACAAATATTTCGGATTGGCCAGAAACGCCAATTGATGAGGCTGCGCCTGATCGAGCGGTGCCAGCCCTGCCACCTTCAGGGCCGCGTCGCCTACGACTTCGCCGCCGAAGCGCTGCGAGATTTGCTCGAGCGTCAATGCCATTCGCGTACCACTCCGTCGTTCAGTTCGTGGCGCTGGGGCTCGAGGCGGCCAGCGCCTTCAGCACCTGATCGGTGATGTCGATGCGCGGGCTCACGTAGACGGCTTCCTGCACGATCAAATCATAGTGCTGCTGCTCGGCGATCTGCTTGATCACCTTGTTCGCACGATCCAGCACGGCCGCCAACTCTTCGTTGCGGCGCTGATTCAAGTCTTCGCGAAACTCGCGCTGTTTGCGCTGGAATTCCGTGTCGAGATTCGACAATTGACTCTGCTTGCTGGCGCGGTCAGTTGGCGATAGCGACGCGGCGTTCTTGTCGAGCTGGTCGGACAAGGTCTTCAGGCGGCTCGCCATGTCTTGCAAATCTTTGTCGCGCTTCGCGAATTCCGCCTCGAGCTTGAGCTGGGCGGCCTTCGCCGCCGACGATTCGCGCAGGATGCGATCCGAATTGACCGCCGCGATGCGGGCCTCTTGCGCTTGAGCGGCGCCCGCCACGAGCGCCCCCGTCAACGCCACCACGCCCACTACACGTTTGAAAAACGTACCGGTTTGCAAAATCTTCCTCTCGATGCTGGACAGGGTATGGCGCGCAGTTAGAACGCCGTCCCGATCTGGAATTGGAATTTCTGGTATTGATCGCCCGTGTGTTTCTGAAGCGGGAAGCCCAAGCTCACCTTGAGCGGGCCGATCGGCGAAATCCACGCGAGACCCAGACCGTAGCCGTAACGCAAGCCGTTCGCGCCGGTGCTCGAGCCTTCCGTACCCCAGACATTGCCGCCGTCGAAGAACGTGAAGACGCGCAGCGTCCGGTCGTAACCGGTGCCCGGCAGCGGGAACGTCAACTCGATATTGCCGACGACCATCTTCGAGCCGCCGATCGGATCGTTCGTGGTCGCGTCGCGCGGACCGAGCGAGCTCGGCTGATAGCCCCGCACGGAGCCGATACCACCCGCGAAGTAGTTCTTGAAGATCGGGAACGGCTTGCCGCCCATGCCGTTGCCGTACCCGCCCTGGAAGTTCAAGCCCAACACGAAGCCGCGCGCGAACGAGTAGTAGTACTGCGCCTGCAAATCGGCCTTGTAATACTGGGCCGCACCCACCGGCGTGCCGTACTCGGCGTTCGCCTGAGTGAAATAGCCGCGGCTCGGCACGAGCGCGCTGTCACGCGCATCGCGCGACCAGCCCACCGTCAACGGAACGTTGTTCGACACGCGGCCGAAGTTCGACACGTAGTCTTTATAGACTTGCGGCGTCGTGCTGTCGATGTCGAGACGGTTCTGCTCGAAACCGGCGCCGAAGTACACCGTATCGACTTCCGAGAACGGAATCCCGAACTTCAAATCGCCGCCCGCCGTGATGATGCGGAAGCTCGAACTCGTCGAGTAGTACAGCGGCTGCGTGGTGCGGTAGTAAACGTCGGTGATCCGCTTGATGCCGTCGACCGTGAAGTACGGATCTACTTGCGTGACCGTCAGCGTGCGGTACGAACGGGCCGTATTGATGTTCACGGCCAAGCTCGTGCCGGAGCCGAACACGTTGTCTTGCGAAATGCCGGCGGAGAGCACCACCTTATCCGTCGAGGAGAAACCGGCGCCGAGCGTGATCGCGCCCGTCGGCTTTTCCTTGACGTTCACATCGACGTCCACCTGGTCGGCCGTACCCGCCACCGGGGTCGTGGTGACGTCCACATCGGTGAAGTAGCCGAGGCGGTTGATCCGGTCTTTCGAGAGCGCAAGGCGGCTCGAGTCGAACCACGAGCTTTCGAGCTGACGCATTTCGCGTCGAATCACCTCGTCGCGCGTGCGCGTATTGCCCGTCACGTTGATGTGGCGGACATAGACGCGCCGGCTCGGATCCACTTGCAGCGTCAGCGCGACCTTGTGGTGCACTTGATCGATATCGGGCTGCGCATTGACCGTCGCGAACGCATAGCCGTACTCGCCGAGCTTGTTGACGATGGCTTTGGTGGTGGCTTGCAGCTTTTCAGCCGAGAAACGCTGCCCCGGCTTGATCGTGACGAGCTTGCTCAGCTCGGCTTCGCGATCAAGCAGGTTGCCGGCCAGCTTGATGCCCGAGACCGTGTACGGCTCGCCCTCATGCACCGTCAACGTCAGGTACATGTCCTTTTTGTCGGGCGAAATCGACACCTGCGTCGACTCGATATTGAATTCGAGATAACCGCGATTCAGGTAGAACGAGCGGACGTTTTCGAGATCGCCCGTCAGCTTGTCCTTCGAGTACAGATCGTTCTTCGTGTACCAGGAGAACCAGTTCGGCGTGGACAGCTGCATTTCGTCGCGCAGCGTGCTCGTGCTGAACGCCTTGTTGCCGATGAAGTTCACCTGGCGGATCTTCGCGCTCGGGCCTTCGTTCACGGCGAACAGAATCGACACGCGGCTGTTGTCGATCGGCGTAACCGTGGTCGTGACTTCGGCGGCGTAAAACCCGCGCGTCAGGTACTGGCGCTTGAGTTCTTGCTCCGAGCGATCGACGAGCGACTTGTCGTAGTAGCGCCCCGGCGAGAGCCCGACGCTCTTGAGCGCCTTCGTGAGCGCGTCCTTATCGAACTCGTGCAAGCCGGAGAAGTCGATCTCGCCGATCGCCGGGCGTTCGGCCACGTTGACGATGACGACGTCGCCGTCCGTCGCAATGCGCACGTCGCTGAAGAAGCCCGTTGCGTACAGGGCGCGGATCGCCTCCGACGCTTTGTCGTCCGTGAACGTATCGCCCCGTTTGATCGGCAAGTACGAGAAAACCGTGCCGGGCTCGACCCGTTGCAAGCCCTCGATCCGGATGTCTTTCACCACGAAAGGCGCCGTCGCCGCATGAGCGACGAGCCCGTGAGCGGCAACCGCCGCGATGGCAACCGTCTTAGGAACAAAGCGATGAGGTTTGAACAACGTGCATCCCCAGAGTTTTTAGCTACATCTGTCCGCCGCGGCCGCGCACTTGCGAACCGCCGGACACTTTAGAAATGGATTAAACGAGCCAGATCGTTGAAGAGCGCGATCGCCGACAACACGACGATGCACACGAGACCCGCCCTTTGCAAAACGAGCTGCCAGCGTTCCGACACGGCTTTGCCGGTTGCGGCTTCAACCAAATAATATAACAGATGCCCCCCGTCCAATACCGGAATCGGCAATAAGTTCAACACGCCGAGGCTGATACTGACCAGCGACAGGAACGAGAGAAACGGCGCCCAGCCGAGTTGTGCGCTCTTTCCGGCGTAGTCCGCGATCGTCACCGGGCCCGACAAATTCTTCAGCGATGCCTGGCCCGTCAGCATGCGCCCGAACATGCGCAGCGAGTATACGGCGATGTCCCAGGTGCGCCGCGCGCTGCGTGCAACGCTCTCGGCCGGGCCGTAGCGCACACGCGCGGTTTGCACGTGCGTCTCGAGCGCCGCGCCGATGCGGCCCGCGGTCACACCCGTTTGCACGTCCTCGCGGGCATCGGGGACGACCGTCAGCGTGAGCCGCTGCGCCGGTGCGCCGCGCTCGATGCCGAGCGCGATCGGATGCCCCGCGCGCGCCTTGACGTATGCGATGAATGCCTGTGCGCCATCGATTGGCGAGCCGCCGGCCGTGCGCAACAGGTCGCCGGCTTGCAGCCCGGCGCGTTGCGCCGCGCTGCCCGCTTCGACGGCGGCAACCGTCAACGTGCCCCCTTCATCGAAACCGAGCTTGGCCAGAAAATCGTCGTCGAGATCCTGGCCGCGCACATTGCGCAGGTCGACCTGAAAGTCGTACGTGCCGCGGCCGTCATGCGCTTGCAGCACGACACGCCGGTGGTCGAAAGCCGCGTCGAGCAGTTTCCAACGTAGATCCGACCACGAGCGCACTGCTTCGACGTCGGCGCCGTGTTCGTCGCCGATCGCGACGACCGTTTCCCCACCTTCGAACCCCGCTCGGGCCGCGACACTGCCCGCCGGCGGTGTCGCGAGCGTCGCGACCGGCTCGGTGACACCCGTCACGAATACGACGGAAAAAAGGGCAATGGCCAGCACGAAGTTGGCAAGCGGCCCCGCCAAGACGATGGCGATGCGTTTCGCCACGTGCTGACGGTTGAACGCATACGGCAGGTCCGACGCGGTAATGCCGGGACCGGGATCGCGCTCGTCGAGCATTTTGACGTAGCCGCCCAGCGGCAACGCCGAAATCGTCCACTCGGTACCGGTTTTACGGCCGGTCCAGCTCAGAAGCGGCCGCCCGAAGCCGATCGAGAAACGCAACACCTTCACGCCGCAAAGTCGAGCCACGCTGTAGTGGCCGTACTCGTGAACCACCACGAGCACACCGATCGCTACGGCGAATGCGGCGACTTCGATCAGCAGGTTCATCGACGTCTCACTGCACCGCGCGATCGACGGAGCCGGTGCGCTGTGCCGTTTGCGTGACGAAGGCCCGGCCGGCGATGAACTCGCTCGCCGCACGCCGTGCATCGGCATCGGCGGCGAGGACGTCGTCGAGCCCGTTCGGCGTGCGGTTCGACAAGCCCTCGAGCACGAAGCCGACCGTACGGGCGATATCCATGAAGCCGATGCGGCGCTCGAGGAACGCGTCGACCGCGATCTCGTTCGCCGCATTCAAGGCGGCGCTGGCCACACCGCCCGCGGCCAGTGCCTGCATCGCCAGCGCAAGGCAAGGGAAACGCTCGTAATCGGGTTTCTCGAATTGAAGCATCGCGATCTGGGCGAGGTCGAGCTGGGCGACGCCCGAATCGACGCGGTCCGGGAACGCGAGCGCATGCGCGATCGGCGTGCGCATATCCGGATTGCCCAGTTGCGCGAGCACGGAGCCGTCCGCGTACGAAACGAGCGAATGGATAACGCTTTGCGGGTGAATCAGGACTTCGATGCGGTCGCCGGCGAGGCCGAACAGCCAATGCGCCTCGATGACCTCGAGCCCCTTGTTCATCATCGTCGCGGAATCGACCGAGATCTTGCGGCCCATCACCCAATTCGGATGCTTGCATGCTTCATCGGGCGTCACGCCCGCGAGCGTCGCGGGCTCGCGCGTGCGGAACGGGCCGCCCGAGGCGGTCAGAATGATTTTGCTCACGCCGCCATGTTCGGCGGCATCGCGCGGCAAACATTGGAAGATCGCGTTGTGCTCGCTGTCCACGGGCAGCAGCGTCGCGCCATGGTCGCGCACCGCATCCATGAAGATCGCGCCCGACATGACGAGCGCCTCCTTGTTTGCGAGCAAGATGCGCTTGCCGGCGCGGGCCGCCGCGAGCGTGGGCTCGAGACCGGCCGCGCCGACGATCGCCGCCACCACCGTGTCGCACTGCTCGCTACGGGCCACCTGCACGAGCGCGTCGCGGCCGTAGGCGACCTGCGTCCGGCAGCCGGCGGCCTTCAACTGGGCCGCGACACTCGCCGCAGTCTGCGCATCACCGACGACCGCCACCTCGGGGGAAAATCGCAAGCATTGGGCGACGAGCTTGTCGCCGTTGCGGTGCGCGGTCAGCGCATAGACCGAGAAGCGGTCAGGGTGACGGCCGACGACGTCGAGCGTGCTGTCGCCGATCGAGCCCGTCGAGCCGAGCAGTGTCAGACATTTCTTCATATCTCAGATCCTTTGCGCTCTAGCCAATGAGCAACATGGCCAGCGGCAGCACCGGCAGCAGTGCGTCGATGCGGTCCAGCACCCCGCCGTGTCCCGGCAACAGCGCGCTGGAATCTTTCACGCCCGCCTGACGCTTGAGCATCGATTCGAATAAGTCGCCGACGATGCTGAATGCGACCAGCACCGTCAGCACGAGCAGCGTGCGCGCCGTACCGATACGCTCGCCGAGCGCCGATACGAGCGTGGGCGCGAATGCGTGCGACGCCATGACGGCGAGCGCGACGATCATGACGGCCAGCCAGCCGCCGGCCGCGCCCTCCCACGTCTTGCCCGGGCTGATCGCCGGCGCGAGTTTATGCTTGCCAAACGCTTTGCCGGCAAAGTATGCGCCGATATCGGCCAGCCACACCACCAGCAGAACGGACAACACGAACGATACGCCTAGAATGCGCGCGGCGACGAGCGCGTGCCAGCAGGCCACGAGAACGACGAGGCCCGCGACGACGAGAAAGAGCCGCCAGGCGCCATGGGCAAGCGTGGGCTTACGAATCAGCACATACGGCCCCGCTAGCACCCAGAAGACGGCTGCCGCCTCGAGCAGCGGCCGCGACGCACGCGAGCCGAGGCCCAGGCGTGTGCTGGCCGCTAACGCGAGCGCGGCGACGAGGGCATAGGCGAGCGGTGCGCGACCCGGCAGTTTGAGCAGGCGAGCCCACTCCCAAGCGCCCAGGACGAGCGCCACCGCGATCAGTGCGCCGAAGGCCGCCACCGGCGCGAACAGCGTGACCGGTAGCAGCACCGCCAGCAGCACCACGGCGGTGATGACGCGGGTTTTCAGCATGGAAGGGAGTCGGCGTCTTGCGATTGAGGTTCGAGCTGCGCGCTGGTGCGACCGAAGCGGCGCTCGCGGCGGGCATACGACGCGATCGCATCGGAGAGCGTTTTGGCGTCGAAATCGGGCCAGTAGGCGTCCGTGAAGTAAAGCTCGGTATAAGCGAGCTGCCACAGCAGGAAGTTGCTGATACGCGTTTCGCCGCCCGTGCGAATGAACAGATCGGGCTCGGGTGCGTAGGAGAGCGCGAGGTGCTCGGCGAAACTCGCTTCGTCGATGGGTACGGCCTGCCCCGCGGCGGCCGATTGCTCGGCGAGCTTACGCGCAGCTTGCAAAATATCCCAGCGGCCGCCGTAATTCGCCGCGATCGTCAACGTCAACCGCGTATTGCGCGCGGTCTTGGTCTCCGCGCGGCGGATGAGGTCTTGCACACGGGTATCGAACAACGAGAGGTCGCCAACCACGCGCAACCGAATGCCGTTGGCGTGCAGCTTGCCGACTTCGCGTTCGAGCGCGGTGACGAAAAGGCGCATCAAGAACGACACTTCGTCGACGGGACGGCGCCAATTCTCGGAGCTGAACGCGAACAGCGTCAGATACTCGACGCCGGCGCGCGCGCATGCTTCGACGGCCGTGCGCACGGCTTCGACGCCGCGCGTGTGACCGGCCACGCGCGGCAAGCGACGCTGCGTGGCCCAACGGCCGTTGCCGTCCATGATGATCGCGATGTGCCGCGGTACTGCCGCGACATCAGGCACGCGAACGGTAGAGCTTGTATAGGTCATGGCCGCCGAGACTCAAACTGCGAAAAAGTGAAGGACGCGTCGAGACGGTGAAGCCTCAGACGGTCATGATCTCGGCTTCTTTCGAGTGGACGAGCTTATCGATTTCGGCGACGTATTTATCGGTGAGCTTTTGCACCTCGTCGCCTGCGCGACGCTCGTCGTCTTCCGAAATCTCTTTGTCTTTGACGAGCTTCTTGAGCTGTTCGTTCGCGTCGCGGCGCAAATTGCGCACGGCGACCTTCGCCGTCTCGCCCTCGCTCTTGACCACCTTCGTCAGTTCGCGACGGCGCTCTTCGGTCAGCGCGGGCATCGGCACGCGGATCAAATCGCCTTGCGTGGCGGGGTTCAGGCCCAGATCCGATTCGCGGATCGCCTTTTCGACGATCGCGACCATCTTCTTTTCCCACGGCTGCACGCCGATCGTGCGCGCATCGATGAGCGTCAGGTTGGCCACTTGCGAGATGGGCACGTTCGAGCCGTAATAGTCGACCTGGATGTGATCGAGCAGTCCCGTATGCGCACGTCCCGTGCGGATTTTCGCCAAATCGTTCTTGAACGCTTCGATCGAACGCTGCATCTTCTGATCGGCGCCTTTTTTGACGTCTGCTACGCTCATTTAGACCTCCAAAACTTCATCATTGTGCGGCTTCGCCCGCGCGGCGCCGGCTGGGCGCCTCGGGCAAAACACGCCCCGCTTCTCTCACGGGAGTTTACACGTGGACGAGAGTGCCCTCGTCCTCACCTTGTACGATCCGCTTGAGCGCGCCGGGCTTCACGATCGAGAACACGCGAATCGGCAGCTTCTGGTCGCGGCACAGTGCAAACGCCGTCGCATCCATCACTTGCAGATTGCGGCCGATCGCCTCGTCGAAGCTGATCGTCGAATAGCGCGTCGCGGCCGGATCCTTCTTCGGATCCGCGGAGTATACGCCGTCGACCTTGGTCGCCTTGAGCACGACCTCCGCACCGACTTCCGAGCCGCGCAGCGCGGCGGCCGTATCGGTCGTAAAGAACGGGTTACCGGTGCCGGCCGCGAAAATCACGACCTTGCCCTCTTCGAGCTGGCGAATCGCGCGCGGACGAATATACGGCTCGACGACCTGATCCATGCGCAGCGCCGATTGCACGCGCGCCTCGATCCCGGCGTGACGCATCGCGTCTTGCAAAGCGAGCGCATTCATCATCGTCGCGAGCATGCCCATGTAGTCGGCCGTCGCGCGATCCATCCCGGCCGCGCCGCCCGCCACACCACGGAAGATATTGCCGCCGCCGATCACGACGGCAAGCTGGGTGCCGAGCCGAACGACCTCGGCAATATCGGCCACCATACGTTCGATCGTCCCGCGATTGATGCCGAACGAATCGTCGCCCATCAGAGCTTCACCGGAGAGTTTGAGAAGAACGCGTTTGTAGGCTGTGGGCATAGCGGTATCCGATCGCGCCGAAGAGATCACGACAATGTGGAACTGTAGGGGTGAAACATAGCGCGGGGCAAGCTCGGCCGCCGTCGCGATGAAACTCGACGGCGGCTCGGGTTAACCCCGATCGGTTCGCGAGGCGAACCTGCCGCGGACGAGCATGGCGCCCGCCGCGGGTACGGCAAACCGCAAACTTACTGTTGCTTCGCCGCGGCGACTTGCGCAGCCACTTCGGCCGCGAAATCGTCTTGGCGCTTTTCGATGCCTTCGCCCACCACGAACAGCGTGAACTTTTGCACCGACGAGCCGGCCGCCTTCAGCATCTGCTCGATCGTCTGCTTGTCGTTCTTCACGAATTGCTGGTTCAGCAGCGACACTTCCTTCAGGTACTTCTGCACGCTGCCTTCGACCATCTTGGCGACGATTTCGGCCGGCTTGCCCGATTCGGCGGCCTTTTGCTCGGCGATGCTGCGTTCCTTGGCGATCAGATCGGCCGGAACGTCGTCCGACGACAGCGACACCGGCTTCATCGCCGCGATATGCATGGCGACGTCCTTACCGACTTGCTCGTCCGCACCCGTGTATTCCACGAGCACGCCGATGCGCGTGCCGTGCAGGTACGCGGCCAGCTTGTTCGCCGTGTCGAAACGCGCGAAGCGGCGGATCGACAGGTTTTCGCCGATCTTGCCGACGAGCGCGAGACGCACCGAGTCAACCGTCCCGTCGTTCAGCGGCAGGGCCGACAGCGCGGCCACGTCGGCCGGGTTTTGGGCAACGACGAGCTCGGCCACTTGCTTGGCGAACGCGAGGAAATCGTCGTTCTTCGCGACGAAGTCGGTTTCGCAGTTCAGCTCGACGAGCGCGCCGGCGTTGCCGCCGATGAACGAGGCGATGACGCCTTCGGCCGTGACGCGCGAGGCCGCCTTGCTGGCCTTGTTACCGAGCTTCACGCGCAGCAGCTCTTCGGCGCGCGCCATGTCGCCGTCGGCTTCCGTCAGCGCCTTCTTGCATTCCATCATCGGCGCGTCGGTCTTCGCGCGCAGTTCAGCCACCATGCTTGCGGTAATTGCCGCCATCATTCGCTCCTTGAGTCTGTCTTTCACACGCCGCTCGCATTCGATGCGAACGGCAAGCATTCGTTCGCGGCGCATCGATCGCGCCACACGTTTCGCCGGCACTTAAAAAAAGGGGGCCTATCGAGAGCCCCCTTTTTTGCCGGCGACGGGGTTGCTTTACTGCTCCCCGCCCACCTCGACGAACTCGTCGCCTTCGGCGCCGCGCGCAGCTTGCACGACTTCGTTGACCGCGTTCGCACGACCTTCGAGGATCGCGTCGGCCACGCCTTCGGCGTACAGCGCGACGGCCTTGCTCGCGTCGTCGTTACCCGGGATCACGTAATCGATGCCTTCGGGCGAGTGGTTCGTATCGACCACGGCGATGACCGGCACGCCGAGCTTGTTCGCTTCGGTCACGGCAATCTTGTGGTAGCCGACGTCCACGACGAAGATCGCGTCCGGAATGCCGCCCATGTCCTTCACGCCGCCGATCGACTTTTGCAGCTTGGCGATTTCGCGTTCGAACAGCAGCGCTTCCTTCTTGCTCATCTTCTCGAGCTCACCCGCCTCGACCGCGGCTTCCATGTCCTTCAGGCGTTTGATCGACACCTTCAGCGTCTTGAAGTTCGTCAGCATACCGCCGAGCCAACGCGCGTTGACGTACGGCATACCGGCGCGCTGCGCTTCTTGCGCGATCGTGTCGCGCGATTGACGCTTCGTGCCGACGAACAGGATCGTGCCGCGATTAGCCGCCAATTGACGCGCGTACTTCAGCGCGTCGTTGTACATCGGCAGCGTCTTTTCGAGGTTGATGATGTGAATCTTGTTGCGATGGCCGAAAATGAAGGGGGCCATCTTCGGGTTCCAGAAGCGCGTTTGGTGACCGAAGTGCACGCCGGCTTCCAGCATTTGACGCATGGTGACTGCCATGTAATTCTCCGCAAGGGTTGGGTCTTAAGCCGGCTGCCGTACCGGCCGTGCCCGCGAACGCCACTGCGTTGCAACGGACCGCGGCTCGGCACCCTGGGTGCGCCGGCTTGCGAATGGGTACTTCCGGGTACTTCTAAATACTTCCAGCCTACTTCCAGCCGCACCCGGGCTCACAATCAAAGCCCAGCAACGACTAGCCAGAAAGTATACCACGCATCGGGGCACTCCCTCAAGCCGCACCGCCACCGGAGCAAACGCTTGCCGCTGCGGCGCACCATTGCGCACCAGTGGCAAGCGCCGCGCACGCGCGAGCGGCGAACCGCGACGCGCTGCCACGGGCCGCATATGGTGCGATAATCGCGGCATTCACGTCCGTACACACCGCTTTCAGGCCCGTACCCATGGCTATCACGATCAAGAACGAAGACGACATCGCGAAAATGCGCGTCGCATGCCGTCTCGCGAGCGAAGTGCTCGATTACATTACCCCGTTCGTCAAGCCCGGCGTAACGACCGCAGAACTCGACCGGCTCTGCCACAACTACATGCTCGACGTGCAGGGAACGGTTCCCGCGCCGCTGAACTACCAGCCGCCGGGCTATCCGCCCTACCCCAAGGCCACGTGCATTTCGGTGAACGACGTTATTTGCCACGGTATCCCAGGCGATAAGGTCGTCAAGAACGGCGATGCGCTGAACATCGACATCACCGTCATCAAGGACGGCTACTTCGGCGACACGAGCCGCATGTTCATCGCAGGCGAGGGCTCGATCCTCGCCAAGCGTCTGGCACAAACGACCTACGAATGCATGTGGCTCGGGATCGAGCAGGTGCGCCCGGGCGCCCGGCTCGGCGACATCGGTCACGCGATCCAGCGGCACGCCGAGGCGAGCGGCTACAGCGTCGTGCGCGAGTACTGCGGCCACGGGATCGGCACGGTGTTCCACGAAGATCCGCAAATCCTGCATTACGGCCGCCCCGGCACCGGACTGGAACTGCAAAAAGGCATGATTTTCACGATCGAGCCGATGATCAACGCCGGACGTCGCGAAATCCGTACGATGCCCGACCAATGGACCGTCAAGACGAAGGACCGCAGTCTGTCCGCACAGTGGGAGCACACGGTGCTCGTAACCGATACGGGCTACGACGTGCTAACCGTCTCGGCGGGTACGCCGGCTAAGCCGTCGATCGCGGTCGCGGCCTAACCGTCCGCCCGGCTTAGCCGCAATCCGCGCATCGCCGCTCGCCTCGAGCGGCGGCGCGCTCGTCCTTTCACGTATCCATCGGCTTTTCGCCGTTCGCCTTGCCTATGAGCGCCCCCGCCGTCACCGCCGACCCCGCGTCGGTCAAAGCCGACTACCGCGCCGCCAAAGCGGAACTGCTCGCGCGCTTCAAGACGGCCAGCCGCGTCGACGCGCTGATGCAAACGCTCTCGCGCACGACCGACGACGCGCTTCGGCGGGCCTGGGAGGCTTGCGAGTTGCCGGCGTCGAGCGCGCTAGTCGCCGTGGGCGGTTACGGCCGGGGCGAGCTCGCACCGTTCTCGGACATCGACATCCTCGTGCTGCTGCCCGACGGCGCGCCGCCCGAACTCGACGCGCGCATCGAGCGCTTCATCGGCATGGCGTGGGATCTCGGCCTCGAGATCGGTAGCAGCGTGCGCACGGTCGCGCAGTGCATCGAGGAAGCGGCCAACGACATCACCGTTCGCACATCGCTGCTCGAGGCAAGGCGTATCACCGGCAGCACCGCCCTCTTTCAGCGCGTCGTCCTGCGCTTGAACGAGGCGCTCGATGCGCGCGCGTTCTTCCAGGCGAAGGTGCTCGAAATGCGCCAGCGCCATGCGAAATTCCAAGACACGCCGTACAGCCTCGAACCGAACGTGAAGGAAAGTCCCGGCGGCTTGCGCGATTTGCAATTGATTCTCTGGATCGCGCGCGCGGCCGGTTTCGGGCGCAGTTGGCGAGAACTCGACGAGCGCGGCCTCATCACACCGCGCGAAGCACGCGAGCTGCGGCGCAACGAAGCGTTCCTGAAGACGCTGCGCGCGCGGCTGCATGTGATCGCCGGGCGCCGCCAGGACGTACTCGTCTTCGATCTGCAAACGGCCGCGGCCGAAAGCTTCGGCTACAGCGCCACGCAAGCGCGCCGGGCCAGCGAGCAGCTGATGCGCCGCTACTATTGGGCAGCGAAGGCCGTCACGCAACTGGCGACGATTCTGATCCAGAACATCGAGGCGCAACTGTTCCCGCGCACGAGCGGAATCACGCGGGTGCTGTCGGAGCGCTTCGTCGAGAAGCAAGGGATGATCGAAATCGCCAGCGACGACGTGTTCGAGCGCACGCCCACGGCGATTCTCGAGGCGTTCCTGCTGTACGAAACGACGCGCGGTACGAAGGGGCTCTCGGCCCGCACGCTGCGTGCGCTGTACAACGCACGCGAAATCATGGATTCGCGCTGGCGGCGGGCCCCGGAGAATCGTCGACTCTTCATCGAGATCCTGAAGCAGCCGCAGGGCATCACGCACGCACTGCGGCTGATGAATCAAACGAGCGTGCTCGGCCGCTATCTGTTGAACTTCCGGCGCATCGTCGGACAGATGCAGCACGATCTCTACCACGTCTACACGGTCGACCAGCACATCCTGATGGTGCTGCGCAACCTGCGCCGCTTCGCCTTGGCCGAGCATGCCCACGAGTACCCGTTCTGCAGCCAGTTGATGGCCAATTTCGAGCGGCAATGGGTGCTTTACGTGGCAGCGCTCTTTCACGACATCGCCAAGGGGCGCGGCGGCGACCACTCGAAGCTCGGCATGGCCGATGCGCGCCGCTTCTGCCGCGATCACGGCATGACGAGCGACGACACCTCGCTCGTGGTCTGGCTCGTCGAGCACCATCTGACGATGAGCCAAGTCGCGCAAAAGCAAGATACGAGCGACCCGCAAGTCATCAAGCAATTCGCCGAGCTCGTCGGCAACGAACGCCGTCTCACGGCGCTCTACCTGTTGACGGTCGCCGACATCCGCGGCACGAGCCCGAAAGTCTGGAATACATGGAAAGGCAAGCTGCTCGAGGATCTGTACCGGATGACGCTCGCCGTACTCGGGGGGGCGCGTCCCGACGAGCATTCGGAACTGAAGACGCGGCAAGAAGAAGCGCTTGCCTTGCTGCGGCTCGAAACGGTGCCTGAGAACGCGCATCGCGCGCTGTGGAACGAACTCGACGTCGGCTATTTCTTGCGCCACGACGCCGCCGACATCGCCTGGCAAACGCGCGTGCTCTATCGTCACGTACAGACCGACGCCCCGATCGTGCGGGCGCGGCCTTCTCCGATCGGGGAAGCGCTGCAAGTGCTCGTGTACGTGCCGGACCGCTCCGATTTGTTCGCCGGCATTTGCGCCTATTTCGACCGCAACAGCCTCTCGGTGCTCGATGCGCGCATCAACACGACACGCCATGGCTACGCGCTCGATAACTTCATCGTCGCGCGCACCGAAGACGACGTGCAGTATCGCGACATCGCGAACCTCGTCGAGCAGCAGCTCGCCGCGCGCCTGTCGTCTGACGCGCCGCTGCCCGAACCGTCCAAGGGCCGCCTCTCGCGGCTGTCGCGGACGTTCCCGATTACCCCGCGCGTCGACTTGCGAGCCGACGAACGTGGGCAGTACTACATCCTGTCCGTGTCCGCCAACGACCGGCCGGGTCTTCTTTATTCGATCGCGCGCGTACTGGCGGAGCATCGGATCGGCGTGCATGCGGCGCGGATCAACACGCTCGGCGAGCGCGTCGAGGACGTGTTCCTGCTCGACGGACGCGGCCTTTCCGACAACCGCCTGCAAATTCAGCTAGAAACCGAATTGCTGCGTGCGATCGCAGTGTGAGATTTTATGCGCGCCAAACTAACAGCCAAGCATCCGCGTCCGGCCTCGCCGAGCCGCGCCCCCGTTCGCGCCGGCAGCCCGTCGGGCCGCAAACCGCCGCGCGCGAGCACGGCCCCCGCAGCCCCCGCGACGAAGACGGCCGCGCCGCGCGCAAGGGCTAAACCCGGCGGGGCTGCATCGGCCGCCCCGCGACGCGATGGCGCAACCGCGAAGCCGCGCGACGCCCGAGGCTCGAGCGAGGGCCGTGGCGCCCGCGACACGCGTGATACGCGTAACACCCGCGGTGGCAGCGATGCCCGAGGTGCACGAGGCGCACGTGACGACAGCGGACGCGAGGACGCGCGGCGTAGCCCTCGCACGAGCGGCTACAAGGGCGCCGCGCCCGAGCGCCGGGCCGACGATGCACCGCGCCGCGCCCCCCGTACCCCGGACGAACGCGGCCCGCGCGCCCCACGTGAAAATAGCGAACGTGCTCCGCGCGCCCGCGCCGGCGATCGACCCGGCGGCTTCGGCCGCGCGGCAGGTAGACCTGGCGACGATGAAGCTCGCCGCGCACCTCGCGGCGACCGCGGCGACCGCCCCACGCGCGGCGCCACGGAACGTCCGGCGCGGGGACCCGCCGCACGCACGGCGGGCAACGACGACACACGTAAGTTCGCACGCCCGGTGAAGGCCGATGCTGCTTCGCCGGGTGGGCGGGCACCGTCCGCCCCCCGCCGCGAAGGCAGCCCGTCCCGCTTCGGCGCTGGAGCGAAACCGGGCAATCGCGAGGGCCGTGCGCCGTCCGACGCGCGCGCACGCCCGTTCGCGGGCAAGCGAGCGGATACGGCGGACCGGAAAACCGCCGCGCCGCGCGTCGACAAACCGGTGAAGACGGCCCCGGCCCGGGTCGCTGCCAGCGAGCATTCGGACACCGCCGACGGTACGGTTCGCCTATCGAAGCGCATGTCCGAACTTGGCCTGTGCTCGCGCAGAGAAGCGGACGAATGGATCGAAAACGGCTGGGTGCGAGTCGACGGCGAACGCATCGATACGCTTGGCTCGCGCGTGCGTCCCGACCAGCACATCGAAGTCACGCGCGATGCACAAGCGGCGCAATCGCGCCAAGTCACCATCTTGCTGCACAAACCCGTGGGCTACGTCTCGGGCCAAGCGGAGGACGGCTATGAGCCGGCCATCACGTTGATCACGGCCGCCAACCATTGGGACGGCGACCGTGCGACGACCCGCTTCGCGCCTAGCCAATTGCGCGCGCTGGCTCCGGCGGGCCGCCTCGACATCGATTCCACGGGCTTGCTCGTCCTGACGCAAGACGGCCGCATTGCCAAGCAGTTGATCGGCGAAAACTCGAGTGTCGAAAAGGAATATCTCGTTCGGGTCACTTACGGCGACCATTCGACCGACGTAGCCGAACACTTCCCGGCCGAGAAGCTGGCCCTGCTGCGCTTCGGTCTTTCGCTCGACGGCGCGGCACTCAAAGCTGCGAAGGTCAGCTGGCAAAACGGCGAGCAACTGAGATTCGTCTTGCGCGAAGGCAAGAAGCGACAGATTCGCCGCATGTGCGAACTCGTGGGCCTGCACGTCGTCGGCCTCAAGCGAGTTCGGATGGGCAGCGTCGCCCTCGGCGCGTTGCCGCAAGGGAAATGGCGGTATTTGCTGCCCGACGAAGCGTTTTGACCGGCCTGACCGGCCGATGAGTCTCTAAGCCGGCCCCACCGTCGTATATCGCACCTTTGCCCCGCGTGGCGAAGGTGTGCGCGCCGTCGCCGAAGTCGTGCCTGCGTTCCTTACATCAATCGTCGCTATTCGGATCGAGATCCGGGAACAAGACTTCGGTAAAACCGAACTTCGAGAAATCGGTAATCCGCATCGGATAAAGCTTGCCGATCAAATGATCGCACTCGTGCTGGACGACACGAGCGTGAAAACCCTCGGCGACACGGTCGATCGGCTGTCCGTATTGATCGAAGCCGTGGTAGCGGATCATCGAAAAGCGGTTCACGACGCCGCGCATGCCCGGCACGGATAGACACCCTTCCCAGCCCTCTTCCATGTCTTGCGACACAGGCGTGATCGTCGGATTGATCAGCACGGTCTCGGGCACGGGTGGCGCCTCGGGATACCGGTCGTTATGGCCGAACCCGAAGATAACGACCTGCAAATCGACGCCGATTTGCGGCGCGGCCAATCCCGCACCGTTCGCATGGTGCATCGTCTCGAACATGTCCGCGATCAGCGCGTGCAATTCGGGCGTATCGAAATGCTCGACGGTCTGGGCGATGCGCAATAAACGCGGATCGCCCATTTTGAGAATGTCACGAATCATGGCTCATCGCCCTCCAAGAGCTTGCGCATACCGTCTTCGTCGAGAATCGCGATGCCGAGTTCCTCTGCCTTCGCCAGCTTGCTTCCCGCCTCGGCTCCCGCCACCACGTAATCGGTCTTTTTCGACACCGAGCCGGCCACCTTGGCACCCGCCGCTTCCAGCATTTCCTTCGCTTGCTCGCGCGCGAGCGTAGGCAAGGTGCCGGTCAACACGATCGTCTTGCCGGCCAGCACGCCTTGCGGCGCGCGTGGCGCGGGCGGCCCCTCGGGCCACGTCACGTTCGCGCGTAATTGCGCGATGACCGTGCGATTGTGCTCCTCGGCAAAGAACTGATGGATCGATTCGGCCACGATCGGACCAACCCCTTCGACTTCCATCAACGTCTCGACCGACGCGTCCATCACAGGATCGAGCGAGCCGAAATGGCGGGCAAGATCTTTCGCCGTCGATTCGCCGACGTCCGGGATGCCCAGCGCGAAGATGAACCGTTCGAGCTTCGTATGCTTGGCCTTCTCGATCGAATCGATGAGGTTTTGCGCCGATTTGTCGGCGAAACGTTCGAGCGCGACGAGCGTGGAGAACCCCAGATTGAACAAATCCGCCGGTGTCCGGACGAGATTGTGTTCGACGAGTTGATCGATGATCTTCTCCCCGAGCCCGTCGATGTCGAGCGCGCGCCGTTGCGCGAAGTGCTCGAGCGCGCGCTTGCGCTGCGCCGGGCATACGAGGCCGCCCGTGCAACGCGCCACGGCCTCGCCGGGCAGCCGCTCGATGGCGGAGCCGCATGCGGGGCACTGCGTCGGCATGACGAACGCTTGCGCCCCCTGCGGACGGCGTTCGAGTACCGGACCCACCACCTCGGGAATGACGTCGCCGGCGCGGCGCACGATCACGGTGTCGCCGGCGCGCAGATCCTTGCGATGAACTTCGTCTTCGTTGTGCAGCGTGGCGTTCGTCACCGTCACGCCGCCGACGAAAACGGGCGCCAAACGCGCCACCGGCGTGATCGCGCCGGTACGTCCGACGTTCACGCCGATCTCGAGCAACTCCGTCAGCGCTTCTTCCGGCGGAAATTTATGGGCCAATGCGAAACGCGGCGCACGCGAAACGAAGCCGAGCGCATCTTGATCGGCTTTGCGATTGACCTTGTAGACGACGCCGTCGATATCGTACGGCAACGACTTGCGCTTTTCGCCGATACGCCGATAAAAGGCCAGCAGCCCCTCGGCGCCCTCTACCGTTTCGCGCTCGCTACACACCGGCAGGCCGAGTTCCACGTACCAATCGAGTACCGCATCGTGCGTGTCGGGCATGTCCATCCCCTCCAGCACCCCGATACCGTAGGCGAAAAACGACAGCGGCCGGTGCGCCGTGATGCTCGAATCGAGCTGGCGCAAGCTGCCCGCCGCGGCATTTCGCGGATTGGCGAACTCGCGTTGGCCCGCTTCGCGCTGATGCGCATTGAGCCGATCGAAGTCTCGCCGGAACATCAGCACTTCGCCGCGCACTTCGAGCACGCGAGGAATCCGATCGCCTTTCAAGCGCAACGGAATCGAGCGCACGGTACGCACGTTCTGCGTCACGTCCTCGCCCGTCGAGCCGTCTCCGCGCGTGGCGGCCTGCACGAGCCGGCCGTCCTCGTAGCGCAGCGAGATCGCAAGGCCGTCGAACTTCAGTTCGCAGGAATACTCGACGCTCGCGCGGCCGAGCCGGTCGCTCACGCGCTTGTCGAATGCCGTCACGTCCTCGTCGGCGAAACCGTTGTTCAGCGAGAGCATCGGCAGCGCATGGACGACCGATGCGAAGCCGGTCGCGACTTGACCGCCGACGCGCTGCGTGGGCGACTCGGGCGTGATCAGATCGGGATGCTCGGCCTCGATCGACTGCAACTCCGAGAACAGCCGATCGTATTCGGCATCCGGAATTTGCGGCTGATCGAGGACGTAGTACTGATAATTCGCCCGCTCCAATTCCGTCCGTAGCCAGATTGCGCGTTCGGCCGGATTGTCGGCGGGCGGAGGCGATTGCGCGTGGTTGCGAGCCATGTCGTTCGTATTGTTGTGGATCGGTTCTCTAGCGAACGCGCGTTACTGGCTAAAGAGCCGCCGCGTCGCGGGCGAGCCGGCCGGAATACCGGCCTCCTCGAGCCGAGCGTACAGCGTCATGAGCTGCTTTTCGATCGCGAGCAACGCCTGCTCGGGTAACGGCCGGCGCTGATCGTCGACCACGCGGCCCCCAATGCGCTCCGCCAGCGACTTCGCGTAATCGCACATGAGCCTGAACGGCAAGATGTCTTCCTCGGCCACGGGCACATCGAGGATCAGCGTGATCATCTGACCGCCCTTGTAGGTCAAATCGTCGCGCAGGAAATTCGTATCGCCGAACTGCAGCATGAAGACGGGGCTTTGCTTGGCATCGAGCTTGACGAAGCGCGTACCGTCGCGCGAAAGCAGCAAGCCGTCTTGCGATGCGACCGCCTGCACGTAATTGGCCGACCACGGCGCGCCGTCGGACAACACGTTGATCGACAACTGCGCGTCGCACTGCGCCGCAAAGCCGTCGAGCTCACGCGCCATCGACACGGTTTCGAGCATGTCGGGAAATTCGGGGGCGCCGTCGATCGCATCGGCCAATTGCTGCACGCCCGATACGAACTCCGAGAATTCGAGCTCGTTCAAGGGACCGCCTCGGTTCGCAAGCTGGACTGCCGCTCGCAACTCTTCGTAGCGCTCCGCGTTTTGCAGCAACTCCCAGCCGCTACCGCCTTCGGGCTTGCCCTCGATATAGACGGGCTTGCTGCCCGCCCGGCGCAAGCGCTGAGCGAGCGGCGACGCTTTCTCGCCCGAGATCGGGCCGGCCAGCCGAATCGGCACCACGCAATCGATCCGGCGATCGACGATGTGCGGCGGCGCGGCCGAAATCGTCGTGGCGGCGGGCGTCACGGCTTCCGTATCGGCCGATGCGGTGGCCGCCTCCGATTGCGGCTCCGGTGTGAAGCCGTTGGGCGTCGTGGCCTCGGCCTGGATATCGGCCGGAATATCGAGCGGCGCCGCGACGCCGAAGCTCGGTTCGATCCGTGCGGCTTCGCCGTCGGGCGCCGCGTCCGGCATCGCGCTCTCGCGCCGCGCGGCGCCGCGAGCCGGCTCGATGAACGGCCGCTCTTCCTCGTGATCGTGACGCGCGAGCCCTTGCTCGGCATCGGTTGGCATCGGGCGCGGCATCCTGCGGCGCACCTTCGCACCTTGCCACGCGTTGTATACGACCACCCCTCCCACCACGACGGCGCCCGCGCCGATCAATCCGAGTGTCAACTCGTCCATGCACGCTCCATGAAGCATTCCTGTAGCGCGGCCCGCGCCCGCATCCCGCGGCGCGGCGCCGCTCGTTAGACGATATTCTGGGCGAAACCCGCGGCGGTTTCCATGTCCACGGCCACGATGCGCGAAACCCCTTGCTCTTGCATCGTCACGCCGATCAGTTGCTGCGCCATTTCCATCGCGATCTTGTTGTGCGAGATGAACAGGAACTGCGTCTTGTCGGACATCGCGCGTACGAGGTTCGCGAAGCGCTCGGTATTGGCATCGTCGAGCGGCGCGTCCACTTCGTCGAGCAGACAGAACGGCGCGGGATTGAGCTGGAACATCGCGAACACCAGCGCGGTGGCCGTCAGCGCCTTCTCCCCACCCGAAAGCAGGTGAATCGTCGAGTTCTTCTTGCCGGGCGGCTGCGCCATCACTTGGACGCCCGCATCGAGGATTTCATCGCCGGTCATGATCAGCTTCGCTTGCCCGCCGCCGAACAGGCGCGGGAACAGCTCGCCGAAATGCCGGTTCACTTCGTCGAACGTGCCTTGCAGCAGCGTTCTCGTTTCTTGGTCGATCTTGCGAATCGCGTCTTCGAGCGTTTCGATCGCGCGCGTCAAATCTTCCGACTGCGCGTCGAGGAACGTCTTGCGCTCCTTGGCCGCCGAGAGTTCGTCGAGCGCGGCCATATTCACGGGCCCGAGCGCCGTGATCGCGTTGTTGATGCGCGTGACTTCGCCTTGCAGATACGAGGGCTTCATATCGGGCGAGAGCTTCGCCTGCAGTTGCGCCTCGTCCACGCCCGCCGCCTGCAATTGCTCGATGAACTGCTCGCCGGCGATGCGGGCCGCCTGCTCCTTCAGTTGCAGCTCGGTGATTCGATCGCGCAGCGGTTGCAGCGAGCGCTCCGCGCTCAAGCGCGTTTCGTCGGCGTGGCGCAGCTTCGCCGTCAAATCGTCGAGTTCGAGCCGCGCCGCCGAGAGCGCCGCCTCTTTCTGCGCCCGCACTTCGAGCGCTTCCTGCAAGCCCGTATGCGTCGTTTGCTCGTTAATCGTTTCGAGTTCGGCGCGCGCATCCTCGAGCGTGCCCGCGATCCGTTCGCTTTGTTCGTGCGCGACTTGGATGCTGCGCTTCAACTCGTCGATACGTGCCGCCATATTGCGCGCGGCAAAGCGCGCATCGGTGGCTGCGCGTTCGAGATCGCGCGCTTGCGTGCGGGCGGCCGAGAGCGATTCGTCGAGGGATTCGAACGCGAGTTGGTTCTCCTCGAAGCGCGCCTGCAATTGCGCAAGCTCGCCGTCGTGGTGCTCGAAATTCGCCTCGGATTCGGCCCGCTGCGCGCGCTGCTCTTCGATCTGAGCCGTGATCTCTTCGAGTTCTTCGCGAATCTGCGTGCTGCGCTGCGTGTAGCGCTCGTATGCCTGCGTGAGCTTGAGCACCTCGAGCTGCAGACCATGCACGCGCTGCGTCGCGCGCTCGACTTGCGCGCGTGCATCGGTCACCGCTTGCGAGGCCTGCGTGTACGCCGCTTCGGCGCGGATCGCGGCCGTCTTGGCCTCGTCGGCGAGCAGCGTCTGCGCGCGCAATTGACGCGTGAGATTTTCGATCTCCTGTTGGCGCGCCAGCATGCCGGCTTGCTCGGAATCGGCCGCGTACAATTGCACGCCGACGCGCGTCACGACGTGGCCCGCCTTGACGACGAGCATCGCCCCTTCGGGCAATTGCGCACGCATGGCGAGCGCTTGCGTCAGATCGTCGGCGACATAAGCGCCGCCCAGCCACTCGTTCAAAACGGCCCGCAAACCCGCATCGTCGATGCGCACCAGCGAGAGCAGCGGCGTGAAGCCCGCCGGCGCTGCGCGCGGCGCACCGGCCGAAGGCGGCGCATAAAAGGCGAGCTTCGCCGGCGGCGCATCGGTCGCGAATGCGCGCACCCAGTCGAGATTGGATATCTCGAGGGCGGCCAGCCGCTCGCGCAAGATCGATTCGAGCGCGGCTTCCCAGCCGGCCTCCACGTGAAGCTTCTTCCACAAGCGCGGCAATGCGCCGAGCTCGTGCTTGTCCAGCCAGGGCTGGATCTTGCCCTCGGTCTGGACGTTCTCCTGCAACTGCTTGAGCGCTAAGAGCCGGGCCTCGAACTGATGGATCTGCGCGCTCTCGCTTTGCACGCGCTCTTGCGCCTCGCGGCGCTCGGCCTCGGCACGCGGCAGCGTCTCTTGGGCCGCCGTGAGGCGATCTTGCGCGTCGCGCAAGATCTCTTCCTGCTCGGCCAGTTGCATCCGCTGCTCGTCGAGCTGCGTTTCGTCCGGCACGTCGAGCCCGCCCGCCTCGGCTTTGAGCCGCTCGTGACGCTGTTGCAACTGCTGCAATTGCTGATCGGCGTTGCGCTGGTGCGCGGCCTCGAGCTTGAGCGCCTGCTCGGTCTGAGCGATGCCGGCGCGCTCCTCGTTCAGTTGAGTTTGCGCGTCGCGCCAACGCGCTTCGAGCGCGGGCAACTCGTCGTGCTTGGCTGCCGCTTCGTCTTCCGCGAGCGCCGCTTTTTCCTCGGCAACGGCCAGTTGCTCCTCGGCCTGCTCGAGATCGTCGCGCGCTTTTTCCGCCTGTGCCTGCCATTGTTCGCGCTGCGCCGTGAGCGCGGCGATCTGCGCCTGCACGCGATTGCGCGACTCGATGACGAACTTGATCTCGGCCTCGAGCCGGCTCACCTCGGAATTGGCCTCGTACAGCGAGCCCTGCGCGCCTTGCATGGCGTCGCTTGCCGCATAGTGCGCCACGCGCAGCGTTTCGAGGTCGGCCTCGACCTCGCGCAGCTTCGCCATCTGCGCTTCGAGATCGATTTGCGCCTCGGAGATGGCGCGCTGCTGACGGGCTTGCTCGGCCGCCGCCTCGTTCTTGCGCAGCAGCCACAGCAAACGCTGCTTCTCTTCGCCGTCGGTTTGCAGTTCCTTGAATTTGGTGGCGACGATCGCCTGCGCCTCGAGCTTTTCGAGGTTCGCGCCGAGTTCGCGCACGATGTCCTCGACGCGCGTCAAATTCTCGCGCGTGTCGTGCAAGCGGTTTTCGGTCTCGCGGCGGCGCTCCTTGTACTTCGATACGCCCGCGGCCTCCTCGAGAAACACGCGCAGCTCTTCCGGCTTCGCCTCGATGATGCGCGCGATCATGCCCTGCCCGATGATGGCGTACGCGCGCGGGCCGAGGCCCGTGCCGAGGAAAATGTCTTGGATGTCGCGCCGGCGCGCGGGCAAATTGTTGATGTAGTAGCTCGAGGTGCCGTCGCGCGTGAGCACGCGCTTCACGGCGATTTCGCCGTACTGCCCCCACTGGCCGGCCGCCCGCCCTTCGGAGTTGTCGAACACGAGTTCGACGCTCGCGCGGCTGCCCGGTTTGCGCGCCGTCGAGCCGTTGAAAATGACGTCCTGCATCGATTCGCCGCGCAGCTCCGAGGCGCGCGACTCGCCCAGCACCCAGCGCACGGCATCGATGATGTTCGACTTGCCGCACCCGTTCGGACCGACCACGCCGACGAGCTGGCCCGGTACCTGAAAATGCGTGGGATCGACGAAGGACTTGAAGCCAGCGAGTTTGATCGAGGTCAGACGCACGGCGATATCGCTGTATTGATGAGGGTCGAACAAAAACGCGGCCGGCCGAGCCCACGCGCGAGCATCGCAACGGACGCAACCGCGCCGCCGCGACGCACGCGCGGCGAGCCGCCGCCGCGATGCTTTTGGTGTCGCGAGACGCATGCTCGGCCGAGACCGGGCACGCGAGCCGCGAGCAAGTGGCAATCATACCATCGCGTGCCCGCCGCGCCCGCGCCGGCGCTCGCCCGCCACGCTATAATGACGCCCTTTTCCCGCGCGGGGACGGCTTGCGAAAATCACACGCAAGACAAGCCCTCGCAAACGTGCCCGCCGAGCCCGCCGTGAATCCTTTACTCGACCGCCTCCAGCCCTATCCGTTCGAAAAGTTGCGCGCGCTGTTCAAAGACGCGACACCGCCCGCCGGCTTGCCGCATATCAGCTTCGGCCTGGGCGAACCGAAACACGCGACGCCCGCCCTGATCCGCGAAGCCGTGGTCGGCGCGCTCGACACGCTGTCGAACTACCCCGCAACGATCGGCTCGGCCGCGCTGCGCGAGGCCATCTGCGCCTGGACGATGCGCCGCTACGGCCTGCCGGCGCTCGATCCGGCCACCGAGGTGCTGCCCGTTTCGGGTTCGCGCGAGGCGCTGTTCTCGCTCGCGCAGACGGTCGTGGACGGCTCCCGGCCCGGCGCGATCGTCTTGTGCCCGAACCCGTTCTACCAAATCTACGAAGGCGCGACCCTGCTCGCGGGCGCGCAGCCGTATTTCGCCAACAGCGATCCCGAACGCAACTTCGCCTGCGACTACGCGGCCGTGCCCGAGGACGTATGGGCGCGCACGCAGTTGCTGTTCGTCTGCTCGCCGGGCAACCCGACCGGCGCGGTCCTCACGCTCGACGATTGGCGCGAGCTATTCGCCCTTTCCGACAAACACGGCTTCGTGATCGCGTCCGACGAATGCTATTCGGAGATTTATTTCGACGAAGCGAATCCTCCCCTCGGCGGCCTGCAAGCCGCGCACGAACTGGGGCGCGGCTTCGAGCGGCTCATCATGCTCTCGAGCTTGTCCAAGCGCTCGAACGTGCCGGGTATGCGCTCGGGCTTCGTCGCGGGCGACGCGGCGCTCCTGAAGCGCTTTTTGCTGTACCGCACCTACCATGGCTCGGCGATGTCGCCGGTCTACCAAGCCGCGAGCGCCGCCGCCTGGAACGACGAAGCGCACGTGCGCGAAAATCGCGCCAAGTACGTGGCCAAGTTTTCGACGGTCACCCCGATGCTCGCGGAGGTACTCGACGTGCGCCTGCCCGACGCCGCGTTCTACCTTTGGGCGAACGTGGCCCGCACGGGTCTGACCGATACCGAGTTCGCCCAGCGCCTGTACGCCGACTATAATGTGACGGTTTTGCCCGGCTCATATCTGGCGCGCACCGCGCACGGCGTGAACCCCGGCCGCGATTTCGTTCGCCTGGCGCTCGTCGCCGACGTGGACGAGTGCGTCGATGGCGCCAAACGCATCGTCGATTTCTGCCGCAGCCTGGCGCGTTGATCCGCGCCCGCGGCACGCGCCGGCCCGAGGCCGCGGCAGGCGCCCCGCACGCCCCTTGCACCGCACCGTCATCATCAGACTTCATTTAGCGAAACTACCGACATGTCGCAACACATTCAGAGCATCATCGACAACGCCTGGGAAAACCGCGCCGAGCTCTCGCCGAAGGCAGCGCCCGCCGAAGTGCGCGATGCCGTCGCACACGCGATCGAGCAACTCGACAAGGGTCTTTTGCGCGTCGCCGAAAAGAAGGACGGCCAGTGGGTCGTCAATCAATGGCTGAAGAAGGCCGTCCTGCTTTCGTTCCGCCTCGAAGACAACGCGCCGATGGCCGCCGGCGGCTACTCGCAGTTCTATGACAAAGTGCCCTCGAAGTTCGCGAACTACACGGCCGAAGATTTCGCCGCGGGCGGCTTTCGCGTCGTGCCGCCGGCGATCGCGCGCCGCGGCTCGTTCATCGCTAAGAACGTCGTGCTGATGCCGTCTTACACGAACATCGGCGCGTATGTGGACGAAGGCACGATGGTCGATACGTGGGCGACCGTCGGCTCGTGCGCGCAGATCGGCAAGAACGTGCACCTGTCGGGCGGCGTCGGCATCGGCGGCGTACTCGAGCCGCTGCAAGCGAACCCGGTCATCATCGAGGACAACTGCTTCATCGGCGCGCGCTCCGAAGTCGTCGAGGGCGTGATCGTGGGCGAAAACTCGGTCATCTCGATGGGCGTTTATCTCGGCCAAAGCACGAAGATCTACGATCGCGAAACGGGCGAAGTCAGCTATGGCTACGTGCCGCCGGGTTCGGTCGTCGTGGCCGGTAATCTGCCCTCGAAGGACGGCACGCACAGCCTGTATTGCGCCGTCATCGTCAAGAAGGTCGATGCCAAGACGCGCGCGAAAGTCGGCCTGAACGAGTTGCTGCGAGGCGACTGATGAGCGCGGCGCGCACCGTCGTCTACGGCATCCCGAACTGCGACACCGTCAAGAAGGCCCGCACGTGGCTCGAATCGAACGGCGTCGCGTTCGAGTTTCACGACTTCAAAAAAGCGGGGCTCACGGCTGCCGTCGTGAAAGACTGGCTCAAGGACGTCCCGCTCGAAGTCCTGCTCAACCGTCGCGGCACGACCTGGCGCGCTTTGCCCGACGACGCGAAGGCCGCCGCCGACACGCAGCAAGGCGCGATCGCGCTGATGATCGAAAAGCCCTCCGTCGTCAAGCGGCCGGTCGTCGTCGTGGACGGCCGCGTCAAGTCGGTGGGCTTTTCCGCCGACGAATACGCAACGCTTTTCGCATAGCGGCCGCACCCTGGCCATTCGGTAGATTAGCCATCGCCTACCGGTCGCGAGACAATACGAGCATCGCCTGCCGGCGTCTGAGCGCCGGCATTTTTTTATCAAGAACGAATCGGCCTTTGAACCCATGTCCGGCACCCTTGCCCTCACCGAAGAACTGATTGCCCGCGCCTCGGTCACGCCCGACGATCAACACTGCCAAAAGCTGCTGATCGAGCGGCTCGACGCAGCCGGCTTCACCTGCGAAACCATCGAGTCGCACGGCGTGACGAATTTGTGGGCCGTCAAGCGCGGCACGGACGGCGCACGCGGCAAGCTGCTCGCGTTCGCGGGCCATACCGACGTCGTGCCCACGGGCCCGTTGGAACAATGGGCCTCGCCGCCGTTCGTGCCGACGCACCGCGACGGCAAGCTCTACGGCCGCGGCGCGGCCGACATGAAAACCTCGATCGCGGGCTTCATCGTCGCGAGCGAGGAATTCGTGGCCGCGCATCCGAACCATCGCGGCTCGCTCGCGCTGCTCATTACGAGCGACGAGGAAGGTCCCGCCACCGACGGTACGGTCAAAGTCGTGGAAGCCTTGAAGGCGCGCGGCGAGACGCTCGATTACTGCATCGTCGGTGAACCCACCTCCACGCATACGCTCGGAGACGTGGTCAAGAACGGCCGGCGCGGCTCGATGTCGGGCAAGCTCGTCGTCAAGGGCGTGCAAGGCCATATCGCCTACCCGCATCTCGCGCGCAATCCGATTCATCTGATGGCGCCGGCATTGGCCGAACTCGTGGCCCAGCATTGGGACGAAGGCAACGAATATTTCCCGCCCACCACCTGGCAAGTGTCTAATCTCCATAGCGGCACGGGGGCGAGCAACGTCATTCCGGGGCGAGCGGAACTGTCGTTCAACTTCCGTTTTTCGACGGCCAGCACGGTCGAGGGCCTGCAACAGCGCGTGCATGCGATCCTCGACAAGCACGGGCTCGAGTATGAACTCGACTGGACCGTCAGCGGGTTGCCGTTTCTCACGCCCCGCGGCGATTTGTCGGACGCGCTCGCGCAAGCGATCAAGGACGAAACGGGCGTATCCACCGAGCTCTCGACCACCGGCGGCACTTCCGATGGGCGCTTCATCGCGCGCATCTGCAAGCAAGTGGTCGAATTCGGGCCGCCGAACGGCAGCATCCATAAGATCGACGAACACATCGAACTCGCGTTCGTCGATCCGTTGAAAAACATTTACCGGCGCGTGCTCGAGGCGCTGATCGCATGACCGAAATCCGCACAGCACGAGGAGATGCCGCGATGACCACGCC
Organism: Trinickia dabaoshanensis; assembly: GCF_002879885.1. Taxonomy (GTDB): domain Bacteria; phylum Pseudomonadota; class Gammaproteobacteria; order Burkholderiales; family Burkholderiaceae; genus Trinickia; species Trinickia dabaoshanensis. Next base: position 188,772 of record NZ_PNYA01000001.1, read on the forward strand.
GTTTCGCACCGTTCGCGACTTGCTGCGTTATGCGGTGTCGCGCTTCAATCAAGCTCAGCTCGCGTTCGGGCACGGCAGCGCGAACGCTTATGACGAAGCCGCTTACCTGGTTCTGCATACGCTGCACCTGCCGCTCGATACGCTCGATCCGTTCTTGGATGCACGTTTGCTCGACGACGAAATCGACGCCGTCATGAAGGTGATCGAGCGCCGGGCGACGGGGCACGTTCCGGCCGCCTATATCACGCGCGAAGCGTGGATGCATGGGCTGCGCTTTTACGTCGACGAGCGCGTGATCGTGCCGCGTTCGTTCATCGGCGAGTTGCTCGAGGACGGATTGCAGCCCTATGTGGCCGATCCCGACGAAGTGAGCGCGGTGCTCGAGTTGTGCACGGGCTCCGGCTGTCTGGCGATCCTGGCCGCGCAAGCATTTCCGAACGCCGACATCGACGCTGTCGATATTTCGGCCGATGCGTTGGAAGTCGCGCACATCAACGTCGCCGATTACGCGCTCGACGATCGCATCGCGCTTTTCGAGGGAGACTTGTTCGCGCCGCTGCCCGAGCGGCGCTACGACGTCATCATCGCCAATCCGCCGTATGTGAACAGCAGCTCGATGGACGCGCTGCCGGATGAGTATCGCCACGAGCCCGAGCTTGCGCTCGCCGGCGGCGAGGACGGCATGGACGTCGTGCGCCGCATCATCAAAGAAGCGCGCAACTGGTTGACCGAGGATGGTCTGCTCGTCGTCGAAATCGGCAACGAGCGGCCCAACGTCGAGGCGGCCTTCGGCGGGCTCGATCTGGTCTGGCTCTCGACCAGCGCCGGCGACGATACCGTATTCCTCATTCAAGCCAGCGATCTGCCGGCGGTCTGATCGAGCCCATGTCCGTGCCCGAATCGACGCCCGCCGGGCCCAACGAGGAAAGCAAAGAAGACGCGGCACTTTCAAGCCGCGGCGCGCCGCTGGAAAGTGCCGCGTCGCAAACCCGGCGGCTTTGGATGGTCGCGGCCGGCGCCGCGCTGGCATACGGCGTATCGCTGCGAGGCGCGCCCTATCCCGATCAAGCCGCGGCCAAGGTGCTGATGTGCGCCCTGCTGTTTCTGGCGTGCGCGCGCCATGAGCCGCCCGGCGAACGGGTTCGCTTGATGGCGGCGCTGGCCGCCTCGGCGGCCGGCGATGCTTTACTCGCACTGCCGCAGCTCGCGTTTTCGTTCATGGGCGGACTCGGCGCGTTTCTAGTCGCGCACTTGGCATACTGCGCGCTGCTCGCGCCGCGCGCTTTCGGGCCGGCCGGACTGTGGCGGGGCGTGCCTTTCTGGCGGAGAGCGGCCGTCCCGTTGCTAGGCGCATGCGCCGCCGCGATGTATGCCGTCTTCTTCCCGCATCTGGGCCCGCTCGCGGTCGCCGTCGCCATCTATATGCTGGCGTTGTGCGCGATGGCGAGTTTGGCGCTACTGGCGAAGCCCGGCGGGATCGCGCTATCGCTGGGCGCGCTCGCGTTCGTCGCCTCCGATGCCATGATCGGCATCGATCGCTTCCTGAGCCCCTTCCAGGGCAGCGATTATGCGATCTGGTTTTCCTATGCCGCCGCGCAGCTTTCGCTGACAGCCGGCATCCTCCTCTTCGAGGCCCCTGAACGCCCGGACGGGTTTCCCACGGCCAATACCCCCGATTGATTCCGGATACCCCCTGCCGCCCAATCCGGCCCTTAGGTAAGATGCTGGCGGACGGCGTGCCCCGCGCGCCGCGCATCCGCATCGGACGCACGCCTCATCAACCGCTCATGCAATTCGACTGGCTTTCTCTAGGCAGCCTGATTTTCGCCGCGCACGCCTTGGGCGTGATCGCCGCCGGGCATGCCATCTTGAATACGCGCACATCGCAAGGCGCCATCGCCTGGGCCGTGTCGCTCGTGGCCGTCCCCTACGTCACCCTCATCCCGTATTTGTTTTTGGGGCGCAGCAAATTTTCGGGCTATGTCGACAAGCGCCGCATCGAAAGCGAATTGCTGCGCACGCGCGCGCATCCGAGCGCCTGGGATACCAGCGCTTCGTCCATGGGGCGTCCGGCCGATGCGCTCGGCCATTCCGTCGTGCGCGCCCTGACGCGCCTTTCGGGCATGCCGTTCCTGCCCGGCAACCACGTGCGCACGCTCGTGAACGGCGAAGCAACCTTCGCCGCGATCCTCGATGCGATCGTGCACGCGCGCCACTATGTCTTGATCCAGTTTTTCATCGTCCGCGACGACGAACTCGGCGAGCGGCTCAAAGCCTTGCTGCTGGCGAAAGCGGCGCAAGGCGTGCGGATCTGCTTCCTGTACGACAGCATCGGCAGTTTCGACTTGCCGCAACGATACATCTCGGCGCTTCGCGAGGGCGGCGTACAGATGCATCCGTTCGCGACCAATCGGCGCTTCGTCAACCGTTTCCAGTTGAACTTCCGCAATCACCGCAAAATCGTCGTGGTCGACGGGGAGCGCGCGTTCGTCGGCGGTCATAACGTCGGCGTCGAGTATCTCGGCGGTAATCCGCGCCTATCGCCCTGGCGCGACACGCACATCGAGTTGCGCGGTCCCGTGGTGGCGAGCGTGCAGTTCGTGTTCATCGAGGATTGGCATTGGGCGACGCAAAGCCTGCCGCGGCTCGAGCCTTCGCAAGCGGAGCAACCCGAACGCGTCGAAGACGCCGACATGCATTGCCTCGTCGTGGCGCCGGGACCGGCCGACAAGGACGAGACGGGTTCGCTGTTTTTCGTCGAGGCGATCAATGCGGCGCAAACGCGGATTTGGATCACCACGCCCTACTTGGTGCCCGACGAAGCGGTCATATCGGCGTTGCGTCTCGCCGTGATGCGCGGGGTCGACGTACGCATTTTGATCCCAAGCCGGCGCGACCACTACGTCGTATTCGAAGCCTCGAAGCTCTATGCGTACGATCTTATCCGAGCCGGCGTGCGAATCTTCCGCTACCGGCCGGGGTTCTTGCACCAGAAGGTGGTGTTGATCGACGACGTGGCCGCCGCGATCGGCAGTGCCAATCTCGACAACCGCTCCTTCCGCCTGAACTTCGAGATCATGGTGCTCACGATCGACCATGCCTTCGCCTCGGAGGTGGAGGCTATGCTCGCGCGCGATTTCGGCGAGGCATGGGAAGTCGAGCGCCACGAGTACCGCAACGCGTCGGCGCTGCGACGCATCGTGATGCATGTGGCGCGGTTGTTCTCCCCGATTCTTTGAAGTGCTAGCCCCCACCGGCCATTGGCCTGAAAAGGCTCGAAGGCCTCAAAGCAGCCGTTCGATGTCTGCCGCTATCGCCTCGGGAGGCGTCTTCGGCGCGTAGCGTTTGAGGACGTTGCCGTCGCGATCGACCAGGAACTTCGTGAAGTTCCACTTGACGGCCTTCGTGCCGAGAATCCCCCGTCGCTCCGCCGACAGATAGGCAAACAGCGGATGCGCGTGGGGGCCCTTCACGTCGATCTTTTCGAACATCGGGAACGAGATGCCGAAATTCTTCTGGCAGAAGCTGCCGATCTGCGCCGCGTCGCCGGGCTCCTGCTTGCCGAACTGATTGCAAGGGAAGCCCAGCACCTCGAAACCGCGCGCGGCAAACCGTTCGTGAAGCTGCTGCAACCCGGCATACTGCGGCGTGAACCCGCATTCGCTGGCCGTGTTGACGATCAGCAGAACCTTGCCGCGATAGCGCTCGAGGCCGAGCGCCTCGCCGCCTAGCGTGCGTGCGGAAAACGTGTAAACCGTGCTCACCGGGTTGCCTCCAATGGAAAACCGCAAGTCTATGCGAAAGCTTCGCGCGATGTCCGGCACAGACCGTGCTCGCGAACGTCTAAAATAGCGCTTTTCGTGCAGCCGGCCCCGCCCGTGATCCGTTTCAATCAATTCAGCCTCGCCCGCGGCGTCAAGCCGCTCTTCGACGCCACCACGTTCACGCTGAACCCGGGCGAAAAGGCCGGTCTCGTCGGCGCCAACGGGGCCGGCAAGTCCACCCTCTTTTCCGTGCTGCGCGGCGAGTTGCATCCGGACGCCGGCGACTTCTCGCTGCCGCCGTCGTGGCGCATCGCCCACGTCGCCCAGGAAACGCCCGCCGCGGAGAAAACCGCCCTCGAGTACACGCTCGACGGCGATGCGGCGCTGCGCGAGATCGAGGCCCAGATTGCGCAGGCGGAGGCCAGCCACGACGGCGAAGCGCTTGCGCACGCACACGCGGCCTTCGCCGATGCCGACGGCTACACGGCCCCGGCCCGCGCCGAGGCGCTATTGCTGGGCCTAGGTTTCACACTCGCGCAAACGCGCGAACAGGTGGCAAGCTTCTCGGGCGGCTGGCGCATGCGGCTCAATCTGGCGCAAGCGCTCATGTGCCGCTCCGATCTGCTGCTGCTCGACGAGCCGACGAACCACTTGGATCTCGACGCGATCGTCTGGCTCGAAGACTGGCTCGGACGCTATCCCGGCACGCTCGTAATCATCTCGCACGACCGCGAATTTCTCGATGCGGTCTGCAACGTCACGCTGCACCTCGAAAATCGCCAGGTAAAACGCTACGGGGGCAATTACTCGCAGTTCGAAATTTTGCGCGCGCAGCAGTTGGCGCTTCAGCAAAACGCCTTCGAAAAGCAGCAAAAGACGATTGCCCATCTGCAGAGCTTCATCGATCGCTTCAAGGCCAAGGCGACCAAGGCGCGTCAAGCCCAGAGCCGGATGAAAGCGCTCGAAAAAATGGAGCGCATCGCCCCCGCGCACGCGGCCTCGCCGTTCACGTTCGAGTTCCGCACGCCCGACGCCGCGCCGAACCCGATGCTCGTCATGGAAGACGTGCGCTGCGGCTACCGGACCGACGCGGGCGTTGAGATTCCGATTCTCGACGGCGTCACGCTGTCCGTGCAAAACGGCCAACGTATCGGCCTACTGGGGGCCAACGGCCAGGGCAAGTCGACGCTCGTCAAGACGCTCGCCGGCACCCTCGAGCCGCTCGGAGGCACCATGCGGGCGGGGCGCGGCCTCGTCATCGGCTATTTCGCCCAGCATCAGCTCGAAACCTTGCGGCCCGACGATTCGCCGCTCGCCCATCTCGCCCGCATCGCGCCGGACACGCGCGAGCAGGAATTGCGCGACTTCCTCGGCGGCTTCAATTTCTCGGGCGACATGGCGAGTTCGCCGATCGGCCCGTTCTCGGGTGGCGAAAAAGCGCGGCTCGCGCTTGCGTTGATCATTTGGCAAAAGCCGAATCTGCTGCTGCTCGACGAACCGACGAACCACTTGGATCTCGAAACGCGGCACGCGCTAACGATGGCGCTGGCGCAATTCGAAGGCACGCTGATTCTCGTCTCGCACGATCGCCACTTGCTGCGCGCGAGCACCGATCAATTCATGCTCGTCGCCAAGCATCGCCTGCAGCCTTTCGACGGCGACCTCGACGACTATCGCGACTGGCTGCTGCAGCATGCCGCCGAAACGCGCGCCGCGGCCAAGGCGGCAAGCCAAGCGGCAGCGCCTGGAGACGCCGCACGCGACAGCGAGGCGCCGGCCGGCAATCGCAAGGACCAACGGCGCCAGGAAGCGGAAGTTCGCCAAAAGCTTTCTCAGCTCAAAAAGCCGCTGCAAACGCGCATCGCCAAACTCGAAAAGGAGATGGATGCCTTGAACGCCGAGAAGGCGACGCTCGATGCGTTCGTCGCCGACTCGGCGAGCTACGAACCGGCCATGAAGACCAAGCTGACCGATGCACTCAAGCGGCAGGCCGAAGTCCACGCGCGTCTCGAAGCGCTAGAAGCCGAATGGCTCGATGCGCAAGAGGAACTCGAACAGATCGGCTAGGGTGCGCCGCGCGAAGCGGTGCTCGCGGCCCTTTCGCGCAAGGGCCGAGCCGTGACGGATCGACTGGAGGTGTACGTTGACGACCGACGCTCCGCTGCAAGGCTTGCGCGTACTCGATCTCTCGCGTTTGCTGCCGGGCCCGCTCGCGACGTTGCGGCTCGCGGAACTCGGTGCCGACGTGCTCAAGATCGAGGAGCCCGGCGCCGGCGATGGCGCGCGCGCGATGATGCAAGCGCCGGCCGATCGCGCGAGCGGCGTGCCGAGCAGCTTTTATCGTCTCGTCAATCGCGGCAAGCGCGAAACGCGGCTCGATCTAAAGTCCGAGACGGGCCGCACCGTCTTGCGCGCGCTCGTGCGCGAATCGCACGTTCTAGTCGAGAGCTTTCGCCCCGGCGTCATGGAAAAGCTCGGGCTCGACTACCGGAGCCTCGTCAAGGTCAACCCGAAGCTCGTCTATTGCGCGATCACGGGTTACGGCTCGAGCGGCCCATTCTCGCAGCGGCCCGGGCATGACCTGAATTATCTGGCTTACGCCGGGGTCCTCGATCAAATCGCCGCGCCGGACGGCAAGCCGGTCGTCCCCAACATCCAAATCGCCGATTTGCTCGGGGGCGCGCTGCCCGCGGTCACCCGCATCCTCGCCGCGCTGTGGCAAGTCTCGCGCAGCTCGGAGGGTGCCTTCATCGACATCTCGATGACGCATTCGATCCACGCGAGCAACATCGTGGCGCGGGCGACGCTCGAAAACGCCGATCGCGGCGCGCCGGCCGGTCGCGACGCACTGCGCGCGGGCAATGGGCTGCTCAACGGCGGCGTGCCCTGCTACAACGTCTACCAAACGGCCGACGGCCGCTGGCTCGCGGTAGGCGCGCTCGAGTTGAAGTTCTGGGAACGGTTGTGCGGGGCGTTGGGCCGCCCGGACTGGGCCGCGCGGCACTGGAGCCTGGGCCAGGTCATTGGCGGTCCCGATGCCGTCGCGCTGGCCCAAGAGATGGCCGAGCACATCGCCACTCATCGCCTCAAAACATGGATCGAGTTACTCGAACCCCGCGATTGCTGCGTAGCGCCGGTGCTCACCGTCGATGAGGCCCGCGAGCACGTGCTGTTTCAAACGGAACCGGACAAGCGCGCGCCGGCGGTGCCGCCGGCCCATCCGGCACCATCGAGCCGGCCCCGCGACGACGTTTGAGCGCGGCGCCCGCCCTTCGTTATTCGAGTTCCTTGATGCGGTCGATCGCTTGCTCGATACGATCGACGGCGAGCACCTGAAGCCCGTCGATCGGCTGTTTCGGCGCATTGGCCTTCGGGATCAAGGCGGCCGTGAACCCAAGCTTGGCGGCTTCTTTCAGCCGCTCCTGCCCCCGGGGCGACGGCCTGATCTCGCCCGCGAGCCCCACTTCGCCGAATACGATCAACCCCTTGGGCAAGGGCTTGTTGCGCATCGACGAATGAATGGCGAGCAGCACGGCCAAATCCGCCGCCGGCTCGGCGATCTTCACACCGCCCACGGCGTTCAAGAACACGTCTTGATCGAAACAGCCGATCCCGGCGTGCCGATGCAACACGGCCAGTAGCATCGCAAGCCGGTTCTGCTCGAGCCCGACGGCCAGCCGCCGAGGATTGGGCACCTGAGCCGTATCGACAAGCGCCTGGATCTCGACGAGCAACGGCCGCGAGCCCTCTTGCGTGACGAGCACGCACGAGCCGGGAACGATCTGTTCGTGCTGCGACAAGAACAGCGCCGACGGATTTGCGACTCCCCTCAGCCCGCGCTCGGTCATCGCGAATACGCCGAGTTCGTTGACGGCGCCGAAGCGGTTCTTGAACGCGCGCACGAGCCGGAACGACGAATGTGTATCGCCCTCGAAATAGAGCACGGTATCGACGATATGCTCGAGCACGCGCGGGCCCGCCAAGCTCCCTTCCTTCGTCACATGCCCGACCATGACGATGGTCGTGCCCGATTGCTTGGCGATGCGCGTCAGTTGCGCCGCGCATTCGCGCACCTGCGCGACCGAACCCGGCGCCGAGGTCAGCGCGTCGGAGTAGATCGTCTGGATCGAATCGACGACGGCAACGTCGGGCCGTTCAGCCTCGATCGCGGCTTGGATCTTCTCGAGCTGAATTTCGGCGAGCAGCTTGAGATCGGCCGCATGCGAACCTGGCTCGACCAAGGCCAGGCGCTGAGCGCGCAGGCCGATCTGCGCCGCCGACTCTTCCCCGCTGATGTAAAGCGCCGTGCGCTCTTGCGCCAGTGAAGCCAGCGATTGCAACAGCAGCGTCGACTTGCCGATACCCGGATCGCCGCCGATCAGCACCACCCCGCCCGCAACGAAACCGCCGCCCAACACGCGGTCGAACTCGCCGATGCCCGTCGAAAAACGCGGGACGTCGGCCGCCTCGATGTCGGCCAACCGCTGCACCGGCGCACTCTTGGCGAGCGACTGGAAGCGATGCGCGCCCGCGCTGGGCGCAGCGGCTTCGACCAACGTATTCCAAGCGTGGCACGAAGGACACTGCCCTTGCCACTTCGGCATCTGACCGCCGCATTCCGTACAGCTATAAACCGTCTTTTGTTTCGCCACGCGCGGTGCCTCACTCGGCCAAAACCGGCACGCGCTGCGCGACCGCGCACATCAGCTCGTAGCCGATCGTGCCGCAGGCGCGCGCCACGTCGTCGATCGGCAACTGCGCGCCCCAAAGCTCGACGCGCGAACCGACGTTCGCCGTAGGGCAAGGCGTCAAGTCGACGGTCAGCATATCCATCGAGACCCGCCCGACCAGACGAGTGCGCACCCCATCGACGATGATCGGCGTGCCCTCCGGCGCGCATCGCAGGTATCCGTCCGCATAACCGCAGGCCACGACGCCGATGCGCATCGGCGCCGGCGCCGTGAACATCGATCCGTACCCGACGGTCTGTCCCTTTGCAAGGGTTTGGACGGCGATGAGTTCGGATGCCAGCGTCATGGCGGGCTGCAACCCAACGTCTGCGACAGAGGCCGTCACACCGGACGGCGATGCGCCATACAGAATGATGCCCGGGCGCACCCAGTCGAAATGCGCGCGCGGATGCCAGAGCGTAGCCGCGGAGTTCGACAAACTGCGCGCGCCGGCGATGCCTTCCGCCCCGCGCTCGAACGCGTCGATCTGGTAGTCGATGCCACGCTCCCCGTCCGCATCCGAAAAATGGGTCATGAGCACGATTTGCCCGACGCCAGGACACGCGCGCGCACGCTCCCAGGCTGCACGAAACTTCTCCGGCGTGTAGCCTAGGCGGTTCATGCCGCTGTTCATCTTCAACTGGATATTGACCGGCTTGGACAAGCGGGCCATTTCGAGCATGCGCAACTGTTCGTCGCTGTGCACCGTCGTGGTCAGGCTATACCGGTCGATGACGTCGATGTCCGTCGGACGGAAGAACCCTTCCAGCAGAAGAATGGGACCGGCCCAACCGAGCTCGCGCAGCTTGACGGCCTCTTCGAGGTCGAGCAAGCCGAACCCGTCGGTCGCTCGCAAGCCGGGGAATGCCCGGGCGAGTCCGTGGCCATATGCGTTGGCCTTGACGACGGCCCACACTTTGGATTTGGGGGCGCGCTGGCGGACACAAGCGAGATTGTTGGCCAGAGCTGCGGTGTGGATGGTGGCGAGAAGCGGGCGCGGCATGACGTTTTCGTATGAGGCACGAGGCCATATCAGGATGGGATGGCGCGTAATCGGACGCAAGGCGGATAGCAATGCGCCGCTCGGGCGGCGCGCCGGCCGTCCGAAGCCACCTATTTTCGTGATATAAAGCCGTGCGCACAACCCATTTCGAACGGCCTAAGTCCTAACGCGTCACTCGCGTCCGGGGAGGACGCGCCGCAAAGGACCGCACCGCATCAGATGAAAAAAGGTTTTTACTCCATCATGGCCGCGCAGTTTTTCTCGTCGCTGGCCGATAGCGCCCTTCTGATTGCCGCCATTGCTCTGCTCAAAGACCTCCATGCCCCGAACTGGATGACGCCGCTGCTCAAGCTGTTCTTCGTCCTGTCGTACGTCGTCCTTGCCGCGTTCGTCGGCGCTTTCGCCGATTCGCGGCCCAAGGGCCGGGTCATGTTCGTGACCAACACGATCAAGATCGTAGGTTGCTTCTTCATGATGGTCGGCGCGCACCCGCTCGCGGCCTACGGTATCGTCGGCTTCGGCGCGGCCGCCTATTCGCCGGCCAAATACGGCATCCTCACGGAGCTGTTGCCGCCCGAGCGGCTCGTCGCCGCGAACGGCTGGATCGAAGGCACCACGGTCGCCTCCATCATCCTCGGCACGGTGCTGGGAGGGGCGCTGATCAGTCCGCACATCGCCGCGCACGTGCTCAGGCATCACATACCCCTCGTTCATACGCCGGCCGAAGCCGCGATGCTCGTCATCATGGGCATCTACGTCACCGCCGCGGTCTTCAACCTGAGCATTCCGGACACGGGTGCCCGCTATCCCAAGCAGCAACACGGGCCGATCAAACTCGTGACCGATTTCGCCGATTGCTTCCTGGCGCTGTGGCACGACAAGCTGGGCCAAATCTCGCTCGCCGTCACCACCCTGTTCTGGGGCGCCGGGGCCACGCTGCAATTCATCGTACTGAAGTGGGCCGAGGTGTCGCTCGGGATGTCGCTGTCGGAAGGCGCGATCTTGCAGGCAATCGTCGCCGTCGGAGTGGCCGGCGGCGCGATCATGGCGGCGGCGCGCGTGCCGCTAAAGAAATCGCTGACGGTTCTGCCGGTCGGGATCATCATGGGCCTCGCCGTGATGGCGATGGCGTTCTATACGCGGCAACTGATTCCCGCCAATTGGGGCTTTTATTTCGGCCGCTTGCACGTGCCGGGCTACTTGATCATCGCGTACCTATTCCTGATGTTCGTCGGCGCCCTGTCCGGCTTTTTCGTCGTACCGATGAATGCGCTGTTGCAGCATCGCGGGCACGTGTTGCTGTCGGCGGGCCACTCGATCGCGGTGCAAAATTTCAACGAGAACCTGTCGGTGCTCGTCATGCTGTGCCTGTATGCGGTGCTCGTGTGGCTCGACGTGCCGGTTTCGGTCGTCATCGTCTTGTTCGGTACGTTCGTCTGCCTCATGATGTGGGTTGTCATGCGCCGCCATCAGGCGAACCAGCGCGCGTTCGATTCGGTTGCGCTGATCGGCGAAGTCAAACACTGAGTCGCATGGCCGCACCGGCGGCCGCCTGCCATGACCCACCTCGTCCACAACGTATTGACGATCGCCGGCTCGGATAGCGGCGGCGGCGCCGGCATACAAGCCGACCTCAAGACGTTCTCGGCGCTCGGCGTGTACGGCGCTAGCGTCGTCACGGCGTTGACGGCGCAAAACACGCACGGCGTGCGCGCCGTGCATGCTCCTGATGGCGCGTTCGTCTCGGCGCAGCTCGACGCCGTATTCGAGGACATCCGTATCGATGCCGTCAAGATCGGCATGCTGGCGAACGCCGGCATCGTTCGCGCCGTCGCGGCGGCGTTGCGGCGCTATGCCCCGGAGCGCGTCGTGCTCGACACCGTCATCTTGTCGAAGAACGGTCACCCGCTGCTCGGCGCCGACGCGGTGGCGGCCCTGCGCGAAGAGCTGATCCCGATCGCGGCGCTCGTGACGCCGAATCTTGACGAAGCCGCGGTGCTCGTCGGCGCCGACGCCCTGGCCGCCGACGAAACCGCCATGCGGCAACAAGGCGAGGCCCTGCGCGCACTGGGCGCGCGGGCTGTCCTCATGAAAGGCGGACATCTCGGCGGGTCGCAAAGCCCCGATTGGCTCATCGACGAAACCGGCCATCACCGCCTAGGCGGCGAGCGCATCGACGTGAAAGATACGCACGGCACCGGCTGCACGCTATCGGCCGCGATCGCGGCGCTCAGCCCGCAACGGCAGGACTGGCTCAGCGCCGTCACCGATGCGAAGGCCTATCTCGCCCAGGCGCTACGCGAAAGCACCCGGCTTCAAGTCGGCAGCGGTATCGGCCCGCTCCATCATTTTCATCGTTGGTGGTGACGGCGGAGCGCCGCCAGAGTACGAATTACACGACGGCCCGCGCGTAGGCCCACGCCTGCTCGGGCCATTCGTCCGGTACGACGAACCCCCGATCCGTCTCGCGCCAATGACCGAGACCAGGCGGCTGGCGCTCGAACGCGGCAATCATGATCGGCCCGGTTTGCTGCGCCAGCCGTTCGGTCAGCGCATCGGCGGTCGATAAACCCGCGGCATCGGCGTCCTCGTGCGCGACGGGCGGCCGACGAGCGAGCCACGCCAGGCGCGGCAGCACGGCCCAGCGAGCGCCGGCGCGGCTTGCGCCGAGCGCCGGCCATTCGGCGCGCGAAGCCCAAAATCCCCGGCAATGCGAAGGATCGACGGCTTGCGCGATCGGCGGCGCATCGTTCCAGCGGTAGAACAACCAGCCTTTGACGAACATCTGGGGATGCCAGGGCCCCATGTGACCGAGTGCCGCGAACTCCTCGCGCGCCGAGAGCGGCAACTGATGTCCGAGCAAATGCGTGAGTTTGAGATCGAATCGATCCTGCAAATTGGGGCCGACGTAATCGGCCAATTCGGCACGATCGCCGCCTGCGTGCAAATAGCATTTGACGGCGAGTTCCCAGTGCAGCCTGCGTCCGCTCGCACTCTCCACGAGGAAATCGCATTCGCCGATCGTTCTGCCGGCGAGCCGCAGCGCGACATTCGCGGCGACGAGCCGCGCCGCCGGACCATATTGGAGAAAAAAGCCCAGCAGACACTCGGCGTAACGTCCGAGGCGGGCAATGCGCGTAGCGGTGACCGCTTGCCTTAACGCGCTCGGATCGCGATCGAGTTCGCGCAGCCAAGCCACCGCGGCAACGCTTTGCTGCCGCGTTTCGAACACGGTCGCCAATTCGCCGACAGGCGCAAACGCCCGCAGCAAAGGGCTGCTCGCGAGCAGCCAAGTCAGATCGCGAACGGTGGGATCGGACAACGCGTCTTGCAGCGCATCGAGCGCGGCGGCACTTTCGGCAGCCGGCTCGAGCGCGCTCATGACGTTGCCTCGTCCTCGGCCAGCGCTTGCCGGTAGGTATCGTGAGCAAGGCACAAATCGACCCATGCCTTGGCCTTGTCCGGTAAGCTGCGCAGCAAGTACGCCGGATGGTAAGTCACGATGACGGGCACGTCCTCGTAGCGATGCACGCGACCGCGCAGCGACGAAATGCTCGCATCGGTCTTGAGCAGATTTTGTGCGGCGACGCGACCCAGCGCAATGATGAGCTTCGGTTTGACGAGCGCCACTTGCCGCTGCAAATACGGTTCGCAGCGCGCCACTTCATCGGGCTCGGGATTGCGGTTGCCGGGCGGCCTGCATTTGACGACGTTGGCGATATAGACGTTCTCGCCACGCGCGAGCGACACCGCGCGCAGCATGCTGTCGAGCAGCTTGCCGGCCTGGCCGACGAAGGGCTCGCCTTGCTTGTCCTCGTTTTCGCCGGGACCCTCGCCGATCAACATCCAATTGGCCGCGCGGTCGCCGACGCCGAACACCGTGTTCGTGCGCTTCTCGCAGAGCCGGCAGCGTTCGCACGACGACACGCGCTGCTCGAGAGCGTCCCAATCGAGCGTGGCGATCTCGCCGGCGCCGCCCGGCGCTTGCTGCAATTCGCGCTCGCGTGGCACGGGTTCGGCTATCGCGACCTCGGCGACCTCCGCAACTTCGGCAACTTCGGCAACTTGCGCGCGCGCCGCCGAGCGTTCGGCGTCAAGCGCCATTACGCTCGGCTCATCTAGCGCGGGTTCGTCCTCGGCGAGCGCTTGGCCGCCGGGCGCCCCGCGCCGCACCCACATCGTCCCGAGACCGAGGGTCTCGAGCGCGGCTTGATCGAGCGGCATCAGTCGCCCTCCTTCGCAAACGTATAGCGCATGACGAGCGCGTCCTCGCGGCCATGACGCCGCGCCGGGTAGTAGTTCTTGCGCCGGCCGATCGTCGCGAATCCGAAACGCTCGTACAAACGCAGGGCGCGCAGATTGGACGGCCGCACCTCGAGCAGCAGCCCGCTCAACCCCTTGCCCTGCGTGATGCGCACGGCCTCGCGCAACAAGGCGAGACCCGCCCCCGAGCCTTGCGCCCTCGGCGCGACGCATAGATTGAGCAAATGCATTTCGTCGACCACGGGCATCAGCACGCAATAGCCGACGAGCACGCCGGTCAAGTGACGCATGCATATCCCGAAATAGCCGTTACGCAGAGAATCTTCGAAATTCCCGCGTGACCAGGGGAACTCGTAGGCTTCGCGCTCGACGGCCGCGACCTCGTCGAGATCGGCTTCCGTCATGGGCGACAAGTAGCGTTCGGTCAACAGCACCCCGCTCATTGCGCCTCCCGCGCACCTCGCGCGGCGCGTTCGGCCAGCCGTTCGGCACTCGTTTGGGCGACTTTGTCGCGCACGTATTCGGGCGCCGCGTGCTCGGGCGCGACGGTACGTCCCGCTCGATACGCGCGCAGTGCCGCCCACGCCAGGGGTTCCGCGTGCGGCAGCGCTGCGCGATCGACGCTGCGCGCCAGCCCCGCCACATCGAGGCGCTCGCCGAATGCGTCGGCGGCGTTGCCGGCGAGCGCGAACGGCGCCGGCGGAGCGACCAACGCTTCGGGCGCTCCGAGGGCGGGCGGCGAGAGCGTTTGCCATTCGCCGCTCGCGCCGTCCCATGCGTATTCGGCCCAATAGACTTCGTCCATGCGCGCATCGAGCACGGCCAGCACGTGCTCGATCGACGGATCGCGCCGCCGCGCGTGCTCGGCGCATACGAGCAGCGTACTGACCGGCACGACGGGCACTTGGAGTCCGAAGGCGAGCCCTTGCGCCACGCCGGTGGCAGTGCGCAAGCCCGTGAACGAGCCCGGGCCCGATCCGAACGCCACTGCGTTGCATTGCCCGATGGAAAGGCCCGCTTCGTCGAAGAGTTCGCGCACGGCAGGCAGCACGCGAGCACTGGACACGGCGCCGGTCATTTCGTGGCGCGTCCAAACGCGCGCAGCCGCGGGGTTGGAGGCGGCTTGCGACGCCTCGGCGCAAAGCAAGGCGACCGAGCAATATTCGGTCGATGTATCTAGAGCAAGCAGCACAGTTGATGTCATGGGCGCTATTGTAATGCGGGTCATGCGCGAATCCGCCGCCTAGCGTGGGTCCGTTGCGTTTGGAAGCATCGCTCGAGCTTTCGGGCGCGAACGCTTGTTATGATCGGCAGCCTTGATATCGTCGCACTGGAGAAATGGATCGTGAGCACCGTCGATGCGCAGTTCGAGCAAGCCCAAGTAGACGTAAAAGCCCTGCCCGAAAAGCCGGGCAACATGACGCTGCTGCGTCTTTACGCCTTGTTCAAGCAAGCCACGGAAGGCGACGTCCACGGCGATAAGCCCGGGTTCGCCGATATCGTCGGCAAGTACAAATACGATGCGTGGGCCGCGCTCAAGGGCACCGCGCAAGAGGTCGCGAAGCAGCAATACGTGGAACTCGTCGAGTCGCTGAAAAACGGCACGGCGAGCTGAACCCAGCGCCCCGGGCGGCACCGCCCGGCTCGTCCCGCTCCGGCGTGCGACGGGCCGCGGCCGCCATGCGTATATGGGGTGACGCATATAGAGGGTGGCGCGCTGCAGCAAAAACCCTTATAATGCGGTCTGCGTTTCACCTGCCGGCTAGATTTTGGCGCGTGCGGCGCACCGTAGCGTTTTGCTCCAATCTAGTTTAGAACCTGTCCCCTTCCGCCTAGGCCCTCACAGGCCGTCTCATACCAGGCTGACGGCGAGGCCATAAAGGCGTCCCGTATCCGATACAGCTTCTAACGAAAAGCTCGCACCGATTTGCGAGCTGCCCCCGTTTTTCGATTTGCTCGCGTGCGCCCGTGCATGCTGAATCCGACGACTTGGGTGATGCCGATTGGCGCCGACGCCTTATTTGCCGTCTTCTTAGGATTCTCATGACTTCGAGCTTCGATTCCAGCCCGCTAAACGCCATTGCCGATCTCGCTCTCGGCCTTCCCGCCGAGGCCGCCGCTACCGATGCAGCAGCCCCCGTGGACGAAACGGCCGCGGCGCCGTCGGGCCCCACCTTCGCCTCGCTCGGCCTGTCGCCCGAAATCGTTTCGGCGCTGACGGCCGCGGGCTACGCAGCTCCCACCCCGGTCCAGCAGCGTGCGATTCCCGCCGCTATCGCCGGTCGCGACCTGCTCGTCTCGAGCCCCACGGGCTCGGGCAAAACGGCAGCCTTCATGCTGCCGGCCATCGAACGATTCGCCCAAGTGCAAAAGACGCAAGCCGCCCAACCGCGCGACGCCGGTGGCGATCGCCGTCAGCGCCGCGGCCCGCCCGTTGCCCGTCCCGGTCTGCTCGTGCTGACGCCGACGCGCGAACTCGCCATGCAGGTCACGACCGCCGCTTCGACGTACGGCAAGCATCTGCGCCGTCTGCGCACGGTCAGCATCCTGGGCGGCGTGGCATACGGCCAGCAATTGATGTTGCTCGCGAAGAACCCTGAAATCCTCGTGGCCACGCCGGGCCGCCTGCTCGATCACCTCGAGCGTGGCCGTATCGACCTGTCGGAATTGCAAATGCTCGTGCTCGACGAAGCCGATCGGATGCTCGACATGGGCTTCATCGACGATATCGAAACGATCGTCGCCGCCACGCCCGCCTCGCGCCAAACGATGCTGTTCTCGGCCACGCTCGACGGCAAGATCGGCTCGCTCACGAACCGGCTGTTGAAAGATCCCGAGCGCATCGAAATCGTGCAGCGCCTGGAATCGCGCACGAACATCGCTCAGACCGTCCATTACGTCGACGACCGCGATCACAAGGATCGCCTGCTCGATCACCTGTTGCGCGACTCGGCGCTCGATCAAGCGATCGTTTTCACGGCCACGAAGAGCGATGCCGACCAATTGGCCGGCCGTCTCGCCGATGCCGGCTTCTCGTCGGCCGCGCTGCACGGCGACCTGCCCCAAGGCGCGCGTAACCGTACGATTCGCGCTCTGCGCGAGCGTCGCGTGCGTGTGCTCGTCGCGACCGACGTCGCGGCGCGCGGCATCGACATCCCGGGCATCACGCACGTCTTCAACTACGACTTGCCGAAGTTCGCGGAAGACTACGTGCACCGTATCGGCCGCACGGGCCGCGCGGGCCGTTCCGGCATCGCCGTGAGCCTCGTGCATCACGCCGAACAAGGCGCGCTCAAGCGCATCGAGCGTTTCGTTCGCTCGCCGCTGCCGGTCAACGTCGTCGAAGGCTACGAGCCGCGTAAGGCACCGCCGGCACGCACGGGTAACGGCCGCGGCCGTCCGGGCGGCAACAGCAACGGCGGCCGGCGCTTTGGCTCGGGCGGCGGCACCGGCGCTCCGCGCAGCAACGGCGATAGCCGTGGCGGCAACGGCTACGCCGGACGCAGCTCGAACGGCTCGAACGGATCGCGTGGGTACGGCTCGCGTGACGGTTTCGGTTCGCGCGAGGGCTACGGCGCTCGCGACGGCCAAGGCCGCCGCCCAGACGGTCAACGCAGCGGCGCACGTCGTAGCAGCGGGCAGTAATCCGCTAGGCGCCATCGCGTCAGTGTGAAAAACCGGTGCTCGCACCGGTTTTTTTTCGTCCAAATCAAACGACTCACCGGGCGGTACGTCGCGTTTCCGCCCCTTTTTCACGATACGAAAAGTTTTTTTGCGTCGTAAAAATCTGTGTTGCGTGGCACAACGGGAGGCGTTGCAACATGGGAAATGCCATTTCTCATCGTGAGATGAAAATCATAAATATTTGATTTTGAAACACAAAATACATCTAAAAAACGTTTGAATGGCCCTATTCCGAGGGCTTCGAATTGCCTAGACTCTTATATAAGAGTTCGCGACCAAAACGGTTGCGACAAGCGAGATCACGCCCTTCTCTCTTTTAGGTACCAAGGAGTCCACCATGTCACGCCAACAGCAAGCACAGCAACTGCAACAACAATGGGAAACCGATCCGCGCTGGAAGGGGATCAAGCGCGGCTATACGGCCGAGGACGTCGTTCGCCTGCGCGGATCGATCCAGCCGGAACACACGCTTGCCAAGCGCGGCGCCGAAAAGCTGTGGAACCTCGTCAACAACGAGCCGTTCGTCAACGCGCTTGGCGCGCTGACGGGCAACCAGGCGATGCAACAAGTGAAGGCCGGCCTGAAGGCCATCTACTTGTCGGGCTGGCAGGTGGCAGGCGATGCGAACGTGGCCGGCGAAATGTACCCGGACCAGTCGCTGTACCCGGCCAACTCGGTGCCGCTCGTCGTCAAGCGTATCAACAATACGCTGACGCGCGCCGACCAAATTCAATGGTCCGAAGGTAAGAACCCCGGCGACGAAGGTTATATCGACTTCTTCGCCCCGATCGTGGCCGATGCCGAAGCCGGCTTCGGCGGCGTGCTGAACGCGTTCGAACTGATGAAGGCGATGATCGAGGCCGGCGCATCGGGCGTGCACTTCGAGGATCAACTGGCGTCCGTCAAGAAATGCGGTCATATGGGCGGCAAAGTGCTCGTGCCGACGCGCGAAGCCGTTGCAAAGCTGTCGGCAGCGCGTCTCGCGGCCGACGTGTGCGGCGTGCCGACCGTGCTGGTGGCACGTACCGACGCCGAAGCGGCCGACCTGATCACGTCCGACGTCGATGAAAACGATCGTCCGTTCCTGACGGGTGAGCGCACGGTGGAAGGCTTCTTCCGCACGACGCCGGGTCTCGAACAAGCGATCTCGCGCGGTCTCGCCTATGCCCCGTACGCCGATCTGATCTGGTGCGAAACGGGCAAGCCGGATCTCGAGTACGCCAAGAAGTTCGCCGAGGCGATCCACAAGCAATTCCCCGGCAAATTGCTGTCGTACAACTGCTCGCCGTCGTTCAACTGGAAGAAGAACCTCGATGATGCGACGATCGCGAAGTTCCAGAAGGAGCTGGGCGCGATGGGTTACAAGTTCCAATTCATCACGCTGGCGGGTTTCCATGCGCTCAACTACTCGATGTTCAACCTCGCGCACGGCTATGCCCGTTCGCAGATGAGCGCATTCGTCGAACTCCAGCAAGCCGAGTTCGCCGCCGCCGAAAAGGGCTTTACCGCGGTGAAGCATCAGCGCGAAGTCGGTACGGGCTACTTCGACGCCGTGACGCAGACGGTCGAGCGCGAAGCCTCGACGACGGCGCTGCACGGCTCGACCGAAGACGAGCAGTTCTTCGACACGAAGAAGGTTGCCTAAACGAAGGGCTAAACGAAGGGACTCGCGAGAGGGGCCAGGGGGGACGCGAGCCCCGCATGCGATCGGCATGCGGGGCTCGGCGTTTCATCGTCGAAAGCAGGAAAGCGTGCAACCCGCGCGGGCTCAGCCGGGCTCAGCGATAGACGATCACGGGTATCTTGGTATGGGTGAGCACGCGTTGCGTCTCGCTGCCGATCAATAGGCTGCCGAGCCCTTTGCGCCCGTGCGAGGCCATGAAGATCACGTCGCATCCCCCGCTCTCCGCGGCTTCGATGATGCCGAGATACGGTGACGGATGCACGCTGGTTCGACTCGTACACACCACCCCGGCGCGCTGCGCGGCCTGCTCCACTTCAACGAGATGCTCGCGCGCTTCGCGCTCGCTGCGCTGCAGAAAGTCGACGGGTTGTTCGACGACGACCTCCGCGAACGGCGAGTACGGATACTGAGGCAAGCAGGCATATGCGGTGATGCGAGCGCCGACTGTACGCGCGAGATCGATCGCACCGTCGATCGCCTTTTGCGACAGCTCGGAGCCGTCGGTCGGGACCAGGATGTGCTTGAACATAACGCCCCTCCTCGACATAAGCCGTATTTGGCACCCAACCTCGCTCATGGGCCTGCGGCGCGACGCTCGGCGCGATCGTGCGGTGCAGCGCGAGCGGACTCAAATCGATTGTAGTGCCGCCCGCGCCACGCGGCGAGCGCGCCTCGGGTGTGTCCGCATATCGGAAACCCGCGCGTGGCCGCCGCGCCGGTCATTGCCAGTAGCCGGGACGCTCATACGTATGTTTAAGGAAATCGAGAAAAAGCCTCACACGCAGCGGCAAATGCCTGCGCTGCGGAAACACGGCGTGGATCCCGATCGGCGGCGCGGCGAACGCATCGAGCACCGTGACGAGCCGGCCGGCGGCGATATCTTCCCCGGCTTCCCACGCCGAACGCCAGGCGAGACCATGCCCCGCGAGACACCATTCGTGCAAGACGGCGCCGTCCGAGCATTCGAGCGTGCCCGATACCTTGATCGACACCACTTTGCCGTCTTCTTGGAACGTCCAGCCGCGCTGCTGATTCACGCCCGCCGCCAGGGCCAGACAATTGTGATGGGCGAGGTCGGCCAACGTTCGAGGCATGCCGTGGCGCTCCAGATAAGCGGGCGCGGCCACGCAGACGCGGCGGTTTTCCGCGAGCCGCAACGATACGAGCGAGGAATCGGGCAATTCTCCGAAGCGCACGGCGCAGTCGAAGCCCTCGTTGACGAGATCGACCATCCGATCGGACAAATCGAGCGCGATCGACACTTCGGGATGCGCCGAAGCGAACGCGGGGATCACCGGGGCCACGTGCTTGCGACCGAACCCGGCGGGCGCCGAAATCCGCACATGACCGCTCGCCTTCACCCCACCCGCGGAGACGCTCGATTCGGCGTTTTGCATGTCGTTCACGATCCGCTGACAGTCCTCCAAGAACGCCGAGCCCTCGAACGTAAGGGTCAGCTTACGCGTGGTGCGGATCAGGAGCTTCACGCCGAGCCGCTCCTCCAGCGCATCGAGCCGGCGGCCGATAACGGCGGGCGCGACGCCCTCGGCTTGCGCGGCGGCCGAGAGACTGCCCTTCATCGCCACGGCCACGAAAGTTTCGATTTGTTTGAAGCGCGACATGCGGCCCGTCCGAGGGAAAACGATCGATCGGCCGATTATGTACTAAAAAGTCAAAGATCAAGTGACAATGCGTGCCTTTTTCGATCCATCAGGTCACAAATAGAATACGGTACTGACCTTAAGTACAGGGGGATGCGGCCATGACATCGTTACGACGTTTTCCGAAAGCCGTGCTGTTCGACGCGTACGGCACGCTGTTCGACGTGCACTCGGTGGTGGCCGCCGCGGAGCAGTTGTTCCCCGGACAGGGTGACGCGCTCTCGCAGTTGTGGCGCCTCAAGCAGATCGAATACTCGCAATTGCGCACGTTGGCCGATCCGAACGGCTCTCACTACAAGCCGTTCTGGGACGTGACGCTCGATGCGTTGCGTCACGCCGCGCGCCGATTGCGCTTGCCGCTGGACGCAGCCGGCGAGAAGCGCCTCATGGATCAATACGCGTGCCTCTCCGCTTTTCCCGACACCGCCCCGGCACTGCGCGCGCTGCGCGAGTACGGCGCTGCGCCGGACGGCCGTGCGCTCGGGTTGGGGATTCTGTCGAACGGCAATCCGGGGATGCTCGAAATCGCCGTTAAAAGCGCCGGGATCGCCGACTTGTTCGATCACGTCCTCTCGGTGCACTCGGCCCATGCTTACAAGCCGGCACCCGCCGCATACGCGCTCGGTACGCGCGCTTTCGATGCGAGCGCGCGCGAGATCGTCTTCGTCTCGTCGAACGGCTGGGATGTAGCCGGTGCCGGCTGGTTCGGCTACACCACTTATTGGATCAATCGATCCGGCGCGCCGCTCGAGGAACTCGGATCGAAACCGCGCGGCATCGGCACCGGCATGGCCGAACTCGTCGATTTCGTCAAAACCCTCGCATTGACCGAAAAGGATTGAAGCGCATGGTCTCGCCCGCCCTTGCCCCGACGTGCGAGAACGTCGCCCCTATCGTTGCCATCTGACCGACCAAAAGGAGACTTTCCATGGCGAACACGTTGTCGTTGCCCCAAGGCATGCAAATCACCGGCGCTATCGAGCCCGGCTTCGAAACGATCCTGACGCCCGAGGCGCTGGCGCTGGTCGCCGATCTGCACCGGACGTTCGAGGCCCGCCGCCGCGAACTGCTGCAAGCGCGCATCGAGCGCACGAAGCGGCTCGACGCCGGCGAGCGCCCCGATTTCCTCGCGCAGACGAAGGCCGTGCGCGACGGCGATTGGACGATCGCACCGCTGCCGAAGGATCTCGAATGCCGCCGCGTCGAAATCACGGGCCCGGTCGAGCGCAAGATGATCATCAACGCGCTGAACTCGGGGGCGGACTCGTACATGACCGACTTCGAGGATTCGAACACGCCCAACTGGCACAACCAGATCACGGGCCAACTGAATCTGAAAGATGCCGTGCGCCGCACGATTTCGCTCGAGCAAAACGGCAAGACGTACAAGCTGAACGATAAGGTCGCGACGCTCGTGGTGCGCCCGCGCGGCTGGCATCTCGACGAAAAGCACGTGACGGTGGACGGTCAGCGTGTCTCGGGCGGCATCTTCGACTTCGCGCTGTTCCTGTTCCATAACGCGAAGGAATTGCTCGCGCGCGGCAGCGGCCCCTACTTCTATCTGCCCAAGATGGAAAGCCATCTCGAGGCGCGCCTGTGGAACGACATCTTCTTGGCGGCGCAAGAGGCGGTTGGCGTGCCGCGTGGGACCATCCGCGCGACGGTGCTGATCGAGACGATTCTCGCGGCGTTCGAGATGGACGAAATCCTCTATGAACTGCGCGAGCATAGCGCGGGCTTGAACGCGGGACGTTGGGATTACATCTTCTCTGCGATCAAGAAGTTCAAGAACGACCAAGCGTTCTGCCTGGCCGACCGTTCGCAAATCACGATGACCGTGCCGTTCATGCGCGCTTATGCGCTGCATCTGCTCAAGACCTGCCATAAGCGCAACGCGCCCGCGATCGGCGGCATGAGCGCACTGATCCCCAACAAGAACGATGCGGCGGCGAACGAGAAAGCCATGGCGGGCGTGCGCTCCGACAAGAAGCGCGATGCCACCGACGGTTACGACGGCGGCTGGGTGGCGCACCCGGGCCTCGTGCCCGTGGCGATGGAAGAGTTCGTCGCCGTGCTCGGCGACAAACCCAATCAGATCGGGAAGCAGCGCGAGGACGTGCAAGTCACCGCCAAGGATTTGCTCGACTTCCGTCCCGAAGCGCCGATCACCGAAGCCGGGTTGCGCAACAACATCAACGTCGGCATCCACTACCTCGGCTCTTGGCTCACGGGCAACGGCTGCGTGCCGATCCACAACCTGATGGAAGATGCCGCCACCGCGGAAATCTCGCGCTCGCAAGTGTGGCAATGGATCCGCTCGCCGAAGGGCAAGCTCGAGGATGGCCGCAAGGTCACGGCCGAGCTCGTGCGCGCGCTGATCGCCGAGGAACTGCCGAAGGTGAAGCAGGCGGTCGGCGGCAACACCGACTCGTACGATCGGGCCGGGACGATCTTCGAGAAGATGTCGACGTCGGAAACGTTCACCGACTTCCTGACGCTGCCGCTTTACGAAGAAGTCTAAACACATTGGAAACAAAACGGCGGCCCGCATCGATGCACGGCCGCCGCCTTGGCCGGGCCGTCGCGAACGCGATGCTCCGGCCGCTCTTCCCGTGGAACGCTGCTAGTCGCCGTAGTTAGTGGCCGTATTCCAGCATGGCGACCGAGTCGCGCGCGAGGCGATAACTGATCCAATCGCCCGCTTCGATTCGAGTGCGACCGCTCACGGACACATCGTCGACCGGATAGAAAAAGCAGCGCAGCTCGCGATCGGCGACGGTCACCGTCAACTCGCGCGATTTGAAAACACCCTCCCCCCCGGGCTCGATACCCTCGATCCGATCGAGCACCGGTACCAGCGCATCGTCGATTTCATAGACATCTCCACGCACCGGACCCGCCGCCTCGTCTTGCACGAGTCCCGGATAGTCGCCCAGATCGTATAGCCGCCCCGTTACCGCCGCCCGGCCCACCAGCCGTGGCGTGCTGATTCCATTGCGCGCGGCGGCCGCCCCGATGTCGTTGATTTCACCCGCACGTAGCGTGCCGTAAACAAATACGTGTTTCATTTGCCCTCGTCCTTTTGTTGTATGGATTTGCGCGTCGCCGATTGCATGGCTCGGTTCCATGCTTTTAACTTCGCCGGCGATCGTTAGGCACCGGCACGACGCGGCGACGAAGCTCGTCCCGCCCATGCCCGGCAAGCGCATTATGCATGTCGAATGAGCCGTCCGCGAGCGTGGTGCGCAAGCCGTTCGACAGCGTCGCCGCGCGCTGGCCAGCGCGAAGCCGGGCCGGCAGGTCGTCTCCGTCGTCCGGGCAAGAGAGCGAGACGCACATACAATATCGATCGCCGTCCGCTTTGTTGATGCGGGCATCGTTAAATCTTTCATTTTGCCTACGAAGCGCCGCCGTGAACCCGAACGAACTCGCCGCGCCGGCGTCCACCGCGCGGGTGCGCCTGATCGATATCCCCGCGTCAGTCGCACCCACTGCCACGCATCCGATTCGCGTGCGGGCTCGGCCCATGCCGGCTGGGGAAAGCATCGCCCTGCACCTGCATGCGTGGGCGCAACTCGCGTATGCCTCGCGCGGCGTCATGCGCGTCGCCGTCGAAAGCTGCACGTGGATGGTGCCTCCGTCCCGCGCGATCTGGGTCCCGCCCCACGTGCCGCATGAAGTCGTCATCATCGAGGACGCCTACCTGCGTACGCTGTATATCGACGAATCCGTGGTGCCCGCGGGACTCGATGCCTGCCGCGTCGTCGACGTGTCCGGCCTGCTTCGAGAAGCGATCGCCGCGCTCGATGCCGACGAGTTGGACTCCTCGCGCGAACGGCTGCTCGGCGCGCTCGCGCTCGATGAGATCACGCGCTCGGAGCCGCTGCCGCTGTCGGTGCCCATGCCGGCGGAAAAACGCTTGCGGGCGCTTTGCGAGGCGCTGTTGAAAGATCCCGGCAGCAACGATTCGCTCGAGTACTGGGCCGAAAGCGTCGGCGCGAGCACGCGCACGATCGCACGGCTGTTTCGCCAAGAACTCGGCTTGAGCTTTTCACAGTGGCGCCAACAGGCCGTGCTGGCGCGAGCGATCCCGCTGCTCAATCGCGGCCGGGCCCTATCGCAGATCGCTCATGAACTCGGGTATCAAAGCCAAAGTGCCTTCTCGGCGATGTTCCGGCGTGCGTTCGGGGAAAGCCCGCGCGCATTCATGATGCGCGACGGCGAGGCAGCCCCTGAACGGTCGGGCACCGACGATGATTGAGACGCGCTTGCGCCGCCTGACAATCCTTGAATGCCTCGAGCCCCGGTACGATAGCCTCGTCGCCGCGCCTTGGATACAGCGCATCAAACTCGGCGCGTCATATGGCGGATGGCACTGAGTTGACCCAACCGGGGCCCCGCCACGCGATAGCCCATACGCAGGTACAAACGCGCGGCGGGGTTATCGACGAATACACGCAATTGCAATTCTTGTAGGCCGCGCTCGCGGGCCCACTGGTGCGACGTCTCGAGCAGGAACGTCCCTGCCCCTTCGCCGCGATGCCCTTCGGCGATTTGTACATCGCGGATATGCAGCGAGTCCCCTTCCTCGGTCAGCCGCAAGACGCCGATCGGCTCGTTATCGATTTCGAGGATGAAGTTTTCGGATTCCTGCCAGCTCGCCAAAAACAAATCGGCTCTCCAAGCCAACCGATGCCGCTCGTAGTAGCGGCCCATGTTGGTGCGGGTCAACGCCTCAGCGAAGGCGAAATCGCTCATCGATGCTTGGCGCAGGTGGAACGGCGATGGCGCGTGGCGTGAAGGCGCGTCGGTCGGATCGAACATCGTAGCCGGAACGAAGAGAAACCGTGATCACAGTAAGGCAGCATCGTACGACTTGCAATGGCGGATTGTCCGGGCGCGCACGAAGAGGCGACTGTCCGTCTGAAGCGACGCTGCGGGCGAGGCATGGGGAGAAGAAAAAAGCCCGTTCGAATCAGATTCGAACGGGCTTCTTATTTGGCGGAGTGGACGGGACTCGAACCCGCGACCCCCGGCGTGACAGGCCGGTATTCTAACCGACTGAACTACCACTCCAGTCTTGCATCTTCGCTCGCGAACGTCGGTTGTTTCCGCAAGCTGCAGCGCTTCGATCACGAAGCACCGCCGATGTTTTGGCGTCCCCTAGGGGATTCGAACCCCTGTACTCACCGTGAAAGGGTGATGTCCTAGGCCTCTAGACGAAGGGGACAACAGGTACTGCTCAATATACTGCTTACACTTTTATTAAAAAAGCCCGTTCAAGGAACCCTGAACGGGCTTTGTCTGGCGGAGTGGACGGGACTCGAACCCGCGACCCCCGGCGTGACAGGCCGGTATTCTAACCGACTGAACTACCACTCCATAACAACTCATCATACTCACGAGCGTCGGTCTCGTCTCGTAAGCTGCGATGCTTCTTCACCGAAGCACCGCCGATGTTTGGCGTCCCCTAGGGGATTCGAACCCCTGTACTCACCGTGAAAGGGTGATGTCCTAGGCCTCTAGACGAAGGGGACAAAATCTTTTCACTACCGCGATTCGCTTTTCAACTTTCGTCAACAGCGAAGAACGCTATTCTAACTCGTCGATCAGCGTTTGTGAAGTTTTTTCTTTCAGTCACTGCACTTCGAAAGCACTTCACAACCGCCTTCCGACCATATCGCGCAATATACCGCTAAACGCGACACCTCGAACAGCAGAGCCTCGCATTATACGCATACGTCGCACGGCCATGCAAGCGGTTTTCATTGGGGATGGCTAAAGTATGGAAGGAATGTCTAGCGGAAGCTCGTTGAAGTAAGTCAACGTTCCGATGTGTGCCGCCTTCGGCGCCGGTTGGATGTCCGCTCTCCCGATGACCTTGCGAGCGAGCGAGCGAGCGATCGATCGATTCGGCAGCGACACCACTTGGGCACAACGGCGGAAACAGGAGGGAGGAAATCTACGAGCCGTAGAAAAAGAAAAAGCCCTGGAAACCAGAGCTTTTCTTTGATTCTGTCTGCGATGTTTGGTGGAGGTAAGCGGGATCGAACCGCTGACCTCTTGCATGCCATGCAAGCGCTCTCCCAGCTGAGCTATACCCCCTTGCAGAACAGAAATGAGATTATATGGACCCTTTTCCGTCTTGTAAATACCCTTCCCTGATCTTTTTGCATTTTTTCGCGAGGCGATCAGGAATGCCGCGGCAATGACCGCCGGTCAGATCGAGAGCCCCGCTTCGATACGGCTCACGACACACTCGCGCCCGAACAACACCAAGACCGCGTCGATCGACGGCGTATGCGTCGTGCCGGCCACGAACAAACGCACGGGCATCGCCAGTTGCGGCATCTTGAGTTTGTGCGCGGCCAGGGTAGCCTTCAGCGCGGCGGCCACGCCCTCCTTCGTCCACTCACACGTGCGCAGCGCGGCGGCGAGTTCGGCGAGCGCCGGGCGCACCGCATCGGTCACGTGCTGTGCAAGCGCTTCGGGTTCCGGTGCCGGAGCGCGATAGAACATCGCCGCGTTTTCGACGATCTCCTTGACGGTCGTCGCGCGATCTTTCATCAGCCCGATGACCGATGCCGCGTCAGGACCGCTAGCAAGCGCGGCATCATCGATACCGAGTTCGGCAAAGAACGGCACCGCCAACTGCGCGAGCCGTGCGTTGTCCGCCTCTTTGATGTAGTGATTGTTGAGCCAGTTCAGCTTGCTGTGATCGTACTGCGCGGGCGACTTGCCCAGATGCTCGAGGTCGAACCACTCGACGAACTGCTCGCGCGAAAAGATCTCGGCGTCGCCGTGCGACCAGCCCAGACGCGCCAAGTAGTTCAGCACCGCCTCGGGCAAATAACCGGCATCGCGGTAGCCCATCACGCTCATGGCGCCGTGCCGCTTGCTCATCTTCTCGCCCGCTTCGTTCAGCACGGTCGGCAAGTGCGCGTACACGGGCGTTTCGCCGCCGAGCGCACGCAGGATGTTGATCTGCCGCGGCGTGTTGTTGACATGATCGTCGCCGCGAATCACGTGCGTGATGCGCATATCGAGATCGTCCACCACGACGCAGAAGTTGTAGGTCGGCGTACCGTCGGGACGCGCGATCACCAAGTCGTCGAGCTCGTCGTTCGAGATTTCGACGCGCCCTTTGACCGCGTCGTCCCAAGCAACGACGCCGTCGAGCGGATTCTTGAAACGGATCACCGGCTCCACGCCGGCGGGCGGCGCCGGCAGCGTCTTACCCGGCTCCGGACGCCACGTGCCGTCATAGCGCGGCTTCTCTCCCGCGGCACGCTGGCGCTCGCGCAAAACTTCGAGCTCTTCCATCGACATATAGCAGCGATACGCGAGCCCTTGATCGAGCATTTGGGCGATGACCTCGCGATACCGGTCCATGCGCTGCATCTGATAGAACGGACCTTCGTCGAAGTCCAGACCGAGCCACTTCATCCCTTCGAGAATCGCATCGACCGACGCGGCGGTGGAGCGCTCGACGTCCGTATCCTCGATGCGCAGGATGAACGCGCCATGCATCTTGCGCGCGAACGCCCACGGATAGAGCGCGGAGCGGATGTTGCCGAGATGGATGAAACCGGTGGGACTCGGAGCGAAGCGGGTACGGACGGTGGTCATAGATAGCGTCGATGGTTCGATGGCGTGTACGCGGGCGGCATGCCGTCGAGCGAACAGAAATAGAGCGCAATTATACCCGGCGCCTCGCGTTGCTCGCCCGGCGACGGCCAAGCGGCGAGCGCCGCGTCCGAACGCTTTGCCGTATGATGTGCCCGCGCCGCCTTCGCGAGCGGCGTGCCGGCGGGTGCACAGGTCCCAGTCCGGCGATCGATGCGCGCCAATCCCGGCGCGCCGCTGGAGATATCGTTGAAACCGTCTTCCCCTCGCCTCACCCGCCGCGGCTTTTCGATTGCTTGCGCATCGGCCCTCCTCGCCGCCTGCGCATCGCCCGCCACGCGTACGAACGAATCGAACATCTCCCCGGCTCAGCCGCCGGCCGCGCCGCCCAAACCGCTTCGCATCGGACTCGCGCTCGGCGGCGGCGCCGCCCGCGGCTTCTCGCATATCGGCGTAATCAAGGCGCTCGAGGCACGTGGCCTACAGATCGACATCGTCTGCGGCACGAGCGCGGGCTCGGTCGTGGGCGCGCTTTACGCGTCGGGAATGAGCGGCTTGCAAATCAACAAGCTCGCGTTGACGATGGACGAAGCGTCGATCAGCGATTGGGCCATGCCGTTTCGCACGCGCGGGTTCTTGCAAGGGCTCGCGCTGCAGAACTACGTGGACACGACGCTGCAGCATCGCACGATCGAGAAAATGGCCAAGCCGCTCGGCATCGTCGCCACCGATCTTCGCAACGGCCAGCCGATCCTGTTCCAGCGTGGCGATACCGGTATCGCCGTGCGCGCTTCGTGCAGCGTTCCGTCTATCTTCGAGCCGGTCAAAATCGGCGGCCACGAGTATGTGGACGGCGGCCTCGTCAGCCCCGTGCCGGCCTCGTTCGCGCGCAAGATGGGCGCAGACTTCGTCATCGCCGTAGATATCTCGGCCAATCCGGAAAGCGCTGCGACGCAGAACTCGTTCGACGTACTGCTACAAACGTTCACGATCATGGGTCAGACGATCAAGACGTATGAACTCGAGAAGTACGCCGACTTCGTCATTCGCCCGAACCTGGCGGCCATGAGCGGCAGCAACTTCGGCCAACGCAACGAAGCGATCCTCGCTGGTGAAGCAGCCGTCGCGCGGCTGTACCCCGAACTGCAACGCAAGCTCGCCGAGCGGCGCGCGGGCGTGGCAGCGGCCGCTTGACCGCGCGAAGCCTCGGACCCAATAGCAAAAGCCCGCTCTAAGGCGGGCTTTCTAGCGGCAAGGACGAAATCCATACCGCGTCGTTCGATTGCCGGACGTATTCACGCCCGGCCGGATGCCGCTCAGTTGCTGCCGGTGCCGGTCCCGGCGGATGCGTCGCCGCCCATCGTCGCACTCACGCGCTTGCGCAGATCTTCGACGTTCACGGGGAACTGCGTTTCGATCCGCCGCGCGCCCGTGAAGCGCTTCTCCCAATAGCCGTCATCGAGATCGTCGACACGGATCGTGCTGCCCGTCGAGGGCGAATGCACGAACTTGTTGCCGCCGATGTAGATGCCGACGTGCGAGAACGTACGGCGCATCGTGTTGAAAAAGACGAGATCGCCCGGTTTCAAATCGGCCATCCGGACCTTTTCTCCCACGCGGCTCATTTCCTCGGCACGGCGCGGCAGCGCCATTCCGAGCGTGTCTTGGAACACGTAGCGCACGAAACCGCTGCAATCGAGACCCGAATCGGGCGAACTGCCGCCCCAACGGTAGCGCACGCCGATCATGTTCAGCGCGCCGACGACCACGTCGCCGGCCTTGCCCGCGACGCCCGAGAGGAACGCCTTGGCACGACCGCTCGTGCTCGTATCCGCTGCGGGGAGGTTGCTCGTATTAGAAGCGAGAGAAGAAGACGATGCGGAAGACGACCCATCCGACTCGAGGTGAGCCGGAATGGGGGAAGCGATTTGCGGGGAGCTACTCGTTTCGTCTGCGAACGCGCCGGTAGCTGCCGTCATCAACACGCCAATGAACATCCCGGCGACGACGCGCGTACAAGCCTGGGCAAAATTTCGGTGCTGCATTGGTCGGTAGGTTTTGCTTAAGAATCAGAGAACTGCGGAAAGTTTGGACGATACTAGCCACGATATAACTGATTGTCAAAACAAATTAAAAAAAACAATCGGGGTACCGTCATAATTGCCGGGATTCACCCTTGCAGGCTCGCATTCAAGAGTTTTCGCGTATACGGATGGGCCGGATTGGAGAAGATTTTTTCGACGTCCCCTGTTTCGACGATGACCCCGTTTTGCATCACGGCAACGCGGTGCGCCATCGCGCCGATGACGGCCAGGTCATGGCTGATGAATACGAAACCGAGGTTGTACTTGTGCTGCAGTGTCGCGAGCAGGGTCAGAACCTGCTGCTGAATCGAGACGTCGAGCGCACTCGTCGGCTCATCGAGCACTAATAAGCGAGGCTCCAGCACGAGCGCACGGGCAATCGCGATCCGTTGCCGCTGACCGCCCGAGAACTCGTGCGGATAACGCGTGAGTGCCGTACGATCGATCCCCACTTCTTTCAATACCGTGGAGACCTTTTCGCGCCGAGCCGCCGCATCGAGCTGCGGCCGATGCAACGCAAGCCCCTCCCCGACGATGCGCTCGATCGTCTGCCGAGGCGAAAGCGAACTGAAGGGATCTTGGAAGACGACCTGCATATTCGAGCGCAACGTCGTCTGCTCCCGCCCCCGGTAGCTCGCAAGCGGCCGGCCCTGGAACTCGATCG
The DNA here is from genome assembly GCF_002879885.1 of Trinickia dabaoshanensis. Lineage (GTDB taxonomy): Bacteria > Pseudomonadota > Gammaproteobacteria > Burkholderiales > Burkholderiaceae > Trinickia > Trinickia dabaoshanensis. Next base: position 219,935 of record NZ_PNYA01000001.1, read on the forward strand.
ACCCGCCGGCCGTGCGTTGCAGACCGAGCAGCGCCATCGCGAGCGTCGATTTGCCCGAGCCGGATTCCCCGACGACGCCAAGCGTCTCGCCCTGCCGAACGTCGAGCGTGGCATTCGAGACGGCTTCGAATCGGTCGGAGCGAAACCAACCGCGAATACCCGGCGCTTGCGTCGGGAACGACACCGACACCTCGCGCGCATCGAGCAGCACCGGCGCGATCGGCAACACGGGCGTCACCTGCCTTCGCGGACGGCTGGCGATCAGCTTGCGCGTATACGGATGCTGCGGCGATTCGAAGATGCGCTCCACCGGACCGCTTTCGACGAGCACGCCCCGCTCCATGACCGCGACGCGCTGCGCGAAGCGCTTGACTAGGTTCAGATCGTGCGTGATCAAGAGCACGGCCATGCCGCGCTTTTGCGCTTCGTCGCGCTGGATTTCGAGCAGCAGATCGACGATTTGCGCGCGGATCGTGACGTCGAGCGCGGTGGTCGGCTCGTCCGCCAGCAACAAACGCGGACGGCAAGCGAGGGCCATCGCGATCATCGCTCGCTGGCGTTGACCGCCCGAGAGCTGATGCGGATAGCTCAGAACCCGCTTTTCCGGTTCGGTCACCCCCGTTCGCGCCAGTAACTGGACGGCGCGAATGCGGCCCTGCTGCGGCGAGACGCCCTCATGCGCGACGATCGTCTCCGCGATCTGCTCCCCGACCGTGAAGAGCGGATTAAGGGCCGTCATCGGCTCCTGAAAGATCATTGCGATATCGGATCCGCGCAGGCCCTGCATGGCCCGCTCGCTTTTCCCGAGCAGGTCCTCGCCGGCAAAGCGCACCGCCCCCGTCACGCGCGCCTCGCCAAGGAGGCGCAGGATCGCGAGCGCGGTGACCGTCTTGCCCGAACCTGATTCGCCCACGAGCGCCACCCGCTCGCCCTGCTCGATCGCGAACGTGAGGTCGTCGACGGCAACCGTCTCGCCGAACGTCACGTGCAGATGCTCGAGCTCGAGCAACGGAGCGCCTCCGCTTTCGCGAGCGTCATGAGCCGTCGTCGATGCGTTCATTGGTTGCCCCCTGCGCGCATCGCGTCCGCGATCCGCGTGTCCATCGCGTTACGCAATGCGTCGCCCATGAACGTGAGCAAGAGCAGCGTGACGACCAGTACGCCGAACGTCGAGAGCGAGATCCACCAGGCATCGAGATTCGCTTTGCCCTCGGAGAGCAATTCGCCGAGGCTCGGCGTGGGCGCCGGCACGCCCAAGCCAAGGAAATCCAGACTCGTCAACGCGAGAATCGATCCGCTCATGCGAAACGGTAGGAACGTGATGACCGGCGTCATACTGTTGGGCAGCACATGCCGCCAAATGATCTGCCAATTCGATAGCCCGATGGCCCGCGCGGCGCGCACGTAGTCCTGGGAGCGATTGCGTAAGCATTCCGCGCGGACGTAATCGGACAAGCCGATCCATCCGAATAGCGACAACAGCACCACGAGGAGCAAAAAACTCGGCTCGAAGATCGATGCGAAGATGATGAGCAGGTAAAGCTCGGGCAGTGCGCTCCAAATTTCGATCAGACGCTGCCCCACGATATCGATACGGCCGCCGAAGTACCCTTGCACGGCGCCCGCGGCAATGCCGAGCACGCTGCCGATCAGCGTCAGCACCAAGGCGAATTCGACCGACACGCGAAAGCCGTACAACAGCCGGGCGAATACGTCGCGCCCTTGGGCATCCGTGCCCAGCCAGTTCTCGCGTGAAGGTGGCGCCGGGTTGGGCGCGCGCGAGAAGTAGTTCAGGGTATCGTAGTAGTAGTGGTTCGGCGGGTACAGCGCGAAATTGCCCGGCAACGCGAGCCGCTGGCGAACATAGGGGTCGAGGTAGTCGGCCGGGGCCGGGAAATCGCCGCCGAACGTCGTTTCGGCGTAGGTCTTCGCGATCGGAAAGTAATAATGGCCGTCGTATCGAACGACGAGCGGCTTGTCGTTCGACCAGAGGGGGCCGGCCAAACTCGCGGCGAATGCAACGACGAACAGGACGAGACTCCAATAGCCGAGGCGCTGCGCCTTGAAGCGTTGCCAAACGCGCCGCATGGGCGAGCGCGAAGCGAGGACGCTAGGCAGCGCGCTGCGCGCCACGGCATCGGCCCCGGTTCGGGGACGGGCTTGACTCAACGTTAGCGCTCCAGTCGTTCGAATTGAATGCGCGGATCGACCCAGACGTAGCACAAGTCCGAGACGAGCTTCGTCGCGAGCCCGATCAGCGTGAAGAGGTACAGCGTGCCCAGCACGACGGGATAATCGCGGCGCACGACCGATTCATAGGAAAGCAGCCCGAGGCCGTCGAGCGAAAACAGCGTTTCGATCAGCAAGCTGCCCGTGAAGAACGCGCCGATGAATGCGGCCGGGAAACCCACCACGAGGGGCAACATCGCATTGCGGAATACGTGTTTCCATAGCACGCGTTTTTCGCTCAAGCCTTTGGCGCGCGCCGTCAGCACGTATTGCTTTTTGATCTCGTCGAGAAACGCGTTCTTGGTCAGCATCGTCACGACCGCAAAGCTGCCGACGACCGACGCCGTCACGGGCAGCGCGATGTGCCAGAGGTAATCGACGATCTTGCCGGGCACGCTCAACTGCGCGAAGTTATCGGAGACCAAACCGCGCAGCGGGAAGATCTGCAAGAACGAACCACCGCCGAAGAGCACGAGCAACAACACGCCCAGCACGAAGCCGGGTATCGCATAGCCCACGAGCACGATCAGGCTCGTGGCGACGTCGAATGTCGAGCCGTTGCGGATCGCCTTCGCGATGCCGAGCGGCACCGAGATGAGATAGGTCAGAAAGAACGTCCACAAGCCAATGCTGATCGAGACGGGCAGCTTCGATACGACGAGCGACCATACGCTTTGATGATGGAAGTAGCTTTGCCCGAGATCGAACCGCGCGAAACGCGACAGCATGAGCCCATAGCGCGTGAGCGGCGGCTTATCGAAGCCGTAGAGCGCCTTCAATTGAGCGAGTTGCTGCGCATCGACGCCCGAATGGGCGCGCAAACCGAACGGCGGGGCCTGCCCTTCCAACTGCGTGCCCTTGCGCAATTCGTAGGCCGCCTGCTCGACCGGGCCGCCCGGCACGAACTGAATGACGACGAACGTCACGGTCAGCACGCCGAGCAACGTCGGGATCATCAGCAGCAGCCGTTTGAGGATGTAGCTCCACATTGTCGTGCACCCGTGGATAAGCGAAAACCATGCATGAAATGGCCGCGACAGGCCGCGGCCCGCGATTAGCGCTGCGCGGCGCCTGCCCCCGACCACCACGTCGAGACGATCCAATCTTCCGCCGAATAGTACAGCGGCAGCGTGGCCGGATAACGCAGCGCTCGTTTGTACGCGATCCGATGCGTGGTGCTATACCACTGCGGCACGACGTAATAGCCGTGCATGAGCACCCGATCGAGCGCGCGCGCCGTATCGACGAGCTGCGCCTTCGTCTGTGCATGAACGAGCGAGCGCAAGATCGCATCGATGGCCGGCGACTTGAGGCCCATCAGGTTGTCCGAGCCCTGCTCGTCGGCCGATTTGCTGCCGAAGCGCGAGACCTGTTCGGTGCCCGGCACCTGCACGCCGGGGTAACGCAGCATCGTCATGTCGAACTCGAACGCGTCATAGCGCTTTTGGATCAAGGCGAAGTCGACCGCGCGATAGGTCGCTTCGATGCCGAGCTTGCTCAGGTTGCGAATATAGGCGCTCATGATCGGCTGGGTTGCCGCGCTTTGTCCCGAGTCGTCGAGAATCTCGAACCTGAACGGCTGCCCTTGCGCGTTGCGCAATGCGCCGTCGCGATAATGCCAGCCGGCCTGGGCGAGCAGCGCTCGCGCCTGCAGCAGATTGGAGCGCAACGATCCGGGAGGATCGGTGTCGGGCTGCACGGTCATCGGCCCGAACACCGCCGGGTCCAGTTGCGCGCGCAACGGATTCAAGACGGCGAGCTCCCCCTCGCTCGGCATGCCCGTGGCTTGCAGCGGGCTGTCGGCGAAGTAGCTGTCGAGCCGCGTATAGGCGCCGAAAAACAATTGCCGGTTCAGCCACTCGAAGTCGAACGCGAGGTCGAGCGCCCGGCGCACGCGCACGTCCTGAAACAGCGGCCGCCGCAAGTTCATGACGAGACCTTGCATGCCCGCACCGTTGTGCTGGCGGAACTCGCGTTTGACGAGTTCGCCGTTATCGAAGCGCTTGCCCACGTCGCGCCGCGCCCAATTGCGCGCGACATATTCGACGAGCGCGTCGTACTTGCCGGCCTTGAACGCTTCGAGCCGCGCCGTGCTATCGGCGTACAGCTTGTAGGTGATGTAGTCGAAGTTATCCGTGCCGACACGCACCGGCAGCGCCGCGCCCCAGTACGCCGGGTTGCGTCGATAGGTGATCGTATGGCCGCCGTCGTATCGATCGATCAGGTACGGGCCGCTGCCGATCGGCTGTTCGAACGCGAGTTGATCGAGCGGCACGTGCGTGCCGTCGGGCTTGAGCCCCCATTTGTGCGAGAAGACCGGGATCGCCCCCGCGATCAGCGGCAATTCCCGGTTCGGCTGCCGGAACTCGAAGCGGATCGTCGCCGGATCGACGACGACCGCGCGCGCGATCTCGCTATAGAACGCGGCGAATTGCGGCGCCGCCCGCGGGCTCTTGAGCGTGTCGAACGAGTATTTGACGTCGTCGGCAGTCACCGCATCGCCGTTCGAGAACCGCGCGCGCGGATTGATGTGGTACGTGACGGAGAGTCGATCGGGCGCGATGCGGATATCGTCCGCCAAGAGCCCGTAGGCCGAGGCCACCTCGTCGCTGCTGCCCGTCGTCAAGCTTTCGAACAGCATGTCGACGCCGGGCGCCGTATTTCCGCGCAGCGTGAACGGATTGAACTTGTCGAAGCTCGTGAGCCGGCTCGGATTGGACAGCACGAGCGTGCCGCCTTTCGGCGCATCGGGATTCACATAGTCGAAATGCTTGAAATCGGGCGCGTATTTCGGCTCGCCGAACTGGGCGATCGCATAGACGGCATGGGCCGGCGTGGCGCAGCCAAGCAGCCAAGCGAGACAGCACGCCAACAGCAGGGGCCGGGGCCCAACCGCGCGCTCGCGGGGCGGCGCGGGTGTGTGCCTAACAATCGTCGTCGCCTTCATCAGGAGTTCGGGAGTGGCAATGTGAGAGAATTCTACCCAAACCCGTACCCGCCCCCCGTGTGCAGCGCCTCCGCGCGCGGCGGGAGGCACCGATAACGCTAGGAGAATTCATGGGCTTTCTCGCTGGAAAACGCATTTTGCTGACCGGTCTGCTGTCGAACCGCTCGATCGCCTACGGCATCGCGCAAGCTTGCAAGCGCGAAGGCGCCGAGCTCGCTTTCACGTATGTCGGCGATCGCTTCAAAGACCGCATCACCGAATTCGCCGCGGAATTCGGCAGCGAACTCGTCTTTCCGTGCGACGTCGCCGACGACGCGCAAATCGAAGCGCTCTTCGCCTCGCTGGGCCAGCACTGGCCGAAGCTCGACGGCCTCGTGCATTCGATCGGCTTCGCGCCGCGCGAAGCGATTGCCGGCGATTTCCTCGACGGCATGACGCGCGAAAACTTCCGCATCGCGCACGACATCTCGGCCTACAGCTTCGCGGCTTTGGGTAAAGCCGCACTGCCGCTGCTCTCGGAAAACGCTTCGTTGCTGACGTTGTCGTACCTCGGCGCGGAACGCGTCATTCCGAACTACAACACGATGGGTGTCGCCAAGGCCTCGCTCGAAGCCTGCGTACGTTACATGGCAAGCTCGGTCGGCCCGAAGGGCATGCGCGTCAACGCGATTTCGGCCGGTCCGATCAAGACGTTGGCCGCGAGCGGCATCAAAGGCTTCGGCAAGATCCTCGACTTCGTCGAAGCGAACGCTCCGCTCAAGCGCAATGTGACGATCGAGCAAGTGGGCAATGCGGCCGCCTTCTTGCTGTCGGATCTGGCGAGCGGCGTGACCGCCGAAGTCATGCACGTCGACAGCGGGTTCAGCACCGTCGTCGGCGGCATGGTGCCCGAAGCGGCCGAGTAAGCCGCGCCGGCATGCGCCCGCGCGGCTCGCCGCACACCTGCGCGAGGTCACTGCGGGCCACGCATAACAAAAAACCGCCTTGGCAAACGCCAAGGCGGTTTATTTTCGTTGTCTCGTTGCGTAGCGCTACGCCTTCCCTGATTGCCTGTCGTTAGGGATCCTAACGATACTTCGATACCACCTTCGCTTTAGTGATCCCACCCGTGACCATGGCCGTGGTCATGGTCACGTCCCCAGCCATGGCCGCGATCGTGATCCCATCCGCCATGGTGCCGCCATTCGTCGCGATCCCACCAACGGCGGCCGTCCCAATACCGGTCGCCATGCCAGCCGATGATGACTGCCGGTGCCACATAGACCGGTGCCGGCTGATAGACGACCGGCGGCGGCGGCGGCGGCGCATAAACGGGTGCCGGCGCGACATAGACTGGCGCCGGAATGCCGATGTTGACTCCGATGTCCACCCGCGCCATCGCCGTGGTGGAAACGCCGATGGCAAGCGCGCCGACGGCCAGAGCAGCGAGATGTGCAAGCGATTTCATGGTGTCACCTTCGAATACATAGCGTGGTTGCGTGCAACTATAGCGCGCGCTATCCGATAGGCGTATTTCAAACTTGTAACTGTTGCTGCAGAACATCCCGAGCACGCGAATACCGTACAAATACGCGTGCTCCGTAGTCAACGCGCCGTGCGTCGCAATACCGCACCACCGCTGGCATTCGTCGAGACCGTGACGAGTGCGTCGTTATCGAACAGCGCCGCACTGGCGTTTTCCCCGATCTGTCGCGACGAGGCCACATCGCCGGTTGCCAAATCGATGCCGAGCAGCAGCGTCGCATGCTCGTCCTTGCACGACTCGCCCACGACTTGCAACGCGGCGCCTTCGATTCCGAGCGCATCGACGCCGCAGATCATCTTGGGTCGGGCAAATCGGTTGGCGACGTGCCCCGACGAATCGAGCAGCGAAACGATTTGCTGACGATCGCTCAAACCGATGAAAACGGTCCGGCCATCGGGCAAAAAGAGCGCGTCCACGGCTTCGGTCTTCGCCGGATAAACCCGCGTCGACCAGACATATCGCGCGTTGCGCAGATTGATCTTCGAGACCGCGTACCCCGCGTTCGCCGATGCGGCCGTACCCTCGTTCGGCAGGAACTCGCCCGCGATTGCGAGGTTCTCGCCGTCGCGCTTCGCACGCGTCCCGCTCCAAAACGCGCCGGTCGGCAACACCGTCAGTTGCTTGCGCGCAAGATCTCGATCGAACACAGTCCAAAATAGGCTTCGCTTGCCGCTCTGGTCGAGCGATTGCGTGCTCATTCCCCCCACGATCGACAGCCCGTCGGGTCCCGCCTCGAACTGGTTCGCCCAAACGTCGACATCGATATCGACATGCTGTTGCTTGATCAGCCTTCCCGTTGCGGCGAGACGATTCAACACGAGTTCGGTTCGATTTTGGTTCGCGAAGGAATCGGTATGCTCCTCGGTGAGGACGTAGTACGCATCCCCGTCCCGCAGACACGACGTAGCAACGTTTTCGAAATGATCCTTCGCATACGGAATGTCCGTCTTCCATACGACGCGACGCTCGCGACTATCGACGAGCATCGCCAACGCGCTTTCGTTGGGCACCTCGTCGTGATAGACGGAGCCCGTCACGCAATAGAGCCCCGGACCGACGCCTGCGATCGCGCGAGCCGTGAAGGGTTGCGACACGTTCAGCGCGATATCGGCCGACGGCGGCGGCGCGCCGATGGCCCCACCCGCGGCGAAGGACGCGAGCACGCCGAGCATCATCCAAGTTGATCGTTTCATGTCCTCTTTCTCTTTGTTCTCGCGAAGGTGGTCGTGATTGTCTCGTCCGCCTTGCGCCGTCAGTCTTGCGCGGGCTTCGTCAAAGCGGTGGCGTAGCGGCCGACCGCATTCGCGATTCGCTCCGACATCGCCGGGTCGCGCACGGCACGCGCGAGCGTCACGCCGCCCGCGAGTAGCGAAAGAAGCGCGATCGCGCGGTCGTCGTGATCGTTGCCGGGCAGATCGCCAAGGCCGGAGGATACCTCGTCGATGATGGACGAGAGTATCTTTTCAAACGCCTCGCGCGTCTCGTCGTCGGCGCGCATCACCTCGGGCGTCAAGCTTTGAAGCGCGCAGCTTTCGCCCAGCTCGCAGGTGCGACGCTGGCCGAGATAAAACGTCACGAACGAGCCGCGCCAGCGCTTGCCCTGCTCCGCCTTCAGCGACGCAATCGCGTCCCGCAACTGTCCCATGCCCGATACCACCACCGCGCGAAACGCTTCGCTCTTCGACTTGAAATGGCCGTAGAACGCGCCGTTGGTCACGCCGGCTTCCTTCGTGAGCGGCCCGATGCCGGACCCGCCGTAGCCCTCGCGACGAAAAAGCCGCGCGGCCGCGTCCAAAATCCGCTCGCGGGTTTCGTGCTTGTGTTCGATCGTATAGCGCATAAAAAAACCTAACGGAGCATCTGCTCTCTATTGCATAGAGAGCAAGTGGTATGTATTCTATAGAGAGCGATCGCTATTTATAACATGTCCCAGTCAACCGACCTGGAGGTATTGCTATGCCGATCACACTAACCGTACCGGAAGACGTTCTCGATCGCGAGACCGAGGCGAAAGTTTTCGCTCAGTTGACCGATACCCTACTCGACATCGAAGGGCTGCGAGATAACGCGTTCATGGTGCCCAACGTAGTGGGAACGCTGCACACGCTGCCGCGCAACCGGATTTTTTCAGGAGGGGCCGCCGCGCTGGCGGCTTTCGTGGAGCTCAAACTACCGGCCGTTGCGCTGGCCTCGTCCGACTCGAAGCGACGCTTCATCGAACGCGCCACGCAGATCGTCGCGCGAGCGTCGGGCGGACAGATCCCGCCCGAACGCGTATGGGTCAATGTCGTTTATGCCGCCGATGGCGCGTGGGGCATCGCCGGGCAGGCCTATGACAACGCGGCATTGGGCGATGCGATCGGGGCGGCCGCGATCGCGCGGTAACGTCTAACCGCCCGGGCGCGCTTTGCATATCTTCGCCCGTCGTTCGGCGGCGAGAATGAGTGCGCCCTGCAACGCAGCGCCGGCCCCGAACGTCGAACGCTCGACCTCGGGAGGAAAAGGCACGGCCTGCGCGAGTGCTGAGCGAATCGCTTCGTGGATTCGAACGATATGCGACATACCGCCGCCGATCACGATCTTCGATGGATCGAGCAGCAACGTGTCGTTGGCCCGTTTGGGCATTCCCGCGCTAATCGCCAACGATCGCGATCACGCCCAGCACGACGAACAGCGTGCCAGCGAAAAACTGGCCGAACCGCAGCGCCTGGGCGCCCGGCGACAAGCGGGCGCGCAACGGATGAGCGAGCACAATGCAGAACACGTCGGCGGCGGAAAACAGGAGGTTCGCGCACGCGCCGAGCAGGAACAATTGCCAGCCGAGCCCAAGCGACGCGTCCGGATCTGTGAATTGCAGCAGGAACGAAAAATAGAACAGCGCCGACTTCGGATTCGAAGCCTCGATGAATGCGCTCGACGACACGACGTTGCGCGGCACGTCGATCACCTCCCCCTGCCCGACGGGCGCGCGGATGCGCAGAATACCGAGCCACACCAGATAGGCGCCGCCGACCACCTTGAGCACGTGATACAGCATCGGGGACGTCTTCAGCACGGCGACCGCACCGAGCGCCACGATGCATATCTGGAAAAAGGCGCCGAGATGAATGCCGAGCGCGGATAGGAGGCCGGCCCGCCGCCCGTGCTGCAGCGTCAACGACACCGTCTGCAGCAGCGCGGGCCCCGGGATGAAACCGAAGCCGATACAGGTCAAGCCGAAAAACAGCGCTTGCTCGGGCGACATCAGAGATCGTTGCCGACCACGATCGCGATATGCGAATCGATGGATTTGACCGCGCGGGCGATCCTGATCGCGGCTTCGTAATTGGCCGTGATCACGCTGAGGCAGACGGCAAGCGTACGATTGGCCCGCTCGCGGACAGCCGCGAGGATACGGCCGAGCGAATGAATCACACCATCGACGTAATAGCCTTCGAAGCGCGGCAACCGATCGACATGAGAAGCCAGCGACAGGATACCGAGATGCGGGAAATTGGCCCAGTCGGTATGTTGAATGCCCTTCGATACGACGATGTCATTCGCTTCGCCCACGCCGCCCGCATCCAGATCGTTGCTGTTCGGCGGATCGATGAAAAATACGATGGCCCTCGGCTCGCTCATGAGGCGGTTCTCTCCGTATTGTGGATCTGGTCTGGCAGAACAATCGGCCGGCGCACGCCTTTGCAGGAAGGGCCACCCTCGATTTCGCTAATGTAAGAGAAAGCCCTTGAACCGGAACCTATCAGTTATGCCGGGTTCGGAAACCGGATATCTCGCGTAGGGCTCGCGTCATTTTCCGTACAACGACAGTTCACCCGTTTCACCGGACATTTTTGCTGTTTGACGGAAAGCTTGGGCTGCTCGCCCCACACGCCTAGGCGCGAGGGCGCCCTTTGGACATCGCCGCCCGTCGTTCGGCGGCGAGAATGAGCGCGCCCTGCAACGCAGCGCCGGCCCCGAACGTCGAACGCTCGACCTCGGGAGGATAAGGCACGGCCTGCGCGAGTGCTGAACGAATCGCTTCGTGGATTCGAACGATATGCGACATACCGCCGCCGATCACGATCTTCGATGGATCGAGCAGCAACGCCATATTGGCGACCTGCACGCCAAGGTAGCTTAGCGTTTCGTCGATGAGACTCGCGAAGCGTGCGTCGTCACGACTCAACTCGAACGCCTCCCGCGTGCCGATCGGCCGGCCGGCGATCGCGCTCGCACGGTCGCTGATCGCGCGGCCGGATGCCACGTTTTCGAACGGTGCGCCGCCTTGCGCGAACGGCACTTCTCCGTGCGTCCCGCGACATTGGTAGGCGATCTCGCCGGCCGCGCCATGCGCGCCCCTCAGCACCTGCCCGCCGATCACGGCCGCGGCGGCAAGACCGGTCCCGAGATTGAGGTACAGACCGCAATCCACTCCTGCGAGTGCGCCCTTGCGCGCCTCGGCCAGTGCCGCGGCTTTGACGTCGGTTTCCACGCCGATGCTTTGAACCTCGAATCCTCGCCGCAAAACGTCGGCGAGCGCCAATCGATCCCAGCCGGGATTGTTCGGTGCGAGCTTGATGCCGTGCGCTTCGACGATTCCGGGCGTGACCGCCGCCACCGCAACGAGCGTAGTGCCGGCGCGCGCAACCGTCTCGGCAACGAGCGCCTTCGCCGCGTCGAACATCCGACTGATGACCGCGTCGGCGCCTTCATGCGCCTCGGTGGGAATGTGCGCTACGTCGAACACATCGCCCTCGACGCTCGCCGTCGCCATGGCGATCTTGGTTCCGCCGAAGTCGATCCCGAGCACGCATCCGCTCGAAGCGGCGCAGGTGCCGGCATCGGCATGCTCGACCGGAGAGAGTTCAAGTTCGAGACGATCCATCGTATTCGCAGGTGTTAGCGGCTGCTCGCATCTTGCCGCTCGACGAATACTTCGCGGATGTCTTTCGGGCCGAACGGCCATTGACGCTGGACCCGAGCCCAGAAAAGAAACGCCACGAGTCCGATCGCCAGCCATGCGCTCGATAAGACCTGCGACTGCCGGTCCGTCGCGTAGAGCACATAGAGCCAGCCGACCAACGCAATCACGCTCGGCAACGGGTAGAGCCACTGCCGATAGGGCCGCGCGAGTCGAGGCTGGCGCTTGCGCAACACGGTGAGCGCCGCGATCTGCGCCACCGATTGCAGCAGCACGGAGACCGCGACCAGCATGTTGATCACGGTGGTCAGATCGAAGAACGTACCGGCCGCTGTCACGAGACCCATGGCCAGCAGCGCGACATGCGGGAAATCGTGTTTTGGGTGCAGCTTGCCGAATGCCGATAGAAACACGCCGTCACGCGCCGCGTAGAACGGCACGCGCGAGCCCCCGAGCAGCCCCGCGAACACCGAGGCGAAGGCGGCCACCAAAATCAACGCAGTCACGATCGATGCGGCCGCATGGCCCCAGTTGCGCGAGACGACGAGCGAGGCCACCGAGGTCGACTTCGCGACGTCTTGCCACGGCACCGTGCCGATCACCCCGATGTTCATCGCCAGATAAAACACCATCATGGCGATGATCGAAATGATGATCGAGCGCGGCATGACCCTGCCCGGATTCTTCAATTCGTCGCCCATGTAGGCCGTGGTGTTGTAGCCCGCGTAGTCGTAAATGGCAATGATGAGGCCGGCGCCCAGTCCGGTGAAGAACTTGCCCATATCGCCCGATTGCGCGGGCAGCGTCATGGCGAGAACGAGGTGATAGTCCGAATAAGCGGCCGCCGTCGTGAGACCTACCGCAAGCACCATAACGATCCAAAGGCCGGCGCTCAACGCGCGAATCGATTCGATCCGCCGATACAGGGCGAATACGACGAACGCCACCACGACCAGTCCGATCACATGAGACTGCAGCGCAGTGAGCCCCGGCAAGAAGAATCCCAGGTACTGCACGAACCCGATGATGCCCGTGCTCATGATGAGCGGGATGGAGAGCATCGCCGTCCAGACGAATAAAAACGGCATCAGCTTGCCGGTGCGGTATTGGAAGGCTTCACGCAGATAGAGATACGTGCCGCCCGCGCCGGGCATCGCCGCGCCGAGTTCGGCCCACACCAGACCGTCGGCCATCGCCAGCACGGCCCCCAAGATCCAACCGATGACGGCAAGCGGCCCGTTCATGACGGCCACGATCGTGGGGATCGTGAGGAACGGCCCCACCCCGCAAATCTGAATCATGTTGATCGCGATCGCCGGCGCCAGTCCGATCGAGCGGCGAAAGTGCGTAGTGGATTCGGCGGCTGCTGCTGCGGCTGCGCGCGGCCGCGCGCTGTCCGCCCCTTCCGTCAGTGCGGGGTCACTCATCGGGTGTCTCCATGCGGCGAATGCCGCGTTCTCGTCGATGCCGTACTCGGGTTCGCGCGGGTCTTCGCCGCCGTTGGGAACGAATGATAGGAAAGATTCTTTACGAATACAAATCTCTGTCAAAATTCCGTCGAGCCCACGATGTTTCTCGACCGCGTATGAACGACCCGAGCAAGCCCGACCTTCGTCCCGCCACCGTCACGCGGGGCCCCGCGTTCGTGCGGCAAGGCAATGAGTGGGCAATCTATCGGCACCTTTTGTCGCTCGCCCCTGCTTCAAGCCCGCAACTCGCGCAAAGCACCGGCTTGTCGAAGGTGACCGTGACCGCGGCGCTCGGCAACATGGAACGTCTAGGGCTCGTCGAGCAAACGGGCGTACGCGCGGGCAATGCCGGCCGTTCGCCGCGGCTCTATGCGCCGCGGGCGCGCGCCGGATTCGTCGTTGCCGTCGATGTGGGCGCCGAGTGGATTCGCGTTGCGGTGGCCGATCTCACGGCGTCGATCGTCGCGCGCGTGGAGCGCAGGACGCCCGCGCGAGCCGCGCAGTTGGTGGACAAAATCGTCGAACTCGTCGAGTCGGCGCTTGCGGAGACCGGCGCGCCCCGCCACGATGTACTCGTCACGGTGCTGGGCTCGCCCGGGGTGCTGGACGCCGCGAGCAATCGCTTGCGGCTTGCGCCTAACCTGCCGAATTGGGAACGGTCCGATTTGATTGGGTCGCTGCGCGAGGCGCTCGGCGCGGATCTCGTCTTCGAGAACGACATCAATCTCGCTACGCTTGGCGAGCAGACGCACGGCGTCGGGCGTGAGGTGCAAAACTTCGTTTTTATGTCTGTGGGCACGGGCATCGGGCTCGGTATCGTGGCCAATGGTCGCCTATACCGCGGCGCGCGCGGCTTCGCGGGAGAGATAGCGATCATGCCCCCTGCACGGCCGCGCGACGGTCGGTCGAACGATCCAACGCCCGCCAACTTCGAGGCATCGGCCGCCGCGAAGGGCATCGTGGCATCGGCTCACGCGCTCGGGCTCACGGTGGACACCGCTGAAGCGGTTTTTGCGGGTGCTAAGGCGGGAGACGCAAAAGCGCTGGCCTGCGTTGCCGAGGAAGCGCGACAAATCGCTTGGGGGCTCGCCTCGATCATTCCTGTGCTCGACCCGGCGCTCGTCGTATTCGGCGGCGGTATCGGCCGCAGCGCATCGCTTTTGCTACCGGCGGTGCAGGACCATTTGACGCAATGGCTGCCGATCGAACTTCCGCGATTCGCCGTTTCGACGACAGGCACTGATGCCGTCTTGCTCGGGGCCATCGTGCACGGCATCGAGCGTGCACGCACGAAGGCGTTCGAGCGCGTGGGGTATGCGCCGTGAATTGGCTCGGCCGTCCTAATGCTCAGGCCCGTCGATGGCGATCCGATCCATCAATCCAAGCTCGTCGGCCATTGCTGTCGGCGGTGCGCTGGTCTTTGCCCTATCGCGGCAGCGCTGACACGCTTCACACAGAGAATTCCCGATACATCCTCTGAAGTCGCCTTCTTCATGGCTAGGCCGATATCTTCGTAGCACGCCTCTCATTTGTGTCTCGATGCATGGCGGCATCGGCGGGCTGCCGCCAGTTTTCCACCAGCGACAACAACCCCGGAAAGCGCGCGTCGATATCTTCGCGGCGCAGCCGACTCCGCCGTTCGAGCCCATATTGCCGCTGGCGGATGACTCCGGCTTCCCGCAGCGCCTTGAAATGGTGGGTCAACGACGACTTGGGTCGATCGAGTCCGAACCAGCCGCAAGGATGGTCGTAGGCATCGGACTCCACCATCAGCTTGTGGACGATGAACAGTCGCAGCGGATCGGCCAGCACAGCCAGAACGTTCTCGAGCCGCAGATCTTCGACGGCCGGCTCGTCCAGCGGCGGCGGGAGTTCGGCCGACGTGACAGGCAGCGCCCCTGCTCGGAGCTTCGTGGTTTCTTTCCTCATGGTGCGTCACACTATAGCACCTGTACGAGTTTTTTCGAACTAAGATATAGTACGAAAAAACTCGTACAAGAGGATCGTCATGCCAATTTCTTCCACTTCCGCTTGCGCACGCTCATCGCGCGTTCCCGCTCAATCCCCGGCACGCATGTGGCCGGTGGCCTGGATGATCACCGCCGTTTTCATGTTGTCGAATTCGACCACGCCGCTTTACGTCCATTGGCAGGAGCGGTTGGGGTTTTCCTCCGGCATGCTGACTGTGATCTTCGCCCTCTACATAGTCGGCCTGCTGGGGACCCTGCTGGTTGCCGGCCAGTTGTCGGATCACTACGGGCGCAGGCCGGTGCTGCTTCCCGGCTTGCTTGCGGCGCTGGTTGCCTGCGGCCTGTTCGCCTGTGCCAGCTCAATCGCCATGCTCGCAGTGGGTCGACTGCTGGCGGGTGTCTCCGTTGGGGTCATCGTCTCGGCGGGCATGGCGGCGGTCGTCGACGCAGGCGGCCCGGAGCGCAAGCCGAAGGCGGCCTTGTTGGCGTCGATCGCCATGGTGCTGGGCGCTGGTCTCGGACCGTTGTGCGCGGGCGCAGCGGCCCAGTGGCTGGCGCACCCCGTGCCGCCCATCTTCGCTGTGGAGGCGCTGATCTTGTTCAGTGCGCTGGGGGTGGCGTCGCGTTTGCCGGCACGCCGCAAGGCAGATAGTCCGCTTCGGTTGCGTCTGCCGTACGTGCCGGTCTCGAACCGACGCCACATCCTAGGCGGCATCGCCACGTTCGGTCCGGGTATCACCGGGACATCGTTCGTGCTTGCGTTGGGGCCGTCGTTGCTGGCCCGGCTGCTCGAAATCCGCAGCCCGTTGCTGGCGGGCAGCATGGCCTGCGCGATGTTCCTCACCGCGGTCGGCGTGCAGTTCGCCGTACGGAAATGGCCAGTCGCTCGCGTTTTTGCGGCGAGTGCGTTGGCCACGATCTTGTCGATGATGTGCCTCGTGCTGGCGATTCACGCTTCGCTGGTTCCGGCATTGATCGCATCCGCATTGCTTGCCGGCGCCGGGCAGGGGCTCGGGCAATTGGGCGGATTGACGCTGATCGGCCTGCACGTGCCCGATACCCATCGAGCACAGGCCAATGCCGTACTCAACATCGGCGGCTATATTCCCGCAGGCCTGCTGCCGGTCGCGACCGGTTATCTGATCGACCACGTGGGATTGGCATCCGCCGGGACCTCGTTTGCACTGGTGCTGGCCGTCACCGCATTGGTTGGAGGCACGTGGGCGATGCGTCGAGCCGAACAGCACGACGCATAATCGTTTCGTTGGCGGGACCGGGGTGCTTCTCGTGCGCCATGAGCTTGCGAACAGATCCGATGCTCACTGTTTCAACGCAGCCGTGGGAGGTACAAGAACAGCCCTCGCATTGGATGCTCCCCGATAGGCCAGTGCGGCATCGATCTCCTCGAAACGAAACGCCCTGCCGATGCTCGTGCGGAACAAGGGATCTGCGATGACATCGCGCAGGTCCGCCATCGCCGCAGCGAGCCGTGCCGGGTCCTTGGCCGTGGCGCTGTTGAAATTACTGAATCGTCTCACGGCCAAATTCCTGCTCAGGAAGAGCCGCGACGGAATCGTCACCGGCACGGAGCCATCCAGCGTTCCGTAGATGTAGACCGAGGTATTCATCGGCACATGCGGCGCAATTCGGTTAATCAGGGCGCCGCCCAGCCCGTCGAAGACCGCTGTGGTTCCGAGGGTTTCGGCCGCTTGTCCCAGCTTGTCCTCGAACCCTTCGCCATCCGTCGTTATGACATGTTCAAGACCCAGCCGTCGCATTTCCTCGTATTGCGCTTCCGAGCGCACAAGATGGATCACCGGAACCCGGCGTTTTTTCGCCAGCGCGGCCAGCGCCAGTGCGGTCGCCGAGGCTCCCGCCGTTGCGATCACGCCGCGATGGCCCGCCGCCGCGATTTCCTCCAAGAAGGCATAGGACGTGAACGCATTGACCAGGGAGCCGCAGTAGTCGCGCGCCGGCACATGATCGGGCAGGACCACGCAACTGGTGTAAGACACCTGCGCCTTTTCAGACCACACGCCGACCGTCCAGGCACTTGTGTCGAGTGAGCGATAGAGCGCCACGGACTTCCCGAGGAACGACGCAGGGACGCCCTCGCCGATCGCGGCCACTTTGCCGGCCGCGGATACGCCCCACGCCCTGTTCGATCCATTGAGCGCGCCGCCTGCCGCACCGGGCATCGCTAAGAACAACTTGTCGCCGTGGTTGATGCCGCAGGCCTCGATATCTACGATCACATGACCGGGCGGCGGCGTATCGGGTGCGGGCAGGTCCAGCACCTCCAGCCTACGGCTGGATGCGTTGATGCAAATGGCTTTCATACAGGTTCCTGATGTACCGGCGTAGCGGAGGAGAAAAATGCCGGGGCTGGATACATGAGAAACCAGACACTTACTTTTTACAAGTACGGAATTATTTGTTAGTGTAGCAGCTATGAAACTTGAAACGAAATGCCCTGTGGCATTCACCTCACGCATTCTGGGCGGCAAATGGAAAGCCCGAATCGTGTGGGCGCTAATCCGGAATGAGCCATTGCGGTTCTCGGAAATTCGACGAGCTTGCCCACCCGTCAGCGATCGCATTCTGACCAAGGAACTGCGAGAACTGGAGCACTGCGGCCTGATCTCGCGCGAAGAGTTCCCCGTGATTCCGCCGAAAACGGAATATCGACTGACCGCCTTGGGTCAGACGCTTCGTCCAGTCATGGCGGTAATGGCGGACTGGGGCAACGCCAATCGCGAGAAAGTGATCGAACCTTCGAGAGACACCGATCCTGCCACGTCTTCTCAAGGCCGGAAATGACGCGTGACGATGCGGCATTCGGCATGATCTGTGGAACGCAAAGGGAAGCACTAACAGAAAATTCCGCACTTGTGGATGACTAGCCCACGGCTTTATCTTCCGGATGCCATTCGGGTCAAAAAACGGCCCCCACTCTCGTTTGCCCCGCTGCGATCAATATGAAACAGATTCTGGTGTACGCCGACTCGCTATCTTGGGGCATCGTTCCCGGAACCCGTCAACGCTTGACGTTCGACGCCCGCTGGCCCGGCGTGATGGAAAACACTCTACGGGTGCGAGGAGTCGCGACACGCGTGTTCGAGGACTGCCTGAATGGCCGCACGACAGCATGGGACGATCCTTTCAGGCCCGGACGCAACGGCATCATGGGCATTGAGCAAGTGATCGAGATGCATTCTCCTCTCGACTTGGTGATCGTGATGCTGGGCACTAACGATTTCCAGACGGGCCGCGCCCACGCCGCACGGCATTCGGCAGAAGGCATCGGTGCATTAATCGATTCGGTCCGCCGCGCCCCGGTAGAACCGGGCATGCCGATCCCCCCCGTGCTGATCGTTGTCCCGCCGGCGATTGCCATGCCCGACGGTCCAGTCATGCCAAAGTTCGTCGGCGGCCAAGACCGCTGCGTCGGTCTGGCAGCGGCGTATGGCGATATCGCACGAGCTCACGGCTGCTTGGTTTTCGACGCGGGTACGGTGACGACAACTAGCCGCCGAGACGGCGTTCATCTCGATGCCGATCAGCATATCGCGCTCGGTGAAGCCATTGCAGACATTGTGCAGGCCATGCTGGACCGGGAAGAAAGCGAGTCGATCGCCGCCGAGATCCCCGCGACGAGATCGTCCGACGTCAGCAGTCGATAGGCCAATAGCTACTTGGGTGAGCCAAAAAAGAAAAAGCCCCACGAGTCCTAAAACTCGCGGGGCTTTGTCACCGCCTATTGGCGGAGACGGAGGGATTCGAACCCTCGATCCAGGTTTTGGCCCAGATGCTCCCTTAGCAGGGGAGTGCCTTCGACCTCTCGGCCACGTCTCCCAAAATCGCCGTTGCACCGGGAGGCAGTGCAACGAGACCAAGATATTAACGGGAATGATTACGTAGGTCAAATGATGCGGCGCATTTTTTTATCGCCCCGCCAATTTGCCCCACCCGGCCGCATCGGCCCACTCCCGTTCGGCGGCTACCTTACGCCTGCTCGAGCTCGAACGCTTTATGCAGCGAGCGCACGGCCAGCTCCATATACTTCTCGTCGATCAACACCGAAATCTTGATTTCCGAGGTCGAGATCATCTGAATGTTGATGCCCTCTTCCGACAGCGTGCGGAACATCTTGCTCGCGATACCGACGTGCGAGCGCATGCCCACGCCGACGACCGAAACCTTCGACACGCGCGGATCACCCACGACTTCCTCGGCATTGACGTGACCCTTCACGTGATTGACGAGGATATCCATCGCGCGTTGGTAATCGCCGCGGCCCACCGTGAACGTGAAATCGGTCTTGCCGTGCACGCTCTGGTTTTGAATGATCATGTCGACGTCGATGTTCGCGTCGGCAACCGGGCCGAGGATCTGGTAGGCGATGCCCGGCTTGTCGGGCACGCCGCGCACGGCGATGCGCGCTTCGTCGCGTTGGAACGCGATGCCGGAGATGACTGCTTTTTCCATGGTCTCGTCTTCTTCAAAGGTGATCAGCGTGCCCGATTTCATTTCTTCCTGGACCGGAATCATCGGGTCGGTCAGGCTCGATAGCACGCGCGTTTTCACACGATACTTGCCTGCGAATTCGACCGAGCGGATCTGCAGCACCTTCGAGCCGAGGCTGGCCATTTCCAGCATTTCCTCGAAGGTGACGCGATCGAGCCGGCGCGCCTCTTCCACCACGCGCGGGTCGGTCGTGTACACGCCGTCCACGTCGGTGAAAATCAAACATTCGTCCGCTTCGAGCGCGGCCGCCACCGCCACCGCCGACGTATCCGAACCGCCACGGCCCAGCGTGGTGATATGGCCTTCGGGATCGACGCCTTGGAAGCCCGTGATCACCACGACCTTACCTTCGTCGAGATCGCGCATCACGCGTTCGTCGTCGATCTCGCTGATACGCGCCTTCGTGAACGCGCTGTCGGTCTTGATCGGCACTTGCCAGCCGGCATAGCTCACGGCTTGCACGCCGATCTCTTGCAACGCGATGGACAACAGCCCCACGCTGACTTGTTCGCCCGTCGCCGCAATGACGTCGAGCTCGCGCGGGCTCGGTTGGCTCGAAATCTCTTTGGCGAGACCGAGCAAGCGATTGGTTTCGCCCGACATCGCCGAGGGCACGACGACCATCTTGTGCCCGGCCTGATGCCATTTCGCGACGCGCTTGGCGACGTTCTTGATGCGCTCGACCGAGCCCATCGAAGTGCCGCCGTATTTATGTACGATGAGTGCCATTGTCGTTCTGAACTGGAGGAGAAACCGCACCGATGCGTCAGGAGCAGAACCGCAAGACTGCCGTTCGGTCTCGCGGCCTCGTGAGCACTACGACGACGAAGGATGGCTGCGAAAGCGTGAGCGCAGCGTGCGCGGATTGCCCAGATGCGAAGCGCCTGCTGCTGGAGCCGATTGCCGGTGCGGGTAGCGCGGCAATAAGCGACGAATGCGCAAGACGCGCGCAAACGGCTGCGAAAGCGGATCGGGCGAGCCTTCGAGCGTACTTGATCGAGGGCGAAAAGACAAGCGTGGGAAGCCGCCGGTGTCAATCGGGCGCGACGACAAGGGGACGCATCCCGATAGCGGCAGGCAAGGCACCAGGGCCGAGCAAGGGAGCGCCGAGTACGACGCCGCTAGATCGGCCGAAGCGCTAGGCGATCAGCAAGTCCTCGCGCCACTCGAGCCGCCAGCGCGCGCCGCCGCGGCGCGACGACGCGAGCGCCTGCTCGGCGGCGCCGTTCACTCCCACGCGCGGCACGTAAAGCAGCGCGTCCCCCACGTAAATCAGCGGCACGTCGCGCTCCCAGGCGGGCACGCCAAGCTCCTGGAACAGGTTCTTCAAGGTGCGCGCCGCGCCCCCCGGCATCCGTTGCATGCGCTCTCCGCCCGTGCGGGCGCGCGCCGAGAGCGGTGCACTAGCGAGCAACGCCTCGGGCACCGTCTCGGGGCCGGTGTCGTCGTCGGCCGCTTGCACGAATACGATCGACCCGCGCCATTGCGGCAAATGCCAGACTTGCTGGCCATTCCAAGCCAGCTGCTCGGTGCGCTTCATCGCCTCGCCCATTTCGAGCCCCGCGTCATTCATATCGAACGCCCCGTTGCCTCCCTCGCCGTCTTGCCGCGCGGGACGCTCGCCGGGCCTTATCGGCCGCAGCGCGCGTTCGACGGAACGCTTCTCCCAGTAGATCTTGTCCCGATACATTCGCAAGCAGGCGCCGGCATGCATCGCGCTGAGCCCGTGCCCGTCGCGCGCCTCACGCAACTGACGCAACATGTCGGCCAAGCGCGCGGCCGATGGCGCCGGCAATGCAGACGAGCGAATCCAGACCCGCATGACATTGGTCGCACGCGCATCGTCGAGCGCCATCAACGCCTTGCGCGAAAGCCCATCGTCGCGCGCGATCGTGCGCAGATCGATCCGCGCCAAATCGTCGAGCAGACGCTGTGCCGTGGCGGCATGACGCGCCGTACGCGCGAGTGCGTCGCGAAAGCCCGGAAAGCGCGTACTCAACGCCGGCATCACCTCGTGCCGCAGCGCATTGCGCGCGTAACGCGTATCGGCGTTCGACTCGTCCTCGATCCAGCGCAAGCCGCGCACGAAGGCGTAGCGTTCGAGTTGCGCGCGCAGCAGCGGAAGAAAGGGGCGCATGCGCCGCGCGGCCGAAGACTCGTCGACCCGCTGCGGGGCCATCGCCGCGAGCCCCGCCACACCGGCACCGCGCAGCAGTTGAAGCAGCACCGTCTCGGCTTGATCGTCGGCGTGATGTGCGAGGCAAAGCACCTCGGCGCCGTCTCGTGCGCACATCGCGTCGAGCGCGCGATAGCGAGCCTCGCGCGCAGCCGCCTCCAGGCTCTCGCCATTCTCACGCCGCACGCGTACCTGTTCGACGTGAAAGCGCACGCCCATCGAAATCGCCGAGGCCTCGCAATGGGAGACCCACCGATCGGCGTTCGGACTGAGACCGTGATGCACGTGCAAGGCGACACAGCGTGCCGCACCCACGACCCGAACGGCCGCATCGAGCAGCACGGTGGAATCGAGCCCGCCGCTGTAGGCGATCGCAATGGTCGCGCCGGGGGCAACCGCGGAAAGCACGCCGCCGAGGGCATCGAGAACGATGCGCTCGGCGGCGATATCGACGGAGACGTTCACGTCAGGATTAAGCAGTGGAAGCCGCACTCGGCAAAGCATGCCGGGCGCGGCCCCGGGCTCGGCTTACGCACCCGGGAACGATTCCTTGTATTTGCCATAGCTCATCAGGCGCTCGAAACGGCGTTGCCGCAAGTCGGGCACGCTCATGCCCTGGAACTGGCGCAGCGTATCGGCCAGCGCACGGCGCAGCAGCGCCGCCATGCCCTTCATGTCGCGATGCGCGCCGCCGAGGGGCTCGTTGACGATCTTATCGATGAGGCCGAGCGCCTTCAATCGATGCGCCGTCAAGCCAAGCGCTTCCGCTGCCTCGGGCGCCTTTGTCGCGCTCTTCCAGAGGATCGACGCGCAACCCTCGGGCGAGATCACCGAGTACGTCGAAAACTGCAGCATCAGCACACTGTCGGCCACGGCGATCGCGAGCGCACCGCCCGAACCGCCCTCGCCGATCACCGTCGCGATGATGGGCGTCTTCAACTCTGCCATGACGTACAGATTGCGGCCGATCGCCTCCGATTGCCCCCGCTCCTCGGCGCCGACGCCGGGGTACGCACCGGGCGTGTCGATGAACGTAAAGATCGGCAAGCTGAACTTTTCGGCAAGGCGCATCAGCCGCTCGGCCTTGCGATAGCCTTCCGGACGCGGCATGCCGAAGTTGCGCGCCGCGCGCTCTTTCGTGTCGCGGCCCTTCTGATGGCCGATCACCATGCACGGATGACCGTTGAAGCGAGCCAAGCCGCCGATGATCGACAAGTCGTCCGCATACGAGCGGTCGCCGTGCAACTCGTGGAAATCGGTGAACAGTTCGCTCACGTAATCGAGCGTGTAGGGGCGCTGCGGGTGTCGCGCGATTTGCGATACCTGCCACGGAGACAGATTCGCATAGAGGTCTTTGGTGAGCTGTTGGCTCTTCTTCGACAACCGCTCGATCTCTTCCGAAATATCGACCGCCGAGTCGTCTTGCACAAAGCGCAATTCTTCGATTTTCGCTTCGAGCTCCGCGATGGGCTGTTCGAAATCCAGAAAGGTCGTTTTCATATGTTCGTTCCTAGAATCTTGCGGCAGCGCGTATTCTAACCGCGCGGGCCCCGTTCTCAATCGAGCAAATCTATC
Organism: Trinickia dabaoshanensis; assembly: GCF_002879885.1. GTDB lineage: Bacteria > Pseudomonadota > Gammaproteobacteria > Burkholderiales > Burkholderiaceae > Trinickia > Trinickia dabaoshanensis. The sequence continues at coordinate 243,256 of NZ_PNYA01000001.1, forward strand.
GGATATAAAAATCGATAGACTATTCAGCCAGCCCGTCGAGACTGCGCCACATATACCACGTTGCTACCGTGCGCCAGGGCTCCCAGTTGGCCGCGACTTCTCTCGCTTCGCTGCGCGTCACCGGCTCGCCGCTGAAATAATTCACGCTGATCGCCCGGATGAGGCCGAGATCGTCGAGCGGCAACACATCGGGGCGCGAGAGGTTGAAAATCAAGAACATCTCGGCCGTCCATCTGCCGATGCCGCGAATCTGCGTGAGCTCGGCGATCACGGCTTCGTCGTCCATCGACATCCACTTGTCGACGTGCAACGCGCCCGACAGGAAATGCTCCGCGAGGTCGAGCAGATAGTCCGACTTACGTTTGGACAACCCGCAAGCGGCGAGCTTTTCCTGTCCGAGCTTTTTGAATTGCTGCGGCGATAGTTTCGGGCACGCCGATTCGATGCGCTCCCACACCGCTTGCGCGACCTGAACCGAGACCTGCTGCCCCACGACGGAGCGCGCGAGCGTCACGAACGGATCGCTGCCGTTCACGAGGTGCACGGGGCCGAACTTCGGGATGAGCCGCTTCAAAATCCGGTCGCGTTTCACGAGATCCGCGCACGCGCGATCCCAGTACGCGGGCCGAGTGACCGCGGGCTCGAGCCCGCCGATCTGAACAGGCGCCGCGGCGCCGTTCGGCTTGGCCGCGACACCACTGTCCTTCTTCGTGCCGGCGGCGCGCTTGGCGGCCGCCTTCTCGGTCGTATCACTCGGTGCCGACGCCACCGTCGCGCGCGTGTCGCCCTTGCGACTGGCGCGTGCGGGCGCCTTCCTGGCCGTTGCCATCTTGCCTCCTGCCTGGCGAGTCGATCAGCGCGACGTGCGGTGCACGGTCGTCATACGCGGCGCCATTCGGTCAGCCCGCCCGGTTTGTCTTCAAGCGCAACACCGGCATCGAGCAATTCGGCTCGAATCCGATCTGCCTCGGCGTAGTTTTTCGCATGCTTGGCGGCGGTGCGCGCGGCGATCTTCGCTTCGATCGCGGCCGCATCGAGCCCTTCGGCCTCGAGCGAGCCCGCTCCCGTCTGCAAAAATTCGCGCGGCTCGCGCCCAAGCAATCCCAAAATCCCCGCGAGCGCGCGCAGTTGTCGTGCCAAGCCCGCGTCGCGCGTGCGATTGACCTCGGTGGCGAGTTCGAACAGCACGGCCACGGCAACGGGCGTATTGAAGTCGTCGTTCATCGCTTCGCGGAAACGCAGCGCATGCGCCTCGCTCCAATCGAGCGGCGCGCTATCGGGCTGCACGTCTTTCAACGACGTGTACAGCCGGGTCAGCGCGGCACGCGCATCGTCGAGATGGACGTCGCTGTAATTGATCGGCGAACGGTAATGCGCCCGTGCGAGGAAAAAACGAACGACCTCGGGATCGTACTTCGCGATCACCTCGCGAATCGTGAAGAAGTTGCCGAGCGATTTCGACATCTTCTCGTTATCGATCTGCACGAAGCCGTTGTGCATCCAATAGTTGACGAACGTTTGCCCCGTCGCGCCCTCGCTTTGGGCGATCTCGTTCTCATGGTGCGGAAACTGCAAATCCTGCCCGCCGCCATGCAGGTCGAAATGCTCGCCGAGCAGCGCGCATCCCATCGCGGAACATTCGATGTGCCAGCCCGGCCGCCCGGGGCCGTATTTCGAATCCCACGTGCATTCGGGCGGCTCCCCTTCTTTCGCGTGCTTCCACAACACGAAATCGAGCGGGTCTTGCTTCGCGCCGCTCGTCGCGACACGCTCGCCCGCGCGCAGGTCTTCCAACGACTTGCCGGACAGCGCGCCGTAATGGGCGAATTTGCGCACGGCGTAATTGACGTCGCCGTCCTTGCCTTGATATGCGTAGCCGTTCGCCACGAGCGCGTCGATCATGCCCAGCATCTGCGGAATGTAATCGGTGGCGCGCGGCTCGATATCGGGGCGCATGACGCCGAGCGCATCGGCATCTTCATACATCGCCGCGATGTAGCGATCGGTGACCGTCTTGATCGTCTCGCCGTTTTGAACGGCGCGCCGAATGATCTTGTCATCGACGTCGGTAATGTTGCGCACGTATGTCACACGATAGCCGAGCGTGCGCAGCCAACGCTGCACCAAATCGAATACGACGAGCAACCGCGCGTGCCCGATATGGCAGTAGTCGTAGACGGTGATCCCACAGACGTACATCCGCACTTCGCCTGCACGGCGCGGCACGAACGATTGCTTGTCACGCGCGAGCGTGTTGTAGATGCGCAGTGATTCCATAGAGACGATGCGTGAGCCTTGAGCAGTCCGCACTCGGCGCCGCGCGCTTCGCATCACCTTCGCGATGAAGCGCAAACGGTTTGCGCGGTGCGAATGTCTTCGCGCGACGAATGCTTCGAGCGAGCGGCGCGAAAGGCGACCACGACGGGCGGAGGACCGTTTGCCGTTGGAGGAAACCAGCAAACGTTTTGTTAGAATGGGCCGGAGTATAACACCCTGACACGAGCCTATGAAACCTTCCAGCGGCCGCACGCACCGTCGCGCGGCCCTCTTCGCCGCCTCTGTTCTGAGCCTTGCGCTCGCGGCTTTCACGAGCCCGCCGGCCCATGCGCAAACCTCGACGGCGGTGGCCGACGGCACCCCGCAAATCGACGCCTCGATCGCCGCCCATAACTGGAGCGCGGCGCTCGTCGAACTCGATGCGCGCATCGCCTCGCACCCGCGCGATACCCAAGCGAAATTCAAGCGCGGCACCGTGCTCGCCCGCCTGAATCGCGACGACGATGCGATCCGGCAGTTCACCGAACTCACGCAGTTGTACCCCGAGCTGCCCGAGCCGTATAACAATCTCGCCACGCTCTACGCCAAGCAAGGGCGCTATCAGGACGCGCTCACCGCGCTCGAAACGGCCGTGAAGGCCAACCCGAGCTACGGGCTCGCCTACGAAAATCTCGGCGACCTTTACCTGCATTTGGCCGAACAATCGTATCGTCGCGCCCAAAGCCTGGGACAAGCGAGTCCGGCGGCCGCGCAGCGCGTCGCGCAAATCGATAAGATCGTGTCGCCGCCCGCTTCCACGCCCGCTGCCGCCCCCGCCGCGGCGCCCAACAAAGCCGCGGTGACCGAGCCGCGCGAGGTGGTGCCCGCACTGAGCTCGCCGGCCGTCGAATTCGGCGGATCGAACGGTCCGTTCCCCGCTCAGCCTTACGTCGCGCCGTCGAACTAGCGCGTCTTTCGCTCCGATCTCATCCACGTTGAGGACACACATGAAAAGCTTTTGGTTGGCGCTCGGCAGCGCCGCTCTCATCGCGAACGCACCCGCCTTCGCGCAAACGAATGCCGCTGCCGCGCACCCGCAAGTGCTGCTGAAGACGACGGACGGCGACATCAAGCTCGAGCTCTATCCCGAGCAATCGCCCAAGACGGTCGCGAACTTCCTCGACTACGTGAAATCCGGCCAATACAGCGGCACGATCTTTCATCGCGTGATCAAGGGCTTCATGATCCAGGGCGGCGGCTACACGGCGAGCTACGCGGAAAAGCCCACGCGGGCGCCGATTCCGCTCGAAAGCCGCAACGGCTTGAAGAACACCCTGGGCACGATCGCGATGGCGCGCACGAGCGATCCGAACTCCGCGACGGCGCAGTTCTTCATCAATACGGTCGATAACGCCGGGCTCGACTATCCGAACCCGGACGGCAACGGCTATGCCGTGTTCGGCAAGGTCGTATCGGGCATGGACGTTGTAAAGAAGATCGAGGCGACGCCCACCACGTCGCGCGGACCGATGTCCGACGTGCCGCAGCAGCCGATCGTCATCGAATCGGCAACCGTCGTTTCGAAATAACGCATTCCGGCGCCGGCGCGAGCCAGGCCGGCCCGGCTCTTCATCCAGTTTGGATAGTCAGAAAGGAAAGGAATTCATCATGGTCGAACTGCATACGAACCACGGCGTGATCAAGATCGCGCTCGACACCGAAAAGGCCCCGAAGACGGTCGAAAATTTCCTCAATTACGTGAAGAAAGGTCATTACGACAACACGGTGTTTCACCGCGTGATCGACGGCTTCATGATTCAGGGCGGCGGTTTCGAGCCCGGCATGAAGCAAAAGCCGACGGACGCCCCGATCGACAACGAAGCGAACAACGGCCTGAAGAACGTCAAGGGCTCGGTGGCGATGGCGCGCACGAACGACCCGCACTCGGCCACGGCGCAGTTTTTCATCAACGTGAACGACAACGACTTCCTCAATCACACGTCGCCGACGCCGCAAGGCTGGGGCTACGCGGTGTTCGGCAATGTCGTCGAAGGCCTGGACGTCGTCGAGAAGATCAAGAAGGTCCGCACGGGCTCGAAGGGCTTTCACCAGGACGTGCCGCTCGATGACGTCGTCATCGAGAAAGCGGTCGTGGTCGATTGAACACGAGCATCATCCGAGATGCCGGCATCTCGGCGCGGCAAGACGCGGGGCCTCGCAACGTCGAGGCCAGCGTGCCGCACGAGCACGGCCACGCGCGCCCTCATGCGCCGCGGCCGCTCTTGCTCATCTCCGATCTGCATCTGAGCACGTCGATCCCTCGCACGGTCGACGCGTTCGAGCATTTCATCCGCGTCACCGCGGACAGTGCCGATTCCGTGTTCGTTCTGGGCGATTTGTTCGAATACTGGATCGGCGACGATATGCTTCGGGCCGATCCGTTCGCCGCCCGCATCGCGGCGATATTGCACACGTTGTCGGAGCGCGGCATCGCGCTGTACGTCATGCACGGCAATCGCGATTTTCTGCTTGGCAAACGCTTCATGAAGGCGGCCGGCGCCATTTGGCTGCCCGACCCGTTCGTGATGACGGCATTCGGCGCGCGCATCGTACTCGCGCATGGCGACGCCCTTTGCACGGCCGATCGGAAGTATCAAACGTTCCGGCGCGTTGCACGCTGGCGCGCCGCGCAGCTTTTATTTCTCGCTTGGCCGTTCAGATGGCGCCACGCGCTGGCCGAACGCATGCGCGCCTCGAGCGAGGAAGGCCGCACGCGGCCGCCCTCGCCGCTTTACGACGTGACGCATCAAGGCGTTGAAGCGCTGTTTCGCACGAGTCATACGACGACGATGATCCATGGGCACACGCACAAGCCCGCACGTCATTTGGAAACGAGCGGCACGCGCTGGGTCCTGCCCGATTGGGATCTCGATCACGGTACGCGCCGCGGCGGCTATCTGCGCATCGACGCCGAGGGCATCCACGCGTTCCCGCTCGATTGAGCGCGCACGGCCCCTATGAGCATCGAGGGCAACGATCGACGCGTTGCCCTCGCCGCCTGTTCACGTAAAGCCTGGAAGCCGCGATCGATCTTCGCGTCAGCCGACGCTTGTGCGTGCCTCGGCGGACGCATGCGCGGCGCCTTGGATCGCGGCGGACAGGCGCTGCAAGTCCACCACCGCATCGGCGCCTTGTAGCGCCTCGAGCCGAGCGCCCAAACGCTCGAGCGCCGCGACGATCTCGTCCACGCGCTGCTTCTCGTTCGCCGCGTGATCGATCAACCCATGCAGCGCGAGAGAGACGGGATCTTCGGCATTGGGTGTGATCCCATACGCGCAAAACGCCGCGTGTTCGGGTGAGCGCTTGCGATCCGCGGGTTGGACGACCCGGGCCGGGTTGCCGACCGCCGTAGCGCCGGCGGGCACCGGTTTGACGACGACCGCATTCGAGCCGATTTTCGCGTTTTCGCCGATCGTGAAACCACCGAGCACCTTCGCTCCCGCGCCGACGATGACGCCGCGCTCGAGGGTCGGGTGGCGTTTCGCGCCGCGCGTGAGCAACGTGCCGCCCAGCGTCACGCCTTGGTAGATCGTGCAATCGTCGCCGATCTCGGCCGTCTCGCCCACGACGACGCCCATGCCGTGATCGATGAAGACGCGCCGCCCCACGGTGGCGCCCGGGTGGATTTCGATTCCGGTCATGAATCGGGCCACTTGCGAAATGAACCGTGCGAGCCAACGCCGGCGCGCGCGCCAGCAAGCGTGCGAGAGCCGATGGGCCACGAGCGCGTGCAGCCCCGGATAACAGGTGAGCACTTCCCAAGCACTGCGAGCGGCGGGGTCCCGCTCACGAATCGTGGCAATGTCTTCGCGAAGTCTCTCGAACATAGTGGGGCTCGCTAGGTGAAGGGCCGTTGGTTGGACGCGACAGTGGGCACGTCGATATGACGTTGCGCGATTTACTTATTCGGCGCCGTTCGATTGTAGGAGCTAGACGCGAAACGTGCAGAGGGTATGACGATCCACCCTGCCCGCAACAGGGACATTGGCGGCCGCAATCGCCAACCTTCGGTGTTTTTCAGCCGCCCGGCGCCTCAGGACGAGGAGGAGCGGTCTCCGGCGCGCGCCTTGAGCAGGATGTGCTTGGCGATGCCGCGCACGATGTTGACCTCTTCTCGTTCCAGGCCAGAGCGCGCGAACAGCCGGCGCAAGCGCGACATCAGCTTCTTCGGATTGGCCGGATCGAGAAACTCGAGCGCGATCAGGGCGTTTTCGAGGTGGACGTACATGCGCTCGATGTCGTCGTTCGGCGCCCGGCTGCTGGCGAGTTCGGCACCGGCCGGCGCGGCCGCCGCCGGCGCGGATTCGGGCGCCAAATACGCGATGCGTAGCTCGTAAGCCAGCACTTGGATCGCCTGCGCGAGATTGAGCGAGCTATAGGCGGGATTGGCCGGAATGTGAGCAAGCGCGCTGCAGCGCTCGACGTGCTCGTTGGACAGACCGGTGCGCTCGTTGCCGAAGACGAATGCGATGTCGCCGCCCTGCGCATGCCGGCGAGCCTCGCTTGCGGCCTCGCGCGGCGCGAGTTGCGGCGGCCCGTATTCGCGCATGCGCGCCGTCAGCGCGACGGACCACGTCACACCGGCCAGCGCATCGGCAATGGTGGGGACGATGCGCGCCGAGGCGAGCACGTCCTCCGCGCCGCTTGCCATGGCAATCGCTTCGGGATCGGTTTGCACGTGAGCGAGGCGCGGCGCGACGAGCACGAGCCGCGAAAAACCCATCGTTTTGAGCGCGCGCGCGGCCGCGCCGACGTTGCCGGGATGGCTGGGCTCGACGAGCACGAACAACGTCGAGGTGAAACCGCCCTGGGGGCCCGACGCACAGGTATGGACGGTGACCGACGGCGAATGCGAGATTGACTGATTCAAGGTGACTGACTGGATGAAAACCGGAAACGGGCAATGGCGTAAGTACGCGCTACCGCCATAGTATCGCGCCCGCCCCTCCGATGCGAACGGCGGGCTCGATGGACGCCGGCGACCCGCGGGCCGCGGCGGACCGCCCCGTCCCCGACGTTCGAGCCGGGAAGGCCCGGACTCAGGTAAAATCCCGGTATTCGTGTCTTGCGCGCGTGCAATCGTCCGCCGCGCGCACGCACATTGCTCTTCTTCAATTCGCTTTCGTCGACGGAATGCCCGCGCATTCCGGGCGGTTTGGCCCACCCGTCGCAGCGCTTGCAACGCCGCGGTACAAGGAATCCGTTTTATGCACCCGATGCTCAACATTGCAGTCAAGGCCGCCCGCCGCGCCGGACAAATCATCAACCGCGCCTCGCTCGATTTGGAACTGGTCCAAGTCAGCAAGAAGCAGCACAACGATTTTGTGACGGAAGTCGACAAAGCAGCCGAAGCGGCCATCATCGATACGCTCAAAACCGCCTACCCCGATCATGCGATTCTGGCGGAGGAATCGGGCCGCTCCGAAAACGAATCCGATTACGTCTGGATCATCGATCCGCTCGACGGCACCACCAACTTCATCCACGGCCTGCCCTATTACGGCGTGTCGATCGCGCTGGCGCACCGCGGCGTCGTGACGCAAGCCGTCGTCTACGATCCCAACAGCAACGATCTGTTCACCGCCTCGCGCGGCCGCGGCGCCTATCTGAACGACCGGCGTATTCGTGTCGGCCGGCGCGATCGTCTCGGCGACGCGCTGATCGGCACGGGCTTCCCGTTCCGCGAAGACGATCGAATCGAAGCGTACTGCCGCCTGTTTGCCGAAATGACGCGCGCATGCACGGGGCTGCGCCGCCCCGGCGCGGCGGCGCTCGATCTTGCCAACGTCGCGGCCGGTCGCCTCGACGGATTCTTCGAACAAGGTTTGAGTCCGTGGGACATGGCGGCAGGCAGCCTGCTGATCACGGAAGCCGGCGGTCTCGTCGGCAACTACACGGGCGACTCGGAGTTCCTGGAGGTCGGCGAAATCGTCGCGGGCAATCCCAAGATCTATGCGCAGATGGTGCAGATCTTGAACGCCTACAGCCGCACGGTGCAGAAGGACTAAGCGCTGCCCACGAACGGGCGGCCCGCGCTCGCCGCATGACGCGAGCGCGGCGCGGTGCATGACCAAAGGCGGCTCAGGCCGCCTTTTTCCTTACGAGTCTTCCTTTTTTTCCGAGCGCCCTCACGGCTCGGCCCGTCGGATGAAAAAAGGCTTTTACACCATCATCGCCGCGCAGTTCGTTTCGTCGCTGGCCGACAACGCACTGCTGATCGCCGCGATCGCGCTGCTCGGCGCGATGCATGCGGCCAATTGGTTCACGCCCCTGCTGCAAATCCTGTTCACGACGTCGTACGTCGTGCTGGCGCCGTTTGCGGGCGCGTTCGCCGATGCCATGCAAAAGCGCCACGTGATGTTTGCGGCCAACGCGCTCAAGGCGCTCGGCTGCGCGATGATGCTCGCGGGCGTGCATCCGATGCTCGCGTACGGCGTGGTCGGTATCGGCGCGGCCGCTTATTCGCCCGCCAAGTACGGCATTCTGACCGAATTGCTGCCTGCCGCACGGCTCGTCGCCGCCAACGCGTGGCTCGAATCCGCGACAGTGTTGTCGACGATCCTCGGCACCGCGCTCGGCGGTGCGCTCATTAGCCCGATCGCGCAGCGTCTAGTGAGCGGACGGCATTGGCCATTGGTTCACGACGCCCCCGATTTCGCGATGTTCGCGGTCATGCTCGTCTACGCGCTCGCGGCGCTCATCAACATCGGCATTCCCGATACCGGCGCGCGCTACGCGAACCGCCTGCGCGAGCCGCAGCGGCTCGTGGGCGAGTTCGTGGACTGCTTCAACTTGCTGTGGCGCGACGAGCTCGCGCAAATCGCGCTATGGGTCACGACGCTCATGTGGGGTGCCGCCGTCACGCTGCAATTGCTCGTGCTGAAATGGGCCAACGTGAATCTCGGGCTGTCGCTCTCGAAGGCCGCGCTCATGCAAGGCGCCACGGGTATCGGGATCGCGCTCGGCGCGGCGGCCGCCGCAGCCCTCGTGCCGCTCGCGCGCTCGTTGAAGGTCCTGCCCGTCGGCATCGCGGCGGGCGTCGTCGCGGGGGCCATGGCGTTCTACGGCAAATGGCTGTTCCCGCCCACGGCCGGGCTTCATGTGGCCGATCACTTCATCGCCGCGTATATCCTCATGGCCTACCCGGTCATGATCGCGCTCGGCGGCTTGGCCGGGTATTTCATCGTGCCGATGAACGCGCTGTTGCAGCATCGCGGGGCCACGCTCATCACGGCCGGGCACTCTATCGCCGTGCAAAACTTCAATCAGAATCTCGCGGTGTTGTTGATGCTCGGCGCGTATGCGTTGCTGTTGCGCGCGAACATGCCGGTGCAATGGATCATCGTGACGTTCGGCACGTTCGTCTGCACGATGATTTGGCTCGCCAAACGGCGCAGTACAGTCAACGCGAGAAAGGTCGACGTGCGGGCGATGATCGGCGAGTGAGGAGGCCCACGCGGTTCAAAACGCGGATTGTCCGATTAGGACCATCTCGGAAATGTTCTTATCGCTCCGCAATCACGTCGCAAGCCGATAGCCCCACCCCGACTCGCTGTCAGCCCAAGGACCGCATCCCGCGCCGCTCAACGTCAGTCTCCCGCCATAATGCGCATCGCTAACCAGCACAGGGGCCAAGCTACGGCTTCGGTCACCACCTCTTGCGCCAAAATATCACCTTGACGTAATATCACGCGGAGATGATTATTGAATCCAGACAACTGGACTGTCGTGTTCCACGAGGAATTCGAGCCCGAGTTTCGGCGACTTGATCCGGCAGTACGAAGAGAGCTGCTCTCGACCGCGTTGGCGGTCCAGCAAATGGGTCCGGAAGCCGGCAGGCCTTACGTGGGAACGCTGTCCAACGCTAAGCATCCGAACATGAAAGAACTGCGTTTCATCGCAAACGGCGCAGTAGAGGTTTGGAGAGTAGCGTTCGCTTTCGATCCAATGCGCAAGGCCATCATGCTGGTTGCGGGAGACAAGCAAGGTATCAACGAAAAGTTGTTCTACAAAAGGCTGCTCCAAGTCGCGAACGCTCGATTCGATCGTCATTTGGCCAGTTTGATCAACGTCGGGAAGGCGGCCAACGTGGCAGTGAAACGGCCCGCTTGAATGCAAAAAAGGGAAGCGAAGATGGGACGGACACTGAACGAGATACTGAACGAACTGCCCGAAGCGGAGCAGGCCGAAATCCGTGCCGCAGCAAACAGCAAGATCGAAGAAATGCTGCGTGAGGCAGGCAATCTGGGCGCCATCCGCAAGGCCTTGGGCAAAACCCAGGTGCATGTGGCAGAAAAGTTGGGCGTCAAGCAAAACGCTATCTCCCAACTAGAAAAGCGCCAGGACATCTATCTCTCGACGTTCAAGAAGTTCCTCAAGACGCTGGGAATGGAACTTGAAATGGTCCTCGTCGCGAAAAACGGGGACCGTTATGCGCTGACCAACTTCGATCCATCGAAAGGCATCGAGAACCTCCTCGCTGAAAATGGCGGATCGGCCCAAGCGAGCGTCCGGCGCGCGCCGCCCAACTCCACCGTTCGCAAAGCGGCTGCGGCGACCAAACATGCTCCGCGTAGGCGAGCCACCACCTCCGCGACTCCCGCGAAAAAGAAAGTAACCGCTCGACGCGCTCGTTGATCATCTAGCCGCCAGCACAGGTAACCGTCTCCTGCGGGCGCAATAGTCAGCAACCCTTCCGGGACTGGATGCCGCTCTGGGCGGCGCGCCCTATCGGCCAGTTTGGGCGCCAGGGCAAAACCAAGGTTCTCGATCCTCGAATCCCCTAAAATACGGATCTTGCTCTGGACCTCGCTTCGACCACCGGCGCCTAACCTGTTCGATCGCGCGCCTGCGTTCACCCGCAAGGCAAAGATAGGCCGTTCGAACGACTACGGCTCACGCCAGCGAAGAAGTAGAGTGAGTCGGATTGCCCCGCCCATCGCCCACTCGCCACACCGTCGAGCGCGCAAGCCCGAACATCGAAACCGAGAGTCCGCATCCGAACACGTTTTTCCGATAGCTACGAATGAAAACCGAAACCAGCGTCGATGCTCCGGCGGAATCCACGCTCGCGAAGCACACGCCCTACATGCAGCAGTACTTGCGGATCAAAGCCGATCACCCCGGCACGCTGCTGTTCTTCCGCATGGGCGACTTCTACGAGCTCTTTTTCGAAGACGCGGAGAAAGCCGCGCGCCTGCTCGACCTCACGCTCACGCAGCGCGGTGCATCCGCGGGCAATCCGATCAAGATGGCGGGCGTCCCCTATCACGCCGTGGAGCAGTACCTCGCCAAGCTCGTGAAGTTCGGCGAATCGGTCGCGATCTGCGAACAGATCGGCGATCCTGCCACGTCCAAAGGGCCGGTCGAACGCAAGGTCGTGCGCATCGTCACGCCGGGCACGCTGACCGATGCCGCCCTGCTCTCCGACAAAAGCGACGTCTACCTGTTGGCCGCCTGCCCCGCGCATAACAAGCGCGGCGTCGTCACGGCGATCGGCCTGGCTTGGCTCAACCTGGCAAGCGGCGCGCTGCGGCTCGCGGAAGTGGCCCCCGGCGAAGTCGGCGCTGCCCTCGAGCGCATCCGTCCGGCCGAAGTGCTCGTGGCCGATGGCGCAGGCGAAGCGCTGGCGGGCATCGCAAGCGGCATAGTCACGCGCGTGCCGGTATGGCACTTCGACGTCGCCTCGGGCGTGCAACGGCTCTGCGACCAGTTGAACGTCGCGAGCCTCGACGGCTTCGGCGCCGAAGGACTCACGAGCGCCTGCGGCGCCGCGGGTGCCGTCCTGCTTTACGCAGCCTCGACGCAGGGCCAGCAGTTGCGGCACGTGCGCAGCCTGAAAGTGGAAACCGAGTCGGAGTACATCGGCCTCGATCCGGCCACGCGCCGCAATCTCGAGCTCACCGAGACATTGCGCGGGGGCGAATCGCCGACGCTGTGCTCGCTGCTCGATACCTGTTGCTCGACGATGGGTAGCCGCTTGTTACGCCACTGGCTCCATCACCCGCCGCGTGCGTCCGTCATCGCGCAAACGCGCCAACAAGCGATCGGCGCGCTGCTCGATGCGCCGCACGGTGCCAGCCTCGATATGCTGCGCGGCGCGCTGCGCAAGATTGCCGACGTCGAACGTATCACGGGCCGCCTCGCCCTGCTCTCGGCGCGCCCGCGCGATTTGTCGAGCCTGCGCGATACGTTCGCCACATTGCCCGCCTTGCGCGAACTCGTCATCGCGATGGCGGCCGGCACGCCGGCGCTCGAGCGCATCGGCATGGGGCTCGAGCCGCCGGCCGGCTGCGTCGATCTGCTCACGCGCGCGGTTGCCGAAGAGCCGGCCGCGATGGTGCGCGACGGCGGTGTAATTGCACGCGGCTACGATGCCGAACTCGACGAGCTGCGCGACATATCGGAAAACTGCGGACAGTTCCTGATCGATCTCGAAGCGCGCGAGCGCGCTCGCACGGGCATCAACAACCTGCGCGTCGAGTACAACAAGGTCCATGGCTTTTACATCGAAGTCACGCGCGGCCAAACGGACAAAGTCCCCGACGACTATCGCCGCCGCCAAACTCTGAAAAACGCCGAGCGTTACATCACGCCCGAGCTCAAAGCGTTCGAGGACAAAGCGTTGTCGGCACAAGAGCGCGCGCTTGCTCGCGAGCGCGCGCTGTACGACGCGCTGTTGCAAACGCTGCTGCCGTTCATCGAAGACTGCCAACGCGTTGCGGGCGCCCTTGCCGAACTCGATTTGCTCGCGGCCTTCGCGGAGCGCGCGCAAGCGCTGAACTGGGTCGCGCCGGAATTCACCGAAGACGGCGGGATCGACATCGAGCAAGGCCGCCATCCGGTCGTGCAAGCCCAAGTCGAGCAGTTCGTCGCCAACGATTGCCGCTTGAACGCGGAGCGCAAACTGCTGCTGATCACCGGCCCGAACATGGGCGGTAAGTCGACCTTCATGCGGCAAACGGCGTTGATCGCACTGATGGCCTATGTCGGCAGTTACGTCCCGGCGCAGCGTGCCTGCTTCGGGCCGATCGACCGCATCTTCACGCGCATCGGCGCGGCGGACGATCTGGCGGGCGGCCGCTCGACATTCATGGTGGAAATGACCGAGGCCGCCGCGATCCTGAACGACGCCACCGAGCGAAGCCTCGTGCTGATGGACGAAATCGGCCGGGGCACCTCGACGTTCGACGGCCTCGCGCTCGCTTGGGCCATTGCGCGGCACCTGCTCTCGGCCAACGGCTGCTACACGCTGTTCGCGACGCACTACTTCGAGTTGACGCAGTTGCCCGCCGAGTTCGCGCAAGCGGCCAACGTCCATTTGTCCGCCGTCGAGCATGGGCATGGCATCGTGTTCCTGCACGCGGTCAGCGAGGGGCCGGCAAGTCAAAGCTACGGCTTGCAGGTCGCCCAATTGGCCGGCGTCCCGACGGCCGTCATCCGCGCCGCGCGCAAGCATTTGGCCCACCTCGAACAACAGTCGGTCGCGCACAGCACGCCGCAGCTCGACTTGTTCTCCGCGCCGGTCTATGCCGAAGACGCATCCGACGACCATGACGCGCCTACCGGCGCCCACGCATTCGCCGAACATCCCGCACTCGAGCGGCTCAAAGGCATCGATCCGAACGAGCTGCGCGCCCGTGAGGCGCTCGATCTCATCTACGAACTGCATGAGCTCGCGACCGCCGCGAACGAGCGCGGCGTCGGGGAGGTCGAGCAGTGACGAAGCGCCGGCAGGCGCTTGCGCGGTGGGGGCAACTGGCCATCGCCTCTTTCGGGCTGGCACTCGCCTCGGCGCAGCCCGTGCATGCCGCCGAGCCGCGCTTCGCGTTCGCCGTCGTCTCGGGCGTGATGTCGAGCACGGCGGACGAGCCGTCGGCGCAGCGTCTGATCGAAGCGATCGGGCTCGATCAGCGCCTGTCGTTCATGGTGTACGACGGCAATATCAAGGGGCACGCCGAGCGCTGTGCCGATGCCCTGTTCGCACGGCGCCAGCAATTGCTCGAGGCCGCGGCGGTACCGGTCGTCGTCATCCCCGGCCAGTATGATTGGGCCGACTGCGCGAGCGCCGCCGGCGGCCGCTACGACGCGGCGGAGCGGCTGGATTTTCTGCGGCAAACGCTCTATTCGGACACGGCCTCGCTAGGCCGCCCGACGTTGACGTTGACTCGCGAAAGCGAGGTGGCCCGCTTCCGTGCATTTCGCGAGAACGTCCGCTGGGAAGCGAACGATACGGTCTTCGTCGGATTGAACGTGGTGGGCGGCAACAACCATTACTCCGATGCGGGCGGACGCAACGGCGAATTCGACGATCGGGCGATCGCCTCCGCATTTTGGCTCGAACACGCGGCTGAATACGCGAAGCGGCGGCACGCCAAGGCGCTCGTAGTTTTTGTCGAGGCCGATCCGAATTTCTCGCGCTACGAAGAGCACGTCGATCGGTTTCCGTGGCTGCGCTTCGCTCGGCGACGCAAGCCCGACGGCTACCTGGAATTCAAGCGCAGCTTGGTGAAAGCCACGCAAACGTTCCGTGGACCGGTCGTCGTGGTCCATCACGACACGTACGCGCTCCCGAGCGGGTTCGCCATCGATCAACCGTTGTACGACGATAAGGGCGAGCGCATCGCCAATTTGACGCGCATTGCCATTGCTCCGCGCGAACCCGCGACGCAATGGATCGTGGTGGATGTGAATTACGGGCGGCCCGCGCCGTTTCGCGTAAGCGTGCGCGTCATACCGAAGATGCTGCCGATTGCACCGACCGCACCGAGCGCACCGGCCGCGCCGGCGAGTCCGACGCAAGCCCCCGGGCCGGCGAGCAGCACGCTGGGCCCTTTGAACGAACCGCTTCCGGGGATCCAATACGTCATGCCTGCACCGCCTGCATCGGCACCGCCCGCGCAGCAGCAGGAGCCGCCGTTGCTGCCGGATGCGGCCAGCGCGGGGTCGGCACCGACTCTGCCGACGCAGCCGGCACCCGCGGCGCCGGCGTCGCCCGCCTCTCCCGCTAATACATCGCCGGCGCCCGACGGCACGGCGCCGGGCGCCGGACGTTACTCAGTGCAGGGTGGGGGCTCCTGACGCGCTCGGCTCATCGTCGTCGTCTTCATCGACGACTTCGATGCCTTCGGCACCATGCACGTGCGCATGCTCGATCTCGTCGGCCGTCGCTTCACGCACTTCCTTGACCGTCAGCGCAAAGCGCAAGGCCATACCGGCCAACGGATGATTGCCGTCCAGCACGACTTTGTCTTCCGCCAAATCGGTGACCGTGTAGATGAGCGAATCCATCTCGTCGTCGCCGTCCTCGGGTGTGCCTTCGAATTGCATGCCGACTTCGAGCGGCTCGGGGAAGCGGTTGCGCGGTTCGATCTTCACGAGTTCGGGGTCGTATTCGCCGAACGCGTCTTGAGGGTCGAGCTGGATCTGCGTCTCGAAGCCCGCCTCGTGCCCATCGAGCTCTTCCTCGATTTTAGGGAACGTGCCATCATAGCCGCCGTGCAGATAGACCATCGGCTCGTCGCTTTCCTCGATGAGATTGCCCTGGGCATCCGAGAGCTTGTAAGCGACCGAAACAACGGTGTTCTTTGCGATTTTCATTCGAGTCTCCAAAATACGGTTCCATTATACGATGCCCAAGCGGCCCCTCGACGATCGGGCCGGTACGGCCGCCACGTCCACCCCATCCGTGGCGCTCGCCGCGCCCCCTTCCCCCGACGTGCCGACGCCGCTGCTAGGCGGTCTGACGCCGTCGCAATTCATGCGGCGTTATTGGCAAAAAAAGCCTCTGTTGATTCGTGGCGCCATCGCGGATGTCACGCCCCCGCTCTCGCGCGATGCCCTTTTCGAACTCGCTTGCGGCGATGATGCCGAAGCACGCCTGATCTCTCAGGTGCGCGGCCGCTGGAGTCTCGAACACGGCCCGTTCGATCTCGACGCGTTGCCGAGTATCAAGCGCCGCGAATGGACGCTGCTCGTTCAAGGCGTCGATCTTCACGACGATCGCGCCCGCGCCCTGCTCGAACGCTTTCGCTTCGTACCCGACGCCCGCCTCGACGATCTGATGATCTCGTATGCGACGGACGGTGGCGGCGTAGGCCCGCATTTCGATTCGTACGACGTCTTTCTGCTGCAGGTGCACGGCAAGCGCCGCTGGCGCATCTCGGCCCAGCGCGATTTGACGTTAAAACCAGGACTGCCGTTGAAGGTTTTACAGCATTTCGAAGCCGACGAGGAGTGGGTGCTCGAGCCCGGCGACATGCTGTACCTGCCACCGCACATCGCGCATGACGGCGTGGCCGAGGGCGAGTGCATGACCTGCTCGATCGGCTTTCGCGCGCCCTCGGCGAACGAGTTGATCGGCCAGTTTTTGTACTATTTGGCGGAACGAGGCGAGGTTGCGCATTCGCAAGCAGGCGAGCGGCTCTATCGCGATCCCAAGCAAGCCGCCGTCGCGCATCCGGCCAAGCTGCCCGGTGCCATGGTGGAGGAACTTGGCGCGATCCTTGCGAGGCTGCGATGGACACAACGCGACTTGGTTTCGTTCCTCGGCAGCTATCTGAGCGAGCCCAAGTCGCAAGTGGTGTTCGACGCGCCCGATCGGCCGCTTGCCGAAGCGGCATTCATCCGGCGCGCGCAAGCGTCGGGCATCCGGCTCGACAACAAGACGGCGCTCCTGTATGGCGAGCGGACCTACTTTATCAACGGCGAGGAATCGGCCTTTGGGCATAGCCGAAAATGGCTCTGCGAATTGGCCGATGTTCGGCGCATTGAGGGGAAACGCTTTGTAACACTCTCGGCCGATCGATCGATGACAGCGTTGCTATACGAGTGGTATCGTGCCGGCTGGGTTCGAGTCGGCGCAATTTCATGAAGCTGGCCGCCCCAACCTATCGATTACGGTTAAATTCTGTATGAGAAAGGCAACGTATTGACCCTGCTTTGTCGACGGTCGGTACGAAAGTGCATATAATTTCCGCCCAAGCCGTGGGGAAGATTCACGCTCTGAAGTGCATCCCACCAGCGGCCTAGGTTGGTGTTGGAGCACATTACCGGTATTATTTCGCGCTGTTGCTTACCTTTAACCATAAAAGGACGTGATCATGAAGAAATCCCTCCTCGTAGCATCCCTGTTGGCTGCTGTAGCACTTGCTGCGTGCAACAAGAGCAGCGACCAAAACGCTGCCGCTCCGGCTAGCGACGCCGCTGCTGCTTCGGCTCCCGCCGCTGCCGCTTCGGACGCAGGCACGGCTGCTTCGGGCGCTGCTGCTGCTGCGAGCGATGCCACGGCTGCTGCGAGCGATGCTGGCGCTGCTGCTTCGAGCGCTGCTGCTGCTTCGGACGCTGGCGCTTCGGCCGCTGCTCCTGCTTCGGGCGCAAGCCAGTAAGCATCTGCCTGTTTCAAGGCAACAAAAAACCGGCCATGTGCCGGTTTTTTGTTGCCCGCTCGTTCCTCACATACGCTAAAACCGCCTGCCGCTCCCTTCCCCCGCCCTAGCCTGCGCCACAACCGAGCCAGTCGAACCCGAGCTCCTGCGTCGCAACCATGACCTCTTCGGTCGCGGAACCCAATACGTGCGCGAGCGCGGCTTGCGCGAGCTCAGGCGAATTATTTTGCTGACTCAAATGAGCGGCGACGACGTGCGTCAGTCGCGTTCTATCCAACGCCGACAAAATTTGCGCCGCGGCATCGTTGCTCAAATGCCCGTGATTGCCGCCGATACGCGCCTTCAGCGACTGCGGATAACGGCTCGTGGCGAGCATGCGCGTATCGTGATTGCATTCGAGGACGAGCGCATCGCAACCAGTCAGCATCGCCGTGATATGCGGCGTGGAGGTACCGACGTCAGTCAGGACTCCTAATCGACGCGCGCCGTCGGAGAAAACGAATTGGAGCGGCTCGCGGGCGTCGTGAGGCACGGTGTAGGGCCGCACCTCGAGATCGCCGATCGAGACCGTCTCGTCGCCCCACAGCACGTGCAAATCGATATCGGCGTTGTCCGCGCCGACCGCTTTGGCCGTGCCCCAGCTCATATAGAGCGGCAACGACCACTTGCGGGCGAGCGTGAGCGCGCTGCCGATATGGTCGCTATGTTCGTGAGTGATGACGATGGCATCGAGCGCGTCGATGCCGTATTGGAGCCGCGCTAGGCGCCGCTCGAGTTCCTTTGCGGAGAATCCGCAATCGAGCAGCACGCGTGTGGTGGTGTGGCCGCTGGCGGCCTCGACGACGAGGGCATTGCCCTCGCTACCGCTGCCGAGGCTAGCAAAACGCATGGCGTGGAGATTAGTTCAATTGCGCGTGAAGCAGCGAGATGATGTTTTTGGCCTCGGCCGACGCGTCGATCTGGCCATTGGCGTCGAGCACCGATACCTCGGTGCCGGACCCGTTGCCGCGCACGTTCACCAGGAATTCCTTGCCGGTCTTTTGCTTCGGCGCGCTGCTGAAGAACAGCTTGCCGAACAGCCCATCGCGCTTGAGTTCTTCCGTCGAGTCGGCGTAACGAACGTAGTAGAGGCCCTTTTCGCGATCGCGATTGTCGACCGTGAAGTTCGTGCGATCGAGCGCAAGACCCACGCGCAACCAGGCGACGTCGAATCGATCGGCGAGCGCGAGCGTCGTTGCCCCGCCGCTCATATCGACCGTGGCAGGCGCCGACGCGGACCGCGCATCGGTCAGCAACTGCTTCGATTGCGCATCGGTCAAGCCGAATTGCTCCATCAGCTTGGCGAGGAACACGGCTTCGAGCACCGGGTTGCGCGGACGCTCGACCCAGCGCGAGGAATCTTTGTCCTGCCCCGTCAACATCTCTTCGAGCGCGCTATGCGTGATCGAGATATCGGTCGAGCCGTCGGCCCCGCGTACGACCAGGGTACGGAAGCGGTCGCGCGTGCCAGACGAGTACGCGAAATCGATCAAGTGGCCGATCGTGCGGCGGAACCAGTCGTCCGGAATGTTGGCGCGGTTCTCGGCCCAATCGGTCGTCATGATGCCCGTTGCCGGGGTATCGGTCTTGAGCACGAAGCCGTTGTTCTTCCAGAACTCTTCGAGCTGCGGCCACAACTGCTCGGGCGAGCGCCCGTCGACGACGAGCCAACGGCGATCGCCGTCGCGTTCGACATGCATGCCGAGCGGATCGTGCGCCGTCGGCACACCCTCGCTCGAATTGCCGGCCGCGGTGACGTTACGCGTGGGCGCGCCGCCCAACGCGGCGCTGACCGGCGGCGCGGTGTACTGCGGCTGCGTCTTCGCTTCTTGCAGGTCGCTCGGCACCTTCAGCGGCGGGGCCGAACCCGTCGTCTTGTAATCGACGCGGTCGGAGGCGAACCAATCGTTGAGCGTATCGCAGCCCGCGAGCGAGGAAATCGCGAGCACGAGCGCGGCTGCGCGGATGGCATGGATGGAGAAAGCGGAACGTTTCATGAGGTCCTTCGTGATGCGCAACCGACGGCGCCGAGCGTATGACTCAGACACGGTATCGACGTCGATGAATGCAATGAATCCGATGCGGCCGCGACGCTGCCCGCTCGGCCCTGTTAGGCCAACAGGCCCGCTTCGGCGAGCGCGGCGCGTACCGTCTCGTGGCACCGCGAATCGAGCGGCGTGAGCGGCAGCCGAATGCCGCCCTTCATCCGCCCCATCTGCTCGAGCGCCCATTTCACCGGAATCGGATTCGATTCGATGAACAGGTGCTTGTGCAGCGAGAGCAGCTTGAAATGAATATCGCGCGCCGTCTTCACGTCGCCCGCGAGCGCCGCCTTGCACAGCTCGCTCATCGCGCGCGGCGCGACGTTCGCCGTCACGGAGATGTTGCCGTGCCCGCCCAGGAGCATCAGCGCGATCGCCGTCGGGTCGTCGCCGCTGAAAATCGAGAAATGCGCGGGGGCGGCTTTGATCAGTTGCGCCGCGCGGTCGATGTTGCCCGTGGCGTCCTTGATACCGATGATGCCGGGCACTTGCGCGAGGCGCAGCGCCGTCTCGTTCGACATATCGGCAACGGTGCGGCCCGGCACGTTGTACAGGATGACGGGGAGATCGACCGATTCCGCGATTTTCGCGAAATGGCGATAGATCCCCTCTTGCGTCGGCTTGTTGTAGTACGGCACGACTTGCAGCGTGGCATCCGCGCCGACGGCCTTCGCTTGTTTCGTCAGCTCGACCGCCTCGACGGTCGAATTGCCGCCCGCGCCGGCGATGACGGGGATGCGCCCGGCCGTATGTTCCACGGCCGTCTTGATCATGAGAATGTGCTCTTCGACCGACAACGTGGCCGATTCGCCGCTCGTTCCGACGACCACGAGCGCGTCGGTCCCTTCGTCGATATGCCAGTCGATCAGCTTGCGAAACGCCGGCAGATCGAGCCCGCCGTCTTCGAGCATCGGCGTGACGATCGCAGGAATGCTGCCGCGAATGCGCAGGCCGCCTTGGGTGCCGCTGGATGTGCCGTTAGCCATGAAACGCCATGAATTCAAACGTGAAAGCGCGATTGTAGCGGATTAGCCGCCCAAATCGTAACGTGCGAGCGCCGCGCCTTCGATCGCGCTCTCGCCGCGCGGCAGAACCGGCAGCGCGGCGCAGATGCGCTGGACGAAAGCGGGCCGCGGCAATGCCACGTAACCGTCTTCGTACGCGACGACCGTCAACTGCCCGTGAACGGCTTCCAGCAACTCGCCGGGAGCCAGCAAGAACGCCGGATTCGACGGCTTTCCGAGCGTCTCGTTGCCGCGGGCGAACGTCTCGTAGAGCAAAATCCCGCCCGGCGCCAGCCACTGAGCAAGCCGCGGCAGCAGCGGCCGGTACAGGTAGTTCGTGACGACGACCGCCGAAAAGCGCTGCGCCGGCGGCAGCGGCCAAGCGCTGCCGTCCTCGAGGTCGGCGCAGACGGTATGCACGCCGTCGATCGAGGCCAGCGCGGCGAGCGCGGGCTGTGCGCGATCGATCGCGACGACCGGATGCCCTCGGCTCGCGAACCAGCGCGCATGGCGGCCGCTGCCGGCCGCGATATCGAGCACCGCGCCACCCGGCGCGACGAGGTGGGACCAGCGCGCGATCCACGGCGAAGGCTCGCTCCCGCCTTCGTTAGGCGAGCGCGGCGCGCTATCGTGAATACCGGGGATGTCGTGCGTGGCGCTCATCCGCGCCCGCTCCCGCCTCGCTGCCCCCGCGACGGCCTCATGAGTACGACAGCCCCATCGCCTCGCGCACGTCGCGCATCGTTTCCGTCGCGAACTTGCGCGCCTTGTCGCAGCCGTCGGCGACGATCGCGCGAAGCAAAGACGGATCGTCCATGTATTTCTGCGCGCGTTCGAGCATCGGCTGTTGTTCGCGCAAAATGCCTTCGATCACGGGCTGCTTGCATTCGAGGCAGCCGATCCCGGCTGAGCGGCAACCCTTTTGCACCCATTCGTGCGTCGATTCGTCGGAATAGACCTGATGCAGTTGCCAAACCGGGCACTTGTCCGGATCGCCCGGATCGGTGCGGCGCACACGCGCCGGGTCGGTCGGCATCGTGCGGACCTTCTTCGTGATCGTCTCGGCATCCTCACGCAGACCGATCGTGTTGCCGTAAGACTTCGACATTTTCTGCCCGTCGAGACCCGGCATGCGCGACGCCTTCGTCAGCATCACTTGCGGCTCGACGAGGATGATCTTGCGCGAACCTTCGAGATAGCCGAACAGCCGCTCGCGATCGCTCATCGACAGGCTTTGCGACTCTTGCAGCATCGCGCGTGCTTGCTCGAGCGCCTCGTCGTCCCCGTCCTGCTGATACGCGACGCGCAACTCGTGATAGAGCTTGGCGCGCTTGCCGCCGAGCTTTTTCGCCGCTTCGAGCGCCTTTTCCTCGAAGCCCGGCTCGCGCCCATACAGGTGGTTGAAACGGCGGGCGATCTCGCGCGTCATCTCGACGTGCGGCACCTGGTCCTCGCCCACGGGCACGAGCGAAGCGCGGTACAGCAAAATGTCGGCGGCCATCAGCACCGGATAGCCGAGGAAGCCGTACGTGGACAAGTCTTTGTCCTTGAGCTTCTCCATCTGCTCCTTATAGGTCGGCACGCGTTCGAGCCAGCCAAGCGGCGCGCTCATGCCGAGCAGCAGCGCCAGTTCGGCGTGCTCGGGCACGCGGCTCTGGATGAACAGCGTCGCCTGCGCCGGATCGATACCGGAGGCCAGCCAATCGATCAGCACTTCCCAAACGTTCTTTTCGATGACCTCGGGCGTTTCGTAGTGCGTGGTGAGCGCGTGCCAATCGACGACGCAAAAGAAACACGGGTATTCCGATTGGAGCCGGACCCAGTTCTTGAGGACACCGTGGTAGTGGCCGAGGTGGAGCGACCCGGTGGGGCGCATGCCGGAGAAGATGCGGTCTGGAAACATGGTGTCAGTTCAGAAGCGAAGCAAGAGGAGTCAGGATGGTCGTGACGGCATCGTAGCCGATCGATACGAGCGGACGCAGCCAAATCTTCGTCAACAGGCCCGTCATGACGAGCGCCATGACGATGAAAAACCCGTACGGTTCCAAGCGCGCCAGCGCGATCGCGGGGCGCGGCGGCAACAGCGCCGTCAGCACGCGCCCGCCGTCGAGCGGCGGCAGCGGAAAGAGGTTCAGCACGCACAGCACCAGATTGACGACGACACCGGCCTCGGCCATGCGCGTGAAAAACGGCTCGTCGACGCCGGCCGCGATCAGCAGCACGCCGAGCAAGCGCCACAAAAGCGCTTGAATGAAGTTGCAAAGCGGTCCGGCCAGCGCGACCCAAAACGTGCCCCAGCGCGGATTGCGCAGATTGCGAAACGCGACGGGAACGGGCTTCGCATACCCGAACATGAATGCGCCGCCCGTGGCGAAATAAAGCAGCAGCGGGATCGCGATCGTACCGAGCGGGTCGATGTGCCGCATCGGATTGAACGAGACGCGCCCCATCAGATAGGCGGTGTTGTCGCCCAACATGCGCGCGACGTAACCATGCGCGGCCTCGTGCAGCGTAATCGCGAAGATCACCGGCAACGCGTAGACGACGATCGTCTGGATCAAAGAAGGATTCATGGGAGCATTGTAACAAGCACCGGGTCGCGTCCCGCCGCCGGGCTCACTTCGCCACCAGCCCGAACGGCTCGAGCGCCCCGCGTCCGGCCCGCACCAGCATCGGTTCTTCGCCCGTCAGATCGATAACGCTCGACGGTTCGCGCGGACAGGCGCCACCATCGATAACGAGATCGATCTGCTTTTCGAGACGAGACCGGATCTCTTCCGGATCGTTGAGCGGCTCTTGCTCGCCGGGCAAGATCAGTGTGGTCGCGATCAAAGGCTCGCCCAACGCCTCGAGTAGCGCGAGCGTGATCGCGTGATCGGGAACGCGCAGGCCGATCGTCTTGCGCGACGGGTGCGAGAGACGCCGCGGCACCTCTTTTGTCGCCAGCAGGATGAAGACGTAAGGGCCCGGCGTGACGGACTTGATAAGCCTGAACTGGCGATTGTCGACCATCGCGAACGTGGCAAGCTCCGACAGATCGCGCACGAGCAGCGACAAGTTCTGCCGCTCGTCGAGCCCCCGAATGCGCCGCAAGCGCGTCACGGCGTCTTTATCGTCGAGCCGGCACGCCAGCGCGTAGCTCGAATCGGTCGGCAGCGCGATCACGCCGCCATCCTTCACGATTTGGATGGCCTGCGCGATCAGCCGAGGCTGCGGATTGTCTGGATGAATCCTAAAAAATTGGGACATGAGCGAGCAGTCGGTGAGCCGGCGGAAATCGCGACGCCCGGGTATGGGCCTCGCGCGGCGTGGCAACCGATCGAGCGGGCCACGCGCGCTTCTCGAGCGAAGGCGTTAAAGCCAACGCTCCCAAACCGGCGTGAGATCGGACGGCAACGACGGCAGCTTGCCGAGTTCGGTGCGCCCTTCCGACGGCGCGTGGAAGTCGGAGCCGCGCGATGCCTCGAAACCGAAGCGGCGCGCGACGTCGGCATATTCTCGGTATTGATCGGGCGTATGGCTGCCCGTGACGACTTCGATGGCCTTGCCGCCCAAATCCAGGAATTGGCCGAACAGCGTGTCGAACTCGAGCTGCGTGTATTTATAGCGGCCGGGGTGGGCAATCACGGCCACGCCGCCCGCGGCATGAATCCACCGCGCGGCGTCTTCGAGCGTTGCCCACCGATGCGGCACGTAGCCCGGCTTGCCTTCGCCGAGGTAGCGGTCGAAAACGTCGGGCGTCGAGGCGGCATACCCGCGCTCCACGAGGAAACGCGCGAAGTGCGTGCGCGAAATCAGCTCGGGATTCGACACGTAACGCAGCGCGCCCTCGTAGGCGCCCTCGATTCCGAGCTCGGCAAGCGCATCGCTCATGGCCCGCGCGCGCGCGCCGCGTCCGTTGCGCGTGGCATGGAGCCCCGCGAGAAGTTCGGCGCACGACGGATCGATACCGAGGCCGACGACGTGCAGGGTGCGCGACGCCCACGTGACCGATATTTCGACCCCGCACACGTAGCGCATGCCGAGCGATTCGGCTTCGCCGCGCGCCTGCGCCTGCCCCGACACCTCGTCGTGATCGGTCAACGCCCACAGCGTGACCCCGCCCGCGTGCGCGCGGCGCGCGACTTCGGCAGGCGTAAGCTGACCGTCGGAGACGTTCGAATGGCAATGGAGATCGGCGTTCATGCTGTAGGGATCGAGTGATAACGCTATTTTACCCGCAACGCCCGAAATCAGCCGCTAGCCATTCTGTCGACGACGCGCCGCGACGCGACGCGAAATGCCACCCCACCGGCCTCGTCGCTTTCCTTATGCGCAAAAAGCCTCGATCAGTGCTGCCACTTGCTCCGGTTGATCGTGGTGAACCATATGGCCGGCATCCTCGATCAATTTTTCCCGCCAGTCGGGGAACGCCGAGAAACGCGCTTTGTACTCGGGCAGCGGGATGGCGCCGGCCAACATCGCCAAGGTCGGCGAGGCGACGGCCTCGACGTGCAGCACTTTCGCGGCAACGCGCGACCACACCGCCATGACTTCGTCCAAGCGGTACAACATCGGCCCATGATGTTTGTGCGCCGGATCGGCGAGCAACATATAGCGGCCGTCCTCGCCGAGCTTGGACCAGTGGCGCGCCAAAAACAGCGCGCGTTCGGGGGCGAGCCTCGGATTGGTCTTCATCAAGCGCGCGGCCACTTCGTCGAGCGTGGCGTAGGTCTTGAGACGGGCAGGCTCGCGGATATCGTCGAGCCAGCTCGCCAAGCGGCGCGGCCATTCGCTCGGGTGGGCGGGCGCCAGCCCGAACCCCTCCAAATCGACGACCCGCCGCACGCGCTCGGGACGCGCCCCCGCGTACAAGCAGACGACATTGGCGCCCATGCTGTGCCCGACGAGGTTGACTTGTCCCGAAGGCGCGTAATGGTCGAGCAGCGCATCGAGGTCGGCCAGATAGTCGTGAAACCAGTAATGGCCGCCGCCCCGCTCGGCCACCGGCCAATCGGACAACCCGAAGCCCCGCGCGTCCGGCGCGATGACCTGCCAATCGCCGCCGAGCGCGTCGACGACGAATTGGAACGACGCCGAAACGTCCATCCAGCCGTGCAGCATGAAAAGCGCGGGCGCGTCGGGGCTTCCCCAACGCCGAACGTGAAGCTTGACGCCACGGACGGTGACGAAATCGGATTGCGGGTGGTTCATGGGCAGTGTCGACGAACATCGAAAAAAAGAATGATCGTTCGATTATAGCGCCGCGCTCGGATCGTGCGCCGCCAAGGCCGCCAGTTCCACTTCGTCGAACCCCGCCTCGCGCCGCGCGTCGAAATTGAAAGGGCCGCGCAACCGGGGCGCGCGGTACGTCTCGGAGAGCCGCGCATAGGTCGCATGCGGCTCGAGCCCTCTTTGGTCGCACAAGTACCGGAACCAATGATTGCCGATACGCACGTGCCCGATCTCGTCGCGCAAGATGACATCCAAAATCGCCGCGGACGCCTCGTCTCCGGCCTGCACGAGGCGTGCGCGGATCGGCGGCGAAGCGTCGAGCCCGCGTGCCTCCAACGTGCGGGGCACGAGCGCGATCCGCGCGAGCACGTCGTCGCGCGTGCGCGCGCACATGTCCCACAACCCGTCGTGGGCCGGGAAATCGCCGTAGCAGTGGCCGAACTCGAGCAATCGTGCTTGCAGCAATCCGAAATGGCGCGCTTCCTCGGCGGCGACGCGCAGCCAGTCGGCGTAAAACGCGTCCGGCATGCCGGCAAAGCGCCAGATCGCGTCGAGCGCCAAGTTGATTGCATTGAATTCGATATGCGCGATCGCGTGCAGCAAGACGGCGCGCCCCGCTTCCGTTTGCATGCCGCGGTGACGCAGCGACCGCGGCTCGACAAGTTCGGGCTTCGCGGGGCGCCCCGGCAAGCCGGGCGGCTCCTCGAGCGATACCTCCGGCAGGCACACCGCTCGCCCGGCCCGATACCGGTCGTGCAACGCCTCCACGGCGGCGATCTTGGCGCCGGGTTCGCTTTCGCCAAGCGCGGCCAGCGCCGAGCGGCGCAGGTCGGAATCGTCGAGAGGAACAGGGGTGGAGCGAGGGCGATTCATCGATAAAGGATCACGTAGCGGGATACAGGGCAAGATTCGGGGCGACGGCCGGCGCGCGGATAGCGGCGCGAGCGCAACGAGGCATGAGCGGACCGTTTACAATATGCGATTCGACACCTGCGCGTGGCCGGGCCGATGCCGCGGCATTGTACCGCCGAGCCCCGCCCGACCAAGGAGATATTGTGCCGATCTACAAGCTGGGAGAACACGCCCCGACGATTCATGAAAGCGTCTTCGTGGCCGATACCGCCACGATCGTCGGCAAGGTAACGCTCGAGGAAAACGCGAGCGTGTGGTTCGGCGCCGCCATTCGCGGCGACAACGAACCGATCGCAATCGGCTGCGGCAGCAACGTGCAAGAAGGCGCGGTCCTGCACACCGACCCCGGCCGACCGCTGTCGATCGGCCGCGACGTGACGGTCGGACACCAAGCCATGCTGCATGGATGCACGATCGGAGACGGTTCCCTAGTGGGTATTCAAGCGGTGGTCTTGAATGGAGCGGTGATCGGCCGCAACTGTCTGATCGGTGCGGGCAGTGTCGTCACCGAAAACAAGACGTTCCCCGAGCGTTCGCTGATTCTGGGCGCGCCCGCGCGCGTGGCCCGTGAATTGACGGACGAGGAGGTCGAACGCCTCGCCCAGAGCGCCAAAAGCTATGTCGAACGTCGCGAGCTGTTCAAGGCACAGCTCGTGCGGATCGGCTGATACGAGGCGCCGCTTCGCCGCCGATCTTTCGGCGGCATCGATGATTGAAGGATGAGTTGTGGACGATCAGCTGCAAAAATTTCTGTTCGCCGCCGCGCCCGTGCGCGGTGAAATCGTGTCCCTGCGCAACACCTGGCAGGAGGTACTCGCACGCCGGCAATACCCCACGGCCGTGCGCGAGATTCTCGGCGAGATGATGGCGGCGTGTGCGCTGCTGTCGGCGAACCTGAAGTTCGACGGCACGATGATCATGCAGATCTTCGGAGACGGACCGATCAAGATGCTCGTCGTGCAATGCAGCTCGTCGCTTACGATGCGTGCGACGGCAAAGATTTCGACCGAGTTCGATCCGACGCTCAGCGAAAGCCTGTCATTCGTCGAATTGCTCAACGCGAGCGGCCACGGCCGGTGCGTGATCACGCTCGATCCAAACGACAAATTGCCAGGCCAACAGCCGTATCAAGGCATCGTGCCGCTGAACGGCATGGACGGCCCCTTGGCATCGATCGCGCAAGTGCTCGAGCACTACATGCATCACTCCGAACAGCTCGATACGCGGCTATGGCTCGCGGCCAATACCGAGCGTGCCGTCGGCATGCTGCTGCAAAAGCTGCCCGGTGACGGCGGCATCGTCCCCCATGCGGGCGAGCACGACGCCGATACCTGGGAGCGCGTTTGCGTGCTTGGCGGCACGCTCTCGCAAGACGAGTTGCTCAAGGAAGAACCGCAAACGCTGTTCCGGCGCCTGTTCTGGCAAGAGAACGTGCAGCACTTCGCACCGACGCTCACGCGCTTCGAATGCAGCTGCTCGCGCGAACGCGTGGGGTCGATGCTCAAGTTGCTGGGGCGCGGCGAAGTCGACAGCGTGATCGTCGAACAAGGCCGAGTGGAAATCCACTGCGAATACTGCAATCAGCGCTACGAGTTCGATCCTGTCGACGTCGCGCAATTGTTCGCAGCCACCGAGGTTGCCTCCGGGGTCGCACCGGTTCAGTCGCAGCGGCACTGAGCGCTGGCTGCCCACACGTTGCCTCTGTCGGGTACGCCCAAGTTCACATGAGTTCGCATCCGGAGTTCGCCCTATGAATGCTTCGCTCCGTCCGCTTCACTCGTTCGCGTCAGCGCTTGCGCTCGCGCCAAATCGCATTGGCATGCGGGCCGCCGGCGCCGTCGTCGTCCTTGCGTTGTCGGGGTGCGTCGTCGCCCCGCCGCCCGGGCCCATTTTGAGCCGTCTCGCGCCCGGCCAGCCCGGCGCGGCCGAAAGCGCCCACCCGCTCAGTCCCGAGGAGCAAAAGCGCTACGCCGAGATCGACAAGCAAGTGATCCGCGAGCAAAACGAGGCGATCGCCGCCGATGCATGGGTGCGCTACTACGCACCGAGCTACTACTCGGCGCCGGTTACGTTCGGCGGGTATTACGGTGGATATGGCGGATGGAACAGCGGGTGGGGAATGAGTTACTACAGCCCCGGCTACTATCCGGGCTGGTGGTGGTGAGCGGTAAACCGTAGCCGCGGCGCACTCCAAGCGCGCTTCGATCGCGCGCCGTTCCACGGTCGACGCAAAACACCCTAGCGGTGCTTCGGTTCGGCACCGTGCTTTGCCTTCTCGGCAGCGTGCTTCTTGTCCCCGCGTTTCGGCTTCTCGCGCGAAACGGGATTAGGCACGACACTGACGGGTGCGGCCGATACTTCGCCGCGCGTCGAGGTATTACTCGGGACGAGCGTGGCCGGCACACTCGAGTTGGCGTTCGGCGAGACGAATTGAACGAACACTTCGCCGCCCTTCACCATCCCCATCTCATAGCGCGCGCGCTCCTCGACGGCGGCCGTGCCGTTTTGCAAATCTTGAACTTCACCCTCGATCCGTTCGTTACGCAGTTTTTCGTCCGCGTTCTTTTGTAGCTGGGCCGCCAATTCGCCGCGCAACTCGTGAACACTCAACCATCCGCCGTGGCCCCACCAAAGCGGATACTGAATCATCGCGAGCAGAGCGAGAAGGACAACAGTGACGATGCGCATTCGAAAGGCCGCGGATTCAAAATCGCCCCGGCTGCCCCGAAGGATATCCCCTCGGGGGTCGAGCACGGGGCGCAATGCTAAACGAACGAGCTAGGCTGCGAGCGCGTCAACGCAAGTTATAGAACGTCGACTTGCCCGGGTAGCTGGCGATATCGCCGAGATCTTCCTCGATACGCAGCAATTGGTTGTACTTCGAGATGCGATCGCTGCGCGAGAGCGAACCGGTCTTGATCTGGCCGGCATTCAGGCCCACGGCGATATCGGCGATCGTCGAGTCTTCCGTCTCGCCCGAACGGTGCGAAATCACGGCCGTGTAGCCGGCGCGCTTGGCCATCTCGATCGCAGCGAACGTTTCCGTCAGCGTACCGATTTGGTTGATCTTGATCAGGATCGAGTTCGCGATGCCCTTCTCGATGCCTTCTTTCAGAATGCGCGTGTTCGTCACGAACAGATCGTCGCCCACGAGCTGAATCTTCTTGCCGAGCTTGTCGGTCAGGAGCTTCCAGCCGTCCCAGTCGCTTTCGTGCATGCCGTCCTCGATCGAGACGATCGGGAATTTGTCGGCGAGCGTGGCGAGGTAATCGGTGAACTCGGCCGACGACAGTTGCAGGCCTTCGCCCGCCAACTGGTACTTGCCGTCATGGTAGAACTCGCTGGCCGCGCAATCGAGCGCGAGCAGCACGTCTTCACCGGCGCGGTAGCCAGCCTTCTCGATCGCTTGCAGGATCGCCGACAGGCATTCGGCGTTGCTGCCGAAGTTCGGTGCGAAGCCGCCTTCGTCGCCCACCGCCGTGCTCATGCCGCGGTCGGACAAAATCTTCTTCAGTGCGTGGAACACTTCCGCGCCGCAACGCAGCGCTTCGCGGAACGTCGGCTGGCTGACCGGGACGATCATGAACTCTTGAATGTCCAGGCTATTGTTCGCGTGCGCGCCGCCGTTGACGATGTTCATCATCGGCACCGGCAATTGCATCGCGCCCGAACCGCCGAAGTAACGGTAGAGCGGCAGGCCTGCTTCTTCGGCGGCAGCCTTCGCAACCGCCATCGACACGGCCAGCATCGCGTTCGCGCCCAGGCGCGACTTGTTGTCGGTACCGTCGAGCTCGAGCAGCGTCTTGTCGAGGAACGCTTGCTCCGATGCGTCGAGCCCCATGATCGCTTCGGAAATCTCGGTGTTGATATGCTCGACCGCCTTGAGCACGCCTTTGCCGTTATAGCGGCCGGCTTCGCCGTCACGCAACTCGATCGCTTCGCGCGAGCCCGTGGACGCGCCCGACGGCACGGCCGCACGGCCCATCGTGCCCGATTCGAGCAGCACATCGCATTCGACGGTCGGGTTGCCTCGCGAATCCAAAATCTCACGGCCGATGATATCTACGATTGCACTCATGATTTCCTCTTAGATAACGATGACTTCTCTTCTTTCTTGACGGGTGCAGTCAGTTGAAATCGCGCTCGATGAACGGAGTGCGTTTCACGACGGTATCCAAAGCGACCAGCGTCTCCAGCAAGTCGCTCATGCGCCGCAGCGGAACGGCATTGGGGCCGTCCGACAGCGCGCAGGCGGGATCGGGGTGCGTCTCCATGAACAGGCCCGCGACGCCCACGGCCACGGCCGCGCGCGACAGCACGGGCACGAACTCGCGCTGGCCGCCCGAGCTCGTACCCTGCCCGCCCGGCAACTGCACCGAGTGGGTGGCGTCGAACACCACGGGCGCGCCCGTCTCGCGCATGATCGCGAGCGAACGCATATCGGAAACGAGATTGTTGTAGCCGAACGAGACGCCACGCT
Organism: Trinickia dabaoshanensis; assembly: GCF_002879885.1. Taxonomy (GTDB): domain Bacteria; phylum Pseudomonadota; class Gammaproteobacteria; order Burkholderiales; family Burkholderiaceae; genus Trinickia; species Trinickia dabaoshanensis. The sequence goes on from NZ_PNYA01000001.1 coordinate 274,649, forward strand.
CGCAGGCGAGGAAGCGGTCTTCCGACAGACCGGCGTCACGCGCCGCATCGCGCGCCTTGTCGATCACGTTCTTCATGTCGTGCGGCGCGAGAAACTGGCCCTTCTTGATGTTCACGGGCTTGCCCGAGCGCGCGCAAGCATGGATGAAATCGGTCTGGCGGCACAGGAACGCCGGCGTTTGCAGCACATCGACGACCGAAGCGACTTGCTCGATCTCGTCGATGGCGTGCACGTCCGTCAGGACGGGCACCGCCAGCTGGCGTTTGACCTCGGACAGAATGCGCAGACCCTCGTCCATCCCGAGTCCGCGGAACGACTTGCCCGAGCTGCGATTGGCCTTGTCGTACGAGGATTTGTAGATGAACGGGATGCCGAGCTTGGCGCAAATCTCCTTGAGCCGGCCCGCCGTATCGATGGTCATTTGCTCGGATTCGACGACACAGGTGCCCGCGATCAGAAAAAACGGCTTATCGAGGCCGACCTCGAAGTCGCACAGCTTCATGCCTTCTCCTTGCGCGCTTCGTGACAGGCCAGTGCCGCTTCGACGAACGACTTGAACAGCGGATGGCCGTCGCGCGGCGTCGACGTGAATTCGGGGTGGAACTGCACGCCGACGAACCAGGGATGCATGCTGCGCGGCAGCTCCATCATTTCCGGCAAGTCTTCGCTCGGCGTGCGCGCGCTGATGATAAGGCCGCCGGATTCGAGTTGCGGCACGTAGCGGTTATTGACTTCATAACGGTGGCGATGGCGCTCGTTCACATCCTTGCCGTAAATTTCCTCGGCGAGCGTGCCGGCCTTGACCGGGCAACGTTGGGAACCCAAGCGCATCGTGCCGCCGAGATCCGAGTCGTCCGAACGTTTCTCGACACGGCCTTCGCGGTCGTACCATTCGGTGATCAGCGCAACGACGCGGTGGGCCGTGGCGGCATCGAACTCCGTGCTGTTGGCGCCTTGCAGACCGACGACGTCACGGGCGAATTCGATGACGGCCAATTGCATGCCGAGACAGATGCCGAGATACGGCACTTTCGCTTCACGCGCATAGCGGATCGCCGCGATCTTGCCTTCCGTGCCGCGACGGCCGAAGCCGCCCGGCACCAGCACGGCGTCGAGGTGCTTGAGGCTATCCACGCCCTGCGCTTCGATCTCTTCCGAATCGATGTACTCGATATTGACCTTCGTCGACGTATGCACCGACGCATGGCGCAGCGCTTCGATCAGCGATTTGTACGATTCGGTCAGATCGACGTATTTACCGACCATGCCGATCGTGACTTCGTGCTTTGGATGCTCGAGCTTGTCGACGATCGACGACCACATCGTCAAATCGGCCGGCTTCGGTTGAAGCTTCAGTTCGTCGCAAATAATGCTGTCGAGCCCCTGGTCGTGCAGCATTTGCGGAATCTTATAGATGCTATCGGCGTCCCATACCGAAATGACGGCTTCTTCGGGCACGTTCGAGAACATCGAGATCTTCTTGCGCTCGTCGTCCGGAATCGGTCGATCGGCACGGCACAGCAGCACGTGCGGCAAGATCCCGATCTCGCGCAGCTTTTGCACGCTGTGCTGGGTCGGCTTGGTCTTGAGCTCGCCGGCCGTCGCGATGAACGGCACGAGCGTGAGGTGCACGAAGCAGGCGCTATTGCGGCCCAGGCGCAAGCTCATTTGGCGCGCAGCCTCGAGGAACGGCAACGATTCGATGTCGCCCACCGTCCCGCCGATTTCGACGATCGCCACGTCGGGCTCGCCGCACGTGGCCGATGCCGCGCCGCGCTCGATAAACGCCTGGATCTCGTTCGTGATGTGCGGAATCACCTGCACCGTCTTGCCGAGGTAATCGCCCCGGCGCTCCTTGCGGATCACCGATTCGTAGATCTGCCCGGTCGTGAAGTTGTTCGCGCGGCGCATCTTCGTACTGATGAACCGCTCGTAGTGGCCGAGGTCCAGATCCGTCTCCGCGCCGTCTTCGGTCACGAATACTTCCCCGTGTTGGAACGGGCTCATCGTGCCGGGATCGACGTTGATGTAGGGATCGAGTTTGAGGAGGGTGACTTTCAGACCGCGCGATTCGAGGATCGCGGCGAGAGAAGCGGCGGCAATGCCCTTGCCGAGGGACGACACTACGCCGCCGGTGACGAAAACAAATTTGGTCATCGCTGGATGCTCGCGGGAAAAACGGATTATACCTTAGGGTCCGCCCTCAGTTGGAACACACGTGCGTTGTCCCGAGAACACAGTTCCGAGCCCGCTTGCACGTTGAGCACCCGCTGCCCTACTGCGCCTCGCGCAGCGCCCGCAGCATCCGTTGCAACGCTCGCGCCGTCTCGATCGGACGCTCCATCGGGAACAAATGGCTACCCTCCATCCATTCGATACGGCCGCGCGCGGCACGCTGCGTCGCGTCGAGCCCGACCTGGCGAATTTCCTTCGAATGGGTGCCCGCTATAAAGCCGAGCGGCACCGGCGCGCCGTGCGCAAGCCGCGGGCCGAGCGTCCGGGGCAATGTCCGGTAAATCCGGTATTCGATGTCCCGATCGAACGCGAGTGTGCGTTTGCCGTCCGGCGAGCATGGCGGAATGCCGAAATCGATGTAATCGGACAACACGCGCTCGTCCCAACGGGCGAAGGCGCTCTTCGCATGAAAATGGCGCCACGCCTCTTCGCGGCTCGCCCAGTGGGTGCGCCGCTTGCGCGTGGCCGCCGCCGGAGAGAGCCGCTCGTCGAGCCCCGTCCATTGTGTGAAACGCAGCACGTTCGCGCGCCAGCCGGCGATGACCGGCGAGTCGAGCATGACGACCCCGCGTACCCATTGCGGATGCTTGAGCGCGGCCATCAGCGACAGATACCCGCCCAGCGAATGGCCGACGAGCCACACGGGACGCTCATAGCGCCGGCCGATATCGGCCAGCAATTCCTCGACGAGATGCGGCCAATCGCTCGTGACCGGATAATGGGGATCGTGGCCGATTCGCTCGATGTAGCGAAGCTCGTAATCATCGGAGAGTTCGGCGAACATCGTCCGGTAGATCGACGCCGGAAAACCGTTCGCATGCGAAAAGTGGATGATGTCTTTCAAGCGTCGCCGCCTCCAGGTTCGTTGGTCTTTTATCGGCCCATCCAATAGCGGGCGTGCGACGTTCGGTAGCGCTCGAGCATCAGCCGGCCGTTGCTCGATGCAATCCGCACCGCGCCGTCGCGATCGGTCCGCGCAAGCGCGATGCCGCGCGCCTGAAAGCGAGACCAGACGCCCGGATGGGGATGGCGAAAGCGATTGCGATAGCCTACCTGAAATACGGCCACGCGCGGATCGACCGAGTCGAGGAAAGGCTCGGTCGACGAAGTCTTGCTCCCGTGATGGGCGACAAGCAATACGTCCGCGCGCAGCGCCTCGGGCGCGCGGCGTACCAACACGCGCTCGGTGGGCGCGCCGATGTCGCCCGTCAGCAACGCGCTCATGCCCGGGGCGCTGATCTTCAGCACGCACGATTGCTCGTTCGAGCGCCGCGGCAGCGGGCCCGGATCGGGCCAGAGCACCTCGAAATCCACGCCGTCCCAATGCCAGCGCTGGCCCGCCGCGCACCGCAGGTGCCCGGCGCGTGCCTCGCGGGCCTTGTCCCACACACGGTGCCGGCCCGGCAATGCTCCCACCACTTGCGCGACCTCCGAGGAGTCGAGCACCGCGGGTACGCCGCCCGCATGGTCGGCGTCGCCATGGCTCACCATCAGCGCATCGAGCCGAGCGACGCCATCCGCGCGCAGATAGGGCACGACGATACGCGCGCCCGCGTTGGTCGATTCGGGTCCCGTGCCCGCATCGAACAACAGAGTGCGGCGCTGTGTCTCGACGACGATCGCCGCACCTTGGCCGACGTCGAGCGCCGTGAGCCGAAATGCGCCCTGCTCGACGCCGGAAGGCGGCGGCACGGCCAGCGGCAGCCATGCAAGCGGCGCGGCCCAGCGCAACGGCCACCCACGCGGCATCAAACAAAGCGCGACGCCGGCGAGTGCCGATGCGAGTGCCCAAAGCGACGGCTGCGGCGGATACACCTCGGCCCACGACGCTTGCGCAAGCGCGGTCAACAGCCGCATCAGCGGCACCAAGAGCGTATGCGCAAGCTCGTAGGCGAGCGCATCGAGCGGCGCGGGCAGCGCCAACGCGACCAGGATGACCGGCACGACGAACACGCCGACCCACGGCACCGCCACCGCGTTGGCGAGCGGGCCGGCCAGCGAGACTTGCGAGAACCAAAACGCCGTCAGCGGCGCCAAACCGATCGTCACGGCCCATTGCGCGCGAGCCGCTTCGCCGCCTCGTCGGCGCACGGTCGCGAGACGGCGGCGCCACGACGCTCGCGCGCCCCGATCCGAGCGCGCGAGCGCCAGCGGCCAAGCCGGGTCCGTCGCACGGGCGGATTCGCAGGCGTCGTCGATCCCCTGCTCTTGCTCGCGCAGGCGCAGCCGGCCCCGCATGGCGAACGCGATGCACGCTACCGCGCCGAACGACAACCAGAACCCGGCCGCCGTCACCGCCCATGGATCGACGGCGAGCACGAGCGCCGCCGCCCATGCCAACACGAGAGAGAAGGCGACGCCCCGCCCCAGCAAAAACGCCGCGTTCACGACGACGAGCATCCAAAGCGCGCGCTGCGCCGGCACGTTGAATCCGGCCAGCGCGGCATAGCCCGCCGCGCTGGCCGCGGCAGCCACGGCCGCGACGATCGGCGTGGGCACGAGCAGCGGCCATTCTCGCGCGCCGCGACGGGCGAGCATCGCGCCCAATCCGCACGAGCGGCGCCAGACCCATGCTGCGAGCGCGGCGCAAAGCCCCGCGACGAACCCGATATGCAATCCCGAAACCGCGACCAAATGGCTCGTTCCCGTGCGGCGCAATGCAACGCGATCGGCTTCGGCGATCATGTCCTGCGCGCCGATGGCGAGCGCCGTTACCATACCGCGATGCGGGGCATCCGCGAGCGTCTGCGCCACCCGCTCACGCAACGCGAAGCGCAGGCGGTCGATGGCCGCGCCGCCGCCTGCGGCGTCCGGCAGCCTCCGCGTGCCGGCGCTCGCCACGACGTAGCCCGTTGCGCGAATACCGCGCGCGAGCCATGCGGCCTCGGCGTCGTAGCCGCCGAAGTTCGCGTAACCATGAGGGCGTTTGAGGCGGACCGTGAGGCGCCATCGGTCGCCCGGCTTCAATAGCGGCACGTCGCGCGCACCGGCGCGGGCCCAACTGAGTTGCACCATCGACGGAAAGCGTTCGATGCCCGTCGCGCGCCGAACGTCGTCGAGGTCGTGCGCATCGAGGACGAACGAGAATCGCGTGCTCCCAGCGCCCTGCACCGGCAGACCACGTACGTGCCCGCTCAGCGTGAGATCACGCAATTCCCAGGCACTCGGCAGCGCTTCGGCGATCCGCAGTTCGGCGCGCATCGCGGCGTAGCCGTAACCTGCGATGACGGCGGCAGCGAAGAGCGCGGCGCCCATCAAGCGCGATCCCGACCGCCCCCACGCATACCGGGCCGCTCCCAACGCGGCAGCGAGCGACGCGCCGAGCACGATCCATTGCCCCTGCCCCGGCAATGCCGCGCACTGCTGCAGCCCCATGATGCCGAGCGCGAATCCGATCAGCATCGCCCGCATTTGCCTCCCCTTCGATCAACGCGCCGGCATGCGAAATCGCCCCGTGAGCCGCGGCCCGGGGTTCAATGCATCGAACGGCGCGAACGAAGGTCGATTATGCGCAAGCGAGCGCGAGACGGGGCAACGCACCATGAGCGTTGGCCATTGTGCCTACCGCAAGCTCATCGATCGCCATGTCGCGCAATTCGGCGATCACTGCGCCGATGCGCGGTACTTGATCGGGCGTGTTGCGCTGCTTATAGAGCCAGGAGGGGGAAATATCGGGCGCATCGGTTTCCACGACGATCGCCTCGAGCGGCAGTTGCGCGGCGAGCCGCCGGATTTGCCGCGAACGCTCGAACGTCACATTGCCGCCGAAACCGAGCCGCATACCTTGATCGATAAACGCGCCCGCTTGCTGAAAGCTGCCGTTGAACGCGTGCGCGATGCCGCCTTTGACCGCGTACCGGCGCAAGCCTTTGAGCACGAGATCCTGCGACTTGCGCACGTGGCAAATAACGGGCAATTCGAACTCGCGCGCCAGCTTCAGTTGCGCATCGTAGAAATAACGCTGGCGGGTATCGTCGAGATCCGGCACGAAGTAGTCGAGGCCGATTTCTCCGATGCCGACGAAACGCGAATCGGACAAACTCGCCTCGATCTCGCTACGCAATATATCGAGATCGGCCTCGTTCGCGTGCCGGGTAAACAGCGGATGAATGCCGAGTGCGTAGACGCCGCCCGCCGTCCGATGCGCGAGCGCGCGCACGACCGAGAAATTCTCGCGCGACACCGCCGGAATGACGATGCGCGCGACACCGCTCGCCTGCGCCGCCAGTGCGACCGCTTCACGATCGCCGTCGAACTCGCCGGCGTCCAGATGACAGTGCGTATCGATCCACATGGCGGCTATCGCGGCGGGCGGGTTAGACGGGCACGGACGGCTCTTCGTGGAGAAGCCCGTCGCGCAATCGCATGATCCGATCGCAACGTGCGGCCAAGTCCACGTCGTGCGTGACGATGACGAAGCTCGTCTCCAGCGTGGCGGAGAGCTCGAGCATGAGATTGAAGACGTTGTCGGCTGTGGCGCCGTCGAGATTGCCGGTGGGCTCGTCGGCCAGCACGCAAGCGGGCTTCGTCACGAGCGCACGCGCGATCGCCACGCGCTGCCGCTCGCCGCCCGAAAGCTCGCCCGGCCGATGCTTCGCGCGGTGCGCTAGACCCACGCGCTCGAGCATCGCGAGCGCTTCGCGGCGCGCTGCCTCGGGGGCGAGGCGGCGAATGCGCAACGGCATCGCGACGTTGTCCAGCGCGCTGAATTCGGCAAGCAAATGATGAAACTGATAAACGAAGCCGAGCGCGCGGTTGCGCAGATCGTTGCGCTCGCGTTCGCCCAGTTCCGTGAACGGCCGCCCCAAGATGGACACCCTGCCGGCGCTCGGCTCGTCGAGGCCGCCCAGTACGTGCAACAGCGTGCTCTTGCCGGAGCCCGACGCACCGACGATCGCCAGCTTCTCGCCGCGCCGCACGCAAAGGTCGGCGCCGCTGAGCACCGGTACGTTGAGCCCGCCTTGTACGAACGCCTTCGAGATGGCGTGCGCCTCCAAGACATATTGCGACGATTGCGGCGATTGCGGCGATTGGCCGGATTGTCCGGATTGCGGCGTGCTCGATGCGGCGCGTCGCTGGTCGATCATGAATTCGTTACTCATAGCGCAATGCCTCCGCCGGACGCACCTTCGCGCCGCGCCAGCTCGGGTACAGCGTAGCCAGGGCCGACAAGACGAATGCGATGACGCCGATCCTCGCCACGTCGGCCGGGACGAGCTCCGAGGGCAGCTCGCTGATGAAATAGACCGACGGCGGCAAGAACTGCACGCCGAGCAGATGTTCGATCATCGGCACGAGCCACGGAATGCTCCAGGCGATCAGGCAACCGAGCGCGACGCCCGAGGCCGTTCCCACGAAGCCGATCGTGATCCCCTGCACGAAAAAGATCTTCATGATCGAGCCGGGCTGCGCACCGAGCGTGCGTAGGATCGCGATATCGGCCTGCTTGTTCGTCACGGTCATCACGAGCGACGAAACGAGATTGAACGCGGCCACGGCAATGATCAGCGTCAGGATCACGAACATCATGCGCTTTTCGATCTTGACGGCCGAGAACCAGGTCTTGTTCTGCTGCGTCCAGTCGCGAATGTAAAGATCGCCCGAGAGCGTATGCGAGAGTTCGCGCGCGACGCGCGGCGCCTCTTGCATATCCTTGAGCCTCAGTCTCACGCCCGTGGGCGCGGCGGTGCGAAACAGCACCTCGGCATCATGGATGTTGATGAGCGCCAGCGAGCTGTCGTATTCGTAGTGGCCCGATTGGAACACCCCGCTCACGTTGAACTGCTTCAAGCGCGGCAACATGCCGGCCGGCGTGAGCGAACCCTCGGGTGCGACGAGCGTGATCTTGTCGCCGACCGCCACGCCGAGATTAGCCGCCAAATCGGCCCCGAGCACGATGTTGAACTGCCCTGGCATCAGATCCGTCAAGCGGCCGGCTTTCATATCCTTGCCGATGTCCGATACCTGCGGTTCGAGCGAAGGCTCGACCCCGCGCAGCGCCACACCGCTCACGGCGTCCTGACGCGTCAGCAGCGCTTGGGCGTCGACGTAAGGGGCCGCGCCGATCACGGCGGGATTGCGGCGCGCCTCGAAGGCGGTGCGCTGCCAATCGGGCATCGAGCCGGTCGGCGAAAAGATCTCGACGTGCGCAAGCACCGAGAGCATGCGGTCGCGCACTTCTTTCTGAAAACCGTTCATGACGGAAAGCACGACGATCAGCGCCGCGACACCGAGTGCGATACCCGACATCGACACGAGGGCGATGAAAGAAATGAAGCCGTTGCCTGTCGTGCGCTTGCCGGCGCGCGTATAGCGCCAGCCGATTTGCCATTCGTAAGGGAGTTTCAAGCGAATCCTTCAATTTTTTGCAGCCACCGCAGCCAACACACGCACCGCCGGGTAAGCGGCGCGCCGACCGGCTCGCAATGCGCGTGCCGCGCGAGCGCGGCGCCGATCAAGCGCGCAGTTTGCCATACAATGCGCACCATCATGCATCCCAACCGTCTTCATCTCCTGTTGCCGTTCGCGCTGCCCGCGGCGGCCGATGCCTCCAGCGCGCTGCACGAATTGCGCAGCCCGGCGCTCGACAAACTGCTGGCGCGCGCCACGCTCGTCGAGCGCGTGGCCGGCGAGGACTTCCAGCGCACGTTGCCCCACGAGCGATGGGTCGCCCGTCAATTCGGCGCCGTTGCCTCGAACGCGGCCGACGAAGCGCCGCTCGCGCCCTATATGCTACTCGCCGACGGCGGCACGCCCGGCACCGCCGAGTGGGCCTGCGTCGAACCCGTGCACGTACGCATTGCGCACGACCATCTCGTGCTGATCGATCCGTCGGCGCTCGATCTGTCAGAGCAGGACGCCGGCGCGCTGCTTGCCGTGGCCAAGCCGTTGATCGAGGAATTGGGGGTGCGCATCGAGGCGCCCAGCGCCCGCCGCTGGTACCTCTCGGGCGACGTACTCGGCAAGCTCGCGGGCGCTTCGCCGCTGCGCGCGAGCGGCCGCAGCATCGAGATCTGGCTGCCCCACGATGCGCATTCAGGGCAACGCTCGCGCATGTGGATGAAGCTGCAAAACGAAGTGCAGATGGGATGGTTCGAACACCCCGTCAACGAGGCGCGGGAGGCGCGCGGCTTGCCTGCCGTCAATTCGATCTGGCTGCACGCGCAAGGCACCGAGCAAGCGGTGCGCAGCCCGTTCGCCCGGGTGCTCTCCGATGCACCCGCCACGCGCGGGCTCGCGCTGGCCGCCGCCGTCGAAAATGCCGCCGCCCCGGGCTCGTTCAAGACCATGCCGCCGCTCGGCGCCGGTACGACCCTCGTCGAATTGAACCCGTTCGCGGCGCCGTTCATCGCCCAGGACTGGGCAGCGTGGCAAGCGGTGCTCGACCGGCTCGAGGACGAGTGGTTCGCGCCCGCGCTCGCCGCGCTCGACGCGGGTACCCTCGGCGCACTAACCTTGACGTTGGCGAGCGACACCGGCTCGATTACGCTCGCGGCAACGCGAGGCGACCTGCGCAAGTTTTGGCGCCGGCGCGTGCTCGCGTCGCTTCTCGAATGACGCCGCCCGCCTCGCTGTACGGCCGGACGCCGCCACGCGCGGCCCGGCACCGAGCGCCCCTCCTTCCGACTTTGCCTGCATGACTCGAATCGTCAACCGCCCGTGTTCGCCCGCCGATGAAGCCGCGCTGATCCGCCACGGCCTGCACCCGATTTTGGCTCGTCTTTATGCCGCCCGCGGCGTACGGCTGCCCGATGAGATCGAAACCGCCCTCACCCGGCTCGTGCCGCCCGTCGAACTGAAGGGGACGGACGAGGCGGCCGCGTTGCTAGCCGATGCGATCGCGCAAAGAAAACGCATGCTCGTCGTGGCCGATTACGATTGCGACGGCGCAACGGCTTGCGCGGTTGCCGTGCGGGGCCTGCGGATGTTCGGCGCGCACGTCGACTATCTCGTGCCGAACCGATTCGAATACGGCTATGGCCTCACGCCCGAGATCGTCGAGCTGGCGGCGAGCCGTAAGCCCGATCTCTTGATCACGGTGGACAACGGCATCGCCAGCGTGGACGGCGTGGCCGCGGCCAACGCACGCGGCATCGACGTGCTCGTGACGGATCACCACTTGCCCGGCGAGACGCTGCCCGCCGCGCGGGCGATCGTCAATCCGAACCAACCGGGCTGCGCCTTTCCGAGCAAGTGCATCGCCGGGGTGGGCGTCATGTTTTACGTGCTGCTCGCGCTACGGGCGCGGCTGCGCGAGAGCGGCGCGTTCGCCGCGGGCGGCCCGGCCGAGCCTCGGCTCGACGGCTTGCTCGATCTCGTCGCGCTCGGCACCGTTGCCGACGTCGTCAAGCTCGACGGCAACAATCGCGTGCTGGTGGCGCAAGGGCTCACGCGTATTCGCCGCGGCCGCATGCAGCCGGGCATCGCCGCTCTCTTCCGCGCGGCCGGGCGCGATGCGCGCAACGCCTCGGGCTTCGACCTCGGCTTCGCACTGGGGCCGCGCTTGAACGCCGCGGGGCGGCTCTCGGACATGTCGCTCGGGATCGAGTGCCTAACCACGGACGACGTCGGCCGCGCCTGGGAGCTCGCGCAACAACTCGACGCCATGAACCGCGAGCGGCGCGAAATCGAAGCCGGTATGCAACAGCAGGCGCTCGAAGAAATCGCCACGCTCGATCCCGATGGCCGTGCGACGATCACACTATTCAACGAAAGCTGGCACCAAGGCGTGATCGGCATCGTCGCGGGCCGCCTCAAGGAAAAATATCACCGGCCGGCATTCACGTTCGCGCTCGCGGACGATAAGGGAGAACTCGTCAAGGGTTCCGGCCGCTCGATCCCGGGATTTCATCTGCGCGACGCCCTCGATCTGATGGCCAAACGCGAGCCCGATCTGCTCGCCAAGTTCGGTGGTCATGCGATGGCGGCGGGCGTGACGCTGGCCGCGCGTGACGTGCCGCGCTTCGCGGCCGCGTTCGAGGCGGTCGCCCGTGACGCGTTGGACGAGGACGCCCTCGCCCGCGTCGTCGTAACGGACGGCGAGTTGGAGGAAGCGTATTTCACGCCGCAAATCGTCGAAATGATCGACGCCGCCGTCTGGGGCCAGGGCTTTCCCGCGCCGACTTTCTCGGGCGAGTTCGACGTCGTTTCGCAGGCGCTCGTGAAGGACAAGCATTTGAAGCTGCAGTTGGCGCGCGGCCGCCAACGCTTCCAGGCCATCTGGTTCAACCATACGGAGACGCTGCCCGCGCGAGCGCGCGTCGCCTACCGGCTCGCGGCCGATAGCTGGAACGGCGTCGTGCGGGTGCAGATGATCGTCGAGCACGCGGTCAGCGCGTAAGCGGCCTGCCGAACCGCGCCGGCCGAGCCGGGAGCCGTGGCGGGCGGTCGTAGCCGCCCGCCGATCGGCTATAATTTCTCCTTTTTACGAAGCAAAAAGATCGACATGGAAGCCGAACGCCTGAACGCGATCGAAGGCTCTCTGGCAGACCTGCGCCGACGCGCGGGCGAGCTACGGGGGTATCTTTGACTACGACGCCAAATTTGCGCGCCTAGCGGAAGTCAACAAGGAACTCGAAGATCCGAACGTCTGGAACGACTCGAAGCATGCCCAGGCCCTCGGCCGGGAAAAGAAAACGCTCGAAGGCGTCGTTCTGACCCTCTCCGCCCTCGATGCGGACCTGCGCGATGCGCAGGATCTGTTCGACATGGCGCGTGAGGAAGGCGACGACGATACGCTCGTCGCCTGCGAGGAAGATGCGCAAAAGATCGAGGCGCGCGTCGCCGATCTGGAATTTCGCCGGATGTTCGCGAACCCGGCCGATCCGAACAATGCGTTCATCGACATCCAAGCCGGTGCCGGCGGCACCGAAGCATGCGATTGGGCGTCGATGCTGCTGCGGCAGTACCTGCGCTATTGCGAGCGCAAGGGCTTCAAGACGGAAGTGCTCGAAGAGTCGGAAGGCGACGTCGCGGGCATCAAGAACGCGACGATCAAGGTCGAAGGCGAATATGCGTACGGCTTTTTACGCACGGAAACGGGCATTCACCGCCTCGTGCGCAAGTCGCCGTTCGATTCGTCGGGCGGCCGGCATACGTCGTTCTCGTCGGTGTTCGTCTACCCGGAAATCGACGATTCGATCGAAGTCGACATCAATCCGGCCGACTTGCGTATCGACACCTATCGCGCGTCTGGCGCCGGCGGCCAGCACATCAACAAGACCGACTCGGCCGTGCGGATCACGCACATGCCCTCGGGTATCGTCGTGCAGTGCCAGAACGATCGCTCTCAGCACCGCAACCGCGCCGAAGCGATGGCGATGCTGAAATCGCGCTTGTACGAAGCCGAGATGCGCAAGCGTCAAGCCGAGCAAGACAAGCTCGAATCGAGCAAGACCGACGTGGGCTGGGGCCATCAAATCCGTTCGTACGTGCTCGATCAGAGCCGTGTGAAAGATTTGCGCACCAACGTCGAAATCAGCAACACGAAGGCCGTGCTCGATGGCGACCTCGACGAATTCATCAGCGCTAGCCTGAAGCAAGGCGTTTGAGCGCAGCGGATACACCCATGACCGAATCGACTCTCCCCACCGTCGACGCAGCCGTCGACGAGAACAAGATCATCGCCGAGCGGCGCGAGAAGCTGCGCGCGCTGCGCGACGCGGGCATCGCCTACCCGAACGATTTCCGCCCGACGCATCACGCTGGCGAGCTGCAATCGCAGTACGAGCAGACGGACAAGGAAGCGCTCGAAGCCACGGCGCTGACCGTCTCCATCGCGGGCCGCATGATGCTCAAGCGCGTGATGGGCAAGGCCAGTTTCGCCACCGTGCGCGACGGCTCGGGCCAGATTCAATTTTTCGTCACGCCGGCCGACGTCGGCGAGCAGACCTACGAAGCCTTCAAGAAATGGGACCTCGGCGACATCGTCGCGGCTCGCGGCGTGCTCTTTCGCACGAACAAGGGCGAGCTGTCGGTTCGTTGCACGGAGCTGCGCCTGCTGTCGAAATCGCTGCGTCCCCTGCCCGACAAGTTCCACGGCCTCTCGGATCAAGAGACGCGCTACCGTCAACGCTACGTCGACCTGATCGTCACGCCCGAGGCGCGCAATACGTTCGTCGCCCGCACGAAGGCCATTTCGTCGATCCGCAAGTTCATGTCGGACGCCGAGTTCATGGAAGTCGAAACGCCGATGCTTCACCCGATCCCGGGCGGCGCGGCAGCCAAGCCGTTCACGACGCATCACAACGCGCTCGATATGCAGATGTTCCTGCGCATCGCGCCCGAGCTCTATTTGAAGCGTTTGATCGTCGGCGGCTTCGAACGCGTCTTCGAAATCAACCGCAACTTCCGTAACGAGGGCGTGTCGCCGCGGCACAACCCCGAGTTCACGATGATGGAGTTCTACGCCGCGTACACGAACTACACGTGGCTCATGGATTTCGTCGAGCAGTTGATTCGCCAAGCGGCGATCGATTCGCTCGGCACGGCGAACATCGTCTACCAGGGCCGCGAGCTCGATCTGTCCAAGCAGTTCCATCGCCTGACGATCACGCAGGCGATCCGCAAGTACGCGCCCGACTACACCGACGCGCAACTGGCCGACGCCGCATTCTTGCGTACCGAACTGAAGCGTTTCGGCGTCGACACGACGCAGCCCACGTTCCTGAACGCGGGCATCGGGGCGCTGCAATTGGCGCTGTTCGAGGAAACGGCCGAATCGCAGCTCTGGGAGCCGACCTACATCATCGACTACCCGGTCGAGGTATCGCCGCTCGCCCGCGCCTCGGATTCGGTCGAAGGCATCACCGAGCGCTTCGAGTTGTTCATCACGGGCCGCGAAATCGCCAACGGCTTCTCGGAGTTGAACGACCCGGAAGACCAGGCCGCGCGCTTCAAGAAACAAGTCGAGCAGAAGGATGCCGGCGATGAAGAAGCCATGTATTACGACGCCGATTACATCCGTGCGCTCGAATACGGCATGCCCCCGACGGGCGGCTGCGGCATCGGCATCGACCGTCTCGTCATGCTGCTCACGGATAGCCCGAGCATCCGTGACGTGATCCTGTTCCCGCACCTTCGTCGCGAGGACTGACGAGGCAATCGCGATCACGAGTTTGTAACGATCGGTAAAAGCCGTCCGCAGCCGCGCTGCCGACGGCTTTTTTACTTTCGATCCGGCCCTCGTAAAGCGCCGCGCGTGCCGCATCGCGCCGAGCCGCCGCATCCGGCCCCCGCTTCACGCTCGACGGCGGCGTTACAAATTGAAACGACGGGGTCCGTGCGATGACGGACACTATCGCTGTCGTCATACACAAGCAAAGGGCCTCTTTCAATTCGGACGGAGGTACACCATGAATAACCCGACCACATCGCCCCGCCGCCTACATCCGCTCATCGCGGTCGCCGCGGGCACCGTCATCGTCGCAAGTCTCGCCGCCACCGCCGCCATCACCGGCGTGTTCCCGAAGGCGTCGAGTTCCAGCGTTCAGAACGATCAATCGCAAACCGCGCAAGTCGGATCGCAGCCCGTCGTCGATACCGCGGCCCCGGCCCCCGCAACGAACCAGCAACAGCCGGGTAACGAGCCCGCGCAGGCCCAAGCCGTGCAACGTGCGCCGGGGCAGGTACCTTACTCGAGCCAGCCCGGCCAGCCCTCCTACGCGCAGCAGCCGCCAAGCCCGAGCGCGCCGGCGGGGCAACAGCTCGCCCAACAACCCTATGCGCAGCAATCGCAACCGTATGCACAGCCGCAACAGCCGAGCGGTCAGTCGGCGTATTGCGCGAGTTGCGGCACCGTCGAATCGATCGTGACGGTTCGTCATGAAGGGCACGGCACGGGCATCGGCGCCGTCGGCGGCGCCGTGGCCGGCGGCTTGCTCGGCAATCAGTTCGGCCGGGGGACGGGCCGCGCGGCCATGACCGTGCTGGGTGCCGTCGGCGGCGGTTTCGCCGGCAATTCGGTGGAAAAACACTTGCGCAGCGACACGGATTATCAAGTCCGGGTACGCATGGAAAACGGCCACTTGCGCTACTTCACGTATCGCCAAGCACCGCCGTTCCAACAAGGCGAGCGCGTGCATGTCGAGCGCGGCACGCTCGTAGCGGGCTAGCGCAAACGCCCCGTCATCGCGCCACGCCGCCGGCTGCGGACAATCGGCGGACGTAAAAAAGGCGACCCGGTCATGATGAACGGGGTCGCCTTTTTTTACGCCGATGCGCGACGGCTAGTCGCCCACCGCGCTCGACGCTTCACTCGGCAGCGTCTTCGATCCAAGCCAATTGGATCGCTTCCAAGATTTTTTCGCTCGATCGATCGGGGTCGTCGTTGAAGCCGTCGAGCTCCATGACCCACCGATGCAGATCGGTGAAGCGAATCAATTGCGGGTCGATCTCGGGGTGTTTGTCGGTGAGGGCCATTGCGATTTCTTGTACGTCGGTCCACTTCATGGCTGCTCCTCCTTTAAAGTCTTAATGACACTGACCATCGTAACGGCTAGTGATTCTCTTTCGCGTGGTTGATCGTGTAGCGCGGGATCTCCACGACGAGATCCTTATCTTGCGGCACGCGCGCTTGGCACGACAGCCGCGACGTAGGCTCGAGCCCCCAGGCCTTGTCGAGCAGATCGTCTTCGTCCTCCTCCGACGGCTCGAGCGCTTCGAAACCTTCACGCACGATCACATGACATGTGGTGCAAGCGCAAGACTTTTCGCATGCGTGCTCGATCTCGATACCGTGCTCGAGCAGCGCATCGCAAATGCTTTCACCCGGCGCGGCCTCGAACACCGCCCCCTCCGGGCACAGTTCGACGTGGGGCAGGACAACGATTTGAGGCATAGGGAATTCCGTTCTGACTATATGGTGCGGGGCGGCGAGCGCCGACGCTCGCCTGTCATTGTAGAGCGGCACGCCGCCCGTTAGATTTCGTCGAGCTTGCGGCCTGTCAGTGCCTGGCGGATGCTCTTATCCATGCGCCTCGCGGCGAACTCGTCGGTCTCGGCGGCGAGCGACTTCGTTGCCGCCTCGATCGCATCGGCGTCCGAACCCTGCGCCGTTTCTCGCAAGCGCCCGAGGGCTTGCTCGACCTGCGCGCGCTCGTCGTCGGCGAGCAATTCGCCATCGGCCGCCAGTGCCGCCTGCGTCGCTTCGATCAAACGCTCGGCTTCGACCTGCGCCTCGCGCAACGCCCGGGCGCGCATATCGACCTCCGCCGTGCGGAAACTATCTTCGAGCATGCGAGCGATGTCGTCATCGGCCAAACCATACGAGGGTTTGACGACGACCGACGCCTCGACGCCCGAATGCTGCTCGCGGGCGAACACCGACAGCAAGCCGTCGGCATCGACTTGGTACGTCACACGAATGCGCGCCGCCCCGGCCGTCATCGGCGGAATGCCGCGCAGCTCGAAGCGCGCCAGCGAGCGGCAGTCGGAAACGAGTTCGCGCTCGCCCTGGACGACATGAATGGCGATGGCCGTCTGGCCGTCCTTGAACGTCGTGAACTCTTGCGCGCGGGCGACGGGAATCGTCGAGTTACGCGGAATGATTTTTTCGACGAGCCCCCCCATCGTCTCGACACCGAGCGACAGCGGAATCACGTCGAGGAGCAGCCAATCGTCGCCGGTGCGATTACCCGCGAGCAGATCGGCCTGAATCGCCGCACCGAGCGCGACGACTTGATCCGGGTCCAGATTGGTCAACGGCGGTTGTCCGAAAAACGCTTCGACAGCCTCGCGTATCACCGGCATACGCGTGGCGCCGCCGACGAGCACGACGCCTTTCACGTCGCTCGCGGCGATCTTCGCATCGCGCAATGCTTTCTTGGTCGGCACGAGCGTGCGTTCGACGAGCGAATGCACGAGCTGCGCGAACCGAGCCTGCGTCACTTCCACGGCGATCGGCGTGCCGTCGGACAGCGTCGCCTCGACCGTCACTTGCGGCGCCGCCGACAATGCCTCTTTCGCCGAGCGCACACGATCGAGCAGCAGACGCACGTCCTCGGGCGCGAGCCCTTGCGGCGCAAGGCCCGCCTCGGCCAAGACGTGACGGTACAGAACGTGGTCGAAATCGTCGCCGCCGAGCGCGGAATCGCCGCCCGCCGCCAGGACTTCGAACACACCCTTGGTCAGCTTCAGAATCGATAAATCGAACGTACCGCCGCCGAGATCGTAGACGGCGTACAGCCCTTCGGCGCCTTGATCGAGCCCGTAGGCGATGGCTGCCGCGGTCGGCTCGTTGAGCAGACGCAAGACGTTCAGACCGGCCAGCCGGGCCGCGTCCTTGGTGGCTTGACGCTGCGCTTCGTCGAAGTAGGCCGGCACGGTAATGACGGCGCCGACGAGTTCATCGCCGAGCGAATCCTCGGCGCGTTGCCGCAGCGTGGCGAGGATCTCGGCCGACACTTCCACGGGGCTTTTCACGCCGTCGATCGTACGAATCTGCACCATGCCCGGCGCGTCGATGAACTCGTACGGCGCGTTCTCCGCTCCCTCGACCTCGCTCTTGCCCCGGCCCATGAAGCGCTTGACCGACACGATCGTGTTGCGCGGATCGAGCACGGCCTGCGCTTTCGCCAGATGGCCGATGCGCCGGCCGCCGCGTTCCAGATAACGCACGACGGAGGGCAGCAGGACACGGCCTTCCTCATCAGGCAGCGCCTCCGGGACGCTATTGCGGACGGCGGCGACGAGCGAATTCGTCGTACCGAGATCGATGCCGACGGCGAGGCGCCGTTGATGCGGCGCGGGCGCCATGCCGGGTTCGGAGATTTGCAGTAAGGCCATTCTGATCTATATGGGTTCGTTCATCGTCGCCATTGCGGCGAGAACTCTATTATCCTGCGGGCGCGAACTCGGCGCGCTCAGTCTCAATGTTCGAGCCGCTCGATTTGGTGCGCGATCTCGCCGGCGAGGCGCTCGAGAAACATCAACTGCCGCACGGCCTCGGCGGCCGGTTGATCGGCGCCCGTATCGAGCAGCACCGCGAGCCGCTCGAAGCGCACGCGCTCGTCCTCGCGCAACTCGCCCTGCAAGGCCATCAACTCGCTGACGTTGCGCGCATCGGCCGCATCCTCCACCCGTTCGCGCCACTCCATCTGCTGCATCAAGAACGCGGGCTCCATGGCCGTGTTCTCGGCGGCGCCCACGTCGATCGCACGCAGCGAAAGCAGGTAGGTGGCCCGCTTGAGCGGATCGCGCAACGTCTGGTAAGCCTCGTTCGCGCGCGTGGCCCACTGCATCGCGACGCGCTTTTGCGCCTCGCCGGCGGCGGCGAAGCGATCGGGGTGAACTTGGGCCTGCACGGTCCGATAGGCATCTTCCAGCGCCTGCAAGTCGAGCGTAAAACGCGCGGGCAGATGGAACAGGTCGAAATGGCTGTCTTGGATCGAGGACATGGGGTCTATCGGGAGTCAATCGCCGAAAAAGCGTATCGCGCGCGGCCTGCCGGCAAGCACGCCGCGGCGCGGTACTACGCGCGCCGCCTAGAAACAAAAAGGCGGCCACCGCCGCCTTCTCGCCCGAGCGCGGGGCACGGGTGCGTCATACGCGGAACGACTCGCCGCAACCGCATTCGTCCTTCACGTTCGGATTGTTGAACTTGAAGCCTTCGTTCAACCCTTCGCGCGCGAAGTCGAGTTCGGTGCCGTCGATATAGGCGAGGCTCTTCGGATCGACGACGACTTTCACGCCGTTGCACTCGAACACCTGATCTTCCGGTTCGAGTTCATCCACGTACTCGAGCTTGTAAGCAAGCCCGGAGCATCCCGTCGTGCGTACGCCCAGGCGCAGGCCGAGTCCCTTGCCGCGACGGACAAGGTACTTCTGCACGTGCGCCGCGGCTTTTTCGGTCAAAGTGATCGCCATGATGCGGGTGCGCTTACGCGACTTGCTGCTTTGCCTCGTCGGCCGCTTGCGCGGAACCGTGACGCTGCTTGTAATCGGCCACCGCCGCCTTGATCGCGTCTTCCGCGAGGATCGAACAGTGGATCTTGACCGGGGGCAAGGCGAGCTCTTCGGCGATCTGCGTGTTCTTGATCGAGAGCGCTTCGTCGAGCGTCTTGCCCTTCACCCATTCCGTGACGAGCGAGCTCGACGCGATGGCCGAACCGCAGCCGTACGTCTTGAACTTCGCATCTTCGATCACGCCGTCGGCGCCCACGCGAATTTGCAGCTTCATGACGTCGCCGCAGGCCGGTGCGCCCACCATGCCGGTACCGACCGTATCGTCGTCCTTGGCAAACGAGCCGACGTTACGCGGGTTTTCGTAATGATCGAGAACTTTGTTGCTGTAAGACATGATCAAACTCCTAGATTCGTTTGGCGTGTGCGGTGACGAGCGCTTAGTGCGCGGCCCACTTGATCGTCGACAGGTCGATGCCGTCTTGATGCATTTCCCACAGCGGCGACAAGTCGCGCAGCTTGGCGATCTTGTTGTTGAGCAGGTTGATGACGTAATCGACATCTTGTTCCGTCGTGAAGCGGCCGACCGTGAAGCGGATCGAGCTGTGCGCGAGTTCGTCGTTGCGGCCCAGCGCGCGCAGCACGTACGAGGGCTCGAGCGAAGCCGAGGTGCAAGCGGAGCCAGACGACACGGCTACGTCCTTGATCGCCATGATCAACGATTCGCCTTCGACGAAATTGAAGCTGATGTTCAGGTTGTGCGGCACGCGGCGCTCCATGTCGCCGTTGACGTACACCTCTTCCATTTGAGTCAGGCCATGCAGCAAGCGGTCGCGCAACATGCGGATGCGTTCGTTTTCCGTCGCCATTTCCTCGCGCGCGATCCGGAACGCTTCGCCCATGCCCACGATTTGGTGCGTGGCCAGCGTGCCCGACCGCATTCCGCGCTCGTGGCCGCCGCCGTGCATTTGCGCTTCGATGCGCACGCGCGGCTTGCGGCGCACGTACAACGCGCCGATGCCCTTCGGGCCATACGTTTTGTGCGCCGAGAACGACATCAGATCGACCTTCAGGCGGCTCAGATCGATTTCGATCTTGCCCGTCGCTTGCGCGGCGTCGACGTGAAACACGATGCCCTTCTCGCGGCAGATCTCGCCGATCGCTTCGATATCCTGAATCACGCCGATCTCGTTGTTCACGGACATGACGGATACGAGAATCGTGTCGGGACGCAGCGCGGCCTTGAATACGTCGAGATCGATGAGCCCGTCGCTCTTGACGTCGAGATAGGTGACCTCGAAGCCCTCGCGTTCGAGTTCGCGGCACGTATCGAGCACGGCCTTGTGCTCCGTCTTCACGGTGATGACGTGCTTACCCTTGCTCTTGTAGAAGTGCGCGGCACCCTTGAGCGCCAGGTTGTCCGATTCCGTCGCGCCGGACGTCCAGATGATTTCGCGCGGATCGGCGTTCACGAGCGCGGCGACATCCTCGCGCGCTTGCTCGACCGCCCGCTCCGCTTCCCAGCCGTACGAGTGGCTGCGCGACGCGGGATTGCCGAACTGCTCGCGCAGATACGGGATCATTTTGTCCACCACGCGCGGATCGACAGGCGTCGTCGCGCTGTAGTCCATGTAAATGGGCAGGTGGGGCATCTGGTTACTCATCAATGGCTCCGGGGGAAATCGTTATGGCTTTCGGTTCGTCGCGTCTCACGAACTCGCGATATTGAATACGGAATTCGGCCCTTTCGGCACGGCACGCGCCGCCTCGACGGCAGGGCTTTCGGTGCGCCTGTCGCGCAACACGGCAGGCGACCCTTCCCGCGCGCGCTGCTGATCGACCAAATCCTGCAGCGACACGGAATCGAGGTACTCGACCATTTTTTGGTTCAGCGTCGACCACAACTCATGCGTCATACAATGGCCGTCGTGCTGCTTGGTGCCCTCGCACGAACCCTTGCCGCCGCATTGCGTGGCATCGAGCGGTTCGTCGACGGCGATGATGATGTCGGCCACCGTCACTTCCTGCGCCCGGCGAGCGAGGTTGTACCCGCCACCGGGCCCACGCACCGATTCGACGATCTCGTGGCGGCGCAGCTTCCCGAACAACTGTTCGAGGTAGGACAACGAGATCCGTTGACGCTGGCTGATACCGGCGAGCGTCACCGGACCCTGCTCCTGGCGCAATGCCAGGTCGATCATCGCCGTGACGGCGAAACGGCCTTTAGTGGTGAGTCTCATAGGGACGGAAAACCAGAATTCTCGACGATTTTGGTCAAGTATAAATACATGACGTTTTTAGTCAAGTATCCCCCCTTTATAGGCCCGGGTATTGGTGCCGGAATGAGCACGACGGCCGCCTATGGCTGTGCCAGCTCGGTGCGCAGATGCGCGAGCAGCCCTTCGCAAGCGGCTTCGACCTGATCGAGTACCGTTTCGAACCCTTCCCCGCCGCCGAAATAGGGATCGACTACTTCGCGGCCGCGCGCCGACGGCGCGAATTCCATCAGCAAACGCACGCGCTCGCGGCGCTCGGGCGGACATAGCCGGAGCAGATTGCTGACGTTTTCATCGTCCATCGCCAGCAGCAAGTCGAACCGATCGAAATCGGCCACGACGACTTGGCGAGCGCGCAGCGGCGACAAATCGTAGCCGCGCGTGCTTCCGGCGCGTTGCGCGCGTGCATCGGGCGCCTTGCCGACGTGCCAGTCGCCGGTGCCCGCCGAATCGATCCGGATCTGCTCGCCGAGCCCGGCGGCTTCGACCTGTGCGCGCATCACGGCCTCCGCCGTCGGCGAGCGGCAGATGTTTCCCAGACAGACGAAGCAAATAGAGACGGTTTTCATCGATCACGCCGCAAACGCGCGGGGGCCTCGGCCGAACGCAACTGCGCCGGAACGCGCGGTGGAGGCGCCGGCCTGAATTGAGTTCGTCATTATATCGGGCGGCACTCGGTCACGAAGCCTGCTGCGCGGCGGCCGGTGCGACGCCTTGGCGCACCGAGGAAGCCGTTTGGGGCACGCCGGCGTCGATCAATCCATAGGACACGGTGCGCGCCAATTCCGCCGTCAC
Organism: Trinickia dabaoshanensis; assembly: GCF_002879885.1. Classification (GTDB taxonomy): domain Bacteria; phylum Pseudomonadota; class Gammaproteobacteria; order Burkholderiales; family Burkholderiaceae; genus Trinickia; species Trinickia dabaoshanensis. The sequence goes on from NZ_PNYA01000001.1 coordinate 296,854, forward strand.
TTGGTCGGCAGCCAGCGGCTCGCGCGCCGCACCGGCGCCGCCGTACGCACGCAAGACAGCGAGAACGATCAGCGCTATTGCCAGCGCGACCGGCCAGTACTGGGAAAAATCGCCCGATCTTGTCGTTCTCATATTCGCGCCCCTTTCGCGGCGGGTCCGCGCCGATCGCGCACCCGCACTCATCCATGGCACGTATTCTATAAAGGCTATCTATCGAGACAAAGATGGGAATAGCGAATTCAGCGTTGCGTTCCGATAAACAATGAAGCCCGTCTGCCGCGCTCAGCCTTGATGGCTGCGCTGCGCGGCGTACAACTCCCGAAACGTGCGGCCCACCGGCGCCGGCATCTCGCGCGTGGCCGTCCACCCTTGGCCGAACGGCAGATGCGCGATCGAGCGCCGGCTTCCGCCCGCCCGCTCGAGCACCCTCACCGCCAGCTTCGTGACGAGCGCATAGAGCGTGGGCCGCATCGCGACGAATCCCCAGAGCGCCAGTCCCGCGCGCTCCGAGAATGGCCGTAAGCGACGCTCGACTTGCTTCTCGCGCAGCTTGCGCAAGAGATCGGAGATCGGGATGCCGACGGGGCACACCGCGTTGCATTCGCCGCACAGCGTGGCGGCCTGCGGGAGATCGAGCGCCTTGTCGAGCCCCACGTAGCTCGGCGTGAGTACGGACCCCATCGGTCCGGGATAGACCCAGCCGTAGGCATGGCCGCCGATCTTCTGATAGACGGGACAGTGATTCATGCAGGCGCCGCATCGAATGCAGCGAAGCATCTCTTGGAACGCTCCGCCGATGAGACCGGTGCGGCCGCCATCGACGAGCACCACGTAGTTGTGCTCGGGCCCGTCGAGGTCGCCCTCGCCGCGCGGCCCGGTCAGCAGCGAGAAGTAATTGGCCGCGATCTGCCCGGTGGCGCTGCGCGGCAAGAGCCGCATGGCCAACGCAAGATCCTCGAGCGTCGGCAGCACCTTTTCGATACCGGTGACGGCCACGTGCACGCGCGGCATGACCGTGCACATGCCCTCGTTGCCCTCGTTCGTCACGAGCGCGACCGAGCCGGTCTCGGCAATCAGAAAGTTGCCGCCCGTCACCCCCATGTCCGCGGACAGGAAATGCGGACGCAGCACCTCACGCGCCTCGCGCGTCATGTCGGGAATTTCGTTGAGCCGCGCCCGGCCGTGCGTGGCCGCGAACAGATCCGCGATTTCTTCTTTGTCCTTGTGAACGACCGGCGCGATGATGTGGCTCGGCGGTTCGTTGTCGTTGATCTGAAGAATGTATTCGCCGAGGTCGGTTTCGATCGACTGCACGCCCATCTCGCCGAGCACGGCGTTCAGCCGCATTTCCTCGGACACCATCGACTTCGTCTTGATGACCTTTTTCACGTCGTGCTTGCGCGCGATCTCGGCGACGAGCCGCGCCGCGTCGCTCGTCGTCTCCGCGTACAAGACCGTCGTGCCGCGGCGCGCCGCTTCACGCTCGAACGTTTCGAGCCAGACATCGAGGTTCTCGAGCGCCCGGTTACGGCGCGCCTTCAATTCCGAGCGAGTGGCCGGGAAATCGATCGCCTGCATCGCCGCCGCCCGCGCCGACACGAATTTCGTCGATAGTTTCTTCAGGTTCTGTTGCAAGCGCGGATTGGCCAAGCTGTCCTTGGTGCGCGCCTTGAAGTGCATCGATTGAACTTGCATGGAGGGGCTCGCTCGGTTCGGTCAAATGGGACGCGCTCAGCGTTCGGAATCGCCGGCCAGTACCTGGGCGATGTGCAGCACGCGCGTGGTCGTATCGCCCGAACGGCGCAGCCGCCCTTCGATGTTCAGCATGCAGCCGAGATCGCCCAGCACGACGCACCCCGTCCCGCTCGCTTGCACGTTGGCGCACTTTTCGTCGACGATGGCCGTCGAAATGTTGCCGTACTTGACGGCGAAGGTTCCGCCGAAACCGCAGCAGTGCTCGCAGTCCTTCATTTCGGTCACGGCCACGCCGCGCTGAGCAAGCAAAGCGCGCGGCTGCGCCTTGACCCCGAGTTCTCGCAGCCCCGAGCACGAGTCGTGGTAAGTGACCGGCCCCTCGAATGCGCCGGGCGCCAAGCGCACCTGGGCGACATTGACGAGAAAATCGGTCAATTCATAGACTTTCGCCCGGAGCCGTTCATATCGGCCCATCAGTTCGGGGTCGTCGCGCAGCAGATCGCCGTAATGCGAGGCGATCATCCCGCCGCACGAACCCGAGGGAACCACGACGTAGTCGAACTGCTCGAACTCGCGCAGCATCTTTTCGGCTAGATCGCGGGCGATACGCCGCTCGCCCGAATTGTAGGCAGGTTGCCCACAGCACGTCTGGGCCGGCGGCACGATCACGTCGTAACCGGCTTGCTCGAGCAGCTTGATGACCGAGAACCCGATCTCCGGGCGCATCAGGTCAATGAGACAAGTAACGAACAGTCCGACTCGCATGGTGGCCAAAAGTGAACGAAACGAGGTCGATTATCCGACGTTTGTGCCGTCCAACCACGCGAGAAGTCGAAAAAAGTGCATGCCCGCGATCCGAGGGCGTATTCGAACAGCGTTCGCTTTTTTCACAATACGAGATACAATGGGTTCACCGTTAATTGCCGCGTCAATCGATTTCCAATGAGCGAGACGAATCCGGACTCCAAAACGTCGATCCAAGTGATCGAACGCATGATGCGCCTGCTCGATGCCCTGGCTGCCCATACCGATCCGGTCAGCCTCAAGGAGCTCGCGCTGCGCACCGAGTTGCACCCGTCGACCGCGCACCGCATTTTGAACGACATGGTCACGTGCCGTTTGGTCGACCGCTCCGACCCGGGCACCTACCGGCTCGGCATGCGGCTGCTCGAACTCGGCAACCTGGTCAAAGCGCGCCTGTCCGTGCGCGACGCCGCGCTTGCGCCGATGCGCGAGTTGCACCGCGCGACCGGGCAGACGGTCAATCTGTCGGTCAGGCAAGGCGATGAGATCGTCTATATCGAGCGCGCCTACTCCGAGCGCTCAGGTATGCAGGTCGTCCGTGCGATCGGCGGGCGCGCGCCGCTGCATCTGACTTCGGTCGGCAAGCTGTTCCTCGCGGCGGACGAAGCCGCGCGCGTACGCGCCTACGCCATGCGCACGGGCCTATCGGGCCATACCCAAAACAGCATCACGGACATCTCCCGGCTGGAGCGCGAACTGAGCCAAGTCCGGCAGCAAGCTTGCGCGCGCGACAACGAAGAACTCGAGCTCGGCGTGCGATGTATCGCCGCGGGCATTTACGACGACACGGGCAAGCTCGTCGCCGGCTTGTCGCTCTCGGCGCCGGCCGACCGGTTGCAAGACTCATGGCTCGGTCAATTGAGCCAGACCGCGCTCGTCATCTCCGAGTCGCTCGGCTATCACCCCGAAGCGGCCGCCGCCGCGGAGGCGCAGCGCAAATCGAGCGCGCACTAACAACGCACTGAGCGAGCGCGGCGCGTAACGCCCCAACATGCAAAAGCCCCGCCTAGGCGGGGCTTTTTATTCAGCAAGGCCAATGGCGCGAGCCAGGGCCCGCGCCGAAATCAGGTGCCGCGTCCGCCGGCGTCCGCGCTCGTAATACGCTGGCCGCCGAAATCGTCGAGCCACTTACGCAGGCGCGTCGCGTCCGCAAAGCGCGAATACTTGCCCGTGGAGTCGAGCAGCACCATCACCATCGGCCGACCATGGATCGTCGCCTGCATGACGAGGCATTCGCCGGCTTCGTTGATGAAACCCGTTTTTTGCAGCCCGATATCCCAAGTGGGGTTCCGTACGAGCGCATTCGTGCTGTTGTAGGCCAGCACGCCCCTACCCGGATAAACGTCGTAGCTGCGGTCGGTCGAGAACTTGCGGATGAGCGGATATTGATAGGCCGCATCGATCATCTTCACGAGGTCGCGCGCCGTCGACACGTTCTCGCTCGTCAAGCCGGTCGGGCTTTCGAAGTGCGTGTCGTTCATGCCGAGCGCCTTGGCTTTGGCGTTCATCGCCGCAATGAAGGCCGGCCGGCCGCCCGGGTAATAGCGCGACAGCGCCGCCGCAGCGCGGTTCTCCGACGCCATCAGCGCGATGTGCAGCATATCCTCGCGCGTGAGCACCGAGCCCACGCGCAAGCGCGAGGTCGTATGTTTGATGTAATCGCGATCTTCATCCGTCACCTCGATTTGCTCGGTCAACGGCTCCTTCGAATCGAGCACGACCATCGCGGTCATCAGCTTCGAGATGGAGGCGATCGGTACGACGGAGGTCGAGTTCTTGTCGAACAGCACCTCGGAGGTATTTTGGTCGACGACGAAAGCGACGTTCGAACGCAGCGCGACGCCCTCGGGCGTTTCTTGCAGCCCGAAAGGCTGCCCGGCCGTCGGCGAACGCGGTTCGAACGCGACGCGGTGCACGACGCCATGACGGCTATGCCCGCGCAGCGTGTAGCGCACGCGGCGGCTGTCCTTGGCGCGCACCTCGGTCGCGGCGGCGGATTTCGCCTCTTTCTTTGCGTGCTTCTTGTGGTGACTGACGCGCGCGCCATCGGTAGCGGCAAACGCGTCGATCGGGGTCGCAACCGTCGCCACGGCGAGCCCGGCCACGATCGTGCCGAGCGCCACGCCTCTAAGCACGTTGAGCGACGAAAATAGAGCGATTTTCATGAAGTTCTGAAGCGAGGAGTGGCGAACGGTTGTCGGCAAGTGTAGTAAAGCTGCGAAAATTTCGCAATATTAAGCACTTATCGGCCGTCCTTGATCCAATTTGTAAATTCGGGAAGCGCCCGGCATGCACCATTCTTGCGCACGCGGCAGCTTCGCCTCTGGGGCCATAACCGCATAACGGCGATGTTTGTCCAAACTTGAGCGAATTGGTTCGCCCCAATTCTCAAGCGCAGCGGCCCCCGACGGCATGCGCGCGGGTGCGCCCGCGATCAAGTCGGCATAACGCGCCAACCCTGCAATCGGTTTACAGCGTTTTCCGCCATAACACAGCGCGCTGGCGCACGATCGCTACCCAGCGGGCCATCGCCCTTCCCCGGGCGCCTCCTGGCGTTGCGGCGGAAATGGCGGAAAGGGGACGAAAAACGGGGTGAAAAGGAGATGGAAACGGTTCCTTCGACGTGTCCCCACAAAGTCGCCAACGCATTGTTTTATCGACAATTTCGCGAGATGGTGCGATGCACAAAATGTGCTTGACATTTGTGCAAGCCGTTCTAAAATGGGAACCGTTGTTGCGACGCACAAAACACGTTTTGACTTAAGAAGCGCCTCGCAAGGTTTAGCCATTCCACCACTTTGGTCTGCCGGAACAGGCGGACATTCAGGAGCGAAAACATGACTCTGCTGACACCTGAGCAATTTGCCGCAGCACAGAAAGCGAATCTCGAAGCGCTGTTCGGTCTGACGAACAAGGCGTTCGAGGGCATCGAAAAGCTGGTCGAACTGAACCTGCAAGTCGTGAAGTCGACGCTCGCGGAAAGCCAGGAAAACGCACAACGTGCGCTGTCGGTCAAGGACGCGCAAGAGTTCGTCGCGCTGCAAGCCAGCCTGACGCAGCCGGTTGCCGAGAAGGTGCTGTCGTACGGCCGTCATCTGTACGAAATCGCCTCGGCCACGCAAGCCGAGTTCGCACGTGTTGCCGAAGCGCAGTACGAAGAGCAAAACCGTAAGGTGCAAGCGCTCGTCGAAAACGTCGCCAAGAATGCACCGGCCGGTTCGGAAACGGCTGTGGCCGTCATGAAGTCGGCAATCACGGCCGCCAACACGACGTACGAAACGGTTCACAAGGCAACGAAGCAAGCCGTCGAAATCGCGGAAAGCAACTTCAACGCCGCTGCCACGGCTGCGCAAAAGGCTGCTCAACAAGCTGCCTCGCAAGCTTCGCGCGCTGCCGCCACGAAGAAGACGGTCGCGTAATACTTCGGCACCCGCTCCGCGCCGACGTAGCGTAGTAAAAAATGGCGCGCTCCCGGAAGGGAGCGCGCCATTTTTGCATTTGCCCGCTACCAAGCGGATCTCCTCATTCGACACATCCGCCCGGTAGATACAAAAACGCGCCGCGCAGCTCATCGGCTAGGCGGCGCGCTGCGCTCACGGGCGCATCACTGCTTCACTTCTTGCGCTGCGGCGGCAAATCTGTGCACACGCCTTCGTACAGCTCGGCCGCCATGCCGATCGATTCGCCGAGCGTCGGGTGCGGATGAATCGTCTTGCCGATATCCGTCGCGTCCGCACCCATCTCGATCGCCAGACACACTTCGCTGATCAAGTCGCCCGCATTCAACCCCACGATGCCGCCGCCGATCACGCGATGCGTCTCTTCGTCGAAGATCAGCTTCGTGAAGCCCTCGTCGCGGCCATTGGCGATCGCGCGGCCCGAGGCTGCCCACGGGAACACCGCCTTGCCGTACTTGATCCCTTCGGCCTTGCACTGGTCTTCCGTCTTGCCCGCCCAAGCCACCTCGGGGTCGGTGTAGGCGACCGAGGGGATTTGAATCGCATCGAAGTACGCTTTCTCGCCGTGCGCGGCTTCAGCCGCGACGTGGCCTTCATGCACCGCCTTGTGGGCGAGCATCGGCTGGCCGACGACGTCGCCGATCGCGAAGATGTGCGGTACGTTCGTGCGCATCTGCTTGTCGACTTCGATGGAGCCGCGGTCGGTCACCGCCACACCCGCCTTGTCGGCACCGATCTTCTTACCGTTCGGGCTGCGGCCGACGGCCACGAGCACGAGGTCGTAACGCTGCGGCTCGGCCGGCGCCTGCTCGCCTTCGAACTTGACGTAGATGCCGTCGGATTTGGCTTCGGCCGACGCCGTCTTCGTGCGCAGCATGACGTTCGTGAAATGCTTCGCGCTGTATTTCTGCCAAACCTTCACGAGATCGCGGTCGGCGCCCATCATCAGGCCGTCGAGCATTTCCACGACGTCGATCTTCGCGCCGAGCGTCGCGTACACCGTCGCCATTTCGAGCCCGATGATGCCGCCGCCGATCACGAGCATGCGCTGCGGAATCTGACGCAACTCGAGCGCTCCCGTCGAATCGACGACGCGCGGGTCCTCGGGCATGAACGGCAACTTCACCGCTTGCGAGCCGGCCGCGATGATCGCTTGCTTGAACTTCACGACCTTCTTGCCGCCCTCGCCCTGCACTTGCATGTGATACGGATCGACGAACTCGCCGACACCGGTCACGACCTCGACCTTGCGCGCCTTGGCCATACCCGCGAGGCCCGTCGTCAACTTCTTGACCACGCCCGATTTGAACGAGCGCAGCTTGTCCAGATCGATTTGCGGCTTGCCGAACGTAATGCCGTGCTCGGCCAGCGCCGCGACTTCGTCGGTGATCAGCGCCGTATGCAGCAACGCCTTCGACGGAATACAACCGACGTTCAAGCACACGCCGCCCAGCGTCGAATAGCGCTCGACGAGCACCGTCTTCATACCGAGGTCCGCCGCGCGGAACGCGGCGGAGTAACCGCCGGGGCCCGCGCCGAGCACCAGCATGTCGCATTCGATATCGGCCGAACCCGAGAAACTGCCCGCTTGCGGCGCGCTTGCCGCTGCCGCGGCAGGTTGCGGCGCCGGTGCGCTCTTGGCCGCGGCGGGCGCCGCAGCCGGAGCCGGAGCTGCCGCGGCGGCGCCCGCCGATGCTTCGACCAATGCCACGACCGTGCCTTGCGACACCTTGTCGCCGGCCTTGATCTTCACTTCCTTCACGGTGCCGGCGACATCGCTCGGCACTTCCATCGAGGCCTTGTCCGATTCGAGCGTGAGCAGCGACTGCTCTTTCTCGATGACGTCGCCCGGCTTGATGTTGACTTCGATGACGTCGACATCCTTGAAATCGCCGATATCCGGCACCTTCACTTCAACGAGACTCATTCACGTCCCCTTCTTGTTGTCGACGATCAAAGGATCACGCGCCGGAAGTCGGCGAGCAGCGCTCCGAGATACGCGTTAAAGCGCGCGGCCGCCGCTCCGTCGATCACGCGGTGATCGTACGAGAGCGACAGGGGCAACGTGAGGCGCGGCACGAACTGCTTGCCGTCCCACACCGGCTTCATCGCGCTGCGCGACAAGCCGAGGATCGCCACTTCGGGCGCGTTGATGATCGGCGTGAAGTTCGTGCCGCCGATACCGCCGAGCGAGGAGATCGAGAAGCAGCCGCCTTGCATCTGGTCAGGCTTGAGCTTGCCGTCGCGAGCGAGCTTCGACAACTCCGCCATTTCCTTGGCGATCTCGATGAGCCCCTTCTTGTCCGCGTCGCGAATGACCGGCACGACGAGGCCGTTCGGCGTATCGGCCGCGAAACCGACGTGGTAGTACTGCTTGAACACGAGGTTATCGCCGTCCAAACTCGCATTGAACGTCGGGAACTGCTTCAGCGCGGAAACGACGGCCTTGATCACGAACGCCAGCATCGTGATCTTCACGCCGGCCTTCTCGTTTTCCTTGTTCAACTGCACGCGCAGCGCTTCGAGCTCGGTGATGTCGGCTTCGTCGTTGTTCGTGACGTGCGGAATCATCACCCAGTTGCGATGCAGATTCGCGCCCGAGATCTTCTTGATACGCGACAGCGGCTTCGAATCGACCGGGCCGAACTTCGTGAAGTCGACCTTCGGCCACGGCAGCAAATTGAGCTCCCCGCCGGTACCCGCGGCGCCGGCCGGTGCCGCGCCCGCGACCGCACGCTGGCCCGTCATGACACCCTTCACGAAGGCGGTGACGTCTTCCTGCGTGATACGGCCCTTCGGCCCGGTGCCCTGCACTTGCCCGACGTCCACGCCGAGTTCGCGCGCGAATTTGCGCACCGACGGCGAAGCGTGGCTCGGACGGCGCGCGCCCCCTTCGCCGGCCGGGATGACGGGCGCCTGCGCCAGTGCGGACGGCTGAGCGGGCACGGGATGCGTCGTCGCGTCGCGCGGCGCGTCGGACGGGGCCTCCACGGGCTTGGCCGGAGCGGCCGGTGCCGCTGCGGGAGCCGCCGCCGCGCCTTGCGCCTCGACGAGCACGATCAGCGTGCCCTCGGAGACGGAGTCGCCCACCTTGACCTTCACTTCCTTGACGACACCGGCCACGGGGCTCGGCACATCCATCGTCGCCTTGTCCGATTCGAGCGTGACGAGCGATTGCTCCTTTTCCACGCGATCGCCCGGCTTGACGGCCACTTCGATCACCGGGACGTCTTTGTAGTCGCCGATATCGGGCACCTTCACTTCCTGCACGGCGCCGCTCGCTGCGGGAGCGGGAGCGGCCGCGGGTGCCGCGGCGGCTTGCGCGGGAGCGGCCGCGCCGTTGGGCTGCGCGCTCTTCGCGGGGGCTTGCGCGCCGCCGCCGGCCGGCTCGAGCAGCACGATCAACGTGCCTTCCGAGACGGAATCGCCCTGCTTGACCTTCACTTCCCTCACCTTGCCCGCCTGCGGGCTCGGCACGTCCATCGTCGCCTTGTCCGATTCGAGCGTGACGAGAGATTGTTCTTTTTCGACGCTGTCGCCGGCCTTCACGAGAATTTCGATGACAGGCACATCTTTGTAGTCGCCGATGTCCGGCACCTTGACTTCGATCGCTTCACTCATTGTTCGTGTCTCCAGGGCACACGCAAGGCGCGCCCGCCGGGTTCGAAGCGGCGGGCGCGCATAGCCTCACGCGAAGGTGTTGCCTTAAACGGTCATCGGGTTGGGTTTGTTCGGATCGAGACTGTACTTCTTCAGCGCGTCGGCGACGAGCTCGCGCTCGATCGTGCCCTCGTCGGCCAGCGCGTTCAGCGCGGCGACGGTGACCCAGTAACGATCCACCTCGAAGAAGTGGCGCAGCTTCTCGCGCGTGTCCGAGCGGCCGAAGCCGTCGGTCCCGAGCACGACGTAACGACCCGGAACGTAGCCGCGGATTTGATCGGCGAGTGCACGGACGTAGTCGGTCGAGGCAATGACGGGACCCTTCGCGTCCTTGAGCAGCGTCTCGACGTGCGAGAGCTTGCGCGGCTCGGTCGGATGCAGCAGGTTCCAGCGCGCGATGTCCTGACCTTCGCGAGCGAGTTCGGTGAAGCTCGGCACGCTCCACAGATCGGCATCGACGTTCCAGTCGTTCTTGAGCAGATCGGCCGCCGCGATCACTTCGTTCAGGATCGTGCCGGCGCCCATCAACTGAACGCGCGGGCCCTTCGCTGCCGCATCGGCCTTCTTCAGCGAATACATCCCCTTGATGATGTGCTCGGCCACGTGCTCGCCCTGCGGGATCGCGGGGTGCTCGTAGTTCTCGTTCATCACGGTGATGTAATAGAACACGTCTTCCTGGTTCTGAACCATGCGGCGCAGACCGTCTTGCATGATCACGGCGAGTTCATAGCCGAACGTCGGGTCGTAGCTCAGGCAGTTCGGCACCGATTGCGCCCACAGCAGCGAGTGGCCGTCTTCGTGTTGCAAGCCTTCGCCGTTCAGCGTCGTGCGTCCCGCCGTACCGCCGAGCAAGAAGCCGCGCGAGCGCATGTCGCCGGCCGCCCATACGAGGTCGCCGATCCGCTGCAGGCCGAACATCGAATAGAAGATGTAGAACGGCACCATGATCTCGCCGTGCGTCGAGTACGACGTCGCGGCCGCGATCCAGTCGCACATGCCGCCGGCTTCGTTGATGCCTTCCTGCAGGATCTGCCCCGTCTCCGATTCGCGGTAGAACATGAGCTGATCGGAATCTTCCGGCACGTACTTCTGGCCGTCCTGGTTCCAAATACCGATTTGGCGGAAGAGCCCTTCCATGCCGAACGTACGCGACTCGTCGGGGACGATCGGCACGACGCGCTTACCGAGCGCCTTGTCCTTGAGCAAGATGTTCAAGATCCGCACGAACGCCATCGTCGTCGAGATCTCGCGGCCTTCGCCCGTGCCTTTGAGCAGCGGCTCGAAGGCGGACAGCTCAGGCACTGGCAGCGATTCGGCCTTTTCCCGGCGCGCGGGCAGGTAGCCGCCCAACTCCTGGCGGCGAGCACGCATGTACTCGAGTTCCTTCGAGCCTTCCTCGAACTTCAGGTACGGCACGTTGACGAGGTCTTCGTCGGAGATCGGCAGACGGAATTGATCGCGGAACACCTTGAGCTGGTCCACCTGCATCTTCTTTTGCTGGTGGGTGATGTTCATGGCCTGGCCGGCCTCGCCCATCCCGTAGCCCTTGATCGTCTTCGCGAGAATGACGGTAGGCTGGTCCTTGGCGTGCTGGGCCTCATGGAACGCGGCGTAAATCTTGTGCGGATCGTGGCCGCCGCGGTTCAGGTTCCAAATGTCTTCGTCGGACCAGTCCGCGACGAGCGCCTTCAATTCAGGCGTATTGAAGAAGTGTTCGCGGACGAATGCACCGGATTCGGACTTGTACGTTTGGTACTCGCCGTCGACCACTTCCATCATGCGGCGCATGAGCACGCCCGTCTTGTCGCGCGCGAACAACGCGTCCCAGCGGCTGCCCCAGATGACCTTGATGACGTTCCAGCCGGCGCCGCGGAACTCCGATTCGAGTTCCTGAATGATCTTGCCGTTGCCGCGCACCGGACCGTCCAGGCGCTGCAAGTTGCAGTTGATGACGAACACGAGGTTGTCGAGCCGCTCGCGTCCGGCCATGCCGATCGCGCCGAGCGATTCCGGCTCGTCCGTTTCGCCGTCGCCGAGGAACGCCCAGACCTTACGGCCTTCCGTCTTGGCGATGCCGCGCGCTTGCATGTACTTCATGAAGCGGGCTTGGTAGATCGCCATGATCGGGCCGAGACCCATCGACACGGTCGGGAACTGCCAGAAATCGGGCATCAGCCACGGGTGCGGATACGACGAAATGCCCTCGCCGCCGACTTCCTGGCGGAAGTTGTCGAGCTGGTTTTCCGTAAGCCGGCCGAGCAAGAAAGCGCGCGAGTAGATACCGGGCGACGAGTGGCCCTGCACGAACACGAGATCGCCGCCGTGTTCGGGCGACGGTGCATGCCAGAAATGGTTGAAACCGACGTCGTACAACGTGGCGGCCGACGCGAACGAGGCGATGTGGCCGCCGACGTTCGTATGCTTACCGGCGCGCAGCACCATCGCGATCGCGTTCCAGCGCGTATACGAGCGGATGCGGTGCTCGAGATCCTGGTCGCCCGGGATCTTCGCCTGGCGCGAAACGGGAATCGTGTTGATGTACGGCGTCTTAGCCGAGAACGGCAGATGTTCGCCGTGCACGCGCGCGAACTCGATCTGTTTTTCGATCAAGTAATGCGCACGGTCCGGACCGACGGCAGAAATGACCCCTTCGAGCGCGTCGAGCCATTCGCCGGTTTCCTGGGGGTCGTCGTCTTTATCGGCGGCGACATATTTCATGACTTCGTCGGGCACAGCGGACATTCTCGTCTCCTGGATTTTGGGGAATGCTCTACGAATGGACGACGCAGACCGGGTCGGACCGCGGCAACTGTCGGCGATTGTAAAGAGGCTTGCAGGGCCTTAGCAATCAATTTTTCGAATTACGAGATCATTTCTCATAATGCGGAATATTGCTGCGACGCACCCAAAATGAACGGCGATCGTGCGTGAATGTGTCGTCAGTTGCATCAAACGAGGCTGGAATACCCCTGTTTTACGCCAATTGGCGGTGTCGCGCTGCGCTACAATTCGAGCCATGTTGACCGATCGGCTTTTCGCACGTTCGGCGCGGTCGTCCGGACACCGGGCGGATTCGGCGCCGTCACGTTGGCACCACGGACCGTGGTGGTCCAATTCGTATTTGCTCACGCCTTTACTTTCCATCCTGGTGTTCCTGGTGGTGATGAGCCTCATCCTCTGGAGCTTGAACAGGCGCGAGCAACAGCAGCAGGAAGACACGTTGTATCGCAACGTGGCGTGGGCGCAGCAGCAGATCCGCCTGTCGATGACCGGCGCGCAAGAACAATTGCAGGCGCTCGCGCGCGACATCGCGGCCGGGCATTCGGATCAGCACGGCTTCGAGATGTCGACGGCCGACATCATGCAGGCGCACCCCGAGATTCTTTATCTGAACTGGTATACCGTTCAGAAATCGCCGCGCTGGCCGGACACGCCGCTGCCGCTGGCGGGCCAACGCTTCGCACGGCTGACCGACGCTCAGATGGACGAGGCCGTGCGGGCCGCGTTCGCCGATGCGCGCAGCACGCGGCGCCAGGTCTACTCGCCGCTCATCTATGACGACGTCGGCAACGGCTACCTCACGCTGCAAACGCCGATTTACCGGGATCGCGAATTCTTGGGTTCGATCGCGGCCGTCTTCTCGATCGAGGGCATCCTCAAGCACGACATCCCGCCCGAGCTCTCGGCGAAGTACAAGATCTCGATCACCGACGCGAACAACCGCGAATTGGCGACCACGTCGACGCGCCCGCGCCTGCCGCGCGACATCTTCTACGACTTGCCGCTCGATCCGCCCGGCCAAGGCGTGACCGTACGCGTCTATGCGTTTCCGCAAGTCACGAACTTCACGAACAACACGCTCGTGTGGCTCGTGGCTGGGCTCTCGTGCTTCGTGCTCTGGAGCCTATGGAGCTTGTGGAAGCACACGCGCCAGCGCTTCGAGGCGCAGCAGGCCCTGTACGCCGAGGCGTTTTTCCGTCGCGCGATGGAAAACTCCGTGCTGATCGGCATGCGCGTACTCGATATGCATGGGCGCATCACGCACGTGAATCCGGCGTTTTGCCGTATGACCGGCTGGGATGAAAGCGACCTCGTCGGCAAGACGGCGCCGTTCCCTTACTGGCCGCGCGATTCCTACCCGGAGATGCAACGCCAGCTCGACATGACGCTGCGCGGCAAGGCGCCCTCCTCGGGCTTCGAATTGCGCGTGCGGCGCAAGGACGGCTCGCTCTTCCACGCTCGGCTGTATGTATCGCCGCTCATCGACAGCTCGGGACGTCAAACGGGCTGGATGTCGTCGATGACCGACATCACCGAGCCCAAGCGCGCGCGCGAAGAACTCGCCGCCGCGCACGAGCGCTTCACGACGGTGCTCGAAAGCCTCGACGCGGCCGTGTCCGTGCTCGCGGCCGACGAAGCGGAATTACTGTTCGCGAACCGCTACTACCGGCATTTGTTCGGCATCCGCCCGGACGGCCACTTGGAGTTGGCGGGCGGTGGATTCGACAGCGCGCAAGCCTCGTCCGATTCGATCGATATGGTCGATACCTACGCCGGATTGCCGGCCGCCGCGCTGACGGAAAGCGCGGCCGACGCGCAAGAAATCTACGTGCAAAGCATCCAAAAGTGGTTCGAAGTGCGCCGCCAGTACATCCAATGGGTGGACGGCCATCTCGCGCAGATGCAGATCGCGACCGACATCACCACGCGCAAGCAGGCGCAGGAACTCGCGCGCCAGCAAGAGGAAAAGCTGCACTTCACGAGCCGCTTGATGACGATGGGCGAGATGGCCTCGTCGCTGGCGCATGAATTGAATCAGCCGCTGGCCGCGATCAACAACTACTGCTCGGGCACGGTCGCGCTCGTGAAGGCCGGCCGCACCACGCCCGACACGCTGCTGCCCGTGCTCGAAAAGACTGCTCAGCAAGCGGTGCGCGCCGGTATGATCATCAAACGCATCCGCGAATTCGTGAAGCGCAGCGAGCCCAAGCGGCAAGCGGCGCGCGTATCGGACATCGTGGCCGACGCCGTCGGTCTGGCCGAGATCGAAGTCAGAAAGCGGCGTATCCGTATCCTGACGGAAGTGCGTTCGCGCCTGCCCGTCATCTACGTCGATCCGGTGCTGATCGAGCAGGTGCTCGTGAACTTGCTCAAGAACGCCGCGGAGGCCATGCACGACGCTCGGCCGAACGCCGTCGATCCGACGATCCGCGTGATCGTCCGGCTCGATTCGGGCTTCGTCTGCATCAGCGTGATCGACCAAGGGCCCGGCGTGGACGAAGCGGCGATCGAACGGCTGTTCGAACCGTTTTACAGCACCAAATCGGACGGCATGGGCATGGGCCTTAACATTTGCCGCTCGATTATCGAATCGCATCGGGGCCGTCTGTGGGTTGTCAACAACGTCGATGGGGACGGCAAGATCACAGGCGCCACGTTTCACTGTAGTCTGCCGATCGGCGAACCTAGCGATCCGGGCCACGGCGGCCCGGTCGAGGCGCCGAGACCACAAACCGTTACGGGAGAGCTATGAGCAGCCCAGTCACCAGTCAAGAAACCGTCTTCGTGGTCGACGACGACGAAGCCGTCCGAGATTCGCTGCGCTGGCTTTTGGAAGCGAACGGCTATCGGGTGCAGTGCTTCTCGAGCGCCGAGCAATTTCTCGAGGCGTACCAGCCTGCCCAGCACGCCGGACAGATCGCTTGCCTCATCCTCGACGTGCGGATGTCCGGCATGAGCGGGCTCGAGTTGCAAGAGCGCCTTATCGCAGAAAACGCCTCGCTGCCGATCATCTTCGTCACGGGTCACGGCGATGTGCCGATGGCCGTCTCGACGATGAAAAAAGGCGCGATGGATTTCATCGAGAAGCCGTTCGACGAAGCCGAACTGCGCAAGCTCGTCGAGCGCATGCTCGATAAGGCGCGCAGCGAGAGCAGCACCGTGCAGCAGCAACGCGCGGCCGCCGAGCGTTTGGGCAAGCTGACGGCGCGCGAGCACCAAGTGCTCGAACGCATCATCGCCGGCCGCTTGAACAAGCAGATCGCCGACGACCTCGGCATCAGCATCAAGACGGTCGAGGCGCATCGCGCCAACATCATGGAAAAGCTCAACGTCAACACCGTGGCCGACTTGCTGCGCCTCGCGTTGTCGAACAAGCCCGCCAACCAGGCATGATTGCCGCGGCAAGCGCCCACGCAGGGCGCCTGCCGCCGCAGATCCCCTCGCCCGGCCGCTCCCGTCCGGGCGCCCTCCCCGCGCCGGCCTTGCATCCGACGCTATAATTACGCTTTTGTCGCGCGCGTGGTCCACGTGCCCGCTCTTACCGGCTTCGCTTAGCGCTTGGCCACGAGAGCCAAGAGCGCATTTCACGCCGCCCGTGGGTTCGCCCGCCGCGGGATCGCCCACGCTTGGGCCACAGCGCTTCGCGCGACCGCCGCATTTCATCGTCTCACTCTCGACCGACCACCATGACAGCCAAATTGATCGACGGCCTCGCCCTCTCCAAGACTCTTCGCGCCGACGTCGCCGCGCGCGCCGCCGCGCTCACCGCGCGCGGCCACCAGCCTGGGCTTGCCGTGGTGCTCGTCGGCGACAACCCGGCCAGCGAAGTCTACGTGCGCAACAAAGTGAAGGCCTGCGAGGACAACGGCCTTTACTCGTCGTACGACCGCTATCCGGCCACGCTTTCGGAAGCCGACTTGCTCGCGCGAATCGACGCGCTCAATCGCGATTCGCGCATCCACGGCATCCTCGTTCAATTGCCGCTGCCCGCGCATATCGATAGCCATAAGGTCATCGAAGCGATCGCCCCCGAAAAAGACGTCGATGGCTTCCATGTCGCCAACGCGGGCGCGCTGATGACGGGCAAGCCGCTGTTTCGCCCGTGCACGCCGTACGGCGTCATGAAAATGTTCGAGGCCTACGGCATCGAATTGCAAGGCGCGAACGCGGTCGTCATCGGCCGCTCGAACATCGTCGGCAAGCCGATGGCGATGATGTTGATCGACGCGGGCGCGACCGTCACGGTTTGCCACAGCAAGACGCGCGATCTCGCCGCGCATGCGCGCGCGGCCGACATCGTCGTGGCGGCCACGGGCCGTCGAAACCTACTGACGGCCGACATGGTCAAACCCGGTGCGACCGTCATCGACGTCGGCATGAACCGCGACGAAGCGGGCAAGCTGTGCGGCGACGTCGATTTCGCGGGCGTCTCGACCGTGGCAGGCCATATCACGCCGGTGCCCGGCGGCGTAGGCCCGATGACGATCACGATGTTGCTCGTCAATACGATCGAAGCGGCGGAACGCGCCGCCAACGAAGCATAAGCACGGTACGGCGGCGCACCCGCCCTTTCGACACCGACACCTACTACAGACAGGAACAGCGCTATGGTTTCGCATACGTCCGATTCGTCCAGCTCCAACGGCAAGGGTGTCCAAAGCGATAATCCGCTGCTCGATTTCTCGGGCCTGCCGCGCTTCGGCGACATCCGCCCCGCGCACATCACGCCGGCGCTCGACATCCTGCTGGAAAAAGCCCAAGCCGCGATCGATCATGCGACCGATCCGGCGACGCCCGCCAACTGGGCCGACGTCGTCGAAGCGACGGAAGCGGCCACGGAGCCCCTCTCGCGCGCCTGGGGCATCGTCGGGCATTTGAACGCGGTCGCCGATACCCCCGAATTGCGTGCCGCCTACGGCGAGAACTTGCCGCGCGTGACCGAGTTCTGGTCGAGCGTCGGTCAAAACTTGGCCTTGTTCGAAAAGTACAAGGCGATCGTCGCGAGCCCCGCCTACGCCGGGCTCAGCGACGAACGCAAAAAGATCCTGCAAAACGCGTTGCGCGATTTCCGCTTGTCCGGGGCCGAACTGCCCGAGGATCAAAAACCGCGCTTTTCCGAATTGCAAGAGCGCCAGGCAGCGCTCGCGAAGTCGTTCTCCGATCACGTGCTCGACGCGACCAACGCCTACGCTTACGTCGCGAAAACGGAAAGCGAGCTCGAAGGACTACCCGGCGACGTCGTCCAAGCCGCGCGCGAAGCGGCGCAAGAGGCGGGTATCGACGGCTGGAAATTCACGCTCCACTTCCCGTCTTACTTCCCCGTCATGCAGTACGCGGCGCACCGCCCGATGCGCGAGACCATGTATCGCGCCTATGTCACGCGTGCGTCCGAACTCGGCGCCACCTATGGCGGCGGCAAGGTCGAATGGGACAACACCGAGAACGTCGCCGAACTGCTCAAGCTCCGTCAAGAAGAAGCGCGGATGCTGGGCTACCGCAACTTCGGCGAAGTGTCGCTCGTGCCGAAGATGGCGGACACCCCCGAGCAAGTCGCCACGTTCCTCGAAGATCTCGCCAAACGGGCTCGCCCTTATGCCGAAAAGGACTGGGCGGAGTTGCGCGCGTTCGCGGCCGAAGAGCTCGGTTTGACCGAGCTTGCCCCTTGGGACGTCGCCTTCGCGGGCGAGCGTCTGCGCGAAAAGCGCTATGCGTTCTCGGAAAACGAAGTCAAGCAATACTTCCCCGAACAAGCCGTGACCGACGGGCTTTTCAAGGTCGCGCAGACGCTCTTCGGCGTGAAGATCCGTCGCGACGAAGCCGCCGTTTGGCATCCGGACGTGCGCTTTTTCCGTGTCGAGGACGAAGCCGGCACACTGCGCGCACAGTTCTACCTCGATCTGTATGCGCGCGAAGGCAAGCGCGGCGGCGCATGGATGGACGATGCCCGTTCGCGCCACAAGCGTAGCGACGGCAGCCTGCAAACGCCGGTGGCCTATCTGACCTGCAATTTCTCGGCGCCGGTCGGCGGCAAGAGCGCTTGCTTCACGCACGACGAGGTCATCACGCTGTTCCACGAGTTCGGACACGGCTTGCATCACATGCTCACGCGCGTGGACGAGCTTGGCGTATCGGGCATCAACGGCGTCGAATGGGACGCCGTCGAATTGCCGTCGCAATTCCTCGAGAACTTCTGCTGGGAATGGGACGTGCTCGCCGATATGTCCTCGCATGTGGATACCGGCGAGAAGCTGCCCCGCGAGCTATTCGACAAGATGATCGCCGCGAAGAACTTCCAAAGCGGGCTGGCCACGCTGCGGCAAATCGTGTTCTCGATGTACGACATGCGGTTGCATACGAGCTTCGATCCGCAAGGCCCGCAAAGCGCGAACGAGCTGGCACGCGAAATCAACGAGCGGTATCACGTGATTCCGCAAGCGAGCTTCTCGCGTTGGCCGAACACGTTCAGCCACATCTTCGCGGGCGGCTACGCGGCGGGCTACTACAGCTATAAATGGGCAGAGGTGCTGTCGGCCGATGCCTACGCCGCGTTCGAGGATGCCGCGAAGGCGGCCGAAGGCAGCGTGCTCGATGCC
Source organism: Trinickia dabaoshanensis (assembly GCF_002879885.1). Taxonomy (GTDB): domain Bacteria; phylum Pseudomonadota; class Gammaproteobacteria; order Burkholderiales; family Burkholderiaceae; genus Trinickia; species Trinickia dabaoshanensis. The sequence continues at coordinate 315,845 of NZ_PNYA01000001.1, forward strand.
GAAACGGGTACCCGCTACCGCCAGGAGATTCTCGAAGTGGGCGGTAGCCGTCCGGCGATGGAATCGTTCAAGGCGTTCCGCGGCCGCACACCGACGATCGATGCGCTGCTGCGCCACAACGGGATGGCCGAATCACCGGCGAACTGAAGCCACGAAGCAGTATGCCGGGAGGCTAGCGCCGCAGCTTGAAATCGACTTCGAGCGGGCGCCCCGGCAGCGACAGCGTCGCGCGCGCGGGCGGGCTCTGCGCGACGACGTTGCCGCCCCGCACCACCGCCAACCGCGACGCACGCAATCGGATCGCCTCGATCGGATCGCGCGCATCGAGCACGACGCAGTCGCCCCGGCAGCCGGGCGCAATGCCGTAGCCTTCCAAGCCGATAATCCGCGCCGCATTCACCGTGACGGCATCGAACGCGGCGCGCATCGCATCGATGCCCGTCATCTGCGCGACGTGCAAGCCCATGTGAGCCACTTCGAGCATGTCGCCCGAGCCGAGGCTGTACCACGGGTCCATCACGCAATCGTGGCCGAATGCCACATCGATCCCGGCTGCCAGGATCTCCGGGACACGCGTCATGCCGCGCCGTTTCGGATAGGTATCGGCGCGTCCCTGAAGCGTGATGTTGATGAGCGGATTGGCGATCGCGGCCACACCCGACTCGCGCATCAGCGGCAACAGCTTGCTCACATAGTAGTTATCCATCGAGTGCATCGACGTCAGATGCGAGCCGGCCACGCGGCCGCCGAGCCCGAGGCGATGCGCCTCCTTGCATAACGTTTCGATGTGACGGGATAGCGGATCGTCCGATTCGTCGCAATGCATATCGACGGGCAGCCCTTTTTCCGCGGCGAATTCGCAGAGCAGCCGGATCGATTCCGCGCCGTCGGCCATCGTCCGTTCGAAATGGGGAATCCCCCCGACGACATCGACGCCCATCGCGATCGCGCGCTTCAAGTTATCGAACGCCCCCGCGGAACGCAACAGGCCGTCTTGCGGAAACGCGACCAATTGCAGATCGAGATATGGCGCCACGCGGCGCTTGACCTCGAGCAAAGCCTCCACGGCGAGCAAGCGCGGATCGCAGACATCGACGTGCGTGCGGATGGCGAGCAGCCCGCGCGCTACCGCCCAATCGCAGTATTGCAAGGCGCGCTCGACCAATGCCTCCTGCGTCAGTTGCGGCTTCAACTCTCCCCACAACGCGATCCCTTCCAACAACGTACCCGATGCGTTCACGCGCGGCAGACCGTACGACAGCGTGGCGTCGAGGTGGAAATGCGCGTCGACGAAAGGCGGGACGACGAGCGAGCCGGCGGCGTCGATCTCCCGCCCTGCCGCTGCCGTCAGATTCGGCTCGACGGCGACGATCCGTCCCGCGTCGATCGCGATATCGACAGGGGCGTCGCGCCCCGCTACATGGGTGCTCAATGCGGCGCGGCGGATGATGAGATCCATGAAGGCTCCTCGGATAAACGTCGATGCCCGATTCTATCGAGCCGCGCCGTGTTGCGGGTCTTCTTTGTCGAAGAGCACGAACTGGGCGCTGTCCGCTGCGTCGTCTTCCTCTAACCGGACACCGACGCCGAGTAAGCGTACCGGACGCGCGCGTCGTGCGAAGCCCTTTTCGAGCAGCGTGAGGAAAGTCGGTAGATGGGTCGCCCCGGCCACGCATTCCACTGTCGTTCTTTGAAAATCGGCGAAGCGGATCTTGACGTACAGCTTGCGAATCGCCGCGCGGGCGCCGGCCCGCTCGATGCGGGCGTCGAGTTGTTCGGCGAGCTCGCGGATCTGCGCCGCGCACGCCTCGAGCGTTTGCAAGTCCGTCACGTAGGTGGTTTCGACGCTGATCGACTTACGTTCTTGATCCGGTTCGACGGCGCGCCGATCGATACCCCGCGACAGGTCATGAAGCCTGCGGCCAAAAGCCCCGAACCGCTGGTGCAATTCGAGCAGCGGCCACGCGCGCAGATCTTGGCAGGTTTCGATCCCGAGTTGTTCGAGTTTGGCCGCCGTCACCTTGCCCACCCCGAAGATTTTACGCACGGGCAAGGCCGCCACGAACGCATCGACCTCGTGCGGACGGACGACGAAGAGCCCGTCGGGCTTATTCCAATCCGAGGCGATCTTAGCCACGAACTTGTTCGGGGCCACGCCGGCGGACACGGTGACGCCCACCGTCTCGCGCACGCGCTCGCGGATTTCGGCGGCCATCAAGGTGGCGCTGCCCTGGCAGCGGGTTGCCGCGCTGACGTCGAGATAGGCTTCGTCGAGCGATAGCGGTTCGACCACGGGCGTGTAGTCGCGGTAAATCGCCATGATCTGCCGCGACGCGGTTCGATACTTCTCCATCGACGGCGGCATGATCAATAGATCCGGGCACTTGCGCATTGCGAGCGCCGAAGACATCGCCGAATGCACACCGAAGCGGCGCGCCTCGTAGTTGCAAGTGGCGATGACGCCGCGATGCTCGGGCCGGCCGCCTACGGCCAGCGGGCGGCCGCGCAGGCTGGGATCGTCGCGCATCTCGACCGATGCGTAGAAACAATCGCAATCGCAGTGAATGATTTTACGAGCGAGCGCAGCCATCGCGCCGGGGGGCGCGGAAACGGACGGAGGGAAAGGAGGGGCTGGCGTACTCAATGTGAACGATACTGTACAAAATCACAGTATTCATTTCAAGTAGCCGCGCGGGCGATTTTCCGCTTTGTTGCGCCGCGTTTCGCGGCACGGGCGGGGCGTTGCGCGCCCCGTCCCGCCACGGGCGCGGATTAATGAGCCGAAGCCCGGAAAAACGCCACGGCGCCGCCGAGCTGTCGCCCTTGCTCGTCGAGCGACTGCGAGGCAGCCGCGGCCTGCTCCACGAGCGCGGCGTTCTGCTGCGTCACGCTATCCATCTGTGTAACAGCCGCGCTCACCTGCTCGATACCGCGACGCTGTTCGTCGGAGGCTGCTGCGATTTCACCCATGATGTCCGTCACACGCGTGATCGCGCGCGTAATTTCCGTCATCGTCGATCCCGCTTCACCGGCAAGCGACGAGCCTTGATCCACGGTCTCGACCGACGCCGCGATGAGGTCCTTGATTTCCTTGGCGGCGCTCGAGGAGCGTTGCGCGAGGCTGCGCACCTCGCTCGCCACGACCGCGAAGCCGCGGCCCTGCTCGCCGGCACGCGCCGCTTCCACGGCCGCATTGAGCGCGAGGATATTCGTTTGGAACGCGATGCCCTCGATCATGCCCGTGATATCGGCGATCTTGCTCGAGCGCTCGCTGATTTCGGTCATCGTATCGACGAGTTGCCCGACCACGCCGCTCCCATGCTGCGCCACGTCCGATGCACTCGACGCGAGCGTGCTCGCCTGCTGTGCGTTCTCGGCGTTCTGCCGCACCGTCGACGTCAATTGCTCCATGCTCGATGCGGTCAGCTGTAGCGAAGACGCTTGTTCCTCCGTGCGGCTCGATAGATCGAGGTTGCCGGCCGCGATTTGCGCGGTCGCCGTCGCGATCGTCTCGCTACCCGTCCTCACCTTGACGACGACGTTTCTCAAATTCGCATTCATTTCGTCGAGCGCGCTCAGCAGTTGGCCCACCTCGTCGCGCGTCGCGGCTTCGATCTCGCCGGTCAAGTCGCCCTTCGCGACGCGATGGGCGAATTCGACTGCGCGCGCGAGCGGCTGCGTGATCGAACGGGCCGCAGCGACACCCAGACCGAAGACGCCGACGATCACGACCAGCGAGGAGATTGCGTTCCACGCATCGGCGCTGCCGATCAGCGCGTCCGCTCGTTGGGCGCCCTGCTCGCCCAATTCCCGGTTGTATGCTCGATGCGCTTCGATCGCCGTGTCGAAACGTTGGGCGGCGTCGGTCAAGCTCCCATCGAGCAATTCCCCGGCTTGCTGCTTTTGATTGGCACGAGAAAGCGCGAGCACTTGATCGCGGATCTGCGCCGATTGCGCCATGGCGGCGCGATCGGCCGCGAGCATGTCGCGATCCTTTTGGTCGGAAATGAGCGAGTCGTAGCTCGAGAGCGCCTTGCGCAATGCGTTGCGCTGTTCGGCGATCTGCTGTTCGACCTGCTGCATCTTTTGAGGCTCGCTGGCCGCAACGTGTTTGCTCGTCAGCAACGTCATCGCATCGTAGGCTTTCAAGGCACTATCGAGCGCGAGGAAGCTCGGCACCGTGTTGTCGCTGGCATAGCTGGCGGCACGGAAGACGCGCCCCATTTGAAAAATACCGAAGCCCGTCACGGCGGCCAGAGCCAATGCGGCCACCAAGTTCAGCACCATCAGGCGCCGCGCGATCTTCAAGTCGTAAAACCATTTCATGCTGCTACTTCCTTTGAACGCATCGCACGGCATCGAAGCCGCCCGATGCGCGATAACGATGGGGACGGAAATCTATAGCGATGCACCTATCGAACGAAGGCCCGAATCGGCAGAGTGGCGTCCCACGCATTGCTCAGTTGTCCTAATTAATCGGCGCGGAATCGACGAGAACGTTTGCGCACGACATCGAATGTGAACCGGACGTTCCAGATAGATGGCGCTCAGTGCGGGCTTGCCGAGACGCAGATGCAAAGCTGCGTCCTCGGGGTTACCGCATGCAATATCGGCGTCTACGGCGACATGCTTGAGGTCGTGCGGCAAAAAAACAAACGGGGTGCGGAACGGAAAGACGCGCGGCAAGCGACGTGATCGAACGCCGGAAAAGCAAAAACCCGCCGGAGGCGGGTTTTCGTATTTGGTTGCGGGGGTAGGATTTGAACCTACGACCTTCGGGTTATGAGCCCGACGAGCTGCCAGACTGCTCCACCCCGCGTCAGAGAAATAAATTATATGGGACTTTCATCGCCGCGTCAAACAAAACAGTCGATGATCGTCATCGATGGGCGAGCTGCGTGGTCAATGCGATAAGATCGCATCCGCAAACCACCGAACCGCGCTGAACTTTTTGTCCAGCACAGACGCATTCAAACCATGAAAATCGCCACCTGGAACGTCAATTCTCTGAAGGTGCGGCAGCAGCACGTGATCGACTGGCTCGAACTGAGTCAGGTCGACGTGCTGTGCCTGCAGGAATTGAAACTGCCCGACGAAAAATTTCCTCGCGCCGAGCTCGCCGAAAAAGGCTATCGAAGCTGGTTCGCGGGACAAAAGACCTACAACGGCGTTGCCATTCTCGTGCGTGAAGGCATCGACGTGGACGAATCCGACATCGTCCGCAACATTCCCGGATTCGACGACGAACAACAACGCGTGATCGCGCTCACCGTGGGCGGCTCGCGCATCGTGTCCGCTTACTTTCCGAACGGACAAGCGCCGGGCACCGAGAAGTTCGCCTATAAGCTGCGCTGGCTCGACGCGCTGGGCCAATGGCTGCAAGACGAATTGCACCGTCATCCGAAGCTCGCTTTGCTCGGCGACTACAATATCGCCCCCGAGGATCGAGACGTGCATGATCCCAAGGCATGGGAAGGCCAAAATCTCGTCTCCCCCGAAGAGCGCGCGGCGTTCGTCAAACTCGTCGGATTGGGTTTCGTCGACGCATTCCGCCAGTTCGAGCAACCGGAGAAGACGTTCACCTGGTGGGACTACCGCATGCTGGCTTTCCGCCGCAACGCCGGCCTGCGTATCGATCACATCCTGCTCTCCCCCGCTCTCGCGCAAACGTGCACGCATTGCGAAGTCGACAAGACGCCGCGCAAATGGGATCAACCGTCCGATCACGCCCCCGTGATCGCGCAGCTTTCCTAATTCGTCCACCTGGTCCACCTCGCCCACCTCGCCAACCCAGCCGAGCTCGGCAGCCTTGGCGGTCACGCGCGAGACAGACGAAGCCGAACCGCGCGCCGCAATTAAAAGGCCGGCGCTCGCATCGAGCCGCCGGCCTGAATATCGCGCGCTACCGCTTCGCGCGCATCAAGACTCCAGATGCAACTCCTGGATCTTGCGCGTGATCGTATTACGGCCGATACCGAGGCGCTCGGCCGCTTCGACCTTGCGGCCGCGCGTGAAGTCGAGCGCTTCGCGAATCACGGCCGCCTCGAAGCGGCGCGCGAGTTCGTCCATGACGTCAACCGTGTTCTCGCGCAGCATGCGTGCCACCTCGGCGCGCAAGCCGCTTTCCCACACGCTCACCGGCAACGCCGTTGCCACGCCGCCTAGCGCGGCCGGGACGATGCCGGCCGCACCGTTGCGCTCGCCGTCGGGCAACGCTGAAGCGCCCGCCACCGCATGCGGTACAGCCGCGCCTGCGACGATCTCCGTGTTGGCCTCGGGCGCACTGCCCGACACGAGATCGGGCGGCAGATCCTTGATCTCGATCGTCTGAGCCGGCGCCATCACCGTCAACCAATTGGCGAGGTTCTCGAGCTGACGCACATTGCCGGGGAACGGCAAGGTCGCGAGATAAGCGAGCGCCGAGTCCGACACGCGCTTGGGCTCGACGCCGAGATCGCGGGCGCTCTTTTGCAGAAAGTGCCGCGTGAGCAACGGGATGTCCTCGCGCCGCTCGCGCAGCGGCGGCAAACGCAGCCGAATCACGTTCAGGCGGTGATACAAGTCCTCCCGGAACAACCCTTGCCGCACCCGCGATTCGAGGTTTTGGTGCGTGGCCGCGATCACGCGCACATTCGCGCGCAAAGGACTATGCCCGCCCACGCGATAGAACTGCCCGTCCGACAACACGCGCAGCAGGCGCGTTTGCAGATCGAACGGCATGTCGCCGATTTCATCGAGGAACAGCGTTCCGCTTTCCGCTTGCTCGAAACGGCCTTGACGCATGGCCTGCGCGCCGGTGAAGGCGCCGCGTTCGTGGCCGAACAGTTCGGACTCCAAAAGATCTTTCGGAATCGCAGCGGTGTTGAGCGCGATGAACGGACCGTTCGCGCGCGGGCTGTGCCGATGCAGGGCACGCGCGACCAACTCCTTGCCCGTCCCGGACTCGCCCGTGATCAAGACCGTCGCCGCCGAATGCGAGAGCCGCCCGATCGCGCGGAACATATCCTGCATGGCCGGCGCTTGCCCAAGCATCTCGGGCGCATCGGCCAGCACCGTCTCGCCCACGTGCGAACCGCGCAAGCTCTCGTCGACGGCGCGGTGTATCAATTCGACGGCCTTATCGACGTCGAAGGGCTTCGCGAGATATTCGAACGCGCCGCCTTGAAACGCCGCCACGGCGCTATCGAGATCGGAATAGGCCGTCATGATGATGACGGGCAACTCGGGCAAGCGTTCGCGTATCGCCTGCAATAATTCGAGGCCCGAGGCGCCCGGCATTCTGATGTCGGAGACGAGCACTTGAGGGCTTTCACGCTCGAGCGCGGCGAGCGCCTCGCGCACGTTGGCAAAGCTGCGCGTCGGAAAATTCTCGCGGGCCAGCGCTTTCTCGAGCACCCAACGGATCGATTGGTCGTCGTCTACTATCCAGATCGGCTTCATGGAGTGGGTCTTATCAATTGACGAGCGGCAACAAAATCTGAAACTCGGTGTGTCCGGGGCGGCTCTCGACCTCGATCAAACCGTCATGCTGCTGCACGAAGGTTTGCGCGAGCGTCAGCCCGAGGCCGCTGCCGTCTTCGCGGCCGGACACCAGTGGATAAAAAATGCGATCGCGAATGTCTTCGGGTATTCCGGGGCCGTTGTCGATGACACGCAAATCCAATGCCAATTTGAATAGGCGCTTGGATATCGTCACCTTGCGGGCCACGCGCGTGCGCAACGCAATGCGTGCGTCGCCCTGCCCGATTCGTTCGCGCAGCGCCTGAGCCGCGTTTCGCACGATATTGAGCAGCGCTTGTATGAGCTGCTCTTTGTCGCCCCGCAAGTCAGGCACGCTGACGTCGTAATCGCGCTCGATCGTGAGGCCACGCGGAAACTCCGCGAGGATCACCGCACGCACGCGCTCGCACACCTCGTGGATATTGACGTCGCCCACGACATGCGGATGTCGATGCGGCTCGAGCAGGCGGTCGACGAGCGTTTGCAAACGATCGGATTCCTTGACGATCACCTGCGTGTATTCACGCAACTCCTGCCGCTCGCGCACACCGAGCTCGAACTCGAGCAGTTGCGCGGCGCCGCGGATGCCCCCCAACGGGTTTTTGATTTCGTGCGCGAGATTGCGGATCAGTTGCTTATTGGCGATCGACAAATCGTGAATGCGCTCTTCCCGGTCGGTCCGCAAATGACGTTCGTTCTCGAACAACTCGAGCAGGACGTAATCTGGCGCGCTCTCGAGAAATCCGACCACCACGTGAACATGCAGCGGTTCGCGCCCGGGACGCTCGAGCACCGCATCGAGATGCGTCGCATGAAAACGGTGTTCGGCGATGGCGCCGATCGTCGCGACCAGCTCGTCGCCATTCGCGAACAACTCCGGCCACGACATCTGCATGAGCTGACGGCGCGACAAATCGAGCATGGATTCGGCCGACGGATTCGCAAAGGCGACGCGCAGCGTCCGTTTTTCGAGCACGAGCGTGACCGTTGGCAGTGCCTCGAGGCCAGGCAGCAAGCCCGATTGGGTCAGCGCCGCATCGTCGGAAAGCGGCTCGGCCCCACCTGTCTTCGGTTTCATCAAGTTCCTGAGCACCATCGTCGACTCATGAGCGCGAGTGCGCATCGAACGAAAAAGGGACGGCGCCGCCGTCCCTTCGAGACCGATCGCGGGCCGTTCGCGTCACGACGCACGGGCACGCCGAGCGCGAACCTCCCAGAGCTTCACGAGCGCTTCGCCGACGACAAGGGACGAAGCGCATCGCGTTGCTTACAGCGAGTAGTACATTTCGAACTCGATCGGATGCGTCGTCATGCGCAGGCGTTGCAGCTCGCCTTCCTTCAGTTCGAGGTACGCGTCGAGCATGCCGTCGGTGAACACGCCGCCGCGCGTCAGGAACTCGCGATCCTTGTCGAGCGCTTCGAGTGCTTGGTCCAGACCCGCGCAAACCGTCGGGATCTTCGCGTCCTCTTCGGGCGGCAAATCGTACAGATTCTTGTCGGCGGCTTCGCCCGGATGGATCTTGTTCTGCACGCCGTCCAAACCGGCCATCATCAGCGCCGAGAAGCACAGGTACGGATTGGCCATCGGATCCGGGAAGCGGGTTTCGATACGGCGGCCCTTCGGGTTGCTCACGTGCGGAATACGGATCGATGCCGAACGGTTGCGCGCCGAGTAAGCGAGCTTGACCGGTGCTTCGAAGTGCGGCACGAGACGCTTGTACGAGTTCGTCGTCGGGTTCGTGATCGCGTTCAGCGCGCGAGCGTGCTTAATGATCCCGCCGATGTAGAACAGCGCGAACTCCGAGAGGCCGGCATAGCCGTTGCCCGCGAACAGGTTCTGGCCGTCCTTCCAGATCGACTGGTGAACGTGCATGCCCGAGCCGTTGTCGCCGACGACGGGCTTCGGCATGAACGTCGCCGTCTTGCCGTACGTGTGCGCGACGTTATGAACGATGTACTTGAGCTGTTGCGTCCAGTCGGCGCGTTGCACGAGCGTCGAGAACTTCGTGCCGATCTCGTTTTGGCCTTGGCCGGCGACTTCGTGGTGGTGCACTTCGACCGGAATGCCGATTTGCTCGAGCAGCAGACACATTTCCGAGCGCATGTCTTGGAACGTATCCACGGGCGCGACCGGGAAGTAGCCGCCCTTCGTGCCGGGACGATGACCGGTATTGCCGCCTTCGAACTCCTTGCCCGACGACCACGGTGCCTCTTCGGAGCCGATCTTGACGAAGCAGCCCGACATGTCCGTGTTCCATTGGACCGAGTCGAAGATGAAGAATTCGGGTTCCGGACCGAAGAACGCGGTGTCGCCCAGGCCCGTACTCTTCAGATAGGCTTCGGCACGCTTGGCGAGCGAACGCGGATCGCGCTCATAGCCCTTGCCGTCCGCCGGCTCGACGACGTCACAGCTCAATACGAGCGTCGGCTCTTCGTAGAACGGATCGATAAAGGCCGTGTTGGCATCGGGCATGAGCAGCATGTCCGACGCTTCGATGCCCTTCCAACCGGCGATCGAGGAACCGTCGAACGCATGGCCGCTCTCGAACTTGTCTTCGTCGAACGCCGACAGCGGCACCGAGACGTGCTGCTCCTTGCCGCGCGTATCGGTGAAGCGAAAGTCGACAAACTTGACGTCCTCGTCCTTCACGAGCTGCATGACGTCGGCCACGGATTTACTCATATCCTCTTCTCCATTGATAGGTTCGGCGGTTCTTCGCTTTTCTCGCCCCGGTTCGTACGCCGAGGCTGGTCTTGCAAGCGATCGCCGCGGATAAAAGCAGCTTCCGTGCCAAGCTAGGTACGGATTGTTCCGCATGTCGGGCAGCGCCTTGCCGGGCCGCGCCCTGCGGCGGAACGGGCCACGCACCGCGCTGAACGGAGCGGGCGCCGAGCTGAGCCGCATGCGCACCATTTAAGTGCCATTTGCGCGTGAAAGGCAGGCCGACGTTTCCATTGTGGTGCATTGCCGTAGAAAATGCACATCTTTGGCGCACTCGCGCGCTTCGCGGTGCGTCGCCGTTGTGCGAGACCTACGGATGCGGCTGAGCGCTAGAATGTCTCTTTACGAACCGAGGAGACGAGCGGTCATGAGCTCACTGGACCAAATCTTCACGAAGGCCGGCGCGCGCCGCGCCGAGCACCAACTCCCCTATGCAGGAGCCGTATCGCCGAGCGAAGCCTTCGAGTTGTTGCAACTCGACCCCAAGGCGCGTCTCGTCGATGTGCGCACCCGCGCCGAACTCGATTGGGTCGGTCGTCCCCTGGTGGGCGACGGGCAGTACGTCCACATCGAATGGACGCGCTATCCGGGCGGCGTGCCCAACGCCGAGTTCCTCGACCAATTGAAACAAGCGGTGCCTTCGGCGGACACGCCCGTGCTCTTCCTGTGCCGCAGCGCGGCGCGTTCCAAGTTGGCGGCCGTCGCGGCCGCGCAAGCGGGCTTCGAGAAGGCCTACGATCTATTGGAAGGATTCGAGGGCGACAAGGACGGCAATGGTCACCGAAAAACCGTTACGGGGTGGTGCTTCCGCGGACTGCCTTGGATCGGGGCTTGAGAGGGAACGCGGACGGTATAGAGCCAATTGAATTCGAGCGTGCCATCAGCCCGGACGAACTCGAGTGGTGGCCCGAATCGATGCGCCTGGAAAGGCGACGCCGTTTTTACGTACCGCGCGTCATGCGACGCGCGGACGAATTCGGTGTCCGGCGCATAGGCGTAGGTACGGCGACCGAGCGCCCGGAGAATCTGCTCGACCGACGGAATCCATTCCTCGAACTCCTTCGGCAACTTCGTTTCAACTTGATCGCTGATGGACATATCGACTTGTTTAGCCCGGGTCAGCAACCTCCATCGTGGCAAGCGCAACGACTTTGTCGAGACGCGCGTTTTCGGCCAGCGCCAACATTCGAACCTGTGCGGGCGTAAGCGTGCCCCGATCCTCGAATGCCAGGCCCGCAAGCACTTCGGCGGGCGACAACTCATTGAGCGCATCTCGCTCCGTCACGAAAAAGGTATTGACCTGTATCCTCGATTTCCTGCCGAGTATCTCTAGTACGCGAGGCAGCAGTGAAGGGATATTCCCGACAAACTGCCAAGCTGGATAAGCACGTCCGTTTTTCATTCCCATCGGAACCACGCTATAAAACTTCACGTGATCCGCCCGATAAAGCGTGGTCTTCGACATGCCTGTACGCGAAATGATCTCTTCAGGGCTCAGCTTCGTAACCGGCAACGATGGGGGGGGAGCGGCGCATTCGACCGAGCTGTCGCGTATGAGAAGCTCGGCCAGCTTAATTTCAAGCGCACGCTTGGCTGGTTTGCTCGCGACCAAACGACGATTCGCGGTGGCCGAGTGCTCGCGCAGCGGGTCGAACACAACCTTGAGCAGCTCGTCCGCCAACCGGTCGATCAGCAGGCGTGGATCGCCCGCATACTGACCGTTGACGATGGCCCGCAGGTCCGCCTTCGTTACTGCTCCACTTCCCTTCGTTGCACGTTCCATTACGACTCCTTCAAGCAGAGAACCAAGGGCGGTGCCCCTGCCGGTACAATCGCGCGAGATCGCGAAGCGAGGCTGCGCGTACCGATACGCGCACGGGCACTGCCAATGCGTTTATTGTACATGTGTTTTCCCATTTTTCCCATTTGAACCATTTTTCCCAAGCCGCTCGGCGACGATAGGACCCAGTGCGCTTGCACAGCGAGAACGGCGCCGAACAGTCGCTTGCAGCGTAAAGCCGGTGGCCGCCAAGACGCGCCGATTCAAGCCGGGCTCGGACCGATTTCCTGGGCGTTACCCCATTCGGCCAAAGAGAGAGGAAAGGACGAGAGAAACGACAACCGGCGATGCGCCGGCCACGTCGATGGATAAGAGGGAGCACGCGAATGCGTGCCCCGGTAGGATCAGCGCTCTTCCGGCTCGACGATATCGCCGCCGAGCAGGTGCACGCCTTCTCTGAGCTTGACGAATGCGGCGGCCACCGCCTCCGGCTCGCCTTTGACGCCCAGGTCGATGTGCCGCCGGACGAAAACGCCGCCGCGTTCGGCATCGCCGACGCTCGGTAGACTAAACACCCGCACGCCCGGAAAATCGGCTTCGATTTTTTCCATGAGCGGCGTGAGCGTCGACTCCATCAACTCGAACACATACAGCGAACGCTCGGCGTGCGCGACGGCATGGTGCAAATGCGCGTATTTCGTATCGAGCACCCATTCGATCATCGGCCAGGCCATCACCGGAAAACCCGGCACGAAGTGATGATCGCCCACGGAAAAACCCGGAATCTTGTTGTAGCCGTTCGGAATGATCGCGGCGCCGCGCGGAAAGACGCCCATGTTCAGGCGATGGAGGTTCTCGGGGGCATCGAAGTCGATCGGCTCCGATGCGCTCCCCGGGTGCGATGCCGCTTGCATCTCGCGAATGCGCGACCGGATGAGTTCGGCCGCTTCGGGATGCAGTTCCAACGGCACGCCGAGCGCCTGGGCCGCGCACTGGCGCGTGTGGTCGTCGGGGGTGGCCCCGATCCCGCCCGTCGAAAAAACGATATCGCCGGAAGCAAAGGTGCGCGTAAGCGTAGCCTTGATCCGCTCGGGATCGTCGCCGACATATTCGGCCCAAGCCAAGGCCAGACCGCGCGCGCTCAGCAGTTCGATGACCTTCGGCAGGTGCTTGTCGACGCGCCGTCCCGAAAGAATCTCATCCCCGATAATGATCACCCCGAATGCCATAAACCGCCCTCACATGGATGGAAGCGCCTCGTCCGCGCGTAGCCGCCGCAAAGCGTCGAGGCAATAGTGGCCGAACCAAAGCGCCGAAAACACGAGGATAAACGCATAGATCCAGATCGTGGCGGCGGTGATCACCGGAAATAGCACGACGAGCCAAACGGACCACGCCCAAATCAGCGTCGGCACGGTCCCCATCAAGCCCGTCGCAACGCCGATCGCGAATAGCGGCCCTCGATGCCGGCGAATGAGTGCTCGCCGTTCGTCGGGGCTCGCGTGCAGCGCGAGCGCATCGTAGGTCATGACGCGGTAAGTCAGCCAACCCCACAGCAGCGGCGGAATGACGGCGAACAGCGGCGGAAAGAGCCACAGCGGCAGCGTGACGATGAACAGCACGATACCGACGATGGCCGTGACGAGCGAGTGCGCGAGCGAGCCGTACCACGACCCGCCGCGGCGCTGCTCGAGATCGGCGAAGCGGCGCAGTGACAGATGCCGTACGACGAGCGGCATCGAGATCGTCGCAATCAACAGCAACACCGTCGTGACGATCAGCGGAATGGACAGCGCGACGACGATGAACGGCGCCAGCGCGGCATGCAGCGAGCTGAGCCCAATCCAGGCGAACGCGTGATCGAGCGCGGAGCCGAACCAGGAATCGGCAAGCCAGGCGCGCGCGGCGCCGACGAGCGGCTGCCACATGAACCAGAAAAATGCGCCCCAGCCCACCGCGGCCACCGCAAACGGCATGAAAGTCAGCCATAGCATGCGCGGATGCAGCACGCTGGCCGTAGCTTTTCCGAGCGATCGCAAAAAGCCGCTCATACTAGGGCTCCGTCAGGCCGCGGCAGATCCCCCGCCGCCGTCGCGACGCAGACCAAGCCGCCTCGCGATACGCGCGAGCGCGAGCCAATGTTGTGCGACGAACCCCTCTCCATACGATTCACCCTCGAGTTGCTGACGGATGCCGGTGGGCTCGAGTGCCCGATTCCACGAAGCCGTCTTGAAGAGCATATCCCACCACGGAAAGAGCACGCCGAAGTTGCACCCGTACGCCGTTCCCTCGTGTCCGTAGCCGACCGCATGATGCCGGCGATGAAACGTGGGACTGACGATCAGTCGTTCGAGCAGCGGTCCGAACGGCAGCCGCGCATTGGCATGCTGCACGCTCTGCGCGAAATTCGTGACGGCGGTCAACACGACGAACTGCGTCGGCGCGATGCCGATCGCCAGCGCGATCGCCGCGAAAAATCCGGCTTGCACGACGTCGTCGAGCAGGTGGTTTCGATCGTCGCACCAGAGCGACATTTGCCGCTGACTGTGGTGAACCGCGTGCAATTCCCACCAGACGCCGAACCGATGCTGCCACCGGTGGTACCAGTAGCCGGCGAAATCGAGCACGACCAGATAGATGCCGAACGCGACCAGCGGCTGGGACGTCACGCCGGGCCACAGCGTATCGAGATTGATATTGGCAATGCCGTGGTAGCGAAGCCAGGCCTGCGTCTTATCGAAGATCGGCTGAAACGCGACGAAAAAGAACAGGTTGAACAGCCCGAGCTTCGCGATCCAGGTATAGAAGACGTCGACGCGCACCGCCTTGCGATCGCTCCAGCGTTCGACCGGCCGCCACGCCTCCAGCGGGCGCAGCAGCGCGTACATCGACACGATCGTCAGAAAACCGACGATCACCGGATAGAGCGCGTCGTAGGCGTCCTCGTCGTAATCCATCCAGCCGAACTTGAACAAGAGCGGCTGGATTACGTCCATGAACAGCCACGTCTGCAGCGACGAAACGACTCCGTCGAGCGACGACACGAGCCAATGCAGCATGATGCGGTGCCGCGTCCGTTAAGCGCCGTTGGGCGCCATCACCGGCGCGCGATCGTAAAAGAAGATACCGTGCGGCGAGCGGCCGACCGCGATCGTCTTGATGAGCTTGCGCGAGGCCATGTCGATGATGCCGACGTGTTTGGCGAAGCGGAACGTCACCCACATATAACGCTTGTCGGCCGTGAGTTCCATATCGTCCGGGCCGGGCATCAGGCCCGTAATGTCGCCGACGTTCGTCAGCGTGTTCTCGTCGATGATGCTGATCGTGCTGGCGACCCGATTGGACACGGCCACGTGCACCCCGTCGTCGAGCGAACGGAAGTTATGCGCGCCTTTGCCCGTCTGAATCCGTTTCACGACGCTTTGCTTGCGCCAATCGACGACCGCGACATCGTCCTCCCCCGTCATGCCGACGAGCAAGTAGTTGTCGCCCGGCGTGAGCCACAGGCCCGCCGGCGTGTCGCCGACGTTCATCTTCCACTTCACGGTTTGCGTCGCCAGATCCACCGCCGCCACCTGCCCCGAAACCTGCAGGGTGACGAACACCGTCTTGCCGTCCTTCGTGAAGGCCATGTGGCTCGGCATCGTCGCGAGCGGCAGCCGCTTCACGAGCGTCGGCGTTTCCGTCTTCGAATCGTACGAGTAAATATCGAGGCGATCGAGGCGCAGCCCCGTCGTCACGAACCATTTGCCGTCCGGCGAAAAACCGAGCTGATACGGATCTTCGATGTTTTCGAGGCGCTTTTGTACCCTACCCGTTTTCGGATCGACGAACATCAGATCGTTCGACACGGAATCGGCCACGATCAGCGAGCGTCCGCCGGGAGCCAACATCAAATGGTGGGGCTCTTTGCCCGTCGGAATTTTGCCGCCGACCATTTGCTGCGTCGCCTGATCGATCAGCGAGAGCGTTGCCTCGCCCGAATTGAGGACGACGACATCGTCCGCGCGCGCCGCCGGAGCCACCGCGATCGCGGCGCAAGCGGCCGTCAACGCGACGGCCGCGCGAGCGGCATACCGCGCGCGAGAAAAGAAAGAGGTAAGCATGAGAACTCGTTCGAAAAAACCGCTGCCATCATAAAACGTTTGCGAGTCGGCGCGGTTGACCCCGGTCCAAAAAACATCGGCGGGAGCGACGGATGAGCCGCGGATGTGGGGCGGCATCGCGCCGCCCGCGCTCATCGCTGCATCGACTCCCACACTTTGTGCAATCGCTTGACGGAGACAGGCATCGGCGTGCGCAGTTCCTGAGCGAATAGCGAAACGCGCAACTCCTCGAGCAGCCACCGAAACTCGGCCAGGCGCGCGTCCGCCACGCCACCGCGGGCCGACTGCGCGCGCTGGTACTGCGTAAGAAGCGGCTGCATCTCGGCGAACGAGCGTGTATCCCGGGCCGGGTCGGCCTTGAGCTTATCGATGCGCTGCCCGATCGCTTTCAGGTAACGCGGAAAATGCGCGAGCTGCGCATACGGCGTATCGACGATGAAGCGCTTGCCCATCAGCGCCTGAACCTGCTGCTGCATGTCCGCGTAAGCCTGCGCGAACGGCTTGGCCTGCGCGAGCTTTTTGGTGACGGCGGCGTATTCGGTAAGAATCTGCCCCACCAAACGGGCAATTTCCTGTGCGAGCAGCGAAAGCCGGCTCTTGCCTTCGTCGCGGCGCGCATGGAAGCTCGCATCGTCGGTGGGCAGCGGATCTTGCAGACAGGCGCGCTCGAGCGCCGTGTCGATCAATTGGTCGCGCAGCGCCTCCTGCGAACCCAGGGGCATGAACTGCATCGCCATCTCGCGCAAGCCCGGGAGGTTCTTCTCCAAGTACTTGACCGGTTCGCGCAGTTGCAGCGCGAACAAGCGCCGCAGCCCCGCCCGATGAATACGCGCGGCCTGCTCGGGCGAATCGAACACTTCCACGTCGCAATGCGTCGTGCGATCGACGAGCGCCGGATAGCCGAAGAGCGTCTGCCCGCCCCGCCGAATCTCGAGCAACTCGGGCAGCTTGCCGAAGTTCCAAGTCGTCAAATTGTCGTAGAGCGCGGTGGCGGCAGGCGCGGCCTGCCCGGCATTCGCGCCGGCTTTCGCCTCCGCGCGGCCGGCTGCGCCCCGTGCGGGGCTCGGCGCAGCCGCACCGGACTGAGCCGGATGCGCCGCGCCGCCGGCTAGCGTCACACCCGCGGCCAGCTTCTGAAAATGACGCTGCGCATCCGCGCCGAGCTCCGAGCGCAATTGAGCGAGGTTGCGGCCCATCGCAAGCTGACGGCCATGCTCGTCCACGACCTTGAAGTTCATGAACAAGTGCGCAGGCAACGTTTCGAGCTTGAAGTCGGTGGATTTCAGCGCGACTTGCGTTTGCTCGCGCACGTCGGCAATCAGCGTCTCCACGAGCCCGCCCAGGCCGAAGCGCGCCTCGTGGCGCGAGGCAAACGCAGCCGCGTACTCCGGCAGCGGCACGCAATGGCGGCGCAGCTTCTGCGGCAACGACTTCAGCAGCAATTGCACCTTCTCCTTCAGCATGCCCGGCACGAGCCATTCCGCGCGGCGCGGATCGATCTGATTGAGCGCGTAAAGCGGCACCGTCAGCGTCACGCCATCGCGAGGCGAGCCGGGTTCGAAGTGATATCCGAGCCCCATTTCGACGCCGGCCATCGCCATGCGTTTCGGAAAGAGATCCGTCGTGACGCCCGCCGCTTCGTGCCGCATGAGGTCGTCGCGCGACAAATAAAGCAAGCGCAGCTTCTCTTCGGGCTGCCCGCTCTTTTTCACTTCGTCGCGGTACCAGCGCTCGAACGCGGCGCCCGTGTGAATTCCCGCGGGCATCGCTTGATCGTAGAAGCCGTGAATCAATTCGTCGTCGACGAGCACGTCCTGCCTGCGCGATTTATGTTCGAGTTGCTCGATATCGAGCAGCAGCTTGCGGTTGTGCGCGAAAAACGCCAGCTTCGTGTCGAACTCCCCTTCCACGAGCGCGCCGCGGATGAACAGCTCCCGCGCGCGCGCCGGGTCCTCGTTGCCGAACGCGACGCGGCGCCGGTGGTAGACGGGCAGCCCGTACAGCGTGGCGCGCTCGAACGCGGTCACCTGCGCCGCCCGCTTCTCCCAATGCGGCTCCGATAGCTGCGTCTTCAGCAGATGGCCGGCCACCTTTTCGATCCATTCGGGCTCGATTTTGGCCAGGCAGCGCGCGTAGAGGCGACTCGTTTCGACGAGTTCTCCGGCCATGACCCAGCGTCCCGCCTTTTTCACGAGCGTCGAGCCTGGCCAGAGGAAGAATTTGATGCCGCGCGCACCGAGGTAGTGCGGCTCGTCGTCGGCTTTCAGACCGACGTTGCCGAGCAACCCCGTCAGCAGGGCCAAATGGATCTGCTCGAACGTCGCCTCGCTCTCATTCAAGCGCCAGCCATGTTCGCGCACGACCGTGAGCAGTTGCGAATGGACGTCGCGCCATTCGCGTAACCGCAGATGAGAGAGGAACTGCGCGCGGCAAGCGTCGATCAGTTGCCGGTTCGACTTTTTGTGCGCCACGGCCTCGCCGAACCATTTCCAAATGCGCAGCCACAGCAAGAATTCGGAACGCTCGTCGGCGAACCGCCGGTGCGCTTCGTCGGCTTGCTCCTGTGCGTCGGCGGGCCGCTCGCGCGGATCTTGCACCGATAACGCACTCGCGATGACCAATACTTCAGCCAGCGCTTGCTGATCGCGGGCGGCCAAGATCATTCGTCCCACACGCGGATCGAGCGGCAGGCGGGCCAATTCGCGGCCGAGCGGCGTGAGCGCGTTGTCTTCGTCGACGGCGCCCAGTTCGGCCAGCAGTTGATAGCCGTCCGCGATCGCGCGGCCCGGCGGCGGCTCGATGAACGGGAACGACTCGATCTCCGTCAGATGAAGCGATTTCATCCGGAGAATCACCGCTGCCAGCGACGAACGCAAGATTTCGGGATCGGTGAAGCGCGGCCGCCCTTGGAAATCGGCCTCGTCGAAGAGGCGGATGCACACGCCGTCGGCCACTCGGCCGCAACGCCCGGCCCGCTGGTTCGCCGCGGCCTGAGAGATCGGCTCGACCTGCAACTGCTCGACCTTGTTCCGATACGAATAGCGCTTCACGCGCGCGAGGCCCGTGTCCACGACGTAGCGAATGCCGGGTACCGTCAGCGAAGTTTCGGCGACGTTGGTCGCGAGCACGAGCCGTCGCGCGTTCGACGCCTTGAACACGCGCGACTGCTCCTCCGCCGAAAGACGGGCGAATAGCGGCAGAATCTCGGTATGCGGCGGGTGATGCTTGCGCAAGGCCTCGGCGGCTTCTCGGATTTCGCGCTCGCCGGGCAGGAACACGAGGACGTCGCCCGGCCCCTCCCGGCACAGCTCGTCCACGGCATCGACGATCGCATCCATCAGGTCCCGATCGGCGTCGCGCGTGCTTTTGACGCGATCCGGCCTGTCGGCGCGCTCGCGCCCCGTCGTTCCCTGCGCCGACTTGACGGCCGCGCTGGCCTCCTCGACGGGCCGATACCGAAGCTCCACCGGGTACAGGCGCCCGCTCACCTCGATCACCGGGGCCGGTTTCGACTCGGTGCCGAAATGACGCGCGAAACGCTCGGCGTCGATCGTCGCCGACGTGACGATCAGCTTCAAATCGGGCCGTTTCGGCAAAACCTGCTTCAGATAGCCGAGCAGAAAGTCGATGTTCAGGCTGCGCTCGTGCGCCTCGTCGATGATGAGCGTGTCATAGGCGCGCAACAGCGGGTCGGTCTGCGTCTCGGCCAGCAAGATGCCGTCCGTCATCAATTTGACCGATGCGCCCGGTGCGAGGTTGTCGGTGAACCGCACCTTGTAGCCGACGACTTCGCCGAACGGCGTGCCGAGCTCTTCGGCGATACGCCGCCCGGTGGCCGAGGCCGCGATCCGGCGCGGCTGCGTGTGGCCGATGAGCCCCGTGCCGCCGGCACCGAGACCGCGGCCGAGCGACAGGCAGATTTTCGGAAGCTGAGTGGTCTTGCCCGAGCCGGTTTCGCCGGACACGATCACCACCTGATTGTCGCGAATCGCGCGTGCGATCTCCTCGCGCCGGCCCGAAACGGGCAGCGCGGGCGGGAATTCGATCGGCGGAACGGGATTGGGCGGGGCAGCGGGACGCCGCGGGCCTTCGGCCTTACGCGGGGCGGCGGCGGGGCGCGCGGTATCGCTGCGCGCCGCACGCGGCCCTCGGACCTCACTGGCGGCCGGACTTTTGGATACGTTCGACATGGGGGCGCATTATAATCCCGGGATGAATTCTCAATCCGACCTCGCCCCCATGACCGAGAGCGCCCCGGCCCGTTCCGCGGCGCCCGAATCCGATGCCGTCTCGCACGCCCAGTTCGTCGACTGGATGCGATCGGTCGCGCCTTATATCCACGCGTTCCGAAATAAGACGTTCGTCGTCGGGTTCGGGGGCGAAGTCGTGCACGAGGGGCTGCTGAGCGCGCTCGTCTCCGACATCGCGCTCTTGCAGGCGATGGGGATCCAGATCGTGCTCGTGCACGGATCGCGCCCGCAGGTCGAGGAGCAGATGAATCTGCACGGCGTTCAGTCGGAGTTCTCGCACGGCATGCGCATTACCGATGCGCGCGCGCTCGAATCAGCCAAGGAAGCGGCCGGCGAAGTCCGGCTCGATATCGAAGCGGCGATTAGCCAAGGTCTGCCCAACACGCCGATGGCGCACGCCCACATCAGCGTCGTGTCGGGCAACTTCGTCACGGCGCGGCCGGTCGGTATTCTCGACGGCGTCGATTTCCAGCACACGGGCATCGTGCGCAAGGTCGATGCCGAGTCGATCAAGCATTCGCTCGCGAGCCGCAAACTGGTGCTGCTCTCGCCGCTCGGCTTCTCGCCCACGGGCGAGGCGTTCAATCTGTCGATGGAAGACGTCGCCTCCGCGGCCGCGATCGCGCTGCGCGCCGACAAGATCATCTTCTTGACCGAAACGCCGGGTCTCATGAACGATGCCGGCGAACTCACGCAAGAGCTGTCGCTCGACGATGCCTACAAGCTGCTCGACAGCGGCGAACTGAAGGGCGATCCGGCGTTCTACCTGAAGCACGCCGTGCGCGCCTGCCGCGGCGGCGTGCCGCGCGCGCACATCATTCCGTATTCGCTCGACGGCAGCCTGCTGCTCGAATTGTTCCTGCACGACGGCGTGGGCACGATGATCTCGTACGAGAACCTCGAAAGCTTGCGCGAGGCCACGCCCGACGACGTCGGCGGCATTCTCACGCTGATCGAGCCGCTCGAATCGGACGGCACGCTCGTCAAGCGCGGGCGTCACCAGATCGAGCGCGACATCGATCACTTCTCGGTGATCGAGCACGATGGCGTGCTATTCGGCTGCGCGGCACTCTACGCTTACCCGCAAGAGCGGATCGGCGAAATGGCGTGCCTCACGGTCGCGCCCGACGCGCAAGGTGCCGGCGACGGCGAGCGCTTGCTCAAGCGGATCGAGCAGCGAGCCCGTGCGCGCGGGCTCACGCGCATCTTCGTGCTGACCACCCGCACCGAACACTGGTTTCTCAAGCGCGGCTTCATCAAGGTCACCGTCGACGACCTACCGGAGGACCGCCGCCGTCTCTATAACTGGCAGCGCAAATCGCTCGTGCTGATGAAGCACCTCTGAGCGTTTCGGCCGCGCCGCTTACCCCTATCGACTACAGGAGAAACACACGATGGCCCGCATGATTCAGTGCGTCAAGCTCGGCAAGGAAGCCGAAGGACTCGATTTTCCGCCGCTGCCCGGCGAACTCGGCAAGCGCATTTACGAAGGCGTTTCGAAAGAAGCCTGGCAAACGTGGCTCAAGCAGCAAACGATGCTGATCAACGAAAACCGCCTGAATATGGCCGATCCGCGCGCGCGTCAGTACCTGATGAAGCAAACGGAAAAATTCTTCTTCGGCGAAGGTGCCGATCAAGCGGCCGGATACGTGCCGCCCACCGAAGGCTGAGCCACCGCTCTTCCATTCTCGATCACCGGCTCGCTCCATGGTGCGAGCCGGCACGCCCCTCTCCCCGTTAGACCTTCCCCGCTCGCTTACTCCCGCCGCGCTCTTGGGTGCCGGCTGAGCGAGCGCGCCCTTGCACGACGAACGTATGAAGTTCGGCGCGCACCGTTTCTCGTTCGTCGATGAAAAGCTTGCCGGCCGACACCGGCAGCGTGAAGCGGCGCGGGCCCGCACTACCCGGATTGACGAAGAGTATCCCTTCGCGCGTCAGTACCGACGGCTTATGCGAATGCCCCGTGACAACGACGTGCACCGCGAGGGCAAGCGGATCGAGTCGCAAATCGGCGATGTCGTGCACGACGTGGATACGGATGCCGCCAAGCGTCAGTGTCGTCGCTTCGGGTAACGCGTGGGCCCATGCGCCGCGGTCGTTGTTGCCGCGCACGGCCGTGACGGGGGCAATCTCGGCCAACGCCTGAAGCACCTCGGGAGAGCAGATATCGCCGGCGTGCACGATGGCGTCGACACCGGCCAGCCACCCGAGCGCCTCCGGCCGCACTAAGTCGTGCGTGTCGGAAATCAAGCCGATGCAAACGGTGGAGGACGAGTCAGACATAGCCGAAATGGGGCAACGCACGGCCGAAGGACGACGCTTGCCTGCCGGCACGCGCGATCGAACTCAAACGCCGGCCGCCGCGCACCCCTGACGATGTCCGAGCAGCCCGCGCGAGCGATGCAAAGCCGCACGCGCACCGCGCGTCGCCATGACCGCGCCCACCTGCCCGAGATTGAAATCGAGCGACACCATCAATTCCATGAGTTCGACCATCGGCAAGACGATGGTCGGGTTGTACAGCCGTTGTTCGATAAGCTTCTTCATGGCGACTCTCCTGCGAGCGGAGCAGCCTATGCCCCGTCATGCAATCTGAATGCCATTGTAGGGACACGCACGAAGCCGATAAATGCAATAAATCGAAAGTCAGAAGTCGCGAGAAACGAACAATCGCGGCCGACATCAAGCGAGCGGCGCGCCGACGAACGCCGGCAGGGCTTCGGCCCGCTCGGATAGCGCGGCCAGCGCCGGATAGCGGCTCGGCGCGATCTCCCCGGGCAAGATGTGCTGCGCGAAGCGCCATGCAACGGCCACCGTGATGTCCGGTTGCATGAGACGATCGCCGCACAGCCAGGCGCCCGCGCGGACAGCGCCGGCCACGTCCCGCTCGAGCGTATCGAAAGCCGCACCAAGCTGGGTTCGAACCCGTTCGAGCCACGGCGCGTGCCGCTTGTCCTCGGGACGCAGATTTTGCTCGTAAGCGATTTGCACGGTCTTCTCGCAAGCCGCCAGCGCGAATCCGATCAGATGCAGCGCATCGCGGCGCGCCGCCGTCTCTTGCGGCATGAGCCGCGCGTGAGGCGCGACGCGCTGGTCGAGGTAGTCGAGAATCAACGTCGAATCGATCAGTTGGGTGCCGTCGTCGACGACGAAAGTCGGGGCTTTCACCACGGGATTGATCTCCCGGAACTGGTCGAAGTGCCGGAATACGGATACGGGCCGATGCTCGAAAGCCATGCCGAGCACGGCCATCGACACCGCGACGCGGCGTACGAACGGGGAATCCATCATGCCGATCAGTTGCATCGATGCCTCTCTTGTTTATCAGGGATAGGAGTGCTGCGCTGAGCGAACCGCCAGTGTGCCGCGCAGTGTAGGCCTCTCGCAAGGGAGTGATCGTTCGATTGCAGAAAAAGAGCGGATAAAGGATAAAAAGGAAGTCAATCGTCGGCCCGAACGGGCAATCCGTTGTCCTTGGCGAAGCACATGACGAACTCGAACGCCTCGGGGCAAATCTCGGCCAACTCGCCGGAAACGCTTAGACACCTGATGCCGTCTTCGACGAAAGGAACGGCCAGCCATGTCGATGCCACGCTGGCGCCCGGCCGGCGCTCCCGCACGAACAGCGCGATGACGCTTGCGAGCCGCTCGGCCCAGTCACCCGGACGGAACGGCTTTCCGGCGTGCGTGATGCCGGCGATACGGTGGGTATGGGTTCGATTCGGCGGGTGATCGAGCGTCGTCATGCGTGATTGAGCAAGTGGGTCCGTGGCGGCGGGCCGTGCGGTACCGGCGAACGAACGTGACCGGGGCCGTCTTTCGCCCGCAGCCGGAAAGCGGCTACCGTTTCTTCGAGTAGCCGGGCCTGCTCCTCGAGCGAGGCGGCCGCGCCGGCCGCTTCTTCCACGAGGGCCGCGTTTTGCTGGGTGGCGGTATCCATATGCGAGACCGTGCGGCTGATCTCGACGATGCCCGCCGATTGCCGCGCGGATGCCGCGCTGATATCGGCGACGATTCTCGTCACTTCGCGCGCGGCATCGACGACGTTCGCCATCGTGGCCCCGGCCCGCTCGCCCATTTGCGTCGCACCTTGCACCTTGGCCACGGAGGCCGTCATGAGGGCGCGGATCTCCTTGGCCGCGGTGGCCGAGCGCTGCGCGAGCGCGCGCACCTCGCCCGCGACGACCGCGAAGCCTCGCCCTTGCTCGCCCGCACGCGCTGCCTCCACAGCGGCATTGAGCGCAAGAATGTTGGTCTGAAAGGCGATGCCCTCGATGGCGTCGATGATGTCGACGATATGCGTGGAATCGGCCGACATATCCGCGATCGCGTCGACGATCTCGCTCACCACCTCTCCGCCTTGCCGTGCCGTATCCGATGCGGTTGCGGCCAACGCGCGAGCGTCGCCTGCCTGGCGCGCGTTATCGGCTACGGTCGCGCTCAACGCTTGAAGGCTCGCCGCGGCTTGCTCGAGCGCTGCCGCCTGATGTTCCGTGCGCGCCGACAAATCGGCATTGCCGCTCGCCACGTCGTGCACGCCGTGCCGGATTTCGGCCGTTCCCTCTCGCACGCGCGTGACGGCGGCACTCAAGCTGAGCTGCATGCGCGCGAGCCCCGTCATCAGCCTGCCCATCTCGCCGCCATGCGAGGTATCGATCGTCGAAGTCAAATCGCCCGCGGCAATGCGCTCGAAATGCTCGATGGCGGTACCGATCGGCCGGACGATCGCAGCGCGCAGCATGCCGCGAGCAAACATCGCGAAGGCCAACGATACGCAGCCGACCACGGCGAAAAGCCACAGCAACGCGTGAAATCGCTCGCCCGCCGAGGCGAAATGTTTCCTCTGCGCCTGCACCTGGAAATTCATCAGTTGCAGCGCAGCTTGTTTATAGTCCGCGAAGCGCGCCTCGGGCGCTTGCCGCTCCACCGTTCGAAACGATGCGAAGTCGTCTTGATCGAGCGCCGCCACCTCCGGCTCGATCACCTCCTTGATCAGTTTGCCGCGCGCCGCGCGCAGTGCGCTTGCAAGCGAAGCCTCGGTCGCGTCCGCCACCGGCAATGCGTCGTACGTCGCGAGCGCGCGATCGCTCGCGTTCAGTGCCGCATGAACACGCTGGAGCGTCGGCCCCGTGGGCTTGCCCTGGGCGACGAGCGTCTCGTAGCCGCCCAGATCGACGCGAGCCTGCATGAGGTTCTCGCTACTATCGGCCAAGGCGATGAGCGCGGCGGTCTCGCCGCTGTACATCTTTTCGAGCGCGACGTTGGCGGATTTCAGCCCGGCAACGGACGCCGCGATCACGACCACGAGCGCAGCGCTATAGCCGGCGAGTGTCGCGTTCAACGCACCTCGAACGTTAGTGATCCTTACCATTGCCGTCTTCCCGAAAAAAAAGGCGGCAAGCGATCACGCTCGCCGCCTTCGAATTGCCGCCCGCGGGCGGCAACGTCTTGGAGGAGGTCAGGGAAATCAGAAGCGCGTGCGAATGCCCGTCGCCACTTCGAGCTGGTTCGTGTGGCCGAACGTCGTGCCCACCGTGTAGCCGCCGTGCAGCCTCATGTAGTCGGCGGCCAGGTACACCTCGGTACGTTTGGAAAAGTGGTAGAACGTCGAGGCGTAGACCGTTTCCTTGTAGCCGTTGTGCACGGTCGTCGCGGTCGCATCGAACAAGCCCGAGTTTGCGTTCGGGATGTTGCCGTCGGCGTTGTAGGCGGCGTTCTTCACGTGCATCTGCTGGTAGCCGAGCTCATAGTCGAGCGGGCCGTGCGGTGCGATCTTCATCGATACCGTCCATGCATTGTCCTCGCGATCCGGCAGCGAGCCCTGCTTGCCCGTGTAATGGAAGTAGCCTGCGTTGATACGGCCGATGCCGAACCGGAAATCGCCGCCCAACGAATAGGTCTGATCGACGAATCCGCCGTTGTTCACGTGGTTGTAGAAGCCGCCCACCGAGAAATTCGGACCGTTATAGCCTAGCGCCGCTTGATAGCCGGAGCCCGTGGCGAATTGCGTCGAATTGCTGAACTGATAGTCCGCCGCCGCGTAGATGCCGTTGGCGAACAGCTTCTTCCAGGCGATGCTGTTCTCGGAGCGGGTACCGGTCGGGCCCGCCGAGTAGAACACCAGTTGCTTGAAGTTGTTCGAGTTCGTATAGGCGCCTTCCTTGGTCGAGAACGTCGAGCTCACGTACGGGTCGCCGTACAAGCCCGAGAAGTCCTTCGCCACCGTGTCCTGGAAGCCCACCGTGAATTGGCCGAACGTCGGATTCACGAGCCCCACCCACGAGTCGCGGTCGAAGAGCTGGCCGCCGTCTTCCATGTTGCCGCTCGTCGGCACGAACTCGCTTTCCAACGTGAAGATGATCTTGTTGCCGCCGCCGATATCTTCGGCGCCGCGCAAGCCCCATCGGCTGCCGCTGAACCACGGTTCGCCGCCGACGTCGTTCGGGTGCCCCATCGAGATCAAATGATTGCCGGCTGCGTTCGCGTTCGTCGTATAGGCCACCGCCGACAAATCGATCAAGCCGTAAAGCTGCACGCTCGATTGCGCGTGCGCCCCGGTTGCCACCAAAGCGCCCGCCGTCAGCGCCAACGTTCGATAGGTCTTCTTCAAGATCATCTCCTCACTTACTGCGTTGAAATTGTGTTTTTGTGCGGCGCGCGGCACGGCTGGCACGCTTCGCTTCACGCGTCGCAATGGAGACAATCGTATCGATCCCTATCCTTCACGCTCCTTTCGCTGTTACTTAGGATTACTAAGTATTTTCACGTAAACGGCCCAATGTATTGGGCATTTATAACGAAGGTCGACTTACGAACCGTCCTTCGCGCGCAAGACGTAACCTAGCCCGCGCAGCGTCATGATCTGCGCGCTCGAGTGCGTCAGGTGTTTGCGCAGCCGGTGAATGTAGATGTCGATGGCGTCCGCGCTCGGTTCGTCCTCGAGACTGTAGACGCTGTCCATGAGGGCCGTCTTCGACACCGTCTTGCCTTGCTTGAGCATCAGCGCTTCGAGAATCGCATGCTCTCGGCGGCGCAGCGCGAGCGGCACTTCGTTATGGCTGAATTCGCGCGTGTTCGTGTTGTAATGCAGATCGCCGCACACGAGCGACACCGACTTGCCCCCGGCTTGCCGCCTGATCAGCGCCTTGATGCGCGCGATCAACTCGCGCGCATCGAACGGTTTGACGACGTAGTCGTCGGCGCCCGCGCTGAAGCAATCCACTTTGTCTTCGATCGATCCGTGCGCCGTGAGCATCAGCACGGGCGCATTGTCCCCGCGCCGCCGCAGCCGGGCGAGCACGTCCTTGCCGCTCATGCGCGGCAGCCGCATATCGAGCAAAATGACGTCGTAGCGCCCCGTTCGCAACACGGCGTCCGCCGTCTCCCCGTCCGGCACGCAATCGACGGCGAAGTTCTCTCCTTGCAACAAGTTCACGATCCAGTGAGAGAGATCGGCGTTGTCTTCCACCAGCAGCAGCTTCATCGATTCATTCCTTCCAAGCCGGCAGATGCACGGTGGCCACGAGCCCCACCCGCCCCTCTCCCGGCGCAATCCCTACCGTCGCGCCGTGCGACTGCGCGATACGCCGCACGATCGCGAGACCAAGACCCGTTCCCTCGACATCGGTCTTGCCGCGATAAAAGCGCTCGAAAACGTGAGCCCGAATCTCGGCGGGGATGCCCGGCCCGTTATCGATGACGTCGAGCACCACCTCCTCATCCACACGCCGGCAGCGCGCCGTGACGCATCCGCCCTCTTGCGTATAGCGGATCGCATTGTCCACGAGGTTGGCGACGAGCGCGGTCAACAGTTGCTCGCTGCCCGCGACGCGTAGATCCTCGCCCAGTTCCGCACCGAGGTCGATGTTGCGCCGCTGCGCGGCGAGAATCAGTTCCTCGAGCACCGACGACACCACCTGCGCCATATCGACAGGCACGCTCGGCACCGGCGAAGGTGCCGATTCGGCGCGCGCAAGAAGCAGCAATTGGTTCGTCATCTCGGTCATCTTGCGGCTCGTGCGATGAATCGCGCCGAGCGCATCCGCGAGCGCCGCCGGGTCCTCGGCGCTCTGACGCGCGCACTGCACTTGGGTATCGAGCACGGTGAGCGGCGTGCGCAACTGATGAGCGGCATCGGCGACGAATTGACGCTGCGTGCTCGTATGCAACTTCAGCCGGGCAATGCACTGATTGATCGCATCGACGATGGGCCGAAGCTCCGTCGGCAAATGATCGACGCGTACCGGCTCGAGCTGCATCGGGTCGCGGTCGGCCACGTCGTCCTTCAATTTCATGAGCGGTCGCAGCTCGCTCGTGAGGCCGATCAGCACGAGCAGGACGGCTAGCACGAGCATCATCCCCTGCCGGATCAATTGCGGGTGCCACAGCTGCGCGAGCATCCCCTCGCGCGATGCCTGCGTTTTGCCGACCACGACCACCACGGGCAGCGCGGCGCCCGCGTCGTATAACTGGCGGCGGAACGCGACCGCGCGGATGGCTTGGCCCTCGAGCGTCGTGTCGTAGAACACGGGGTATGGCCGCTGCCCTTCCGGCAGCGAAAGCTCGGGCGTACCGACTAGAAGCCGGTCCTCGCCGGCCACGACTTTGTAGAACACATGATCGTGATACGGCGACTCGAACATCTCCAACGCGGCCGGCGGGATGTCGGCTCGCAGCTCGCCGTTGTTCCATTCGATGTCTTCGCCGATGGTACGCGCGGAGGCGAGCAGCGCGTTGTCCTGCAGTAGAGCGGCCGTGTGCCGGGCGGCGTCATAAGACATGACGCCCGCGACGAACATGAAGGCCGCGAGCGGTAACAACACCCACCACAGCAAGCGGGCGCGCAGGCTATGCATCATCGATTGACGCCCTATAAATGAGTTTGGCCCGTTCCGGGTCGACGCACGGGGCGTCGGCACGGAACGAGCCGGCCGGGTCCGATGCGCCGTGGCGGCGCATACCATCAGAATGCGGCGGGTCTCCATTTCAGTAGACGCTTTTCCAGCCGGGTCAGCAAGTAGTCGCACGCGAGCGCGACGACGGCCAACACGATCATCGCCGCGAACACGCCGCTGGAGTTGAAGGCGCCCTGCGCCGTCGAGATCAAGAGCCCGATGCCCTGCTTCGAGCCGAGGAACTCGCCGACCACCGCACCGACCAGCGCGAAGCCGAAGCTCACGTGCAAGCTGGCCAAGATCCACGACAGCGCCGAGGGGATGACGACGGCTGTCGTCAGTTGCCGTTTCGACGCGCCCAGGATCTGCGCATTGGCGATCATATAACGATCGGCTTCGCGCACGCCCTGGAACGCATTGCCGAACACGACGAAGAAGACCATGACGACGGCGAGCGCCACCTTCGATGCCATACCGAGACCGAGCGCGATCACGAACACCGAGCCGAGCACCACGCGAGGAATCGAATTGGCGATCTGAATATAAATGCTGAACACGTCGGACAGCAGCTTGTTGCGCCCCAGCACGACGCCGCAGATCACGCCGGCCACGGAGCCGATCGCGAAGCCGATCATCGTCTCCTCGAGCGTGACCCAGACCTGCACGAGCAGCGGCCCCTGAGAGGTACCGTTCACGAACCAATCGCCGATCTGAGCAAAAATCATCGAGGGCATCGAGAAGAAGAACGGATCGATCCATTTCAATCGTCCGGAGACCTCCCAGCCGCCGAGCCAGACGACGAGCACGAGCAAACGCAGGCCGATGATCAAGGCGCGGCGCTGGCGCAACCGGCGCTGTGCCGCTTTTTCGACTTCGGCGAGCGATTGCGCGTCGAGGCCGCTCGCTTTGGGTTGTTCGAAGGTGGTAGCCATGGTAGCCATTCTCTAGTCTTTCCGGTGTTCAGGGTCAAGCAATCCGCACTTCTTCGCGCAGGTCGTGCCAGATATCGCGCGACAGTTCGATAAAGCGTTGTTCGTAGCGAATTTCCGAGGTGATACGGGGGCGCGGCAGGTCGATTTCGTAGACCTTTTTCAGCGTCGCGGGCCGAGCGGTCAGCACGAACACGCGGTCGGCAAGCGCGATCGCCTCTTCCAAATCGTGCGTGACGAACACGACCGATCCTTTGTTCGCCGACCACAGTTGCAGCAATTCGTCTTGCATCAGCGTACGCGTTTGCATGTCGAGCGCGGAGAACGGTTCGTCCATCAGCAAAATCTCGGGCTTGTTGATGAACGTCTGCGCGAGGGCAACGCGCTTTCGCATACCGCCCGAGAGTTGATGCGGGTAGTGATTGCCGAACTTCTCGAGGCCCACGCGGCGCAACCACTCTTTCGCCTCGTCGTAGGCGACGGCCTTCGAACGGCCGCGGAACAGCGGACCGGCAGCGACGTTATCGAGCACCGAGCGCCACGGAAAAACCGCATCGGCCTGGAACACGAAGCCGATGCGCGGATCGATGCCCGAGACGGGGTTGCCCATGACGCGTACGGTGCCGGTCGTCGGCTTGAGCAAACCGGTGATCATGCTCAACGTCGTCGATTTACCGCACCCCGTCGGGCCGACGACGGCAATGAATTCGCCCTTGGCCACGGACATGCTGAAATCGCGCAACGCGATCGTCGCTTTGCCGTCGGGGGAGATGAAGCGGCACGACACCGAGTCGAACTCGATGACGGGTACGTCATGGGAAGCAGCGTGGTTCATCAGAGCAATCCAAGCGTTTGGGGGTGGGCGCCAAAGCCGCGGCGCCCGGGGCACGGCAGACGATACAAAAAACCGGTCGAGCTTGCCCGGGCCGCTCACGCGCGGCTCGGGCAAGGCCCGCGCGTCACTTCGCGCCGACGAACTCGTTCGTATAGGTCTTGGACAATTCGACGTGCTTGCCCTTGATGGACGGGTTGAAGCCCGAAAGCACCTTGAGCACCGTCGCGGGACCATCGGCCGGCATCTTGCCGTCCGCCGTATACATCGGCAGGGACGCCTTCAGCGCGGCAACGTAAAGGGCCTTGTCCTTCTGATAATCGGCCGGCATCTTCGCCGCGATGTCCTCGGCGCTATGCGTATGGATGAACTGCATCGTGCGCACGAACGCATGGGCGAGCTTCGCGGCCTGGTCCTTGTGCGCATCGGCCCACGCCGATTGGACATACAGGCTCGCGGCGGGATACGTTCCGCCCAGCGCCGCTTTGGTGCCCTCGACCGAACGCATATCGACGAGCACCTTCGCGTCGCCCGTGGCGAGCAGCTTCGAGACGGTCGGCTCGGTGGTCATGCCCGCGTCGATGCGCGCCTGCTTGATCGCCGCGATGAAGCTCGCGTCGGCACCCACCGGCAGCATCGTGTATTGCGACGACGTGATGCCATGCTGGCCCGCCAGATACTGCGTCAGGAAACTGGTCGACGAACCGAGGCCGGTCACGCCGAGCGTCTTGCCCTTCACGTCGGCCATCGACTTGATCGTATCGGCCGCTTTCGTCGACACCATCTCGACCTCGCCCGGCACTTGCCCGAACACGGCGATGGCCTTGACGTCCTTGCCCTTCGTCTGCAAATCGATCGTGTGATCGTAAAAACCGACGACACCCTGCACGGCGCCCGCGAGCAATTCGTTTTCCGCATCGACGCCGGCCGGCTGCGAGAGCAGCTCCACGTCGAGGCCCTCGTCCTTGAAGTAGCCCAACTGCTCGGTCAGCTTCGCGGGCAGATAGATCAGCTTGGTGATGCCGCCGACCATGATCGTGATCTTGCCGCTATCGGCGGCCATCGCGCCATGCGAGGCCACGCCGAAAAGCAAAGCTTGGGCAACGGCGAAAGTACGGATTTTCCACGAGCTCGGGTGCATGCGAGTGTCTCCTCTTTATGTCGGCGCCTTGGGACGCCGGGTTGAATCGATGAGGCGATTCTAGGAGCAACAACCCTTCCCGAGCCTTTCACCGGGCCGGCCGGCACATCCGGGATTACCATGACGAAACGCACGTCCGCGCGCGTGGGCCGCGCGCCTCGCTCAATTCATGACACCCTTTGTCATGTTTACAGGACTATAAAGAACGCACCGCTCCCCTTTCGCGGGCGGCTCGATTCGAACAATGGCACACGAGATAAGCATGTCAAATAGCAGCAGCAATGCCCGCGGCGGCCGCACGGCGCCCAGCGAGGCACGTCCAACCTCGTCGCACGGCACGTTGACCGTGCTTCAAGGCGCGGCCCTCTACGTGGGGGCCGTACTCGGAACCGGGGTCATCGCCCTCCCGGCATTGGGCGCCCATGTCGCCGGCCCGGCGTCCTTGCTGGCCTGGCTCGGCCTCGTCGTCCTATCGGCACCGCTCGCCGCGACCTTTGCCGCGCTCGGGGCGCGCTATCCCGATGCGGGAGGCGTCGCCACCTACGCCCGGCAAGCGTTCGGGGCGCGCGCGTCGGCCATCGTCGGCTGGTGCTTCTATTTCGCGGTGCCGGCCGGCGCGCCCGCCGCGGCGATGTTCGCGGGCGCCTACGTTGCCGCCGTCGTCGGAGGCGGGGAGCAGACGGTGTTACTCACGAGCGCCGTTCTACTGACTGTCGTCACCTGCGCCAACGCATTCGGCGTGACGATCTCCGGCCGGATGCAACTCGCCTTGTCCACGGTGCTCGTGGCGCTGTTGGTTACGGCGGTCGCCGCCTCGGCACCCCATGCGCACGCGAGCAACCTGCACCCGTTCGCGCCGCACGGCTGGCTTGCCGTCGTGCCCGCGGCCGCCCTGCTCGTTTGGAGCTTCGCGGGCTGGGAGGCCATCACGCATCTGGCCGGGGAATTCAAGCATCCGTCCCGGGACCTCCCACTCGCTTCGGCGATCGCCGTGGTCGTCGTCGGCGTGCTTTATTTGGCCGTTGCCCTCGCGAGCGTGCTCGTGCTCGGTCCGTCGGCGGGCACCTCCGCCGCCCCGCTGGCCGAGTTGCTCGTGCTCGGCGTCGGCGGCAACATCCGAGTATTGGCTGCTTGTGCGGCCTTGTTGCTCACGCTCGGCACCATGAACGCCTACTTCGCGGGCGCGGCCAAGCTCGGCGCGGCACTGGGCCGCGACGGAGCGTTGCCCTCATGGCTCGCGGCGGGCTCGCTGGCCGGCGACGTGCCGCGCCGCAGCCTCGGGGTCATTTGCGCTTTGGCCGCGCTGGCCACGATCGCCGTCGCCGTGGCCGGCGTCGGACCGAAGCCGCTCGTGCTGCTCACGACGGGATCGTTCGTCACCGTCTACGCGCTCGGCTGCGCGGCGGCGTTGCGGCTGCTGCCTCGGGGCACCGCGGCGCACCGCTGCGCTTGCGTCGCCCTCGTGTGCGTCGTTGCGCTTTGCCTGGCAACCGGCTGGTTCTTGCTGTGGCCGCTCGTCATGAGCGGCTGCGCGCTGCTCTATCTTCGCTTGAACCGTCGGCGCGCGCGCCCCACCGCCGTACGTTGCGACGCTTCTTGACGCATCGCCATGTAGGCACTTCGACGGCCGCGACGTACCGGCGGACCTAAGCCACACGCGCGCTCGACCAGCCGAGCGTGCGGAACGCCGACGCGGCTCGCCCGCTGTTCGCCGGGGCCGGCTCGGCCGCGAGCGGCAACGCGTGCGGGCATGGATGAATGTCGGCCGCCTTGCGCGGCGCCGACAACGTCAACACCGACGTGAAATCGGCCGCCTGTGCGAAGCGTGGCGTATCGAGCAACGGCGCCCCGCCTTGCGCCACGATACGGGCCAGTGTCTTGGGGATCGACGCATGTTCGTAGAACGTGTGATCGATCGTCGCCTGCTTCACGTACGGCGAGATCACGAGTGCGGGCACGCGAAAGCCGAAGCGATCGAATCGGAAACCGCGTTTGGTCAATCCCGTAGGCGCGCTCGGCGCCGGCGTCGGCAAACCGGCCACGTGCGCGGCATCCGGAATCACGTGATCGAAAAACCCGCCATGCTCGTCGAATACGATGAGCAACAGGCTTTGCTCCCAATACGGGGACGACACGATGGCGTTGTAGACGCGCTCGACCAACGCCTCGGCAGCGCGTACATCGCCGCACGGGTGCATCGATTCGCCGTTTGCGAAATTGCCGACCGGATCGTAGTGCGGCTCGATGAAGACGAAGCTCGCGTCGAGATTGCCGCTGGCGAGCGCCGAGAAAAAGTCCTCGTGCGTGGCGAGGCGTGCCGCATGCGCATCGACGCCTTTGATCGCCCATGCTTGCGGCATATCGCCGTGGGCAATGAGCCATTGCTCGGGCGGCAGCCGCGTGAAAATCGAATCGTTGCCGTTCCCGTACTTGGCCACATCGAGCAAACTCGACTCGATCGACTGCAAATCGCTCGGCGAATGATCGAGCCCCCAGGAGGTGCCGGCCAATGCAAAGAAGCGATTCGGCCACGTCGGTCCCGGAACGGAGGAAAACCAGCGGTCGCAAATCGCGAATTGCTGCGCGAGAAAGTTCAGCACCGGCAATTGGTCGGGGGTGAAACAACGCAGTGCCGACGCCACGTCGTAACCGTGCGCCTCCAGATCGCGCGCGAAACCGAGATCGAGCGCGCTCGTCACGCACGCCGGATAGGCGCCGTTGGTCAGCCCGCCGGAATCGTCGCGCACGCAGGTGGCAAACGCCCGGCTTTCGCTCGGCACCGCCAGTTGCACGAGCGTATCCGTGAACTCGTGCCCGGGATCGAAAGCCAACCTGAACGGCGCCCCTTGCCCCACCGGGTACACCATCCCATTCGCGCCCGAATTCGAAAAAGCCGGTTTGCCGACGAGGCCGTCGGCTTGCGTCGCCGTGCCGTCCGGCGTCCAGCCGCGCAAGTCCGACCAGCCGAATACGTTGTCGTACGAGCGGTTCTCCAACATCAAAACGAACAGCTTTTTGACATT
This sequence comes from Trinickia dabaoshanensis, assembly GCF_002879885.1. Classification (GTDB taxonomy): domain Bacteria; phylum Pseudomonadota; class Gammaproteobacteria; order Burkholderiales; family Burkholderiaceae; genus Trinickia; species Trinickia dabaoshanensis. The sequence goes on from NZ_PNYA01000001.1 coordinate 351,022, forward strand.
TAGGACTGCCGACATTCGTTGTCTCCGTCAGTATCCCCGCAGTCACCGGGCCCGATCCGCACCGGAGCCCGAAACCGGGGACGCGCTAGCACCCCATCAATTCAGTAAGTGTTACATGTTCCGCCGATGGCAACGGTGGCCCGGCCGGCGCCTTCCCGTCGGAACCTAGTTCACTCGCCGGCGTTCGTCAAGCTGGGGCGTGCGCTGCTCAAGGTTTTCATCCGCGAGCCGATAAACAAGCAGGCACACATTAGATAATCGAACGCTGTCGTTTCTTGCTCCATGCTTTCGGAACACTTCCCTCACGGGTCCAACCCGCACCCGTTGTGCCGCCTTGCGCTCGTGCTGACGATTTTATTCGGCGCGGGCCGCGTCGGCGCCGCGCAATTCGACGCCGCCGGGGGAGGCTCCACGCCCGATCTGGCCTCGATGCCCCTCGAGGCGCTGATGCAGGTCAAAGTTAGGACTGCTACTTTGTTGAGCCAGTCCGTTGCCGACGCACCGGCGGCGGTCGTCGTGCTCACGGCCAAGGACATCGAGGCCTACGGATGGCGCACGCTGGCCGATGCCCTCGCATCGCTACCCGGCCTCTATACCTCGTACGACCGGACCTATTCCTACTTGGGCGGACGCGGTTTTCAACGGCCGGGCGACTACAACAGCCGCTTCTTGCTGCTGATCGACGGTATGCGGGTCAACGATACGGTCTACGACCAAGCGCCGATCGGCGACGACTTCCCGCTCGACATGGACCTCGTCGAACGCATCGAATACGTGCCGGGTCCCGGCTCCGCGGTGTACGGCTCGAACGCGCTCTTCGGCGTGATCAACGTCGTCACCAAGAAAGGCAGCGATATCAACGGCACGCAGGTGGCCGGCTCGGTCGGCAGCTTCGGCGAAAAGCGCGCACGAGCGAGCTACGGCTGGCACGGCGATAGCGGCGCCGACCTCGTGCTGTCGGCGACGGGCTACGATCGCAGCGGACAAGACCTGTACTACCCCGAATTCGATACGCCCGACCAAAACAATGGCGTGGCACACGGTCTCGACTACGATCGTGCGCAATACTTGTTTGCAAAGTTCGCGTACCAAGGGTTTAAGATCAGCGCCGGCTACGGCTCGCGCACGAAGGGCGTGCCCACCGCGCCGTATCAAGCGATTTTCAACACGCCGCAAAGTACGAGCGATGCGCATAGCTTCATCGACGCCAAGTACCGTCATGCCGTCACGAACGGGCTAGAGATCGCATCGGAAGTGTATTGGGAGCGGTACGACTACCAGAGTGTCGGCCTGTACGGCCAGCCGCCCGTCGGCAACGTCGATGGCGACAAGGCGATTTGGTACGGGGCCGACGTGCATGCCACGGTTTCGTCCGTGCCGCGCAATAAGTTCGTCGTGGGCATCAGCGCGCTGCGCGACGCGGCCCGCGATCAATACAACTACAACGCGGACCCGTATCAGCTCATCCTGGACGACCGGCGCAGCAGCAATTCCGTCGGCCTGTATGCGGAAGACGAAATTCAGTTGCCGTGGCACTTCACGTTGAACGCGGGGGTGCGCATCGATCACGATTCGAATGCGGGCACGAACGTAAGCCCGCGCCTCGCGCTCAACTACAAGCCGACGGACGTCGATACGTTCAAGCTGCTCTACGGCCGGGCTTATCGCGCGCCGAACGCGTACGAACTCTATTACACGATTCCCGTTCCCGGCGGGCAACTCGGCAATTCGTTGCTGAAACCCGAGCGAATCGCGACGACCGAGTTCATCTACGAACGGGCCTTCGGCGAAAACGCGCATGCGACGGTTTCGCTGTTTCACTACGACGTCCGAGATCTGATCACCGAGACGCCCGACCCGTCCGGCGTCTTCATCTTCGAAAACGTCAATCATGCAACCGCGAACGGCGTCGAGCTCGCTTACGAGCAAGACGTCGCTTCGATCGCTCGGATCAGGGCGAGCTATTCGTGGCAGCTCGCTCGCGACAGCGCGACGGGCGGCGTTTTGCAAAACTCGCCGCGCCACCTCGGCAAGCTCAACGTCACCGTACCCCTGCTGCACAACGCCGCGCGCGTGGGTGCGGAGCTGCGGTGCGAATCCGCGCGCCTCGCCGAGGCGGGCTCGGCCGCGGGATATTGTCTCGGCAACGTCACGATCGGAAGCGAGCGTCTGATCCCTCACGCCGATGTATCGTTCTCGGTCTACAACGTGACGGACAAGCGCTATGCCGATCCGGCAGGCCCGAACTTCACGCAGAACGTGATCCCGCAGCAAAGCAGGACCTTTCTGTTCAAGCTCGTGTACGGTTTCTGACATGCAAGCCGCGCGATCAGTGCTGAGTCGAACCCTGGCCCTCGCGGTGGTGGCGGCCGCGTCCGCGTGCGCGCGGGTGTCGGCCTACGCGCAGGTCGATTTGTATTCGCTCGAAGCCGCCTACATCTACAACTTCACGGAGTTCACCGAATGGCCGGCTGCGCGTGGCGAGAACGCCGCACTCAACGTTTGCGTCAACCCGCACACCCCGCTCGGGACAACACTGGCGAAGCTGAGCGGGCGCGCCGTAGCGGGCAAGACATGGAGCGTGAAGCCGATTCCCGACGGTGCCACCCTCGCCGTGTGCAATGTGCTGATCGTCGATGACGCGAGCGCGAGCGCGGCGGCGAAAACCGCGGCCGCCCGCGACCTGCCGATCCTCATCGTGCGCCCGGCCGACGTCGACGGCGGTGATGTGCGCAATGTCGTCACGCTGTTTCGCGAAGGCGACCGGCTGCGTTTCGACATCGACAACACGGAGGCTGCCCGCCGTCACCTCGCACTGAGCTCGAAACTGCTGCGCTTGGCAAGGAATGTGACATGAACCATAGTGCGGACCACACGCCGAGCCCGCTGAAGGAAATGGCGCGCGTGAAGCTCGCCGGGTTCGGCGTCGCCCTGTTGATATCGGGCTTCGTCTTGCTCGCGTATCAAGCGTTTTCCTTACGCTCCGCTTTGACGGCCGATGCCAACGTGCAAGCCGACATGATCGCCGACAACGTCTCGGCCTCGGTCTTGTTCGACGACGTGCATTCTGCGCAAGAGACGCTGCATTCGCTGCGCAAGGTGCCCTACGTCGAAAGCGCCGCCATCTACACCGCCGCGGGCAAGCATTTCGCCGCCTACATCCGTCCAGGGGTACCCGCGAAAGAATTGCTCGAAGCGCAGATCGGTAACGTCGAGGGCTCCAACCGGCGCTTCTTGTTCGACGATGTCTTCGTCGCCTCGAGCATCACGCAAAACGGCAAGACGCTGGGATCGGTCGTCGTCGTCGCGAGCACCCAGCAGATTGCGGCCGAGTTGGCGCACTTCGCGGTATTCATCCTCGCGGCATCGCTCTGCGCATTGTGGATTGCCTTCGTGATCACGTCGCGAATGAGCGCGCGCATCGCCCAAGCCGAAAAAAAGCTCGAGTACTTGGCCTCGACCGACCCGCTCACGGCACTGCCGAATCGCCGTGCGTTTTACGAAGCGCTGAACGACCGATTGCAGCGAGGCGCGCAGGGATGCGCGCGTGCCGCGCTGATTCTCGTCGACCTCGACGACTTCAAGAACGTGAACGACACGCTCGGCCACGGGGCCGGCGACGAACTGCTCAAACACGTCGCGCTCGCGCTGCGGCAAAGCGTGCGCGTGGCCGATCTCGTCAGCCGCATCGGCGGCGACGAATTCGCGGTACTCGTGGCGATCGCGAAAGAGAAAGCCGAGGGCATTCGCACCGCCGAGCGTATCGCCCGTGCCCTCGCGCGGCCGTTCGATCTACCGCGCGCCAGCATCGTCGCTAGCGCGAGCGTAGGCGTGAGCGTCTATCCCGACGACGCGGCCGATGTCGCCGCGCTCGTGAGCAGCGCCGATATCGCGCTGTACGCCGCCAAGAGCACCGGCAAGAACGCGGCGGTCGAGTTTCATCCGAGCATGACGGTCGAGGCCCGCCGCCGCGCCCGGCTCGAGACGGAGTTACGCAAGGCGATCGAGACCGATGCGCTCAGTCTCGTGTACCAGCCGCAATTCGATTGCCGCACGGGGCGCATGATCGGCGTAGAAGCGCTTGCGCGCTGGGTCCATCCCGTGGATGGGGAAATCTCCCCGGTCGAATTCGTACCGGTGGCAGAAGACAGCGAACTGATCGTCTCGCTGGGGCAATGGGTGTTGCGCCGCGCCTGCCGAGACGCCGCTCGCTGGAACGCCGATTCCGAAGTCCAGATTTACGTGGCCGTAAACGTATCGGCACGCCAGTTGCGTCAAGTACAGTACAGCGAAAACGTGAAGGCGGTACTCGCCGAAAGTGGCCTATCTCCGCATCTGCTCGAACTCGAGCTCACGGAGAGCCAACTGATGGCGAACATGACCGCCGGGGTCGAGGCAATGCAGCAATTGCGTGCGGCCGGCATCCGCTTGTCGCTCGACGATTTCGGTACGGGCTATTCCTCGCTATCGTATTTACAGTCGTTCCCGGTGAACAACTTGAAGATCGATCGCGCCTTCGTGAAGCCGCTGCCGCAAGCGGGGCAGCCGATCGTCACCGCCATCATTTCCATGGCGCACAGCTTCGGTATTGCCGTCGTCGCCGAAGGCGTGGAAGAAGCCGCGCAGCTTGCGTGGCTCACCGACGCGGGCTGCGACATCGTGCAGGGCTACCTCACGGGCAGGCCGATGCCGTTCGAGCGCATCACCGAACTCATGCGTACCGAATGCGAGGACTCCGAACCTTTGGCGTAGCGCCGCGCGTACCCGCTACAAATCGGCGTTCGATGCGGTAAACGCCCTGAAAGCCGTGTGAGTCGGGTCGATCGGCGCCAGATCGTTCATCACGATCCCGAACGTTTGGTCGCCGCTGATCAAATCGTAGTACATCACCGCCTGGATACCTTCCGTTTTGCGCGCCGCATAAAAGCGCTGCATTTTTTGTTGTACGTACGTTGCCCGGAATTGCTCGCTTTCCTCGGGCGCCGCGTTCCACTCCGTGATCATGAACGGCACGCCATAGCGGGCCTTGCAGTACGCGGGCAAATTGAACCCGGGGCCCGCGCCGTCGATGCCGATCTCGAAGATGTCGCCATAGGGCTGGTAGTTATGCCACGTCGTGATGTCCCAGCGCATCTTTCGATAACCGCCCGAACCGTCCGGCTGCTCGCCATCCCACAGCATGTCGGATGCGCCGATGTCCGCGACCGTGAAATTGACGCCGCATTTCGCGTTCGGCTGTACCGACTTCACACCGTCGATCATTCCTTGAATCGCACCGCGCAGGATCGGCCAGTTCGCGTTATTGAAATCGTGCGGCCCCGTTCCCGCGCTGGTCGAATTCAGGATGATCGCGCGATCGCGCGTCAGTTCGTTCCCGCATTCGTACATCGCGATGCCGTGCGGCGCGAGTGCTCGAGCCACGTTGGCCGCGCCCGCGCGACTCGCGAAATAGGCGGCGGACTCGCTTGGATACAAATTGCCGTTGCCGTCGCGCAAGCCGAAATTGAGCATCGGCAACAACGTAAAGCCTACGGAGCGAAATGCGTCGGCCAGCCCGACGAGCGCATTCACTTGTTTAGCCGAACCGTCGCAACCCACGCGATAGCTCGTGCAACCGAGCGCCTGCAATGCGGCCACGATCTGCTGCGGCGTGAACGGATAATCGAAATGTCCGTTGATCCCGTAGAACGCACCCGCCGGCACCGTCATGGGCGTGCGCGGATCGGCGCACGGCAACCATCGGTTAGCCCACGTCATCACGTAGAACTGACCGCCGGTACCGCGTTGATAAATCATGCCGCCGTGCCAAAGCAGCAGGCTCACATTGTAGGAATCTTTGTCTTTTACACCGTTCTTGTAAATAAAACCGTTGCTGAGGGTCCATACGTTCAGGAGCCGGTCGACAATGGACGTGGCGGAAGGAATGACCGTTCCATCGGTGGACGTCGTAAGTGCGGCATGAGTTACCGCAGTTGTGCCGCTGACATTGCTCGCGGCGATAGCTTCGTCTGCTTCCAAGGCACCTAATGCAACCAAAACGGGGCCGCCGGCTAAGGCGGCCACCTGGCCCAGAAATCGACGTCTCTTCATCTTCACGTAAAGCCTCCATGATCGAGTAGCGAGTGAGTAGGTACGACCCTTGCGAGGTCGGCCACTCTGACCATGAGAGCCGTCAAAGAGTTCGGCACGTCGCGTCGATTTTTTCGATAAATCGACTCTTTCCATGCGCTCGCCGGACGAACGTGCTCGCGCAGCCCGCATCGTGAAATGGGCACATGTCCCCGGTTTTCGTATCGTGGGGCCGCGAAAGCGTATCATTCGGCGTCCGGCGTCTTTCGATCGGCATCGTGCCGTATCGATGGACGCTCTACCTGTTCTTCAAGTTTATGGATGCGCGCGACCTCGAACGCCTCGTGACCCTCGCCATGCCGTTCGGCAAATACAAGGGCAGACTCATAGCCGATTTACCCGGCCATTACCTCAATTGGTTTGCTCGCGAGGGTTTTCCGCCCGGTGAAATCGGCCGTCTGCTCGCGCTGATGCAAGAGCTCGATCACAACGGCTTGCGTGTGCTGCTCGATCCGCTGCGAGCGCGCTGACACACACGCCGCCGACAAGATTCGTCGGCGCAAGTAGGCGTGAGATAATTAGAAGTACTTACGATCTGCCGATTGAACGAGGACGATCTTCGCGCTCAGCGCACGCCAAGTCGCCAAATGGTGACTTCATGCAGCGTTTGACCCGGCTTTAACTCGGTAGTGGGAAACGCCGGATGATTCGGCGAATCGGGAAAGTGCTCGGCCTCCAGCGCGAATGCATCGCCTTGCCGATAAGCGCGGCCCGACATGCCTACGACACTGCCGTTCAAACCGTTCGCCGTATAAAACTGCAAACCCGGCTGCGTCGTATAGACATCGAGCACACGGCCGGAGCCCGGATCGTACGCGCGCGCGGCAAAGGCAGGGGTATGCTGCCCCCCGTTGTCCAATACCCAGTTTTGATCGTAGCCGTGCGCCCAAAGCAACTGAGCGAATCCATCGCGAAGATGAGCCCCTATCGGCGTGAGCGCGCGTAGATCCATCGGCGTTCCCTCGACATCGCTCACCTCGCCTGTCGGGATCGACTGCTGATCGGTAGGGGTGTAGTGTGACGCCGCGATCTCGATCAATTGCCGCTCCACCGTGCCGCTCGCTTCGCCCGCGAGATTGAAGTAACTGTGATTCGTGAGATTGACGACCGTATCTTTATCGGTCGTCGCTCGATAGTCGATATGGATCGCGTTGTCGTCCGATAGCGAATAGGTCACGTCAACCGTCAACGTTCCCGGAAAACCGTTTTCGCCGTCGGGACTGATATAACGCAATTGCACACCGGCACTCGTCGCCTCGCTGAACGTGCGCACCGGCGTCCATACTTTGGAATCGAAGCTATGGGGACCCGAGTGCAGCGTATTCGGGCCGTCGTTCGTCGGCAGTCGGTACAGTTCGCCGTCGAGCTTGAAGCGCCCGTTTGCGATGCGATTCGCGTAACGCCCGATCAACGCGCCGAAATGAATGTTGCCGTTATAGCGCTCGTAATCGGCCAGCGAGGCGAAACCCAACACGACGTCGCCCACTCGGCCTTGCCGATCGGGGGCATCGAGTTCGGCCACGATGCCGCCGTAGGTGATGACTTTCAGCGTGTCGCCGTGCCGATTGATGAGCGTGTATTCGCGCACGGGCTGTCTTGCCCCGGTGACGCCGTAGCTCGACTCCGAGATCGACACGGACGCAGCGTGTGCACAGGTGAGCGAGGCGAGCGCGGCCGCAAGCGCCCCGGCGATGCGACACAAGAAACACGATCCGCGAAACGTGTTCATGATCCGATGCCCGGTTGCTCGTCCGGCCGCCGCGCATCTGCTGCGCCCGGCGACGAAACGATGGTTGAGGTCGACCGAACAGGCAGCACGGAGCATGCCCCCAGGCGGGAATGGGCTGGGCGCGCAAGCGGAAAACAGTCTGATAAATAGGCCCTGGTATTGGGTTTCCGGCTATGTAGCCATAATAATTATGGGTATGCTCACGTCCCCCTTGCGCTTACGCACCACCGATGCCATGTACCACTACACAGAGATAGGACTTCAAAACGTGTGGCTGGCCAACGGCTATCACGTGCGCAAGACGTCCTACGGAAAATCGGTATCGTTCGAAGACGCCAAGGGCCTGCACCTGGCCATCGGACGAGCGCTCGCGCGCAAGAGCTATCTCACCGGAGCCGAATTCCGCTTTTTGCGAAAGGAACTCGACCTCTCGCAGCACCGCGTCGCCGACTTGTTGGGCACGGCGGAGCAAACGGTCGCGTTGTGGGAGAAGCGCGGCAAGATCCCCAAAACCGCCGATCGAATGTTTCGCGCGATCTATCTCGAGACCGTCGACGGCAATGTGAAACTCAAGGACTTGATCGAACGCATCGCCGATCTCGATCGGAAGACTGACGAAAAAATGATCTTCGAAGATACCGCTCAAGGTTGGCTGCCCGCGGCAGCCTAAATTGTCGTACGCTGTCGCGACCGATGCGCTACGCTCATTGCACGCGGCTAGATCGACCCCGGCTCGCAATCGTTGCTAAATAGTGGGGAGCCTTATCGGCACATGCATCCGTGCAATGCGTATCGTGCGAGTTATCCCCACTTTCTGTTGGCAATGCTGTGGACAAGCTGCAGATTAACAGCGTAAGTTGTTGATTGCATTAAGAGACGAACCCGACGCACGCAATTGAGTGCACCGGTCTTTCCAGTTGTCGTTTCCTTTGTCGATCGGGAGTTACAACCATGCTCAAAAAGCTTGTTTTGCTGCTCGCCGCATTCGTCTTAACGATGTCAGCCGCGTTCGCCGCTTCCATCGACGTGAATAGTGCCGATCAAGCAACCCTCGAAACGCTAAAAGGTATCGGCCCGGTCAAATCGAAGGCGATCATCGATGAACGAACCAAGAACGGTCCGTTCAAGAATGCCGACGATTTGGCTCATCGCGTGAAAGGCTTGGGCGAGAAATCAGTCGCAAAGCTTGAAGGCCAAGGGCTTACGATCGGCGGCTCCTCCGCACCGCCCACCGCGGCGAGCGCGAAGGGCGAAAAAGCGTCGCCGGCGCCGGTGACCACTCAATCGTCGGGCAAAGCTCCGCAATCGGCGCCTCGGGCGGCCACGGCTCAAACACAGGCTCAAGCGCCGACGGCTTCCGGCGCGCAAGAATCCAAAACGAAAACGAAGAAGAAAGGCAAAGCAAAGCAAGTATCCGCAGCCTCGGCGGCATCCGGCGGCTGATGCGCGCCGCTGCCGGCCAAGGACGCGCCCTTCCCCCGGCGTCCCATAACGGGCCACGCCGCATTTCGCAGGAGCGTCATCATGGGTCTATTCGATGTAGTCGGTTCTCTGCTCGGCAACCAAAACGCCGACGGACAGCAACAAAACGCGCTCGCAGCGGTGACCGAGTTCATCAATCAGCAACCGGACGGATTACAAGGACTCATTCGGCAATTCGAATCGCAAGGCGCCGGCGAACTGATTCAGTCATGGATCGGCAAAGGCGCGAATCAACCGGTATCGCCCGATACCCTTCAAAACGTAGTCGGGAGCGGCCCGCTCGGCGAATTGGCCGGTAAGCTCGGTGTTTCGCCGGAACAGGCATCGACTCTACTCGCGCAGGTATTGCCGCACGTGGTCGATCACGGCACGCCTAACGGGGAAGTGCCGCAAGGCGGGCAACTCAACGCCGCCGGCGTGCTCGCGTCGATCGGGCAAGCCGGCGGTCTGGGTTCGCTCGTCGAGGGATGGCTGGGAAAGCGGGAAAGCTAAACGGAAGTCAATCGGCCGTCGGCCATGAGGGGCAATAAGGGCCGATTAGGGGCAGGATTGGGCGCATCGCCTACGATAAACGCGCGATGCGCCGCGCTCCTTAATTCGGGGGCGTATCGTCAGCCGGTTGCACAATGCCGGATTGCCCGGGCTGTGCGTTTTCTTGCTCCGCCGTTTCGCTACTTTGCGGCATCGCCTCGGCCTCGCTTGCCTGTGCTTGACCCGCCTCGGCTTGGCCGGCGTTCGCTTTGGCCTGCGGCTTGCGTCGGCCTGCCCCGCCCTTTGCCTGGTTCCGCGCAAAAGCGGCGTCGCGCGCCGTCACCGTGCCCGCCGGCTCGCCAGCCAGATCGACACGCGCCGCGCCATCGGTCAAGCAAGCCCAGTAACGGCTTCCTCGGCACCACGTGCTCACGGCCTCGCGAATTTCCGCTTCGCTCAATTGCAGATCGGCCCCTTGCGCGATCAGGTCCGCGAGAATGCCGACCTTCAACGGCACTTTCGGGGCCGGATTCTTCGGAAAAGCAGCCGGGAAACGCTTTTGCAGTTTGCCGATCACGCGGACGACGGGGTCGACCGGCGGCGTCTTCTCGTTCGTGCGCGCATGAGCGCCGGCACGAGCCGGCCGTGCCGGACGTTCGGCCCGCGCAGCGCCCTTGCCGGCGGGCTTGCCGCCGGGCTTCGCCGGCTGCTTCTCAGCCTGTTTCGCAGCGGGCGCAGGCTTTTCGGCCGGGCGCTCCTGCTGCTTTTTCAACTTCGCTTCCTTCGTTAGCTGCGCCTTGAGCGCTGCCAGTTGCTCGAAACCCATGCTCTGTCCTGTCACCGCAAACCTGAATCGGACGACAATAGTATCAGCGTCGGCGCCGAGTTGCCGCACGCGCCGACATTTGCCTATGAAGATTGTCGAGCAGATGGCGTATCCGAGGAGCCATCTCGCATCACTTGGTCCGATGGATATCGTGTGTAATGAATCCCATATCGTTCTCGGGCAGCGCCAGGCCGCCGTCCACCGCCAGCGTCGCGCGAATGTCGTCGAGCCCCGCCGACCAATGTTCGCGCATCGTCGACACCCCGAACTGGTAGTCCTTGTAGTGATGTTCGTAGGCCTTGCGCCGGTAAATCAAGTGTTGGACGTTGTAGCGCTTGTTGCTCGACAATTCGGCCGCCTCGACGCACCAAGGATCGGACACGCGCTGCGCCCGCGGCACGCGTTCGAGCAAATGTCGCAGGACATTGCGATAGCGTTGCTCGCGCGCGAGCGTATCGGTCACGAAACGCGTACGGCTCGAATACTGCACGTCCTTGGTGCGCTCCGCCACATCGGCAATCGTGCGCGGCAACGGCCCGCACGCGCTCCAAAGATCGACTTGGAAGACGAGCGTATCGCGGCGGGGCTGCCCCCGCAGCACCTCCATCAAGGGCGTGTTGGAGACGACGCCCCCGTCCCAGTAGTACTCGCCGTCGATTTCCACCGGTGCGAACGCAGGCGGCAAGGCGCCCGAGGCCATGAAATGCTCGGGTTTGAGCACCATGCGCGTGTTGTCGAAATAGACGAAGTTGCCTGTCCCTACATTGACCGCCCCCACCGAGACGCGCGTCTCGCCTTCGTTGATGCGCTCGAAATCGCATAGTTTGACGAGCGTATCGCGCAGCGCCGACGTGTCGTACCAACTGATCTTCTCCGGTTGATCGGACATTCCAGGCAGCGGAGGCGGAAAGCGCGGCACGAAAAAACCATGTTGGCCCTGTAGCATCGCACTGGCAGCCTGCGACGCGGTAAACAGCGTGCGGACTTGATCGAAACTGTCGAACAAGGCGAACTCGAATGCCGCCGGCAAGCCCGAAAAATACGCCGGGCGGCATATCGTTTCCCAAAACTCGCGCAGGCGAGTGGCACGGCGCTCGGGTGGATTGCCGGCGATCAGCGCGGTATTGAGCGCACCGATCGAAATACCCGCTATCCAATCGATCGGCATCCGCGCTTCGTGCAAGCCTTGGTAGACACCCGCCTGGTAAGCACCGAGCGCACCGCCGCCTTGCAGCACGAGTGCAATCGTTTCGTAGCCGAAAGGCCGCGGCGGCCGGACACCCGATTCTCGATGCAGGTCCGCCGCATCGACTGCCTGCCTTTGCGTGGGGGCGTGCGGCTTCATCGCATGCACCATCCGTGGCTGACCACGAGCGACTGGCCGGTCAGGGCCGCGCTCGGAAACGACGCCAAAAACAAGACCGTTCGCGCGATGTCCTGCGCATCGGTGAACTCGCCGTCAACGGTGTCGCCGAGCATGACGCGCTCGATCACTTCTTGTTCGCTAATACCGAGCGCGGCCGCCTGTTCGGGAATTTGCTTGTCGACGAGCGGCGTCTTCACGAATCCAGGGCACACGACGTGCGAGCGCACGTTATGCGCGGCGCCTTCCTTGGCCAACACGCGCGCAAGGCCAATCAAGCCATGCTTGGCCGTTACGTAGGCCGATTTCAGCGCCGAACCTTCGTGCGAGTGCACCGAGCCCATATAGATCACCACGCCGCCGCGGTCTGCCTCGTACATGTACTTGAGCGCCGCTTTGGTCGTGAGAAAAGCGCCGTCCAAGTGAATGGACTGCATCTTCTTCCAATCGGCGAATGTGTACCGATCGATCGGACCGACGATTTGAATGCCTGCATTCGACACCAACACATCGATCGAACCGAACGCCTGTGCCGCTTGATCGATGCCTCGAGCAACGTCGGTTTCGCTCGTGACATCCATCTTCACACCGACGGCCCTGCCCCCCGCCCGCCGAATCTGCTCGGCCACCGCCGCCGCGCCGTCCCGATCCAGATCGGCGATGGCGACCGCTGCGCCGGCATTGGCGAAGGTGAAGGCAACCGCCCTGCCGATACCGCTCGCGGCGCCTGTGATCACCGCAGTCTTGCCCGCCAAAGTATTCATCATCGACATTCCGTGGTTTTGATTGTGGAAAGCATCTGTCGTTACTGGGCCATGTAATCGAAAACGACCTCGCCGAGCCCGAGCGTCAGGTCGGCAATCAAATGCCGCGCCTCGACGATCTCGAGCACGGGCAAATCGGCGACGGGCGCGAGCGCGTGCGGCGACAGTTCGAGCGATGCCGGCCCGCTCCAGGCCCCTTTCATCGCGATGTCGCGCAGGTGGTAGCGGACGAGTTCGCATACGCGCGGCGAGCCGTCGACGTGGGGGATGATCTTCAACAGAAAATTCGGACCGGCGAGCCGCTCGGTTTGCTCCTCGATATCGAGTTCGCGATGTTTGTAACCCATCGTGCCGGTCGCCACCCGCACGTTGCCGTAATCGAGCGTGCCGAGCAGATGATCGGTGCTCACTTGCAGCGTCGGGGACGCCAGCTTCTTCGGAAACCCCCAAAGCTCGCGGCCACCGGCAATCGGTGGATGGTCGTCCAGGTACATCGCAAGCGTGTAGCTGCCTACCTGCCCGTTCAAACGCACCGGAATGACTTGCCCGCTCTCGGTGTAATCGCCGAACCCCGTCGAATCGCGCATGCGGATGAATTCATAATGAACCAACGGCTCGACCAGCTCCATCGGATCGGGCACGAGCGCGCGCAGGCGCTCGGGGTCCGTGCGGTAGGTGACGATCATGAATTCTCGATCGACGAATCGGTACGGTCCGATCGGAAAAGCGGGACTCGTCAACGGCATCGAAAATGCTCGCGACCTCACTTCGTTTCTTTTCATTCGGAATCCTAATTAAGTAAGGAAGACCGGCGCCCCAACGCTTACACCGCGCCGGCATCGATATTCGTCAAACACCGTCCAGCGGACCGTGCGCAGGATCGCCGCGCAACACCGACATGCCGATCCTCGGCCCCCATTTGCGCGAATACGCAAGCTGCACGAGCAGCATCGCGGCCGGCTCCGCATAGCGGGCAAGCGAGAGCGGCCCCGCATCGATCGGTTGCGCGTCGATTTCTCGCACCAGGCGCGCGACGACTGTCCGTGCATTCTCGTCGTCGCCGCATACGAACACGTCGGTACGCTTATCGCCGATCAGCATGTTGGGCGAATGCAGCATTTGCGCAAACGGCGGTATCGCTTTGACCACGGTCGCCCACGGCGCGAGTTTCGCCACCTCCTCGCCGCCCGATGTCACCGTCCCGATCGCAAGCCCGCTCAAATCGGGCTTGAGTGCATTCGTGCAATCCCAGAGGATGCGCGGCGGCGCGTCGCCTACCTGGGACAGCGCTTCCGAAACCGCGCCCCAAGGCACCGCCAACACGACGACGTCGGCGAACGCCACGGCCTCGGACACCGTACCGGCCCGAGCGCGCAGACTCGCCGCCGTCGACGGTAGCCGGCCCGCGTCCAAACAAAAGCTCAGCATCACGGAATGCCCTTTCGTGATCAGGCGCTTTGCGATCCCCAACCCAACGTTGCCCGCCCCGATGACTCCGATTCTCATAACCACCCCTCACTCGTTATCAAGCGCCGCGCACGCACGGCCGCTTCAATACCCCTCGATTCGATACTCGTCGCGCGGGTGCCGTCGCATCTCCATTCGACTTGACCCATTCTGGGTACTCAAGCGATGCAGGTCTATAATCGCCAGTAGAAAAACAGTTATGAGCGTTGGTATCAAATGAAAACCGAAGGCAATGGGTCGATCGATCTGCTCAAGGCGCTGCGCACGTTCGCGGCCACCGTCGAATCGACGAACTTCTCCACGGCGGGGCGCGAATTGGGCGTTACGCCCGGCGCCGTGAGCAAGCAAATCGGCATGCTCGAGTCATTCCTCGGCCGCCGGCTCTTTCAGCGCACGACGCGCCGGCTCTCGGTAACCGACGAGGGCCGCCGGCTCTATGCGATGGTGCGCGAGCCCGCGCGGCAAATCGACGACGCGATCGCCGCGCTGAGCTCCGACGAGACGCAACTGGCGGGTACAGTCAAAGTATCGCTACCGATGGCGTTCAGCCGAGCGGCGATCCTGCCGCTGATGCAGGGATTCCAGGCGCGTTACCCGAATATTTCGCTTGATTTGCGCTTTGAAAACCGCGCGGTCGATTTGATCGCCGAAGGGTACGACTGCGCCATCGGGCAAATGCACGACGCCGATTCCGGCCTCGTCGCACGAACCCTCCTGCCGTTGACGCTGGTCTTGTGCGCAGCGCCCGCGTATCTCGATCGCGCGGGCGAGCCCGAATCGATCGAAGCGTTAGCCAACCATCGGCACATCGTGTTTCGATCGCCTCGCACGGGGCGCGTGGCCAGTTGGAAGTTGCGCGCACGCACCAAGGAATTCGTTTTCGAGCCGAACGCACAGCTTGCCGTGACCGATACCGAAGCGGCCACCGAGCTTGCCGTGTCCGGCTGCGGTATCGCATTGCTGGGCGCCCATCACGCCGCCGCGCTCGTGGCCGCCGGCAGATTGCGCGTGGTGTTGCCGCAATACACGGCGCAACGCAGCCCCATCTGCATCTATTACGCCGCCAGAAAACACCTGCCGCCGCGCGTGGCCGCATTCGTCGAATATGTAGTGGACGAAGTGCGCAAGGGCCCGCTGATCAAAGCCAGCAAAGCGCTATTGCAGCGGCGTGCGGCGCGCTGAATTCATGCGCTTTCGCGCACCACGAGATCAAAACCCAAATCGATACGGTTTCGTTCCGGTGCGATTCCATCCAAGATTTGCAGCAGCATGCGCGCGGCTTCGAATCCGACCGCATAGCGCGGCGTGGCGACCGTCGTGATGGACGGTGACGCGACGGCCGCGAATGGCAAATCGTTGAATCCGACGATCGCTAAATCGCGCGGCACAGCGATCTTCAATCGCTGGCATTCGAACAGCGCACCCAGGGCGAGATCGTCGTTACAGCAAAACACGGCGTCGCAATCGGGCGCCTCGCTAAGCAACGACCGAAGCAACGTACATCCTAGATCGACGCTCGACGGCTGCTTCGTCAAGATCTCGAGGCCGGCATCGAGTCCGGCCTCGCGTAATGCGCGCCGGTAACCCGCGCGCCGTTGCATGGTGCGCGGATCGAGTTGCGCGGCGATGAACCCCGGGCGTCTCGCGCCGCGGCCCGCCAGATGCGCGCCGATCGCATGACCCGCCTTGCGTTGCGAAAAGCCGACCGACCACTCCCCCGCCGCCGCCAAATCGAACATATGAACCAACGGCACGCCCGATGTCTTCAAGTGCTCGCGGATCGCCTTCGTATCGTCGCTACCGGTCACGAGGAATCCGTCGGGCGCATGGGCGAGGTAGGCCGACAGCAACTCCGCTTGCCGCGCCGGCGAATAGCCGGTATTGCCGATGAGCAACTGATAACCGGCCGGGCCCACGCAGTCTTGCACGCCGGCGAGCGTCTCGACGAAAACCGCGTTCGATAACGACGGCACCAATACAGCGATGAGCTTCGAGCGGGCGGAAGCGAGGGTACGCGCGGCCCGGTTCGGAATGTAGCCGAGCTCACGGACCGCCGCTTCGATCCGCTCGCGGGCGCTCGGTGAAACGAGCGACGTGTCGCGCAGTGCGCGCGACACGGTCATCGTGCTGACCTCGGCATGACGCGCGACGTCCTCGAGCGTCGCGCGGCCGCCGGGTCGCCGCCGGTTGACGGCCGTATTGGGGTTGTCTTCGCCGGCAATGCGCACCGGCACTTCGCGCTTGATCTTCGTCATGACGAGAGTATCGCCGGTTTGCGCCGCGGCCAAAACCAGGCGTCCCGTTTGCAGGGTTCATCCTAGTGTGGATGCCCCGATGTTAGCGCTACCATCACTGGCCGGAAATGCCATCGATCAGATCAACCATAACCGCCGCTAGCCGGCGATGGGAGCATCCTTCATGCGTTCGAATCGTCATTCGCGTGCACACGCGCGTCGCCTTTTCGCCACCTTGACCGCCTGCGCCGCGGCTGCGGCAACGTTCGCGACGAGCCAAGCGCAGGCGGCATCGGTCGAGGTTCTGCACTACTGGACGTCCGGCGGAGAAGCCAAATCGGCACAACTGCTCAAGCAGATGCTCGAACAAAAAGGCGATACGTGGGTGGACTTTGCCGTGGCGGGCGGCGGAGGCGGCAACGCGATGACGGCGCTGAAAACGCGCGTGGTGGCGGGCAATCCCCCCGCCGCCGCGCAGATCAAAGGCCCGGCCATTAAAGAATGGGCCGACCAGGACGTGTTGCTCTCGATCGACGACGTGGCAAAAGCCGGCAACTGGGACCGACTGCTGCCACCCGAAATCGCAAGCGTCATGAAATACAAAGGTCAGTATGTGGGTGCCCCCGTCAACGTGCACCGCGTGAACTGGCTTTGGATCAACGCCGATGCGTTGAAAAAGGTCGGCGCGCAACCGCCCGCCACCTGGGACGACTTTTTCAAAGTGGCCGATGCGTTGAAGAAAGCCGGTATCACGCCGGTGGCGATCGGCGGACAGCCATGGCAAGAAGCGGAGACGTTCGAAACGGTCGCGCTCGGCGTAGGCGGCGCCGGCTTCTATAAGAAGGCGTTCGTCGATCTCGATCAAGCCACGCTGAAAGGCCCGACGATGATCAAGGCGCTCGAAACGTTCAAACGCCTCAAAGCGTATACGGACGAAGGGCAAGTGGGCCGCGACTGGAACATGGCGACCGCCATGGTGATCAATGGCCGCGCCGGCATGCAATTCATGGGCGATTGGGCCAAAGGCGAATTCACGGTCGCGGGCAAGGTACCCGGAAAAGACTACCTATGCGTCGCGGCACCCGGCACGCAGAAAGACTTCACGTTCAACGTCGATAGCTTTGTCTTCTTCAAGGTGAAAACGCCCGGCGTCGAGAAAGGCCAAAAAGATATGGCGGGCTTGCTCATGAGCCCCGCTTTCCAAGAGGCGTTCAACCTCAACAAAGGCTCGATTCCGGTTCGACAGGATTTGAGCTTGGCCAAGTTCGACGATTGCGCCAAGAAGTCGTCCGCCGACTTCAAATCGGCCGGCGCATCGGGTGGACTCGTGCCCTCGTGGGCGCACGACATGCTCGTGAGCCCCGCGGTGGAAGGCGCCTTCTACGACGTCATCGGCAACTACTGGGTCAACAAGGACGAAACCGCCGAACAAGCGGCCGGCAAGCTGGCCGTTGCCGCGAAGACGAACTGAACTTGCGCGCGGCCCGCGCCCGCGGGCCGCGCGATCAAGCGCGAGTGCCGTTCGTGGCCTCGCGCATCGCGCGGTATTCACGCCGGACGATCTCCATGAGCTCGGGCACCGACGTATTGGCACTGCGTTGCTCGTAGGTCACGCGCCCGCGCTGCATGAGCATGATGCGATCGGCGATGTCGAGCGTCTGCGCGTAGTTGTGCATGATCATGACGATCGAGAGCCCGCCCTTGTCCTTCAGCCGCAAGATCAGATCGATGATGAGACTCGCTTCGCGTGCGCCCATGGCGGCGAGCGGCTCGTCCAGCAGCAAAATCCTCGCGTTCGAATTGACCGCGCGCGCCACGGCGATCGCTTGACGCTGCCCGCCCGAGAGACGCTCGACCGGCATCGTCACCGAAGGCACGTGCACGCCGATATCCTCGAGACATTGGGCTGCGCGCTCGCGCATCGCGCGATGATTCAGAAACCGGATCGGCCCTGGATAGACGATCTCCCGGTTCAAGAACATGTTGTGATAAATGCTCAGCGAATTGGCGAGGGCCAGGTCTTGGTAGACGCATTCGATGCCGAGCGAGCGCGCATGGTCGACCGAGCGCAGCAGCGTATGCTCGCCACGGATCGATAAGTCGCCGCTCGTTTGTTGATGAAAGCCCGTGAGGATTTTGATGAGGGTGGACTTGCCCGCGCCGTTGTCGCCGAGGATGCCGAGGATTTCGCCGTCCGCGAGTTGCAGCGAGACGCCGTCCAGGGCCGTGACCGCGCCGAACCGCTTGACGATGTTTTCCGCGCGCAGCGCAAGCGGCGCGTCGTTCGTGGCCATCAGGACCTCCCGCGCCGGCCGAGCCGCGCCACGTGGATATTGAAAATCATCGCGGCGAGAATCGCGGCGCCGAGAATGATGTTGAACGTGAAAGCGTTGATGCCGATCAGCGTGAAGCCGTCGTTCAACATCCCGAGCACGGCCGCACCGATCAGGCCGCCGATGATCGTCCCCGATCCGCCGGTCAGCGGCGTACCGCCGATGACGGCGGCGGCCACGGCCAAGAACATGATTTGATTGCCGCCGGCCTGCGGATCGATCGAGGTGATGCGTACACCCTCCAAGATGCCCGTGAGCCCGGCCAAAACGGCCGCCAAGATGAAGTTACCGAGCTTGAGCCGGTTCACATGGATGCCGGCCTCGGACGCGCCCAGCGGATTCGCGCCGCTCGCCACGGTGTGCAAACCCCAGCGCGTGTGCCGCAGCATCACGTGCATCGACAGCGCGATTGCGACCGCCCAGCAGATCTCGCTGTATCCCCAACCGCCCATGACGGCCGTGAAGAGCGGACCGCCCGGCGTCGATACGGGCGTGCCGTGCGAGATCGTCAGCGTGATCCCGTTGATGAGGAACAGCGTACCGAGCGTGGTGACGAAGGAAGGCAAGCGCAGAAAAACGGTGACCGCACCGTTCACGAAGCCGACGAGACCCGCCGCCGCGAGACCGGCTGCGACAGCGAGCCACATCGGCGCACCCGCATCTTGCGCGAACGCCATGATGAACGGCGCGAACGCGAACACCATGCCCGCCGATAGATCGATCTCGCCGCCGATCATGAGCATGATCTCGCCGAACCCGATGATCGCTGCGGGCGCGACGAACTGCGACAAGTTTTGCAAGCTTGCGCTCGTCAGCAAGAAGTCGTGATTGGCGGCTTCGAAGTACGCCGCCACCGCGATTGCAACGAGCAAGATGCGTAATTCCGCCGACCAGGCAAACGTGCCGAACCTCGCGCGTGGGCGCGAGGCGATATGGCTTGGTTGCGCTTGCTTCACGCTATCGCTCATGACTTGATCGGGCCCGAGCGCGGAACGATTTGCGCTTTCGTGCTCTTGCCTTCATACCGGGTAGATGTATTCAAGTAAGGATCGACGCTCGACTTCGTCACGAACTTGAGCCCGGAATTGATGTTCGCGGGGCCGACCAAACCGCCCGACGACAAGTAGACGAACGCTTCCATCACCGTATAGAAACCTTGCACATAGGGCTGCTGGTCGATCGTGAAATCGAGGAAGCCTTCGTGGATCAACTGAATCGTCGTCGGCAATAAATCGAACCCGCCGCCGTGCACGCCTTTTTCCGTCAGCTTCGATTCCTTGATCACTTGGGCGACGCCTTGCGTGCTGCCCGCGTCGACGGCAAACATGCCTTTCAGGTCTTGGTGGCCCAGATAAAACGATTTGATCTTCGAGAGTTCCTCGTTGACCGTCGCGCCCGTGGCGATCATCTGCGCATCGATTTTCTTGCCGGACTTCTTGATCGCATCCATCGCGCCGTCCAAACGCGGCTGGATATTGAGTTGGCCCGGCGTGGCGATGAACAGCCCGACTAGGCCGCTGTCGATCAGGCTCACGATACGCTCGCCCATTTGATAGCCGGACTGGTACAGATCCTGGCCGATATACGCGAGTCTTGCGTTGGTGCTGCCGCGCGGGGCGTCGGCGTTGTAGGCGAACACCGGGATGCCCGCGTCGAGCGCCTTCTCGATCGGCTTGTCGAATGCCTTCGGATCGACGATCGGTACCGCGATCGCATCGGCTTTGGCCGCGATCGCCGCATTCATGGCATTGACCATCTCGCCGACATCGGCATTGGCCGATCCGGTCCACTGGTAGTCCATGTTGAAGGTGGCGCACGCGTCTTGAATGCCATATTGCGTCGGCACGAAGAACGGGTTCGTCGTCACGTGATTGACGAACACGATTTTCCAGCGCTTATGCGACGGAAACGGCGCCTCCGCGGCCTGCGCCGGAGAGATCATGCCGCCCATCATCGCAAGCGCCGCGCCTAACCCGGCGCCTTGCAGCAACCCGCGCCGCGTTCGATTCTCGACCCCATCGCCGGCCGGCTCTTGCGACATTTCCCGTGCATCGTCTCGCTCGCTCGTCATCACATCCTCCGTCGTTTTCGTTGGCTGAATGCTATTTGCGAAACGGCGCAAACCGTTGCCGGCTGGCGCCGGCGTTCACCCCGGCGCGCCCCACGCGCACAAATACGACAAGCCGCGCGGCGGCCAATCTCATGAACGCAGCCATGCTAGCTCACCGTGCGGGCGACCTTAATACATAGATACCCTTAACTAGTCCGACTATTTGAAACGTTGAGTTGGTAAATGGCGAGCGAGCCGCACCGACCGCGATGCATTTGGCGTCTGTTTCCTGCCACCCATAGCAAGTCGGGCGTAAGGAAACGTGCGATGAGGATGCGTGCGATCGAATGAGTGACCGGCATGCATTAAATAGTAAAACTATATTAATTGCCCGGTCGATTTCGCCAACGTATCGCGTCGGCTTTGCCGCCATTGAGCAAACGTCAGGCTGCCCGGCTCAACTTCAGATGCCTCGAGAGGCGTGACGCCGTAACACGCGCCGGACCAACCGGGAACGGGATGAAACTCCGTGGTTCGGATATCCGCCAGGTCCGGACGATATGCTTCGTCCGGCCAAAACAACGGCATGATGCGACGCTCGAGCATTGCTCGGTGCAGCCATTCGGGGCCGCCCGCATCGATCACGGTATCGCATTGAAACGCCCATTCGTCCTCATCCCAGGCGACGAAGACACTGGCGTTGCCTTGAGCGTCGAACATCAGCACCGCATTCTGCTCGGGTCGCCAGTAGTACTCGACGAGGCCTTCACGAACCGCGAGCTCATCGAGCAAACGCACCACCCTCGGGTCGCAATAGGTCGCGCCCACGTCATGCATACCCACTAGTCCTCTGTGTTCGCAATGGCGCTTTTGCGCATCCTCCACGATTCTCGCGAGCTTCGCCGGCAGATCGGCGTCGGTCTTGCGAAGGTAGAAATCGATGAGATGGGCGTTGAACGCTTCCACGGCCTCCTCGTTGCCTGCGACGCCAGTCAGCAAGATCTTGGTGCAAGGAACGTCACGGATCGACGACAGAAAGCGGATTCCATCCATTTCCGGCATTTCGTAATCCACGACGACGGCCGCGATCTCGTCGAATCGGCCACGGTCGTCGAACGGGTCGCTTCCCAACGCGTTGCCCGTGCCTCGTTCGATCGCGATGCAATCTGCGCTCGAGAGGCCACCGGCTCGAGCGCCGAAGTCGCGGCGAGATGACGCGATGTGGTCCAGCGCCGCCTTGGGGTTCGTGAAAAAGCGATTCAGTGTTCGGTCGCGAAAAAAACCACGCAATCCGTTTAGGAAATCGGCGCTGTCGTCGATGAATAGGACGGACAACGGGTGAAACACCGGCTGTTTAACCAAAAGAGTCATACCCATCTCCTTGCATGCCGCGCACGATCGGCGGCGCGTAACGCTCAAACGCGAAAGGACTCGGCTGATGGCGGAAAAGCGTCCCGGCCATCGTCCGCGAGCGACTCGCGCTCGGGCAAACATAGCGTGAACGTCGTGCGCACCCCGACTTCGGACTCACACGAGATGGCACCGCCGAATGCCTCGCAAACGCTGCGGCAGAAGGTCAGCCCGACGCCCGCGCCACGGCCGTGCGCCTTGGTGGAATAGAAAGGCTCGAAAATTCTCGGCAGCACTTCCGGGGCAATTCCCGGCCCGCCGTCGGTAACACGCAGCAAACAAAAACCGTCGCGACGCTCGGCGCGGATGTCCAACCCGCCCTCTCCGCGCGAACGAATGGCGTCCATCCCATTCTTCAGCAGATTGAATAGGGCGCAGACGAGCAGGGAATCCGAGCCGAAAAAGCGAATCGCAGGATCGATTCCCGTCGCCTGAACTTGATCCCGTTCCCCGGCCTTGAACGGAAAACGATCAAGAGCCGACTGCACACAGGCATCGATCGAATGAGACGCGAACTGTCGCCGGTCCAAGCGATCGAGCGTCAACGACGCCAGCGACATCTCTATGACAGTAGACGTGCCATCGACTTGCTGCCTGATCGCCGGGGCGAGCGCCGCTATTCTCTCGGGCTCCTCCAATAGGAATGACTTGTCGGTACACAATCCATGTTCGACAGCCAATCGATAGCCGCGCATCAATTCGGGGACGACGCGGCGCAACTCGTCCGCATGCAAGCCTATAGTTGCGAGCGGCGATGCCACTTCGTGCGCGACGGTCGCTAGCGTTAGACGCGGACGGATCAGCCCATAACGCACGATCGCCACCGCCAGTATGCCGGGGCCGATCGCGATGAAAATCACGCCTACCGGATAAAAGTCATAGCCATAGTTGACCGCATAATCGCTGGCGGCGACGCAATACATGCACAAGCTGGCTAAGCAGGGATTGAATAGGTTGGGCAAACCGCGGGCGTATCTAGAACGCTTCGCCTCGAGCAGTAGCCACGCACTACGGCCCGCAAGAAATGCCGTCTGCACCACATGAATGGGATGCAAGCGACCGGCTTGAGGATAGTATCCAAACGAGTGCGCCCTCATCCCGCTGATGACCCCGTCTCCGGTCATGAGTGCGATAGCCAGCACCGCGCAGACGCAGTACGACGACCACAGCATCGTTCGCTCGCTCCGTGCCGAGACGACCTCTGTCACGAAGTGATAGAAGGTGGTCGGCAAGAACAAGATGAAAAGATAGCCGATTTTGACGAGCACGCCTCCGACATCGGCGCGGCTCGTTTGAAACAACAGGGCCCATGTTCCTTGCCATGCGAACGTCGTGGCACAAATGGCCACGAACGGTGCCGATACGCGTGTCGAGCCCTCCGTGGCCAGTACGTAGACGCCGAAACCGAGAAATAACGCCGATACGAAAGCAGGCAGTAGCGAGTACATTTTGCGCGTTCAGCGTATTTGGTTGATAACCATTTTAAATCGTCCCCTTCTAAACAAACCTACCAAAAACGGTTGCTTTTCAAACCGGCATTCAAAAAAACTCATTTCAAGCACCTATCATTAGTCGCGGCATCGATATTCGATGTCAACTCATTGCATTCATGCTGTCAGTCAACCCAGCACATCTAGGAGGCAAGGAGATGAAGAACGAAGGTTCTGCATGTGTCATGCGGCCGGCCTTGAATTTCCTGTCCATGATTTTGCTTGCATCGTCGCCATTTTTGACCGATGCCCACGCCGCCACGCCCTTTTCGGCTGCGCTGCAAGCGTCCGCGTCCAGCGCGTGCGAAGCGGCTTGGAGCGCGACGCAGGTCTATACGCAAGGCAATGTCGCATCGACCGGCGGAGTCAACTATCAGGCGAATTGGTGGACGCAAAACCAGAATCCCGCCACGAACAACGGTCCGGCCGGTAGCGGCCAGCCTTGGACCTCGCTCGGGGCCTGCTCCGGTGGATCCGGCGGGTCCGGCGGCTCGGGTGGATCGGGAGGCTCCGGCGGATCGGGCACAGGCACCGCCACCGGATTCATTT
Source organism: Trinickia dabaoshanensis (assembly GCF_002879885.1). Lineage (GTDB taxonomy): Bacteria > Pseudomonadota > Gammaproteobacteria > Burkholderiales > Burkholderiaceae > Trinickia > Trinickia dabaoshanensis. The sequence goes on from NZ_PNYA01000001.1 coordinate 375,319, forward strand.
ACAGCCCATACAAGGATGCAACGATTTCGCTGAACTGGAACACGAACGTGATCTCATCGAACGTCACCGGCCAGATCAGCCCTGTCCTCTCGGTGCTCCCCGCCAGCGTCCATACGATGACACTCGCGTTCGCCACCGGCGAGTGCGGCAGCGAGAACTGGGGCGGCGTAAGCGGCGCGGCCATGGCCGCGGCGAATGTGCCTTTGTTCACCGCGGCCGACGTCAATTACGTGATTTCCACCGGCGGCGCAGCGGGCTCGTTCACTTGCGGCTCCGACGCGGGGATGACGACGTTCATCAATCGGTACGCGTCGAAGAACCTTGTCGGCATCGACTTCGATATCGAGGCCGGACAGACCCAGCAAGTCATCAACGATTTGGTGCAACGCGTGGCCATGGCTCAGCGCAGCTATCCGAACTTGCGCTTCAGTTTCACGCTCGCCACGCTAGCCCCCTCGCAGGCGGGGTCTTCGACAGCCGTTTCCTTGGGTTCGAACGCGCAGGACAGCTTCAATATTTACGGCGATTGGGTCATGCAGGCCATCCGGACATACGGACTTGCGAACTACACGATCGATCTGATGACGATGGACTATGGATCGGCAGGTCCGGGTAATTGCGTCGTCGCGGGCGGCGCGTGCGAGATGGGTCAATCGGCGATTCAAGCCGCTATGAATCTGCACGATCATTGGGGGGTGCCGTACCGCCAGATCGAGGTCACGCCGATGATCGGCGGTAACGACGTGGCAGGCGAGACGTTTACGCCCGCGGACGCCGATGCCGTCTCCGCGTTCGTCAAGCAATACGGGCTCGCGGGTCTGCATTTCTGGTCGTTCGATCGCGACGTGGATTGCGCGCCGGGCTCGGCCTCGCCGACCTGCAATTCGATCGGCGGCGTGGGCACGCTCGGCTATACCAATCGATTCGCGAGCAACCTAGGCTCGAGCGCCACGATGCTCTTGAACGCCAAAGCCAAGACGAAGTCGAGTCGATGAGTCAAGCACCGTCGATCACGACTTTTTCGTGACTCGACGTCAACCGCGACGGCGCGCGGCATCACCGATGCCCGGCGCGCCGTCGCCGAATCGAATCACGCGATCGCGCCGCCGCCGTCGATCAGTACCGTCGAACCCGTCGCGTAAGGCGTCGATGCCAGATAGACGATGGCGTTGGCGACGTCCTGCGGCTGCCCGACCTTGCGCGCCGGCAAGCGTGCGGCCGCCCCTTCGTACATCTTCTCGCGCGCGGCGTCGTCGAGCTTGGACCACAACGGCGTGGCAATCAGCCCCGGCGAGACGGCGTTGACGCGCACCGGCGACAGTTCGAGCGCCAGCCCTCGCGCCAACGCTTCAAGCGCCGCATTGATCGCGCCTTGCAGGACCGAACTCTTGCTCGGCCGCACGCTCAAAAAGCCCGACACGAGCGTCAGCGAACCGCCCTCTTTCACGCGCGCCGCGCGGGCCACGCGATAGGCACCCCAAAACTTGCTGTTCATCGCGGCATACGCGTCGTGCAGCGCGAGGCCGCGCACGGGCCCCGCCGCTGTTTGCGCGGCCGATACGACGACGTGATCGAACTCGCCCGCGCCGCCGAAAAACGCCTCGATGCTCGCGTCGTCGGTGATATCGAGGCTCGCCGTGCGCACGTCATGGCCGATGCGCGCCGCGCTCGCGGCCAATTTGCCGGCGTCGCGCGACACGATCGTCACGTTCGCTCCCTGCTCGGCGAACGCTCGCGCCGCAGCCTCGCCGATGCCCGAACTGCCGCCCACCACCAACACGCCTTGTCCGTCGAATCTCATAGTCGTTTGCTCCGTTGACGACCCTGTTCGCCACGCTGCGCCCGAGCACAGCGCGCTGCCCTTACATCTTGACGATGCCCAGTTGCTGCAACAGTGTCAGGTTGTCCTCGATATGCCAGTTATCGGCGATCTTGCCGTCGCGGATGCGGTAAATGTCGGTCGCGATGAAATCGATCGGCCGACCCGCGCCTTGCACGCCATTGAAGGTCCCCGTGAAGTGCCCGGTGAAACGCAGATGAGCGATCACGCGGTCACCGGCCACGATCATCTGTTCCACATCGCAGTGCACGTCCGGCACCGCGGTATGGAACGTCTTCGACGCGGCCAGCGGACCTTCGATTCCCTGCGCGCGCCCGTGCGGCAATGTCCTATCCGTGAAATCCGCCGCGAGTGCCGCGCGAGCCAACGCCGGCTCGCCGGTCGTCCAAAACGTGTCGTACCGGCGAGCGGCCAAGATCTGCCGCTGCGCTTGCGCGGTCGGCAAGCTCTGCTCGACGATCAATTCCTTTGGGTGCACGAGATCGTCCGCATGGGCGGCAATCGGCGCCAACAGTGCAAAGAGGCCGGCGACGAGGGTCGCGCGCGATGCTCGGGCGGCGCGGTTGGAAGCTAATGAATTCAATACGTTTGCCATAGGGAGGATACGCTGCGAAGAAAGTAACGGGTCGCATTGTGGACACCCAACCCCGCCCCGATAATAGGTCCGCTCCTTGAAGGATTTTCAACGCCGACGGAAAGATGGCCGCGGACCCCCTCGTGGACAAAGCCCGTTACGCCCGCGATGGCGGATCGGTAAAAATGTGCTCGCCTCGTCACAAGCCGGTAAACAAATTCGCGTTCGGGTTTTCTTTCAAGACGCATGCAATCGTTATCGATTGCCGTTATCGCCCATCGTCAAAGATTTGACATTCAGTTGTGCGAAGCGTCGGACAACTAAACGCAGCGCCTATAGCGCCGCGGCATACCGTGCGCCCCCCGCAACGCCGCTGCGTATGCGCCTCTCGAATGTCCTCGAGGCCAGCCCGAGTGCTCATCGCCGCGCAAACGTAATCGATCATGCATTTAAACGTTTGCGCCCCAATAAATACACGCCCACGAGAAACGGACCTCATTTTTCATTAAAAGGCGAAATGAGATTGGCGCTTTTCTTGCCTGTCCGATCCATGCTATTTTTGCGCGGCGCACGCATCGGGCGAAACGGCCAAAATCCCGTCGTTATCCGTCCGATAGCGGTAGCAGTGCGCGCTGAACCGCCTGGAAGGCGGCGCATACGACAACAAGGGCCGGCGAGCGGCCAGTTCCGGGAAGCAAGTTGAAAGCAGGTTTCGCCAAAGCGGGCCGTTGGGGCCGAAGCATCTCGCGGCAGTTGCCACGCCTCGTCGCATGGACGTTCTTGACGTGCATCGGCCTCGCACTCGGCGGCGGCCGGCCGGCCGCCGCGCAAACGCCCGCGAAGGCCGTGAGGCATATCAATCTCGCGCTCTACGATGGCGCCGATCCGCCGCTCGATCTCCTGCAAGCCTTCGACGCGCTGATTCTAGACCCGGCCGCCGCATTCGATCCCACCGAGCATCCCCTCGCCCATACCGTCTACATCGCTCGCACGAGCGCAACCGAGGGAGAAAGCGTCGAGGCCTTCGTCGCGCAGCAAGTACAACCTCTATGGCAGCGCGGCTATCGCGGCGTACTGCTCGACACGCCGGCGGGTTACGAGGCGATCGACGCGATTCACGCTGCCCATCCGGACGCCGCGATCGTCGTCGCGGGCGGCGGGGCACTCGAGGTCGCACGCCGGCACGCGGCGGCGGTGTACGCGGTGCTCGCGCAAGGACTCTTCAGCGAACACCGCGACTCGCTCGCGGCCGCACAAAGCTTCGAACGCGAATTCGGCATTCCGGTGGTCGCGCTCGAAACGTGCGAGGACGGGGATCGCGTCTGTGAGCATCGCACCGCCGACCAAGCGCTCGCCGCGGGGCTCGATGCCTACGTGACCGATCCGGCGCACGATCTCGTGGGTATCGGGCGCATCGAGGTCATGCCTCGAAAGATTTTGGTCGTCCAAGACTTGGCGAGCGGCCAGCAACTCGATACCAGCCCCGGCGTCACCGCGGTCGCCACGCCGCTCAACTACCTAGGCTACGACGTTCGATATGCACGGCTCGATGCGCCGCTACCGGCCGACGTCACGCCGGACCGCTACGCAGGCGTGGTCGCGTGGCTCGCGCGCGATAACGGCGGGCATGCCTGGCGCGCGTGGGTACAACGCGTGATCGACGCGCATGTTCCCATCGCGTTCTTCGGCCAATTAGGGTTCGCGCCGGGCGGTGATGGCGGCGCACTCGGCCTCCAGCCGGTGCCGGGCAACTTGCATGCGCCTTTGAAGATCGTCGCGCGCGACGCGATGGTCGGGTTCGAAACGATGCCGGTGCCCGACCCGCGCGATCTTCCCCAGCTTCGCATCGCCGGCGACGGCCGGTCGCTGCTCGGTATCGATGCCGGGGGGCAGCGCGTCGACGCCGTCGGCATCATGCCGTGGGGCGGCTTCGCGCTCAATCAGTACAACATCGTTTCGCTGGACAGCATCGAGCAGCAGCGCTGGGCGATCCAGCCCATTTCGTTCTTGCAAGCGGCCCTGCGTTTGCCCGCCTTGCCCGCGCCGAACGTCACGACGGAAAACGGCCGGCGTCTGCTGATGTCGCATGTGGACGGGGACGGCTTCGCATCGCGCGCGGAATTTCCCGGCCCCGACTACTCGGGCCAGGCGTTGTACGACCGCATTTGGACGCGCTATCCGATCCCCACGACACTCTCCGTCATCGAGGGCGAGGTCGGCGCGGACGGCCTTTATCCCCAAATCTCGCCGCGTCTCGAGCAGATCGCGCGGCAGATGTTCGCCCTGCCCTACGTCGAGATCGGCACGCACACGTACTCCCATCCGTTCACCTGGGAAAACGTCGATGCGAAGACCGGCGGGCATGCCGATCGCGGAGGGTCCGACGCGGCGTTTTCGCTAAACATCCCCGGCTACAAGTTCGATCTCGATCGCGAGATCGCCGGCTCGATCGCCTATATCGATCGCCGCCTCGCCCCCGCGGGCAAACACGTGGTCGTGCTGCAATGGTCGGGCGATTGCATGCCGCCCGCGCTCGCCGTGCGGCGCGTCTACGAGACGGGCGTCTACAACTTCAACGGCGGCGATACCACCATCACCAAGGCCGACGACAGTTGGCTGAACATCGCGCCGATCGGTGTCGAAAAAGGTCCGGGCGCCTATCAAGTCTATGCCCCGAACCAGGACGAGAACGTCTACACGAACGACTGGCAAGGACCGTTCTACGGCTTCACGCAAGTGCTGCAGACCTACGCGATGACCGACCGTCCGCTGCGCTTCAAGCCGATCGACATTTACTACCACATGTACAGCGGCACGAAGATGGCCTCGCTGCGGGCGCTCGACGAGATTTTTCGCGCCGTGCTCGAGCAGCCGGTGTTGCCGGTGCACGTGAGCGATTACATTCGCCGGGTCCTCGATTGGCGCACGTTCGCGGTCGCGCGCGACGCAAACGGCTGGCTCGTGCGCGGCAACGGCGCGGTGCGCGAGTTGCATTGGAGCGGCTCGCAAGTGCCTCGCCTGGACGACGCGAGCGGCGTCACCGGCTATTCGAGCGGCCCGGACGGCACCTACATCCACATCGACGGCGGCAGCGCCCGCTTCGAAATGGCCCCGGCCGACACCCGCAACGCGCTGCCGTACATCGACGAGGCCAACGGCTTCGTGCGGCACTTCCAGCGACTCGATCACGGCCTGCGTTTCGAATTCGGCGGCTATTACAAGCCGTTCTTCTCGATCGCCAACGGCGCGCGTTGCCGCGCCTCCAGCGCGGGACTTGCGCTCACCGCCGAGCGCAAGGGTACCGCGTTGCGCGTGCAGATACCGGCCGTCGCCGGACAGCAGGTGACGTATCGGAGCATCGAGGTCGACTGTGGCGGTTGATCGCCCGCGCATCGCGACACCGCTCATGCTGGCGGGCGCCGCGTGCGCCATCGTCTGCGCATTGGCCGCCACGTATGTCGCGGGCGGCCTGCGCGCGCGCATCGTGAACGACGCCGCGCCGAGCGAACTGACGGTGGCGTATCTCGAAGCATGGCTGCGTAGCGCGCCGAGCGATCCCCTCTATTTGTCGGCGCTCGCGAACCAGTATCTCGCGCTGGGCCGCTGTAACGAGGCGCATCGGGCGGCTGCCCGCCTCGCCGCGCTCGGCGTGCAGCGCTCGCGCCGGCAAGCGATTCAAATCGAGCTGCGTTGCGACGAACAGCGCGCGTTCGCCGCGCCCGCCGATTCGCCGCAACGGGCTGCCCTGTTGGTGCGCGTCGCCACCGAGCTCGATATCGCAATGCAAGAAGAGTGGAATGCGGCGCAGCTTCAGGCGCTGGCTTCGCAAGCGCTCGCGGTCGGCGCGCCTACCATCGCCGCGCGCTACCAAGAGCGGCTCGCACGGGCCGAGCCGGCTCGCGCCGCATATTGGCAGGGCCAATCCGCGCGGCAGTGGCTAGCGGCGGGCGAATACCGGCGCGCGGCGCAGGCATACTTCACCGCGCAAGCCCAGGCGCGCAACCGCGACGAGGCGCGCGCGGCATTCATCGCGGCGGTTCGTGCGCTGCAAGCGGGCAATTTGCTCGACGATGCGCTCACGCAGGCGCAAGCCCATCTGGCCGGCCTCGACAACGATCGCCAAAGTTTGGAGGTGCTGCTGCAACTTGCGCGCGCCGCGCATCGCCCTGACCTCGTCGATCGTTACGCCCGCGCGCTGATGCAGTTCGTCGATGCGCGGCGCAACGTATGGATCAGACTCGCGTCGGCCACGAGCCGCGAGCGCGTTGCCCACCTCATACCCGCCGTATTCGATCGCGCATCGCGCGGCAAGGTGACGCGCATTGCCGGCAAAGTACAACCCGCGGCGCCCGCGGTAACCGATCTCGCCTCGACGCTTTATCAAGCGTTCCTCGAATCGAACGATCTCGAATACGCCGCCAAGATCGCCGCCGAGCAAGTGGCCCGTCATCCCGACCAACCCGAATGGCGCAAACGCCTCGCGCAAGTCGACGAATGGCGCAATCAGCCGGCCGCGGCTTTGCAGGCATGGCTCGCGTACGCGCGACAAACCGGAGACAGCGCCGGCTGGTCGAACGTGCAACGCATCGCACCGATGCTCGACGACGACGCCTCGTACGTTCAAGCACTGATCCATGCGAGCGATACGGCGCCCGGCGACCTGAAGCTGGTCGACGCCGTGGTCTCGGCCTACGAACGCCTCGGCCAGCCCGACGATGCCCTCGCATTCTTGAAGGCACGCATGACGGGCGCTCGGCAGGCGCCGATCGCGAGCCGCTATGCGCTGCTCTCCGAGCGGGCCGGGTATATCGACCAAGCGCTCAGGACCTGGCAAGCGCTGCACGAGTCGAACCGAGGCAACGTCGAATATGCGCTGCACAGCGCGAACCTCTTGTACCGCCAGAGCAATCTGGCCGGCGCATTGAGGGCGCTCGAAGCCGTGCAACCGTACGCGACCGATCGCGACGTGCTGTATTGGCGCACCTACGGGCAGCTCGCGCGCCTCACGCAAAACGACGCGGACAGCACCCTCGCCTATCGTCATTTGCTCGCGAGCGGCGAAGAGACGCCGGAAGATCTGTCCGCCATGACGTTCTTTTACGAACGTCAACCGCTCGATGCCGCGCGGCTGGCGCAGTTGCAGTATGAACGCGACCATAGCGCGCGCGCCTTGCGCGATGCCATCGGCTCGTATCTTTCCGCGCACGCCCCCGAGCGTGCCGAGGCGCTATTGAACGGCTTGACGGCGGACGAGCGCGCAGCCGCCGAGCGCGATGCCGGCTTTCTCGTCGCACGCGCCGAGTTCGAGCGGCAAAGCGGTCGACTCGCGGCCGCGCTGGCCGATCTTCGTCGAGCCGTCGCGCTGCCCGGCGCAGGCGACGACACGCGCGCCGCTTACCTGTGGATGCTCGTGGACGAAGGCACCGAAGCCGACGTGCGCGCCGCGCTCCGCCAGTGGCGCGCACGCGCGCTCGAAGACGAAGCGCTCTGGGGACCGTTCGCGGCCGCCGAACTGCGCTTGAACCGGCCCGTGGACGCGCTGCGCTACTTGCGGTTGCAAGCGGCGTCGATGCGGCGCGATCCGTTGTGGCTGCTCACGTATGCGGACGCACAAGAAATGGCCGGCCACCCCGGGATCGCCGCTGCCGTGCGTCGCCGCGTTTGGCTCGGCTTGCTGGCTGCCGAGGGACACGAGAGCCAAGCACCCGTGCGCGGCGAGCCGCTGCACCTGCCCGATCGCGGCGACTGGGAAACGATGGCCCAATTGGAGGGACGGCGCGCGACGCTTGCGCAAACGCTAGCCGACGGCGATGCGGCCCGCCATCTGCTGCACGCGTTGACCGCACCGGCTCCGTCAACGAGCACGCCCGACGAATCCGAGCGCAGCCTGCTCGGCGCCGCCGCCGGGCTGTCGTCTCTACCGTCGGATGACGCCCGCCGCGCCGAGCATACGCGTCTATTCGAGGCCGTTGCGCGCGACGTCGCCGTCGCCTGGGCCATTTCGGACGAACGCTACGGCGTGGCCAAGCGTTGGCTCGCGCGTCGCTATGCGCGGCGCCTGCTCGGCGCGCAAGACGAGCGGCTAGCGATCGCCTTGGCCGAGGACGACGTGCAAACGATCGAACGGCTGCTCGATACGCCGGCCGCGCCGCTGCCGCGCTACAGCCGGATCGACGCTTCGATGCGAGTCGATCGTCAAGGCGCGGCACAGGCGCTCGCCTTCGATGCGCTCGACGGTGCCCCCGACGACACCGAACTCCATACCCGGCTCGTGGACGCCACGATGTTCTGGGGCCAATCGATCGACGCCTCGGTCGACGATTACGTCGAGCATCCGCTCGATTACGTCCAGCAAACGCTGGCCGCGAATCTGAAGCTCTCCGATCACTACCTGCTCGGCCTTCACGCGCAGCAGCGGATGCAACGCTCCACCGACACGACGCAGCTCGTGAATCTGCCGTCGGTCGATCGCGCGGTCGATCTGAGCGTGCGCCGGCTGACACGCGACACGCTGTTTTCGCTCGACGCCGGCCGCCGCGATGCGGTGAGTTCCTTTTACACAGCCAAAGCCGCAGCCACGTTCGGACGCAACTCGCCCGTTTCGTTGACGGCGTCGGTCGAACGCGGCGCCGAAGCGACCGAGCAGCAAGCGCTCCTCGTCGGCGGGCTCAAGGATAGCGCCGGCGCGGCGATGACTTGGCAACCCAACCCGCGCTGGTCCTTCACCGCGAGCGTCGAAGCGGATCGCTTCTATAGCCAGGCGCGCGGCTTCGTCGGCAGCGGCGTGCTCGAGCAGGCCGAGATCGACTACAAGATTCGCACCAAGTTTCCCGACTACACCATACGCATTACGGGCGCGCACGGTGGATACAACGCCAGCGGACAGCCCGACGCGCTTTTGCAACGGCTTGCGCCGGCCGCCCTGGGGCCGTTGAGCGCGGCCACGTTCATGCCGGCGAGCTATGGCCAATTCGGCGCGTTCGTCGGCTTCGGCAACGATCTCGTCGACCGTTACACCCATGCCTGGCGTCCGTATTTGGACATCGGCATGGTGCACGACACCAACCAAGGCTGGGGCTTGCAATCCGATGTCGGCATCGCCGGAACCTTATTCGGCGGCGATCACGCGGCGCTTTACTTCCAGCACGAGCGCGTCGCCGCGCAGGGTACGTCGGTCACCGTGATCGGCGCGCGCTATCGCTGGTTCTATTGACGAGGGGACCGCGAATGGCCGACCCGGCAAGCATTTCAGGACTATCGAATCACCATCACGAGGAAATGAACATGAATCGTTTCGAGCGAATCCGCAGGACCGTCGGGTGGACGCTCGCCACGGCCGCCCTGATCGCCGCCGGCGCCTGCTCGACCGTCGATACGACGCCCGCGCCGCGGCTTCGTGCGACCGATACCGTCGTCGTCCTTCCGCTCGCCAACTACACGGAAACGCCCGATGCGGGTAGCGCGGCGCAATCGATGGCCGCCAACGCGCTGCGCAAGCTGGGGATCGCCACGGTCGACAGCATGCCGGCCAGCCCGGGCGGCGATCCGTTCGACGCCACGAGCCAGCCCGATCGAGACAAAGCGCTCGGTTGGGCCCGCTCGCACCACGCACGCTACGCGCTGTCGGGCGCCGTCGAAGAGTGGCGCTACAAGGTCGGCGTGGACGGCGAGCCGGTGGTCGGCATGACGTTCGAGCTGCGTGATGTCGAATCGGGCAAGGTCGTATGGAGCGGCACGGGAAATCGCGGCGGCTGGAGCCGTTCTTCGCTCGGCGGCGTCGCGCAGAGCCTGATCGGCAAGCTGCTCTCGCCGCTCGCGGCGCGCGGCTGAGCCTTCGCCGCCCGCCACGTCATGGATGCGAAAACTTCCGCCAACGGCGCGCGCATCGTGCGCCGCGCCGAGCCGCTCGGCAAACTGGGCCGGCTGCGCCGCGCGCTTGCGCCCGCCGCCCAGCGCCCGTTCGCGATCGTCGAAAGCGCCGCTTTCACGATCGCCGTCCTCGCTTTCGCATGGGCGCTCGATCGCCGTGACCCGTTGCTGTTGCACGGCAATTTTCCGTGGCTATGGCTCGTGCCGACCATCATCGCGCTGCGCTACGGCGTGTTGATCGGCGTGGGATCGGGGCTCTTGCTGGCTCTCGAATGGCAAGTGCTCTACCCGCCGGGTACCGCCTGGCCGGGCGCCTATTTCGCGGGCGGATTGATCCAAGCGATCGTCGCAGGGCATTTCGGCGATACCTGGGCCGCGCGCACGACACGTGCCGCCTCGATCAACAGCTACCTGAACGACCGGCTCGCCGCCCTGACCAACAATCACTACCTGCTGCGGCTCTCGCACGAGCGGCTCGAGAAAGACCTGCTGACGCGCCCCACCACCCTACGCGATTCGATCATCGAGTTGCGCCGGCTCTCGCTCTCGGCGGATGCGGCCGAGAGCGCTTCGCTGCCCGGGGCCGCCCGCTTGCTCGAATACGTCGCGCGCGCCTGCCAAGTCGAAGTCGCCGCGCTCTATCCCGCGCGCGGGGGCAAGCTCGGCCGCAAACCGTTGGCCACCGTCGGCGCCCCGCCCGATCTCGTCGCGAGCGATCCGCTCGTTCGGCTCGCGCTCGACACGGGCAAGCTCGCGCACCTGAAATCGGAACATGCGAACGCCCACGAGAGCCGCTACCTCGTATGCGCACCGTTGCTCTCGGCCGACGATACGTTGCTCGCGCTGCTCGTCATCGAGAAAATGCCGTTCCTCTCGTTGAACTACGACAACCTGCAAATGATGCTGGTGCTGCTCGGCTACTACGGCGACGGCGTGGAGCATTCGCGCGTGGTGAGCCGACTACTCGATGCGGTGCCCGGCTGTCCGCTCGAGTTCGCGCTCGAATACGCGCGCCTGGCGCGCCTGCAACGCACGAGCGGCATCGACTCCTCGGTCGTCGCCCTCTCGTTCCGCCGCGACGAGGAGCACGACTCATTGTTCGAGCACGTGCTGCGCCGGGGCCGCTCGCTCGATCTTGCCTGGCCGCTGCAAACCGAGCGCCGTTCCGTGTTGATCAACCTCATGCCACTCACCGATTCGACCGGGATCGAAGGTTACCTGGCGCGGATCGAGGCGAACCTGCAAAGCCAATTCGATACCGACTTCGACCGCGCCGGCATCGGGGTCCATACTTTGCACGTCAACGCCGCGTCCACGGGCGCGAACTTGGCCGGTCTCGTCGAGCGGGCGGACGCCCATGCTTGATAATCGAGAGCGCCTCATCACGGGTCTCGCTCTGGCGGGCGCGGCACTGTTGCAGGCCGCGGCGATCGTCGGCGCGCTGCACGCCGGCCGCTTCGCCGATCCGCTCGTGGCGCTGCTCGTGTTGCAAGCCATCGTGGCCGCCGCCGAAGCCGTCGCTTTCCGCCGCTTGCTGCCGCTGGAATTGCGCGAGCCGCGCCGCACGGTGCTGCTGCATCTATGGCTCGCCAGCATGCTCGTGCCATGCGTCGGCGGTTTGATCGAAGTGCTGGCGGCGGCATGGGGCAAGTGGGTGCCGATGCGGCGCAGCTTGCGCGACCCCGGCATCGTTGGCCGTCCGGAATTCGTGAGCTATCTCGTCTCCCGTGTCGCGCATGGGGGCGGCGCGCGCGTGCAGTCGCGGCTCGTAAACACGCGTGCGGCCACGAGCGACCGGCTGGCCGCATTGGTCGCGATTCAGGGCTTGCCCACGCACACCACGGGCGCCTTGCTGCGCGAGTTGCTCGCCGACCCGGTCGACGATCTGCGCTTGCTCGCTTATGGCACGCTCGATCAGGCCGAAAACGAAATCGTCCGCAAGATTTCCGACAGTAAGGAGGCACTGCGCCTCACGGCGAGCGACGACGAGCGGCGAGCGTTGCATCGCAGGCTTGCCGAATTGCACTTCGAATTGGTGTATCAGCAGCTTGCGCAAGGCGACGTCTATCAGCACACGCTCAAACAAGCCGACGGCCACGCGCGGCAAGCGCAAGCGCTACCGGGCGGTGAGCACGACGCGGCGCTTTGGCTGTTGCGGGCACGGCTCGCGTTGGCGCAACATCGCCCCGATGCGGCGGCGCCGCTGCTCGAACGCGCGAGCGAACTCGGCTTTCCGCGGGAGCGGCTGCTGCCCTGGCTTGCCGAAGCGGCGTTCCTGCAGGGGCATCACGCACGCACCGCCGAACTCGCGGCCGCGCTCGCGCACGGGTCCGCCGCGCCCGCGCTCAAGCCCGCCCTCGACTATTGGACATCATGAATTCCCCCCTGAACCGCCGGGCCGCCGACGTCGATGTCTGCCTCTTGCTGGAGGGCACCTTCCCGTACGTTCGCGGCGGCGTATCGAGTTGGGTCAACGAAATGATCCGCGCCTACCCGGACACGCGGTTCGGCATCGTATTCATCGGCAGCCGCCAAGAGGACTATGCGGGTGCCGCGTATGCCCTGCCCGAGAACGTCGTTCATTTCGAGGCCCACTACCTCTACGAAAGCGCACCCGCCGATGCCCGGCCCCCGCGCGAAGTGGCAGGCGATGCCGCCGCGTTCGCACGTTCGGCTCAGTTCCATCAAGCCCTGCGCGATGCCCGCTCGCATGCCGAAATCGGCACGATGATGGCGGAGCTGCTGCCCTTGCTCGGCGCCGACGGCGCCTTGAGCGAAGCGCAGTTTCTGCATAGCCGCGAAGCGTGGCGATTCATCGAAGAGCAATACACGGAACACTGCACGGACCCGTCGTTCACCGACTACTTCTGGACCGTGCGCATCATGCACAAGCCGCTCTGGCAACTCGCGCGCGTCGCCGCGGGCACGCCGCCGGCACGCGTCTATCACACCGTCTCCACCGGTTACGCGGGTTACTTGGGGGCGCTGATGCACTATCGAACAGGCCGCCCGCTGATCGTCAGCGAACATGGCATCTATACCAAAGAGCGCAAGATCGATCTGCTGCAAAGCCGCTGGATTCGCGACAACCGCGGCCTGTTCGAACGCGATGCCTCGAACGTCAGCTACTTTCGCGAGCTGTGGGTCCGCTTTTTCGAGGCGCTCGGCGCGCTCGCGTACGGCGCCGCGCATGAAATCATCGCGCTCTACGAGGGCAACCGCTTGCGGCAGGTCGCGGACGGCGCACGTCCCGAACTCACGCGCACGATCCCGAACGGCATCGACGTGGACGCCTTGCGCCCGCTGCTCGCGCAGCGTCAACCGGATAGGCCGCGACGCGTCGTGGCGCTGATCGGCCGCGTGGTCCCGATCAAAGACATCAAGACGTTTATCCGCGCCATCTTCATCGCGACACGCACGATGCCCGAGATCGAAGGATGGATCGTCGGGCCCGAGGAAGAAGACCGCGCGTATGCGCACGAGTGCCGCGCCCTCGTGCAAAGTCTCGGGCTCGATGCGAACTTGCGCTTCCTTGGCTTTCAACGCATTGCCGACGTGTTGCCCAAGATCGACCTCGTCGCCTTGAGTTCGATCAGCGAAGCGCTGCCGCTCGTGGTGCTGGAGGGATTCGCCGCCGGCGTGCCGGCCATCACGACCGACGTGGGTGCGTGCCGCGAGTTGATCGAGGGCTTCACCCCGGAGGATCGGGCACTGGGCGCGGCCGGCGCGGTCGTACCGATCGCCAATCCGTCGGCGTTCTCACAGGCCGCGCTCACACTGCTGGCGAGCGACACGCTTTGGCAAGCCGCGCAACGCGCCGGCCTCGAACGCGTGCAGCGCTACTATGCGAAGTATCAAATGACCGATCGATACCGCGAGATTTACGAACGCGCCGCGGCACTCCCCGACACCCGGCCCGCCGCGGATGCCAGCCACACCCCCCGCTGCCCGTTTCATCCGGCACCCGCCGGCGCGGCGCCGCGCCGCCTTTGGTTCAGGAGCCGCTGATGGCAGGGATCGGATTCGAACTACGCAAAATCATGCGGCGCGACACGCTCACCGGCGTGACGCGCGCCTACGTCTATGCGGCGCTGATCAGCTCGGGGCCGCTGATTCTGTCGATCTTCGGCATTTTGGTCATCGGTCTGCTCACGCTGACGGTGGTCGTGCCGACCGTCCTCATCACGCAGTTCCAGGTCTCGGTCACTTACATGATCGCGTTCAGCTTGATCCTGACCGGGCCGATTCAGCTATCGTTCACGCGTTTCGTGTCCGATCGATTGTTCGAAAAGCGCGACGACCTCGTGCTGCCGAATTATCACGCCATGCTCTTGGTCACGACGCTCGCGGCCGGTGCGTTCTCGACGGCCGTGATGCTGCTCGGCTTCCGCGATCAATCGCTGCACTACCGGATGCTGATGGTGGCCGGTTTCGTCATCGTCAGCAATATCTGGATCGCCGTCATCTTTTTATCGAGCGTCAAGCAATACTGGCAAATCCTGTCCTCGTTCGCGGTCGGTTACACGTTCGTGGTCGTGCTCGCCTTGGCATTCGCGCATTACGGCTTGACGGGGCTGCTCGGCGGGTTCGTCGTCGGCCACTGGGTGCTGTTGCTGAGTCTGTCCGCGCTCGTGCACCGGCACTATCGCAGCCCGCGCTTCATGTCGTTCGAGGTGTTCCATCGGCGCATGGCCTACCCCAGCCTCGCGTTCGTGGGACTTCTGTTCAACCTCGGCATCTGGATCGACAAGATTGTCTTCTGGTATGCGCCCGGCACGGGGAGCCGCGTGATCGGCTGGTTCAACGCGTCGATCATCTACGACATTCCCGTGTTCATCGCGTACGTCTGCGTGATGCCGGCGATGGCGACGTTTCTCGTGCGCATCGAAGCCGATTTCGCCGAGTACTACGATGCGTTCTACGACGCCGTGCGTACGGGCGCGACGCTGCGCCGGATCAACGACATGCGCGACATGATGGTGCGCAGCGTGCGGACCGGGCTCTACGAAATCATCAAAGTGCAGACCGTCGTGCTGCTGCTGGTCGTCTCGTTCGGCGCTCCGTTGCTCGCGGCACTGGGCATCTCGACGTTGTATCTGCCGTTGCTGCTCGTAGACGTCATCTCCGCCAGCCTGCAGGTGCTGTTCCTCGGCCTGCTGAACGTCTTTTTCTATCTCGACGCGCGCATTGCGGTGCTGCGATTGAGCTGCGCGTTCGTCGTGCTGAACGGCGCGCTGACCGGCGTGTCGCTTTGGCTCGGGCCGAGCACGTATGGCTATGGATTCGCGGCCGCGCTCGTCATCGTCGTGATCGTCGCCGTGCGCATGCTCGATGCGAA
Source organism: Trinickia dabaoshanensis (assembly GCF_002879885.1). Classification (GTDB taxonomy): domain Bacteria; phylum Pseudomonadota; class Gammaproteobacteria; order Burkholderiales; family Burkholderiaceae; genus Trinickia; species Trinickia dabaoshanensis. The sequence goes on from NZ_PNYA01000001.1 coordinate 390,940, forward strand.
GTTCGCTTCGCTCGAGTACGAAACCTACATGCTGCGTTCGTAGGGCCGCTTTCGCGCCGCTCCGTTACCCGCCCCCTACGTCTTTGCCGATATGCCCTACCTAGCGACTTTACTTCGACAGCTCGCCCACCCGACGCGCGCCGCCTATTTGACGCTGCCGCTGTTGCTCGCCGCTGGCGCGTTGGCGCTCGTGTTGCGCGCGGTGTTCGGCGCCGCGCCGGCGTGGGCCGACACACCCCAAAGCGACATCCGGCGCGGCGTCGCGTTCTACTACGGCACCACACCGCCCGTCGATCTACTCTCCGGTTACGGCATCGCCGTGCTCGAGGCCGACAGCGGCTTCTCGCCGCGCGAACACCCGCTACCGGATACACGCTGGTACGCCTACGCGAGCGTGGGCGAAGTTACGCCGCATCGCGCTTATTACCGCGAGATCCCCCCCGATTGGTTCGTCGGACACAATACCGCGTGGAGCTCGCATATCGTCGATCAAAGCACGCCGGGCTGGCCGGCGTTCTTCGTGCGGCACGTGATCGATCCACTTTGGGAACGCGGCTACCGCGGCTTCTTTCTCGACACGCTCGACTCTTATCAACTTGCCGCGAAAACCGATCCGGCCCGCGCCCGCCAACGCGAAGGCCTCGTGCGCATCATCCGCGCGATCAAGACGCGTCATCCGCAAGCACGGTTGATTCTGAATCGCGGCTTCGAGTTGCTACCCGACATCCATGACGATGTCGATGCGGTCGCCTTCGAATCGTTGTTCAACGGCTGGGATCAATCCCAGCGGCGCTACGTTCCGGTACCCGATAACGACCGCGCCTGGCTGCTCGGCCAGGCGCGTACCGTGCGCGATCAATACAAACTGCCCGTCATCGCCATCGACTATTGCGCCCCGGACGACGACGCCTGCGCCCGCTCGAGCATCGAGCAAACCCGCGCACTGGGGCTGATCCCGTTCGTCACGGACGGCGCGCTGCAAACGGTGCGGCCCGCGCCGGCTCCCGAATCCGAATCCGATTCCGCGCCCGGCAGGAACGCTCGCGCACCGGGTTGAACAAGCGCCCTATCGGGCGCCGCGCTCAGCGCAAAAACGGCATCAACGGCTGCGCCGCATCGGCAAAACGTTGCTCGAGGAAGTCGAGCAGCGCGCGTACCCTCGGCGCCATGTATTGGGTCCGCTGAAACAATGCGTGTACCGGCGCATCGGGACAACGCCACTGCGGCGCGACGATCTTGAGTGTGCCCGCGTGCAAGTCCGCCCCGACGTCCCAAATCGACTTCATCACCGCGCCGCGCCCCTGAGCGGCCCATTCGCGCGCGATCGCACCGTCGTTGGTGAGCCGCGCGCGTTCGATCGGCGCGGTGAAGCCCACCGTTTCGCCCTCGTGAGCAAACTGCCATTGATTGGCGATACCGGAGGCGGACGTCAGCAACACGAAGTCCCAATCGCGCAAATCGTCGGGATGCTGCGGCATCCCGCGCGCATCGATGTACTCGGGCGATGCGCACAGCACGCGGCGGTTGTCGGCCAACCGTTTGGCGATCATCGAACTGTCGGCCGGCACACCGAAGCGAATGGCGAGGTCGATGTCGTCTTGCAGCAAATGCGAGAGCGAATCGGACAACACCAACGTGAAGTTTACTTGCGGATGCAACGCGTTGAACTCGTCCAGCCAGTGCCTCAACACCGAGCGCCCGAAATCGGATGTGGCCGATACGCGCAAGGCGCCGCTCACGGACGCCCGTCCGAGCTGCAACGCGGCGCGTGCATCGTCCAAGGTTTGCAGCGCGTGCCGGCAATGCGCGAGGTACATGCGCCCTTCGTCGGTCAGCCGCAGCATGCGCGTCGATCGCTCGAACAGTTGCGTATGCAGTTGGCTCTCGAGCTTGCCGAGCCGGGCGCTGGCGGCGGCGGGCGACAGGCCGAGCTTGCGGCCCGCCGCCGAAAGGCTGCCCAGGGTGGCGGCCGCAACGAAGAGCCGAATGTCGCCGAGATTATCCATGGTCGAAGCTTGCATAAAATGAGCATCCCGGATGAGAGGCCACCGGATCGGTACCCCGCGCGCGCTAGAACTCCGGCACCGGGTTGCGGCCTTCGGCCAACGTGTATCGACCGTCTTTCAAACGATAGATGGCCGTTTCATCCACGTCGCGCACCGCGTTGCCGTGTGCGATCGTTTCGGCACCCGTGAACGCGATGCGTAAATCGCCCGGGGCATCCTTGCCTTGTAAGATCTCTAGATGGCCGACGACGTTGAAACACTGCGGCATATCGGTCGACTCGGCGCGCTGCGTATTATTCTCGTCATCCGCGGTTGCGCCGCTGATGGCGGCCATGGGCTGCGCGGAGCCACTCGCAGCGGGCGCGGCCCCGCTCTTGAGCACTGCTTCGCAATCTTCCGTCGCACCCAGATTGTCCGCTGCCACGCGCAGCGTCGCGGCGAGCGTGCGGACTTGGCCCGGCGCAACACCGTACACCGAGGCCCACGATCCGCAATAGCCTTGCCAACAGCCTCCGGAAGTCAGTACTACGCCGAATTCGCTCGGCGACAGGCGGGCGACGCTGCTTTGGCCATAGCTGCCTGCGACACCACCGTAGTCGACTCCGTCGATGCGCCGCTCGAGCGCCCACCCCGAAGATTCCCGCCGGAAGAAGTAGGCTCCGAGCCAGGCACCAGATGCATATGAGTCGACCCGCTCGCCCGTGTCGGTGACCTCGACTCCTTCGGTCAGCATAACGGCGTGCGTATCGTCGAGCCGGATGACTTCGCGCGGCGAAACGTCCAGTTCGCTGGCCACGATCGTTTTCGTGATCTTGCCGTGCTCGTCCCTGTCGGGAATCTCGACATCGACGACACGCTTATCGCCCTTTTTCGTGTCTTCCCAATTAGGAAACACAGTTTTCATCAGATCGGCGCGTTTCAAGTCCGGCGAAAGCACTGCGGTTTGCGCATCCGATCCTGCCGCCGCCGATTCGCTTTGCGTGGCCGGATGCTTGCCGCAAGCGCCGCATGCGAGGATTGCCGCAAGAAGAACGCCGGCCGCCGAGGTTCGCGCGGCAAAGCGTATCGAAGGGAAACGGGTCATCTCGGGTCTGTTTTCGTTATAGGGAAAAATGCAACTTTGCATACTACCATCCAGTATGCTACCGTGTACTACCCCCTAGTACCCGAGCAATCGAAGATGCCGCACACCGTCGAAGAGAAAAAGCGCGTTCTAGCCCGCGTCCGCCGCGTGCGCGGCCAGATCGACGCGCTTGAGCGCGCGCTCGAGGAAGGCGCAGACTGCGGCCCGATTCTTCAGCAGATCGCAGCCGTGCGCGGCGCGATCAACGGGTTGATGGCGGGGGTGCTCGAAAGCCACCTTCGAGAAGAGTTTTCGCATGTCGCGCAAGCAAACGGCGCGCAGCAAGGGTCGATCGACGATGTCGTCTCCCTCGTGCGCTCCTATCTTCGTTGATTGACGTGCAGCGGCCGTCGAACCGGCCGGCTGATCTTCCCTTCTTTCGCCCAAAGGACTGACATGAAATCACGTGCCGCCGTTGCATTCGGGCCCGGCAAACCCCTCGAAATCGTCGAGATCGACGTCGAACCGCCCCGCAAGGGCGAAGTGCTCGTGAAGATCACGCATACCGGCGTGTGTCATACCGATGCCTTCACGCTCTCCGGCGACGACCCGGAAGGGCTTTTCCCCGCCGTACTCGGCCATGAGGGCGCGGGCATCGTCGTGCAAGTGGGCGAAGGCGTCACGAGCGTCAAACCGGGCGATCACGTCATCCCGCTCTATACCGCGGAATGCGGCGAATGCTTGTTCTGCAAGAGCGGCAAAACGAATTTGTGCGTGGCCGTACGCGCGACGCAAGGCAAAGGCGTGATGCCCGACGGTACCACGCGCTTCAGCTACAACGGCCAGCCGATCTATCACTACATGGGCTGCTCGACGTTCAGCGAATACACGGTCGTGGCCGAAGTCTCGCTCGCCAAGATCCATCCCGATGCGAACCCCGAGCAAGTGTGTCTGCTCGGTTGCGGCGTCACCACGGGACTCGGCGCGGTCAAGAACACCGCCAAGGTGCAGGAAGGCGATAGCGTGGCCGTGTTCGGTTTGGGCGGCATCGGCCTGGCCGTCATTCAAGGCGCCAAGCTCGCCAAGGCCGGCCGCATCATCGCTATCGACATGAACCCGGGCAAGTTCGAACTCGCCCGCGTATTCGGCGCGACCGATTGCGTGAATCCCAAGGATCACGAGAAGCCGATCCAGCAAGTCATCGTCGAGATGACCGGCTGGGGCGTGGACCATAGCTTCGAATGCATCGGCAACGTGAACGTCATGCGCGCCGCGCTCGAGTGCGCGCACCGCGGCTGGGGGCAGTCGGTCATCATCGGCGTGGCAGGCGCCGGGCAGGAAATCTCTACCCGCCCGTTTCAACTGGTCACGGGACGCCGCTGGCTAGGCACCGCCTTCGGTGGCGTAAAGGGTCGTTCGCAATTGCCGGGCATGGTCGAGGAGGCGATGGCAGGCAAGATCCAGCTTGCTCCGTTCGTCACCCACACCAAGACGCTCGCCGAAATCAACGAGGCATTCGACCTCATGCACGAAGGCAAGTCGATTCGTACCGTCGTCCATTATTGATCGCAAGCCGGGGCGCCGAGCGGCTCGCCGCCTCGGCTCTCGAGCAATTCGAGCACCGTCGCCGTGTAATTGCGCAGCGTCGCGTAATGCAGGGGCGACCGTTCGCCTGCCTCGGCTCCGGCGATCGCCTCGTGCATCGCGTCGCGCAGCAACGCGGCGATCGCTTGTCGCTGCGAACGCGTGAGGTGCGGCAACGCAGCCTCGAGAAACCGGCTCAAGACCATCGTTCGCGCGCCGAGGTGCGATACCGCATCGGCATGCGCTCGTAGCGAGCGCAATAGCGCCGGCCGAGCGTCGCTCGGCATGTCGATGTCGCTGGCCATATCGCTCGCCGGCAATTACACGCCCGCCGCTTCGTTCGCGCCGGCATCGTCCTCGACGCCGCGCAATGCCTGCCGGCGCAGTGCCGCCAAGGTCGCCGCGGCCTCGGGATGCAGCCTCGCGAATTGCCGCTCCACTTCTCGATCGGCATGCGCTCGCCCGATGGCGTGCCTGGCGATTTCGAATACCACGTCGAACGCGCTGTCGTAGCCGTCGTCGTCGAATCGCGATGCGTCGAACGGCGTCGTCACGCCTAACGCACCGTGACCCGCGCCTACGCTCTCGCGCGCCAGCTTGATCGCGCGGCTCAGCGGCTTGACGTGTTGCGCCGTCAGCCGCGCCAATGCGATATCGAGCCCGCGCGCATAGTCGATGAGATCGGCTCTCGACATCTCCTCCACGGTCGGCGTGCCGTGCTCGGCATGCCGCTCGTCCGAAGATGGCGCCGGCCGCGCGCGTCGATGCGTTCGGTGGATGAAGCTTCGGTATGACGTGCCCATTTTCAAAGTGGATTCACTCAAAGTCGATTCGCTTAGCGAAATGAACGACATCGTTGCGGATCAGGCAACGCGGTGGATTGGCGATTCAAATGCCGTGTCGCCGTCGCGATGCACGGCGATTTTAAAAACGTGCGGATTGATCGATCGAAGCCCGCTCACGGCGAGCAGGCGCATGGACGGGAATGCGGCGAAACCTCATCCCCGTCCCTCGACGAGCGCGTCAGCGCACTGTGCTTGCCTGAGCCGGCCGCCAAGCGATCGCCGCCACCAGGCTCAACGAAGCGGTGACGATCACATAGACCGCCGGCGCCAGATTGTTATGGGTTGCCGCGATCGCCCAAGTGATGATCGTCGCGGAAAAGCCGCCGAACGTGATCACTGCGAGGTTATAGGCGATGCAGATACCCGTCGACTGAATCCGGGCCGGAAACAACTCGCTGATCGCGGCCAGAACCGGGCCCTCGTAACAAGCGATCACGAGACCGAAAACGAGTTGGAACAACATCAGCGAACCAAGGCTCGGTTGCCGGTTGATGAAGGCGAACAGCGGATACGCCAGCGCGATCGCGGCGATCGTCGCGCCCACCAAAAAGGGCTTGCGTCCGAACCGGTCCGACAAGTGCCCGATGACCGGCGTCACGACCAGCACAATGCTCGCCCCGACCAACACCGCGATAAAACCGGCGGACGATTCCAGCTTGAGCGCCTTGACCGCGTACGTGGGGATGTAAAACAAAAGCACGTAAGAGCAGACGGTCCAGAAAATCACCAAGCCGAAGCCGAGCAAAATCGGCAGCGCACCGTTACGCACGATATCGAGCAGCGGCGCCGATTCGACCGCGCCTCGCTCGAGGCGATCGGACTCGACGAGATTGCTGCGGATATACATGCCCACCGGGCCCAGCATCAAGCCGACGAGGAACGGGATACGCCAGCCCCACGACTCGATTTGCGCGGCCGAAAGGTAGTTCAGTATCCACGTGCCGAGCGCCGCGCTCAAGATGATCGCAAAGCCGATGCTCGCCTGAATCCAACTCGTGTAATAGCCGCGCTGCGCCCCCGGCACGCGGTCCATCAGATACGCGGTGGCACCGCCCATTTCTCCGCCGGCGGAGAACCCTTGCAACAGCCGGGCCAAAACGATGATCGCAGGTGCGAGCAAACCGGCCTGCTTGTAGGTAGGCGCGAAGCTGATCAGCGCGGTCCCCATCGTCATCAGCAAGATGGTGATCGTGAGCGCCACTTTGCGGCCCGCCTTGTCGGCGAGCGCACCCAAGATCAGGCCACCCACCGGACGCATCAAGAAACCCACGCCGACGGTCGATACCGAAAGCAAGAGCGAAATGTTACGGTCCCCGACCGGAAAAAACAGCTTGGCGATGATGATCGCGAAGAAGCTATAGGAAATGAAATCGAACCATTCGAAGCCGTTTCCGATAATCACTGCCAGTACTGCTCGCCGCCTCGCGGCCTCGTCGGTCGGCCTGGCGTTATCCAGATACAGTGATGCGTTTTGCATAGAAACCCTTCTTTAATATTGTCACCAACTCTCTCAGGAATCTGCAGGTGCAGATGCTATGGCATTCGGGTTAGATTTGACTCGGAATTTTTTTCGGTCTGCTCCGACAAAAAGGAATGGTGATGGATAAGCGCACGGCTCGCATGACTATTTATTATCGAGGATCCAGTTTTTGAACGCGCGTACCGCGGCGGTGTCCCGACGCTCCGCCGGCCATAACAGGTGATACGCCCCGCCGTAAGTCGCGGTCGCCTCCGAAGCACGGACCAATTGCCCTGCGGTGACATGAGGCGTAATCATCTTATCCCACCCGAGAATGATCCCTTGACCCCGTAAAGCGAGATTCAGCAATAGCGGATAGCTGTTGCATGTAATCGTTTTCTTCGGGCGCGTCGATTTTGCGCCCGTGAGTTTGAGCCAGTTGTGCCAGCCCATCCATTGTCGTTGCTGCTCGTCGGCGACGAGCAACGTTTGTTCGAGCAGTTCGTCGGGCTGCAAGAGTGCGCCGCCCAAGAACGACGGCGTGCAGTAGGCACCGACCTCCTCCTCGATGATCCGCGTGCCGGCGAGGCCCGGCGGGATGACGTCGCGCACGTAATAGATGCCGACGTCGAACTCGGAAGTATTCAGGTGCAGTAAGCCGTCGCGCACCAAGATGCGGACGGTGATGTCGGGATGCGCTTGGGAAAACGACGTGACCCGTTGAATGAGGAACATATTGGCGGTGCCGGACGCGGACGCGATCGTCAGTTCTTGCGGCCCGGGGTCTTTCATGAGCTTGGCCGTGAATTCGGAGCAATCGACGAGCATTTCGTGAACGAATTGCGCGTATTGCTGCCCGGCCATCGTGAGCCGCAAAGAGTGACCGTCTCGGATGAACAGCGCAACTCCGAGGAAGTTCTCTAATTTCATGACCGCTTTGCTCACCGCCCCTTGCGTGACATTGAGTTCGTCACCCGCGCGAGTGAAATTACCCAGCCTCGCGGCGGCATCGAACGAGACGAGACATTGAAGCGGTGGAAGGGGATTAATTCTCATCTGACCGTGGCCCTAGTCGCGTAGCCGCGCCGCACGACCGCGACGCCGCGCATGCGCGGTCACGATCAGACGGATGACGGCGCATGCACTGTGCTACCCAATTTTCATTTTTGGCAAAAATATGCGGATCATTACCTACCATTGCCTGATCCGTGACCTGTCAACTTTAGCAGGTCGCATTCATGCAAGCGTTCGGTACCGTTCGATATAACGGCGATGCACCGCACTCAATGGCGGATCGGATGGTGACGCGATATGGCATTGGCTCGCATGCACGATAGGTATGCGATTTATTAAAGTGAAGAATATCGTTAGCCGCCGCGTTATTTCCTCGCCTCCCAGCGCCCCTTGGCGTCGAGGCTCGCGTACGGCTCGAACTTGCCGCCTCTGACCATCACGGCCATGAACGCCGGCCTCGTCCGGTCGCCCTTTGCGTCGAAGGCAATCGAACCGGTGGCGCCGTCATAGCGTCCGAGCCGATGCAACGCGGCGGAAATGGCCTCCGGCTCGGTCGAGTTCGCTTGCTCGATCGCTCGCGCCGTCACGCCGATCGCATCGTATTCGTAGATCGAATAAGGTCCCGGCGGGTGCCCGAACTCGGCTTCATACGCCTTGATATAGCGTGTTGCGCTCGCGCTCGTCATGAACTGCGGCAGCGGCGAGGTCGTCACGATCATGCCCTCCACGGCCTCGCCGCCCTTTTCGATGAGAGACGGGTCCGCCGTGCCGTTGCCCATGAAATGCTTGATGCCCGAGCCCAGCGCGCGCAGATTCTTGGCGAGCACCGCGGCCTCGGTGTAGTACCCGGTGAAGTACAAAACGTCGGGGTGCGTATCGGCCGCCGCCTTGGCCACGTCCCGATAGTCTTGTTGTCCGGGCGTGAGCGCGTTGTCGTAGACCACCTTGACGCCTTCACGTTCGAGCGCGGCGATCGTGCTCGAGGCGAGCCCTTGCGAATAGGCGGTGCCGTCGTTGACGACGGCTGCCCGCGTGGCATGCAGGACGTCCTTCATGAGGGTGGCCGCGTAGCCGCCTTGCGTGTCGGTCCGGCCGATCGTGCGAAACACATCGGGCCAGCCGTGCTCCGTCAGCGCGGGGAACGTGGATGCATCGAGGACGTAAGGAATCCTCGTCGTGTGCAAGATGCGCGATTCCGGCAACGCCGCGCTCGAACAATAGCCGCCCGCAACGGCCACGACCCCGGCGGCAATCAGCTCACTCGCGGCGTTGGCGGCGCGGTCCGGATTGCAGGCATCGTCCCGCTCGACGAGTTCGAGCTTCTTGCCGAGCACCCCGCCGGCCGCGTTCAGGTGGCTCACCGCCAGCTTGGCGCCGTTCAAGATGTCGGTACCCGAGCTCTGGTAGTTGCCCGAGAGCGGTACCAGCACGCCGATCTTGATCCGCTCTTGCGCTTCGGTTCGCGTGGAAGCCAAGCCTAGCGCCAGCGCAAACGCAAACGTCGTCATGGGCAAAGGCGCCGCAAGGCGTTTCACCGCACGCATGGGCCTCGGGCGGTGCCTCCATCGGGAAAACGAATCGCTCATGGCCGTATCTCCGTATCTATTGTCATTTATACCGGAGCGAAGCCGCCAATGCACCCCTAGACTGGCCTTTTTCCCAACAGACCAGGAGTAAGCATGCGCGCCGAAGACGTTCTTCCCGATTCCATCAATCACGTTACGATCGACGGCCAATTGCTCCGCAAGGGCACGGTCGCCGCATTCCTCGCGAATGCGCGACTCTGGCTCGACGCGAGCCGCGACGCGGCACAGCACGAGCAAGCCGAGGCGGACATGGTTGCGGCACTACCCGCGCTGCGGGCGCTCGGCCTCTTCGATATACTCGACGTTCGCGACGCAACGCTACGCGCGTGGCTCGCGCGTCATTGAAATCCTTTTCTTCCGTAGCGGCGCGGCGCGCGTGCCGATGTTTCTCGATCGTCAAGGCTTTGCCGCGATGCCGCAACCTTGACCCACGCAAACCCCATCGACGAATACCCACAACGCCCCCCAGCAATGCGATCAAGACGGCATCGATGCGCGGCCGCGGCGGCCTATTCGTTGTCGTCTCCGCCGGACGCTTGCGAGGGCGGGCAAAAGAACGGGTTCTCAGTCTCGTCGCGCGTATAGTCGGCCGAGTTTTTCCGATCGACGATGGATACCGTTCCTTCTTGCGCCAACGCATATAACGTGCGCTGGTCGGGGGCAAAGATGACTTGCTCCGGTGCGCTCGGGACCGGGTATTCGCCCATCGTGCCGTGCGTTGCGGCTTTGAACACGCGCACCAGCGGACGGTCGTAATCGAGCACGGCAAAGTACTTGCCGTCGTCGCTCGTGTCGACGTCGTACATCCCGCCGTGGCAGACGGCATTATTGCGGCTCGCCGTCAGCTTCGCCGGGTCCATCCAATCAAGCGAAGACTGCGAATAGAACCAAACGCCCGCCCCCGATGCGGCCGGCACGGCGCCGAGGAAGCCGGAGTCCACGGGATAGGTATGCACCACGGCATCGGTCGCGGTGTCGAATGCGACGATCGCGTTTTTCTGGATCGCGTGAGCGTACAGCGTGTTGCCGTCGCTGGACAACCACATCGACAACGTGCGGCCGAACGGCATCCCGTCTGCTTGAGCACTGCCGCCGAGACTCAGCGTCTTAACGCTCTTCGGCCACTGCGAAAGACCGACGACCGAAATCGAATCGCCCACGCCGTTGAAGACGTAGAGCTTGTCATGCGCCGGCGAGGCGATCACGGTGCGCGGAAAGCGGCCCACCTTAACGCTATCGACAATCGTGCCTCGGGCGAGATCGATGCGCACGACACTATCTTCACGCATCGAGGCCACATAGGCGTAGCCCTCGTCCGGGCTGATGGCGAGGCCTGCCGCGCCGCGGCCCCGACACATGTTTCCGGGGCAACCACCGAGGCCGGTGGCGAACGGCTCGCCGTGAATCGTCCGCACGAGCGCACGCTTCTCGACATCGACCACCGTCAGCGTGTTGTCGTCCATGGCGGTGACATACAAACGCTTCCCTCCTGGCCCGAGGGCCATTGCGTAGGGCGACTTGCCGACCGGCAATACGGTCCCCTTGGCGACGTCGGTGGAGACGAACGGCGGGCGATGTTCGGCATCGAACTTGACTTGTTCGGCGATCGCCTGCGCTTGCTGCTCGCGTTCGGCCTTCAACCGGCTTTGCGCCAGCTGATTGTCGATTTCCGCTTTCCACTGATCGAGTTCGGCGTTCGATCCGTGCCGCGCCGCGGCGACGATGGCAATCGTGCCTGCAATGCCCAGCGCCACTACGCCGGCTTGTCCCAGCCCGCGCGCTCCCTTGCGTTGCGGGCGGCAAACGGCCATCCCCACGATGAAACCTACGAGCACCCCCCCTACGTGGGCCGCCTGATCGATACCCGAGATAAAGAAACCGGATACGAGGTTGATCGCAATAACTTGCACGATCGCGTTACTGCGGATCGGCACCGGCGGTTCATCCCACCCACGACGGCTCATCGCGTATCGCAGGCAAACGGCGGCCGCCGCACCCGCGAGTCCCATCAGCGCACCGGACGCACCGACGCTCACGACAGGGTGAATGCCGACCGAAACGAAACTCGAGACCTCGTGATAGCCGAACCAAACGGCGCTTAGCAAGCTCGCGCCGAGCGCCGACAAGAGATACACGACCGCGAAACGCAAAGCACCGATCGTACGTTCGAGTATCGGGCCGAGCACCGCGAGCATATACATATTCATGAGCAGGTGAGTCCAACCGCCATGAAGAAAAGCGCTCGTCAAAAGCCGCCATGGCTCCCCCGTCAAGGTGAGCGGCGCGAAGTTCGCCCCCCAGGCGATAAGCGTCTCGTTGGTCAACTCGTGACCGGGCATGCCCCACCACATCAGTACAAAGATCGCGACGTTGGCGACGATAAGCAAAATCGATAAGTGGAGCGAACGAGTTGATTGTTCTTGGGAAATGGATTCCATATATGCATGTAGTAGCGGCCGACAGGACTTGTCCGGTCGACCGGTTAAAAGAGCGTTTCGCGCATACCAGGCTACAACCTGCGGCGGCTCATCGATAAATGGGAGTCGGCCATCAAGGATTGGGTCCACCCCATCGTGCTCGCCTCGTTATCGCGGCGCCGCTGTCGACGGCTGCGGAGCAACGGACGAGTGCTCCGTCAAGGTCGTGCTCTGCAATACCGTCGCCGGGGTCGGTCTCTCGCTCATTTGCGTCCTCGGTTGCGCGCGGTGCCTCCGTCTGAGCGGACTCGACAGGGACCATCGGCGACTCGGCCTGTAACAACGGCGACCGCTCGATCGGCGATGGTACGAGCCCGGTCTCCCGTAAGGCTGCGAAACCAATCAGGCCCAGTATCCAATACATTCCAGCCTCTTATTGTTATCTTGTACGTCTCTTCGCATATCGCGCGAACACGATGCCCCCTCTCATCGCCTCCGGGGAATCGATACCTGCGCGAATCGCGCCGCGTAGGCTACCACATGCATTACGGATATCGAGCCGGTCCGATCACGAGATCGAGAAAAATACCGAAAAATGCGGAAAATGCTGATATATTCGCACCGCCTACTTTCTGGCGTTTCATGGCGACATAGAACAATGACTTCCGAGATCTCTCAACCGGCCCAATACACAGAGCTCAAGCCGAAATGGCAGGAGCGGTTCGCTTTTTTCGACGCATACGGTGCACCCTCTTCGCCCCACGCGCGTGAGGCGATTAAGACGCTTCCGAAGAGTAAGCAGCGCCTGATCACCATGAACTATTATGCGTTCTTCTTCGGTCCTTTCTATTTCCTTGCAATCGGACTCTGGAAGAAGGCTTTATCGCTGACGGCTATCGCGATTCTGACGGCAATTGCCATCGAAGTCGGTTTCCTCTTGCTCATGGGTACCGATACACCAAGGGCCCTCGATCGCGGCATCAGCATCGGCTTTGCTGTCTTGTTCAGCTATTGCGCGAACTATGCGTACTATTTGAAGACCGTTAAAAACGTTCAGAATTGGAACCCGTTTACCGGACTTCGATTCAAGTGAGCGGCGCGCCGGCAAAACGGCGCGACGCTCGGCCATGAGTCGGATCGGATTCATGGTCGGTTTTATCGGGTCCACTCAGTGGATCCGATAAGCCGCTAGCCATGCTGTGCGATCGATTGCCGCAATCACGGCTTGCCTTCCCCCGGGCCCGACGCGCCGGCACACGGTCGCAGCGCTCGCCGCACCAGGCCTAAGCTGTCCCGGCTTGCCCTCCCCTACGTTGCGCGGCCCACGGATCAACCGCCGTCTCCAGCTCACGTGCCGGTTATCATTGCGTTATTTACGTTCAAGAGAATCCCGCGCAGGAGAGTCGTGTCATGCATGTCGGTGAACGCTTCAACAGCATTACCCATTTGGTCGGCGCGGTGCTGTCGGTGGCGGGGCTTTGCGCATTGGTATCGGTAGCGGCGCTTCACGGCGATGCATACAAAATCGTAAGCTTGAGCGTGTACGGCGCGATGCTGTGCACGCTCTACGCCATCTCCACGCTCTATCACAGCGTGCGCAGCCCGAAGCTCAAAGCGATCCTGCAAAAGTGCGATCACTCCGCCATTTATTTGCTCATTGCCGGCAGCTACACCCCGTTCACGCTCGTGACGCTGCGCGGGCCGTGGGGATGGTCGCTGTTCGGTGTCAGTTGGGGGCTCGCCGCGCTCGGTATCGCGCAGGAACTAACGCTCGGGCGTCGCACCCGCATCCTTTCCATGACGTTGTATGTACTCATGGGATGGCTCGCGCTGGTTGCCATTGGCCCGCTGATCCATTCGCTTCCAGCGGCCGGGACAGCGTGGCTCCTCGCGGGCGGCCTTATTTACAGTGCCGGCATCTATTTCTTCATCAACGACGAGCGGATTCGGCACGGGCATGGCATCTGGCATCTGTTCGTGCTGGGCGGTAGCCTGTGCCAATTCGTCAGCGTCGCGCGTTACGTCGCCTAACGCACTGAAGCCGCGCTCACAGCGGATTGGCGGCACCGGCCTGCGACAACAACGACACGGCCGCCGCATCCGGCATGCCGTTGGCGTCGATCGCCCCGGCGTTCGCGAGCGCAATGAGGTCCGCGTCCACCCCGCCTAGACCGACCGTGAACGGCGTCGTCAGAAACGACGGCGCCGCCAAGGTGACCGCATAGTGCTGCTGCAGGTTCGCGACGACGGCGGCTTGCGCGGCCGATACCGCGCTGCGGCTTTCCAACACCTGCTGGTAGTGCCCGTTCCCCGGCAGGCCGGCGATGAGATGCGCGGTGTCCGTGCCCAACTGCGCGGCGAGATAAACGAGCATCAAGTCGGTTTCCGGCGTCGTATTGAACGTGCCGCCGGCAAATGCGAGCGAATGCAGCGTGGTGCCGCCCAACGTGGCGGTCAAGACGCAGGGAAGCAAGGCCGCGAACGCCATGCTGTAATTGCCGTTGCCGTCGGAGACGGTGGCGCCCGAACCGTCGGCGCAGTCGGCGCGCACTGTCGCACTCGCGAGCGCGGGGCCGCCGACGGCGGCCGTCCCGGACAGCGCGATCGTTTGCACGCCGTCGCCGTCGAAACATCCGTTGAAACCGACGCAGACGCTGCCGTTACACGATGCAAGCGTGGCGAGCGAGGCCACACATAGTGCGCCCAGTACCGAGCGCGGAAGGCGAATGGGTTGAGCGTTCATGGCGGCAGCCGTCCATGGAATTGAGAACCGATGACCGATTGCTCGGCACCCGTTTTCACATTCTAGGAGCTACCCACGGCGAGCGCCTAATCGTTGCCCCGACCGGTGGCTGCTGTCACAAACCGCGGCGGCGATACGTCTAGTCGACTACCGACACCACGACGTCCGCCTCCATGTCAGATTTCCTTTCGCATCAGCCCCTTTTCTCCGCCGACGACCCGTTCTCGAGCAGCTTCGCCACGAGCTATGCGGGCGTCGTTTCATTTCTCGCCGTTGCCGACGAAGGCAGCTTCGCCCGCGCCGGCGATCGCCTGGGCATCGGCCGCTCTTCGGTCAGCCGAAACGTGCAGAAGCTAGAAGCCCAGTTGGAGGCGCGCCTATTCCTGCGTACGACGCGCAAAACATCGTTGACACGCGAAGGCGAGCTTTTTTATGAGAATTGCCGCCAAGGCATCGAACGAATCGCCCAAGCGTTCGACGACATGCGGGCATTGCGCAGCGGGCCGCCGCGCGGCCACTTGCGGGTTTCCTCCACGCCGTGCTTCGGCCGTAAGATCGTCGCCCCGCTGCTACTCGGCTTTTACGAGCGCTACCCGGATATCACGATCGAGTTGCTGGTCGACAATCGTCCCACCGACTTCACCGCCGACCGGATCGACGTTTCCTTTCGCGATGGTCGAATGCAAGACAGCGGAATCGTCGCCCGGCAGTTGATCCCCATGCAGACGATCGTCTGCGCCTCGCCGGCTTACGCGCGAGAATACGGATTGCCGCGCCATGCCGACGATCTGGTTACCCACCGCTGTATCAACTTGCGCGCGGGCGGGCGGCTGCTCGATTGGGAATTTAAAATCGACGGCCACGCCCGGCGCGTGCAGCCCTATGCGCGGCATACCTTCAACGACGCCGGGCTCGCGCTGCAGGCGGCGCTCGACGGCTTGGGCCTCGCGCAATTGGCGGCCTATCAAGTGACCGACCTGCTGCGCGAAGGGCGACTGATTGCCTGCCTCGCCCACCAAACCCCGGACGACGGCGGCCATTACATTTGCTATCCGAGCCGAAAGCAATTGCCCGCCCGAATCCGGGTGTTCATCGATTACATGACCGAGCAAACAAGAGCGCTCGATATCGCTGATTTCACGACGATGCCCCGACTCGCGCGGGAAACGGCGGCTATCGCTTAGCAGAGGCGCAGCGCCCTCGATACGCCGTCGATAAGCATTAGGCCGCCGCCCCCTTCGCCGCGGGTTTCGTCGACATCGAACGCGGCGCGCTCTCGTTCAGCCGGATGATATGGGCGATATCAGCCTCAGCCTGGGCGCCGTACTGGGCGAAAACGTCGGTGCGGTATGTCGTATTGCGCGCCGCGCCGAGTTGCGTGCCGGACTCGTCGTGCGTATCGACCTGCACTTGCATCGACAAACCGATCCGCAACGGATGCGCGGCGAGATCGCGTGGGTCGATGCGGATGCGAACCGGCAGGCGCTGGACGATCTTGATCCAGTTGCCCGTCGCGTTTTGCGCCGGCAGCGTGGCGAACGCACTACCGGTCCCCGCCGAAAACCCCTCGATGCGGCCGCGATAATCGACGCTCGAGCCGTACACGTCGGCGGTCAGTTTGACGGGTTGACCGATACGCATGCGCTCGAGCTGCACTTCCTTGAAGTTCGCGTCGATCCACACGCCGTCGAGCGGCACGATCGCCATCAACGGCGTTCCCGGCGACACGCGCTGGCCCACTTGCACCGAGCGCTTGGCCACATAGCCCGTAACGGGCGCCGGCAAATTATCGCGGGCATACGCAAGATAGGCATCGCGCACTTTCGCGGCCGCCGCCAACACGTCGGGGTGCTGCTCGATCGTCGTGCGATCGGTCAAGGCGCGATTCGCCTCGCCCTGCCGGCGCGCGGCATCGAGCGCGGCTTGCGCGGCGCTCACCGCATCGCGGGCATGCGCGATATCCTCGGCCGAGACGGCGCCCGTGCCCGACACGGCCAAACGGCGGCGCAAATCGTCGCTGGCGCGATTCAGATCCGATGTGCGTTGGGCGACGTTCGCCGCGTAAAAGTCGTTGTCGACATAAAGACCGCTTACGCGGCGCACCGTTTGCCCGAGCCCTGCCTCGGCATTGGCCAGTGCGATCTTCGCATCCGCCGGGTCGAGCGTGACGACCGAGTCGCCGGCTTTGACGATTTGCGTATCGTCGGCGTTGACTGCCACCACGGTGCCCGTGACCTGGGGCGTGAGCTGCACGAGATTGCCGCTCACATAAGCGTCGTCGGTCGCTTCGTAATAACGGCCATAGGCGAAGTAGTACGCGCTGTAGGCCGCCCCGCCGACGACGACCGCGGCCGCAAGCAGCGCGATCAGGCGCTTGCGCCGGCTCGGAGGCGGCGCGCCGGTTCGATCGTCCGCGGCAACGCCCGGCATGGACGAGCCGGTTTGGGCGCCGGAATGCGGCTTCTCGCGCGCAACATCGGCGCGCGCATGGCTGGAAATGGGAGTATCGCTCATATCAAACCTCTCGAACGGGAAGACGATCCATGCCTTAGCGGGCAGCGCCGACGGAACTTGCATCGGCGAGCGCATCGGCGCGCCGTACCTCATTGAACGATGTATCGACGTAGCCGCCGCCGAGCGCCGATGCAAGCGCGATCGCCTGATCGCGCCGGTTCATCTCGAGGTTGGCCACGGCTTGCTCGGCGTTCAGCGCGATGACATCGGCGTTGAGCACGGTCAACTGATTGGTCAGGCCGCCTTCGTACTGCGCGATCGCCAGTCGGTCCGCGCGCCGCGCGGCTTGCTCGGCGGCTGTGGCGTCGACGAGTTGCGCATCGCTCGATCTGACCTCGCTCAGTCGCGTGGCGACGTCCGAGAGCGCCGCGATCAGCGTTTGGTCATAGACGGCGACCGCCTCGTCGAACTGCGCGTACCGCCCTTTCAGTTGTGCTCGCAACGCACCCGCGTCGAAGATCGGCAGATGGATCGCGGGGCCCACGGACGCGATCCTGCCGGCGGCCGAGAGAAAATGACCGAAGCCCAACGCATCGAGCCCGATCGCGGCGCTCAAGTTGATGTCGGGGTAGAACTCCGCCTTCGCCTCTTTGATGTCGTGGGTCGTGGCGTCCACTCGCCAGCGCGCAGCCACGATATCGGGCCGGCGGCCCAGCAAGTCCGCAGGCAAGTTTTCAGGCAGCCGCACCTCGTCTCCCACGCCGAGCGCCGGCCGCGCGATCGACAGGCCGCGATCGGGGCCCTCGCCGGCGAGCGCGGCCAATTGGAACCGGGTGCTCGCGATCGAGCCGTCGATCGCCGTCACGTTCGCGCGGCTCGTGGCGAGGTTGGACAAGGCCGTTTCGCGCTCCACTTTCGTATCGAGCCCCGTCGCGATGCGTCCGGCGGTGATGGCGTCGATCCGCTCGCGGCGCGCCACCTCTTGCGCGGCGATGTCGCGCAGCGCATAGAGCCGGGCCAACTGGTTGTATGCCCGCGCGATCGCGGTCTCGAGCGTGAGCTTCACGAATTGCGCCTCGGCCTGCGCGGCTTGCGCCTGCGATACCGCGGCCTTCAGCGCCTCGCGATGCTTGCCCCAAATGTCGAGATCGTAGGACGCGGTCACCAAGGCCTTGTTTTCCGTCTGCCAGGAACCGGAGAACGGCGGCGGCACGAGCGCCACGCCGCTGTATTGCTGGCGCGTCAACGCATAGTTCGCATCGACGCGCGGCAAGGTTCCCGCCCGCGCGCTTTCGCTGTACGCCCTGGCCTGTCCTACCCGCGCGCCGGCCTGCTCCAGCGTGGGACTGCCCTTGAGCGCTTCGGCGATCAGTTGAGTCAATTGCGCGTCGCCGAACTGCTCAACCCAATTGGCGGCGGGCCAATGCCCGTTCTCGCCGGGAAGCGTCCGCGCCGTGTCGAACTGATTCGGCGTCGCGATGCGCTTCTCGCTATGGATGCCGGCGTAATTGGCGCATGCCGACAAGGCGGTCACGAAAAGCGCCGACGCAGCTAGTTTCAGCGCACCGTTTGTCGTGCTGCTGGCGAAGGTTCGAGATTTCATGTCGAGTCGATCCGATCGATGGGCCGGTACGAAGCCGAGGCTTCGCGCGCGCCCGGGTCAGTGGCCGCCCGCGCCGGCCGCGCCGGCGCCCATGCCTTTGCCGGGCTTGGTCAGCCAAATCAGCGGGACGATCGCCACGAAGATCACCGCCGACAGCCAAAAAATATCGTTCAGGCCCAGCATCGAAGCCTGCGCATCGAGCGTGGATGCGAAAAGCGCGGTGGCTTTATCGGCGCTCAGATGAAGTGTCGTCTGCAAGTCGGCCATCGCCGCGACGAAATTCGGGTTGTTGACGCTCGACTGCTCGACGAGGCGCGCGTGATGCAGGATCGTCCTATCGTTCCAGCCGGTGCTCACGAGCGACGTACCGACCGCCCCCGTGAAGATCCGCGCGAAATTCGATAAGCCCGCCGCCGATGGAATTTTCTCGGGCGGCAGACCGGACAACACGATTGCCGTCAGCGGCGTGAAAAAGAGCGCCGTGGGGATGCCTTGCAACAGCGTGGGCAGCACGAGCGTATAAGCGTCCACGCCCGTCGTGTATTGCGAGCGCATGAAGAACACGCCCGCGAAGCCGAGGAAGGCCAAGGTTGCAAGCACGCGCATGTCGGAACGCGGCATGACCTTACCCATCACGGGCGCGAGCATCACCGAGAAGATGCCGAGCGGCGCCGTGACGAGACCGGCATCCACGGCGCGATAGCCGAGAAAACCCTGGATCCACTGCGGCAACACCACGAGATTGGCGAAGAAGATGGCGTAGGCCACCGAAATCGCCACGGTGCCGCCCAAGAAATTGCGTCCGGCGAACAATCGCAAATCGACGACGGGCTTGGCCTCGGTCAGCTCCCAAATCAGAAAGAACACGAAGCCGATCACAGCCACGACCGTGAGGATCACGATCACCGGCGAGGCGAACCAGTCGAGATCCTTGCCTTTGTCGAGCATGATCTGCAACGCGGCCACCCAGACGATCAACGAGAGCAGCCCGACCTTATCGATAGGCAGCTTGCGCGCGGGCGTTTCCCGATCGCGATAGACGGCCCAAATGGCGCCGGCCGCGAACAGGCCGACCGGCACGTTGATATAGAAAATCCACGACCAGCTATAGCTATCGGTGATCCAGCCACCCAGCGCGGGGCCCGCGATCGGGCCGACCGTCGCCGTCATGGCCCACAGCGAGAGCGCGCTCGAACTCTTTTCCTTCGGGAACGACGCGAGCAGCAGCGCTTGCGAAAGCGGCACGAGCGGCCCGGCCACCGCGCCTTGCACCACGCGCGCGGCGAGCAACACGAGCAGGTTCGGGGCCAATCCGCAAGCCGCCGACGACGCCACGAACAGCAAGATCGCCCAGACGAACAGCTTGACCTGCCCCACCCGTTGGGTGAGCCATCCGGTCAGCGGGATCGATACCGCGTTGGCGGCCGCGAATAGCGTGATGACCCACGTGCCCTCGTCGACGGAGACGCCCAGGTTGCCCGATAGGGTCGGGATGGCGACATTGGCAATCGACGAATCGAGCACGTTCATGAACGTGGCGAGGGCCACGGCGAACGTTCCGATCGCGAACTTCGCGCCTGTGAGCGGGGCGGGTGCGGATTCCTGGGTCATTTTCTATCCTTTAGGACTACTAATCTATTACGTGGCATCGAGCACCATGCACATTCCTCGCACGATCGATACGAGCGTGTGCAGACCTATCCACGGACGAGTCAGGCATCGGCGAACCTGATCGCTGCGCTCGACTCCCGATACGCACCACGTACAAAAGTGCTCGCAGTTATTCGTCAGCAGCCGATACCGGTCTTCGCCCAAGCGGGACTTGGCGCGCTCGAGCGCTGCCTGTCCCGTGTAAGGGGCGTTGGACTCCAAGCACACGGTGACGCCCCGTTGCCCCGCGAAACGATGCAATGCGATGTATTCGACGGGCCGGCGCTTACCGAGACGATGAAAGCCTCCGTAGTGAATCACGCGGCCGTCGCCCGCATAGATACCGTGGTGCGTATAACCTTCTCGCTCGCTGATCAGATGGGCGCCCACCGCGATACCGCGTGCCGCCCGTTTCCACTCGCGCGAAGTAGCGAACCCATCGAAATGCAGTGTATCCACGGCAAATCACCCATGTCGAAGACGCCCAATACGGCGGCACGGGCAAAGCGCGTCCCTCCGAGGCACGGTCCCTCGGGAAGCATGATCGACCTATCGAGTGATTCGAATGAATCGGTTGGATCGGCTACCGCTTTGCCATGCCCGAATCGTAGGGGCAAGGCCGTCGAGGCGGTAGATACCGGTGCGAACACTCACCGTTTCCACGCACGCACCAATCGGTGCCGCCCGGCGCTCGCCCCTACAACTCCGTCACGCAAAGGAGATCGAGTTCGCGGACCTTCTCGGTCATGAAATCGACGAAAGCGCGGATGCGCGACGGCATGTGCTGCCGGCTCAGATAGCAGATGTAGTGGCCGCGATCGTCCGGTAAGTGGCGCTTGAGCGCCATGACGAGTTCGTTGCGCATCAAATGCTCGTGGATCTGATAGCCGGGCAGTTGCGCGAGGCCGACGCCGCCCAATACGGCTTTCAACACGAGTTCGCTATCGTTGAACGTGAGTCTGGCCGCCGGCACGTACTTGCACATGCGGCCATCCACCTTGAAGTCCCAATCGAGAATGCGCCCGCCCGGGACGCGCAAATTGATGCATTCGTGCCGGTCCAGATCGTCCAGCGTCGCCGGCAAGCCGCGCGATTGCACGTAAGCGGGAGAGGCGCACAACACCCGCTCCATAGGGATCAACTGCTTCGCTATGATGCTTGAATCCTCGATGCGCCCGTCGCGAAACGCCACGTCGATTTGCTCGGAAACGAAATCCGTCGGGCGATCGTCGAGCATCAGATCGATCGAGATATCGGGAAACGCCTCCATGAATTTTTCGAGCAGGGGCGCGACCACTTTCCTGCCGAACCCCACGGGCGAGCTGATGCGCAGCAGCCCGCGCGGCGGCCCTTCCCTGAGCTCGAGCATATCGTTCATGGCCTCCACGATATGCGTGACGCCTTGATTGCAATTCGCGAAGAACCGCTCGCCTTCGAGCGTCAGATGGGTGGTTCGCGTGGTACGAAGAAATAGCCGGGTGCTCAGTTGCGTCTCGAGCTTCTGCACGTTCCGGCACACGGCGGAGCGGCCGATTCCCAAGCGCTCGCCCGCTTTCGCGAAGCTACCCTCGGTGGCAACGGCCATGAATGCGATGATGCCGGCGTAGCTCGTCGCGAAACAATTGGACAAATCGTCGGTGCGATTAGGCAAGCCAACGCGGAAACCACGAAGCGGTGTATCGGTTTGGTCCATCGAAGGCTCCACGATGGCGCGCGCCGCGCTGAGCGGGCCGTGGGGCCTGCCGCATTCGTCGAGACGGCTGCCTCGAACGAGACACGATCCGCTGGAAAAGGGTTCGGGCGGGGCCACTAGAGGCCGCTGCCGCCAGCGCGCAAAGGAAACATCGATCCCGTCACACGCGAAAAATGACGTGCTAGTAGTCTACGACACATCCGACGGATGCGGCACCGTGTCGACCCCTATCCACGCCCCGATCGCCCAAGGACTACCGGCAATTTGGCGTCCTTGTGTTTAAATACATCATTCATCGTCGGGACGTCGATTGTTGCCCAACGGGAAACACGGCGGTTCCCGCAACGGATCTACCGGGTGGCGTGCGCCGTGCCTACCATTGGCCCGTGGCACGCGAGCGCCCCGTCACCCACGCGAGGCGCGCGACGAACGTCGCGGCGGCGCACATGATCGACACGATCGACCCTAGCACATGGACGGTGACGCCGCGATGACGGAAAGCCGCCACGGCTTAACCGCTTCGCAGGTGCACCATGGATGACAAAAAACTCGAACCTCCTCCCCTCAGCCTGCTCGAGAAATATCGAGGCAAGGAGTTCCATCCCCTCTACACGACCACCGTTACGGTGTCCGGCGGCGAGACGGGGCACGGACGCGCTTCGGGCGTCGCGCGCTCCGACGACGGCAACCTGGTCTTGGATCTGCGGCTGCCCCCCGTGTTCGGCGGGCCCGGCGACGGCACCAATCCCGAGCAGCTATTCGCCGCGGGCTTTGCCGCATGCTTTCACGGAGCGCTGAAATTGCTCCTGATCCGGGCGGGACAGAGCAGCGACGACATGGTCGTCGAGGTTCAGGTCGCATTCGGCCGGGATCCCGTGGACGGCGGCTACGCGCTCGTCATCGATCTGCGTGTCCGGATTCCCGGTCTCGAGCGCGCGGTGGCCGAGGAGTTCGTGCGCCATGCCGAACGCCTGTGCCCCTACGCCAAGATGGCGCGGCAAGGAACCGTCAACATCATCACCGTCGTCGATTGACTCGGCGCCGTCTCGATTGGTGCTCCACGAGCAACACCGTGGGCACCGTCGCAGATCTACCCAGGTTCGGTCCTCCCGCCTACGATCGTCTTCATGCGGCACGTCGCCGCCAACGAAACTCGGAGGATGAACCATGAAGATCGTCGTCATCGGCGGAACCGGACTCATCGGCTCGAAAACGGTCGCGATTTTGCGCCGAGCCGGACATGAAGTAATCGCCGCCTCGCCCAAGAGCGGCGTCGACACCCTCACCGGCGCGGGGCTCGATGAAGCCTTGAACGGGGCGCAGGTGGTCGTGGATCTGACGAATTCGCCGTCGTTCGAAGACAAGGCCGTGCTCGAATTCTTTCAGACGTCGGGCCGCCATCTATTCGCGGCCGAAAAGGCAGCGGGCGTGCGCCACCACGTCGCGCTGTCCATCGTCGGGACCGACCGCTCGCCCGACAATGGCTACTTCCGTGCCAAGGTCGCGCAAGAGCAACTGGTCGAAGCCTCGGGGGTGCCCTATACGATCATCCGCTCGACGCAGTTCTTCGAATTCCTGGGCGGCATCGCCGAATCGGGCGCCGACGGCAATGTCTTGCGATTTTCTCCCGGCATGTTTCAACCG
This sequence comes from Trinickia dabaoshanensis, assembly GCF_002879885.1. Lineage (GTDB taxonomy): Bacteria > Pseudomonadota > Gammaproteobacteria > Burkholderiales > Burkholderiaceae > Trinickia > Trinickia dabaoshanensis. The sequence continues at coordinate 414,701 of NZ_PNYA01000001.1, forward strand.
ATCGCCGCGGACGATGTCGCGACCGTCGTGGCGGATATCGCAGCGTCGCCCGCGCGTAACGGCAGGGTCGAAATCGCGGGCCCGGAGCGGGCACCGTTCAACGAGATCATTGCCCGCTATCTGAAAGCCGTCGGCGATGCGCGCGAAGTCGTCTGCGATCCGCAGGCGCGTTATTTCGGCGGCTTGGTCGAGCAGTACTCGCTCGTGCCGTTGGGCGACGCGCGACTAGGCGCGATCGGCTTCGACGAATGGCACCGGCGCTCGCAAGCGAGCGCCTGACCGCGCACGCGTCGTCACCACCTAAGCAGACGCGGCCCGATCAACGCACCGAGCGCGGTCGGGATCAGCATGCCGAGCACGTACCAAACGGCCCAAAAGGCGACGCCCATTTCCGGGCAATGCACGCTATAGGCGACCGTGGCGACCGAACCCGAGAGCAATCCGCCGACGGCGCCGGCTAGCCGCGGCGCGGTCGGTGCAAGCCCCCGCATCGCGATCTGATTGGCGATGAACGCGGGGACCGATAAGAACGCGATATTGAACGGGCACACTCGCCAAGTCTCGCCCAGTACGAGGGCAAGACGCTCATCGGGCGCGGCGGTGACAACGATGTAAAGCGCGAACGACCAAACGAGCGCGACCGGCGCCGCGATCACGGCCCACATCCATCCCGGGCGACGGCCGGGCTTCGACAAACGGGCCGCCGCCCCCAGCGCACCGATGCTCAAGACGAACGGAAAGGCGAGTTTCGCCCAGAACAACGGCGAGTGAATGACCGTGCCGATATCGGGCCGCACACCGAACGCCATTTCCATCAGGATCAGTGCGCCGATCGCACCGGCGAGCAGTGCGAATCCGAATCGCCGGGCCGAAGCACGGCGATCGACAGGCGTCACGCCGGTCGCAAGCATCGCAACGAGATCGTCCGTTTTCATAGCAAATCTTTGATTTTCAAGGCCATGGCCTTGAGTCCACGATGAATCCCGACTTTCACGGCCGACTCGGAAAGCCCGGTCAGTTCCGCCGTTTCCGCCACCGACAACCCTTGCAACTTGACGTGCACGATCGGGAGCCGTTGCTTGTCCGGTAATGCTTCGAGCAGCTTGCCGACATCGCGTCGCGCATCGTTGGCCAACGCATCCGACGTTTCGAAGAAGTCGACGTAGTCGTCGAGCGGCTCATTGAGCGCTTCGTGCCGAGACCGCGCGCGAAAATAGTCCATCAGCTTATAGCGCGCGACGGCATGCACCCACGCCGTTAGCGGCTGGTCCGCCTCATAGGTATGCCTCGCATTGTGCACGGCAAGCAACGCCTCCTGAACGATGTCCTCAACGTCGTCGGGCGACCGGGACAGACGCTTGCGCACAAAAGCACGCAAATGCCCGCTCAGGCAGTCGAGAAACGCCCGGTACGACACGGCGTCGCCATCCAGCCCCGCTAGGAACAGTGTCCTGAGTCGCGCTTCTGCCGGGCGGGTGGCCCCACCTTCTTTAGTTCGTTCCATCTGGGAAGTTGGTTACACCGGACGAAAAATTTTTTGCCGGCCTGGCGCCAATGCGCGGACTTCAAACCGGCCGAGCGTCCACCGTGGAACGCGCCGCCTAGGATACACGCAGGCCCATGCCGAGGCAATTTCGCCTATCGGGCCTCTCCCCCATCGCAAAGCGTCGTTCGATCGACTTATCGAAAAAAATTTCGCGCGCTTGTAACCGGCCGCGGCATGCGTGCGAATTACCTGTCAGATGCCCGCTCAACGATTCATTCGCTACCAAGCGGCGTCCAACTTTCCAGATCTCTTTAAAGGAGCAACATCATGAACGTCCGTCAAATCGCCACCGCCGGTTTCACGCTTGCAGCGCTCGTTTCGGGTGCGGCACTCGCGCAAACGCAATCCGCTCCCGCCAAGGGCGGCGCCGTCGAGAAATGCTACGGCGTCTCGCTCGCGGGTCACAACGACTGCAAGGCGGGCGCGGGCACCACCTGCGCAGGCACGCAAAAGATGGACTACCAAGGCAATTCCTGGAAGAACGTTCCGGCCGGCACCTGCACGTCGATCAAGACGCCGAACGGCATGGGTTCGCTCTCGCCGATGGCGTCCTAACGTTTCACCGCTTCCTCCCCTACCCCTACTCCGCCCTACGATCATGAATGCACTTCCCGGCGCGGGACTCAGCCTCAAGCCTCAGTATTACGAGGCGGCGCTCGAATGCGATGCGCGTGGCTCGTGGTTCGAAATTCATCCGGAAAACTACATGATCGAGGGCGGCCCGCGCATGGCATGGCTCGAAGCGATCCGGGCCCGTCATCCGATATCGCTGCATGGCGTTTCGCTCTCGCTCGCCGCGGACGCGGCGCCCGAGAAGCGGCAACTGGACCGGCTGCACGCGTTGATCGACCGGATCGAGCCGCATCTGGTATCCGAGCATCTCGCATGGTCGGCGTGGCGCGGCACCTACCTGCCCGACCTGCTGCCGTTTGCGCGCACGCAAGCAGCGCTCGAGCGGATCGCATCGAATATCGTCCAAACGCAGGACGCGCTGGGGCGTCGCATCGCCATCGAAAATCCCACGCACTATCTGCGTATCGAACGGCACGAGTGGGACGAAATCGACTTTCTCACCGAACTCGTCCGTCAAACGGGGTGCGGTCTTTTGCTCGACGTGAACAACGTCTTCCTGAGCGCGCATAACCTTGGGTTCGATGCCGCGCAATACATCGATCGCGTCCCCGGCGACGCGATTATGGAAATTCATCTCGCGGGCCATGGCCCGGATGCCGATGCCGGCTCGGGGCTACTCATCGATACGCACGATTGTCCAATCGCACCCGATGTATGGGCGTTGTATCGCCGCCTGATCGAACGCACCGGGCCCATTGCGACGTTGATCGAGCGCGACGGGAACATTCCGGCGTTCGACACCTTGCTGAGCGAGCGCGCGCAAGCGCAACAGATCCTCGATCGCGAACGGGTGGCGGCATGACGACTACGCTTGCACGGTTTCAGGACGATTTCGTTTCGGCGATTTTCGGGCCTTCGGGCGCGGATAGCAGCGTCGCGTCGCTCGTCGATCAGCCGGGTTTCGCTGTCTACCGGAACACCATTTTCAAGGGATGCGTCGACGCACTCGTTGCGAACTATCCGGCGATCGAAGTTCTCGTGGGTACGCAGTGGCTCGAGGGTGCGGCGTTCGAATATGCACGCGCTCAACCGCCCGGCGATCCACGGCTCCTTCTCTATGGGCGATCGTTTCCCGAATTTATCGGGCGCTTGGGGCAGGCACACGGCCTGCACTATCTGACCGATGTCGCGACGCTCGACCGCTTATGGCTGGAGGCGCACGTCGCGAACGACGAGCGGCCGCTCGATCCTCATGCACTGGCGGCACTCGATCCCCACACGCTCGGCGAACTTCGTCTGCGGCCTTGCGCTTCGACACGCTGGGCATGGTTCGCCTCGCACCCCGCCTTCACCCTTTGGAAAACCAATCGCGAACGTCAAACGTGGTCCAGCGATACGCCTTGGACCGGGGAAGGCGCACTCATGACGCGACCGGCGCACGCCGTCGACGCCGCGCCAATCACGCAAGGCGCGTGTGCCTTTCTCACCGCCTGCGAGGCCGGGCTCACGCTGGAGGCGGCCGCCGGCGCGGCGTTGCAAACCGAGCCCGGCATCGACATCGGCGCGACGCTGGCCACGCTCGTCGCGTCGGACGCGTTCGCATCGTTGTCCACGGCTTGCCCGGCGTCCTCGCCGTCTCCCCACTAATCGTTCTTTGCTCATTGCACCGGAGCCCAACATGGCACTGTCTCCCACCGCCGATCGCCCGCTCTCGCGTTTGATTGCCCGCTGGAACGCCGTCGCCGATTTTGCGACACGGCATATCGGCCATTCATTTCTCGCGCTGGTTTGCCGATTCGGCATCGCCTCGATCTTCTTTATTTCCGGGCGGACCAAAGTCACCGGCTTTCTGACGTTGACCGATAGCACCTATTCGCTATTCATGACGGATTACAAGTTGCCGCTGATTCCGCCGATCATCGCCGCGCACGTTGCCGCCTATTCGGAGCACCTGTTTTCGCTCTTGCTCGCGCTCGGCTTATGCACGCGGCTTTCGGCACTCGCCCTATTCGGAATGACCGCGGTCATCGAAATCTTCGTCTATCCCGATGCGTGGCCGACGCATCTGTCCTGGGCGGGTTTGCTGCTTTATATGATTGCGCGCGGCGGCGGCGCAGCTTCGCTCGACCACGCGCTCGGCATCAAGTAGGCCGCATTTGGACGAACGAGTGCGCTGCGAGCACACAAGCGTGCCGACAGCGCAGCCAACGATACGGGGAATGTCAGATGTTTGCGAACGTCAATATCCGCACGGGATTGATGGCGGTGCTGGGACTGTTTGCGGCCGCACTGTGGATGTCCGCGTGGAGCGCGTGGCACGACGCGCGCGATGCGGCGCGAGCGATGGATGCGATCGTCCGTTTCTCGAGAGCGCGGCTCACACCGCTGCAGGACGCCGAACGGTTGCTCTTTCTCACGCGCGTGGATATGGACAGCGCCTATATCAACCTCCAGCGCGGCGACCAGGTTGCAGCGACCGACTATACGCGTAAGGCATCGAGTGCTTTGCAGGAAGCGCACCGCGTATTCGACGCTTACCGCATGCTCGCGATGTCGGGCGGGCAAGTCGGCGACGATGCCGACGCAAGGAAAGTCGTCGCCGCCTTCGACGCGTATTCGAAGGTCCTTGCCTCACGGGAAGAGGCACTGTATGACGTTTCGCTCGATCGATACATCGCGGGCACGGGGTCCACTGAACGCGCCGATGCGACTTTCGATGCGATGCTTCGGGAGGTCATCGCGCGAGCGGAGCGGACCCGCGACACGATTCGGGCCGAATCCGTCGGACGTTCCGAGCGTGCCAGTTGGACCGCCGTCGGGTTGTTCGGAACGTCGCTGGCGCTGATCGTCTTGGTCTGGGCGTTGAGCGATCGCGTCCTGCTGCGCCCTTTGCGCTACGCATCGCAGCAGCTCGACCGAATTGCGCGAGGCGATCTGACCGCACGGATCGATACGTCTTCGAAAAACCAGATCGGCGCGTTGCTGCAATGCGTCGCCAGAATGCGCGCCGATCTCGTCGGAACCGTCCACGGCATCCGCGCGAGTACCGACGAAGTCACACGCAGCGCGGCCGAGATCGCGGCCGGCAATACCGAGCTTTCGGCGCGCACCGAAGAGCAGGCCGCGGCACTCGAGCAAACGGCCGCGACGCTCGAACAATTGGCCGCCGCGGTAAAAAACAACGCGCAGCACACACAGGAAACGAGCGCCCTGGCGCGCTCGGCCGCCACCGATGCCGCTCGCGGCGGCGAGATGGTCCAGCGCATCGTCGATACGATGGGCAAGGTCTCCGCGAGCGCGCGAAACATCACCGATATCGTCGGCGTCATCGACGGCATTGCATTTCAGACCAACATTCTCGCCTTGAACGCGGCCGTCGAAGCGGCGCGCGCGGGCACGCAAGGCAGAGGCTTTGCCGTGGTCGCCGCCGAGGTGCGCTCGTTGGCGCTGCGTAGCGCGCAAGCGGCGAAGGAAGTGACCGCACTCATCGGGGCATCGGAGGCATCGGTCGATCTGGGCTCCGAGCAGGTGCTAGAAGCGGGTGCGGCCATGAAGCAGATCGTCTCGGGCGTCGACCACTTGATGCGAACGATAGATGAAATATCGCGCGCAACGGCCGAGCAGGCCGACGGCATCGAGCAAGCGAGCCACGCCCTCGCCCAAATGGATAGGACGACCCAACAGAACGCCGCCCTCGTCGAGCAAACGGCGGCCGCGGCCGGCGCGCTCGAGTTGCAGGCCGAACGGCTCGTCGAGTCCGTGGCGGTCTTCAAGGCCGCCTAGCCACGGCTCGCGCGACCGCCTTCATTCAGACGCTCGCTCCTTACCCCATCGCCCCTCAAGCCAGGAAACTCGCCATGCGTCTTTTCGATCGGATCGCTGCGCTTATCCCTGCCCCGCTCGCCTCGCGTCGATTGCCGATCGAAGCCTCGCTCGTCAGCTTGTTCAGCCTCGCTTGGGTCGTCGAGGCCCGCGACCCTTACACCGGCGGGCATCTTTGGCGCGTTTCCGAGTACGCGCGTTTGGTCGCCGATCGTCTCGGGTTAGCGCAGGCCGAGGCCGGCCGCGTTGCACTCGGCGGCTTCTTGCACGATCTCGGCAAGATCGGCATACCGGACTCGGTGCTGCTGAAGGCCGGCCAGCTCAGCGACGAACAATACGCGGTCATTCGGACGCATCCCGAAGTGGGGCGGCGCCTGGTCGCACGGCATCCGCTCGGCGCGATCGTCATGGACGCGGTCCACCTTCATCACGAACGTCCCGACGGCAAAGGCTATCCGCTCGGTCTTAGCGAACCGGGCATCCCGCTGACGGCCTCCATCGTCGGCGTATGCGATGCCTTCGATGCGATGACGAGCGCACGCCCCTATCGGCGCCCGATGCCCATCGAGCGCGCGCTCGAGATCGTGCGCGAGCAACGCGGCACTCAGTTCGATAGCCGGTGCGCCGACGCGCTCGTGGACTTGGGTCGAAGCATGGCGCTGCTTCACATCGCGGGCCACAGCGAAGACGGTATCCCGCTGCGCGAATGCCATGCGTGCGGACCCACCGTGGTTCTGACGAAGGCGCACCGAATCGGCGAGCCCGTGTTTTGTCCGGCGTGCGGCACCGGTTATGAGACCCGTGCCGGCTCCGATGCGCTCATCGCGACGGGCAAGACGGCCAATGCGAGCGACCTCATCCCGGCGCCGGATATGGATTTGATCGATCGCCTGATCGCGAAGCTCGATGTTTCATCGTGACCGTCAGGACAAACGCGAGGATTCGGCCATGAACGATACGGCGGAGACGCTGCACTTTTCCTGCACCTTATGCGGCAAGTGCTGTCATGACCTGAAGTTGCCGCTAAGCGTGAGCGAAAGCATATCGTGGCTCAGGCGCGGCGGCGTCGTACAGGTGCTCACCGAAGCCATGCCCTGGCCTGTCGAGCCCCCGGCCGACGATGGTCCCGCGCAACACAAGCGGCGACGCTCCTTTGCCGCAACGAGCGGTAACCAGCCGATACGGGTGATCGTCACGCTCGCCGCCTCGTTCGACGGCCCCTGCCCTCATCTGCGCGACGACATGCGCTGCGGTGCCTACGAGGCGCGTCCGCGAGTTTGCCGCATCTATCCGGCGGAGGTGAATCCTTACGTGAAACTCATGCCCGCCGGCAAGGCGTGTCCGCCGCAGGCATGGACGGAGCAGCATCCCGCGTTCGAGCGCGCGGGTCGCATTCTCGATGACCAAACCGTCGAGATCATCCGCCAGTCGCGAGACGCCGACGCGCAAGACGCTTCCCTCAAGGAACGCTTCGTTGCTTTGCTCGGCTATACGAAGGCTGCCCTCTCCAACGAGGGCTTCGCCGTCTATACCCCCCAACCCGCGGCAGCCCGCGAAGCGTTGGAAGCGGTCGCCGCGCAAGCCTCGCGTTCATCGCTGGACCGGGTCTCGTCGGACTGGACGTTTGTCTCCAACCAGCGCGATACGATCGAGGCACTCGTGTCCATCGAGGCGAGGGCAACCGCCGATACCAAAGACGATGATGGCGCGTTCCGCTACCTCGGATGGCGCGCGTCGAATACGTGACCTAATCGACGATATTCGTGATTCTCATTGGACAAGCTCGTGCGCTTGCATCGAGGTATCCAAAATTATCTGTCGATTGGATAATTATACCGGCGCGGTATAAAAAGGATAATCCAACGCCCGACGAGCAATTCGTTACATCTCTTACCGGCGCAGCATCAACGAGCCGCATCGGTTGTCGCGCGCCTGGGTATACTGCGCGCCATCACTCAACAACAAGCTAGATGGTTCAAATGCTGAAGATGAATCTTCGTACTACGCTCTCGGCTGCATTGCTCGCGATGGCGGCATCCGCTTCGGTACCGGCCCTCGCCGGAGACCTGAACAACGCACTCGGCGGCGCACTGGGCGGCGCGGCGGGCGCTGCCGTCGGCGGCGCGGTTGGAGGCAGCACCGGCTCGATCATCGGCGGTGCGGTGGGCGGCGGCGCCGGGGGCGCCATTACCTCGAATCGCCGCGAGCGTACCGGCGCGATCGTCGGCGGCGCACTGGGCGGCGGCGCGGGCGCGGCAGCCGGCAATGCCATGGGCGGCCGCGGGGGCGGCATCATCGGCGCGGCAGCGGGCGGCGGCGCAGGCGCCGCGCTCGGCGGACATATTTCGCGCGCGAACTCCTACGCCGACGACTACCACGGTCACCGAGGCCGGCGCCACCACCGCCGCCACTATCGCGACTAATCCATCGTAAGGCGCGGCTACCCGGCGACGGGCAGCCGTTGGCACACTCCGCGTTCGCGCCCGGCGTATCCGAACGGGAGTGCGCCGAAGACACGTCCCATCCCGATTACGTCATTGCTTTTGCAGCTTGACGACCGTCAGCGCGCCATCGACTTGCTCGGCGACAAAGTCGATTTTGTCGCCGACTTCGACCTCCGACAGCATGGCGGGGTCCTTGACCTTAAACACCATCGTCATGCCTTCCATGCCGAGGTTTTCGAGCGGGCCGTGTTTGATCGTCAGCTTGCCGGCCGCCGTATCGACCTTTTTGATTTCGCCGTGCGACATGCTGTCGTTCGCCGCGGCACCTTGCTTCGCGCCGGCGCTCATGTCCATGTTCTGCATGTTGTCCGCCGCGTAAGACGCGCCCGAAGCCGCCAAGGCGCAACCCATTGCGAAGATCACAAGTGCTTTGTTCATCGTGCTTTCTCCTGCGTTAGTGAAAGAAATCGACGGCCGAGCGGATGACCCGGCCGAACGGTATCGAACGGGATCGCTCAGCTATCCGGGCGTTCTCCCGTGTATTCGTAGGCCACCGTCCCTTTCGGGTGCTTGAACCAGCCCGGATCGCGGTAGTCGTTGCGCCCGAGGCCCGCTCGAACTTTGACGACCGTAAACATGCCGCCCATTTCGAGCGGGCCGAACGGCCCCGTGCCCGTCATCATCGGCAGCGTGTTGTCGGGCAACGGCATCTCCATTTCACCCATCGCGCCGCCCGTGCTGCCCATCGCCATGTAATCGGGAATCAGTTTCTCGATGCGCTTGGCTAGATCCTTTTGCGGCACGCCGATGAGATTGGGCACCTGATGGCCCATCGCATTCATCGTGTGGTGCGACTTATGGCAATGGAACGCCCAATCGCCGGGACGGTTCGCGGTGAACTCGATCGCGCGCATCTGCCCCACCGCCACGTCGGTCGTCACCTCGGGCCAACGCGCGCCCGGGGCGATCCATCCGCCGTCGGTCCCGGCCACTTCGAAGCTGTACCCATGCAGGTGAATCGGATGATTGGTCATCGTCAGATTGCCGAAGCGAATCCGCACGCGGTCGCCCGCGCGCACCGGCAACGGATCGATTCCCGGAAACACGCGCGAATTGAACGTCCACATGTTGAAGTCCGTCATTTCGTTGACGCGCGGCGTGTAGGTACCCGGGTCGATGTCGTAAGCGGCCAGCAGGAAGACGAAGTCGCGATCGACCGGCATCACGCCGCGGTCCCTCGGATGCACGATGAAGGAGCCCATCATCCCCATCGCCATTTGCACCATTTCGTCGGCATGCGGGTGATACATGAACGTGCCGTGCCGCTCGAGTTCGAACTCGTAGACGAAGGTCTTGCCCGGGGGAATATGCGGCTGCGTGAGACCGCCGACGCCGTCCATTCCGCACGGCAACGACATGCCGTGCCAATGGACGGTCGTATGCTCCGGCAGTTTGTTCGTCACGAAGATGCGTACTTTGTCGCCTTCGACTGCCTCGATCGTCGGTCCGGGCGTTTGTCCGTTGTAGCCCCACAGATTGGCTTTCATACCGGGGGCCATCTCGCGCACGACCGGCTCCGCCACTAGATGAAACTCCTTCCAGCCGTTCTTCATCCGCCAAGGCAACGTCCACCCGTTCAGCGTCGCCACCGGCGTGTACGGGCGGCCATTGGGCGGCGCGAGCGGCGGCTGCGTACGCGCCGCATCCATCGTCGGGGCTTCGGGCAGCGATGCCGCGCCGGCTTTGCTGACCAGCGCGGCGCCGAGCAGCGCGGCGCCCGAGCCGCTCAAAAATTGTCTACGGGACACCATATTTATTTCCCTTGCGAGTTCTTTGCCGATGCTTGCGGCGAGGCGGCCAACGGCTCAGGCGTTGCGCCCGGCGCAGGCAAGCGGCCGCCGAGCGCTTGCTCGAGATCGGTCCGCGCCAGCCAATAGCGCTTCAATGCGTCGATATAGCGGTTCACCGCGCCGGCCTGCTCGCGCGAATCGGCGAGCAACTCGAAAACGCTAGCGAGCATCCCGTTGTAACGAAGCAGCATTTCATCGGAGATGGTCTTGCGCAGCGGTACGACGTCGTCGCGATAGTGCTTCGCGACGTCGTAGCCGATGGCGTAAGCCGAATACGATTCGCGCACTTCCGAACGCGCGTCGATAACCCTCTGCGCGAGCCGGTTCGCCGCCTGCATATAGATGGCTTGCGCGCGTGCGACCTTCGCGCTGCCCCAGTCGAAGATCGGAATCTCGACGCTGATTTCAAAGCCGGGTTCGCGCCCTTTGTCGGTCTCGTAGTTGTTCAGGTAGCCGAGGTCGAGCGCATTGACGAAGCGTGTCGCCCGCGTCAAGCCCAGCGAGGCCGCGACGCCTTGCACGCGAAGCTTTTCCGCCTGAATGTCGAGGCGGTTTTCCATCGCGAACTGCTCGACGTCCTTCAGATCCGGGCGCTCCTTCGGCAAATCGGGCAAGCGCTCCGGCAGGCGATAGCGTGTGTCCTCGCCCCACAGCCCCATCGTTCGCGTCAGCTTTTCGCGCGCGAGCACCGCTTGCTGGCGCGCCTGCGCGAATTCGGCAACCGATTCCGTGTAGAACGCCTGCTCTCGCGCAGAGTCGAGCTTGCTGAAGTTGCCCGCTTGGCGCATGCGCGACGCCAATTCGGCTCCGGCATCGGCCGAATCGCGCACTTGCTCGGCGTAGTCGGCGGCCTGCTGCGCCGCGACCGCCTCGATATACGCGCGGCGTGTGTCGGCGGCGACTTTGAGCATCGCATCGGCCGTCTCGAGTTTCGTCTGCTCGAAGCGGCGACCCTCGATATGCGTGGCGAGCGGCAAGGTCAAGATGCCGAGGACACTCGCCGAAATCGATCGGCCGATGTTGAGGTCGCCGTTGCTCGCATGCGTGCGGCTAAAGGTAAATCCCGGATTGGGAAGCCGCCCCGCTTGCACTCGATCGGCTTCGGCGAGCCCGAGTTCGGCATAGGACGCCTGCAGGCCGCGATTGTTCAACAGCGCGACTTGCACGGCGTCGTCCATCGAGAGCGGCTGGGCCAGCAAGGCTTGGGTGCGCGCCGCCGCCGCGTCGCGATCGGCGTCGGTTTTCACGATGACGGCGTCTTGGCCAAGCCGCGCCTTCGCGGTGGACGACACCGCATCGAAGCCGCCGTCTTTGGAGAAGGTCGTACAACCGGCGAGCAATGCTGCGCCAAGCAGGGCCGTTGATATGAATCGCATAGATACTCTCGTCGTGAGTCATTCGGCGGGTCTACGCGAGACCGCCGAAAGGAATGCCATATCGCGGTGGAACATCAACCGCGATGGGGGATCAGACGAGGAAGTGGCGGGGAGGACGTTCGATGCCGCCGGTCAAAAACGACACGACGCCAGCGGAAGGCGGGATACGAATGGCAACGAGAGAGTTGTCCACGGGGACGGCGACAACGGGTCCGGCCGGCAACGCCGCACCGAAGCAACATGATGCGCAAGTCGAACACGCATGCGGGTGGGCGGCGTGGCCCCCCTCGTGATGATGCTCGCCGAGAGCGGCCGTCATCATGCCCATGTCGTGATGATGCTCCGGCGCTTCGTGTCCGGCGTACAGCGCGGCGGCCGCGTTTTGCCACGCGTCCGACAATTCGGCCTTGCATTTCATCGAGACGGCCGCGTACGACTGAACCGGAAGGCTCAGGATCAACAGCACGACGAGGAAAAGTCTGCGCCAATACGACATGGGTGCGGAGTCTATCACGTGCGCGCCTAGCCTAACGATTCAGGCGTAGCTGATACCATACGCGACGCCGCCGCGGCCCCCGCCGCACGCCGCTACCGTGCCGCCGATCGGCTCTTTGCTTTCGGGAAGCCTTCGTTCGGGCGGATTGCGCGCCCCAAAACTATGAACCCATTAGGCTCGCTCTATCGCTTAGATAGAGACTATCGAATTGCGTTTCTCAAGAGTTTTCGTCAATATAGAGCCTGTCAGACGAAATCGTTCCACCCCACCCACTGTTCGAGGAAACTTCATGTCGCTTATCAACACCCAAGTTCAACCGTTCAAAGCACAAGCGTTCCACAACGGCAAGTTCGTCGAAGTCACGGAACAGTCGCTCCTGGGCAAATGGTCGGTCGTGATCTTCATGCCGGCCGCGTTCACGTTCAACTGCCCGACCGAAGTCGAAGATGCGGCGGAAAACTACGCCGAATTCCAAAAGGCCGGCGCTGAAGTCTATATCGTCACGACCGACACGCACTTCTCGCACAAGGTGTGGCACGAAACGTCGGAAGCCGTGGGCAAGGCAAAGTTCCCGCTCGTTGGCGACCCGACGCACCACCTGACGAACGCCTTCGGCGTGCATATCCCGGAAGAAGGCCTCGCACTGCGCGGCACGTTCATCATCAATCCGGAAGGCACGATCAAGACGATGGAAGTGCATGACAACGCGATCGCCCGCGACGTCTCGGAAACGCTGCGCAAGCTGAAGGCCGCGCAATTCGTCGCCGCCAACCCCGGCCAAGTGTGCCCGGCCAAGTGGAAGGAAGGCGCGAAGACGCTGACCCCGTCGCTCGACCTGGTCGGCAAGATCTAAGCGTGACCCTTCTCCGTCAATCGAATTGACGAATTGACGGGCCGGCCGGGGCTCGCTCCGGCCGGCGTCGAAACAGCAAGTCCGCAACTTTTCAAGCATCGAGGATCATCATGTTGGACGACAGCCTCAAGGGCCAACTTCAGGCCTATCTGCAACGCGTGACCCAGCCGTTCGAAATCGTGGCATCGCTGGACGAGCAAGCAAGCTCGCGCGAACTCGAAGAACTGCTTCAAACCATCGCCGGGCTGTCGGACAAGATCACCGTGCGCACCGACGGCAACGATGCGCGCAAGCCGTCCTTCAGCCTAAACCGCGTCGGCGGCGACCAAAGCCTGCGCTTTGCGGCGATCCCGCTCGGCCACGAATTCACCTCGCTCGTACTCGCCCTGCTCTGGACCGGCGGCCATCCGCCCAAGGTCGAGCCGGAACTCATCGAGCAAATCAAAGCCCTCGACGGCGACTATCGCTTCGAGGTCTACATGTCGCTCTCGTGCCACAACTGCCCGGACGTCGTCCAGGCGCTGAGCGTGATGGCCGTGCTGAACCCGCGCGTCCAAACCGTCGTGATCGACGGCGCCTTGTTCCAAAGCGAAGTGGACAGCCGTCAGATCATGGCCGTGCCGAGCGTGTATCTGAACGGCGAGATGTTCGGCGCCGGACGCATGGATCTCGCGGAAATCGTCGCCAAGCTCGACACCGGCTCGGCCGAGCGCGAGGCAGCCAAGCTCGACGCCAAGGACGCGTTCGACGTCCTGATCGTCGGCGGTGGCCCTGCAGCGTCGGCCGCGGCGGTCTATGCCGCGCGCAAGGGTATCGACACCGGCATCGCCGTGGAACGCATGGGCGGCCAGGTCAACGACACGCTTTCGATCGAGAATTACATCTCGGTGCTCGAAACCGATGGCCCGAAGTTCTCCGCGGCGCTCGAGGCGCAAGTGCGCCACTACGGCGTCGAGATCATGTCGCAGCAACGCGCCGTCGAATTGATTCCGGCCACGGAGCCGGGCGGTCTCGTGAGCGTGCGGATGGAAAACGGCGGCACGCTCAAGAGCCGCAGCGTCATCGTCTCCACCGGCGCGCGCTGGCGCAACGTGAACGTGCCCGGCGAGCAGGAGTACAAGAACAAGGGCGTGGCCTACTGCCCGCACTGCGACGGCCCGCTGTTCAAGGGCAAGCGTGTCGCCGTGATCGGCGGCGGCAACTCGGGCGTCGAAGCGGCGATCGATCTGGCCGGTATCGTCGAGCATGTGACGTTGATCGAGTTCGCCGACCAGCTCAAGGCCGACGCCGTGTTGGTGGCCAAGCTCGGCAGCCTGCCCAACGTAACCGTGCGAACCAACGCGCAGACGACCGAAATCACCGGTGACGGCAATAAGGTCAACGGTCTGTCCTACAAGGATCGCGCGAGCGGCGCGGAGCATACGGTTGCGCTCGAAGGCGTGTTCGTCCAGATCGGCCTCGTGCCCAATACCGAATGGCTCAAGGGCACGGTGGAGCTGAGCCGATTCGGCGAGATCGTGGTGGACGCCAAGGGGCAAACCAACGTGCCCGGCGTGTTCGCCGCCGGTGACTGCACGACGGTGCCGTACAAGCAGATCGTGATCGCGGCGGGTGACGGTGCGAAGGCGGCGCTGAGCGCGTTCGATTACCTGATCCGTACGCCCGAAGTGCCCGAGCCGGTCAAGGCCGCGAGTGCGGCCGCGGCTTGAACGCAAGGCTTGATCGATAGAACGAATGCCCGCGCAAGCGGGCATTTTTGTCGATCATCAAGCGGCCGTTCGCGCGCTGACGCGATCGACGAGCGCCGCCGCCACCGCATGGGCCGACAATTACAGCACATCGCCTAAGCGCCGCGTATTTCCACCATCGCCTCGATTTCGACGGCAAAGCCTTTCGGCAACGATTTGACGCCGATCGCCGAGCGCGTATGCTGCCCTCGCCGGTCGAACACTTGAACCAATAAATCCGAGCAGCCGTTGACGACCTCGGTGTGTTCGGTAAAGTCCTCCACCGCATCATGAGCGGCGACCGAGCCAAAAACCGATTTATTGCTCGTGGCGTCATGTTGATATCGGCGCCTCATCGTACTGATCTGGATCAACGTAGCGCGGTACTCGATGCGCTAGCTTGCATAGCGAGCCCGGTGCAGACGAACCGAATCGCAGGCAACCCGCGCGTATTCGACGGCCCGAGCCAAAACCAGCCCCACCTCGTATGCGCCCGCTTTATTCCGTCCGCTTCGTGCTGGCCTCTACGCTCTTCATCGTGCTCACGGCGGCCCGGGCAGGTCCGTGGCACGCGGCGTCGCCCAATACTTATGGGTGGCGGTTGATGACGCCTCAAGAGCGAGAGGAGCACCAGCGCCGCATGCGCGGCTTTACTGCGTACGAGGAATGCAAGGCCTATCAAGCCAAGCATCACGCGCTCATGGCCGAACGTGCGCAGCAAGCAGGGTTGCGGCTAGCACCTCGCCCCGATTCGGGTTGCGAACAATTGCGCGCAAGAGGCCGATTGCAATGAGCCTCGAGCCGAGCGAACGCAGGCAACGCGTGCCCATCATCTCCATCCTCGCCTTGGCGTCGGCGCTGCTGCTTTGGTGGTCGTTCCCGAGCGAGTTGCCGCTGTGGCGCGGCATCGCGATCGTCAGTGCTTGGCTCGGCACCGCCATGCTGGCCGTCTGCACCGTTCTCATGGTTCGCGAGCCCCATCTCGCTCGCGCGCTGGGCGGGCTCGAGCGCTGCTATCTCTGGCACCACCGCTTTGGCGTCTTTGCTTATCTCGCGGTCGTCGTGCATCCGCTCGCGCTCGCCTTGGACGGCTGGACGGAATCGCCCCATGTGGCGTGGGCCTCGCTGGCTCCGTGGTTGTTGGCATGGCCCGTATGGCTTGGCTGGGGTGCACTCGTTCTGATCATGGGCGGACTGGCGGCCACGTTCAACCGGCGGCTGACCTACCGTCGCTGGCGAGGCTTGCACCACTTGTTGGGCATCGGCGTGCTGCTCGCCTTCTCTCACGTGTGGATACTGCTCGGCGAGCCCGCCCCGCCGCTCGGCATCGTGGCGATCGGCGTACTCGCCCTCAGTTGGAGACTCCTAGCGGCTGACCTCGGCCTCGCAGCGCTGCCCTACCGCGTCACCGCCGTGGGTCATCCGGCGGCCGGCGTGATCGAGGCTTCGATTGCGCCCCGCGGCGCCGCACTCGCCGTCGTGCCCGGACAGTTCGTGCTCGCCGCCTTCGATCGCGACCCGCACTACCGCGGCTGCGGCGAATATCATCCGTTCACGGTTAGCGCGATTGAAGCGGAGCACCGCCTGCGCGTCACCGTCAAAGGGCTGGGCTCTTGCTCGACGCGGCTGCAAGCGCTCGAGCCCGGTGCGTTGCTACGACTGCAAGGGCCCTTCGGCAGTTTTCTATCGGAGGCCGCCGATCGGCCCGAGCTCTGGATCGCGGGCGGTATCGGCATTACGCCGTTCATCGCGGCGTTGCGCGCTGAACCGCGTGTGACGCCTACCACGCTGATCTATCTCTATCGCACGGCCGCCGATGCGGCTTTCCTCGAAGAGCTCGCGTCGCTGGCCAGCAAAGATGCGAATTTCAAACTCATCGCCAATGCCACCGGCGATCGTCCCCCTGCGGTCGAAACGTTGACGGCCGGCATCGCGCAACTGACCGAGCGTCGCGTTTATCTCTGCGGGCCCGCGGCGATGGTCGATGCGATGACACGTGGGCTCATCGAGCTCGGCACGCCGCCCGGAAACATTCGCTACGAGCGATTCGACTTCCGCCTATGATGCGCACGCTCTTCACCGCCGCTACCGTGATCTTCTGGCTCGCCGTCGGAACGTTTTGGGTGGCCGATCGCTGGATCGCCAAGGACACGGTTGAACACGACTTAACCGCGGCCGATGGGACGTGGACGCTCGCGCAAATCGCCGGGCACGATCGGCCCGAGGACTGCTGGATGGCGATCGATGGCGCTGTGTTCGATCTCACGTCCTACCTGCCGCGGCATCCATCGAACCCTGCGATCGTCCTGCCGTGGTGCGGCAAGGATGCAACCCAGGCTTACCATACGAAAACCAAGGGTCGGCCGCATTCGTCTTACGCCGATCGGCTGCTATCCGAGCTTCGCATCGGCACGCTGAAACGGCCGTGAATGCGGCGCCGCCGGGCAGGCGCCACACACATCGGCGAGCGATGGAGCCCGCTGCAAAATCTATGATTCGTCTGCAGCGAGAAACTGCGCGATATCGCGCACGGTATCCCGGGCACCGCGCATGACGCCGATCAACGTCGCCGACGCCGCGCCGCACCATTCACCGTATCCCACCAACCACAAACGCGGCTCCCCCATAGCGCGCGTCCCCTCGGTCCTCGGTACTCCATCCGCGTCTCGGATCAGCAGTGAGTCCACGTGACGGAGCGCGGGCCGAAAGCCGGTACACCAGAGCACGGCATCGACGCGAGAACGGGTGCCGTCGGGCCACACCACGCCGTCTGCCTCGAAGTGCGTAAACGGCCGCACCGAGTGCAGCGCGCCCCGCTCGCGCGCCGCTCGCACGGGCGGCACCATGACGATATCGCCGAGTCCTCCTACCGGAGCCGCGCCCGCTTGCCCATCCCTCGCGGCTTTCCATCGCGCAGTCGCCCGTTCGAAGAGGACTTGGCCATCGACGTCGTCCGGAAGAAACGCGGGCTCGTCCAACGTCACCCACGTGGCATTGCAAAGCGCCGATATCTCCGCCAAGATCTGCGCGCCCGAATTGCCGCCGCCGACCACCAAGACGTTTTGTCCGCGCAGCTCGAGCGGATTTCGATACCACGCCGAATGGACTTGGCGACCCCGAAACGCCGCGCGCCCCGGGTAGTCGGGGATGTAGGGGGCACTCCAAGTACCGGTGGCGCTGACCACGGCCTTTGCGGAGAAGTCCCCTTGCCGAGCGCGCACGAGCAGTCGGCCCGGAATACGTGAAACCGACTCCACGTGTACCGGGCGACGAATCGGGAATCGATAGCGGTCCTCGTATTTCGCTAGATAGTCGATGACCTCATCGCGCGATGGATACGTTGCCTGCGATGCAGGCATCGGCCAGCCCGGCAGCGAACTCCACTGCGCCGGCGAGAACAGGTGCAGCGAATCCCAGGTATGCCGCCATGCGCCTCCCGGTGCAGGCTGGTCGTCCAGAACGATGTAATCGATCGCCCCTCGACGCAAAAAATATGAAGTGGCGAGCCCGGCTTGGCCGCCGCCGATCACTACGACATCGACTTCAGTAACCATCGTGTTCTCGACTAGTCGTTCATCTGAAGTGGAGTATCGAGCCCCGGCATTCTTTCCTCAGCGCAGAGCCTGCGGACGCGGTTTCGTATGAAGTAATTCCGGCCGGTTTCGCGCATGAATCGGCCGAATGCTGCGGCGCAATTGTTGTATCGAATATGTCATAGCCTTGCGTCGATGGCTAATGCCTCAGCCAGCGCTCGAGCCCGTCGCGCAATGGAAAACGGTGCGAGCGCGCACGCGGGGGCGTTGCTTCCGGATACAAACGGTAACGACATTGTATTCCTCGGGGACGGCTTTCTCGGACAATGCGATCGTAGGCACTTGATCAGGGGATTTAAATGAAAACCAAACGCTGGGCGCTCTTGGCCGTCACTAGCATTGCGCTGGCTGTATCGTCGGTATCG
>NZ_PNYA01000020.1 GCF_002879885.1 Trinickia dabaoshanensis
TCCCCTCACTCATGCCCATACCCCCCCGGTGCCCACTCGCCTTGCCGCGAAACACCCAATACGACCACACCACGTAGATCAGCAAAATCGGCAAGACGAATGCGGTGCCGATCATGAGGAACTCGTGCGATACCGGCGCCGCCGCGGCTTGCCATAGCGTGACCGATGGCGGCGCAATCATCGGCCATAAGCTGATGACGAGCCCCGAGAACGAGAGAAAGAACAGCCCCACCGAGCACACGAACGGCAACACCTCGCGCCCCCGCCCGGCACCGCGCACGAGCAAGCCCGCGAGCAGCAACGTCACGAGCGGCACCGGCGCGAAGAACGCGAGATTGGGCCAGGTGAACCAACGCTCCGCGATGCGCGGACTAAACAGCGGCGTCACGATGCTGACCACGCCGATGAACACGAATACGAGCAGCATCACGCGCTGCGCCACACGCCGGGCCCATCCCTGAAGGCTGCCTTGTGTCTTCATGATGAGCCAGGTCGCCCCTTGCAACGCATAGCCCGCGATCAGCCCGAATCCCGCAAAGATCGGAAACGGCCGCACCCAATCCAAACTCGTCCCGACGAACTGTCCCCCGGCCTCGTCGAATCCTTGCACGAACATGCCGAGTATCACGCCCTGCGCGAAGCTCGCGAGCACCGACCCGCAGGCAAAGGCAATATTCCAAATCCGCCGATTGGCGCCCGGCACGCCTCGGAACTCGAAGGCCACGCCGCGAAAGATCAAGCCCAGCAGCATCAGCAGCACCGGAAAGTACACCGCCGGCACGATGATGGCGAATGCCCCGGGGAACACCGCCAAGAGTCCGACGCCGCCCAACACGAGCCATGTCTCGTTGAAATCCCATACCGGCGCGACCGACGCCATCATGACATCGCGATCGGCTTCGTTCTTACGCAGCAAAAACAAAATGCCCACGCCCAGATCGAAGCCGTCCAAGAGGATGTACATCAGCACGGCAAAGCCGAGGATCGCCGCCCATAGCGGCACCAAGTCAAGGTGCGTCATCGTTAACTCCCATCGTGCCCGGCACGCCGGTCGGTTGCGGCGCATCGTCGTGATGCTGCACGGCCGAGAGCGGCCGCGCCGCGCGGCGATCGAGCGTGGCGGTCGCCGGTTGCGCGCCGTCGGGACCCAAGCGCAGCAACCGCGCGATCAGCACGCCGCCCGAGCCGAAGATAAACAGATAGCTGACCACGTACAGCGCGAGCGAAAGCGACACGTCGGCGCTCGTCAGCGAAGGGCTCACCGAATCGGCCGTGCGCATCAATCCATAGACCGTCCACGGTTGACGCCCGGCCTCGGTCGTCGTCCAGCCCGCGAGCACCGCGACAAATCCGAGCGGACTGGCCACGCGGCACACGGCGAGCCATCTCCGGCTGTCATAGAGCTTTCGCTTCGGCCACAACACCAGTCCGCAGATCACGACCGCCAGCATCAACATCGCTACCCCCACCATGAGGTGAAACGCAAAGAAGACGATCGGCACGTTCGGCCGGTCGGCGCGCGGCCAATCCTTGAGCCCGTGCACGAGGCCGTTGGGATCGTGCGTCAGATAGATGCTGCCCAGCACGGGGATCGAGATTTCGAAGTGATTGCGTTCCTCGGCATCGTCGGGAATCGCAAAGAGATTCGCGGGCACGCGCCGGCCCGTATTCCACAGACCTTCCATCGCCGCGAGCTTGGCCGGCTGATACTCGAGCGTGTTGCGCCCGTGCGCGTCGCCGATCGCGATTTGCGCGGGCACCATCACGACGAGAAACCATAGCGCCATCTTGACCATGACGCGCGACTCCTCGCGCGCACGTCCCTTGAGCAAGTAATGCGCACCCACGCCCAGAACGACGAACGCCGTCGTGACGACAAAGGCCGTGACCGTATGAGCCAAGCGATAAGGAAACGAGGGATTGAAAACAATCGCAAGCATGCTGTCCGGCACGAATTTGCCGTCCACGATCCGGTAGCCCGTAGGCGTTTGCATCCAGCTATTTGCCGCCAGTATCCAGAACGAAGACATGAGCGTGCCGAGAGCGACGAACATTGCCGACAACACATGAGCCCACTGCGGTACGAGCTTGCGCCCGAACAGCAGCACACCGAGAAACGCCGACTCCAGAAAAAACGCGGTCAACACCTCATAGGCCATCAGCGAACCGATCGCGCTCGAGGTAGCCGTCACGAATCGGCTCCAATTCGTGCCGAATTGAAACGGCATGACGATGCCCGATACGACACCCATGCCGAACGAGACCGCAAAGATGCGGATCCAAAACGCGGAAAGCCGGCGATAGACGTCGCGACCGGTCGACCACCACAACACTTCGAGCGTGGCGATGTAACAGGAAAGACCCACCGTGAAAGCCGGCAGCAAGATATGCAGTGCGATGACCCAGGCAAACTGCAGGCGAGACAACAAGAGAGCGCTCATAAGGGCGGTACCGACCCATGGTGGAAACACGACGACGCGATAACGAGGGGCCCGCGAGAGGGGGCGCTTGAACGTAGGGTCAAGCAAGGCCGATGCCGCGACGGCGAGCGCAACCGTTCGCGAGCATCCCGCTCTCACGTGGGGTAGATCAGCACGCGCGCCCGATCGCCGGCGCCGCCATAGCTCACGCTGACGTAGGCGAAGCGGGCCGAGCGCCCGATCACCGCTAGGCTGCCAATTTCAAACGAGAAGGCGCCGTCCACCGCCTCGACCGTACTCGCGCCGCCGGCGGGCCCCGTGTAGCCGATGCTGCAAAGCGCCGAAATCCCGTCTCCGGTCTCGCGATCCACGACCGTCCCCGTCACTTCGCCCGAATCGTATTGCCCCAGGTACGAGGGCGATTGCGTGATCGTGACGACATAGGCGGACCGTGGGGAGAACGTGTAGTCCTGCTGTTGCACAGGCACTTGCGCATGGTCGGTCAAACAAGCGCTCACGGTCACCGCCTCGCCGTCGACGTTCGCATCCGTGAACTGCGCGCAGGCAATCGTCGCGCCTCCCTCGGGAATGAATGCGGCGGCCACGGTGATCCATGCGCCGCCGTCAGGCAGCGTACCGCTGGCGACGACGTTCGCGTCGTCCGTGACGAAATGCGCCGAACCCGCCGGCAGTTGAAACGTGACCCGGGTTTTGTCGGGGGCCGCGCCGCCGTTGCGATAAACCGCGACGTTCGCCGCGTTCCTCGCCGATCCGTCGGCCTGCGCGTGGTTCACGAGCCGATCAAGACTGAAGCCGTAGGTGTCCCCGGGAACGGCGACGAAGGTATACGACGTCTCATTGCTCCGCGTCTTGGGCGGCTCGCTCATCCACGCGACCATCACGCCCTGCTCGGCGGTCGTATCGGTGAACGTCACGCTCGATCGGCCCTTTATGCTCGTCTTCGGGCCGTCTATCTGCTGCAAACCGTTGCTGAAGACCGCCGATCCTTTCACGACCTTGAACGTGACGGGACGATCGCTCTCGAGAAAATTGCCGAGCGTAAGCTTGACTTCGGCCTCGTTGGCGGCCTTGCCGTCCGCGCGAGCTCCGTCGCGAACGATCGTCAACTCCAGGCTGTAACCCGGCCCATCGCTGTCGCTCACGGGCGGTACCGGTTGCGTTTCTTTCGTTTCTTTCGTTTCTGTCTTCTCGTCCGTTGGTTTCATCGATCCCCCGGCGTGGGTGGAAACACGCTGAACCGCACGGGGTGCGGAAAGCGAAGCGACGTGCTTTCGCCTACCACGCGCAACGCTACGTTGATCTCCTCTTCGCAGGTATCGACGATCCCGACGCAGCCGCTGCCGTCGGCATACAACATCGTCGTGTACGTACGAGGGGAATTGGTGTCGGCGCCCACGATCGTCGCTTGGGCGTGGTCGTCGAGAATGGCGACTTCGACTTCACGATCCACGAATTCGGGCGAAACTTGAAAATAGATCGAACAAGCGGTGTTACCGTCGCTCGGCACGCGCGTCGTATAAGCGTAGGCACAGATGCCCGCCGCGCTCCCGTCCAAATACGGGCTGAACGTCGCGTCGACGGTGGGTGCATCGCCCGGCTGGCCGCCTGCGTATGCCGCGAGCGAGATCAAGGTTTGGTCGTTCGAAGACACGCTGAACGCAGCGACACCGCGCCAATCGAGCCGCGTGCGATAGGTCGTCGGGTCACTGCCTTCGGCTTCCAATATCACGCCGCCCAGGGAAGCCGAAATCGTCACGGCGAGCCCGGGTTCCCCGAAGACGACGCCGTAGTTGCAGGGGATCAGATTGGGAAGCTGGCTCGATGCGTTCGCCGCTCCTTGCGTACACGTCAATTGCAGCGCGGTAAGGTCGGACCAAGAGATCACGACTTCCGTGCGCAGCGAAGCGTGCGTGACACCTTGCCGCCGTACCTCGTAGTACGCGACGCCGCTTCCCAGATCGCCGAGCGGCCGGATACCGGCCATTGGAATCGTATCGGCAACGTAACCGTTGACGAGATCCGCCACTTGCACCGTGTGCGGCGGATCGGTTCGATAAGCGGCACCGGCCACCGCGTTGCCCGATTCGTCGAAGCCCTGCCAGTGGAACGTCACTTGATCGTCTTTGCACAACGCGTATTGCGTGCGTATCGGCGCGCCGTTTTTCGCGGCGATCTTCGCATACGGCAATACGCCGTTTTGCGCATCGGGGAAAAGCGGGCTGCGGTATTCGCTCGCGCTCGATCCTGCGATGACGACCGTCGCCGGCAGTGCGGCCACGATGTCGCCGACTTGGCTCGTCTTCCGATAAGTAGCCGTATAGCTGCCGTCGGGAATCGTGGCGGGGTCGAATTTCCCGTCCCAGAATGCATCGAACACGTTCCTATCGTCGAGGCTCAATACGTTTTCCGAAGGCGTATCGTTCAGATAGGCGCGCAAGCTATCGCCGGGCGTGGGATGCCAATTCGATCCTTGGTCATTGAGTACTCTGACGGTGATCTTCTCGCCGGGCCCGAAGTCATCCACGTGAATGACGCGTTGCCCCTGCTCTTCGGCCGCCTGCGGCAGGCTCGGCCGAGCCAATTTGATCTCGCCGCTTTCACACAGGCGCCGGATGCCGGGCTCGCTCATACCCAGCTCGTTTCGTCGGGTTCATCGGGCACTGCAACGAAGCGCATCGTAATCGGCGCAAGCTGATCGGTCCCGGGCACGTTCAACAAGCGGACCGTGCATTGCACCGGCTCCGCGATCGTGTCGACGATCGTCACGGCGGCACAGCCATCGTTTTCGAGCGGCACGTCGTACTGCCTCGGGTTCGTCGGCTGGACGCCGAAGACCGTCGCCGATCCGGTAACGATCGTGACCCGCAGCGTACCCGCTTTGCCGCTCTGGTCCGTCATCACGTAGATGCAGCACGGCGTGACGCCGTCGGCGGGCGCTCCCGTCGTAGAGGAATAACCGATGAAGTGTTCGTTCGGGCGATCGTGCGCGCCGGCGTCCGTATAGTCTTGGAAGCTTGGAGTCTTCGTGTCGGAGTTGTCGGGGTCGTCTCGATCCCACACCGTCGTCGGCACCATGAGCAAATTCGCCACGCGTTTGGGCAGCGCGGGGCTGCGAGCGCGAACGAGGAACCATGCGAACCCATGTTCGTCGAGGATGGGCTCGTAAGGCCCGTTGCCCAGCGGGATGCCGTCGCCGCTGTATAGCGTGCCGGGAACATTTTGGGGATCGCTCGGCGCGACGATCTCGCCGCCCATTCCCACGCTGCAGCTCATCGTGTGCCCTCGCGGGCCGTGCACCTTGACCCAATTGCAGGGCATGATGGACAGGCTGTCGTCGTAGTAGGCCGCGGGCGAGGTGATCCACAATTTCACGGGGACTGTCGGCTTGCCCTTCGACTCATGCTCGGCGCCTCCCATTGGTCCGGTCTCCTTGGAAGCAACGTGCGTTAGCTTCGGTTGGCCGTATTCAACGTGACCGCGAGCACCTTCGAGGTTTGATCGGGAATCCCGCTGCGCTCGATCGTGTAGACGATATAGCATTGGCCTTCGGTCCACGGCTGGCCGTCCATCGAATCCCAGTCATGAAAGTCGTCGTTGGCGAACTGCATCGACAACGTCGGCTTGTTCAAGTCGCCCGCGACGATCGTGACCTGCGCGGTCGCCACTTGCACGGGATCTCTTCGGGTCGTCGACTTCGTTTTGAAACCGGTCAAGGTCGCATACGCCGTGACTTTGTCGCCGGCTTGAGCGCGCCAACCGTTGTCGTAGGTCTGGTCGAGCTTGAAGGTGATCGTGATCGGGCTATGCAGCGAGTTGCGGTTGATGGCGCTGCGCGCCGGCGAAAGACGAGGCGTGCCGAGCGGTCCCCCCAACGGGATGATGCCCTGCTGGTTGTCGCCCACGCCGTAGAACTGCGTGACGAGACTGGGGCCGACATTGCCCGTTTCGATGTTGCTGACGACGAAGAGCACGCTATTCAATTCGTCGGCATGCGCGCCCGAATCGCTGTAGCCGAGGCTTTCCGCGAATTGCGTGGCCCAGGTCCACGACGGCGTATTCTCCATTGGATTTTTGAAAGGACCCGCGGCGATGGCCCCGTTCACGACGAGATAGATCTGATCGCCCGGTACTTGGTTCGGGTACTTGCCGACCGTGACATCGACGAATGCGCTGGAAAGCTGCCCGTAGTCCAACGTGGTCTTGCCCGTGGTGGACGATGTCACTAGACCTTGCACGACCGGGAACGACTCCTCGAGCCCCGGACCGGTCGCGGTCACGTCCACGACGAGAAACGGCCGCCCTTGTTCTTGGGTCTCGGCGAAATCGTATTGCGCCCGAAGGCCCAGCGCCATCGAGCCGTTGCTATGCGTGGCGACCAAATACAGTTCGGCGATGCCCTGCGCGTTCGTCTCCGTGCGAAGGTAAAAGCCCTGCTGCGTTTCGCTGTAGAACATGAACGGGTTGTCGGCGGCCAGCAGGTTCTCGGCGGCCGTGCCCGCCACGTACACGTTCATCAAGCCATCGAACAGGCCTTGCGCGCCGCTGGCCGCCTCGTGCCACTCGACGATGTACTCGGGCAGCGGCGTGGGCGGGCTCGTCGAGTCGTCCACGATTTGGCAGGTGAACTTCGTCGTAAAGGCGTCCTTGGCCGGCGTAAGCTGGTCGCCGTCGGCGGCGGTGGGAATCGGCAGCAACGTCTTGGTCGGCCCGAGGCAGGTCACCTTCGGATCGGATTTCAACACCGTGTAGGAAACGGCCGTTGCTTCGTTCGGTGTCGGAGACGGGCCCCAACCGGTGCCCGCGCTGGCGTGCACCGTGACCGTCAGCAATGCATTGATATCTTGAGTGGGATCGTAGCGAATCGGCAGCGTCGCCGTGCCTTGCGTATTGTCGTGCGCATCGACCATGATGGGGATTTGCTTCCAATCGGCCGGTACATCGGGAAGCGCGACGAAATTCGCGCTATTGCCTGAATTGCCCGCGGAAAAATTGATCGTGGCGCCGTCGGGAATCGAATTGCCGGCGGACATCTTGATCGTCGCCACGATGTACCGCCCTTGGTGCCAATGCAGATTCGTGCCCGTGGCCGGGCTAATGGTGATGGTTCCGTTATCGCTACCGACGAGGATCGTTCCGTGGTCACCGTGCGACATGGCGATTCGTCTCCAAGGTTGGGAGATGCGCGCTGCACGCGATGCGCTCGCGCGTCGGCGTCAAGAGGTTTGCTACTGCCGTACTCATTCCCGCTGTGCGTTCCGGATTGAATATTCCCGATATGGAAATGCAATGTCAAACCGATAGTCGAACGGTTTTTCATTTCTTCCCAATTTACGGGACTTTCAATAATTCTTTTAGCCTCGAAGTTGCGACTCTCTCGACGCCCATGCTAAATCGAAGCACTCGCCTCATCGACACGGAAAAGCGAAAGTGGATTTACATGGAAATTCTCGACTATTGATTAAACCGCGACTGCGCGACCCACTATTGCGCGACGCGATACGCACCCTTCGCCGGCGCACCTCGGTCGCCGTGCTATCGATCGCAGGGGCGACAGCGGGAACCGTACTCGGGATCGCACCATGCCTTGCTCAAGTCATCGATCTAAGCGGTGGCGCGGGGGGATCGGCCGTGTCCGGGACGGGCGGTGCGGGCGGCGGGATCGACGGCGGCGGCGCGGGCGGAGGCGTAGCTTCGGCCCTAGGCCTCGCGGGGACGCTCTTGCGAGGCGGCGACGGCGCGGGCGCAACATCATGCGAAACCCAAAGCTATCTTCCCGGCTGCGGCGGCAAAACCCAAGCCGTGAATGCCTCGATCGGCGGCACGGTGACAGGCCAAGCCGGTAACGCCGGCGCTGCGGGGATCGGCGGGGGCGGCGGCGGCGCGGGCGCGGTCGTGACGTCCGGCAATCTCGTGCTCGGCACCGGGGCGGCCGCGGCGATCACCGGCGGTGCCGGCGGCGCGAGCGGTTCGGCGGGCGCCGGCGGCGGCGGCGCCGGGCTCGTCTTCCTCGGCGGCACGCTGATCGCGAAAGGCGATGCGAACGACGACATACATGGCGGCCTAGGCGGCGCGGGCACACCGGCCAGCGCGGGCGGTGGCGGCGGCGCCGGCGTATTTTTCCGCGGCAATTCGTTCACCTTCGACTCCGGCGGCACGAACCATCTCATCAGCGGAGGTTACGGCGGCGCCTCGGGCGGCAGCGGCGGCGCCGGCCTGATCGTCGGCAGCGACGGTGCCGCCATCGCGAATCTCGGCGGCGGCAACGTTGGCGCTAGCGGGATCAATGGCGGCTACGGCGCAGCCGGAACGGGTGCCATCCCCGATGGCCGCGGCGGCGACGGCATCGACATTTACGGCAGCAACAACACGCTGTGGAATCGAGGCTATATCAACCCGGGCGGTTCAGCCGGCAGCGCGGCGCTTGCAACGGGGGTCCATGTCTACGGTAGCGGCAACACGCTCGTGAACGCGAACGGCGGCGATATCGAAGGCGGCTGGGCGCTGGCCGACCCATCGCGCACCGGGCCCGGCGGCAGGGCGATCCGGATCGACGGCAACGGCAACACATTGGAATTGCAGGCGGGCTATATCGTCAGCGGCAAAGTCGCCGCGGCCGGCGGGGGCAACGTACTCGCGCTCGGCGGCCCCGCGAACGGCACCTTCGACCTCTCCAAGATCGTTGCGTCGCTCGACGAGACGACCGGCGCGGAGCAATACCAAGGCTTCGCCGTCTACGAAAAAACCGGCCTCGGCACCTGGACGGTTACCGGCAAGGTGGGCGACACCCACCCTTGGGCCGTCGAACAGAGCACGCTCGCACTCGGCGCGAACGCCGATCTCTCGGAAGCCGCCAACGTCGGCGTCGATGCCACGCTCGACGCCTCCGGCATTCTCGCCGGCAGCACGACCGTGCAAAGCCTCTCGGGTGCATCGACCGGTACGGTCATACTCGGCGACAAGACGCTCGTCATCGCCAACGGCCAAGGCGGCGGCAACCCCGTCGAGCCGGGCAACTTCGCGGGAAACATCACGGGCAGCGGGCGCGTGGAGGTTGCCGGCGGCACGCAGGTGCTGTCGGGTATCACGACGTACCAAGGGAGCACGCTCCTCGATGGCGGCGTTTTGTCCGTGTCGGCCGATGCCAATCTCGGCACGGGTGGACTCGTCTTCAACGGCGGCACGCTCGAAAATACGGCAGCCGTCGGCACCGCCCGGACGGTCGAGCTCGACGCCGGCGGCGGGACATTGAAGACCGACGCCCCACTGACGCTGTCGGGCACGATCTCCGGCGCGGGAGGACTGACGAAGACCGGACCGGGCACATTGACGCTAACGGGCGCCGGCACCTATACGGGGCCCACGACACTATCGAATGGCACGTTGGCGATAGGCGACGGCTTCGACAGCTCGCTGACCAGCGCGATCGTCGACAACGCCACGCTCGAATTCGACGACGGCAATTCGTTCTCCTATGCGGGCGCGCTGAGCGGACGAGGAAACGTCATGCAAAACGGCCCGGGCACCGTCGTGCTTTCCGGCAACAGTGCCGGCTTTGCCGGAGCGACGACGATCAACGCCGGAACCCTCGTAGTCGGCGGCACGCTTGGCGGCGCGCTCGCCGTCGACGGCGGCACATTGACCGGCACCGGCACGCTCGCCGGCGACGTCTCGATCGGTACGGGCGTCCTCTCCGGGAGGCAAGGGGACGTCCTCACGTTCGGCGGCAATCTCACGCTTTCGAACGGCGCGAGCATCGACGTTGCGCTCGGCACGCCCGATCGGTCGGCCGGCCTGTTCAACGTCGCGGGCAATCTGACGCTGGGCGGAACAGTGAACGTAACCGACCTCGGCGGGTTCGACATCGGTATCTATCGTTTGTTCGATTACACCGGCAGCCTGGCGAACAACGGCGTTGCGATCGGCACGGTTCCCGATGGGGTCGGCGCGAACGCCCTGTCGCTACAGAGCTCGATCGCTCATCAGGTCAATTTGGTCAGCACGGGCGGCGTGCCCCTCAATTTCTGGGACGGTGGCGACACGGCCAAACACAACAACGGCGCCGTGGATGGCGGCACCGGCACGTGGAACGCCGCCAACGAAAACTGGACGAGCGCCGACGGCACCGTCAACGCCGCGTGGAAGAACGGGCAGTTCGCGATCTTCGCCGGTCAGCCCGGCACCGTAACGGTCGACAACAGCGCGGGCGCACTGTCCATCGACGGCATTCAGTTCGCGGCCGATGGATATCGAATCGATGGCGCGGCAATCGAACTCGGCAATGCGAAGACGCTCATTCGCACAGGCGCGGGCGGCGGTGCGCTCGCCAGCAGCATCACCGCCACGATCGCCGCGGCCCTCACGGGACCTGGAGGTCTGAAGAAAATCGACGACGGCACGCTCGTTCTCTCGGGCAACAACAGCTACACGGGCGGCACGTTCGTCAATGGCGGCACGCTGTCGATTTCGTCGGACGCCAATCTCGGCGCGGCGTCGGGGGCGGTCGCCATCGACGGCGGCACGTTGAGAAACACCGCCGCCTTCGCGTCCGCGCGGACGATGACGCTCGGCCCGGGGGGCGCGCAGTTCGACGACGAAGCGGATCTCGAACTCGCCGGTAAGATCGGCGGCGCCGGAGATCTCGTAAAGCGTGGCAGCGGCACCCTCACGCTCGGCGCAGACAATCTCTACAGCGGCGGCACCGAGATCTCGGCGGGCACGCTGCAACTAGGCACCGGCGGCACGACCGGTTCGATCCAAGGCAAGATCGACGACGACGGTCACCTCGTGCTGAATCATGCCGGCACATGGACCCTGAGCGGCGACATAGGCGGCGCCGGCACGGTGACGCAAGCGGGCAGCGGCACCGTCGTACTAACCGGCAACAACACTTATCGAGGTGGCACGACGATCTCGGCCGGAACGCTGCAACTCGGCGACGGGGACACGTCGGGCTCCATCGCGGGCGATGTCATCGATAACGGCACGCTGGCATTGAACCGGTCCGATACCGTCGTGTTCGACGGCAAGATCGGCGGCACCGGCACGATCGAGCAAATCGGCTCGGGCAGCACCGACCTCACCGGCCAGTCCTCGGCGTTTGCCGGCACGACCGCGATCTCGCGCGGCACCCTCTCGGTGGACGGTGCGCTCGGCGGTACGGTTACCGTACTAGCCGGGGGCACGTTGGCCGGCACGGGTACCGTCGGCACGACGACGATCGCGTCGGGGGCGACGATCGCGCCCGGCCATTCACCGGGCACGCTTCACATCAGCGGCGATATCAGGTTCGATCCCGGCTCGATCTACCTTGCCGATATCCTGCCCAACCAAAGCGGCGACCTCATCGCCGCCAGCGGCCGCGCGACGATCGGCGGCGGCACGGTGCAAGCACTCAAAGCCGCCGGCGTATTCGCGCCGGGCAGCCAATGGACGATCGTTTCCGCCCAAGGCGGCGTCACGGGCACATTCGACGCGCTGACGCAGAACATGCCATTCGTGGATCTCTCGCTAGCGTACGATCCCAGCCACGTCTATCTCCGCAGTACGCGCAACGGCGCGGCGTTTTGCAGCGCCGCCCAAACGCGAAACCAGTGTGCCGCGGGCAATGGCGTACAGAGCCTCGGCCAAGGCAACGTTCTTTACGACACCCTCGCATCCGAGCCCGATGCCGCCAGCGCGCGCGCGGCGCTCGACGCGCTTTCCGGCGAGGTCTACGCCTCGCAAAAAAGCATGATGATCGACGATAGCCGCGTGCCGCGCGCCGCGGCTATCGCGCGGGTGCGTTCAGCCCTCGCGCATCGCTCCGATTCAGCCGCCGCGACCCTCGACGACACCGCGAACGGGGGACCGACCGTGCGCGCCGATAGCGGGAGCGCCGGCTTTTGGGCGCAAGGGTTCGGCGCATGGAATCAGTGGAACGGCGACGGCAATGCGACCACGTTCGAGCGTTCGCTAGGCGGCCTTCTCATCGGCGCCGACGTACCGGCGATGAACGCATGGCGGTTCGGCGTCATGGCCGGCGCCGGCAATTCGCGCTTCGAATCGGGCGCTCGCGACTCGTCGGGCGCGAGCGTGGACGGTCACCTGGCGGCATACGGCGGCGCGCAATGGGGCGCGCTCGGGTTGCGATTCGGCATCGCTTATACGTGGCACGATGTCGATACGCATCGCACGGTCGCCTTCCCCGGCTTTACTCATGAGATGAACGCGCATTACGGCGCATCGACGCTGCAGGGATTCGGCGAACTCGGTTACCGCTTCGAGTCGAACACGATCTCGTTCGAGCCTTTCGTCGACCTAGCCTCGATCGGCCTGCACACGAACGGCTTCACCGAAGAAGGGGGCGACGCCAGCCTGACCCGTGCGAGCAGCCATACCAATATCGCGTTCGGCACGATCGGCCTCAGGGGAGCCAAGGCGTATCGGTTATACGGTTGGACGACGACCGTGCACGGGGAGCTGGGCTGGCGCCACGGTTTCGGCAACACGACGCCGCTCGACACATTGGCGTTCGCGGGCGGCAGCCCGTTCACCGTGGCCGGCGTGCCCATCGCGCGCGATTCGGCCAGCATCGACGCGGGGCTCGATGTGGCGCTGTCCAAAGCCGCCACGCTGGGTTTGAGCTATGGCGGCCAATTCGCCGGACACGCTCAGGACTATAGCGTTCAAGCCACGCTTGGGCTTGCCTTCTGACGATTCCCCGCGGCGATCGCCGGCTTTAGGCACCGATCGTTCGGTCGTTAGGAGTCCTTCTTGCCCGGCAACACCGAAGCCATGACCTGCTTGGCCGTATTGACGATGACGCTGCCCTCCTCGGGATCGCCTTCCATCAACGTGCGCATGAACTTACGCGCTTGCACGAGGGTGATATGCGGCGGCAACGGCGGCACCTCCGGATCGGTCTTCACCTCGAGCACCACCGGGCGCCCCGCCGATAGCGCCTCGTCCCAAGCCGGACCGATCGCCTCGGGCGTATCGACGTAGATGCCCTTGAGCCCGATCAACTCGGCAAACCGATGGAACGGCACGTTGGGCAGATTCTGCGAGCCTTCGAATTTCGGATCGCCTTCCATGACGCGTTGCTCCCACGTCACTTGGTTTAGATCTTCGTTGTTCATCACCATGCAGATCCATCGGCCGTCCTTCCATTGCTGCCAATACTTCGCGACGGTGATCAGCTCCGCCATGTTGTTCATCTGCATCGCGCCGTCGCCCACCATCGCGATCACGGGGCGGTCGGGATGGGCGAATTTCGCGGCGATCGCATACGGCACGGCTGCCCCCATCGACGCCAAGCCGCCCGATAGCGAACACATCATGCCGCGCCGGATCTTGAGGTCGCGCGCATACCAATTCGCGCAAGAGCCGGAGTCGCTCGTGAGGATCACGTCCGACGAGAGCTTCGGCGAGAGCTCGGTAAAGATCCTCTGCGGATTGACGCCGCGTTTGACGGGCTCCTTTGCGCGCTTATCGAGCGTGTCCCACCATTCCGAGGTCCATCGCTCGACTCGCTTGCGCCATGCATCGTCGGTCTTTTGATCGAGCAGCGGCAGCAACGCGCGCAGCGTTTCCGCGCTGTCGCCCACGAGGTTGACTTCCATCGGATAGCGCAGGCTCAGCATGTCGGCGCCGAGGTCGATCTGCACGCCGCGCGCGTCGCCTTCCTTCGGCAAGAATTCCGAATACGGAAAGCCCGATCCGATCATGAGCAAGGTGTCGCAGTGGGTCATCAACTCCCAGCTAGGCTTCGTCCCGAGCAGGCCGATGGAGCCCGTGACCCAAGGGTATTCGTCCGGAACGGCCGCCTTGCCGAGCAGCGCTTTCGCCACCCCGGCCTTCAAGCGTTCGGCCACCGCGATGACCTCATCGGTGGCGTGCAGCGCACCGGCCCCGACCAAGATCGCCACGTGGCGGCCCGCATTGAGTACTTCGGCGGCGCGCGCGAGATCGGCGGGTTCGGGCATCACCCGCGGGCGAGAGTACCCGACGCCCGAATGCGCGGTGCCGTGCTTGCGCGGGGGCGGCGTGTATTCAAGCTCCTGCAAGTCGTTCGGCAAAATGATCGCGGTCACTCGGCGCTGCGAGAGCGCGATGCGCACGGCCCGATCGACCATGTGGCGTACCTGGGACGGCACGCTCGCCTGCTGCACGTACGATCCGGCGACATCCTTGAGCATCGAAGCCAGGTCGACTTCCTGCTGATAATGCGAGCCGAGCGCGGCGCGCGCCTGCTGCCCGCAGATGGCGAGCACGGGCATGTGGTCGAGCCGCGCGTCGTAGAGTCCCGTGACGAGATGCGCGGCGCCGGGGCCCGAGGTGGCCATGCACACCCCCAGTTCGCCCGTGAATTTCGCGTGAGCGCTCGCCATGAACGCGGCCATCTCCTCGTGGCGCGCCTGCACGAATTCGATCTTGCCTTGCGCGCGGCGCAATGCGCCGAGCACTCCGTTGATGCCGTCGCCGGGGTAGCCGAACAGGCGACGCACGCCCCATTCATGCAACCTTTCGACGATGAAATCACCCACCGTTTGCGCCATGTGTGCCTCCGCTAGAGTCAGTCCTTGAGATCCGAACTCGCGCAAGAAGCACGCCCGCGGTGCACGGCGGGGTCACGTCCCCGTAAGCCCGAGGCGCTCTCGCATGTCGCGCGTAATGCGCTGCTTGGCGGCCGCATAATCGGCCCACGGGTCGGCCCGCAACGCGTCGAGCCGCTCGTGAACGTTCTCGACGGTCCATTGCGCGCCGCCCGTCGTCTCGGGTAATTCGTCCCATGTGATCGGCACCGATACCCCCATCGACGGTCTCGCGCGCGGCGAGAATGCCGCGACGGTACTCGAACCACGGTTGTTGCGCAGGTAATCGACGAATATTC
Source organism: Trinickia dabaoshanensis (assembly GCF_002879885.1). Classification (GTDB taxonomy): domain Bacteria; phylum Pseudomonadota; class Gammaproteobacteria; order Burkholderiales; family Burkholderiaceae; genus Trinickia; species Trinickia dabaoshanensis. The sequence goes on from NZ_PNYA01000020.1 coordinate 15,313, forward strand.
GGCCACGGCGGTTTTGTGCGCCCATCTTCGCGCTGAATCGATCGGGCAGCGTGGCGGCCATGTGCTGGGCGGCCGCCTGGGCGAATGCCTTGACGTCGTCCCACCCCGCATGGCGGGCGAGCGGCACCACCACATGCAGTCCCTTACCGCCGCTCGTCTTGCACCACGATTGCAGGCCGAGTTCGGTCAACAAATCGCGCGTGAGCTGCGCCGCCTCGATCATGCGATCCCAACCGAGCGCCGGGTCCGGATCGAGATCGAAAATCACGCGATCCGGCTTTTCGATGTTCGACGCCACGGCATTCCAGGTGTGGAGTTCGACCGTGCCCATTTGCGCCGCGCCGATCAGCGCCTGGGCGCTGTCGAGCGTAATCAACGACGGATGGCCCGGATCGAGGCCCTCATGCGACGTGACGAACGGTATCGACAGGCGATTGGCGTGCTTCTGAAAAAATAGTTCGCCGTCGATGCCTTCGGGCGCGCGTACCAGCGCAACGGGCCTGTCCTTGACGTGCGGCAGCAGCCACGGTGCGACCGCCTCGAAATAGCGAATCAAATCGCGCTTCGCAAAGCCGATGGTTTTGTCGATCGTGCGCGCCGGATGCGAAATGCGCACGCCCGCCACTATGTCGCCCTCTTTCAAAGGCGCTCCATCTCGCTGAGTCTTCATCGTCGGATCGTCCGTTTTGGCCGGCTTCGCCGCTTTCGTTGCCTTCGTCCCTTTCGCCGCGCCTGCCGTATCGCCGCTGGCGGCGTCGGCCTCGACCGGCTTCTCCCGCCCGATCTCACGCGCCGGTTTGTCGCGCCGCAAGCTGATAAACGACGCTTGCCGCACGATACGCTCGCTCGTCCATTCCGCGAAATTGCACTCGGCCACGAGTTCGGGCCTCACCCAATGAACCTTCGTCCGGCTACGCTCGCTCGGCGGCTCCGCGAACGGTGAGCGCGCCGTCTCCCGCGCATCGAGTTCTTGCTTGATCGAGCGCAGCGTCGCGGTATCGAAGCCGGTACCCACGCGGCCCGCGTAGTGCAACTTGCCCTGCGCGTCGTACACGCCGAGCAGCAGCGCGCCGAATCCGGTTCGGCTGCCGCTCGGTTCCGAGTAGCCGCCGATCACGAACTCCTGCCTGCGCCGGCATCGCAGCTTGATCCACGCCCCGCTGCGGCTCGACGTATAGCGGCTGTCCATCCGCTTGCCCACGATTCCCTCGAGCGCCATTTCGCAGGCGCTATTGAGCAGCGAATGCGCGTCGAGTGCGAAGTCCTCCGAAAACCGCAAGGTGTCGTCGTCCACCTTCTCCAGCAGCGCGCGAAGCAGTGCGCGACGCTGCACGAGCGGCACGTCGCGCAAGTCGTATCCGTTCAGATAGGGCAAATCGAAAGCGAAGATCACGATGTCTTGCGGCCGATTCGCGTCGAACGCATTTTGAAGCGCTTGGAAGCTGGGCACACCGTGCTCGTCCAGCACGACCGCTTCACCGTCTATCCAGGCCGTATCGATATCCAAGGCGCCGAAAGCCTGCGCCTGACGCTTGAACTTATCCGTCCAATCGAGGCCGCTGCGCGTGTAGATCCGAACGGGACGCTTCGATTCGCCGTGATCGATTCGTGCGAGCGTGCGATAACCGTCGAATTTGATTTCGTAGGACCAATCGTCGCCGTGCGGGACGTCGTCGACCAACGTAGCCAATTGCGGTTTCAACGACTGCGGTAGGCGCGCCTTCACGGCGCCCTCGATCGCAGGCGACGCCGCCAGCTCGCGCAACGACTGCGTCGTGCGCGTCGCGACGATATCCGGCCGGCTCGCGTGCGATTCGCCCGCATGGGCCGCCTTCGCCGCCTTCGCGGGAATGGGCATGGCACGAGCGACCGCTTTGCCGCCTGCGGTTCGCCTACCGGCTTTCCTCGATTGCGCGGCCTGCGCGGTCCCGTTGGCCAGGGCGCTGCCGGGCTGCTCGGCGATGACGTCGTAATCGGCTTGCGGCCGCGCCTCGTCGTCGCGCTCTTTGATCAGCAGCCACTGCTCTTTGTCGCCGCTGCCGCGCATGCCGCTGCGCACGAGCGCCCATCCGCCGTGCAGCTTTTTGCCGTGCAGCGTGAACTTGAGCCGTCCCCCCGCGTACGCCTTGCGCGCCTGCGCCACGCCGCCGGCCGGCTCCCACGTGCCGCGGTCCCAGACGATCACGGTGCCCGCGCCGTAATTGCCGGGTGGAATTTCGCCTTCGAACGTGCCGTACTCGAGCGGATGATCCTCCACGTGCACGGCGAGGCGCTTCACCGACGGATCGAGACACGGGCCCTTGGGTACCGCCCAAGACTTCAGCGTCCCGTCGAGTTCAAGCCGGAAGTCGTAATGCAAGCGCCTGGCGTGATGTTCTTGAATCAGATACGAGAGCGCCGGTTCCGCGCGCGCGCTGGCCGCCTTACGGGTACGCGCGCCGCCCGAAGGCTCCGGCGTTTCTTCGAAGCGCCGCTTTTTTCGATAGGTCTCGAGCTTGTCAGCCATGCCGATCCTTCCGCGTTATCTCATGCATGCGCCTCGTCAAGCACGCCTCAGGCCGCATGCTTGCCCTTGCCGCGGCCGAGACTGCGCTTGAGCAATTCGGATAGATCCACCACGTCGGCCGTCGTGCGCGTACGCGCCGGCGCGCGCGCGCCCTCGCTGATTTCGTGCGTCTTGCCCTCGCGCACCTTGCGATCCACGAGCGCCAGAATGTCGTCGCGGAACGTGTCGTGATAGTGCTCGGGCTCCCACTTCTCGGTCATGTCGTCGATGAGCTTGGTGGCCATCTCGAGTTCGCGCGGGCTGACGCCGGCCGCCTTCGCATCGGCCGGCGGCAACGACAGATCGCCGATATCGAGCACCTCTCCGCCCCAACGCAACGTATTGAGCGCGAGCACGGCACCGGCTGGAATCAATGCCGCCAAGTGCTGCTTGTTGTGCAGCACGACGTTGGCGATGCCGATCTTGCCGGTTTTAGCGAGCGCTTCGCGCAACAGCGCGTAGGCCTTCGTACCCTGCCGCTCGGGCACCAGGTAATACGGCGTATCGAGGTAGAGAAACGACACCGAATACGCCTCGACGAACGCGAGGATATCGACCGTCTGCGTCGATTCGGGGCTCGCTGACCGAATCTCGTCGTCGCTCAGAACGACGTAGTTGTTTTTTTCGTACTCGTAGCCGCGCACGATGTTCTCGCGGCGCACTTCCTTGCCCGTGCGTTTGTTGATTTGCTTGTAGCCGATCGGGTCCGCGGTGTCCTTATCGAGCAGATTGAAGCTCGTTCGCTCGGGCCGCGTGGCCGCATGCAGTTGCACCGGCACGTTCACGAGACCGAAGCTGATCGCCCCTTTCCAAATAACGCGTGACATGGCGACTCTCCTTTCGCCGGCAACCGCGCCGGCGGCGCGCCTGCGAACCAGGCGGCGCCCGCCGGCGCGGGGATCGCGAGCGCTGCTCGGCATTCCTTGCAAACCGCTCGTAATCCCTGCACGGCAACGATCATTATTCTCCTTGGGGCGTCACCTGAACACGCCGATCAACAGCGTCGCCAAGAAGATGACGAGGAAAATGAAGAACAGGATCTTCGCGATCTCCGCGGCGCCGGCCGCAATGCCGGTGAAGCCGAAGACAGCCGCGATGAGCGCGATGATGAAAAAAATAACTGCGTATCGAAGCATGAATGTCCTCCTGATGAATGCCGGCGCGCCGGCTTAGGCGTCGCCGCCGCGCTGGTTCACCGCGGCAGGCACTGAGCGTCGTGATTCGTTCGATGCAACGCTCGCTTCGATACTGCAATGAGTATGCCCATTGGGACTAGCGTAGGGGCAGCCGAAGGCCGCCCCAAACGAAAACCGCGTTCGGCGCGCGCGGCGAACGCGGCGACGAACGCGGCTGTCACGCTCGAGAAAATGCAAAAAAAGGCGGGATGTGCGTACGATTCACCGGTTGGGACGAACCTCGGCCCGAGGTGCCGGCCCCTCCGCGCTCGACATGCCCTGAATCGGCTCCACGTCCTTCGTCGGATCGAAGTCGGCCCAACGGCCGTGCTGCCAGCGTCCATGCGCGCGCTCGACCTCCAAGCTGCCCGCTTCGCGCAACACGCGCGCGGCCTCGAGCTGGTTATCGGGCGAGACGTGGACCGCGACGAGCACGCCGGAGTCGCGCGACTCGTGAGGTACTTCGCGCTCGGGCACCTTCCCGCCGCCGCGTGTATGCGACATGGCGCCCGCCAGCGAACCGATGTAGGCGCCCACCCCGGCGGCGACGACTAGGATGAGAAACGGCGACGAAAACGCACTGAACAGCGCCACGCCCACCACCGCGCCGATCACCGCGCCGATCGCTCCGCCCTTGCCCGCCCCTTTGGATGCGCGCGCCGCCTGCGGGTCCGCGTACTGGTCGCCGCCGATCGGAAAGCGCGCGTGCTGCCCGCGCGGGTTGACGAAAAACAGTGTGACGTCCTCTTGCACGAATCCGGCGGCGAACAACCGGTTCGCGGCGGCTTCGCCATCGGCGAACGTCGTGAAACGGCCTGCGACGATCAACGACATGACACGTCCTCCTTTTTCAATCGCCCAAGAGCTTTCCGCTCCCGGCGGATGCGATCCGGAAGAGACCGCTGCGCAACACGACCGCTGCGCCGCAGCTGTCCTCGATCGCTCGCGTGCATACGGCCCGAATGCGTTCGCGGCCGTCGCCGTATGCGCGCAACAACTCCGCCTCCAACGTCGAGCCCGCGCCGAAATGGTCTTCCAGCGCTTCGGCGGTGATCGCGCAAGACAACGGGACATCATCGACGGAGGCAACGAATCGCACGACCATCTGCGCGCCGTCGAATACAGGCTCGTCGTCCGGAAAACTCACGCGCATGACAGCCTCCCGCATGACGGTTTCCCGCCTGACAGCCTCCGGATGCCGCTCCGCCGTGTCCCCGGCGAAGGCGGCCGTTCTCGCGCAGTCATTGCGCGGCACCTCGATGTTCGAGCTGAGCGATGAGCTTTCGATTGAAGGCGGGGATATCGTCGGGCTTGCGGCTCGTGATGAAATTGCCGTCTTCGACGACCTCCTCGTCGACCCATGTCGCACCCGCATTGCGCAGGTCGTCTTGCAAGCTGGGCCAACTCGTCATCGTGTGGCCCTTGACGATACCGGCCGAGATCGGCAGCCAGCCGCCGTGGCAAATCACGGCGACCGGTTTGTGGACCTCGTCGAGCGCCCGCACGAACGCCTGTGCTTCGGGCACCGTGCGAATCGCATCGCTATTGACGACTCCGCCCGGCAGCACGACGGCATCGTATTGCTCGGGACGTACCTGGTCGAAGGTCGCATCGACGGTCACCGTGCCGGCGCGCTCGGTGTGACGAAAGCCCTGAATCTGCCCGGGCTTTTTCGAAATCACGTGCACCAAGGCACCGGCTTCCGAAAGCGCGCGCTTCGGCTCGACGAGTTCCGCCTCCTCGAAGCCGTCCATCGCCAGCATGGCGACCTTGCAACCTTCCAGCGTTTTAGTCTTCGTGTTCATCGGCGCAGCTCCTCTATATGATGTGAAGGGCTACATGCACCGCAGCAATTGCGGTGCCCAACCGAGGGCTGCGACGATAGCGGCGATCGATTACCGCTTGAGCTCGTTAGGCAAGCCGTCGAGCAAATCGGCCATATCGTCGGCGTGCTCTTCTTCCACTTCCAGAATGCTTTCCAACAAACGGCGAGAGGTGGGATCCTTTTCGCCGAGGTACGCCACGATCTCACGATAGCTGTCGATCGCCACACGCTCGGCAACCAAGTCTTCCTTGATCATATCGACCAGCGAGGCACCCTCCACGTATTCGGCGTGACTGCGCGCGAGCAGCCCCTCGGGCGAGAAATTGGGCTCGCCGCCGAGCTGAACGATCCGCTCGGCCAGTTGATCCGCGTGTGACTGCTCTTCGTTCGAATGCTGGAGGAATTCATCCGCGATGCCCTTGGAGTGAATGCCCTTCGCCATGAAATAGTGGCGACGGTAGCGCAAGGTACAGACGATCTCGGTAGCGAGCGCATCGTTGAGCAACTTCAAAACCGTTGCGCGATCGGCCTGATAGCCGGCGGTCACGGCCCCTTGCTCGATATGCTCGCGCGCGCGCTTACGAATGGCCTGGACGTCCGACAAAAACGGTTGGTTCGCCATGGGTTTTCTCCATCGATTTGTATTTACGAAACACGACTTCTCGCACGAGCGAGCCGATAGCGCGCTGCGCTCGTGACGCGTCGCAACGGACGCATCATTCATGCCAGCGCAATTCACGGCGCATTGCATTGGCATGCGCATTGCGTTGTTCGAACGCAGCCGCGACGCCCTCGTCACGGCCGATACCGACACGGACGATCAATGCCCTCTTCCTCGACTCATGCCTCGACGCGGCGAATAGCCGGTGGTCCGCTCGCTGACGCCGCCGCGCGTTAGGACGCGATGACAGAGACAGTCTGGTTTCTTATCGTCGGCGGCATGCTCGTCGGCATGGGCATCGCCAGTTCGCTATTCAAGCGACTGCCGCTGACCGGCGCGATGCTCTATCTCGCGGCCGGTTATGCGCTCGGCCCGCCCGGAGCCGGCATCCTCTCGCTCGATATCGTGAGCGACGCCGCACGCGTTCGGCTCTTGAGCGAAGTTGCGTTGCTCGCCTCGTTGTTCGCGATCGGCTTGCGCTTGCGCGCTCCGATCTTTGCCTCGCTTTGGACGCTGCCCGTGCGCCTCGGCCTCGTCGCGATGATCGTGACCGTTCCGCTTCTCGCGCTCGTCTGCAGTTGGGGGCTTGCGCTCGCGTGGGGCCCGGCGTGGGTGCTGGCCGCGATGCTCTCCCCGACCGATCCCGTACTCGCTCACGACGTTCAAGTGCGCGACGCCAACGATCTCGATACCGTTCGCTTTTCTTTATCCGGCGAGGGTGGACTGAACGACGGCGTGGCATTGCCGTTCATGTTGATCGCGCTTGCGTTGTGCGCGAACGGAAACACCGATGCCCCGGCCTTGCCGACGCTGCGCCTGGCGATCGGCACGGTGTGGGGACTCGCGGGGGCCATCGGTATCGGCGCACTGCTCGGCTTCGCCACGACGCATGCCGTCGCGTGGCTGCGTACGCGCCACGGTCAAGCGCTCGGGCTCGAAGGCTTCTTCGCGCTGGGCCTCATCGAACTGTCCTACGGCATCGCGCAGTTACTGCACACCTTCGGCTTTCTCGCCGTGTTCGCGGCCGGCGTGGCGATGCGCCGCGTCGAGCATCGAGCGACGGGAGAACGCTCCCCGCAAGACGCGATCGGCTCCATCGACTCCTCCGACGTCGCCGCGACAGCGGCCCACCCCGCCAAGGCGCACGCATACATGGCCGAATCGGTCCTCGGCTTTACGATCGAACTCGAACGCATTGCCGAAATGGCGATGATGATCATCGTCGGCAATCTGATCAGTACGTTGCCCGCGCCGCTCGTCACCTGGCGCAGCGTGGCGCTCGTGCTCGCGCTGTTCGTCGTCGTGCGCCCGATCGCGGTCGAGCTTTCGCTGCTCGGTTCACGCGCGCGAGCGGTTCAACGGCGCATGATGAGTTGGTTCGGTATCCGCGGTATCGGCACGGTCTACTATTTGGCGTACGCCATCGAGCATGGCCCCAAGCGCGACCTCGCTCCGCTCGCGCCCTATGCGCTCGCCGTGGTGGCGGCATCGGTCTTCGTGCATGGGATGTCGGCGACGCCGCTCATGAAACGTTACAAGCGAGTGCGCGCTAGCGCCTCGCGCAAAGGCTAGCGCGCATGCGCCGTCGATCGACTTCGATTGACTTCGATCGATTTCAATCGTCGTCGTGCGGATAGGCCGGCTTATCGGGCGCCGCAAGCGTGCGATAAGGCAGCGCGTCGCTCGCGGGATCGGCGGTGGTATCGTCGATGACGCGCTCCACATCGGCCGTTTTCCGAAGCTCCGCCAAGAAAGCCTGCTTATCGAAATCGGGCGCCACACAGCCCTGCACATAGATGAACCGGCGCTGCAGCATCAGCCAGAGCGTGGTGTGCTCGCGCCAGTGGGTTGCCCGCTCGATGTTGGAGAGACGGCGGTTGACCGCCTCTTCGATGCCCTTGTCGTAGAGATAGCTATTCGACAATCGGCACCGCCCCTCCCACCAACAACTGTTGCCGCGTTCGATTCTGTAATGCGAATCGGCCAGCCACTCCTCGTCTGTTTGCAACGGACCGAGCGGTACCGGGCAACCCGGAATCGCGGTAGACACTTGAAAGAACGGGTCGTTGCCGTGATTCGCGCGCGGCGCTCCGGCCCAGGCCGAACCCGCTTGAACTGCGCAGGCAGCAACGACAGCACATGCACGCAACGAATGCCTCACGGTCTCCTCTCCTTGTTCGACGATCGCCGCGATTGGAGCACGCCCTAATTGCGCTGACAAGGTCCCGATGCCGGTCCGTCAGCGCACCCGCAAACGCGTAGGCATTCGGGGCGTCATCGGTTCAGAGCCCGGCGCATGGCGCGCCGCCGTAGGCATCGCCGAGATCGTCGGCGACGCGATGCGAGCCTTCGCTCGCGAATTCGAGCACGCGCAGGATCAGTTGCGGCGTCAACGGCTTCGCGCAGTGCGCGTCGAAGCCGGCCGCCCGCGCGCTGGCGCGGTCCTGCGACGACGCATAGCCCGTGCAGGCAATGAGCAGCATGTGCATCGTGGCGGAATCGGCGCGTAGCCGGCGCGCAACCTCGAGCCCGTCGAGGCCCGGCATGGCGATATCCAGAAGCACCGCGAACGGTTGCCAATCGCGCGCGATCGCGCACGCTTCATGCGGGTCGCTCGTCGCACGGCATTCGAAGCCGTCGGCGTCGAGCAAAAGTTGCAACGCTTCGGCCGCGTCGCGGTAGTCGTCCACGACGAGCACGCGGCGATGGTCGGCCATCGCCGGGCGAATCGTGCGCCAGAGCACGACATCGTCGCTCGGCTGGGCATTGTCGCGCTCGGTCACGTTCCCTCTCCCCGGTTGGTCTCGACGCAAACGCGAAACGATGCAAAATGCGCTCCCGCACGAGCATTCCGCGACAAAAAAAGGGCATGCAATTTGCTCCCAGGTCTGGCACGATTTGCTAGACCTCCTCTAACGGTCTCGGTACGCGTACCGGCATCGATAGCAATATCGAACGAGGAAAAAAAACCTATGTCGACTTCGCATGCTTCGCGCCTTGCCGCCGCAGGCGCGCTTTTCGCGGTTCTCGGCCCTGCGCCGGCGCACGCGCAAACGCCTTCGCCGCTCGCCGAATGGCAGTACTCCTCGGGCATCTTGCTCGAGCAGATGTTCGAACCGAAGCTGCCCACGTGGCGCATTCGCGTCGGCCCGTCCGCGAGTTTTCAACCGCGTTACGACGGCTCGGATCGTTACCACTGGATGGCCGGGCCCAGCGTCGATATCCGCTATCGCGACCGCTTCTTTCTATCGACCGGGGAAGGGCTCGGCATGAACGTACTCACGGGGCCGAACTGGCGCGTGGGGATCGGGGCCGCTTACGATTTGGGCCGGCGCGAGGCGGACGATCTCGGCCACTTGCAGGGCATGGGCAACATCAACCCCGCGCCTAGTCTCCGGCTGCTCGGCGAATACGCGATATCGAAATCGTTTCCGCTCGTGCTCCGAGCCGACTTGCGCCGCAATTTCGGCGGCGACAACGGCTGGATAGGCGATCTCGGCGCCTATATGCCGATGCCCGGCAGCTCGGAGAAGTTCGCTTGGTTCGCGGGGCCGACGATGACCATCGCCGATTCGCGCTATATGAATAGCTGGTTCGGCGTGAACGCGGGCCAGTCGGCACGCTCCGGCTATCGGCAATACGACGCGTCGCCCGGCATTCGCTCGATCGGGTTCGGCGTGTCGGCATCGTTGACGATAAGCAAGCATTGGATCGTCAGCGCCGACGGCGCATTCCAGCAACTCGTCGGCTCGGCCGCGCACAGTCCCATTACGCAAACGCGCGCATCGGGCGTGTTCGACCTAGCCGTGAACTACGAGTTTTGACAGCGAGGCCGACGGCGCCGGCGCAAGCGCACGCCGGCGCGCGAGCCTCTCATGCCGTCGGCAACGGCGATTGCACGCTGCCGGTGCGCTCGCGCTGACGTTCCGAGCGCACGACGGCCGCGAGCAACGCCCAGTCGCGTGCCATGGCATCGAGCACGTCGTCGAGCGATAAGATTCCGACGAGCGTGCCCGCTTGCCCCGTCACGGCAAGGCGCCGCACGCCGTGACTCGCCATCGTTTGCAGCGCGTCGCCGATATCGGCGCTCGCTTCGACCGATAGCACGTGCGTATGCATGATGTCGGCGACGAGCAGGTTTTCCGGGTCGCCGTCGAACACCACCGCCTTCACGACGATATCGCGGTCGGTGACGATGCCCACGACTCGGCCCCTGGGCGGCCCGTCCTCGGTCACGATCAGCGCACCGACATGCTGCTCGCGCATTTGTTTAGCCGCTTCCTTGACCGTGCAGGTCATCGGTACGTGAACGGTATGGGGACTGCGGAATTCCTCGACTTTCATCGACGCTCTCCTTAAGCGGGTGCCGGCTGTTCGCCGCATCGGCCCGTAACGGAAGATTGCGCCGAGTCACCATGCGCTTGCTTGACGCAGGTCAACGCACCTTGTCCTCGCTCCGGTCGAATACTCGAAGGCGAGCGCGCTTCGCGCTCGCATCGCTGACAGGTCGGCCATGAAAGACGAGCGGCTCGGCTCGGATATTCGCGAAGCCCGGCGCGCGGCCACCGCGCCTCGCCTGCTCGCGCTCGTGCGATCGCTGACCGGCGAGATGCGCGGCGATGGACGAGCCAGCCCGGAGCCGGCGTTGGACGCGCAACTCGAGCGCGATCTCGGCTTCGATAGTCTCGCGCGCTCCGAATTGTTCATACGTCTCGAAGCGGCATTCGGCGTGCGTCTTTCCGTCGATACGTTTGCACGCGCGACGAGCTTGCGCGATTTGCTCGACGCACTGATCGCACAAGGGTCATCGCCGGCCGCAACACTGCCGGGCTCCTCGCCGCAAGGCGGTGAGGCCGTCAAGATAGCGGCGGCGCAAACGCGGGAACGATCGACATCGGATGGACTCGATAGCCCGGCACATGCCCAAACGTTGACCGAGGCGCTGCATTGGCATGCCGATCTTCACCCGGAGCGGACCCACGTCATCCTCGTCGAGCCCGACGGGCAGACGCAGTCTCCGCTCGATTACGGTGCCCTGAGAGCAAGCGCCATGCGAAAGGCGGGCGGTTTGCGCGCGCTGGGCGTCGATCCGGGCGACACCGTGGCATTGATGCTGCCGACGAGCCTCGAGTATTTCGTGACATTCACCGCGATCTTGCTGTGCGGCGCGATCGCGGTACCCATCTATCCGCCGGCGCAGGCAACGCAACTCGAAGAGCACATCGAGCGGCACGCCGCGCTGCTCGAAAACGCGCAGGCGAAAGTACTCGTGACGTTCGATCGCGCGGAAACCGTCGGCCGTTTGCTGAAGGCGCGCGTCTCGACGATCCGTCACGTGCTCACGCCGGAGCGTATCGAAGCGCGCGAACTCGATACGATCGTCGCACGGCATGCCGGCGACATCGCCATGCTGCAATACACATCGGGCAGCACGGGGGCGCCGAAGGGGGTCATCCTTACGCACGGCAATCTGCTCGCGAATATCCGGGCAATGGGCGAGCGGATCGACGTGCGCGCCGACGACGTTCTCGTCAGTTGGCTGCCGCTGTATCACGACATGGGACTCATCGGCGCATGGCTCGCGCCGCTGTACTTCGGCATCACACTCGTCGTCACTTCGCCGCTCGCGTTCCTCGCGCGCCCCGCGCTGTGGCTGCAACTCGTGACGCGCTACCGAGGCACGCTGACGGCCGCGCCGAACTTCGCTTACGCGCGATGCGCGGCGCATCTGAGCGAAGCCGAATCGGCAGCGCTCGATCTATCGTCGTTGCGGTTCTCGTTCTGCGGCGCGGAGCCCGTCAGCGCGCCGACGTTGCGCGCGTTCGCCGAGCGCATGCGCGCTGCGCGATTCGATGCCCGCGCGCTCGCGCCCGTCTACGGTTTGGCCGAAAACACGTTGGCGCTGACGTTTCCGCCCGCGTCGCGCGGCATCGTAACCGACCGTATCCTGCGCACCGCGTTCGCGCAATCGGGTGAAGCCGTGCGCGCGCTGAACGGCGACGAATCGCTCGAGATCGTGGGCTGCGGCTTTGCGTTGTCGAATGCGCAAATCCGCATCGTCGATGAAAACGGCGGCTTACAGCCCGATCGCCGCGTCGGCCGAATCGAATTTCGCGGGCCGGCCGCCACGCAAGGCTATTACCGCAATCCCGAACGCACGACGGAACTCTTCGACGGCGATTGGCTCGATAGCGGCGACCTCGGCTATTTGGCCGACGGCGAGCTATACGTTACCGGCCGCAAGAAAGACCTCATCATCCGCGGCGGCCGGCACTTCTTCCCTTACGAACTCGAAGATGCCGTGGGGCGACTATCCGGCGTCACGCCGGGTGGAGTCGCCGCCTGCGGAGAAACCGACCCGGTCAGCGGCACGCAACGTTTGATCGTGTTCGTCGAAACGAGCGAAGCGGAGCAAGCGGCCCGTTCGCGCCTCATCGCCGAAGTCAACGCAACCGCGATTCGCTGTTTCGGCGCCCCGCCGGAGCGCATCGTACTCGCCCTGCCTCATACGATTCCGAAGACGCCGAGCGGCAAGATCCGGCACGCCGTCCTGCTCGAGCGCCATGCGCAAGGCGAGAAAACCGGCCGAGCGCTGGCCGGGGAACGGCAGGCTTGGCGGCAAGCGGCCACGACGCTCGCGGGCAGCATCGTTCCGTTTGCTCGCCGTTCCTTGGGCCACGGCTCAACCCTCGCGCGCGGGCTCTGGTGCTGGGCGGTGGTCGCGGCGCTGGCGCCCATCGTTTGGTTGCGCATTGCTTGGCGCGCGGATTTCGAGCGCAATTGGCGCGTCGCCGCTCATGCCTCGCGCATCGTGCTTCGCGCGGCGGGCATCCGCGTCGAGCTCGATCCCGGCACGCTACCGAATACGAGCGTCATCATCGCGGCGAATCACGCGAGCTATGTCGATGCCGTGATATTGATCGCGACGTTACCGCGCCCCGTGCATTTCGTCGCCAAGCGAGAATTGGCATCGCGGCCGTTCGTCGGACGCTTGCTGCGCGCGCTCGGCGTGCGGTTCGTCGAACGCACCGATTACCGGACGAGCCTCGACGACGAAGCGCGGCTCGTCGAGCGGGCGGCCGCCGACGAAACGCTGCTGTTCTTTCCCGAGGGTACGTTCGTGCGCGCAGCCGGACTGCGGCCGTTCCGTTTCGGCGCCTTTCGCGCGGCGTGCGTGGCCGGGCGTTCGATCGTGCCCGTCGCACTGAACGGCGCACGCGCGACACTACGCGACGGCGATTGGTTCGTGCGCGCGGGTGAGGTGCGGGTCGCCATCTTGCCCGCGATCGCGCCGGCGGGGAGCGACTTCAGTGCCATGGCGCTGTTGCGCTCGCAAGTACACGACGTCATCCTTGCCCACTGCGGAGAACCCGAAGTGACGCAATCGAGCACGCGGTATTGAGTATCGAGCACACCGCCGGCCGGCCCGGGCATCAGCGCGTGCCGGGCACCTCGACCGCTTCCCGGGGCACCGATAACCGTATCGCGAAGCCGCCGCCGGCCACGCTTCCGATCACGACCGTGCCGCCCAGCCTTCGTACGCGATCGCGGATGCCGGCCAATCCCGAGGGGCTCGGACGCCCTACGTGAGGATCGGTGGTATCGATGCCCGAGCCGTTGTCCGAGATCGCCACATCGCACATGGTGGAGGTGCAAATCAACTCGATCTCGACCGTCGTTGCACCGTGCGCGTGCCGCACGACGTTCGTCAGAGCCTCTTGCACGATGCGGAAGATCGCCGTGGACGCGGCATCGTTGAAGACGACGTCCTCGGCATTGCTTACGATGTCGATGCTCAGGCGCGAGCGCTGACGGAAGTCATCCACGAGCCATTCGAGCGCGGGCAACAAGCCGAGGTCGTCGAGCACCGCGGGCCGCAGACCGGCCGCGAGCCGCCGCACCGACGCAATGGCGTGATCGACCGCTTCGCGCATCGCCTGGGCACGAATACGCAACGCGTTTTGCTCGTCCTCACCGTGCGGCGCTTGGGCCGAACTAAACGCGGTCAAGTCCATCTTCAATGCGGTGAGTTGCTGCCCGAGATCGTCGTGCAATTCGCGCGCAATGCGTTTCTTTTCTTCTTCGCGGGTTGCTTCGATACGCGCGGCCAATTCGCTCGCGTATTCGAGTTGACGCAACTGATTGCGCTCGGTGATGTCGCGCACGACTTTGGCGAATCCCACCAATTCGCCCGACAGGCCGTATACGGCCGTCACGACGACGTTCGCGCAAAAGCGCGACCCGTCTTTACGCAGGCGCCACCCCTCCCGTTCGATACGTCCGTACGCGGCGGCATCCGCCAATTCGCGCTCGGGCTCCCGCGCCGAGATCCCTTCGATCGGATAAAAGCGGGAGAAATGCCGGCCGATGATTTCCGCGGCATGAAAGCCGAGCACACGTGTCGCGCCGCCGTTCCAACTCGTCACCTGGCCCTGCGGATTGAGCATGAAGATCGCATCCTCGACCGCATCCATGAGCCGCCGCATGCGCTCCTCGCTTTGCCGCAGTTGCTCCTCCGTGCGCCTGCGCTCGGTCAAATCGCGCGTGATCTTGGCGAACCCGAGCAGTTCGCCGTCCTTATCGCGCAGCGCGGTAATGACGACGTTGGCCCAAAAGCGCGAGCCGTCCTTGCGCACGCGCCAGCCCTCGTCCTCCCACCGCCCTAGCTCCGCCGCGCGGCGCAGCTCCTCGGCCGGATAGCCTCGCGCCGCGACTTCCTCCGGGTAAAACACCGAGAAATGACGCCCGATGATTTCCTCGGCGCGGTAGCCCTTGATCCGCTCGGCGCCCGCGTTCCACGTCGCGATCCGGCCCTTCGCATCGAGCAGAAAGATCGCGTAGTCCTTGATGGCATTGACCATCACGCGGTAGCGGTCCTCGGGCGAGATGCGGGCGAGGGAAGGAACGTCGCCATGCCCATTCGATGGTATCGGCTCACTAGTCACGGACCGCCCCTGATTTGAGGAATGCACGAACGATACGTCAGTCTAGCGCTCGCGACCGATTGCCGCCATCCGGCGATGCAAACGTTTGCTCCGAACGCCGTGTAAGGCATGTCCGACAAGCCCTTACAAAAACGCACAAGAATCAAATCCATGGCTGATTTTCACGGGTTACCGTTTCCCGGACACTGCAAGCGTGAACCGGAAGAGTTGGTTGTGATCATGAAGGTATTACTTGTAGAGGACTACGCGCCGATCCGCGAACGCTTATGCGACCTCGTTCGGACCGTTCCCGGCGCCCATATCGTGGCCGAAGCCGATGAGCCGTCGTTGGCGCTCGCCGCCATCCAGGCGAGCGATCCCGCGGTGGTCATTATCGATTTGCAATTGAAAGCCGGCACGAGCGGCCTGACGATATTGAAATGGGTGCGGCAGCATCGGCCCGGTATCGAAGTCATCGTCCTGAGCAATTCGGCGTACGCGCAAATGCGCAAGTTGTGCTTGGAGCTCGGTGCCCGGCTCTTCTTGGACAAAGCAAGCGAGTTCGCCCAATTGCGTGGCGCGCTGATCGAGTTGGCAGAGCGCTTCGCCCCGCCGCCGTTATCTTGAAGTGGGAGGCACCGGGCACGGTGCATTTCGCATAGCTTTCCGTCTGCTATCGATTTGCCTTCGTCCCCAATAGCCTCAATGCGCCGCGGTATGCGGCGCGGTATCGGGCGCTTTTTCGTGCGCCGCGCCGGGCTCGGGATCGGCTCGCCCGACCGGCGGCGCAGGCCGGTCGCTCGGCGGCACCGCGGCTGAACTCGTCGCGCACGCGCCCGGCAGTTCGCCCTCGATCAACTGCAAGAGCGTCTCGTGGTCCAGGACCTCGCATTCGAGCAGCCGCCGGGCGATCCTCTCGAGCGGCGCGCGCCGCTCGCGCAGCGTACGTTCGACGCGCTCGTGCGCCTCGCGCAACAGCCGCCTGACCTCCTCGTCCACGAGCCGGGCCGTGCTCTCGCTGTAGCGCGTGCCGTCGCCCGGGACGGGATACGTCGTCGAACCGAGCGTGGTCAGCCCCAACCGTTCGCTCATGCCGTAACGCTCCACCATATGGCGCGCCATGGCGGTCGCGCGATCGAGATCGTTCTCGGCGCCCGTCGATACGTCGCCGAACATGATTTCTTCGGCCACCCGGCCGCCGAGCAGTGCGTCGAGCCGGTCGAGCAGCTCGCTCTTGCGCAGCACATAGCGGTCTTCGGTCGGCACTTGCTGCGTGTAGCCGAGCGCGGCCACGCCGCGCGGAATGATCGACACCTTCTTCACGGGATCGCAATGCGCCCGGCTTTGGGCGACCAAGGCATGGCCGGCTTCGTGGTGCGCGATGATGACCTTCTCTTGTGCGTTCATGACCCGGCTCTTGCGCTCCATGCCGGCCATCGCGCGGTCGATCGCCTCGTCGAAGTCGGACATCTCCACGGCCGGCTTCTCGAGTTCGGCCGCATGCAACGCGGCTTCATTGACGACGTTCGCCAAATCGGCGCCGACGAACCCGGGCGTGCGCGAAGCAAGCTCGGCCAAATCGACGTCGGGCGCGAGCTTGACGTGCTTCACATGGACCGACAAGATTTGCCGCCGCCCGACAAGGTCGGGGCGGTCGATCGCGATATGGCGATCGAAACGCCCGGGCCGAAGCAGCGCGGGATCGAGGATTTCCGGGCGGTTGGTCGCCGCCATGATGATGACGCCCGAGTTCGGCTGAAAGCCGTCCATTTCGACGAGCAGTTGATTGAGCGTTTGTTCGCGCTCGTCGTTGCCCGAACTGACGCCCGCGCCGCGCACCTTGCCGAGCGCATCGAGCTCGTCGATGAACACGATGCAAGGCGCCTTTTGCTGCGCTTGCTCGAATAGATCGCGCACCCGCGCGGCGCCGACGCCTACGAACATTTCGACGAACGCCGAGCCGCTGATCGAGAAGAACGGCACCGACGCCTCGCCGGCCACGGCCTTGGCCAGCAACGTCTTGCCGGTCCCCGGCGCGCCGACGATCAGCACGCCTTTCGGAATCTTGCCGCCGAGCCGGCGGTAACGCTCCGAGTTGCGCAAGAATTCGACGATCTGCCGCAATTCGGCTTTCGCCTCGTCGATGCCGGCAATGTCGTCGAACGTCACGCCCGTCTCCTTTTGCACGTAGACGCGCGGCTTACTCTTGCCGACACCCATGAAGTCCTGCATCGCCCCGCCTCCCCCGCGCCGCATCAGCAAACTCCAGACGAAGAAGAACGCCATCACGGGCACGATCCAAGAAAGCAGCGTTCCCATCCACGTGCTATCGCTCGCGCCTCGATAGCGGATACCCGCCTGGGCCAACTCATCGGTCAGACGATCGTCGGCTACCCGCGTGGTCGTAAAGCGCCAAGGCGATCCTTGCGCTTGCAGCGCCTTCGCGGCCGAGGCCGGCAGCAAGGCGCTCGCGCCGGGCATGCGCACGGTACCGGTGATCTGCGTCGGCGTGATCTCGAGGTCGTCGACTTGACGCGCGGCGACCAAACGGCGGAAGTCGCTGTAGTCCACCGGCTGGGCCGGCGCGCGCAGGGTGAGCAATTGAAAAGCGATCAGCACGAGCAAGCTGACCGTAAGCAATGTGCTGACCAAATCGTTCTTGCGGTCCATGGCGGCGATTAGGGCAAAGCCAAATTTTCACTGTACGCGGCACCGCAACGCGTGGATTGACACATATCAAATGCGCGAAAAGAGCGCTAATCTAGAGTGAAATCGTCACCGAAGGAGGTCACGATGCAACAGGTTCATCATTTCCATCCGGAATTGCGGCACGCGACGAAGCCCACCTACGTCGCCAGCTACGTGTTTCCCCTGCTGTTCGTCGTGTATGAGGTTTATCGCGTCGGCTATTGGATCGCCATGCACGGCGTCGATTTTTCCAATTACCACTCGATGGGTTACGAGTATCTGCTGATGATCGCGATATTCGTCGTGCAAGTCGTGGCCGAGGCGGCGTTTCTCGCCGTCGCGTGGCTCGGCCGGCATCCCGATCTCGAGCACCGGCTCACGAATCTGGCGATGGGCTTGCTCTGCTCGCTGATCGTGCTGGGCTTCGATTACGGACTGCAAACCGCATTTCGAAGCGCAGCCACGTCGTTGAATTGAAGGCGTGAATCGAAGCGGTGATCGAAGCCGGCTATGCCGGCTGCTCCGCCTCGGGCTCGGCGCGCACGAGCATCACCGGGCACGTCGAAAACCGCAGGAATCGCTCGGACACGCTGCCGAGCACGAGCCTAGGCACGCCGCGCCGGCCGTGCGTGCCCATGACGACGAGATCGGCACCGATATGCTCCGCGTGGCGTTGCAGGCAGGTGGCGACGTCGTCGGCCATGCTTTCCGTCTCGACCATTTCCTCTTCGCCTTGGACGCCGCCCGCCACGAGCGCGGCGTGCACCTGGCCGAGCGCCGAGCGGCCGTCGCCGCGTAAGGCGTCGAGCAACGCTTGCGGGTCGTAGTATCCGCCGTAGTTGAATAGCGCCGATTTGTCGACGACATAGACCGCATGAATCTTCGCGTGCGCGAGCGCCGCGAGTCGCAGCGCTTCCTCGATCGCGCGTTTGGACGATGAGCTGCCGTCCACGGCGAGCATGATATTGCGATACATGGTGTTTCTCCTTGTCGTCGACTTAGATACGTTGCACGTCGCGCTCCGGGACGCAGCGCGTGACGGCTCCAGGGTTGCTGCAATTCATTGCGCTTTCAGGTGTAGATCGAGCCGGGCCGTTCCATGCGCAGGCACGACGACCGTATGCGTCACGCTCGCCTGGCCGCTCGTCGCGCTCACGCGGTAATGCCCGGCCGACAAGCGCACGAGCAAGATCGGCCCGTCCGTGCGCGCCGAAAACACGGGCTTTCCGGCCGCGGAGGCGATCGCCACGTCGACGTCCGACAGATATTCGCCGCCCGCTCCGGCCACCATCACGCGCAAACTGTATTGCGCGGCCATCTTGTTCATGGCCGCGACCTCGTCTTCGCCGATGCCGCCGCTCACATACGCGATGCCGTGCTGCATCAAGACCGACGGCTCCGTCGGCGTCGCGTCCGTTTGCGCCATCACGCCCGTGGCGCAGAGCAGCGCCGCTGCCGCGCCCAGGCCCGCCGCCGCCATTCGATATCGCTTCGACATAATCTATACGCTCCGTTGTGCAGCACTGCCTTACTCGACCGTCAACCGGTCGACCACTTCGCGCACGCCGCGCGTTGCCCATGCGACGCCTTCGGCGGCCCGCTTCTCGGCGAGCGAATGGACGGCGCCGGAGAGCGTCACGACGCCGTCGCGCACCTCGATGTTCATGCGTTGCGCGTCCGCGCGGGCCCGGCGCTTGAGTGCGCCCGCGATCTTCGCCTCGACGTCGGCCGCATCCGCATCGGAGCGAACCTCGATCCGGTTGACGATCCCCAAGACGCCGCGCAGACGCCCCACCGCGATTTCCGCCGCGCGGCGTTGATAGCCCCACTCGAGCGTGCCGCTCAGCGTGAGACAGCCGCGATCGGCTTTGACGCTGATCGCCCCGGGCGGCAAGCCGTCGGTGGCGTCGAGCACGGCCGTGGCCGAGGCGGCGATCGCCTCGTCGGCACGCGTTTGCTCGGCCGGGGGCGAGATATCGAGCCGAACGGCGAATGCCCGCACGCCATCCACGCGCTGCACCGCTTTTTCCACGGCGATCTTGTGCGCATAGCTCGGCACCGTGCCGGTCAGCGTCGCCAAGCGATCGTGGACGGCGACCTCGATGCCGCGCTCGTCGACGGCGGGGTCCCATTGCAACTCTTCGACTATGTCTTGCCGCAGTTCATCGTCGGACTTCATCGACATGCTCCGTCACAGTGGGGGATTGGGTCGGCCAATCGCCGCTATCGAAACGATCGAACGTCGGCAAGCGCTTGGCCACCTCCATAGCATCGCTCAGCGGCGCGCGGGCGCATTGATTCCGATCAAGCTCAGCGCGCCGGCGGCGGGTGAAGATGGCAACCATCGGCCGCGCGCCCAAGCTCGAGATACCCGACATGCCGCCCCTTTGTAGGCAAATGCCGACAACGACACCCGCCCGCCTACGCGAAGTTCGGCAGGAACTTATTTGCAAGGCCCGGCGCT
Organism: Trinickia dabaoshanensis; assembly: GCF_002879885.1. Taxonomy (GTDB): domain Bacteria; phylum Pseudomonadota; class Gammaproteobacteria; order Burkholderiales; family Burkholderiaceae; genus Trinickia; species Trinickia dabaoshanensis. The sequence continues at coordinate 35,595 of NZ_PNYA01000020.1, forward strand.
CGACCAATACTGCAGACATCGGATACCGCATCCGTTCAGCCGGGCCCCAACCGAATACCGCCCGGCTCGCGACGAAACGCCATACGGAGAACCGCCATGTCGAGCCAAGCTACGAAACAAACCACGGACGCCGTCGACGACGTGCTCGAACTCGCGCGCAATGCGGGCTTGCTCGTGACGCTCGACGGCCAGATCGGGCGGGAGAAGTACCAGAGCGTCGCCGGCTCGCTGACCTCGTTCATGCGGTTCGTCGACGCGCTGCGTGAAACGCTCGTTGCCGACGTGCCTATCTAATCGCTTTTATCGGAAGGAGCCGCCCCCCTATGCGACTGACCTTTCTCGGCGCAACCGAGACAGTGACCGGCTCCAGATACTTGCTCGAAGGCGCAGGCCAGCGGATCTTGATCGATTGCGGCCTGTTTCAAGGCACGAAGAACTTGCGGTTGCGCAACTGGGCGCCGCCCCCGCTGGACCCGGCCTCGCTCGACGCCGTCATCCTCACCCACGCCCACATCGACCACAGCGGCTATCTGCCCGTGCTCGTGCGCATGGGCTACAAAGGACCGATCTACGCGACACCGGGCACGCGCGACCTGTGCGGCATCATGTTGCGCGATGCCGCAAAGCTGCAAGAGGAAGAAGCCGAGTACGCTAACCGGCACGGCTTTTCGAAACACCGTCCCGCCCTGCCGCTCTATACGCTCGAGGATGCCGAGCGCGCGCTCGAGCTGATCGTCCCGCATCCGTTCGACACGCCCATGCTGCTCGGCGATCACGCGGGTTTCCGCTTGCTCCCCGCAGGACATATCCTCGGCGCCGCGAGCGTCGTCTTCCACATGTGCGGCAAGGTCATCGTGTTCACCGGCGACATCGGCCGGCCGAACGATCCGATCATGCGGCCGCCCGCGCCGCTCGCGTCGGCCGATTATCTGGTCGTGGAATCGACCTACGGCGACCGGTTGCACGACACGGCCGATCCGCTCGACGAACTCGAGGCGCTGTTCATCCGCACGTTCAAGCACGGCGGCGTCGTCGTCATCCCGAGCTTTGCCGTCGGGCGGGCGCAGTCGATTTTGCGTTACATCTCGATCCTGAAGTCCACCGGACGGATGGCCAACGTCCCGGTGTTCCTCGACAGTCCGATGGCGGTCAGCGTGACCGAACTGTATCGTCGCCGTCTCAGCGAGCATCGCTTGACGATCTCCGAGGCGGATGCGATCGGCCGGGCAGCCGTCATGGTCCGCACGGTGGATCAATCCAAGGAGATATCCGGCCGGCGCGGGCCGATGGTCATCATCGCCGGCAGCGGCATGGCTACCGGCGGCCGCGTCCTGCACCACCTGAAAGCGTTCGCCCCCGACTCGCGCAACGCCATCGCGCTCGTGGGCTACCAAGCGGCGGGCACGCGGGGCGCCGCGCTCGCCGAGCATTCGCCGACGATCAAGCTGCATGGCGAATACGTGCCCGTACGCGCGGCGGTCGAATCCATTTCGTCGCTCTCGGCCCACGCGGATTACGCCGAATTGCTCGAATGGCTCGGCAAGATGCCGGGCGCGCCGAAGCGCACCTTCATTACGCACGGCGAACCCGCGGCAGCCGATGCGCTGCGCCGGCGCATCGCCGAGCAACTGCATTGGCGCTGCGAGGTGCCGACCTACCTCGAAACGGTCGAACTCGACGAAGCGCCGCTCCCACCCCTCGACGAGCACCGCGCATCCGCCGCCTAGGGGCACGCGCCCGTGCCACGCGGGCTTCAAAAATCGAAGCCTTGCGCCATCTTATGGTCGATCCACATCATGCCTTCGCGCAGGGCGGCCAGCAGCGCCTCGCGTTCGACCCGATGCCGGACGGCATGTTTGAACTCGTGTTCGAATTCGCCGCACGCGCCGCTATGCGCGACGCGTACGGTGCAGGCATAGCCGTCGGGCGCGGACGCGGTATGCGCGGACACATGCCAGCCCGGCCCTTCGATTGATCCGGAAAGCGCCATGGCATCGGCTCCTCGATAAAGTGTCGCAGACCCGGGGGTCGTTGAACTGCCGCGGCGCCCTCAGCCGATATCCAAATCGTCGATCACCGCGTGCACGCCCGGGGCAGACCAAGCGGCGCCGCGCGCCGCCGAACGTTCGGCATACGAGCCCACCTTCCCCTTGAGCGTCACCGTCCCGTCGCGTACGTCGATTCGGATGTGCTTCGCCTCGCGCTCCGCATGGCGCTGCAACGCACGTTCGATTTTTTCGGCGATATCCTGCGCGGCTTTGCCGCCGGCCACCGAAATCAAGTTCGATACGCCCGTGACGCCGCGCATATGACTCACCGTGCGCGTCGCCAGGTGGCTCAAGTGCGGGCTCGCCACTTCGCCGCTCAGCGTCACCCAGCCCTTCTCCACTTGCACTTTGACGGCCTCTTCAGACAGACCCACGGTCCAGCGCAACATCGCGCGTACCGCGCTCGCCGTATCTTCGTCGGTGCGCTGATCGCCGCTGGGCAACCGCACCACCATTTCCACTACCACGGCCTTGACGCCGGCCACGCGCTGAGCCGCTTTTTCGGCGGCGATTTTCTCGGCATAGCTCGACGGATGCCCGAGCAGCGTCACCACGCGCTCCTTGACCTCGACGCCGATGTCGGCCGCATTCACCGCGGGATCGTAATCGAGTTCCTCTTCGACTTCCTGCTTCAATTGCCTATCCGTTTTCATCACGCGCTCCTTGCGTTTCGAAAAAAGATCGCCTCGATACTCGTGCGATCGCATGAGATCGATACTGCCGCGCCGGGCGCATTCGCCTCTGACTTGGGTCAAGTTTCGGCGCGATGGATGCAAGGCGAGCGCGAGCGCCCCGCTCGATCGATTGACTTGCGTCAAGCCGCCATCGATCGCCATGCCTACACTCGAAGTCACTCGTCATGACGCCGCGCGTGAACGCGCCGAGCGTCGCGGCCATTCTTCGGAGCGAGCGCAATGAGCTACAAAAGTCTTCTCGTCCACCTCGATACGAGCCAAGCCGCGCAGCGGCGACTGGAGTTCGCGTTTCGCCTCGCGCAGCGGTTCGACGCCCGCTTGAGCGCGATCCTCACGCTCACCCGGCCGGAAATCGGCTCGTTTTACGTCATGGCCGGCTCCGCCGAGTTTCTTGCCGAACACGAGCGCGTGAGCCAGGAGCAACGCGAACTGCTCGAACGCGCGTTCAAGGCCGAGGCGGCCCGCACGGGCGTGCAAGGCGACTGGCGCGTCACGACGGCGTACGCCAACGAAGTCGTACCCGCGGCCGCCCGCTTCGCCGATTTGGTCATCGCAGGCCAATTCGATCCGAACGACCCCGAGTCGCTCGTGGCCAATCAATTTCTCGAGCACCTCATTCTCGATTCCGGCCGGCCCGTGCTCGTCGTGCCCTATGTCGGCACGTTCGCATCGTTCGGCACGCATGTGGTGCTCGCCTGGGATCAAAGCCGGGAAGCCGCACGCGCCGTCGCGGATGCCCTGCCGATCGTTAGGACCGCGAAGCAAACCACGATCGTCACGCTCGGCGCGCCAGGCGGCGAGCCGCCCGGCAGCCGGCTGCCCGGCGCCGACATCGCCGCGGTGATCGCCCGGCACGGCGCCGCGGTCGCGGTGGACGAGATGGCGGCAACGTCGGCCGGCGCGGTCGGGGAGGCGCTGCTCTCGCACGCGGCCGACCTGAGCGCGGATTTGCTCGTCATGGGCTGCTACGGCCATGCGCGCTGGCGCGAACTGGTGCTGGGCGGTGCGTCGCGCACCGTATTGAGGTCGATGACGATACCGGTGCTGATGTCGCACTGACCGGACCGCCACACGCTAGGCCACACGCATCGAAAAGGAATAGGAAACCGCCATGAGCTACAAAACCTTGCTCGTCCATGTCGACGACAGCGCCCGCAGCGAAGCGCGCACCGCATTCGCCTGCGACCTCGCGCTGAAATACGGCGCGCATCTGATCGGCCTTTACGTCGTTTGCCAGGAGGTACTGCGTCCGCTCGTAACGGGCCAGGAAAGCCTCGACCTCGGCGCGAACGAAGCGCGCCACGCGCAGCGCATGAACGACGCGCAAGCTAGATTCACGGCGCAGGCCCAACGCGCCGGCTGCCCGTTCGAATGGCGCGCGCCGAGCGGGCCGTCGGTCGAAACGGCCGTGCTGCACGCGCGGCATGCGGATCTGCTCGTCTTCGGGCAAGAAGACCCCGAAGATTCCGCCACGCATATCGCGCGCTATTTCGTCGAGGACGTGATCATGAGCGCAGGGCGCCCCGCGATCGTGATGCCGCACGCGGGACGTGTGGCCACGTTCGGCGAAAGCGTGCTCGTCGCTTGGGACGGCGGACGCGAAGCCGCGCGCGCCCTCGCCGACGCGGTGCCGATACTGAAACGGGCACGGTTCGTGACCGTCGTATCGGTCAGCAAACGGCCCGAGGATTCGACGGCCGAGGAAATCGACGTCGCCGCCTATTTGGAGCGGCACGGCGTTCGCGCGAGCTTTGCTAGCGTTCCCCGCCAGAGCGGCATGGGGACGGGTGCGACCTTGCTCAATCAGCTCAGCGATCGTCATGCCGATCTGCTCGTGATGGGCGCCTATGGGCATGCCCGCGCACGCGAGCGCGTGTTGGGCGGCGTGACGCACACGCTCTTTGAAACGATGACGGTACCGGTCTTCATGTCGCATTAGCCGCTTTTGCACATTCGCCACGCTTCGTCCCATTCCGGGAACGCGCAGGCCAAGCCCACCGCGAGCCGGTCAATCGCTTGCCCGCGGCTCGGGCTCCCTGCGCGATCGTTTGCGCCCGCCATCGTGCGGGCGTCTTTTTTTTCTCTGATCTATTCTGTTAAAACACGCAAAGCAATCGGGCCCGCCGCTCGCTACAGGGCACCGAAGTACGTGAATACCCGCGCCATTGGCATCCGAGCACGAATCGAGGACAATTTGTCAGAAGTCTGCGGGTTGGCGCGCCGTGCGCTCGCAGATTCGTTTTTTGGCCCCGCCCGTCGCCCGCACGGTGCGGGAACGCGATGACCCGCAGGATGCGCATGCCCGTAGCCGGAACTCCGTCCCCCTCCGCCAAGCCGGCCGGCAAGCACGGCAAGCCTGGCGCGCCACTGCGCGGCCCTCTGCTCGCGGCCGCAGTCACGGCGTTCATCGTATTCGCCTCGTCGCTCGTGGCCGCATGGATCGTGCGCGACCACTTGCTCCACGTCGCGGAGTCGACGTTCAATGCGCGCGCCTCGCACGTCGATTCCGATATCCGGCGCGAATTGCTGCTTTGCACGCAATTGCTGCGCGGCGCGAGCGGCTTCGTCGTCGCGCAAGCGCAATCGTCGGGGGACGGCGCGCCCTCGCCCGACGCTTGGGATCGCTACGTCTCGCGCCTCGATCTCGACGACGCGCCGCCATGCGTGCGCTCCCTCGGCTATGCCGAGGCCACCGCGATCGCACCCTCGCCGGCTGCAGCGGCAAGCGGCGCGCTCGCGCATACGACGCTGATGTGGCCGCCGCGCGGCGACGGATTGGAAGGCAACGATATCGGCGTGAGCGACGAGACGCGCGCCGCGCTGATCCGCGCGGCCAACAGCGGCCAGGTCGCCATGTCGATCCGGCCGCTACCGCACGAAAGCACGCTCGAAACGGAATCGACCGAAAGCCAGACACGCGCACGGGTGGACCTGCTCTTACCGGTGTACCGCAGCGCGCCGCCGCCGGCGCTCGTCGCGGCTCGGCGCGCTTCGCTCATGGGCTTCACCGTCGCACGCCTGGACACGGAGTACTTGTTCGCAAGCGTCGCCGCGCATGAGCCGCGCATGGGGCTGCATGTCGCGGGCGGAGAGCCGTCGATGCTGCTTTATCCGCCAGGCATCCCCGTCGGCGCCCAATACGCCGGCCGGCCCCGATTCCAGCGCACCGATACGCTGCACTTCGGCGGCGAAGCGCTCTCGGTCACGTTTGCCACGAGCGATCCCGCCCTCGTGGCGTCGGCCGAATTCAGCGGCAGCGCCATTGCCGCCGCGGGCTTCGGCGCCGCGCTCGCGGCTGGCGCCGCGGTGTTCGTCTTCGTGCGCAAACGGGGCATGACGCTTGCGGAAGCAGGCATGGCGCGATCGCGCGCCTCGCAGGACGAAGCCAGGTTGATGGCCATCATTCGCTCCTCGGGCGAAGCGATCGTCACCACCGACGAACAACAGCGCATCGTCATGTTCAATCCCGCCGCCGAGCAAGTGTTTCGCTGTTCGGCGATGGAAGCGATCGGCGCTCCGATCGACCGTTTCATTCCGGAGCGCTTCCGCGAGGCGCATCGTAAATACGTCGAGCGATTCGGCGAGACGGGTGTGACCGAGCGCAGGATGGGAAGGCAGCAACCCGTTCTCGTCGGCCTGCGCGCCGACGGCGAGGAGTTTCCGATCGAAGCGTCGATTGCGCAGATTCACGACGCGCAAGGCAAGCTCTACACCGTGATGCTGCGCGATGTGACCGAACGCATGCGCGCCGAAGATGCCCTGAAGGCCTCGCGCCAAGAGTTGCGCGCCCTCTCGGCGAACTTGCAGAGCGTGCGCGAGGACGAGAAAACCCGTATCGCGCGCGAGTTGCACGACGACCTCGGCCAGCAACTCACGGCCTTGAAGATGGATCTGTCCGCGGTCGAGCAGTCGCTCGGAGAAATGCCGAGCGCCCCGCCGCCCGTGCTCGCCCAATTGCACGGGATGCGCCGCCTCATCGATTCCACGGTCGGCTCGGTGCGCCGCATCGCCGCCGACTTGCGTCCGGTCATGCTCGACGATCTCGGCCTCATGCCCGCCATCGACTGGCTGCTGACCGATTTCACGACCCGCTACGGGATCGAAATCGAGCGACGGGTCGAGCCGGGCGGCGTGCAGTTCTCGCGCAACGGCGCGACGACCGTCTTTCGAATCATTCAGGAAGCGCTCACGAACGTGGCAAGACACGCGGAGGCGACACAAGTTCGCATTACGCTCGTCGTCGAAGACGACCATTGCGTCGTATCCGTCGCCGATAACGGCCGCGGCGCATCGGGCGCGGTCCGCAACGAGCGACCCGGGGACAAATCGTTTGGCCTGCTGGGTATTCGCGAGCGCGTGCACATCCTGGGCGGTTCGGTTTCCATCGATACCGCCGTGAAAAAAGGCTTCACGTTGAAGGTGCGAATCCCGCTCGCCGCAATACAACAGGAAGAGGCGCTGCCATGACCAAAGTACTATTAGCAGACGACCACACGCTGGTGCGTGACGGCTTGCGTCACATTCTCGAAGGCACGAGCGGGTTCGAAGTCGTGGGAGAAGCCTACGACGGACCGACCACGATTTCCCTCGTACGCAACACGCCGGCGGACGTTCTCGTGCTCGACCTGTCGATGCCGGGACGCAACGGCATCGAACTCGTCAAGCAGATCAAGGAAGAGCTGCCCGCGCTGCGCGTACTGGTGCTGACGATGCACGCGGAACAGCAATACGCCGTGCGCGCGTTCAAGGCGGGGGCATCGGGATATCTCACGAAAGAAAGCGCCAGTAAAGAACTCGTTTCGGCGTTGACCAAGATTTCGGCGGGCGGCGTCTACGTGAGCCTATCGATGGCCGAGCGGCTCGCGCAAAGCCTGAACGAACCGACCGACATGCTGCCGCACCAGCGGCTGTCCGACCGTGAATTCGACGTTTTCCGCCGCATCGCATCGGGCCAGACGATCAGCGAGATCGCCAACGAATTGTGCGTCAGCGCGAAAACGGTCAGCACCTATAAAACGCGCATTCTCGAAAAAATGCAGATGCCGCACGAAGCGGCCTTGGTGCGCTACGCGATTCAGCACAAGCTGTTCGAGGACAGCGAAGACTTGTAACGAAAGGTAACGTCGCAACAGGCCCGGAGTGCATCGAAAGGCCGTCGCGCGGGGCGGCGGCCTCGCTTGTAGGCGCCGCCCTACAAGCGAGTTCGCCGTCACCTACAACCAATTCCTACCGAACCGATTTTTATTTCATAAAGCGCTGACGATACTGTTCGCATGGAATCGAACAACCGGTCACCGCTAAAAGTATTCGTCGTCGACGAGTCGACCCTCGTGCGCGATCGTTTGGCCATGCATATCGGGCCCAATGGCGCCGCGCGCATCGTAGGGGAGGCCGAGGACGTCGAAACCGCGCTAAAAGGCATCGAGGACACCGACGCCGAAGCCGTCATCCTCGATCTGCGCTTGATCGACAGCAACGGGATGGACCTGCTCCACGCGTTGCGAGATCGTACGGATCCGATCGTGACGATCGTGCTGACGAACTACGCGTCACCCGTGTTTCGCGAGGCGAGCGTCATCGCCGGCGCCGATTATTTCTTCGACAAAACGACCGAATTCGATCTGGCGATGGAGACGATCGCGCGCCTGGCACGCGAAAAATTCGACGGCGCTTAAGTAGACCGGCGATTCGTTCCGACGCGCGGTCCTATCTCACTTGTTCAGCCGGGAAAAATCGGCGCCTCGATGCGTGAGCTCGCGCTCCGCATAATCGAAGGCGGCGCGCACCGCGGCTTCGGGTTGCGTCTCCGAGCAGTGCGGAAGGGCGATCAGTTCTTTGTCGGGCGTGATGATGTCGAGCCGCGCGTCGTAGTACTTGCCGCCCGGGCCGTGCAGGAGTTCGATCGCCAAATGGCAAGCGCCTACCCGCGACGCGAAACGCATGAGCCGCAACAGTTGAACGCCAGCCTCGGCCTCGATTCGTGCTTCCCCGGGAAACCCCAGATACACGATGTGCATGCCGATTCCCATTTACCGTCTCCCACACCGAGTCATCTACCGCAGGCCGAGGCGGCTTCACGCCACCGTGTCGCGCCTGACCTCATCTTCGCGGAGCAGGCTCGGATCGACTTGATTTGGGTCAACGTAGCGCGAACGCGCAATAGGAGGGCCGCCGCGCCTCACCTCTAAGGTGGGCCGGTGATGCTCGGATGTGGGAAAACGCGGGCATCGCAACCCGCGCGGGGCGGCTCGGTTCGAGGCGCCCCGCCGATCGCCGATACCGATCAGGCGCTACGCCGCGCCGCCGGCGCGGCGACGGGCCGAACGCAATACGCCGCTCCCGTTGCCACGGGGCGAACGCAGTATCCTCCGGCATCGTTTTGTGCGGCAGGCTTGACGCAATAGGCTTTCGCTTCGGGCTTCACGCAGTAAGCGGCTTGCGCATCGCCCTTCGCCTCCGGCTTCACGCAGTAAGCGGCTTGCGCGTCGCCCTTCGCCTCCGGCTTCACGCAGTAAGCGGCTTGCGCGCCGCCCTTCGCCTCCGGCTTCACGCAGTAAGCGGCTTGCGCGTCGCCCTTCGCCTCCGGCTTCACGCAGTAAGCGGCTTGCGCATCACCCTTCGCCTCCGGCTTCACGCAGTAAGCGGCTTGCGCGTCGCCCTTCGCTTCCGGCTTCACGCAGTAAGCGGCTTGCGCGTCGCCCTTCGCTTCCGGCTTCACGCAGTAGCCGGCTTGCGCTTGCCCCGGCGTGCCGAATTCGCGCGCCGCCAACTCGTCGCTCGCCGCGGCGAGCGCCCGATGCTGCGCCTCTTCCAATGCCCCGTCTATCCCGCTGTACGGATCGTGATGGATCATATAGCCGAAAATCCGCTCGCAATCGGCGCTGTAGCGCTGCGTGTCGAGGATATGCATATGCCAGAACTCATCCACTTCCTGGCTGGGCACGATAGGTGCATTCGGGAACTTCGCCGCGAGCTTCAAAAACCGTCGATACCCCGCCTCCGCGCGCTCGATCTGACGCAGCGCGATCACACCGTCGCGCCGATGCATGAGCTTGGCCTTGATCCGGCTGAAATCCAACTCATCGATGGCTTGATACATGTCGGCGATGCCCCGTTTGATGGTCTGCATGATGCTATTCCTTCAAGACTGATGAAAGCGCTCTGGTCGGCTGACTCCAGCGCCATTGGCTGACGGTCTCGTCGAAGACGCGAGACCGGGGTCCGCTGCTTTGCCGAGAAAACCCTCGACATCGGCAGCGGGGATCGGGCGGCTGAAGAAGTACCCCTGCACTTCGTCGCAGCCTTCCTTACGGAGAAAATCGATTTGCGTTTGCGTTTCGGCGCCTTCCGCGATGACGGTCAGCCCGAGGCTGTGCCCCAGTGCGATGACGGCACTCGTGATTTGCGTGTCGCTATGGCTATCCGGGACGTTGCGGATGAACGACCGGTCGATCTTGACCGTATCGATCGGGAAGCGGTTCAGATACGCGAGCGACGAATACCCGGTGCCGAAATCGTCGATCGAGAGGCGCACGCCCGTGCGCTTGATCGCCGACAGCCAGCGCACGGCTTGTTCCGGATGCCGCATGACCATGCTCTCGGTCAGTTCGAGTTCCAGGTACTCGCCCGAGAGCCGGGCATCGGCGAGCGCATCGAGAATGCTTTCGTGCAAATGCGGGTCGGCGAACTGCCGCGCGGACAAATTGACGGCGACATGGATGGGCGCCAATCCCAATGCGCACCACTCGGCCGCTTGCCGGCAAGCTTCCCGCAGAACCCAAGCCCCAATGGGCACGATGGCCCCGGTCTCCTCCGCCACCGGAATGAATTCGGAGGGCGGCACCGCACCGAGCGCCGGGTTGTGCCAGCGCAGAAGCGCCTCGACGCCCGTGCAATGATTCGTGCGCAGGTCGATGCGCGGCTGATAAACGAGCGTGAACTCGCCGTTCTCCACGGCATGGCGAAGCTGCGTCTCCATCTCCACGCGCCGATGCAACGACATGCTCATTTGACGCACGTACATCTGATACGTGTTCTTGCCGCGCTGCTTCGCGCCGTACATCGCCATATCGGCATGCTTGAGCAGCGTCTGCGCATCTTCGCCGTCGCCGGGGAACGAACTCACGCCGATGCTCGCGCTCACCTGCAGTTGCGAGCCGCCGATCTGGATCGGATGCGCAAGCGCCGCTTGGATCGCATCGATCGTTTCGATGACGATGCCCCCGCCATCGCTTGGATGCTTGATGAGGACGACGAACTCGTCGCCGCCAAGACGGGCAATCATCTCGACCTGCGTCAACGCATCGTGCAAGCGCGCCACCACCGCGCGCAGCAGCAAATCGCCCACGTTGTGCCCGAGCGAATCGTTGACATCCTTGAACCGGTCCAAATCGATGAACAGAACGTGCAGCGCCGTGGCATCGGCTCGAGCGCGCGCCAGCAACTCGTCCAGATGCTCGCGGAACATCAAGCGATTGGGCAAACCGGTGAGCGCATCGTGCGTCGCGAGAAAATGCAGGTTGTCCTCGGCCTGCCGGCGTTGCAGGAAGTGGCTCACCTGGCTCACGATCGAGCGCGCCATGACGAGGGCTTGCGGGTGGACATGGCGCCTTTCGCGGGCATAAAACTCCGCCACTCCCACCACGACCGAACCCAAACGCAGCGGGAACGAAAACGTCGTGACGATGCCGGCATCGGCGAGCCAACCTTCGGAGCGCACGCGCGGCGCGCCGCCGCCCACCACGCTCCACCGAGGCGCGGCGGGCGCATCGTCTTCGGCGATCACATGGGGCCCATGCACGAGAAGCCAGGCTTCGAAGGCACTATCGATCGCCGTCGACGTTGCGCAGAGCAATTGCTTCGTGCCGGCCGCCGTCGGACGGAACGCCCCCCCATCCCAGTCCATGCCGTGCACGATCGATTCGATCAGATGCCGGCAAACGTCGAACTCGTTGCCCGCCGTCGCGAGATACAACGTGAACGCATGTTCCAAATCGCGTGTCAGCTCGATCGATTTTTGTTTTGTGATTTCGAGCGCGGTACCGCGCAGCATCGGCGCATCCGCCGGGCCGTACGCATGTCCGATCACGCGCAGCCATCCGTATCGTCCGCGCCGCGAACGATAGCGGCACTCGAGCTCGAACGCATCGCGCGTCTTCATCGCCCCTCTCGCCTGTTCGAACAGCGCGCCCCGATCGCGCGGATCGATCGCGCGCAGTAAGGCGCGCAGCTCGAGCGTAGGGACCCGCGAGCCGATCAAGCGAGCCATCTCCCTCGATAAATGCACGCGCGCGTCGTCCACCAGCACGCGCCAATCGCCCAGATGCGCGATCCTTTGCGCCTCGGCGCGCGCCGCCTCGCTTTCGCGCAGGTCGTAGGTCATCTTGTCGGCAAGTCTGACCGCCCGCGAGCGCGAGCTCGACAGCGCGTAAGCCAGCCCCGCCAGCAACAGGCTGATCACGACGCCGGCCACGAATACGACATCGGGCAGAACGCGTTGCGTGCCGCTCAACTCGGCCACATTGGCCGAAAATGCGATCACCCACCGGCGTCCCGCGAACGGCTGCTCCACCTGTCGGCTCAGCATCGCGAGCTTGGCCGCGCGGACGCCGCGCGGCGCCTGCGGCGCGATCGCGGTGGCGGCGCGCGCGGCACCGCGTGCCAGTGCGCCCTTGCGGGCTGGGACATCCATGGCGACGCCGTTCACGCTGTCGTAAAGCAACGATGCGCTCGAGAGAGGCGCAGGCGATGCGTTGACCTTGCCGGCGTCGTAAATCTTGAATTTGATGACGCGCAGTGTTTCGGCACCGAGCAGCCCGTTCATCATGTCGTTGACGCGAATGCCGGCGCCGACCGAACCGACGTAAGCGAGGCGGCGTTGCTCGACCGTCTTGATCGGCATCCCTTTGCGATAAACAGGCATGCGCATCGCGAGACCGACGAATCGCGCGCCGCGATCGTCCAGAATCAACCGTCCGCTACTGATCGGCTCACCAGTGTCGCGCAGCGTTTCCATGGCCGCGCGCCGATTCGCGACCGCGTCCAGGTCCAGGCCCACCGCCTCGCGGTTGGCGGCGAGCGGTTCGAGGTAGGTCAGAACGTCGTAGTTGTCGCGCAAGCCCGGCGGATGAATCGCAAAGTCGATCCCGGCCGCTTGCAGAATCGCGTCGTGCCGCTGCTCCGCCTCGAAAGCGCGAACACCGGCCGCGCGCACATAGGCGGCGTAATTGAGCGTTTGAAATCCCGGATAACGGCCGGGCAAATCTAGACCCGCGACGAAATCGCCAAATTCCGCACGGGTAATATGGGCGTCCTCTCCGAACAACGCACGCATCGTCACGAGCACGTCGGTATAAAGCCGCACGCGCACCGCGATTTGCTGCTCGACGCTACTCGAGTCGTTATCGAAACGCAGCTTCGCCTCGCGCTCGACGAATTGCACGCAGATCGAGTAAACGGTTAGCGTAATCGACAGCGCGAGTACGAGTACGCCCACGGCAAAACCCATGGCGTACCCGTCGCGACTCACCCGTCGCATCAGTTTCAACACCTCGCGCACTTCGTTTCCCCAGCGCCGCGCACCGTAGCCGGAACGCGGCAGGTGCGAAGCGAATGCGCGCATGCCTCCAGCGAGGCCGCCCGCCGGCCGCGCCGAATGCTGCAAACGTTAGTCAATCGATTGCCGGTCCGGTCGGTAATCCGACTCATTGGCTCCGGCACGCGCGCCCGACTTCATGCGGGCGTCAAAGTGAAGCGGCTACCGAATAGGCGTTGGAAGCCGCAAAGAAAGTCGTTTTTGTAGACTCATTTGTACGAAGGATAACGGTCGAGAAGGTTGATTCAAGTCAAACAAACCCTATCGACGCAAACCCTCTAAGGGCCGTGTCAGTTAATGCTGACAAGCAATTGAGCCATTACCGAATTTATCGATCGAAATTACCGAAACGATCGGACGCTTTGCGCGTTAAAAAAGATGACGAAGACCGATTGAAACGACCGTTTGCGAATTGGAACTCGAGGCGGGGAGTGAAAATAATTGCGCGCGCACGCCTTGATTCGAGCGTAAAACGACAGCGTTCCCGTAGACATCGGTTCGTTTGGACAGAGCGTAATCGATACCAGCCACGAATTGATTCCAATGCGCGGGGCCAAGCTTCGAGTACGCATAGCTACCGGCCAATGAGAGCGCGTCGGTCATCGAATACTTCGCTCCGCCTTCGGCGGTTCGCAGCCAGGCGCTTGCACCGTTTTGGCGGAAACCGACCAGCGTAAACAAACCGTGCAAAAACGCGGGCCCCCATTGATAACCGGCGCCGACACCCTCGACGGTCAGTTTGTCGAACACCTGAAACTGCGGCAGCAGCCCTTGCGCGCGCGTGCCGACGAGGGGTACGCCGGCCACCGACGTGCCGATACCGAATGCCGCCGTGTAGTTATGAATACCGATATAGGCGGCGCCCGCGCGGAACGGACCGCGCGCGTACTTTGCGCCGAACGCCACCGCGCTGTTGGCAACGAAGTTGCCCGGCTGTCCGCCGAACGAATAGAGCGCGCCGAATTGGAAGCCGCCCCATTCGGGTGTCACATAACGAACGGAATTGTCGAGACGCTCGGCGCCTAGCCGGTCCAGATCGCCGAGATGAAAAGCGAATACCGAGGGCGTCAACGTACCGGCGGCGAATTGGGTGAGGTTCGTCGACATGAAGTCGTACTGCCGGCCGAGCGTCAGCGATCCGAACCGGTCGCTGACGAGGCCGACGAACGCTAGGCGCCCGAATTCCAGCCCGCCCTGCGAGAGCCGGCCATCGGTTAGCGTAAAACCGTTTTCGAGGCGGAAGACGGCCCGCAGGCCGTTTCCGAGAGGCTCGACGCCGCTCAGTCCCCAGCGATCGGATTGGCCCACGCCGCTCGTTTGGGCCCATGCGTGCGCACCACCCTGGTTCGTCGTGAAGGTCAGCGCATCGTCGACGATTCCATAGAACTGCACCGTGGCCTGCGCCCGCGCGTTCGAGATCGTCGCGATCGTCACGGCGCTCGCCAGCAAAGCCCCGCCCGTTATCTCCACCAGCCGCCTATCCCAACGATATGCCGTGCTCATCGCGCCTCCGCTGCTTCGTAGCGGCCGAAACGACACGTATCGGCGCTCATGAGAGCCGAGCCGCCGGGCAAGGGCCGTGGTGCCCGCGTCATTGCAACATTGAAACAAGGCAAAACCTACTGCCAGAACTGACAGGCGAAGCGCAAGAATGCCCGGAGCGGGATGGCGCTACCCTGCCGCCGCCGGTACGGCGTGTCGCACCGGATCGCGCTTGCGCGCCCAGCGATGCGCGAGTTGCGCGCTTGCCGCCGTCGTCGCCAGCGTCGCGATCAGCAGTACGGTGTAGAGGGATGCGGAAATCAACTGCAATTGCAGCCCGATGCTGAGCACCATGAGTTCGACCGTACCGCGGCTATTCATCAGCACGCCGATCAGATACGAATCCTCGGGCGCGATTTTGCAGAGCCGCGCGCCGATATAACATCCCGCGTATTTGCCAGCCACGCCCGCGGCGAAAAACAGCGCAAGCCACGCCAGTAGCATCGGTGAATGCAGGGCCGACACCGACGCCTGCATACCTGCGCTGACAAAGAACAGCGGCGTGAGCACGACATCGGCTAGGCCGCTGAAACGGCGTTGCCAGAACTGAAGCAGATCGCGCCGGCGCGACATATTCACGGCCGCGATCAGCGCGCCGAAGGCACTATGCAGCCCGAATGCCGTCGCTGCCCAGGCCGAAAGCAACACGTAGCACAGCGCGCACACGAGCATGGCGGAATGGCCGCCCGAACGCTTTGCCACTTCGAGCAGCCCTTGCATTGCCAACCGCACGATCGTGACCGATACCGCAAAAAATCCCGCCAGTTGCAGCAGGCCGTAAAGCGCCGATTGCGTCGAAAACCCCGACTTCGCCAGCGCTCCGACGCCGGCGAGCAAAAGCCACCCCACCGCATCCGTCACGGTGGCCGCGAGAATCGACAAGCGGGCGGCATGATGCTGCGCAATGCCTGCTTCCGTAACGATACGTGCCATCACCGGTAATGCCGACACCGATAGCGCAATACCGCAAAAGAGCACGTAGGCGATACGCGGAACGTGCGGCGGCACGAACGCACCGTCGCCGAAGCTCGCGAGCGCGCATCCCATGCCGAACGGCACTGCCATACCGAACGCCGCGATGACGAAAGGCGGCCACGCGGCGGTGCGCGTCTTCGGCATATCGCCGACGATATGGGCCCCGGTTTGAAACATCAAAAAGACGAGGCCGAGTTCGCCGAGCTTCGACAGCAGCGTCGCGGACGCGGGATTGAATAGAAGTCGATAGCCGGCTCCGCCGATGGCGCCGAGCACGGAGGGCCCGAGCAACAAACCCGCAATGAGTTCGCCGACGACCTTGCCCTGCCCGATTCGCCGCGCGAGCACGCCGCAAGCCGATGTCACGAGGATCACGACGGCCAATTGAAGCAACCAATTCGACATGAGAGAAATAGTTATTGGATTGAGCCGAAGGCGAGATCCTAACCTACTCGCACGTCAGCGCAGCCGCGCATCGTCGCAAAGGAAATCGAGAAACGTGCGCACTTTCGGCGAGAGGTATTTCCGATGGCGATAAACGCCGTACAACTTCGTGCCGAAAAAGCGGTAATCCGTGAGGACGGCCTCGAGCTGGCCCGCCTCGATATCTCGGGCGATGAGCGCATTGGGCAAGAATGCGAGCCCCATTGCCTCGAGCGCCGCCAAGCGCAGCAGCGATTCGTTGTTGGTCTGCAAGGCAGACTCGAATTTGAGCACCTCGACGCCGCGCGGTCCCTCCACTTCGAGTGCATTGTTTGCCGGAAACATCGAATAGCCGAGCATCGTATGCGCCGATAGCGCTTGCGCATCGGCGGGCACGCCGACTTTGCGCAAGTAGCGCGGCGAGGCCACCAATTGAAACGTCACCGGCGCAATGGGCCGCGCGATCAGCGCCGGGCCGAGCGACAGCGGGTTCGTCACCCGCAACGCAAGATCGAAACCTTCCTCGACGAGATTGACGAAACGGCCCGATAAATCGACGTCTAGACGAACCTCGAGATATCGCGTCCGGTAATCGTTCAGGACGGCTACGAAATCGGGATTCGCCATCCACACCGGCGCGCTGAGTTTAAGCGTGCCGTGCGGCGCCGCCGTCGATTGGCCGACAGCCGATTCGACGTCGTCGAGTTCGTCGAGCAGTTGACGAACGTGTTCGAAATACGTCGCCCCCGGTTCGGTCAAGCTCAAATGGCGGCTCGTTCGATTGAGCAGCAAAGTGCCCAGCCGGCGCTCCAGGTGCATGACATGTTTGCTCGCCATCGCCGGGGACATGTCCAACCGGCGCGCGGCCGCCGCGAAACTCTTGGCTTCCACCGCGAGGCGAAAAACGCGCATGCTCGTAAGCGTATCCATCCGATCGTCAACCAGCAGTAAATGATGGATGAATCATAGCCGAGTTGATGCCGCCCCCCGGCCGTCGTATCGTGGCGCCACACTCGAGCTGCGGCGCGAGGGGTTGGGCAATGACCTCTCGATCGCCGCAATCGTTCCTAATCGTCAACGATGACCATCATGATCAACGAAAAAACCGCCCCGCTCGCCGCCTTGCTGCTGCGTGTCAGCCTCGGCATTCTGTTTCTCGCACACGTCGGCCTGAAGCTGTTCGTCTTCAGCGTGCCCGGTTTCGTCGGCTACTTCGCATCGCTCGGTCTGCCGGCCGTGGCCGCCTACCTCACGATCGCCCTCGAACTCATCGGCGGTATCGCGCTGATACTCGGCGTCTACGCCTCATGGGTGGCCCTGCCGCTGGCAGTCGAAATGCTGGGGACAGTCGTGCTCGTGCATGGCGCCAACGGCTGGCTCTTCACGAACAAAGGCGGCGGCTGGGAGTATCCGGCGTTCTGGGCGGTCGCGCTCGTCGCGCTGTTCTTGCTCGGCGACGGCGCCTATGCGCTGCGCCCGGCCAAGCGCAGCGCATAAACGAGGCAACGGCGGCGCGCGGCCGCCGCGCAACTAACGCATGTTGCCCGTATGCCCAAGCGAGTAACGCCCGGGCTGCGGCCAGACGGTTAGCCCATGCGGCTCCATGCCGACCGCGATCGACTTCACGGCGCCGGTGCTCGTATCGATGGCATACACCACGTCGTCGAAGCGCCCCGATAACCACAACGTTTTGCCGTCGGCACTCACGTTACCCATGTCGGGGCTGCCGCCTCCCGGAATCGGCCAATTCGCGACGACCTTGCGCGTCGCGAAATCGAGCACGGAGACGCTGCCCTTGCCGTGGCGCGGACCATGTACGAGGTTCGATCCGCGATTGGCGATATAAAGCTTGCTGCCGTCGCGGCTCGGATAGAGTCCGTGCGTGCCTACACCTGTTTTGATGAAGCCGACCTTCGTAAAGGTGTCGCCGTCGATCACGTAGACACCGTCGGCCATCATGTCCGCCACGTAGAACACTTTGCCGTCGGGCGCAACGCGGATATCTTGCGGCATTCCCTTCGCTTGAAGAACCAAGTAACCGAGCACCTTGCGATCGACCATATCGATCTTCGCGAGCTTGCCGCCGAACTCGCATGTGAAGATCGCGTATTTGCCGTCGATCGAGAAATCGGCGTGATTGATGCCCTTGCATTCGGGCACGTCGAGGCTCGAAATCAACCGCATGGTATGCGGATCGCGAAAATCGAGCCGCGCATGCGCCTCGGCCACGACGATGGCTTCGCGGCCGTCAGGCGTGAAATACATGTTGTAGGGATCGTCCACGGCGATCGCCGGCCCGGGCTTGCCCGTCATCGGATCGATCGGCGTCAGGCTGCCATCGGTGCGCCCTTCGGCGTTGTTCGTCACCCAGAGCGTTTTCAAATCCCATGACGGCACGATGTGCTGCGGGCTGCGTCCGACCGGAAATTTGTCGACCACTTTCAGCGTCGCCGGATCGATGACGTAGACATCGTTCGAGCGCAAGTTCGGTACGTACACACGCGAGAGCGCGCCGCTCACGGCCGGGCTCAAACGATTCACGCCCGCCTCGCCGTACAGATTCGATGGATCCGCAACGCTCGGCATACCGGGTACGGTTTGCACCGCCGAGGCGGCGGCACTCGTCGCGACCGGCGCCAACGCCAAACAGCCGCTCGCGAGCGCGGCGCCCAGCCATGCGGCGAACCCGGCCTTGCTCTGTCTTCTTGAACCCATAGCCCCTCCCGATGTGCGTGGCGGAGTTGCGCCTCAACGGCCCGCCGTGTCCTTGCGAATGGCTTCGACCGTATGCGCGACGATCGCCTCCACGCCCATTTGCCCGAGTTCGGCACTCGAGCGCCGCGGATCGCCGCCGTAGACGCCGTCCGCGGCCGTGGGCTTCGGCGCCGTTCGCAGCGCATCCAACCGCACCATTCGCGGCGCCACGGCCAACAGCAACGAGGTATCGGCGAGCCCCGCATGGGTGCCGATCTCATCGTCGCGATAGCCTTTCTCGCGCAACATCCGGGCATAACCGGTCGAGCTTTCGCCGTAATACTCGGGCGGCACGAACGCTCGCGCTTTGCCGTCGGCCCACGCCTTGTTCAACCGCGCGACGACGTGCTTGATATCGTCCTGATACCCGCCGTGGTCGCCGAGAAACACCACGTTTCTAAAGCCATGCACTTCGAAGCTATTGGCAGCGGATTCCAGCATTTTTTCGAAGACGTCGTCCGAAACCGTAATGGTGCCCGGAAAACGCATATGCGCGCTCTGCGGCGAATAGCCGCCCTCCGGCACATAGGCAACGACGGGCGCGACGAGTGCGTTGCCGAGCCCGCGGGCGATGCGTGCCGCCAGAATCTGCACACGTGCGTTGTGCTTGCCCAGCGCGACGTACGGGCCGCTTTGCTCCGTACCGCCGATGGGGACGATGATCGTCGTCTTGCCGGCGGCGAGTTCGGCACGCACCTCCGTCCAGGTCAAATCCTCCAGTTGAACCGTATTCGGCACTTGCGCGAACGCCACTGCCTGCGCACACGATAAGCCGATAAAAACGAAAGCTTTTCGTAAGAAAAATTGCATACCCGCTCCGCAAAAAACCGCCATATCGAACCCGCGTCGTGCCGATTATGAGCAAAACCGTAACGATGATTTATCAAAATGGGCGTTAACCCTAGCACCTCCGATCGCTAGACTGCGTGCATCGGTTCACACAACGAACCGGCTGCAACAGCAAGACACATAACTTTTGGAGGTAATCGTCATGAAATCGCTGATTCAATCCGTCGTGATCGCCGCCGCTTTGACTGCCCCGGTCGCCGTGTTCGCACAGTCCAATGCGCCGGTCACGCGCGCTCAAGTGAAAGCCGAACTCGTTCAATTCGAACAAGTCGCCGGCAAGAGCGCCCTCGGCCACGACCCGTACTATCCGAACGACACGCAAGCCGCGCAAGTGCGCACGCTCGCGCAAAACGCGAACGACCAAGCCGTGGGCGGCGTACGCGCCGGCACGTTCGCCTCGGGTGCGCCCATTAACGCGGGCACGACCGACGCGATCTATTTCGGCCGTTGAAGCTGCCGTTGAATCCCGCAAGATAGATAGCACGATGAAACGAGCCGACGGCGCCGCAGTGAGCACGCCGGCCGCGTTAAAGAACATTCGCTGCACCGAACCGGTTGCGGCCCGCCGTCGCCACGCGACGCGCGCATGCCGGTTCGGATCGATACCTCCGTCGCCGGTCATCGGCGGCTTCGCCTAGCCCCCTAACCTCTAGCCCCTAGCCTTTTAATCGGCTAGGCGCTTTTTCTATTGCGCGCCTGAAGCAGTAAAGCATCGAACGCGGCATAATCCGCGCATGCCGCCCATTTCGCGCGGCACGTTCCAACGAGGTACCTCGATGCTTCACGACCTGGTCGCGCGTTACGGCCCGGCACTCGTCTTCGTCAATGCGCTTGCGGCGGCACTCGGCATGCCCGTGCCCGCCATGCCCACGCTCGTCCTATTCGGCGCGATGGCGACGTTGCACCCCACGTCGATCGGCGTCCAGTTCGTACCCGTCCTCGCGCTGGCCGTCATTGCCTCGGTTATCGGCGACAGCGTCTGGTTCTTCGCCGGGCGGCGCTATGGCGGCGCCACGCTTAAAACCCTGTGCCGCTTGTCGCTGTCGCGCGATACCTGCGTGAAGAAGACCGAGCGCTTTTTCGGGCGCTGGGGCGTGCGCGTGCTGACCGTGTCGAAACTCGTGCCGGGGCTGTCGCTGCTTTCCGTGCCGATGGCAGGCGCGCTCGGCACGCCGTATCGCGCGTTCGTCGCGCACGATGGAATCGGCGCCCTGATTTGGGCCTCTCTCGGCTTGGGCATGGGCGCCCTCGTCTCGCATCAGATCGATTGGTTCTTCGCCGCCATGGGCCAATTGGGACATGCGAGCATTTTCGTGATCGCAGCGCTGCTCGCCGCGTACGCGGCCTACCGCTGGATACGGCGGCACGCGCTGATGAATAAGTTGTCCGACGCTCGTATCAACGTGGACGAACTCTATGAACTCATGCTGCGCGAACCCGCGCCGGTCATCCTCGACATTCGATCGGACGAGAAGCGCCTACTAGACCCCTACGTCATCCCCGGCACGCGTTTCGCCGACGACCGCAAACTCGATGAAGTCATTTCGGCCTATCTGCCCAATCAAAAGATCGTCGTCTACTGCTCTTGCCCGAACGAAGTATCGGCGGCCTGGATGGCCAAGAAATTGAACGAAGCCGGCTTTCTGGACGTGCTGCCGCTCAAGGGCGGTATCGATGCATGGCGCGAGGCGGGCCGCGCGGTCACGATCTTGCAGCCGCAAGCGGTCGAAAAAACATGTACCAATCCGATCGCGCCGGCCATGAGTAAGCACTGATTGCGAACGAAAGTGCAAAAATGATTTTGAAAATTAGGCGTTAACCCTAGCTCCTCCAATCGCTAGACTGCAGTCATCGGTTCACGAAACGAACCCGATGCAAACAGGCAGCAAAACAAACTTTTGGAGGTAGTTGTCATGAAATCGCTCATTCAATCCGTGCTCATCGCCGCCGCGATGACCGCTCCCGTCGCAGTTTTCGCACAATCGAACGCCCCGTTGACGCGCGCCGACGTCAAGGCTCAACTCGTGCAATTCGAACAGGCGGGCGGCCCGCGCAGCCTCGGCAACGATCCGTACTACCCGGCCGACGCACAACTCGCTCAAGCGCGCGTCGATGCCCAAAACGGCAAGGATCAAGCGATCGGCGGCGTACGCGTCGGTTCGTCGGCTTCGGGCGCGCCCGTGTCCCCCGGCGCGGTCGACGCGTTGTACTTCGGCCGTTAATTCACGCGCCTCTCGAGTAAGAACGCGGCTACCGCATCGACGAATGCTTGCCGCGACTCGACATTCGGTAAATGCACGCAAGGCAGCGACAGATAGCGTGCCCCCGCGATCGCAGCCGCGATCGCTTCTCCATGTGCGGGCAAGGTCACCGTATCGTCCTTGCCCGCGATAACGAGTGACGGTCGATCGATCAGCGCCACCGTCCGTCGAAAATCGAGGTCGCGCACCGCGGCAAAGGCACCGGCCAGTCCTTGCGGCGGCGTGTCGAGGACCATCCGCCGAAACGCATCCACCGCGGGCACGCGTGCGTCGATCGTCGCTTGCGAGAACCAATTCCGGATAAAACCCTCGGCCGTCTCGCGCATATCGTCGATATGCGCGAGCTGTGCGATTCGTTCGTCGAAATAGTGCGCCGGCCCAAGATACGCCGACGTATTGCTCAACACGAGCCGCTCGATACGTTCCGGCGCGCGGATGCCGAGCCACTGTCCAATCATGCCGCCCAGCGACAAGCCCAGAAAATGCACGCGCTCGAGTTCGAGCGCGTCGAGCAATTCGACGACATCGCGGCCGAGCCGGTCGATCGAATAGGCTCCCGCCGGTGCATCCGATGCGCCGTGACCTCGCGTGTCGTAACGCAACACCCGGAAATGCTCGACGAGATCGGGCATCACCGAGTCCCACATCGCGAGCGAAGTGGCGATCGAATTGGACAGCACGAGCACGGGTGCGTCTTTGCGCCCATCGAATCGATAGGCAATGCGGGCACCGTCGCCCGCGGTGAAATGCGAGAGCGCTTCCATGGAATCTGTTCCTCGATAGGGGTTGAGGGAATTCGGTTCGACGCAAGCATCGTAATTTGACGGCCCAGGGAAAGACATTACAAAGTTCGGATATTCTTTGTAACGTCACCGGCACGCCCGGTTCTCCGCGCCTATTCCATGAACGAATTCACTCTCCACGATCTACACTGCTTCGATGCGGTGGTGCGCGCCGGCGGCTTTCAGGCAGCGGCGGCGGCATTGCATCGCTCGCACCCCGCGGTGTTCGCGGCCGTCGCGCGCCTCGAGCGGCAATTGGGACTCGCGTTACTCGATCGCAGCGGCTATCGCGTGCGTATGACGGCCGAAGGGCGCACCTTCCATAGCAAAGCGCAAGCGCTGCTGAACGAATTCGCCGGGCTGCGCACCTACGCGGCGCAACTCGCCATGGGGGAAGAGTCCGAATTGCACGTCGTCATCGGCGACCTTTGCCCGCGCGAGCGCACGCTCGCCTTACTTTCGGGATTCTTCGGCACCTGTCCCGGCACGCGTTTGCACTTGCACGTGGAAGCCGTGGCCGGACCGCAGGAACGCCTGCTCGACGGCGATGCCGATCTCATCTTGCATCGGATCGACAAGGCCGATCCTCGCATCGAGTGGATCGCCATCGGCGAGGTCGAACTCGTGCCGGTCATTGCGCCGTCATTGCTGCCCGATAAATTGCCGAAATCAGTCAAACCGGAGCACTTGCGCGAACTCACGCAATGCGTCATGCGCGATACCGCGCGGCACACGCCCGCACGCGACTATTTCGTTGTAGAGGGCGCGGCGCAATGCACGGTGAGCGATCAATCGATGAAGCGAGAAATCATATTGTATGGCTTGGGGTGGGGACATTTACCGCGCCATATGATCGAAGACGATTTACGCAAAGATCGTTTGCGCTCGCTGGCCGGCCGGCACTTACCGGGTGCGCGCGAGAAAATCGTGGCCGCCCGCCGCGGCGATCGGCCTCACGGCCCTGTCGCCGAGCGGTTATGGCGCTATTTGAGCGAGCATGCTCCGAGTGTGCTCGCCGACGTTAAACCGAAACGATCGCGCTAGCCGTGCGCGGCTATGCGTATTTGGATGCGAAAGCAACTTGTTGCCGGGACGAATCTCACTGTACGATGCAATGAATAACCGAGCGGGCATACCGCAGGGAAAACCTGAATCAATAAGACCAATGCGGGGGATTATGATGGCGGCACGCTCGATCATCGCACCCGCATCTCTCGCACATTCAATGAGTACCGCTATTTCCGATCGCAGGCGCGTGACGGCCGACGGCACCCTCGACGGCCGCCAATTGCACACCGCGAGAATCCTGCTGGCGGACGATCATCCCGTGTTTCGCGAAGGCCTGCGAGAAGTCCTCGACGGCCTGCCGAACGTGAGCGTTGTAGGCGAGGCATCGGATGCCGCGTCCACGCTTGACTTGGTTCGCCGTACGCGCGCGGACGTCTTATTGCTCGATCTTTCGATGCCCGGGCGCAGCGGAATCGAATTGATCAGGAAAATCCGCGACGAAGCCCCGCACTTGAAAGTACTCGTCTTGACGATGCACGAGGAGCGTCATTACGCGTTGCGCGCCTTCATGGCCGGCGCGCAAGGCTATCTGACCAAGCACGCGGCGGCGCAGGAACTCTCGTGCGCCATCGGCAAGGTCTCGGCGGGCGGCACCTACGTCGGCGCGTGGATGGCCGACTACATCGCGCAAAACCTCGTCGCGCCGCCCGAAACGGCACCGCACCAGCAACTCAGCGACCGCGAATTCGATATCTTCATGCGGCTCGCGCGCGGGCAAAACGCGACCGAGATCGGCCGCGCGCTGAGTCTCAGCGCGAAAACCGTGGGCAACTACAAGGCGCGCATCTGCCAGGCCATGCACTTTGCCAGTGACGCAGCGCTCGTGCGCTACGCGGTGCGCAATCAGTTGATCGACGATCACGACATCGTGTGAACGCTTTCCACGACAAGCGGCTCTCTTCCCCGCCCGCTCATTCGCCCTTGCTTCCGGTCGAGCCGGCCATCGACCGCGCAATCGGGGTCGCGGCCCGTCTGGTCGAGGAACAAGCGCAACGTGTAGAGCGCTTCGCGCCCGGTTCCGCCGAGCGGCAAGCCGCCGACGACCTGCTCGCCGCCTTGCGCACCAGCTTGACGCTATGCGACCGCTTCCGGTTCGCGACGCAGGCCGAGCCGGTTCGCGTACGCCGAGGCTCCGACGATCATGCCGCACCCGCTGCGGCGCTTGCCGCCCAAGCCGTCCGCGAACATGAACGCAAGCGCATCGCACAGGAATTGCACGACGACCTTGGCCAACAGTTGAACACGTTGGAATTGACGGCGCGGCGCGTCGAGCGCCTTGCCGGCGCGGGACAGCACCGCCGCCCTCTGGGCACGGCCATTCGCGATTTGCATGGGCAGATCGAAATGGCGGTGAACTCCGTTCAGCGAATGACCCGGCAACTGCGGCCGCTCGCACTCGAGACACTCGGCTTTCCGGCTGCCATCGAATGGCTCGCCGCCGAATTCGCGAACCGCGCCAACGTCCGGCTGGCGTGCCGATTCCGGGCCGACGACATCACGGTTTCCGAGGCAGCCGCCACCGCGCTGTTTCGTATCGTCCAGGAAGCCCTGACCAACGTTGCGCGTCACGCCCGCGCGCGTACCGTCACGATAGATTTTTACCGCGACGGGGACGCGTGCACGCTACGGATCGTCGACGACGGTGTCGGCAAAGCACCCGCCGGCGACAGCCGCCGGCCGGCGTCGCTCGGACTATCGGGCATGGCGGAACGTGCCGCGCAGTTCGGGGGCACGCTTTCCGTGCGGAGCGACGAGGGCGCCGGCTTCACGATCGTCGTGCGTCTGCCGGTCGAGGCCATCCGCGTCCCATCCTGACGAATGCCCGCGGGCGCCATTGCCGCCAAGGGTGCCCCGCGATTGTCCCATTCCTGAGACGGTGAGTCGGCGCCGTGCGTCTTCTGGCGGCCGGGACGTTGGCATAGACTGCCTAGCCATCGACACCTGCTGTGATGCATTCGTTTGGTGTCCTAACGTTTCGGAGAACGATAATGATCGAAATCAGACGGGCAGCCGATCGCGGAGTGGCCGAACACGGCTGGCTCAGCTCGCGCCATACCTTCTCGTTCGCGCAGTACTTCGACCCCGAGCAAGCCGGTTTTTCCGACCTGCTCGTGATCAACGACGACCGCGTCGCCGCCGGACGCGGCTTCGGCCGCCATCCCCACCGCGACATGGAGATTTTTTCCTATGTGCTCGAAGGTGCGCTCGAGCATCGCGATTCGATGGGCAACGGTTCGACGATCGTGCCGGGCGACGTTCAGTTGATGAGTGCCGGAAGCGGCGTCGCTCATAGCGAGTACAACCCGTCGCCGAAGGACCCCGTGCACTTCCTGCAAATCTGGATCCTGCCGTCCGCCGCATCGCTCGGCGCGCCGCCCCGGTACCAGCAAATGCATGTCGACGCCGAGGAGAAGCGCGGCAAGTTGCGCTTGATGCTCTCGCCGGAAGGCGGCGACGGCGCGCTCGCCGTGCGGCAAGACGCTCGCGTCTATGCCGCGCAACTGACCGGCGACGAAACCGCATCGCTGACCCTGCCGAGCGAACGGTACGCGTATGTGCACGTCGCCGAAGGCGAAGTCACGCTCAACGGGATTGCGCTTAAGGCAGGCGACGGAGCCAAACTGCGCAACGAGCAAGCGTTGACATTGACGCAGGGGCGCGACGCCCACGTGCTCGTATTCGATTTGCGTGCGGGCGAAACGCCGCCGATGCGCTAAATCGTTCAATTAGCGCAAACGCAACCGGCGGCGCGGATCCGCCGATTGCCTACCGAGCCGGGCCGCGTTCTCATGGGACGCGCCCGGCTTCGTATTTGAACGTGCCTACCGAGTCACGCGAATCGAATTCTATTTTTTCGCCACGACAACGCGGCCATCCATCGTCACGTCGGAAATGGCAGTTTAATCATGGTCGAATAGTTCGACTTTCGCGCCCGGGTAGCGTTTATCCGCCAATTTCAAGGGCGATGTTGCGCAGTAAAAACGGGCAGGGCATATTTTCGCGCAAGTAGCTCCGTAGAAACCGACAACGCACCCATCGTTTCCGACCTGCCGACGTATTTCCTCGACTGGCAAAGCGCATCAACGGATAACTCGGGGCGGTAGCAGTTTCCGCGGTTGTTCGCAAGCACTTAGTTCAAAGTCCCGGGAAATCCGGGATACAACCTGGTCTTGCGAAATTACCGCCATAAAAACCCGACACAGTTGATAGGGAACCGCCAATAAACTCGGATCGGGTTACATTTCGACGCAATAGTTTTTATGTGGAAATTTAAACCACTCCCTTTTATTATCGACGTCGTGGACAGATCCTCGTCGGCAGCATCGAAAAACGCGCCATCAAAGAAGTATTCGATTCGCCCGGTACTAGCCGCGCGTCGCCGGTAGTTGCGTGCGCACGGAACGGTACGACCGAACCGAACCGCGTAGAACGAGGCCCCGGACGGAACGATCCTTAAAAACCATTTAGCATCGATGAAAGCCCGTGCACGAAAATAAACAAAAAAAATTAATCAAAACTCGCAAATTAGCCTTAAGAGTTAGTTATCGAAGGAAATCACGCGCATAAGGAAACCAAGGAGCCAGCCATGATGATGGAAAAAATTGAAAAAAATTGCGGCATACGCCAACACGTCGGGCCGACGGGCGTAAACGGGGATGACACCAACCCACGCTGCAAGCAAATTGGGCTACTACTGTTCAAAGGCTTCTCTTTCATGACGGCCGGTATGGTCGCGGAAGTCTTCGACGTTGCAAACGAGTTGGGCGGGACCGGGGGCGAAAAGTCGAATCTCTATAGTGTCCGCTTGCTTTCCATCGACGGCGGCGACGTCGTCTGTTCGTCGTCCGCGCGTGTCTCGACCGATCGGTTGGAAGCGCGTCATTTGGGCGATTTGCATAATGTGATTATCGTCGGCGACGCAGGCGCCGCCTTGGCCGCACGCGATAATCCTTTCGTCCGTTGGTTACGCGTGATTTACCAAAGAACGGACCGGATCGAACCGATCGTCAGTCAGGCCGCGTTGGCTTCGATCGACGCTCATCGTCAGCGCAAATTCGGCGGCGCCGACAGTTGGAACGCCGTGCTCGAGCCGCGCGGGACGTCCGGGTACGTGCCGAGCGCCAGCGACGACCAGCACCGGTTGCTGTGCCTCGCCCTGTTTCAAGTCAAGCGCGACCTGGGCCTCGACGTCGCCATGAAGATCGCCGAGCGTTTGATGCCGGGCACGAGCCGCGTATTGCTGCCGAAGCTGAGCCGCACCAGCCACCGGAGCACGAGCGAGCAAGTGCGCGAATCGGCTCGATGGCTGCTCGCCAATTGCGAACAAGACATCACGATCGTTGACGCGGCAAGCGTCGCGGCCATGAGTCAACGCAATTACCTGCGACATTTCAAACGCGAAATGGGCACCACGCCGTCGGAATTCCTATTGCAGGCACGCCTTGAATTGACGCGGCGTCTGCTTGTCGAGACCAAGTTGCCGGTCGACGTGATCGCGCGCCATAGCGGCATGCGCAACGGCGACAATTTAGCCAAGATGTTCCGCAAGCGGCTGACCGTGTCTCCGACTGAATACCGTCTTCGCAATGCAAGGGCAACCGTCTAACGCCTGCTGACCGGCGCGCCGCCATTCGGCGCGCGTCGAACTGCGGACCAACGCCAGGTCAACCGCTCGTCAGTGTGGTCTGCACGATTTTCTTGAAATGATTGACCGTATCGCCCGCGACCGCGTCCGCGCCGTTCCAATGGGAAACCGCGCGGCGCGCGGCGCCGTGCGTGAACGCCTCGTCGAGCGCGGCATTGACCGATCGAGCCGATAGATTACGCAGTAAAGGACCGAGCCCGTCGCGTTTCGTCACCCATCCGATCAAGCCCGAATCCGTGGCGATCACCGTCTTGCCGTATCGATGTGCCTGCGCGAGCGCACCGCTCATGCCGTAATGCCGCTTGTAGCCAACCCAGACGGCGTCGCATGCGCAAAACAAATCCGCCTCCCGCTCCGGCGAAATGAATTGGTCGAAGACGATGACGCGGCTAAACAGAGCGCCGCCGATGGAATCGATGAAGGCGCGCACGTCTTTCGTCTGCTCGCCGGCGATGAGCACGAGCGGATGCTCGTCCCGCCGCATGCACGCGTATAAAAGTTCCTTGATGCCTTTCGAGTCCGAAATAGTCCCGTACACGAGAATGCAACGTTCGTTGCCTATTCCCAAGCGCTCTCTCGCCTCGTGCTGTTCGACATGATCGGCGTCGGGATGCGGGCCTTCCAGAAAGTGCACGGGAGGACATGGGCCGCTTGTCGCGAACTTCGTATGCCAGACGGGCAACGTGGGGTCGATGGTCAGCACGGCCGATAAATTTCCGCCACGCAACGCGCGATAAAAGAGCCGTTTATAGATCGGTTGCGTCAGCGGGCGGCGTGGCGCTTGCACGCCCATATCGCGCAAGTGAAACGACTGACGCATGGCGATGCACATCCAACGCGTCGAGCCGAACGGCGAGCCGAGGATGCCGACCGCGTTCAAGATGTCGTCGCCGTCGGGCACGACCACGAGATCGACCCCACCCGTCCGAACGACGTGGCGGTACACGGATGCGAAAGCGGCATAAAAGCCGAAGCCGATATTCGCGGCATTGAGCCATGCCGAGTCGCGGGCCAGGCGACGGTCTCGCCTCCGATCGACCACGACGCTCACCGCGGCACGGGACACTTGATACGCTAAAACGAGCGGATGGTCGCGATGGCGCGGCTGCGTCCATAACATGCACTCGTAGCCCGCTTCCACCAGGGCTTCGATGGTCCATTGGACATATCGCCAACGATAGCCGGACAGATCCGGCTCGATAACGAGCGCACGCGGTTTCATGGAGCCGGCCAACTCATTGCTGCGGCAATTAGTAAATATGGAATGCGCATAGTTTGGCGAATGGGAAGGCGTTGCGCGCCGATAGGGTTATTCGTCGAGAATATGCCTCGTTGCTGCATGTGTGACAACGATGGCGGACAAAATGACCGAAAACACCTAACCACCCACCCGCGCCGCCCCGGCGGACAACGCTCGGCGGCCAACCGCCACACCCGCGCAATAACGGCTGCGAGCCGCCTGCAATGGGAATTGCGCCGGCTCAGGACCCCAACAATCCCGCCGCGATATTAACGCACAAGCCAAGTACCGCGGCATTGAAGAAAAAAGACAAAATCGACTGCGCCAACGCAGTCCGTCTTGCGCGCCGCGAGCAGACAGACACGTCGGACGTCTGTGATGCCACCGCGATCGTAAATGCGAAATACATAAAATCCCAATAGTCCAGCGGCTCCTGCGGATCGGGAAACTTGAGCGACGCTTCGCCCTCGCCCGCCTGATGGTAATAGCGCGCATATTCCAGCGTAAACACGGTCGGAATCAGCAGCCAGCCTCCGATCATCGTGACGGCGGTCAGTGCATAGTTCAGGCTCGCCAGCTTCGGACCTAGCCCCTTGGCCGCGGATAATTCGACGACGATCGCGACCAAACTCGCGATCGCCGCGGCCGTGATGATCGCGAGCACCGTGGTCGCGCCCTCGTCCTCACGCTCCGCCACCCGCTGCACGTCTTCGGGGCTCGCCCGCACCATACGAATCCAGATCAGGACGAGGTACGACCACATGCCGACGTCCCATGCGAAGAGCGCGCGCTGAATCGGCCGGAAATGCCACGGCTCCAGAAAGAAGGCGATCAGGCCGATCGCGACGCCGATAAAGATGCGCGGGCGATTACTCAAGAAGCGAACGATACGTGCGGATGCGTCCATAAAACCCCGGTGACTTGGATCGAAGAGGTGCCGCCATACCCTCGGCGGAGCGCGGACGCTATTATCGCCGCGGCGAACGCCCTCGTAGCGGCGCTATCGCGCCGGTACGGCGTTGCCGAGAACGCCCCGGCCGAATTTGCTATCATCCCTGTACGTTTATACAGCCCTTTTTTAGAGCCGTCGTGTCGTCCCCCGCCCCCTCGCCGTACTACCTGCTGAACTTCGAGCGCGCGTTGGCGTGGGTCGGCGAGCGCTATGACGGCTTGCTCGACACGCAAGAGCGCGAATTTCTCGACGCTTTTCCCCGTCTACCGCAACCGGCCCGCGCGCTGCTCGTCCGAATGCTGATGCGCCGCGGTCCGCTTTTCCGCGCCAGCCGGCTCGTCTATGAGGAAATCGGCTGCCCGCTCGCGGCGGCGGCTCCGCTGGCGGCACTCGGGTGGATCGATGCGGATTGCGCCGTGACGATCGACGAATTGTTCGCCGTGGCGACGCTCCCCGAGTTGTCGCGCATCTTAGCGCCCGAGGGCGGCCCGAAATACGCGCGCAAGGCAGCATGGCTCGAGGCGATTCGCCCTCGATACCCGGCGCCCCGGCGTTACGGCGAGTGGGCCGCCGGTGTGGCCGATCAGGTGATACGCACGGGTATCGATCCGCTTTGCGAGCGCTTGCGCCTGATGTTTTTCGGCAACCTTCATCAAGATTGGTCGGAGTTCGTGCTCGCCGATCTCGGCGTCTATCAATACGAGTCCGTGCCGTTCCCGCACTCGGCGCGCGCCTTTCGCACGCGGGCCGATATCGATGCCTATCTGTCGTTGCATACGTGCCGCGCGACGCTCGAAACGCTTGCCGATGCGCAGGGCATCGCCGCCCTCTTGGCTGACGCTTCGGCGATCGGCATCGATAACCCGTGGCTCGAAACGCGCCGCGCGAAGTTTTTTTTCCGCGCCGGCAACCATGCGGAGCGTCTGGGTCTTTGGCAAGCGGCGCATGACGCGTATACCCGGAGCACGTGGCCCGGTGCGAGACACCGGACCATCCGAGTGCTGGAGCGCGACGGCCAAACCGAACGCGCCCACGCGTTGGCGTTGCATGCGCTGCGCGAACCCGAAAGCGAAGCGGAAACGCAGCGCGTCGAGCGGATGATGCCGAGGCTGAGCAAAGCGGTAGGACAGCCGGGGAAGGCAGCGCGCAAAGATCATGCGATCGAACGCGAAACACTCGTCTTGCCCCACCCCGAGGCGCCATTCGCCGTGGAGTACGTCGCGCGCGACCATCTCGGGACCGATACGGCCCCTGTCTTTTACGTCGAAAACGGTCTCATCAACTCACTCTTCGGCCTGTTGTGTTGGGAAGCCATATTCGCTCCCGTGCCCGGCGCGTTCTTTCACCCGTTTCAGCGCGGCCCGGCCGACTTGCACGCGCCCGATTTTCAAGCGAAGCGCGCCGAGATATTCGCCGGTTGCCTGGCGCAGTTGGAGAGCGGCGCCTACCGCTCGACGATACTGCGCAACTACGCGGATAAGAACGGCCTGCAATCGCCTTTCGTGTTTTGGGCGATGCTGACGCCGGAACTCCTGTCACTCGCGCTCGATTGCTTGCCGGCCGCGCACATGACGCTGTGGTTTTCGCGCCTGCTCGCCGATATCCGCGAAAACCGCTCGGGCCTGCCCGATCTCGTGCGGTTTTGGCCGGCGGACAGACGTTACGAACTCATCGAGATCAAGGGCCCCGGCGACAAACTGCAAGACAACCAAACACGCTGGCTGCGCTATTGCGTGAGCCATGGCATACCGGTCCGCGTAATCGACGTTCGCTGGGAGCAAGCGCCCGGCGAGCATGCCGAGCAGGTCGCGGCATGAGCTACGTCGTCGCCGTGCGCACGTTGTGCGAATTCACCGCGAAGCGCGGCGATCTCGATCTGCGCTTTACTCCGTCTCCCACGTCGCTCGAGGGCATCGAAGGCCATGCCGTGGTCACCGCCCGGCGCGATGCCCGGTACGAAGCGGAAGTGACGCTTGCGGGCACCTACGGCGAGCTGACCGTTCGCGGCCGCGCCGACGGTTACGACCCGGCGCTCAATCGCCTGGAAGAAATCAAGACCTATCGCGGGCAACTCGAGTCGATGCCGGAAAACCATCGCGCGCTGCATTGGGCGCAGGCGCTCGTCTATGGCCATTTGCTGTGTCAAACGCGCGGCCTCGAGCGGTTGACCGTCGCGCTGGTGTATTTCGACATCGGCTCGCGCAAGGAGACCGTGCTCACGCAAACCCACGACGCTGCCGCATTGCGCAGCTTGTTCGAGGCGCAATGCGAGCGCTTTCTTTCTTGGGCGACACGCGAAAGCGCGCATCGCGCCGCGCGCGACGCCGCGCTCGGGCACTTGCAGTTTCCGCACGGCGCGTTTCGAAGCGGGCAGCGCGAACTCGCCGTGGCGGTGTTCCGCGCGGCTAGAGACGGGCGCGCCCTCATGGCCCAAGCTCCGACCGGCATCGGCAAAACCCTGGCCACGCTGTTTCCCGCGCTCAAAGCGTGCGCACAGGGACACGTCGACCGCGTGTTCTTTCTGACGGCGAAGACACCGGGACGCGCCCTGGCGCTCGACGCCATCGACACCCTCCATGCGGGCGGGCACGACTTGCCGCTGCGCACGCTGGAACTCGTAGCCCGCGACAAGGCATGCGAACACCCGGACAAGTCATGCCACGGCGAGTCGTGCCCGCTGGCGCGCGGCTTTTACGACCGCCTACCGGCCGCTCGCGAACACGCGCTTTCGAGCCGTCGCCTCGATCGCGACACCGTGAAGCAGGCCGCGCTCGCGCACGACGTTTGCCCTTATTACTTGGCGCAAGAACTGACGCGCTGGTGCGATATCGTCGTCGGCGACTACAACTACTACTACGACAGCAGCGCCTTGCTTTACGCGCTCACGCGGATCAACCAATGGCGCGTCGCCGTGCTCGTCGACGAGGCCCACAACATGCTCGAACGGGGCCGCAAGATGTATTCGGCCGAGATCGAGCAACCCGCGTTCAAGGCCGCGGGTAAGATCGCGCCCGCCGTGCTGAAGAAAGCCTTGCAACGGTTGCAGCGCGAGTGGAACGTGCTGAACCGCGCGCAGACGAACCGGTACCAGGCATATGGCGAAGTGCCGGCACGCCTCGTCGGCGCCGCGCAAAATTTGATCGGCGCCGTGACCGATCATCTCGCCGACGCGCCGCTTTCGCTCGACGACGCCTTGCTGCGCGTATTTTTCGACGCGATGCATTTCGTTTCGTTGTGCGAACAATTCGGCGAGCACTCCGTGTTCGATATCCAGCTACATGCGCCTCGCGCGGGCGATCAGGACCGGCGTCTATCCACGCTGTGCGTGCGCAACGTCGTGCCCGCTCACTTTCTGGCGGCGAGGCATGCCGCCGCGCATGCCACCGTCATGTTCTCGGGCACGTTCGCGCCCGAGCGCTTCTATCGCGACATGCTCGGCTTGCCCGACGACACCGCCGCCCTCGACGTGCAGGGACCGTTCCGCGCGCAGCAGCTCACCATCCGCGTGGCGGCCCATGTCTCCACGCGCTTCAAGGATCGCGAACGATCGCTGATACCGATCGTCGATCTGATGGCGAGCCAATACGCCGAACTCCCGGGTAATTACTTGGGTTTCCTAAGTAGCTTCGACTATTTACGGCGCGTGGCCGACTTGATGCAAGCGCGGCATCCGCACGTGCCGGTCTGGACGCAAGCGCCGGGCATGGGCGAGGCGGAGCGCGACGCATTTTTGGCGCGTTTTCGCGCGGCCGATCGCGGCATCGGGCTAGCGGTGCTCGGCGGTGCATTTTCCGAAGGCGTCGATCTCGTCGGCAAGCAACTGATCGGCGCGTTCGTCGCCACGCTCGGTTTGCCGCAGGTCAACGACGTCAATGAGGAAATGCGCCGCAAGATGGACGCCAAATTCGGCAGCGGGTACGACTACGCTTACTTGTATCCCGGACTGCAAAAGATCGTGCAAGCGGCGGGACGCGTGATCCGCACCGAAACGGACGTCGGCGTGCTGCATTTGATCGACGACCGCTATCGGCGCGCCGAGGTTCGGCGGTTGTTACCGGCTTGGTGGGCGGTGCCCTAACCGAGCCAGCGAGCCAGCCGCCACGCAGCGGTCAACCCTGCTCGACGCCACGCTCCCGTGCGAATCGGGCAAACCAAGCAAGGCTTTCGGGGTTGGCCATCGTATCGGGATTCGCCACTTTCTCGAGCGGTTGGCCGAGCAGCAACTTCTTGATGGGAAGCTCCATCTTTTTGCCCGACAGCGTGCGCGGTATCGCCCCCACCTGAAAAATATCGTTCGGCACATGGCGCGCCGATAGCGCCTGGCGAATGCGTGCACGGATCTCGTCGACGAGCTCGGCGCTCAATGGCGTGTCGGGCCGCAGCACCACGAAGAGCGGCATATACGAGTCGCGCCCCAAGTACTCGAGATCGACCACCAAGCTATCGAGCACCTCGGGCAGGTCCTCGACGGCGCGGTAAAGCTCGCTCGTGCCCATCCGTATACCGTGCCGATTGATCGTCGCATCGGAACGGCCGTAGATCACGGCGCCGCCGCGCGGCGTAATGCGTATCCAGTCGCCGTGCCGCCAGATGCCGGGGTACATATCGAAGTAGCTCTCGCGATATCGCCGATTGTCCTCGTCGTTCCAGAAATACAGCGGCATCGACGGCATGGGCGCCGTGCACACCAATTCGCCCACTTCGTCGATCAGCGGCTGGCCCGCTTCGTTCAATGCCTCCACGCGCGCCCCGAGGCAACGGCATTGCATCTCGCCCAGATAGACCGGCAGCGTCGGCACCCCAGCCAGAAAACAGCCCGCGAAATCGGTGCCGCCGGAGATGACGTCGATCCAGACGGGGCCCACGTGATCGAGGATCCAGCGATACGCTTCGGGCGGCAGCGGAGAGCCCGTCGATCCGATTACGCGCAAGGCCGAAAGATCGGCGGCCTCGCGCGGCTCGACACCGCTTTTCAAGCATCCCTGAAAATACGCGGCGCCGGCGCCGAAAAACGTCACCTTCTCTTCGCCGACGAAGCGCCAGAGCGCGCTGAAATCCGGGTAGCTCGGGTTGCCGTCGTATAGACAGAGCGTGGCCCCGACGAGCAGCCCCGCGACTTGGCAGTTCCACATGATCCAACCCGTGCTCGCATACCAGTTGAAGCGATCGCCCGGGTGCAGGTCGAGATGGAGCGCGGCCGTCTTCACGTGCTCGAGCACGACGCCGCCGTGCGAATGGACGATCGGCTTGGGCAAGCCCGTCGTCCCCGACGAATAGACGATCCATAGCGGATGATCGAACGGCAGCGACTCCACGTCGAGCGGGACATCGGCATTGCCTGCGATCGCATCGACCCAATCGACCCACCGCGCGCCCCCGGCCGCAACGTTGGCATCGGCGGGACGTCCCAATGCCGAAACCGTCCTTTCGCGATCGAGATTCGGCACCAGCACGAGGTGTTCGACCGTCGGCAATTGCCGCAGCAACGCTCGGATCAACTCGATGCGGTCGTAGCCGTTGCCGCCATATCGATAACCGTCTCCTGC
Source organism: Trinickia dabaoshanensis (assembly GCF_002879885.1). GTDB lineage: Bacteria > Pseudomonadota > Gammaproteobacteria > Burkholderiales > Burkholderiaceae > Trinickia > Trinickia dabaoshanensis. Next base: position 71,969 of record NZ_PNYA01000020.1, read on the forward strand.
GATCATCACTTTCGGTTCGATCTGCCGAAAACGATCGAGCACGGCCAATTGCCCCATGTCGGGCGAGCAGACCGACCAGATCGCACCGATACTCGCGACGGCGAGAAAGGCAACGACCGTCTGCGGCGTGTTCGCCATGAACGCCGCGACGCGATCGCCGCGCGCGACGCCCATCCGCCGCAGCGACGCCGCGAGTGCCGCCACTTGCCGCTGCAACTCGGCCCAACTCATCTCGCCCTGCTCGCCCGCTTCGTTGCGATAGACGATGGCGGGCCACGCGCTCGTCGCGTGCCGGAACACCTGCTCCACGTAATTCAAACGCACGCCGGGAAACCAAGCCGCCCCCGGCATCGCCGCGTCCACGAGCGCCCGCCCGCGCGGCGCGTCGGAACGAATGCCGGACCAGTCCCAAAACGCGCACCAAAACGCGTCCACATCGTCGACCGACCATCGCCACAGCGCGTCGTAGTCGTCGAAGGCCAGGCTGCGCTCGGCCCGCAGCCAGCGCATGAAATGCATGATGCGCGACGACTCGATGAGATCGGCATCGGGAAACCAGGCGGGTGCGGCGCTATCGACAACGTGGTTCATTGAGGAGTGACCCGTTTCGTTCGGTGACCGGGTAAGGACGCGCCCTATCCGAGCCCTGCCCCGCAGGGCAACGACCCCGAATATACGTCAGTTGCGGGCGTCGTCGATCGATGGCGCTTCGTTCGAAGCCGTACGGAACTCGACCGGCGATCGCCTGCTCGATCACTCGCCCACGAGTTCGTAGTGAACGGAAACCTGGCCTTTCTTTTCCTTCACCTTCGAAATGCGAATGTGCCCGATGTCGGACGACGAAACGACGTGTGTGCCGCCGCATCCATGCAGCGGTAACTCGCCGAAGCCGATTTTGCGCGTCTCGCCTTCGAGCACGGTCCGGCGCGGCAACCCCGCCTCGACGTGCGCATTGGCGAGCGCTTCGATCTCTTGCGCATCGAACACGCGCATCGCGCTTTCGCCCTCGAATACCACCTTTGCCTCGCCGGGCCAGTGATGGCCTTTGACGGGACGCCAGCCCAGCGCCTCGCCGCAATAGCCGATCAGGTGGCCGGCGGAATGCAGCCGGGCGTGCAGCGCGCGCGACCGAGCGCATACCTCGATATGGGCGGCGCCGAGCGGTACCGCCTGCTCGCAGACATGCACGACCTCGTTCTCGACCGACGAGACGCGCACCGCCCGCACCCCGGCGATCGTGCCTCGATCCGAGAGCTGGCCCCCGCCCTGCGGGTGAAACAGCGTGGCCTCCAAGAGGACGTCGAAAAGCCCATCGTCGCGTGGAGAAGAGCGCAAGACAATCGTCTCCATCGCGAGGCTATCCTCGGTCATATAACGCCGCTCGGTCATGCCGCATGCCCTCCTTGGTCCGCTGCGCCGAGCGCCAGCCGCACGGCTTCGAGCAGATGATCGACGTCGAGCGCCGTCGTGGCGAACGAAGTCACGAGCCGCACGACACCGGGTCCCCAACGATCGTGGTAGAAGCCGAATCCTTGCGCGAGCAGCGTTTCGATCAGCGTCTGCTGCAACCGGCAAAACACGATGTTCGCCCGCGGCTCGCCCATCACTTCGATACCGGCGTGGCCTCGCAAGCCTTGCACGAGCCGCAGCGCCATGGCGTTCGCCTGGCGGGCGTTGCGCAACCATAGATCGCCCGCGAGATACGCATCGATTTGCGCCGAGAGAAAACGCATCTTCGAGAATAGGTGGCCGGCCCGCTTGCGTCGAAACGCCAATTCGCGCGTGACGGCGGGATCGAACGAAACGATCGCCTCGGCCGCGGGCACGCCGTTTTTCGTGGCGCCGAACGACAGCACGTCGACACCGGCTTTCCACGTCATCTCCGCGGGCGTGCAGCCGAGCGCCACGAGTGCGTTCGCGAAGCGCGAACCGTCCATATGCACCTTCAGCTTCGAGGCGCGGCACACCTCGCCGATCGCCGCGATTTCGTCCACCGAATAGAGACTGCCCACTTCCGTCGCCTGCGTGATCGTCACGCAAGCCGGTTGCGTCGAATGCACGTCGCCTACTTTCGCGCGCGCCGCGATGCGCAGCGCCGAGGCGTCGATCTTGGCCGCTGCGCCCTCTACGGTGACGAGCTTCGCCCCACCCGTGAAAAACTCGGGCGCGCCGCATTCGTCGTTATTGACGTGACTGTCGCGATGGCACAGCACGCTGCCCCATGGCGGCGTGAGCGCGGCCAGCGCGAGCGCGTTCGCGGCCGTGCCCGTCGGCACGAGCAACACGCTGACCTCTCGTTCGAACAACTCGCTGAACCTGCGCTCCACGCGGGCAGTGAGTTCATCGGCGCCATACGGCCGCGCTTGCCCGGCGTTGCAGGCGATCAACGCGTCGATGACCTCCGGCGACGCCCCCGCGATGTTGTCGCTTGAAAATCCCAATTCCGGCTCGGCCCTGGCGGCCGCCGGCGATGTCTGCTCCCGATTCGCCATCGCTTTCCTCGACTCCCCAATTAAACGGGGCTTCTCGCCCCAATCGCTCGCGTATCGTAGCGGGGCAAGGGCGGACGGCATTGTAAAAAATTGACGAGGGCGTTCGAGGCCTGCCGGCGGCGGAAACACGCGGGAAGCGTTGCGCTCAATAGCCGGACGGCGCCACGCCGAAGGCTTGCCGGAAGGCGCGATTGAAATGGCTTTGGTCGTAAAAGCCGACGCCTTGCGCCACTTCGGCGATCGTTTGCGAACTGCGCGAAAGCAGCACGCACGCATGCTCCAGGCGCAGCCGCAGCAGCCAGGCGTGCGGCGTCATCCCGACCGTTTGCTTGAATTGCCGAAGGAATTGGAAGCGGCCGAGTTCGCAAATCCCGGCGAGCGCATCGAGCGTGATCTTTTCGCTCAGGTGCGCGAAGCAATAATCGCGAACGCGCTGCCATTGCAGGGGCGAGAGCGCTCCGCTCGCCTGCTGCGGCACGATCGCACGCGCGCGAGTCAGCAGCATATCGAGCAAGCGCAGCCACTCCGATTGCACCGCGAGCGACCCGCCCTGCCCGCTCATCCGCATCACGTCGAACAAGCGCGCGAGTTGCGCCGCAAGCTCGGCGTCTTCCAACAAGGCACCCGGCAATTCGGGCACGCGCGGCCCATCGCCGACATCCTCGGCGACGCTGCCGAGCAACTCGGGCGATAACCGAAACGTTTTGAGGGTATAGCCGCCGGCTTCGTCGCTTACGCCGTCGTGTATCTCGCCCGGCGGCATCAGCGAAACGCAGCCGGGCCCGACGAGTACCGTCTTCCCGCCGAAGCGCTGCCGCTGGACACCCTCGGTCACCAAACCGATGTGGTAATCGAGGTGGAAATGGCGATCGAAACTGAACGTCGAAAACTGCGCGGCACCTAGCACGAGGCCGGGCATATCGGCGATATGTCGGTAGTGGACGCGATCAGACATAGGGGATACGGGCGAAGCGCGCTCGAAGCGTCGTGTGCGAGGCGCCAGTATATGCCGGCTCGCGAGCGCCGGTGCGCCGTTGCGTTCGCATCGATTCACCTGCTCGGGCTGCGGGCGGGCCTATTAAATTTCGTTAAACCTCATCGTAAGTTGCGCTTAACCACGCATCGGCATGCCGCGCCTAGAATCGAGCCATCATAAAGCCAGCCCCGGGAGGCTCACTGCGATGGCCGATCTTGCGTTGCCGTCTTCCTATCCCAAGGCCGTTCTGTTCGACCTACTGACGGCGTTACTCGATTCATGGTCTGTATGGAATCGAGCGGCCGGCTCGGAAGCAATGGGGCGGGCGTGGCGCGCCGCCTATTTGCGCCTGACCTATGGATGCGGCGATTACGTCGCGTACGAGACGCTCGTCGAACAGGCCGCCGTGGAAGCCGGGCTGCCCGCCTCGGCACCCGCCGCCCTAGAAGCGGCCTGGCTCGAGCTCGCGCCGTGGAGCGGCGCGCAAGCGAGCCTCGGCGCGTTGCGCCCGCATTGCAAACTCGCCGTCGTGACCAACTCATCCGAGCGGCTCGGGCGCCTCGCGGCCGCGCTGCTTCCGGTCGACTGGGACGTCGTCGTCACCGCCGAGCGTGCCGGCGCGTATAAGCCCGATTCGCGTCCTTATAGATTGGCGTTGGCCGAACTCGGTGTCGACGCAGCCGATGCCGGTTTCGTCGCGGGATCGGGTTACGACTTGTTCGGCACCGCGCGGTGCGGCCTGCGCACCTACTGGCACAACCGAGTGGGTCTCGCACCGGTGCCGGGCGCGCCGGCGCCCGAAATCGAATCGCCGACGCTCGCCGCCCTTCCCGCTTGGGCAGCCCGATTCGGCGCCACGTCGGAACAAGCCCGCTCGGGAGCGCAGCAATGACGGCCTCCGCCCTCGACACGCTCGATACACCGGCGGCCGTCCTCGACATCGATCGGATGGAGCGCAACATCGCCGCCATGCAGGCGAGGATAGACGCGCACGGCGTTCGCTTCCGGCCGCACGTCAAGACGAGCAAGTGCTTGGAGGTCATCGGCGCGCAGCTTCGCGCGGGCGCGCACGGCGTCACCGTTTCGACCCTGAAGGAAGCGGAAGCCTGTTTCGAGGCGGGTATCGACGACATTCTCTACGCCGTCGGCATCGCGCCCGCGAAGCTCGCGCGCGCGATGGCGCTGAAACGGCGCGGCTGCCGGCTGAAGCTCGTCGTCGACAATCTCGCGGCGGCCGATGCGATCGTCGCCGCTTGCCGGGCCGAGGAAGACCGGTTCGAAGTGTGGCTAGAGGTGGATACCGACGGGCATCGCTCGGGCATCGCTCCCGATAGCGACACCTTGCTCGCGGTCGGCCGCGCCCTGCGCGATGGTGCGATACCCATCGGCGGCGTGATGGCGCATGCGGGCTCGAGCTACGAGTTACACACCGAGGCAGCGCTGCGCGCGCTCGCCGAACAAGAACGAGCGGGCTGCGCGCTCGCGGCACGGCGACTGCGCGAGGCAGGTATCGATTGCCCCGGCGTCAGCGTGGGCTCCACCCCGACAGCGCTGGCCGCGGCGCGTTTGGACGGCGTGACCGAGGTTCGGGCCGGTGTGTACGTCTTCTTCGATCTGGTGATGCACAACGTGGGCGTCTGCGCGCTCGACGACCTTGCGCTCTCGGTTCTCACCACCGTCATCGGCCATCAGCCGGACAAAGGTTGGATCATCGTCGATGCAGGGTGGATGGCGCTCAGTCGCGATCGCGGCACGTCGAAGCAGTCTCGCGACTTCCAGTACGGTCTGCCGTGCACCGTCGACGGCACCCCGATCGATGGATATTTACTGGTCTCGGCGAATCAGGAACACGGGATCATGGCCGCGGCCGGCGATGCCGTCCCATGCAACCCAGCCGACGTCGTCGCCCGCTTCCCGCTCGGCACGAAGCTTCGAATCCTTCCGAATCATGCTTGCGCCACGGGCGCACAGTTCGCCGAATACCATGCTGTTCGCGCCGACGGGGCGCTGGCCGTGTGGCATCGGTTCCGCGGCTGGTAATGCGCTTGCGGCGGCGAAGATCGCCCGCCAAGCGCTTCACTCTTGCTCGACCCCGCCGTCCAAGGTCAACAGCGAGCAGGCCGTGACCGTCGCCTCCGTCGGCGTGCCGCCCAGCACGGTGGCGAGATTGGCCAAGCTTTGCTCGTCACAGCCCGCCACATCGATCGTCATACATTCGCTGCCGGTCGCCGCATCGACCTTCACCGTCCATCCATAGACGCGCGCGCCGCTGTTCGCGAGGCTTCGCCACAGGGAAATGATTCTCAGCCGGCCGGCGGGGGCACGAATCGAGGGTCGTTGAACGTTCATTTCGGTTGCCCTTGTTATGACTGTCGAAACGCAAGTCGTGGCAACATCCCACGGAGAAAGCGTAAGACAGAAGAAATGTAATGGGTAGGCACGCCGAGTGTCCGTATTTGGCTACTTACGGACACACGTTTCAAACACGCTGTGCATAATGCGAGCACGAAGCGAGCGTCTTCCGTCCTGGAGGCAATCGATTGTCGAAGATGTACTTTTACTTCAACCTGCCTGAGAGCCAGGGTTTGCCGGAGCCCGATCTGGCTAGGCTCGACGCCGCGGGCTACACGATCGACCTACGCCGCGTCGTAGTGGAGCGCACGCCGCACTCGCGGCCGGCCATGGAGCGCGGCGCGCTTGCCAACGTGCTGCGTCGTATGCAAGCGCGCGACACCCTGGTCGTCACCAAGCTCGCATTTCTCGGCAGCAGTGCACGCGATGTGCTCTCGACCCTCGCGCGATGCCGCGATGCCGGGCTGAAAGTGCATTGCGAGGAAACCGGCCCCGCCAATCTCGCGAGCACCACCGCACCCATCGCCGTCAAGACACTGGAAGCCGTAGTCGAACTGGAACGCCTAAGCGCGAGCGCGAGAACGCGCGAATTCCTGAACCAAGCGAAGGACGAAGGCCGCCCGCTTGGCCGCCCGCCGTCGCTGACGCGGCAACAGCGCTCGCGCATTCTCGATCGCCTCGCGCGGGGCATCGCGGTGAGCGAAGTGGCGCGCCAGTTTCAAACGTCGAGACAAACGGTGATGCGCATTCGAGACAAAGCGGGCGCCGAGTAGGCGGAGTCGATTCGGGACCGGTTCTTGCGCATACGACGGCAAAGGAACCGCACATTGAAAACCCGTGACACGATCGTCCTAGGCGCTTCCGCGGGAGGTGTCGACGCGCTGACTGCTATCGCGGCCGCCCTCCCCGAGCGCTTGCCGGCGGCCGTCCTGATCGTTCTCCATATCGGGCCGCACCCGAGCATCCTGCCCGAAATGCTGCAAAAGGCCGGGCGATTGCCCGCCCATCATGCGCGCGACGGCGAGCGTATCGTCCAAGGGAACATTTACGTCGCGCCGCCCGATCTGCACCTGGTCATCGAGAACGATATCGTCCGAACGATTCGGGGGCCTAAACAAAACTTCTCGCGCCCCGCGATCGACCCGCTGTTTCGCAGCGCGGCCGTGGCCCGAGGCCCACGTGTGATCGGCGCCGTGCTGACGGGACATCTCGACGATGGCACGGCCGGTCTTGCGGCGGTTCAAGCCTGCGGAGGAATCACGATGGTCCAGGACCCGGACGAGGCGCACGCACCCGATATGCCGCGCAGTGCCATGCGCGGCACCGCCCCGACGTACGTCTTGCCGATCGACAAACTCGCGTCGACGATCGCCGCACTCGCCGGGAGCGCGACGAACGAGACGCCGAGCGCGCCCTCCCCAGCCCTCTTGAGCGAAAACGAACTGATGCTGAGACCGGATTCGATCGCGCACATGGCTGCGGTAGGCGTGCCTACCGGCATATCCTGCCCCGAGTGCGGCGGCGCGCTCTGGCGGCTCGAAGCCCCGCCGCCCACGCGGTACCGGTGCCATACCGGCCACGCGTTCGGATCGGAAACGCTCGGAGCGGCCGGCGATCATGTCATCGAGCGCTCCCTCTGGCAAGCCGTGCGAGCGCTACACGAGAAGAAAGCCCTCAGCACCGAACGTGCCGAGTATTATATGAGCATCGGTGAGCAAAAAGCCGCGCAACGCTTTGCGGCGCAGGCACGCGATGCCGATGAAGCTGCGCGCGCATTGGAGCAGCTTCTTTATAAGAAAGACCAATCGTCGTAACCCGGGGCCCAAAATTCTCATTTGACCCGAGACGATGCCAAAGCTCAGCGATGGCCTATCGGCGCCCGCCCACGTCGAGTTCCCTGTCGTAGGTCTCGGTGCCTCAGCAGGCGGCGTCACCGCTCTGCATCAATTCTTCGAAACACTGCCCGCCACGACCGGGGCAGCGTACGTGGTGCTGTTGCATCTCCCGTCCGAGCACGCGAGCAATCTGGACACCATCTTGCAGACGGCAACGTCGATGCCCGTCGCGCAAATCGCACCCGGCACGACCATCGAGCGCAATCACGTATACGTCGTTCCGCCCGCTTGCGCGGTGACGATTTCGGATGGCCGGCTTGCCGCCGCTCCGATTGCGAGTGCGCGCGCCGCCGCCGGCTCGATCGACCTGCTGTTCCGATCGCTGGCTGAAACGGCGCAGGAACGTGCCGTCGCCGTCGTGCTGTCCGGAACGGGATCGGACGGCTCCGTCGGCATCAAGCGAATCAAGGAGCTCGGCGGCATTACGATGGTTCAGAGCCCCGACGACGCGCAGTACGACGGCATGCCGCGCGCCGCCATCGCGACGGGCATGGTCGATCTCACACTCGGCGCCAGCGAGATGCCCCAGCGGCTGCTCGACTTATGGACTCATGAGGGGCGTATTCGCATTGCGCAATGCGACAGTCCGAGCGAGGACGCGGCCCAGGACGGCGATCCGCTTTCCGAGCGCAATCAGCGCGCCTTGCGGGAAATCACGATCGTATTGCGCGCACGTACGGGACACGATTTCAGGCACTACAAGCGGGCGATGTTGCTCAGACGAATCGAACGCCGTCTGACGATCAATGGGCTGTGCGACCTGCAGCAATACCGCGACTTTCTCCACCTTCATCCAGACGAGACGCAGGCGCTATTGCAGGATCTGCTTGTCGGCACGACGCATTTTTTCCGCGACCGCGACGCGTTCGAAGCGTTGCGCGTCGACGTGCTCCCCGCGATATTCGCGCAGCGCAGCGCCGACGACCCCGTACGTGTGTGGGCTGCCGGGTGCGCGACCGGAGAGGAGGCCTACTCGCTCGTGATGCTGCTGCACGAGGCGTCCGTCAAAACCGCGTCCCGCGTCCCGCGTCCCGTTCCAAGTGTTCGCCACGGATATCGACGACCGCGCGATCGAGGTGGCGCGGCAAGGCGTCTATGCGCAAGCGGCACTTGCGGACGTCGATGCTGCCCGGGTCAAAAAGTATTTCGTCAAAAGCGATGCGGGGTATCGCATCAAGAAAGAATTGCGCGAACGCGTGCTGTTCGCCGTCCACAACGTGCTGCGCGACCCGCCGTTCTCGCGGCTCGATCTGATCTGCTGCCGGAATCTATTGGTCTACCTCGATCGCGCAGCCCAATCGGAGACCTTGCAGGCCTTCCGTTTCGCGCTCGGCGCAGGCGGCTATTTATTCCTAGGCCCGTCCGAAACGGCCGACTCGGCCGCTCGGCTCTTTACGTGCATCGACAAGCAAGCCCGAATCTTCTGCGTCGACATCTCGCTGCCACGGACGGCTCGAATGGACACCGCGACGCATGCCGAGCACGGCGCTGCGCTCGCGCGTGCGCTCGACGCATCGACCTACAAACGCCCGTTCTCGTTCGGCGACCTGCATGGACGATTGCTCGAGGAGCACGCGTTGCCGAGCGTGCTCGTCAATCGCAATTCCGAGATCGTCCATGTCTCCGATCGGGCCGGCCGCTTTCTGCAATTCGCCGGCGGGGAACCCTCGCACAACGTACTCGCGGCGATCCGTCCCGAACTCCGAAGCGCATTGCGAAGGGCGATCTACATGGCGCTGCAAAGCCGGCATCGAATCGATACGCCATCGATCCGTTTCTCGCACGAGGGGGCTCCATTCGCGGTTCGCATGATCGCTCGCGCGGTGCACGACGAAGAGGCGAACGACGAATTCATTTTGATCTTGTTCGACGAAGTTCCCGACAGCGCGACCGAGTACGAAGCGCGCGTACAGGATGCAAGCGCGCCGATCATCGCGCAGCTCGAACAAGAGTTGCAAAGCGTCAAGGCCCGATTACAGGAGACGGTCCAAGACTACGAAACGTCCAACGAGGAATTGCGCGCATCGAACGAGGAACTGCAGGCGACGAACGCCGAACTTCGGGTGGCCGCGGAAAGTTTGGAAACGAACCGGGGCGATCTGCAAGCGGCCAATTCGGCGTTGGAAACCGTCAACATGCAATTGCAGTCCCGAATGGGTCGAACCGACAAGATCAACGACGATTTGCAAAACCTCATCGTCGCCAACGATATCGGAACCATCTTCGTCGACCGCAACCTGCGCATCATGCGCTTCACGCCGCGCGCAAAGGATATCTTCGACATCGCCGAGCCGGACATCGGCCGCTCATTGCTCGAGATTCGGCACCGGCTGCAATACGACAGCCTCGAGGCCGACGCCGCGCAAGCGTTCGATTCGCTGCGCCTGATCGAACGCGAAGTGAGAAGCGGCGACGGACGCTGGTTCTCCGCGCGCTTCCAGCCCTATATGACAACGGGGAATTTGATCGACGGCGCGGTGCTCTCGTTCATCGACATCACCTCGCGACGCATCGCGGAGGAACGCCTTCATAGCGCCAGTCAAAGCGCGCTCGAGGAAGTGGAACGGCGCCAGGATGAATTCCTGGCCGTCGTTTCGCACGAACTGAAGCATCCGCTGAACTTGATCAGCGCCAATGCCGAGTTGATCGCACGGTCGCGCATGGCGAGCAGCGAGCCGGATCTCGCGCGGGCGGCGCATACGATCACCCGCACCGTGACGGGTCAGGCGCAGATCATCGACGATTTGCTCGACATATCGCGCGTGAGAACGGGCAAGCTCTCGCTCGCCTGCGCCATCGTGGACCTATCCGAGACCGTTCGACGCATCTGCGACACCGTTCACCAGGAGGCCCGAACCGGCGGTATTGCATTCGCGTATTCAGTGCCGAATCACCCGGTCACCGTCGCGGCCGATCTGACCCGCATCGAACAGGTGTTGTGGAACCTCATCAGCAACGCGCTGAAGTACACCGAGCGCGGAGGCCGCGTCAAGGTCACGCTGCACGACACCGGTACGATGGCGAAGCTCGCGGTCAGCGACAGCGGAATGGGAATCGACCCCGCCGTCTTACCGTACATCTTCGAGATGTTTCAGCGCGGACAGAATGCGGGCGCCGCGCGCTCGGGCGGCTTGGGTATCGGCCTCTCGCTCGTGAAAGAGCTCGTCGCTTTGCATGGCGGGCGCGTGGCTGCGCATTCCGATGGGCTCGGCCGGGGCGCGACCTTTACCGTCGTATTGCCGCGCGCGCACGAGCAAGCCGAGGCGATCGCACCGGGCGCGGCGCCCCCCGCCCTTTTACGCGACACCGAGGTCGTGCTCGTGGACGACGACCGCGAAACGGTCGAGGCATTCAAGCTGCTGCTGGAGACCGAGGGCGCGAGCGTGGTCGTTGCCACCGCGGGAGACGAGGCCCTACGCATCCTCGATCAACGCTGTCCATCGTTCATCCTGTCGGATCTCGGGATGCCCGGCATGAGCGGCGTGGAATTGATCGAAGCCGTGCGCAAACGTAACGGCCTCACCGGCGTCAAGGCCATCGCGCTGAGCGGGTTCGGCCGCGACAGCGACGTGCAAGCGGCGCTGCGCGCCGGATTCGACGCGCATTTGACCAAGCCCGTGACGCTCGATGCGCTACTGAATACGATGGCGCGATTGAGGGCACGATAAGCCGCGCGATAGGGAGCCGCCGATAAGCCGCCGTCGATATAAGCCGCCGTTGACGCCGAATTTGCGGCGAGATAGGCTCTGGCCGCCCCTCCACCACCGGCTTGCACCATGACGTCGATGCTTTCGCCGCGGCTCGATCACCGTCTCGTCACTCAACGCCTGACGCTCGAGCCGGTCAGTGTCGAGTTCACCTATCAACTGCTCGAGTACCAGCTCGACAACCGCCTTCACTTGCAGCCTTGGGAGCCCGCGCGCCGCGGCGACTTTTTCACGCTCGACACGTTGACCGCGCGGGCACGCGCGATGGCCGACAGCATGGCGGCGGGAAACGCGCTGCATTGGCTGCTGCTCGAGGGCGACACGGTCGTCGGCGAATGCAATTTCACGAACATCGTCCGCGGGCCGTTCTTGGCGTGCCATCTCGGCTACTCGATCGATCACCGGCGCCAGGGCAAGGGGCTGATGCGCGAAGCATTGACGGTATCGATCGATTACGTCTTCGAGCGCATCGGATTGCATCGAATCATGGCCAGCTACCGGCCGGAAAACGCGCGTAGCGCGCGTCTGCTGCATTCGCTGGGCTTCGAGCGCGAGGGATACGCGCGCGCTTACTTGAAAATCAACGGCGCGTGGGCCGACCACGTCTTGACCGCACTCATCAATCCCGCCGTTTGATCGCCCCCTTTTCTTGAAAGGGCTTGAATCCGCCGTGCCAAGCAGACTATGCTTTCCCGTTGGTCATCCGAGGGGGCGAGCATGGATCGCATTCAAGCAATGGAAGTCTTTACACGGGTCGTCGACGCGAACAGTTTTACCCGCGCGGCCGAAACGCTGGGCATGCCGCGCGCATCGGTGACGACGATCATCCAAAACCTCGAAGCGTTTCTCGGCGTGCGGCTCATGAATCGCACGACGCGCCGGTTGTCGCTGACGCCCGACGGCGCCGCGTACTACGAGCATTGCATCAAGATCATCGGCGAAATAGCGGAGGCCGATGCCAGCTTTCAAGCGGGCAACCGCAAGCCCAATGGTTTGCTGCGCGTTCATATGCCGAGCGCGCTCGGGCGGCGCATCGTCATTCCGGCGCTCTCCACGTTCCATCAGCGCTATCCCGATGTGCTGCTCGATCTCGGCTTATCGGATCGCCCGGTCGATCCGATCGAGGAAGGCGTGGATTGCATGATTCGAGTCGGTCCGCTCGCGGATTCGTCGATGGTGGCGCGCCGCATCGGAATGCTCAAGCGCGTGACGTGCGCTTCGCCCGGCTATCTCGCCAAGCACGGCGAACCGAAAACGCTCGATGAACTCGCGGGGCACTATGCGGTGAATTTCCGCGCGGCACACGGCGCGCGCCCGATTCCGTGGGTGTTCATGGTCGATTCCGAGCCGGTCGAGGTCAAAATGAACAGCCTCATTACCGTCAACGATGCGGATGCCTACATGACCTGCGCGATGGAAGGCTTCGGCATGATTCAGCCGACGCTGTTCATGGCACTGCCGCATCTGCTCGACGGCTCGCTCAAGGAAGTCTTGGCGGGATCGAATCCGAAGCCGAAGCCGATTTCGATCGTCTACCCGCACAATCGGCATCTTTCGGCGAAGGTCCGAGCCTTTGCCGAATGGGTCGCGGAGCTATTCGATTCGATGCCGGCGCTGGAAGACGTTTCTCGCGTGGCCGAGCAGCCGGCCGGCAAGCAAACGCGGCAGCGGCGAGACGCCGTGACCGCGTAGGCGCGGTACGCCCTCATGCTTCGATCGCCGCGCCGCTTCGCGGAGCCCGCACCGGCCAAGCTCGGCGCCTACCGCCGCATGAAGTGGCTCGCCACGTCGCTGCTGGCGGCGATGGCTTGCACCTATTTGGTTTCGCGCACCTTCGAGGCGAAATACCCGGTGCTCGGTTTCGTCCGGGCGCTGGCCGAAGCCGCGATGGTGGGCGGGATCGCCGATTGGTTCGCCGTCACCGCACTCTTTCGGCATCCGCTCGGCCTGCCGCTCCCGCACACGGCGATCATCCCGCGTAACAAGGATCGTATCGGCGAGAACCTGGCCACGTTCGTCGAGACGAACTTCCTCGCGCCGGAGATCATCGCGGGCAAACTCGCTCGCATCGACTTCACAATACAGTTCGCGCATTGGCTCGCCGTGCCCGAACGCGGCCGCCAGATCGCTCGATGGACGCTCGACTTCGTCCCGAGCCTGCTCGCCGCGATCGACGACGAAGACATTCGCCGCTTTCTGCACGAGCACGTCGCCGAGCGCGTGCGCAACGTCGATACGCCGCTCGTCGTCGGAACGATCGCCGATACGCTGCTCGAAGGCGACCGTCATCAGGCCGTCGTCACCGAACTGCTCGAACAGCTCGCTCAATTGTTCGAGGAGCACAAACCCCTCATTCGACAACGCGTGCGCGAAAGCACCGCATGGATTTGGAAGAAGCTGTCGATCGACGAAAAGGTGTCGGACAATTTGATCGCCGTCGTCGACGAGACGCTCCAGGAACTCAGCGCGAACCCGGACCACGCGTGGCGCCGCGGCTTCGACGACGCCATTCGAAATTTCGTGAGTCAGCTTCGCTCGTCGCCCGATTACCTCGCCAAATGGGAGGCGCTCAAAGAGCGGCTGGTCGAACATCCGGCGCTCAGCGATTATTTAGCGAACGTCTGGCGAGAAATTAAAGCTTGGATCGAGAGCGACGCCGCGGCGCCGGACTCTTATATCCGCGCCCGAATCGAAGAAGCGATCGCAGGCATCGCCGAAGGGCTGCTCGACGATCAGGCGATGCGCGACCGGCTCAACGCATGGCTGCGAGAAACGATGCTCGCGCTCATCGAAGGACAGCGTCACGCCATTGCCCGCCTCATTTCCGACACCGTCCATCATTGGGACGCCGCTACGATTACGCAGAAGATCGAACTCGAGGTAGGCCGCGATCTGCAATTCGTGCGAATCAACGGCACGGTGATCGGCGGTTTTGTCGGGCTCGTGTTGCATACGCTCGACGTGCTGTTGTTTTAATTCACGACCATTTATCGGCCGATTTTCCGGCCTTGTCCGCCAATTCACCCCTCCTCCCTATTAACGCCTGCGCAATCCAAATAGGCGCACACGTTTGCGTGCACATCGACGCATTTTCTTCCTAATTTTTAGAATCAATGCGCCACCTCGCTTAACGTTTGTTTTGCAAATCGAGACTTTATTTTCAACGCGAAAAAATCGAACCTACGCCCTGGCCGCGAAAGCGACTTAGCGAAACTCAATTGCAGTGTCCATCTGCAAGTATTCGGGCGGCGAGACCAATCGAATCGACTCGGTTCGATCAAATCATCATTTACCAAAAATGGGGTGATACTTTGCGCAAAATAATGTCTGGATTCCTAGCAATCGGCGCGGCGCTTGCGCTTGCCGGCTGCGGCGGTGGCGGCGGCGGCGGCAGTTCGCCGGCAGCGGGCGCAACGAGCAATGCGGGCGGCAGCGCAAGCGCGGCACCGACACTTGCCGCCGCGACTTCGGTCGTGGACGGCGCAACGCTAGGCAGCGAGTACTGGGCCGCCGGCTCGACCTCCACCGGCGGGCAAGGGAAAAACATCGATGGAACCGTTTGCGCCACGGCCGGGAAGAATTACACGTACACGCATCTTTCCATCTATATGAATGGAAAACAGTTGGCCGTACCCGCGAACATCGGCGTCGTACAACCTACGCTCGCCGCGCCGAAGGGCTGTATGTATCCGCTCAATACGGTGGACGAGTCCGGCAAGATTCGCATGCTCGAGCCGAGCAACGCACCGTATACGTTGGGCCAATTCTTCGCCATTTGGGGCCAGCCGCTCACCAGCACGAACGTGGCGGGCCTGCAGGGCTCGCCCGTCACCGTCTATGTCAACGACGGCGGCACGCTCACGCAATACACCGGCTGCTTGTGCACGCTCACCTTACCGATCCATGGCGAAATCACGATCATGGTCGGCACGCCTTTGACGCAAATCCCGACCTATACGTGGACCGATCCGCCGCCCTTCGATCCGAATCCGATCACGCTTTCCTACGGCGGCACGGTCGGCACGACGCCGTATTGGCCCGACGGCGATACCGCCACGGGCGGCGCCGGCGCGAGCATCGACGGCTTGGCCTGTACGCCTAGCACGGCCAGCAATTACCATGTGCACGCGCATCTGGCCATCGTCTATAACGGACAGTGGCTGCAATTGCCGGAACACATCGGCCTGCTCTCGCAGTGCACGTACGAAATGCACACGCACGACCATACGGGGATCATCCATATCGAAGCGCCCGACGTGAACAATTACACGCTCGGCGATTTCTTCGACATCTGGGGCCAGCCGCTCACGAGTACCAACGTAGCCGGTCTCACGGGCGACGTCGTGGCATATGTCAACGATAACGGCGAAGCGCGCCGCTATATGGGCGACTTGCGCGCGCTGCCGCTCGTCTCGCTTCGCGACGTCACGCTGCAAGTGGGCACGCCGGCGGTCAGCACGCTCGCAACCTACTCGTGGTATGAGCCGCAGTAAGCCGGCGCGGGTCTGAATCGATTGCCGTGGGTCAGCGCGTACTGTGTGACATCGTCGATCGCCACGCAGTACGCGGCATTTTCGGACATCGCAATTTCTTTCTATTTTTTTCAAACGCGCAGGGCGCTGCTACGCGCGCCCTCGCTTTCCAACGCATTTATTTCTCTTGCCGCATAAAAACCTCGCGGATAGCCTTTAGCGCGCAAGAGATACCAATAAATCCCTTTCCCTTATCCACCGGCACGTATTCGTGCGGCGAGACCAATGCTCCCGGCGCCTGGGCGGCGGGGCTGCGAGCGATGCGGTCGGCACGCGCACGGCTCGGGCGCGAACCGGCTGGATACCAGGCACGTTCCGCCATGGATCGGCATGGCGGAACGTGCGGCACTCATCGCGACGTTATCGGCAAAAACGAGCGCCACTTCCCACGCCCGGCGGGCAATCGACTCGGGCACGGCGAAGCGGAATCCGCTTTTTACGGTTGTATTCGTTCGATCGAACCATCGACTAACAAATCAGGGGCGATATGTTGCACAAACTCAGTTCACGTTTTCTGGCGATCGGCGTAGCGTTGACGATCGCGGGCTGCGGCGGCGGTGGCGGCGGCGGCGGAGGGACTCCGGCAGCGGGCTCGGGCAGCAGCGCCGGCGGCAGCCCGGCGCCCACGCTTGCGGCGGCCACCACGGCTGCGGACGGCGCCACGCTCGGGACCGAAAACTGGCAAGCGGGCTCGACATCGACGGGCGGCACCGGACAAGCGGTGAGTGGTCTCAATTGCGCGGCGGCGGGCAATACCTACACCTACACCCATCTATCGATCTACGAGAACGGCACCTTGTTGGCGCTGCCGGCGAACATCGGCACGGTACAGCCCACGCTCGCCGCGCCCAAGGGGTGTGTGTATCCGCTCAACACGGTGGACGAGAGCGGCAAGATCCGCATGGACGTGACGAGCAATGCGACGTATACGCTCGGCCAATTCTTCGCCGTTTGGGGCGAACCGCTCAGCGCGACGAACGTGGCCGGCCTGCAAGGCTCGCCCGTCACCGTCTACGTCAACAACGGCGGCGCGCTGACGCAGTACACGGGCGACCTCGGCTCTCTCGTGCTGCCGCCCAAGGGCGAGGTGACGATCATGATCGGCACGCCGCTCACGCAGATCCCCACTTACACGTGGTCCGATCCGCCCGCGTTCGACCCGACCCCGATCACCCTCTCGTACGGCGGCACCGTAGGCACGACAGCGCATTGGCCCGACGGCAACACGTCGACGGGCGGCACGGGCGCGGACGTGGACGGCTTGATCTGCGCGAGCGGGATGTCCAACACCTTCCACGTGCACGCGCATTTGGCCATCGTCTACAACGGCCAGTGGATGCAGTTGCCGCAGAATATCGGTATCCCGCAGTCGTGCTACTACGAGATGCACACGCACGACCATACCGGCATCATCCATATCGAGGCGTTCAGCTTGAAGACGTTCACGCTCGGCCAGTTCTTCGACATCTGGGGCGAGCCGCTGACGAATTCGAACGTGGCCGGCCTCTCGGGCGATGTCGTGGCGTATATCAACGACAACGGCGAAGCGCGCCGCTATATGGGCGACCTGCGTGCCATCCCGTTGATTTCGCACCGCGACATCACGCTGCAAATCGGTACGCCGGCGGTCAGCACGCTCGCAACCTATTCCTGGTACGAGCCGCAATAAGTTCGCGGCCGGCTCAGGTCTGACGATTCGCCGCTCTCGATCGTCGCTTAGATCGTCATCGCACACTCCGGGGCTATCGGCCGATGGCCCCGGAGCGCCAAGCCGCTTCCCTCGCCTCGCATCGTTGATGCAAGTCAACGTCTCTTCCCCTCTCGATCGCACGATGTCCTACGCGCATTGCGCGTATCGACAAAGAAGCGCATGCCGCGGCCCGGTTGATGACTACCGCCGTCGCGGGCGGATCGCGCGATAATAACCCGCTGGAGATCAGAAGACCGGCATATTGCATTTAAAACAATATTGACCAATTAGGTTGCATAAGACGCAACAATTCTATTAAATGGACCCTCGTCCGCTTTTTAGAAAATGGCGCAACGCGAACCGTCACGATGACCCAACAAGTAGAGACCGAAATAAGGCGCGATGCGCCTCGAACAACGGCCCTGCAGCACGGCGTCGAAACCTCCCCGAAGCACGGCGGCCCTACCGGGGGACATGCCCTCGGCCCACTGCCCTACGTCGTCGCGGCGACGTTCTTCATGGAATACCTCGACACCACGATCATCGCGACGGCGCTGCCGCAAATGGCGCGTGTCTTCGCCACCAGTCCGAACGCACTGAGCCTGGGGATGAGCGCCTATATGATCGCGCTCGCGATCTTCATTCCCGCGAGCGGCTGGGTGGCCGACCGGTTCGGGTCGCGCACCGTCTTTTTCTCCGCGATCGTCATGTTTACGGTCGCTTCGGTGCTGTGCGGTCTATCGAACAACGTCGTCGAATTCACGGCCGCACGGGTGCTGCAAGGCATGGGCGGCGCGCTCATGGTCCCGGTGGGACGCTTGATCGTCGTACGCAGCGCAGATAAAAGCCGCCTCATGCAAGCCATATCGACGATCACCTGGCCCGGTATCGTCGCACCGGTCGTGGGGCCGCCGCTCGGCGGCTTCATCACCACCTATGCCTCGTGGCGCTGGATCTTTTTGTTGAACGTACCGGTTTGTCTAGTCGTGCTGTGCGCGGTCTGCGCGTGGGTACCGAATCTGCGCGGCGAGCAACGCCGCCCGCTCGATCTCGCCGGGCTCGCGCTGAGCGGCCTCACGCTCACGTCCATCTTGTACGGCGCCGATCTGGCCAGTCAGCCCGGCACGAATCCGCTCGTGGGCCTATCGCTCGTGGCACTCGGGATCGCGATCGGCGTCGTCGCGTTCCGGCACGCGCGCGGGCATGCCCACCCGCTCATCGATATCGCCACGCTAAAGATCCCGACGTTTTCCGTCACGGTCGTCACGGGCTCGATCACGCGCATCGGCATCGGCGCGGTGCCCTACCTGATGCCTTTACTGTTTCAAATCGGCTTCGGTCTATCGGCCTTTCATTCCGGTTTGCTGCTGCTCGCGAGCGCGGTAGGCAACCTCGGCATGAAGGCGATGACGACATCGATTCTCCAACGCTACGGCTTCAAACGCGTCGCCATCATCGACTGCGCCATTTGCGGAATATTCACGATCGCATGCGGTCTGCTGACGCCAGCCGTGCCGTTGGCGTGGACGCTGTTCGTCGTGTTGATCTACGGCATCACGCGTTCGATGCAGTTTTCCAACATGGCCACCCTCGCTTACGCCGACGTGCCCTCGCCGCAAATGAGCGCGGCCAACACGCTTTGGAATGCTTCGGCGCAAATGGCCACGGGCTTGGGTATCGCGTTCGGCGCGCTAGCCTTGCGCGCCGCGTCCGCGCTCAATGGGGAAGGCGCGCACCATGCCTTCACGCTGAGCGACTTTCGCCTGGCGTTTCTCAGTGCCGGGTTGCTCACGCTCGTGTCGATTTGGGGCTACCTGGGCCTAGCCAGCAACGCCGGCGACAAGCTTCGAACCGGTCATTGACTCGTCAGGGGGCCGTGGGCATGAACCGGCGCTTTGGCCGGCCGCTCGTGGCCGGCCGTTGGCGGCGCGGGGGTGCGCGCGCTCGCGCCGCGCACTTCGAAGCGCACTTGGTCGAGACTCGCGCCGTGGGCATCGACGAGTTCGAGCACGTGGCGGCCAGGCCAGGGCAGCCATAGGACCCGCTCGGCGTGCCCGAGCATCTTGCCGTCCAAGCGCCATGCGCTGCGCGTCGATGCCCCGTTCAGGCGCTCGAACACGATGCGTTGCCGAGCCGCCGGAATATCGGGGTCGAGCGCGAACACCGTTCCGTTCGTGGGCGAGCCGATACCGGGCGCGGCGCTTTGCACGTTGTCGGCACGCGCCGGGGCATAGCTCGTCGAACGCGCCGACGCCCCGGTCGCATCGGCCGCCAAATCGACCCTCGACATTTCGGTGCCTTTGAGAAACCATTCGGTGCGGGCCGGCTCCACGTCGTGCTCGAACGACACACGCGTTTGCACGACACCGGGCGGCGCCGCCGGCGGCGTGCTCGGCACACGCCGATGCAAATACTCGACGATGGCCGCCCAGATCGGCGATGCGCCCGTCACCCCCGAAACGTCCCACATCGCGTCGCCTTCCGCGTTGCCCACCCACACGCCGACCGTATAACGCGACGTGTACCCGATCGTCCAGTTGTCGCGCATGTCCTTGCTCGTGCCGGTCTTCACCGCCGAAAAGACCCGCGTCGCGAGCGGATTGTCGAAGCCGAACGTCCGCGTCCTGGCGTTGTTATCGGAGAGCACCGTCGTGATGATGTACGCCGTGTCGGCGCTGAACACACGGCGCGGCGTATCGGCGTTGCGCCCGCCATGCGTGGCCGGCGGCGCGGGCAGATCGTGCGTCGGCGTCGCCACGCCCGCGTTGGCCAGCGCCCGATACGCGTTCGTCAGCGACAGCAACGTGATGTCGGGGCTGCCGAGCGCGAGCGAGTACCCATAGTAGTCGCCGTTCTGAGCGAGGGGCATGCCCAGCGCCGTCAGCGTTTTCGCGAAGCGGTGCGGCGTCACCATGACGACCGTGCGCACCGCCGGAACGTTCAGCGAAGAGCCGAGCGCCGTGCGCACACTGACCCACCCCTTGAAGTCTTTGTCGTAATTCTGCGGTATGTACAGGCCGCCGCCCGCATCGAGGTCGAGCGGCGCATCGTTCAACAGCGAAGCCGTCGTCAAGCGGTGTTCGTCGATCGCCTCCGCGTAGAGAAACGGCTTGAGTGTCGAGCCCGGTTGGCGGCGCGCCAACACGGCGTCCACGTCGCGAGCGACCGATAGTCCGCCCGACGATCCGACCCATGCCAGCACGTCGCCCGTCGCATTGTCGAGCACGACCACCGCGCCGTCGTGAACGTTGCGCGCATGGGCCGGCGCATTGAGCTCGGCCAGAGTACGCCTGAGCGTATCGATTGCGAAACGTTGCAGCTTCGCATCGAGGGTCGTTACCACGCGCGCGCCCGGGGCAACCTGCACTTCACCCGCGATGCGACGAGCGAAATGCGGTGCCAACGATTCGGCGTTGGGCGACACCGTCAGCATCGCGGGAGCCGGACGCGCGAACGCGAGCTGCACGTAGCTCTCCAAATTCTCGCAACGCTCAGGCGCCTTCATCTCGCGCAAGATGCGGCACGCGCGGTCGCTGACCTTCGCGTAGGGTGCGTTCGGCGCACGAATCAACGCCGCGGCGATCGCCGCCTCGCGCTCGTCGAGCCCCGACGGTGCCTTCCCGAACAGCGTCAACGAGAGCGCGGACAAGCCGATCGTTTCACCGCGAAACGGCACGAGATTCAAATACGCTTCGAGGATCTGATCCTTACGCCACGATCGTTCGAGCCACAGCGCGCCGACCGCCTGCCCCGCTTTCTGCACGATCGAGCGACGCCCGGAATGCTCGGGCACATCGCTTAGGAGTCCTGTCAATTGCATCGTGACGGTCGAGGCGCCGCGCGTGCGAGTATTCCATAGATTGGCCCAGGCCGCTGCCGCCGCGCCGTGCCAATCGACGCCGCTATGCTCGTAGAAACGCTTGTCTTCCGAGACGACGATCGCCTCTCGCAGCGCGGGCGAAACATCGGCGAGCGCCACCCAATCGCCGCGGCGTTCCTTCTTATCGATACGCGTTCGCTCGAGCGGCTCGCCATCGCGCGCGAGGAGCAGCCAATCGGAACTGCGCCATTGCGCGCGCACTTGCGCGAAGCTCGGCAGCGCCTGAGCACACGGCGCCGCCATGATGAGCAGCGTACAGAGCACGGCGCGCACCTGCGCCGCGCCTCGCTTCGATTGGATCGACACGCCTTGCCTACCTCTATGTCTTATTGCTTGACCGCCGGCATTTGCACGACGATGTTCGCGTTCGGCAGCACGCCGAACGTCGAGGGTGCGTAGAGTGCCTCGACGCGCGTCGGCGGCAAACCGAACGTACCCGCATTGTTCAACCGGATCGTGTATTCGATCGACAGTTTGCCCTTCGGCAAATAGTCGTAGTACGCGCGATAGCCATCGAACCCGCGTTCGACGAACGCGGGCCATGGGCCGTCTTCTTGCGACTTCTCGCCCGATGTCGCGGCTTGCGAATCGCGGCCCAGCCCGGAGCCGAGAATCGTGGCGCCCGCCGGCACCGGATCGTTCACGACCACCCATGTCATGTCGGACTGCGCGTCGATATCCAAATGCACACGCACGATGTCGCCGCGCGTATAGACGCCTTTCACGGCCGGATCGACGGCGGTGACCGTCTTCCTGATCCGATACCCGGCGGAGAACGGCGCCTTCACGGCCACGGCGGCCAGACTCTCGATCGTCGCCCATGGTTTGCCGGTGCCCTGCTGCGTCAACGTCAATGCAACGGGGCCCGCGCTCGCCTGGGCCGGCCACGGCAACAATTCGCCGCGCACGTTCGCCGTCTTCGTCACCGGGGTGGCCGATGCCGGATTCGCGCTGGCCGCGGCGGGCTGATTCCACGCTACCGTTTTCGACGTCGCGCCGAACTCGAGCTTCGTCTGCCCCGTCACGGGCGTGCTTTCGAACGTGCGCGAGAACGCTTGGACCGCGAGTTCGCCCCACAGGTTGGCCGTCGTCGTCGACCAGGCGCCGCCGTTTTGCAACGCCAACAGCCCCGCCACCAGACGCGGCATCTCGTCCTTCCATCCCGGCACATCGACGAACGTCAGCGCCGTGCGGGCCGCATTCGTCTCCGAGCCCGTCATCAACCACCACAGGTCGTCGCTATCGGCCGTCGAGAACGTCAATCGCGTGCCTTGATACGTCAAACGAGCACGGATGATCTGCTCGGCCTGCGCCAGCTTCGCGTCGCGCTGCGGCACGTCTTTCATACGCGAGAGCGCCGCGTAATAGTCGAGCACGGCCGAGGTCGGCCATTGATTCGGCGCGATTTCGATCGACTCGAGCATGCTCGGGCGCGCTGCGCCGTAACGCGATAGCGCCTCGATCGCCGCGAGCTTACGCAAATCGTGATCCTGCCGCGGCGCCCAGACGTCGCGCTTGATCTTGCCCTCGACGAAATTCACCAGGCCGCTCTCGAGCTTCGCGCGGATATCGTCGGGCAACGCAAAGCGCGGATCGCCCTTCGCCGCCTCGTCGGTGACCGCGAGCAGATAAGCGCTCAGCGCCGTGCTGCCCGTGTTGCCGCTGTCGTCGCTCGGCGGGAAGTAGTTCGCCAAACCGTCGCGATCGAGGTAGACGGGCATCCGCGCCAGCACCGCTTGCCACTGAGCCGCATCGGCCAAGCCCAACGCGCGCGAAGTCAACTGTTCGAGGCAGCCGTACGGATAGCGCTCGAACCAGCGGCGCACGCCCGGCAAACCTTCCGACAGCTTCGGCTGCAACGAGACGGCGATGCCGCCGCGCAGCGCGCCCGCTTGCGTGGCGGCGGCTTGCGCCGGCGCCGAGACCGGCAGTGTGAACGTACCGTCCACTTGCGTGAGCGTGGCCTGCTGAACCGTCACCGGTATCGCCTCCGTCACGCGCTGCGTCACCTTCAGGGCATCGCTCGCGTGCGGGCCGCCTTGTTCGGCCGCCGCCACCTGCCAACCGAGCGCCGCTGGCGTCGATTCGGCCAGGCCGTCGGGCGGCGTCACCGTCCATGCCACTTCGCGCGCCGAGTCGGCCGGAAGATCGACCGTTTGCGGCTGCAACGAGAGGCCGGCCACATCGGGGGTCACGACGACCTTCATCGCGCGCGACGTCGTGTTGCGCACCGTGAATTGGGCTCGGAAGCGGTCGCCCTCGCGCACGAGCGGCGGCAACCCCGAGATCAATTGCAGGTCTTGCGTGCTGCGAATCGAAGTACTGCCGGTGCCGAACATGCCCTCGCCGACGGCGGCGATCGCGACGATGCGGAAGCTCGTCAGCGAATCGTTCAACGGCACGTCGATCGACGCTTCGCCGTTCGCATCGAGCGTCACACGCGGATTCCACAACAGCAGCGTGTCGAACAACTCGCGCGTCGGGCTATGCCCGCCCCCGCCGCCGGCCGGCACCGCCTTGCGCCCGAAATGCCGCCGCCCCACGATTTCCATTTGCGCCGTGGCGGTTTCGATACCGTAGGCCCGCCGTTGCAGCATCGCATCGAGCAGATCCCAGCTATTGTTCGGCATCAGTTCGAGCAGGGCTTCGTCGACGGCGGCCACGGCGATTTGCGTGCCGGCAGGCGCCGGCTTGCCGCCCGGCATTTGCACGCGCAGCTTCACGTGCGCATGACCGCGCACCGTGTAGGTCTTCGCATCGGGCACCACGGTCACGCCGAGCTTGTGATCGGCCGCGCCCACCTTGATCTCGGCCAGACCGTAACGGAACGCCGGTCTCGAAAGATCGACGAGCGGGGTCGGCGGCTCGTATTGCCTGCCCTCGTACCAGAAAGCACGCACCCATTCGAGCGGCGCCTTCCAACCCCATGTGAAAAACGAGTACCACGGGACTTCATGAATGCGGCCTCGCAATGCCAAGACGGACACATAGACGTTCGGCCCCCAGTCCGGCTGAACCTTCAGCGATACCGTCGGGTCCTTGCCGTCGAGCTTGACGACGTGCGTTTCGATCACCCCTTCGCGCTCCACGGCCACGAGCGCCGTGGCGAAGCGGAACGGCATGCGCACTTGAAAACGCGCGGTGTCGCCCGGCTGGTACGCGGTTTTCTCGGGGAGCACGTCGATGCGGTCGGTGTTTTCGCCGCCGAACCAGAGTTCGTCCTCACGCGTGACCCACACCGACGTCGTCGCCGTGGATGCGTGGCCGTCGCCGTCTTTCGCCGTCACGATCAGATCGACGTTGCCCGCTTCTTTCAGCTTAGCGTCGCAATGCAACAGGCCATGGTCGTCGCTCTTGCCGCTGCACAGCGTGCCGAGGTCTTTCGTTTCGGTGCGGTTGTCGTACGCGTAAAAGCCGCCGACCATCCGCTTGCGCGTGGAAATCGTGATG
The DNA here is from genome assembly GCF_002879885.1 of Trinickia dabaoshanensis. GTDB lineage: Bacteria > Pseudomonadota > Gammaproteobacteria > Burkholderiales > Burkholderiaceae > Trinickia > Trinickia dabaoshanensis. The sequence continues at coordinate 96,943 of NZ_PNYA01000020.1, forward strand.
CGCGCGATCGCGCGCACTTCGAGCGGCACGCCCGCGCGCGGCTTGCCTTGCAAGTCGAGGGCAAGCGCTTGGACGGGCACCTTGTTACCCACCGATACCCACTGCCCCGATTTCACGCCCGCTACGACCGCGGCCGGCCACAGCGTCGCGGCGCCGCTGATCGTTTGCACTTCGCCGTTCGGATCGGCGAAGGTCGCCTCGAGTTGCAGATGCTTCGGCGCGTCCACATGCGGCAGATTCTTCAGCACGAACGAGCCGGCCCCGTTCCGATCGAGCGTCACGGGCTCTTTGTCGGCGATCAGCTTGGACGAGTCGTCGTTCGTTTGTTGCTCGGTCTGAGCCTCGTCGTCCGAAGGCGACGACGACGCATCGTCCTTCGGTTTGACGTACGGCTCGAAGCTGAAGTCGGCGAAGGCATCGTCGAACGACGGCGACATCGTCGTCATCAACGCCGAAACCTGAACCGGCAAGCCCGCTGCCGCGCCGCCCGACATGTAGTCCAATTGCAACGTGAGCGGCGCCTGCTGCGCCGCGACGAGCGGGTGTGCCTTCTCGTCGCGCACGCCGATCGTGCCTTTGAACACCGGCAACCGAAACTCCTCCACGCGGAAGCTGCCCGTGTCATAGCTCGTCCCGGGCGAGTCCTCGGAGTCGGAAGTGTCCTCGCCCGATGCGGTGGCGCCGTTCTTGCCGTCGTCGAGCGACACGTCGTATTCGCCTAGCTTGGCTGAGACGGGGATCGTGAACGTCGAATCGGCCGTATGATCGGCGGCCCACTTCAGCGGGAAATGCCAGGTTTGGCCGCTGCCGAGGTGGCGGATCGTCAAACGAGTGGGGTAACTCTTCGGAAACGCAAACCCGCGCATCGTTTCGGCGCGGATGAAGTGCTTCATCGAGACGGTCTCGCCCGCGCGCAGCAAGGTGCGATCGAACACCGTGTGCGCGCGAACCGTCTTCTCCAAGCTCGTATCGGTCGGCACGTTGAAGCGCCACGATTCGATGCCGCGATTCCAGTCGGAGCGCACGAACGCCATGTCGGGCCCCGTCTTCGGATCGTCGATGCGCGCCGAGACGAAGAAGCCGTCGAAGCTGCCTTTGCACAAGGCAGCCTGCGTCAAGCGGCCGTCGATGTTCAGCAAGCCGTGCGCATCGGTCTTTCCGGATGCGACTTGCGTGCCATTGCAATCGGTCACCCGCACCGCCGCGTTCGCCACCGGCTCCCCCTTGTCCAGCGTCGTCACCCACACGAGGTTATTTTCGCGGCCCATCTTCAGATGGACGCCGAGATTCGTGACAAGCACCGCCGTGCGCACATACATCGGGGCTTGCTTGCCGAGCAGCGAAGCGCCGAGCGCGGGCGACGACAGTTCGATGACGTAAAAGCCCGGCTTCGCGATCGGCACGCCGACCACTTCGAAGGGACGCAGCTTCGCGGGATCGGCCTTCGGCAGCGTCAACGTCTGCACACCGGGCAAGCCCGCGAGCAACGACAACGAACGCACGTCGATCAACGTGTTCTTAGGATCTTTCGAGCCGGCGGTGTCTTCGGCGTCCGCGTCGCCGCCCTGATGCACGACAACCGGATGCGGATTGTGCCGCAGCAGTTGCGGCATCTGCTTGTCGATCTCGCCGCGCGTCATCCAATAGGAGTCGAATTGATCGACGCGGTGCATCCAACGCACGATGTCCGCATCGGACTTGACGTCGAGCGTCGTGAACCGGGCCGTGCCCGCGTTCAGCCCTTGAATATGCAGGTCCGCCTCGACGTTGCGAAGCGTGACGGGCACGAGCGCCGGCATGCCGGGTTCGGCGAAGCGCTCGATGATGCCGAACGTACCCGAGGAAAACTTTGCGAGCGGCGGCAACGGCGCCGTCGTCGTCTTCAATGGGAACATGTCGGCATTCGACAGCGCGCGGCCGCTGACGTCTTTTAGGTTCGACGGCAGCACGATCGTCAAATCGGCACGCTCGGGCAACGGTGCCGCGAACTCTACCTTGTCGGTCTCGGGCCCCTGGTCGTCGTCGGAAAACGTCGGCTTGATCTCGCCATCGGGGCCTTTGATGCGGATTTTCTCGGCATCGGCGCGCGTGATCGACGCGTTGAATTGAAGGCGCAGCGGACGCAGCGGCGTGCACGGCGCCTTGGCGTTTTCGCGTTCGCACGAGAAATCGGCCGCGAACGGATTGCGCACGGAAAAATCGTAGCGGCGTTCGACGTCGTTTGCGATTCCGCTCGGACTCGCGACGCCCTTGCCATAGACGAGTTGGGCCTTCTTACCCGAGGGCAATGCCTGCTGGCATTGCAGCGTCAACACGTGCGACGCTTCCTTTTGCAGCCCGAAATGCTTGAGCAGCGCCGTGCGCGTCGCGGCATCGACATCCTTCACCGGGATGCGGTTGCCGAGCCCGCTCGATTCACACCAAATGTTGCTCAGGGCGGAGGCATCGGTGGCGGGCCCGTTCAGGCGCAAAACGAACGTTTGGGTCTCTTCGATCGTCCCGCCGCTCGGCTCGATGCTTTGGACGAACGGGCCACCGGTTTGGAATGCGTAGTGTTTGGGGCCGGTCACGGCGGCGCCGGCCGCCGATTTCAATCCGTCTTTCAAATCGACGGAGCACGCCACACCCGGGGGAAGGTCGGCCGTGAAATCCCAGGCCCAGGTTTTATCGTCGATCCACCGGGATTGGCCCGCGCTCGCCGTCGGGTCGTTGCACTTGATCGACGCGGGCGCCGGAAGGTTCGGCGCACCGAAGGCCACCATCGACTCGTCGAACTTGACGAGCACCTGGCGGACCTTCGTTACCGTGCCCTGCGGCGAAACTTGTGTAATGCGCGCGGCGTCGACGCGTAGCGTCGTGGCGGCCAAGAACCCCATGGCCGCGACCGCGGCGGCAATCCATTTGCTTGTTCGTTCGATCGTGCCGCGTTGCATGACCCACGCTCCCAGATTTAATTTGTTCTTTACAATTGGGGGCGATTTTAACCGAGTTGCGCGTCAACTCCCGCTAGCCGCAATGGCTAAGTCGTGAATATTAGGAATTCTTTAAACGGCTAAGCGATGCCGTTCGCGTCGCCGCCAGATATAACAGCGCACTTGCGACCGCCGCCGTCCCGCCAACCGACGCCAACGCGATCGCAAGGCCGTGCGCGCCCAGCGCGAGCCGGTCCGCCACGATACCCACCGCCAACGGCCCGAGCCCGCCCGCGACCGTATTGGTCAGAAATACCAGAATCGCAATGGCCCGCCCCCGCATCCGATTGGGGAGCGCCACCTGCACGGGCACGGGGGCCAGGGCCATGACGATGCTCGCGGTGAAGGCGCACAATCCGTAGGCGATCAGCGCGCCGCTCAGCGCCTTCGACAACGGCGCCGCCACGGCCGCCGGGATCAACGCGAACGCGGCGAACATCGCAATACGAAGGGCTTTCTCGAGTGCGCCGGCGTCCGTCGCGCGGCGCACCAAGAAGCCGGCACAGACTACCCCGGTTATGCCGCCCAGCATATATGCCGGGCCGGCCATCCGTCCCACCTCGCCCGGCGCCAATCCGAATTGGCGAATCAACAGCGTCGGAAACCATGCGGAGTAGGCGTAAAAAAGCAATATCAGCGCCGTATAGCCGAGGAAATACGGAATGCAAAATCGATGCGTCACCGTGATTTCCCGCAGCACGGCACTCATGTCCGGCGTATCGTCATGGCCGGCACTCGTACCTGCGCCGTTCATATCGCCGGCATCGCGCCGGCGCGCGGGCTCACGAATCGTCGCCGCCACGAGGGCCGCGAGCACGAGCCCCGGCAAGCCGACGACGATGAAAGCCAGTTGCCATGGCGCCAATGCATAGCTCGCAAGCGCGTGCATGGGACCGGACCGAGCGGTCCAATCCAGCAACGCACCGCCGCCGACGAGCGCGACGCCGCCGCCGATGTACGGCCCCAGCATGAACACGCTCGTTGCACGCGAGACTTTGCGCGGCACGAAGAGATCGCTGAAGATCGACAACGCCGCGGGGCTCAGCCCGGCCTCGGCGATCGCGGTACCGGCACGCCAGACGAGCAGTTCGGCGAAGCTATGCGCCGTAGCGCACATGGCGGTGGAAACCGCCCATATCGCCACGCAAACGGCAATCAACCGCACTCGGTTCGATGTATCGACGCGCCTTGCAACGAACACGCCGGCCGTCGCATAGCAAACGGTAAACGCCAACCCTTGCAGCAATCCGATCTGCACATCGGATAAGTGCAACGCGGCTTTTAGCGGCTGCACGAGAATGCTGACGATCTGTCGATCGATGTAGGAGAAGACGAAACACAGGAAAAAGATAAGAACGACATAGGCGCTGCGTGGCGCCGCTAACGGCGCCTCCGTCTTCAGCGATATGTCCGCGAGCAAGGGAACGCGAGCCATCGTATTGTCTCCGTGATTATTTTGTTATGCGAAAGGATTCAAGCCCACTCGGCATCGCTGGCCGAAAGCGCGATGCAATCGCCCGGCTCCACGCCCGTGAACGAGCGGATGCAAACGACCATGCCGTCCGATTCGAAGCGCAGCACGCGGGGCGCCTGCCACGGCGCATGAGGATTGAAAATCCGCCCCGCCGCTTGCCCCGCTTTAACGCGATCACCCAGCTTGAACATCGGTTCGAAAACGCCATGCTCGGGGGCGAACACGTAGTGCCGCGCACCCTCGACGCGCATCAGGCGGGTGCCACCGCTAACGGGAACGTCGGGAGCATCGATCAGATCCGCGGCATGAAGCAGCCGGGCCAAGCCGTGCTCGACGATGGACAATCCATCGATACTGCACGTGCCAAAACCACCGAACTCACCGCAGATAAATAGCTTCCCGTGCCGCTCGACGGCCGCGCCGTACGTGCGGTCTTCGCCGAGCAAGTCCATCAACATCGTATGCGGCGCCCCGAAGGCCTCGATCAGCCGAACGTATTCGTCATGCCGTCGCGCATCGGCCGGCAACGACGCAAGGACCATGGGCAAATGATTGAACGACGCGCCTCCCGCATGCAGATCGATCACGATATCGGCCAGCGGAAAAAGTTCGGTATCGACGTAGTGCGCGATCATCTCCGACACCGTACCGTTTCGCTTGCCCGGGAAGATCCGGTTCAGGTTGCAACCGTCGATCGGCGACGTGCGCCTGCCCTTCAAAAACGCCGGGAAGTTCAGCGCGGGAATCACGATCAAGCGCCCACGGATCGCTTGACGCGGCAACGTTTGAAGCAGCTTCATCAAGGCGATAGGCCCTTCGAACTCGTCGCCGTGATTGCCGCCCGTGAGCAGCACGGTGGGCCCGGGAGCCCCATTGAGCACGGCGATCGGAATCGGGATGTGTCCATAGGCCGATCTATCGTGCGAGTACGGTACCTTCAACGTGCCCGTCTGAAAGCCCGGCGCGTCGAAATCGACGGTGCATTGGATTAAGCTGCGTGGGTTCGCGGCCATCAAGCGTCTCCTGAGAATCCGGGCACCGGAAACGATGCCCTGTCGGAACTCGACTATCGGAGACGCCGCCCGATATTTCCAATGCCGAATGATGACCCCATCGATGCCTCGAAGGCATCGGTTGAGTCGATGCCTACAAAGCATCGCTCCGAGTAACAAAAGGCATTGGACGGCATCATACGAAGTCGGGCAAAGTACCACGTAGGCTGCCTCATCGAAATCGATAGGCGCGCCAAACATCCTGGGAGCAAGACATGTCGATCCAATCCACGACCTACCGAGTCGGCGCAGCGACGATCACGCGCGTGACCGAACAGACGTTCGCCATCGACGCCGCCCGCCTCCTCCCCGACCTGGACCGATCTTTCTGGCAGGCGAACGCATCTTGGCTCGTGCCGGAGCACGCCGACGCGCCGTTGGCCTCGGCTCAACTGAGCGTGCATACCTGGGTCGTTCGATTGGGCGGCCGCATCATCCTGGTCGATACCGCTTGCGGCAATGGCAAGGACCGCCCGTTCGGCGCCATCTTTCATCGACTCGACACGCCGTATCTCGAACGCTTGGCCGCGGCCGGCGTGCAGCCCGAGGACGTGGACCTCGTGCTCATCACGCATTTGCACGTCGATCACGTGGGTTGGAACACGCGCCTCGTCGACGGCGAGTGGGTCCCCACGTTCCCGAACGCCCGCTATGTCTTCGCGGCGGCGGAGCGCGCCTACTACGGCACGCCGGCGGCGGCCAATCGCATGATGGTGTTCGAAGACAGCGTGTTGCCCGTGATACGCGCGGGCCTAGCGGACGAAATCGCCGATGAAGGCGCCACGTATTTGCCCGGCATTCGCTTCATGCCGACACCGGGTCATTGCGTCGGACATATGTCGATCGAGATCGAATCGGAGGGCCAGCGTGCGCTGTTTTGGGGCGACGTCGTGCATCATCCGATACAGGTCGATCGCCCCGATTGGAGCTCGTCGTTCTGCGCCGATCGAAGCCAAGCGGCGCTCTCGCGACGCCGCATCTTCGAGTACGCCGCCGACCACGAAGCCCAGGTGTTCACGTCGCATTTCGCGGGGTCGTCCACCGGCCGGATCACGCGCGACGCGCAAGGCGGCTTCGTTTGGCGTTTCGCTTGATCGCCCCTTCCCGGGCGTAGACGCCGCTTACAATGCCGTCAACGTCACCGCCCACCGGGAATGCCGCCATGCAAGGACCGATCGACGGCTCGCTCGAAGCCGAAGCCGAAGCCGGAGCCCTACCGGGCAACAGCCGCATCGAACTGCGCCATGTGCGCTACTTCATCGCGGTAGCCGAGTCGGGCAGTTTCCGTTTGGCATCCGAACGGATCAACATCACACAACCGGCCATCACGAGACAGATCCACGACTTGGAGTCGATTCTCGGCGCCACGCTGCTCAAGCGCACGGCGCGGGGCGTCGAACTGACACCGGTCGGCGAAGTCTATCTCCGCGAGGCGCGCAAAGCGATCACGGCTTTCCAAGCGGCAACCACCGCGGTCAAACGCTTCACGAGCGGCGAATCGGGTACGCTCAGGCTCGGCGTCAACGACAATGCCAGTTGGGACGGGCCCGTGCCCGATGCCTTACGGTCGCTCCAACGCAATCATCCGCATTTGGCGATCCAAGTATCGTCTCTGAATACGCCGCAGCAATACGAAGGATTGGTATCGGGCTCGCTCGACGCGGGCTTCGTCTACGCGTTCGGCGACACGCCGCCCGGCATCCGCACGATCGTGCTCGCCAAGCACGAGGTCGTGCTGGCCGTCCCGAACGATTGGCCGCTGGCCAAGCGCCGCTCGGTTTCCCTCGAGGCGCTGCGCGACGTGCCGATCGTCTGCTTCCCCCGGCACGTCTATCCCGCTTACTATGACACGTTGATCGCCGCTTGCCGGGAAGGCGGACTGACACTGCGCGTAACGCAAGAGGAAGCGACGGAGTCGGCGATCCTCTCGCTCGTTTCGGCCGGCATCGGCGCGGCGCTCGTCAATTCCGCGAACCGCTCGCGCGCCCCGGTGCGCGTCAAGTTCGTCGCGCTCGCGTCGTTTCCGGTTCGGTTGCCGCTTTCGTTCGCATATATGGCCAGCAACGACAACCCGGCGCTCGCGCGTCTAATCGATGTCCTCAAGCCGAACGGCGCGCGGCTCAAACGCGCCGGCTAGCCGAGTGCGGCATCTGCACGCCATGTTTCACCACGCGCTGAAGCATGGCGTCGGCCATGCGGCCTACACTGCCTGCACTACTTGCTACCGAGGCATCGATGACGCATCCCTTTCCGGCCGATCCTATTGCAGCCGTCACGCACCCCAACCCCTATCCCTACTACGCGCAGTTGCGCAACGGCGCGCCGCTGATACGCGATGAAACGCTCAAGCTCTGGGTCGCGGCCCGCGCCGATACGGTTCGGGCCATCCTCGACGACGCGCGTTTGACGGTCCGCCCCGTGGGCGAGCCCGTGCCGCGCACGATTGCCGGCGGCCCGGCGGGGGAAATCTATGCCCGCTTGGCTCGCATGACCGAGGGAGACACGCACCGGGTGGCGCGGCAAGCGCTCGTCAAGGGGCTCGGCGGCGTGGATATCGTCAAGGTGCGCGAGTCGTCGAGCCGCGAAGCCGCCGCCGTCATGGCGCGCTACGAGACGTGTGACGCGGCACTGCTCGATACGTTGGCGTTCGCGATCCCCGTGCGCATCGTCGCCGAATTGGCCGGCCTGCCGCCGAACGATGCGTTGGCCGCGACCGTACGACAATTCGTAGCCTGCCTTTCTCCCCTATCGCCGCCCGAAGCGCTCGATAATGCGCACACGGCCGCAACGGCGCTACAAGCGAAACTGCACGCGCTGACGCGGGCCGAAGCGAGCACATCGCCGCTGATCGAACGTATCGTGTCGGGTGGGCTCGAAGCGAGCGAGGAACTGCCGAATGCATTGGTGTCCAATCTGCTCGGCTTGTTTTCGCAGACGTTCGAAGCCACCGCGGGCCTCATCGGTAACGGTATCGTGACGCTCGCGACGCATCCCGAGCTCATCGCTCGTCTGCAAGCATCGCCCGCGGATATCGATGCATTCGTCCGGGAAGTGGCACGGTTCGATCCGGCCGTGCACAACACGCGCCGTTTTGCACGGGAGCTTATTTGCATGGACGGAGCAACGTTGCAACCCGGCGATGCCGTACTGGTCGTGCTGGCCGCGGCCAGCCGGGACGAAGCGTCGTTCCATGCGCCGGAGCGCTTCATGCTCGATCGCCCGGAGCATGCGTTGCCGGGCTTCGGCGCCGGACGGCATGCCTGCCCGGGCGAAGCCATCGCGCGGACGATTGCCTCGGGCGTGCTGGCCGCGCTCGTAACAGGCGGATTCGACTTCGCCGATCCCGCGCTGCGTTGGTCCTATCAGCCTTCGTCCAACGGACGCATACCGCGATTCAATTTCATCGGGAGCCACGCATCATGATCGCCGTCATCTTTGAAGTGATTCCCAAGCCGGGCCACCGTGATGAATACCTCGATATCGCCGCGCAATTGAAGCCGTTGCTCGCCGAGATTCCGGGTTTCATTTCGATCGAGCGCTTTCAAAGCCTGAGCGACCCGAACAAGCTGCTTTCATTGTCGTTCTGGGCCGACGAGCAAGCCGTCGCGCAATGGCGCAACATCGAAGCGCATCGCCATGCGCAGGCCAAAGGCCGCGCTTCGGTGTTCGCCGATTACCGGCTGCGCATCGCAGCCGTGGTGCGCGACTATGGCATGAACGAGCGCGAGCAAGCGCCCGCCGACAGCCGGCGAGCGCACGATTCGGGAAACGGTTGAAATCCGATCGGCCGCGGCAACGCACTAGAGCGCGCTGCCATCAAGCGCTTATCGCGAGATCCTCGTCGTCCACGCGGGCAAGGGCCTCGATCGCGGCGAAGTCGAGCGCGTCGAGGCACGAGCGCAGCTCGGCCAAGAACGCCGCGCAGGCCGGCCGAGCTTCACCGACGCTGTCCATCCACCGCTCGATATCGGTCATGCGTCCGTCCCTTGCGAGCGCGGCCAGCGTTTTACGATCGTCCGCGGGGGGCGCATCGGCGGTGCGCCGGCTCGCCCGTCGTCTCGGCCCTTGTTCCGCCATCAAGGACGAGTAAGGCACCCTCTCGTCCGCCCCCGCGGTTTCGGCACTCGCTACGGGCGCGACGATCTCGAATGAGAACGAGGTGCCCTCTCCCAACGCGCTTGAGACACGCAACTCGCCACCCATCGTATCGACGATGCGCTGGGCAATGATCAAACCAAGGCCCGTGGTGCCGTTTGCCGCTTCGATCCGCCTAAACGCCGAAAACGGATGCGAGTCATGGCCGAGTTCCATGCCGATGCCCGTATCGGCCACTTCGAAGCCGATCAACCATTGTCCGCCCTGCGCGCGCGCCCGTATCGTCATCATGACCATGCCGTCGCGCGTGAATTTCGATGCGTTCGACAGCAAATTGAGCAAGACCTGCTGCAATCGCCTTCCGTCGATCGTGAGCCAGCGCGGCACCGAGGTCAGCGCCTGGCAACAGAACCGGTTGTTCAACTGCGCGCACAAGGCGATCGAATAGTCGGCGATATCGTTCAGCAACGCGGGCAGATCGGTTTGCACCGGCGCGATTTCCAATGGCCGAAGCTCGGTCTTCGCATAGCCGATCAACTCGTCGATCAGGCCCAGTTGATAATTCACGCTACGCTCGATCGAAAGAATCAGCGCGCTTTGGCGAGAATCGGCTTCGTATTGCAATAGTTTGGCGTAGCTCGTGATCGTAGCGAGCGGCGCGCGAAGATCGTGGCTGACGTAGCCGAGCGTTTCGATCTTTTGACGATTCTTTTCCTGCGCATCGAGCAACGCTTCGTTCAACGCGAGCGTGCGCTGTGCCACCTCATAGCGCAACCGTTCTTGCTCGCTCGTTTGCCACTGCACGAGCTCGTCGCGGGCAGCCCGCCGTTGCCGTCCGACGTGGTCGACCCATGCCGCCAGCACCACGAGGTGCGTCGCCAGGCCGATGACGGCGACGATCGGGTTCGGGTGAATATCGGAATTGAGCCACGCCAGGTCGTGCGCGAACAAGCCGAGCGATTCCGCCAGATGCAAACCGAAGTCGAAAATGCCGAACGCGACGGTCACGAGCATCAAGCGCGCGGTAGGCGTGCGCCGCCGCGAGAGCACGAAGGCGATGCCCACCTGCGCGATGCCGAGCAAGCCATTGACGAGCAGCGCGGCTTGGTCGAAAAAGCGAAGATCCCCGAACGCGGCACCGGCGCTACAGACTACTTCCAACGCCGCGAACACAAGCAAGATCCGCCGCGCCGGGACATTCGTTTTCTCGCCGCGGGCGATATTCAGAATGAACGCGAGAAAAAACAGTACCGCGGTGCAGCCGAATATCGGCACGCTGCGGGCATTCCATTGCGCCGCATGCGGCCACAGATAAACTTTCGTGTATCCACGAATGGCGGCCTCGTACAACGCCGTGCTCGTACACAAAGCCGCGAGCAGTAAAAATGCCGTGCTGCGGGAGAAATACGCGATCAGCAACGCGCTCCACGCAAGCGCCACGATGCCGCCGATCAAGGCACCGCCCCAAAGCGTCTCGCGCCGGTCCAATGCTTCGTTTTCGGCGGGCGAATAAAGTTTCGGCTCCAGCGAGAGCGCCGTATCGCCCGCTTCTCGAATCAACACGCCCACCTGTTCGCCCGGGCCAAGCGTGAATCGCAGCGACGGGTAGCGCGGTACCGGTTCGAATGAGGAATCGGGGCGCTCACGTTGCCACTGTCCGCCCCGCTGCACGTAGAAAGTCACGCTTTGGAGCCGCGGCTCGCGCAGCGTCAAAACCAGCGGCATCGGCGCCGCGCCTTCGTTGCGAACGAAGGCCCGCAACCACCACGCGGAGCGAGAAAACCCTGGCTTGATTCCGTCCGGTCCTACCGGGGTGAAGCCTGCCGGCTTGCCGGCCGGCAACGCGACGACGTCATCGAGTCCCATGCGTCCCGAGATGTCTTCGAATACCTGCATCCGGGTCAGCGTCGGCGTCGCGCCCTGTGGCGGCGCGCCCTCCGGCGGCACGACCGAATCGGCATCGCCGGCGAACGCGCACGTCGCCCACGCGCCCACCAGCAGCAGGCAAATCAGACGCAGCCAAGCGATCGCGCGCGCGGCGCCATCACGTCGGGTCAAGGCACGGCTCCTGGGTCCGCGCCGGTTCGCGTATCTGCCGCTCGTCGCGATAAGCCGAAGGCGTGACGCCGAATCGCTCGCGAAACGCGGTCGCGAAATTGGCCGCGCTCGAAAAGCCGATTTCCTCGGCGATGTTGGCGACGCTCAACGATGTGGTGGTCAGCAAGCGCTGCGCGATGCTCAAGCGCTCGGCGCGCACATATTCGAAAACGGTCAGCCCCAGGTCTTCCCGAAATGCGCGGGACAACCGCTTTTCATTGGTGCCGACCAAACGGGCCAATTGCTCCACCGTGGGCGGGGCGCTCAGCCGCTCGGAGAGATGCCGGATGGCCGCCCGCACGATGACGTTGTTCCCGGCGGTCTCGGCCACCGGCGCGGGCGGCGGCTCATTGCGATGCCGGCTCTCCCGGGTCAGGTGAACACGGACTCGAGCCAAGACCTCGGCCGGCTCGAACGGCTTCGATATGTAATCGACGCCGCCGATGTCGAGTCCTTCCAGACGCTCGTCCAAACTGCCCGCGGCGGTCAAGAAAAGGATCGGTATCGCGCTGGTTTCGGGCGTCTGAGCCAGCAGGCGGCACGCCGTGAACCCATCCATGCGGGGCATGCGCACGTCCATCAAGATCAGATCCGGCGAAATCGCCAATGCGCGCTGGTACGCCTGAGATCCATCGAAAGCGACGCTAATTCGGCATCCGGCGCTGCGCAAAATGTCGATCAAAAGGCGAAGCTGGTCCGGCTGATCGTCGACGACCAGGATATGCGCATCGCTAAGAATGGATCGATTGTGCAACATGTGGGATTTACGCAAATCGAGTGCGACATTTTGCCAGCTTAACGGAAAATCAACGACAAAATAAGTGTCATCCCGATTGACCGTTGCTTTTATATCGTCTAATCGCGTGCGGGCGTGACCGCGCCCAGCCCAAGCACGAGTGCGCGACAGCCCGCCTCCGATCTCGTGCCCCCGATTCGGTGGCCGCCGAACTTAATTCCCTCCATCAAACGGATTCGCCGCTCCATCAAAACCAGAGACGGGCGTCGCATCACCACAATCCGCTCGGACGTCGATAAGACCGCGCATCCGCTCGAAACACCGACCGGCAAGCGTCGGTCATCGAACAAAGGTCGCGCCGCGCACTCGGGGGCGGCAGGTCACGCATAAGACATTCGAGAAGAGGACACGATGAGCAAGAACCGTTACCGGACGGCACAGCCTGAAGCACCGGCAGCAACGGCAGCAACGGCGCGCGCGGGGCGTGCTCGACTCGGGGCAGCGCGGGCACCTCGTACGGCGGCGCGATGAGCGGCCCATGGTAGCCGGTGTTCGGGATGAAGCGCCCCGCGGCACATGGCGGAGCAGGACCGCTGGCGCGGCGCGCGCAAGCTGAAACGCGCCCACCGCGCCCTTGGGCCAGGCCGCCGCTGCTGGTCATGGCGGTCCTCATGCTGATGCCCATCGCGCCTGCGGACGCAGACAACCATGCGTTAGACAGCAGTAAGCCGGCCGCCATCGTGCTCCCCGCACTCACGGTAGCCGGTGCACGGGGATGAAGCGCCCGTGCGACGCCTCGCCCCGGCGGCGGAGCCGACCCTTGCGAACGAGCTGGTATATCATCGACGCCGCCTTAGTGACCGAGGACAACGCATGAACGACCTTTCCGCCTTTCCGATCACACGCAAATGGCCGGCGCAGCACCCCGAGCGTATCCAGCTTTATTCGCTGCCCACGCCCAATGGCGTCAAGGTATCGATCATGCTCGAGGAGACCGGGCTGGCCTATGAGCCGCATCTCGTGCGTTTCGACACGAACGATCAAATGTCGCCGGAATTTCGATCGTTGAATCCGAACAATAAGATTCCGGCGATCATCGACCCGAACGGTCCCGGCGGCAAACCGTTCGGCTTGTTCGAATCGGGCGCGATTCTGATTTACCTCGCCGACAAAAGCCGCAAGTTCATCGCAGCCGACGAAGCGGGCCGCTATGAAACGATTCAGTGGCTGATGTTCCAGATGGGCGGCATCGGCCCGATGTTCGGGCAGGTGGGTTTCTTCAATAAGTTCGCGGGCAAGGACTATGAAGACAAACGTCCTCGCGACCGCTACGTCGCCGAAGCGCGACGGCTACTCGGCGTGTTGAACGACCGGCTGCACGAGCGGCAGTGGATCATGGGCGAGCACTACTCGATCGCCGATATCGCCACGTTCCCGTGGGTTCGCAATCTGGTTGGGTTTTACGAAGCGGGAGAACTCGTCGGCTTTGCCGATTTCCCGCACGTGAAGCGCGCGCTGGACGTATTTCTCGCCCGGCCGGCCGTCATGCGCGGGCTCGACATCCCCAGCCGGGGTTGATGCCCGCGGCCCAGTTGGCAAGCGGTGCACGGCGCACGGCCGATGCGCCGCCTGCTTCAAGTCTTCACATTCTGCTTACTGAGCTTGCGCCCCTCTGAGTTCCGCCTCTTTCTTCTCTTGGGCGTGCTTCTTCGCGAGGTGATGCCCGACGATACATCCGCCGACGGCACCGGCCACCGCGTGATGCCCCGCATAGTGGCCGGCCACGCCGCCCACGACGGCACCCTTGATACAGCCGGCGGCGTTCGCGGTGCCCGCTGTTGCCAGGGCTACCACCGCGGCTAGCGCGGACAGCAGAAAAACGTTCTTGCGGTTTCGTTGCATCGTCGGATCCTCCATGTTCGGTCGCGCAAACATTGGGGCATGAATTCCGAATTCAAGCTAGTGCAAACCATAGCGGCCATGCGTCGCCGCGGGCGCTTGGATCGGCGGTAGCCATTAATCGGGATTTTTATGGGGCAAAGGGCTTGAGGATGACCAAAAGGCCGATCGCGATCGCGCTGACGACGATCACAGCGGGAAAGTGCCGGGAGAAACCCGGTATCGTCGCCGCACGCCCGGTTGCGACTCGTCGAAGCCTGGCCGACATCATCCCATGCAACGCCGACAAGACTACGACGAAGAACAGCTTGACCATGAGCCAGGGCGCGCTGAACCATCCCCCCATCCACCCTAGCGCGAGGCCGAGCACCCAAACGAAGCTGAGCGCGGGCGAGGTCACGCGCCGATCCCAACGTCGCGTGGCATCGATCAGTTCGGCATGCGCCAGCGCTTGTGCTTGCACGGTCGTCCCGGGCTTGGACAGAATCGCGACGGTCAGGGCCATGGGAGCCAGCCCCGCCAGAAAGACGAGTACCGCACCGACATGCAACGCTTTGAGCCAAAGATAGAGCATCGTGCGCACCTCCACTCGGATATCGGTAACGGCGCCGCGCGCGCCCGCGCCGGCGTCGGCGTCCGGCTATGAACGCGCGCAATGATGCCATGAAAACCCACTGCACCGGGGCGGTGCGCGCAGAGCGCAGCAGGAGCCCCCGATCCGTCTCCACAGCCAAACAGTCTGTCAATAGAGCGCCGGCCTCAATCGCTGAAAACGATTTTAGTCACCCAATTCGCGAACACACTGTCAGAATTAGTAGTATTGGTTTCGGTTTCACCAGGAGCAGCGATGTCTACCCCCGCCGTCAAGTTGACCCGCCCCATGGTTCATGGCGATGCACTGTGGTTTGCCGCCTATGAATTCGGATGGGGGTATAAAGCGTTCAAATTGCCCGCCGATGTCGCCCAACGCGAACTCGGCGCGCTCGATTCGAGCGCTCGTCAGCTCACGCTCGCTTTCGAGTTGGGCCGGCAGCGTATCGCCGGTGCGGTGGCGCCGATGTGCGCCGAGTACGCGGGTCAACGCATTGCGCTGAAGACAGGCGATCTCCACGCGTAAGCGGTTCGCGCCCGCTACATTTGCCTTGGCCGCTTGACCGGTCAGCGCACCGCATTGAGCTTGCGCCAGAGCGTCGTTTTGCTGATTCCTAGCACCCGGCACGCTTGATCGCGATCGCCATTGCAAGCCGCGAGCGCTGCGCGAATCTGATCGGCTTCGACATGACGGCTGCGTTCGCGCAGCGTCTTCGCAGCCTTGGAATCGGCTTGCATCTCGCCCCGGCCCGCGAATAATTCCGGGGCAATCGTGCGCATCGTCTCGACGTCGAGCGGCGCGATCGTGCCGCTCGCGGAGTCCATATCGGCCAACTCCACGACGATTCGTTCGATGACGTTTTGCAATTCGCGGACATTGCCGGGCCACGCATAACCGCACAACGTCTCCTCCACACCGGCGAGCACCCGAGCAACGGCCTCGTCGTTGCGAACGCGCGCCGCCAAGCGAGGCTCGCGCCGCGCGGCTTGCAGCAACAGCGCTTCGGCGAGCGGCATCATGTCGTCCACCCGCTCGCGCAGCGGCGGCAATGCCATGCTCAAGATGTTCAAGCGGTAATAGAGATCCGCTCGGAACGAGCCCCCTGCGATTCGTTCGGTCAACGCTCCGTGCGTCGCGGCGATCACGCGGATATCGACGCGTGTCGGCTCCGTCGAACCGAGCCGCACCACCTCGCGCTCTTGCAAGACGCGCAATAACCGGCTTTGCAGCGGCAGCGGCATTTCGCCGATTTCGTCGAGAAACAGCGTGCCGCGATGCGCCGCCTCGATGAGCCCCGCCTTCCCGCCTTTGCGCGCGCCCGTAAACGCCCCCTCCTCGTAGCCGAACAACTCGCTTTCGAGCAGCGCCTCGGGAAACGCACCGCAGTTGATGGCAACGAACGGAAACTCGCGCCGCGCGCTGAGCCGATGAATGCTTTGCGCCACCATCTCCTTGCCGGTCCCGCTCTCGCCGAGTACGAGCACGGTTGCGTCGGATTTCGCGTAGCGCTTCACGAGCGTCTTGACGCGTTGCATCGACGCGCTTTCCCCGATCAAATCGTCGAGCCGGTACCGCGCCGAGAATTGATGCGTCAATTGCTTCGAACGCAACGTGCGATCGAGCCGCTCCACCGCACGCGACTCTTGAAACGTCAGCACCACGCCATCTTCGCCGCTGTCGCCCACCAGCGGCCCGCGATGCACGAGGTAGCTCACGCCGCGAATCGATGCGAGCACATCGCCGTCGGTGTCGGGCAATGCCCGGGACAGATCCGGCGCAAGCTCGGCCAGCGCGCGGCCCACCGCATGGCCCGCATCGATATCGAGCGCTTGCGCGAGCCGGCGATTGATCGCCTCGACGCGTCCGCTCGCATCGAGCGCGACGACGCCGTCACGCAAATGCTGCAGCAGATTGTCGATGTGGCGGCGACGCTTGACTTCGACGCGCGTGGCTTCGGCCAGGTCCAATGCCGTCTCGAAGCCGCGCCGTATCGATGCATGCGAGTAAAGGAATACCGCATCGATGCCGGCCGCGGCCGCCAAGTCGGCGATGAGACCGGGGCCGACGATCGCCCCCACCCCCTGCTCTCGCAACGCATGGACGCATGCCTCGGCGTCCTCGGCCGAGCGATACGATGCAAAGACGATATCGAGGCCGTACGCCATGACGAAATCGCGCACTTCCGGCGGCGTCTCCCCAGGCATCACGAGCGCGACCTGCCGCTCGCCTTGACGCCGGGCACGCGCGAGCGAATGCATTACGTCGAAACCGGTCGGCCCGATCTGCACGACAGGCACGGAAAGCCGCGTTTTCAGGTACGCGGCGTTCGAGCCGCCCGCGACGATGACATCGGGCCGCCGCGCGCCGGCCGCCTCGACTTCGCGCACCGCATCGTCATAGGCGCGCGACACGACGCGCAGATCGGCGCGCTCGTCGTATTCGCCCGCGATCTCGAACAGCAAGTCGCGCAACCGGCTGATGCCGAAAGCCCAAATCCGCGGACGCGGCGAAACATCGAATGATTGATCGAAAGGAAGGCGGCTCACAGAGCACACTCCGTCGTGGGACCTCGCTCGCGCGCATCGTCGCATTATGCGACGTTCGTTTCCATAATGAAACACACGATTTCATTTTAGAAATGAAATGGATGTCACGTCCCGAGCTGGAACTATAGAAATCAAAGAGTTACGGCAGCTCTGGCCGCCTGGTCCGTACCTTGCTTTAAGGGAGCACCTTTCTGGGAGCTAACGTGGAAACAGGTCATCAGCAACCCATGCGCGCCGGCGCGGCATTCCGCGCGGCCGTCGCGAACGAGCAGCCGCTGCAAGTCGTCGGCGCGATCACCGCCTATGCCGCCAAGATGGCGCAGGCCACCGGCTTCAAGGCCGTCTATCTGTCGGGCGGCGGCGTGGCCGCCAACTCGCTCGGCATCCCCGATCTGGGCATCAGCACGATGGAAGACGTGCTCATCGACGCGCGCCGCATCACCGACGCCTGCTCGCTGCCGCTGCTCGTCGATATCGACACGGGCTGGGGCGGCGCCTTCAACATCGCGCGCACGATCCGCTCGTTCATCAAGGCCGGCGTCGCCGCCGTGCACATCGAGGATCAGGTCGGACAAAAGCGTTGCGGCCATCGCCCCGGCAAGGAGTGCGTGCCGAAGGAAGAGATGGTCGATCGCGTGAAGGCGGCCGTCGATGCGCGCACCGACGATCAATTCGTCATCATGGCGCGCACCGATGCAGCCGCCTCCGAAGGCATCGATGCGGCCATCGAGCGCGCCGTGGCCTATGTGGAAGCGGGCGCCGATATGATCTTCCCCGAGGCGATGCGCACGCTCGACGACTACCGCAAGTTCAAGGCGGCCGTGAAGGTGCCGATCCTCGCGAACTTGACCGAGTTCGGCTCGACGCCGCTTTTCACGACCGACGAATTGAAAACGGCGAACGTGGATATTGCGCTCTATTGCTGCGGCGCCTACCGTGCAATGAACGCGGCGGCGCTGAACTTCTACGAGACCGTGCGCCGCGACGGCACGCAAAAGGCGGCCGTGCCGACGATGCAAACGCGCGACGACCTTTACAAGTACCTCGGCTATCACGCGTACGAGCAAAAGCTCGACGCGCTGTTCGCCACCAAGAAGTAATCATTCGACCATTCGACGTTAGAAGCTGGAGACACAACCATGAGTGAAGCAGTGAAGGAAGCGCCGGCCGCCGGCACGTTCAAGCCGAAGAAGTCGGTCGCGCTTTCGGGTGTGACGGCCGGCAACACGGCGCTGTGCACGGTCGGCCGCACCGGCAACGATTTGCATTACCGCGGCTACGACATTCTCGACGTCGCCACCACGTGCGAATTCGAGGAAATCGCTCACCTGCTCGTGCACGAGAAACTGCCGACCGCCGCCGAACTGACGGCCTACAAGAAGAAACTGAAGGCGTTGCGCGGCCTGCCCGCGAACTTGAAAGCCGCGCTCGAATGGATCCCGGCCTCCGCCCATCCGATGGACGTGATGCGCACGGGCGTGTCGATCCTCGGCACCGTGCTGCCCGAGAAGGACGACCACAACATCGCCGGTGCGCGCGACATCGCCGACCGCCTGATGGCCTCGCTCGGCTCGATGCTGCTTTATTGGTATCACTACTCGCACAACGGCCGCCGCATCGAGGTGGAAACGGACGACGATTCGATCGGCGGCCATTTCCTGCACCTGCTGCACGGCAAGACGCCGTCGAAATCGTGGGTCGAGGCGATGCACACGTCGCTGATCCTGTACGCCGAACACGAATTCAACGCCTCGACCTTCACGGGCCGCGTCATCGCCGGCACGGGCTCGGACATGTATTCGGCGATCACGGGCGCGATCGGCGCACTGCGCGGACCGAAGCACGGCGGCGCGAACGAAGTCGCCTTCGAGATCCAGTCGCGCTACGCCTCGCCCGACGACGCCGAGGCCGATATCCGCCGCCGTGTCGAAAACAAGGAAGTCGTGATCGGCTTCGGCCACCCCGTCTATACGATCTCCGACCCGCGCAACAAGGTCATCAAAGAGGTCGCGCGCAAGTTGTCCAAGGAAGCCGAAGACGCGCGCCTGTTCAACATCGCCGAGCGTCTCGAATCGGTCATGTGGGATGCGAAAAAGATGTTTCCGAATTTGGACTGGTTCAGCGCCGTGTCTTATCACATGATGGGCGTGCCGACGGCCATGTTCACGCCGCTGTTCGTGATCTCGCGCACGTCGGGTTGGAGCGCGCACGTCATCGAGCAACGCATCGACAACAAGATCATCCGCCCGAGCGCCAACTACACGGGACCGGAAAATCTGAAGTTCGTGCCGATCGGCAAGCGCTGATTCGAAGCATCGAGCGGGCCCGCGCGCGATCATGGGCCCGCTATCGCGGTATCGCTAAGGTGGGGAGACAAATCATGAGCACACATATGTACGAAGCGGGCCTCGATAAGAACGCCGCGAACTTCGCGGCACTCACGCCGCTCACGTTCATCGAGCGCGCGGCGAGCGTCTATCCGAACCGTCTCGCCGTCGTGCACGGGGACGTTCGCCGGACCTGGCAGGAGACCTACGCGCGAACGCGCCGCCTCGCGTCGGCGCTCGTCGCGCGCGGCATCAAGCCCGGCGATACCGTCGCGGTCATGCTGCCCAATACCCCTGCCATGGTCGAGGCTCATTTCGGCATCCCGATGATGGGAGCCGTGCTCAATACGCTCAATACCCGCCTGGACGCCGCCACGCTCGCCTTCATGCTCAATCACGGGGAAGCGAAAGCCATACTCGTCGATCGCGAGTTCTCCGATCTGATGCGCTCGGTACTGCCCACGGTGGAGCGACCGATTCTCGTCGTGGATGTGGACGATGCGCTCTATACCGGACCGGGCGAGCGCCTCGGTCAGATAGAGTACGAAGCGTTGCTCGAAAGCGGTGATCCGCAATTCGCTTGGCAGCCGCCGGGCGACGAATGGGACGCCATCAGCCTGAACTACACTTCCGGCACCACCGGCAACCCGAAAGGCGTCGTCTATCATCACCGCGGCGCCTATACGGCCGCGATCAGCGCGATCCTCGAATGGGACATGCCCAAGCACGCCGTCTATCTGTGGACGCTGCCGATGTTCCACTGCAATGGATGGACGTTCCCGTGGGCCGTGGCGGCGCGCGCGGGCGTGAACGTCTGTCTGCGTAAAGTCGATGCGAAAGCGATCTTCGATCTCATTCGCAGCGAGCGCGTCACCCATTATTGCGGCGCGCCGATCGTGCACAACCTGCTCGTGAACGCCCCCGACGAACTCAAGGCGGGCATCTCCCACCGCGTGAGCGCGATGGTGGCCGGGGCGGCACCGCCCGCTGCGCTGATCGAAAGCCTCGAGCGGCTCGGCTTCGAACTCACGCATGTGTACGGTCTCACCGAAGTGTACGGGCCCGCCTCGGTGTGTCCGCAGCAAGAAGACTGGGCAGGCCTCGACATCGGCGAGCGTGCGCGTTTGAATGCGCGCCAAGGCGTGCGCTATCACCTTCAGGACGGCTGCACCGTGCTCGATCCCGACACGATGAAGCCCGTCCCGGCGGACGGCGAAACGATCGGCGAAATCATGTTCCGCGGCAACATCACGATGAAGGGCTACCTGAAAAACCCGACGGCGACGGACGAAGCCTTCCGCGGCGGCTGGTTTCATACGGGCGATCTCGGCGTCACCTACCCCGACGGCTACATCCGCATCAAGGACCGCAGCAAGGACATCATCATCTCGGGCGGCGAAAACATCTCCAGTATCGAGATCGAAGACGTGCTATACCGGCATCCCGCCGTGATGGCGGCGGCCGTGGTGGCCAAGCCCGATCCGCGCTGGGGCGAAACGCCGTGCGCGTTCGTCGAATTGAAGACCGGCGCCACCGTAACCGCCGCCGACTTGATCGCGCATTGCAAGGCGCACCTCGCGGGCTTCAAGGTGCCGCGTGCGATCGAGTTCGTGGAGTTGCCGAAAACCTCCACGGGCAAGATACAGAAATTCGAACTGCGCAAGCTGGCGAAGTCCGTGTCCGCTATCGACGTATGACGCGGCCTGCCTAGCCGCACTATCAACCCTTTCTTTGAGCCCCGCGTGCCCGCGGGGCCGACCTTCGCTCGACGCATGATGAACTCTGACTACCGTAAAGCATTGCCCGGCACCGGGCTCGACTATTTCGACGCGCGCTCGGCCGTGGAAGCGATTTCGAAGGGCGCGTACGATACCCTCCCCTATACGTCGCGCGTCTTCGCGGAAAATCTAGTGCGTCGTTGCGAGCCGTCGCTTCTGACCGATGCGCTCAAGCAATTGATCGAACGCAAACGCGAACTCGACTTTCCGTGGTTTCCGGCACGCGTCGTGTGCCACGACATCCTCGGCCAAACCGCCTTCGTCGATCTCGCGGGTCTGCGCGACGCCATCGCCGCGCGCGGCGGCGATCCCGCGCTCGTCAATCCCGTCGTGCCGACGCAGCTCGTCGTGGACCACTCGCTGGCCGTCGAATGCGGCGGCTTCGACAAGGACGCGTTTGCGAAGAATCGGGCGATCGAAGACCGTCGCAACGAGGACCGCTTCCACTTCATCGATTGGACGAAAAAAGCGTTCAAGAACGTCGATGTCATCCCGCCCGGCAACGGCATCTTGCATCAAATCAACCTCGAGCGCATGAGCCCGGTCGTGCAGGTGCAAGACGGCGTGGCCTACCCCGACACGCTCGTCGGCACCGACTCGCATACGCCGATGGTGGATGCGCTCGGCGTGATCGCCGTCGGCGTCGGCGGCCTCGAGGCCGAGAGCGTCATGCTCGGCCGCGCCTCGTGGATGCGGCTGCCCGATATCGTCGGCGTCCAGTTGACGGGCGAGCGCCAGCCCGGCATCACGGCCACCGATATCGTGCTCGCGCTGACCGAATTCCTGCGCAAGGAAAAGGTCGTATCGGCTTATCTGGAGTTCTACGGCGAAGGTGCCTCGCGACTGACGCTCGGCGACCGCGCGACGATCGCCAACATGGCGCCCGAATTCGGCGCGACGGCGGCGATGTTCTACATCGACGATCAAACGATCCGCTATCTGAAGCTCACGGGCCGCGACGATAAGCTCGTCAAGCTCGTCGAAACGTATGCGAAGGAAGCGGGACTGTGGGCCGATACGCTCTCGCGCGCGCAATACGAGCGCGTGCTGCGCTTCGACCTGTCGAGCGTGACGCGCAATATCGCGGGCCCCTCGAACCCGCACCGCCGCGTACCGACGAGCGAACTCGCCGCGCGCGGCATCAGCGGCAAGGTGGAAAATGAGCCGGGCAAGATGCCGGACGGCGCCGTCATCATCGCCGCCATCACGAGTTGCACGAACACGAACAACCCGCGCAACATGATCGCGGCCGGCTTGCTCGCCCGCAACGCCAATCGGCTGGGGCTCGTTCGCAAGCCGTGGGTGAAGAGTTCGCTGGCCCCGGGATCGAAGGCGGTCACGCTCTATTTGGAAGCGGCCGGCCTCATGCCGGAGCTCGAAAAGCTCGGCTTCGGCGTCGTCGCTTACGCTTGCACGTCGTGCAATGGCATGTCGGGTGCGCTCGACCCCGTCATTCAGAAGGAAATCGTCGATCGCGATCTGTATGCGACGGCCGTACTGTCCGGCAACCGCAACTTCGACGGCCGCATCCATCCCTACGCGAAGCAAGCGTTCCTCGCCTCGCCGCCGCTCGTCGTCGCTTATGCGATCGCCGGCACGATCCGCTTCGACATCGAGAAAGATGCGCTCGGCGTAGATAGCAACGGCAAGCCGATCACGCTGAAGGATCTGTGGCCGTCCGATGAGGAGATCGACGCCGTGGTGGAAGCGAGCGTGAAGCCCGAGCAGTTCCGGCGCGTATACGAACCGATGTTCGCAATCGCCGCGCAGCAAGGGCCGATGGCCGATCCGCTCTACGATTGGCGGCCGCAAAGCACCTACATCCGCCGCCCGCCGTACTGGGAAGGTGCCTTGGCAGGCGAACGCGCCCTGAAGGGCATGCGCGCGCTCGCCGTGCTCGGCGACAACATCACGACCGATCACATCTCGCCGTCGAACGCGATCATGCGCGCGAGCGCGGCGGGCGAGTATCTCGAGAAAATGGGTCTTCCCGAGGAAGACTTCAATTCGTACGCGACGCACCGCGGCGATCACCTGACCGCTCAACGCGCGACGTTCGCCAATCCGACGCTGAAGAACGAGATGGCGGTCGAGAACGGCCAAGTCAAGACGGGCTCGCTGGCGCGTATCGAACCCGAAGGCAAGGTCACCCGCATGTGGGAAGCCATCGAGACGTACATGGAGCGCAAGCAGCCGCTGATCATCATCGCCGGTGCCGATTACGGCCAAGGCTCGTCGCGCGACTGGGCGGCCAAGGGCGTGCGTCTCGCCGGCGTGGAAGCGATCGTCGCCGAAGGGTTCGAGCGGATTCACCGCACCAACCTCGTCGGCATGGGTGTGCTGCCGCTCGAATTCAAACCCGGCACGAATCGCCAAACGCTCGGCATCGACGGTACCGAGACGTTCGACGTGATCGGCGAGCGCACGCCGCGCACCGATCTCACGCTCGTGATCCAACGCAAGAACGGCGATCGCGTCAGCGTGCCGGTGACCTGCCGGCTCGATACCGCCGAGGAAGTTTCGATCTACGAAGCAGGCGGTGTGCTGCAGCGTTTCGCGCAAGATTTTCTGGAATCATCGGCTGCGGCATAACGAAAGGACCACATACGAATGGCTCATTTACCGCAAATCAAGGTGCCCGCCGTCTATATGCGCGGCGGCACCAGCAAGGGCGTATTCTTCCGGCTGCAAGACCTGCCCGAGGCCGCTCAAGTGCCGGGCGCCGCGCGTGACGCTCTGCTCATGCGCGTGATCGGCAGCCCCGATCCCTATGGAAAACATACCGATGGCATGGGTGGCGCGACCTCGAGCACGAGCAAGACGGTCATCATTTCGAAGAGCGCGCGGCCCGATCACGACGTCGATTATTTGTTCGGGCAAGTGTCCATCGATAAGCCTTTTATCGATTGGACCGGCAACTGCGGCAACCTATCGGCCGCGGTGGGACCGTTTGCGATCGCGAACGGTTTGATCGATACCGCTCGCATTCCGCGCGACGGCATCGCGACCGTGCGCATCTGGCAAGCCAACATCGGCAAGACGATCGTCGCGCACGTGCCGATGACGGACGGCGCCGTGCAAGAGACCGGCGACTTCGAACTCGACGGCGTGACCTTCCCCGCAGCGGAAGTCGCGCTCGAGTTCATGGACCCGGCCGCCGACGAAGGCGACGGCGGCGGCGCCATGTTTCCGACGGGAAGCGTCATCGACGACTTGGAGGTCCCCGGCATCGGTACGCTGAAGGCGACGATGATCAATGCGGGCATTCCGACGATCTTCGTCGAAGCCGAGGCGATCGGCTACAAAGGCACCGAGCTTCAAGACGCGATCAATAGCGACGACAAGGCGCTAGCCATGTTCGAGACGATCCGTGCACATGGCGCCTTGCGTATGGGTCTCATCGAACGCTTGGAAGACATCTCCAAGCGACAGCACACGCCAAAGGTGGCCTTCGTCGCGAAGCCGGCCGGCTACGTCGCTTCGAGCGGCAAACAAGTCGGCGCCGCCGATGTCGATCTACTCGTACGCGCCATGTCGATGGGCAAGCTGCACCACGCGATGATGGGCACCGCCGCCGTCGCGATCGGCACCGCGGCCGCGATTCCGGGCACGCTCGTCAACCTGGCGGCCGGCGGCGGCGAGAAAGAGGCCGTGCGATTCGGTCATCCTTCGGGAACGCTGCGTGTCGGTGCGCAAGCGGCCCTCGTCGATGGGCAATGGGTCGTCAAGAAGGCATTGATGAGCCGCAGTGCGCGCGTACTGATGGAAGGTTGGGTGCGCGTGCCGGGTTGAGCGCGGGCTAGCGTCTATTCCGAGGGCCCATCGTTCGACGACGGGGCCCTCCGCAATCAACGCCCCCGCAAGATATCCGAGCGCGACATCGTATACACGTGCCCCGACGCATCGAAGTGCACGTTGAAAAACGCATCGCCCGATACGCCGCCTTCCTGCCACTTCCAACTCCACACCGTTTCCGGCTTCAAGCGATAAACGCTCACCTCGCCCGGCTTGCCGAGCAGTTCGCGCACTTCGGCTTGCGTCATTCCGATCCGCACCTTCGCGAAGTTTTCCGCGGTCAGCACCTGGGTGACCGCGGCGAGCTTGCCGTTCGGGTCGATATCCACCATGTACGTCGTCGTGCCTTGCGGCCCGCGCGGGTACTCGAGGCGCTTGGAGCCGTCCGGGCGCGTGCGCTCCGTCTCGGGCGCCCCCATTTGATCGAGAACTTGCGCCTCGGTGGCCACGCCCGGCGTGAGCCCTCGCAATAGCCACGCATCCGGCTTGATCGCGTTCAGGAACGCTTTGAGTTTTCCCATCGCAAGCTCGCCTTCACGATCGTCGCATGCCGTCAGCGCGAGCGATGCGCACAGGCAAGCCGTCATCAACAGTCCGGGTTTGGTTCTCATCTGTCATCCACAACATCGCGGCATCGCTCGGGCGATGGATGCGCAAGCATAGCGCACCGGCACGCTTAACGTCCCCTCCCATTCTCAAGAATTGGAGAGGCGTAGATCGTGTGTCGCCGCCGGCATACACGTAAGCGATTCGTCACACGGCTTACGTTTTGTCACTAGAGCAGGGTCAACTCGCGTCGTCGCGCCAACGTTAAACCGGCAGCGCTGAACTTTCTCAGCCGCCCTACAAGGAGTTCACACATGAAGACGATGTTCGCCGCTCTCGCTTCCGCCCTGCTCGTTTCGACGGCTTTCGCACAAACCGCCGCACCTGCACCGTCCACCAACGCTGCAACGAGCGCCTCGGCTTCGGCGCCGGCCGGCCAAGCCAACCTGAAAGCCAGCACCGCGGTAAAAAGCGACACGTTGAAGGCCGATACGGCTTCGACCGATGCCGCTACGGCAAACGAGAAAGCGTCCACGAAGGAACACACGGCTAAGAAATCGGCAGCGCACGCGAAGAAGATGCACGCGCACAAGATGAGCAAGAAGAACGAAGGCGCCGCAGCCGGCGCGGAGAAGAACGATACGTCGGCAAAGGCCGATTCGAAGGCTGATACGAAGGCCGATACGGCCACGAAGGCGCAGTAAGGCCAACGGGCTAAGGCAGCTACCGGCACGCTGCTCTATAACGCCGGAGATGCCTTTAGGGCGGGCCTGCGGGCTCGCCCGTTTTTGCGTGTCGAGTTTGCGTATCGAATCGAGGTTAGCGACCGATAACGTCGAGCAGCGCCTCGATCGGATGACGTAGCCGGCGCCCGCGCAAACGGCTTACTTGGCAGCGGCACGAATAGCCCGTCGCGAGTAGCTCGGAGCGTTCGGCGCCGCCCGTATGCCGGGGCTCGCTTGGCGAGCACCATGCGTCCACGTGCCGGGCCCAAGACTGATCGAATATCGTCTTCGACGTTTCGACGTTGCGTGCCTCGTGTCCGTATGTTCCCGACATTCCGCAACAACCGCTCGCGACTGCCGTCAGCGCGACGCCCGCGCGTGCGAACACGTCCGCCCACAGGGCCGTCGCCGCGGGCGCATTGGTGCGCTCCGTGCAATGCGGCAGCAAGCGATATGCGATCGATAGACGTTTCGCTCGTTCGTCTTCGATGTGAAGCGAAACCTTGTCCCACTGCACGACGTCGTTCAACCATTCTTGCGGGAGCATGACGTCCGGACAGTTTTCGCCCCCATCCGTCTTTCGATACTCTTGCCGATACACGAGCGTCATCGCCGGGTCCAGGCCGACGAGCGGCACACCGAACTGAGCGATCGCACTCAGCCGCGCCGTGTTTCGTTTCGCGGCGAGCCCGAAAGCGCGTAAGAAACCTTGGACGTGCAGCGGTTTACCGTTAGGCATGTATGGTGCAAGGAACACGCGGTACCCGAGCCGTGCCGCCAGTTCGACGAAAGCGGCCAACACCTGTGATTCGAAAAATCGCGTGAATGCATCTTGTACGAAGACGACGCTGCGCGCGCGCTCCTCTTCAGTGAGTGCGCCCAAACGCTCCGCCGTAGCCGGCTCGACGCGCCATCGCCGCACCACCGCTGTCCACGAAAAGCCACTCAGCAACGGCGCGTCGACGATACCCGCAAGCCGGTGCAGCGCTGCTTTCACCGGCCGCGCGCGCATCAACGCGTTATAGACGTAGCGCCCACCGGGAACCTTCTCGACAAACGGCACGCTGAACTCGAGCGATCCGATCAAGTAGTCTCGCGGCGAGCGTGCATAGCGCGTGTGGTAGCGCTCGAGAAAACGCGCGCGAAACTCCGGTACGTTGACCTTCACCGGACATTGCCCCGCGCACGACTTGCACGCGAGGCAACCCGCCATCGCCGCATAAACTTGATGCGAGAAGTCGTCTTGCGCACGACGCCAGCGCAAGCGATTGGCGATCTTGACCGGCAGCGCCGCGCTCTTGGGCGCCGCGGTCAAATCTGCGCCCGCCTCGCCTTGCAGACGAAGCCACTCGCGCATCAGCGATGCGCGCCCCTTCGGCGAATGAACGCGCTCGCGCGTCGCCTTCCATGAAGGACACATCGCGTCGTCGGGATCGAAGTTGTAGCAGGCCCCATTGCCGTTGCAATGCACCGCATCGGCGTTCGCGCGCCACACGCGTTCGTCGATCCGACTATCGGCCTCACCGCGCATCGCCACCTTGTCGATGCGCAGCAATGCTGCGCCGCTGCCCGCGGGCGTCGCGATCTTCCCGGGATTGAGTTGGTTCTCGGGATCGAATGCCGCCTTGAGCGTTTGCAAAGCGGGATACAACGGGCCGAAATATTCGGGCACGTACTCCGAGCGCACCCCCTTTCCGTGTTCGCCCCAGAGCAAGCCGCCATACTTCATCGTCAATGCAGTCACGGCATCCGAGATGGGCCGAACGAGCGCCGCTTGCCGAGGATCGCGCATGTCGAGCGCGGGCCTGACGTGCAGCACCCCCGCATCGACATGGCCGAACATGCCGTAGCGTAATCCCATGCCGTCGAGGAGCGCGCGGAATTCGGCGATGTAATCGGCGAGATGCTCCGGCGGCACGGCCGTGTCTTCCACGAACGGTTGCGGCCTGCTTTCGCCGCTGACGTTACCGAGCAGCCCCACCGCGCGCTTGCGCATCGCATAGACGCGGCTGACGGCCGCCTCGCCGTCGGCGATCGTGACGGCTAGTCTGCGTACCGGGCTGTCCGCCTCGAGATATTCGACGAAAGCGGACACCCGCGCGCGCACTTCGCAGGCATCGTCGCCGCTGAACTCCACCAAATTGATGCCCCCAGCGCCATCCACTGCGCCATCGACTTCAGGCAAGTACTCGGCCACGTTTCGCCAAACGATATCGTGGCGCGCCAGCGCCAGCACCGTGGAGTCCACTGTCTCGATCGATAGCGGCCGGTGTGCCATGAGCGGTTGCGCGTCGCGCAGCGCGTCCATGAAGCTCGCGTAACGGATATTGACCAGGGCGGTATGCGCGGGAATCGGCAATACGTTCAGCGTCGCCTCGACGACGAAGCCGAGCGTGCCTTCCGAGCCGCATAACACGCTGTTGAGATCGAAGCGGCCGCTGTCATCGCGCAGATGGGCCAAATCGTAGCCCGTCAAACACCGATTCAATCGAGGGAAGCGGTCGCGAATCAAACCGGCTTGGGTTTCGCTGATGTCTTTCGCCGCACGGTAGACCCGCCCAACGGTATCGTCACGCGCGCACAAACGGTCCAATTCGGCCGAATCCACGGGGCGGCTAGAAAGACGTTGCCCGCCGATCAAAACGGATTCAAGCGCCTTCACGTGATCGCGCGTCTTGCCATAGGTGCAGCTACCCTGCCCGCTCGCATCGGTGCTGATCATGCCGCCGATCGTGGCCCGGTTCGAGGTGGACAGCTCCGGTGCGAAGAAGAGGCCGTGCGGTCTAAGCGCGGCATTGAGTTGGTCTTTGACCACGCCGGCCTCGACACGCGCCGTTCGGGCCTGTGCGTCGATGGAAACGATGCGGTTCATATGGCGAGACAAGTCGACGACGAGGCCGTCCGTCAACGATTGCCCGTTGGTACCCGTACCGCCGCCGCGCGGCGCCACCGTGACTTGACGAAATCGGGGGCGACCGAGCAATTCCGCCACCCGCTGCACGTCCCGCGCATGACGAGGAAACACCGCGCCCTTCGGATAGCGCTGATAGATCGAATTATCGGTCGAGAGCACCGCGCGCGCGGCTTGGCTGCGATCGATATCGCCCTCGAACCCCGACGCCAGCAGCTCGGCGAAAAAACTCGCGTGAAGACGGTCAACGGAATCGTCGGCGGGCAGGCGGGAAATCGTCATCGATGAGTGGCTCCGGGTTTCGATCCATGTAGACTCTGCATGGATTCCCTATACCCGGCCGATTTTCCGCGCGCGTATCAATGCCCACAAGCGGAAGTTGATTGGGATATTCATGAGTTTTATGAATGAACTACCGCAAACTGACTCCATCGATGTCACTGCTTCTAGCTTTCGAAGCCTCCGCGCGGCATCAAAGCTTCACGCGCGCGGCCGAAGAGCTCTCGTTGACGCAAAGCGCCGTTAGCCGCCAGGTACAAACGCTCGAGGCCATGCTCGGGGTGGCCCTGTTCCTACGAGACGGCAAACGCATCGTCCCGACCGACGCGGGCCGGGCTTACATGACCGAGTTGGGCGCGGCTTTGACGTTGATACGCAATGCAACCTTGCAAGCGCTTGCTTCCGAGTCGCGCGGCAGGCACCACTTGCGCGTGGCGACGTTGCCGACGTTCGGCGCCAAGTGGCTGCTGCCGCGGCTGCATCGGCTATATCGCGAGCATCCCGATCTGCAGATCGATTTGCATTCGAGGATCGAGGACGTCGATTTTTCGACTCAGCCTCTCGATGCGGCCATCGCGGTGGGGGACGGCCGGTGGCCCGATGTGGTGGCGCACCGCCTTTACGCGGAGCAACTGGTGCTGATCGGCAGCCCTACCGTATTCGCGGCGACACGCAAACCGCGGCGCGGTGCGCGCGCTCGAGCGCAGGTGCCTGGCGACACGCAGCGCCCCACCATCGATAGGCTCGAAGGCTTGACGCTGCTGCGCGTGGGCAGCTTCCCCGATGCTTGGCGCGAATGGTGCGCGCATTTCGGCCTACCGCCGAATGCGCTGCGTCTCGGCCCGAGCTTCGAGTTGACTTCGCATTTGATACAAGCCGTCATCGCCGAAATCGGCGTGGGGCTCGTTCCGCGCATGCTCGTTGAAGACGAGTTGAACGACGGCCGGCTATGCAGCCCGTTCGCTCCGGTGCCGAGTTCTCGCTCCTACTACTTCGTCTATCCGGAACGCACGCGGCATCACCCCGCGTTGATCGCATTTCGAGAGTGGGTTTTGCGGGAGTTGGCTGCATCGGAATGACACGCGGCCACAAAGCTGCAGGTCTTGAAACTGGTCCGGAGGCCGTTGTTCCCTCGTCTTCTTCCCTCTGTGCCGGCACGTGGCTCGCGCTTTCGTGTAACCCGGACTCCGCCGGCTTTTTCTCGTCACATGCGAGGACGCTACGCAGCCGGCCGGTCCTTCGCATTCAGTTCGTCCAACAAACCTTGCACGGTCGCACGCATGGCTGGAAGGTCGTTCTTGAGCGTATCCCAAACCAGATCAAGGTCAACCTTGAAATAGTCGTGGGCGATGGCGCTACGCATTTCGTAACTCCCGCGCCATTCGACTTCAGGATGCGCGTCGCGAAACTCCCGGTGGTGTTTTGTCACCCGGTTGCTGGCCTCGCCAACGATTTCAATATTGCGCACCACCGCGTCAACCAAAAGCTGGTTCGCTACGAAAGCCTCCTTGGGCATATCGCCGATATAACCCTCGATCCGGGTGATCGCCTCGACAATGTGGCCGAGATAATCCGGCAACCGCGGTTCCTTACTGCTCATACCGGTTGAGCCTCCGCAATCACCATCGCTTTGAACTTGTCCGGCAGCGCATTGGGCGTCAATACATCCACGTGTACCCCCAATAGATCGGCAAGCTTGTAACGGATTGCCCCTAGGTTCAGCAACGTCATTCCAGGTTTAGGCTCGACGAGCAGATCGAGGTCGCTTTCTTCCGTATCTTCGCCGTGCAGCACCGAGCCGAATACGCGAGCGTTGGTCGCCCGGTTCTCCTCGACGATCTTGCGTATCTCCGCGCGATGCGCGTTCAGTGCGACAGAAGGCTTCACAAAAATCTCCAAGTACGAGATTCAGCATGGTACGCAATGCGTACCATTTCA
Organism: Trinickia dabaoshanensis; assembly: GCF_002879885.1. Taxonomy (GTDB): domain Bacteria; phylum Pseudomonadota; class Gammaproteobacteria; order Burkholderiales; family Burkholderiaceae; genus Trinickia; species Trinickia dabaoshanensis. Next base: position 128,705 of record NZ_PNYA01000020.1, read on the forward strand.
AGGATGTTTTGCGCGCTTGCCAGGTTTCTCTTGGACCAAACGTTCGATTGCAGCCCGCGACAGATTCGGCAAGGTTCGATGATCTTGCGACGTTTCTGGCATACGGTAGGTTTTCAAGGCGCGCGGGCTGATACCGCTCGCCCCCGCAAGTTCGTCCCACGTCAGGCCGAGAGCGTCCTTAGCTCGACGCAAAAATGCTTGCTGGAGACATTTTTCCATGTGGAAATACACTCCTGCTATTGATACGCGCTGCGTACCATCATAGCACTGGACAATGCGGTTCGCGATGCTGCCCGGTCGCCTCCGCGAAGAGGTAAGTTTGCGAGGCGCGGTCACCGACAGCTCAAAGGCACGCTGCGTCCGCGGCAGCATTTTGGTTGCGAGGAGAACAACCCGGCTCGATCTCGGTGAGGTCGAGAGCATCCGTCTCCAGCCCAATGCCCCACTACGCCGGCAACAAGCCCGCTTTTCGATAACCCTTCACGAGCGCATCGTAAAGCGCGACATCCGAACGGCTTCTAGCGACGAGTTGCGCGCCGGCGATCGCCGCAAAGATCGCGCGCGCCCGCTGTTCGCTCTCCTTGGTATCCACCACCTGCGCCGCGACTAGCATCTTGGCGAGCCATGCGACATTGACTTCGCCGAACGTCAGCACTTCGTGCGTAACGACCTCCGGCAAGTCATCGATTTCGGCGGCCATGAAGCTGCATAGGCAAATCCGGTTTCCGGACTCGAGCGCCTGGCGGAATATCTCCGGGTAGTGACGCAAGGACGACAGCGGGTCTTTCGACTTCCGCGCCATTTCCTCGAGCGCCGCTTGCGTATTCTCCCAGTACCGCCGTGCCACGGCGGCCCCTAGATCGGCCTTGCTTTCGAAGTGGTGATAGATGCTTGCGGCTTTGATGCCGACCTCATCGGCCAGCCCTCGAAAGTTCAGCCCACCATAGCCGTGCGCCTGCGCGATCCGTGTGGCGGCTTCCAAAATTCGCTCTCTCGAGTTCGTGCTCGCGTCTTTCGTCACTGCTCGCGCCTCCGAAGTCCAATCCAGGGTGTTGACAGCCGAGATTATACCTTCTATGTTTACCCTAACGAACGTTAGGTAGGCCAATCGATCGGCGACGTTCGCTATTGAACTCAACGCACTTGGAGTGCCGTCGATGAAGATTTACGATTTCCCGAAAGGCCCATACCCCACTCGCGTGCGAATCGCACTCGCCGAAAAAGACATGCTGTCGCGAGTCGAGTTCGTCATGGTCGATCTCTATGAAGGCGAGCACAAACGGCCCGAATTCATTGCCGCCAAGAACTACTCCGGCACCCTACCGGTACTCGAGTTGGATGACGGAACCTGTATCGGCGAATGCACGGCCATCACCGAGTATCTCGACGCGCTCGACGGCACGCCTAAACTCACGGGCAACACCCCGCTCGAGAAAGGCCTCATCCACATGATGACCAAACGCGCAGAGATCGAATTGCTCGATGCGGTCAGTGTCTATTTCCATCACGGCACGCCGGGGCTGGGACCGAAGGTCGAGCTCTACCAGAACCCCGAGTGGGGGTTCCGTCAACGCGATAAAGCGGTCAGAGGCATGCGCTATTTCGATACCGTCTTGAGCCGCCAGCCGTATGTCGCGGGCGAGGCGTTTTCAATGGCCGATATTGCCGTGATCGGCGGCTTGCTGTTTGCGTCGCTCGTCGAGTTGCCGGTGCCGGATGAATGCGAGGCGCTGCGCGGCTGGTACGCGAAAATGCTACGGCGTGAAAGCGTCCGGCGCCAACCGGCGTTTTCGGGATTGCCGGTCGCCGTCTGTTAAGGACGCGGGCTCGCGCGGCTCACCTCACAAAGCATTTCCGTTCACCGTTACCCGGACTCACAACGGCGCACCCCAAGCCTGCGTGACGTTGCCGCCGAGCCGCCACTCTTTGAGCGGCCGGCGCGGCCCGATGAGCGCGGGCAAGCGCGCATCCCTGAATCGCGCGTAATACGGCTCCATCCAAGACAACTCGTCTTGGAAGGTCCAAGGAAACAGATCCTGTTTGATCGGCGTGATTTTGGCGAAGCTGGCAGGGTCTTCGACGGCATCGATGACCAAGTTTGCCAGCCGGCCGATCGCACCGCTATTTTCCCGATAGAGATCGATACGGCGCTGCTGCACCAATTCGGCAGCGAATACGAGTGGGATAAGCGCGAACGTGTGATAGTGGAGCGCTCGATCGCCGCGCTTCACCTCCCTCGCCAGCGCGCCGTCGGGGCCGATATCCCGTATCCCTTCGCGAACGCGAAGCAGGCCCGAATCGATTAAGGTGGCGCTGTTGGTGACGGTGCCGATCGCGATCAGATTCAACCCGGCCCAGTAAACCAAATTGTTGTGCAAGTGATTGATCGCTTCGGCATCGCGCGTGGCAATCGCAATCCGCTCGAGCCACGGATTGATTGCATCGAACGTCACATGATGTTCGGCGCGAAATTCAGGGGGCATACGAAGTATCACCATCGCGAAATCCGCTCCGGCCCACGAACGCTCGTAGTAGCCCTGATACCCCGAGATATGTCCCATCAGCGCATCGGCCTTCGCCCAACTGTTCAGTAAGCTCAGTGCGCACACCCAATCGGCCTTGTCGGCGGCGCCGTTGAGCCGCGCGATGAAGTCCCGCATGGGCTTCACGTCGCGCGCGTAGCCGGCCGCATCGTCGTAGAAGCCGGGCGGGTCGATCGTCTGGACGGGAGCCGGGATCTCGCACGCACGCGCGGGCTGCATGACACCCACCGTCGCCAGCGCAGTCAGCAAAATAGCGATAAACCTTCTAGCGGATACGTAAGGCATGCGGGCCTCGGTCGTCACGATTGCAATGGAGATAGGCGCTGATCAACACGTCGATGACCTTGTGCGCGCAACATTGTACGGGGCGATGAATCATCCGTGACCGGCTGTTGCCGTAGGCCATAGCACGGGGACTCTCCAATAAAAAAACGGCGGGTCGTGTCTACAACACGCCCGCCCAAGTACGACGAGGAGTCAAATCGTCAAAAGGAATGCCGCATGCCAATGCGAATATCGGCCTGCGTGGCTGTGCTAGAGGGCGCGAAGCTGTAGCCGATCACCGCATTGACCCCGTTCGATGCTTTCAAGTAGTCGCCCGAGATATAAACGTCGGTACGCTTCGACAAAAGATAGTGCAGCCCCGCCGACACTTGATTCCAATGGTGGCCTTCGAAGTGCGTGTACTGATAGCCCGCATCGACGGTAAATGCCGGCGTCATGCTCCATGACGCCCCGCCCTCGCCGACGTGCATGTGCGAGGACTGGCCGAACGCCTTGATCGTCGTGTAGGAGTAATTTCCCCTCAGCGTGACGGGACCGAGTGCATAGCTCGCCCCCACCCCGAAGGTACCTTGTTTGTCTACGGGAAATGCCGAATTCGAATACAAGTCGGTCACGGCCCCCGTGGCGGGATCGACGCTCACCGTGGGTTGCCCGAGGAAAGTACGCGTCCCGATCATCGCGTAAGGATCGAACGCATAGATCCCGCTCGGATTGTTCAATTGGGTGTAAGCCGTGCCCATCGTAAAGCCGCCGTGCGCATAATGCGCCCCGACGCTATAGGCGCTGCCCTGATGGAAATTGCCCGCGACGTTGCCGAACGACCACATCGCGCCGAACTTGAATCCGTCGATCTCATTCGACATGAACTGGACCGAGTTCGGCAGGCGGTCGCCGTTGAACCGATCGAAGTCGCCTTGGTGAATCGCATAGCCGCTCGCCCAGGCCGAGATGTTGTATAGAAAGACCATCTCCTCGGTCATATCCAACTGATTGCCGAACGAAACGGTGCCCCATGGGCTCGACAACCCGACATACGCCTGCCGCCCGAACTCCGACCCACCGAATGCGAGACGGCCGGTGCCCAGCTTGAATCCGCTTTCGAGTGCGAAGACGGCCGACAAACCGTTGCCCAAATCCTCGGTTCCTTTGATTCCCCACCGGTTGCCGTACGAAATGCCGTCGTCGAATCTGACGGCGTGCGAACCGCCGGTATTGCTGACGTAGGTGATACCGGCATCGAGAATGCCGTACAGCGTCACGCTGCTTTGAGCATGACTGACAGCAGGCGAACAGGCGAGCGCGAGCGCCACGCCCGACAGAATCGGGGTGCGTAATGCTTTCATGATGATGGTCTCTTTTTGGGCTGCGGTGGGTGTCGGTCGAAATTAGTCGCCGGCAAGCGCGCTATTCACTGCCTGTAAGCCGTTCGCCCCGCTCGCGGTCGTTACGCCTTCAAGCCATGGTTCGAGTAACTTCGGGTGGGCCTTCAATGCATCGCGTGCGGCGGCGGTCGCGCTCATCTTTTTCTGCAGCACGTTCGCGATGATTTGATTCTCGAGGTCGACGTCAAAGGTCATCTGCTTGAATAGACGTCCGAGATTCGTGCATTCGTTCGCGAAGCCGGTTCTCGTGACGGTATTGACCGTCGCGCCGCCGTAGTTCGGACCGAAATACGCATCCCCACCCGACAAGTAGGTCAAGTGGAATTCCGTATTCATCAGATGCGGCTCCCAGGCGAGAAAGACGATCCAGCGCTTATCACGCACCGCGCGCGCGACCTGCGTCAGCATGCCCGTCTCGCTCGAGGCGACCAGCTTCCAATTGCCTAGCCCGAAGGCCTTGTCGCCGATCATCTTCGAGATGTTTTGATTGGCCGGCGCGCCGGGCTCGATGCCGTAGATCCTGTCGTCGAACTTGTCGGCGTACTTGGCCAGATCGGCGAACGTATGCACGCCGGCAGCCGCGACGTAATCGGGCACCGCGAGCGTGAACTTCGCGTTGGTCAAATTGGCGTGCAGCACGTCGATCGCATGGCTATCGACGAAGGGCTTCACGAGCGGGCCTTGCGCAGGCATCCAATTGCCGAGGAATACGTCGATCTGGCCTTTCTTCAGGCCTTCGTACGTGATAGGCACCGATAGATTAGCCACGCTTTGGCGGTAGCCGAGCGCGCCCAGCACCACGCCGGCCATCGCATTCGTGGCGTCGATATCCGTCCAACCGGGATCGGCCATACGAACTTGCGTGCAACTACCGGGATCGGCGGCACGCGCGGCGGCCCAGGGCATGATCGCCGCCGCCGATAAAACGGCGGCTATCAAGCGCCGGGATAGGTGGTGCTTGCTTTGTTTCATAGCCCACTCCTGTGTGGTTGATTAGCTAGGATTCGACTTCGGTCTCTTTGCGCAACGGCACCGCCCGCTCGGTCATTCGTGCGTGACACGCGGGAATCGCGCCATCGCCTCGAGCGTGTCGAGCTCGATGTGGTTCCGCATGTAGCGCTGGCCGGCGTCGATGAACGGCTGCCAGTCCCACGATCGAATGTGGCCTTGCGTCGTCGCGGCATAGTGGAAACGGCGGCGGCGTTGGCTCGCCAGCACCTCCTGATGCAGGGCATCGAGATTCCATCGTCGGCGTACTTCCGCCCGGAAATCTTCCACTGTCTTCGCGTGGGCCGGATCGCTCGCGAGGTTCTTGAGTTCTTGCGGGTCGGCGTCGAGATCGAATAGCTGATCGGGGTCGGCCGGCGTGTGAATGAATTTGTAGGCGCCGCGGCGAATCATGACGATCGGGGCGATCGCACCCTCGGCCAAGTATTCGCCGAACGTCTCGTCGTGTCCGCCCTCTGCCTGCAAGTGCGGCACGAGGCTGCGTCCGTCGATGGGATCGGGCCATGCGGTCTCTCGTGTTCCCGTGGCGAGTTCGACGAGCGTCGGCAGCAAATCGATCGTCGAAACGCTGGCCTTGATTCGGTGCGAACCGTACGCTTTCGGCGCATGCACGATCAACGGCACGCGGGCCGCGTTCTCGAAGAACGTCATCTTGTACCAAAGGCCGCGCTCGCCCAGCATGTCCCCGTGGTCGGACGTCACGATCACGATCGTATCGTCGGCCAATCCCGTCGCGGCCAACGTGTCGAGAATCGCGCCGAATTGCGCGTCCACATAAGACAGCGCCCCGTAGTAGGCACGGCGGGCGTTACGGATTTGCTGATCCGTGGGGGGCGTGCGGTCGTTTTCGCAAACGTGCCGCAACCGCCGCGAATGCGGATCGCTCTCGCTTGGATTCAGCGTCGTGCACGGCATATCGATTTCGTCATCGCGATAAAGATCCCAATACGCCGAGGGAATCGCATAGGGATCGTGCGGATGGGTGAGCGAAGCCACGACGCAAAACGGTCGCGCGTCGGTGCCCGCTTGCTTCTCGCGCGCGATATCGTAGAGTTTTTGCCGCACGGTGAACGTCACCTCGTCGTCGAAGTCGAGTTGATTGGTCCGCACGCATGGGCCGGCCTCGAGCACCGAACTCATGTTGTGGTACCAGCTCGGACGGACTTCGGGCCGATCCCAGTCGGGCACCCAGCCGAAATCGGCCGGATAGATGTCGGTCGTGAGACGCTCTTCGAAGCCATGTAATTGGTCCGGTCCGCAAAAATGCATCTTGCCGGAGAGGACCGTGCGGTATCCAACGGCGCGCAAATAATGGGCAAAAGTGAGGGTTTGCGCCGCGAATTCGGCGGCGTTGTCGTAAGCACCGATCTTCGATGGAAGCTTTCCGGCCATGAAGGCGAAGCGCGAAGGCGCGCATAGCGGGCTCGCGCAGTAGGCGGAATCGAACACCACGCCGTCGCGCGCCAACGCGTCGATGCGCGGTGTCTTCGACACGGTATTGCCGTAGACGCGCAGCGACGAAGGCGTCAATTGATCGGCCATCAAGACAAGGATATTTTTTCCGGTATTGGGCTTCATGAAGTCGATGATTGCGATGCGTTGGAGGCGTTGCGGCCGCCGGCGCTTTGCCGCGGTGCAACCGAGGCTTTAGCCTCTGCGCGAGATCGCGGCTCGAGCGGCGTGTGACGCCAATATGTCCACCCACAATTCGCGTGTGAAGACGGCCGGGATTTATGGGCCCATAAGGGGGGCTTATGTCTGGAGATATTTCCCCGGCTCAATTGGCGGGATGGGTTGCGCGGTTGGGGCGCGGTCGCCGGGTGAAATCGGGCTGATATTGACTGGTCCCGGACGCGGCGATGGGCTATGGGGATAGATGGGACGCGAGCAGAAACCGACATAGGCGCTCAACCTGGATGCCCTCGAGATTCCGGCTCTTTGGTACCCGAAGCGTTTTGACGGTTCTTGTGAATGTTGCCGAACGACCCGAACCAGTCAGTCGTTTACACCGCAAGCGGATGTTGACGTTAGCTGTCGGCAGTATGCTCGCAGAGAACGGAAACGGCACCGGCGCACGTTAATTCGATTATTGACAGTGGTTTTTGCGGTAGGCATTATGCCCCGATGAACCGCGACAAATACGAATCGATGATGCGTACCTCGACCGCTGATGGCGGTTCGTGGGAGCCGACGTTCATATAAAACTCGCGCCATTCCCAACGGCCCCGCCAGTGAAGGACGGGGCGCATTACATCATCGCTCCGGCCGCGCTGGCCTACTTAGGAGCGAATCAATGCAGCAGATCCACTACCCGAAAGCGGGGTGTCGCGGCATGATTGCCATCCGAAAAGCGACGCGCTCTGACGCGCATGACGCATGGTATATCCGCAGAGATGCATTACTTGATAAATGCGCGAGCGATTACCCTGGGACGGTTCTCGCTGCCTGGACCGACGGTGCGCCCGGCGAAAAGTGGACCAATCTGGTCGAACGCGGCTTCTATGTTGCGACTGAGAACGTTGCTGTCGTCGCAACGGGCATGCTCACGGTTGCTACGGGCCAGATCGATGCGATCTTCGTCCGGCCATCGCACATGGGGTTAGGTGTCGGACGACGAATGATGGATTTCCTTGAGAACCTTGCTCGCCAGCATGGTGTAACTACCATGAGACTTGATGCAACGCTCAACGCCGCCCCCTTCTATCGTCGCTGCGGCTGGGCTGGCGAAACTATTGGGACTTATCGATCCCCGCGCGGGATTGAACTGGCTTGTGTCCCAATGACGAAGACAGTTGGCGTCGCAACATGAGGAAGGTCGCATCGGTTTGTCGTCTCTTCAGGGCACAGCGTCGCCGGTAGCCATTGCTCGCAATGGCCGCCGGGGTATAGCGAGCAACAATGCCGGATTGGCGACGATTTTGGCTACGGTATTGACTGACCGTTCCTGGCCGAGATTTGTCAGTGTGCCCCTCTGTGGCACTCGTCGCCAATAGGAATCAGCTAGCCCGACGTGTCGCCCGCGCGTGCCAGCGCATTCCGCACAGCCCGAGCGAGTTCATCGAGTCGATACGG